>NZ_NEHJ01000007.1:0-412548 GCF_002112345.1 Pseudomonas sp. R43(2017)
CTGATCCCATCCCGAACTCAGAAGTGAAACGATGCATCGCCGATGGTAGTGTGGGGTTTCCCCATGTGAGAGTAGGTCATCGTCAAGATTAAATTCCGAAACCCCAATTGCGAAAGCAGTTGGGGTTTTGTTTTGCCCGCAGGAAAGTTCGTACAGCATTCTCAGACGCCTTGCGGCTGCCCTTACCAACCGACAATGCTAAGGTTCAGCCCTAGCTTTTGTATTTTTCCAAGGAAGCCTCATGCCGGACACACAGTCCCTCAACGCTGCATTCATGGTGGTTCAGAGCAACAGTCTGGACGAACTGCGCAGCCTTGTGATCAGCATCATGCGGCGTTATCCGCTGGCTCCTCTGGAAAACGAAATTGCGCTTGTGCAGAGCAACGGCATCGCCCAATGGCTCAAGCTGGCACTGGCAGAGGATCCTGAAGAGGATGATTTGGGTGGCTGCGGTATTGCCGCGGCAATTGATGTGCAGTTGCCGGGCAGTTTCATGTGGCAGCTTTACCGCATGGTTCTGGGACGAGATGAGATTCCGGCCAAGTCCTTGCTCGACAAGGCCCCTCTGACCTGGCGCCTGATGCGCTTGTTACCGCAGGTCATCGACTTGCCGCATTTCGAACCCCTGCAACGATTTCTGACCCATGACACCGACTTGCGCAAGCGCTACCAGTTGTCCGAGCGACTGGCGGATCTGTTCGATCAGTATCAGGTGTACCGTGCCGACTGGCTCGAGGATTGGGCCGAGGGGCGACATCAACTACGAAATGTCAGAGGCGAAATAAAACCACTGCCCATCACCAGTTGCTGGCAGGCGGAGTTGTGGCGCGCATTGCTTGAGGATGTCGGTGAACAAGGTATGGCTCAAAGCCGTGCGGGCGTGCACCAGCGATTCATCGAGTGCATCAACAACCTTGAAAAAGCACCGACAGGCTTGCCGTCACGGGTAATCGTTTTCGGAATTTCCTCACTGCCTGCACAAGTACTCGAAGCATTGGCTGGGCTGGCCCGCTTCAGCCAGGTCCTGCTCTGCGTACACAATCCTTGCCGTTATCATTGGGCCGATATCGTTGCCGACAAGGATCTGTTGCGTCATCAATACAAGCGTCAGGCTCGCAAGAGCGGCATGCCCGTAGCGCTGGATCCGGAGTCACTGCATCAACACGCCCATCCGCTGCTTGCCGCCTGGGGCAAGCAAGGTCGTGACTACATCAATCTGCTCGACAGCTATGACGACCCCGGCAGCTATCGCGCGGCATTTCGCAATGGTCGTATCGATCTGTTCAGCGAAACAATCCCGCAAAACATGCTCAATCAACTGCAGGACGACATTCTGGAGCTGCGCCCGCTCAGCGAGACGCGTGAGCTCTGGCCTAAGATCGATCTGAAGCAGGATCAATCGATTCGATTCCACATTGCCCATAGTGCGCAGCGCGAAGTGGAGATTCTCCACGATCAGCTCCTGGCTCGATTCAGCGCCGATCCTGAACTGCGCCCCCGCGATGTAATCGTGATGGTGCCCGACATCGACAGTTATGCGCCGCACGTCCGTGCAGTGTTCGGACAGCTGGATCGTCATGATCCACGGTTCATTCCTTTCACGCTGGCCGACCAGGGGCAACGCGGTCGCGACCCATTGCTGATCGCCGTCGAACATCTGCTCAAGCTGCCCGATAGTCGTTTCCCCGTCAGTGAAATCCTCGACTTGCTCGATGTGCCGGCGTTACGCACACGGTTCGGGGTGGAGGAGCGGGACCTGCCGACACTGCATCGCTGGATCGAAGGCGCCGGGGTGCGTTGGGGGATGGACGCTGACCAGCGTGCCGGACTGGGGTTGCCAAATGAACTGGAGCAGAACAGCTGGCGTTTCGGCCTGAAGCGGATGCTCCTCGGATATGCGGTTGGCGATTCCAGTGCCTGCGGGGGCATTGAGCCCTACGACGAAATTGGCGGCCTCGATGCTGCGCTGATCGGTCCTCTGTCCGCCTTGCTGGATGCCTTGGAGTACTCGCACCAGCAATTGCTCAAACCTGCGAAACCTCAAGAGTGGGGGAGTCGATTACAGGTACTGATTCAGTTGTTTTTCAACGCGAGCAACGAGCATGACGACTACTTGCTGACTCAGCTTGAGGAGCTGCGCGAGACATGGCTGGAGACCTGTGAGTCTGTCGGACTGGAAGACGAATTACCGCTGACCGTTGTTCGCGAGGCCTGGCTGGCCGGGCTGGATCAGGGGCGTTTGTCCCAACGCTTCCTGGCCGGTTCGGTGAACTTCTGTACCCTGATGCCGATGCGGGCAATTCCCTTCAAGCTGGTTTGTCTGCTGGGCATGAACGACGGCGATTATCCCCGGGCACAACCACCGTTGGACTTCGACCTCATGGGCAGCGATTACCGGCCGGGAGATCGCTCCCGTCGTGAAGATGATCGCTATCTGTTGCTCGAAGCACTGCTGTCTGCTCGCCATCAGCTCTACATCAGTTGGGTTGGACGCAGCATTCGTGACAACAGTGAACGGCCACCCTCGGTGCTGATCGGTCAGTTGCGCGATCATCTCGCCAATGGTTGGCGAACGACTGCTGAAAACTCGGATCTGTTGCATGCCATGACCCAGGAGCACCCGCTGCAGCCTTTCAGTTCACGTTACTTCCATGACGGTGATGAGCTGTTCAGCTATGCCAATGAATGGCAGGTGCTGCATCAACTTCATGAGCCTGCTGAAGTGAAAGGAATGCTTGAACCCCATGTTCAGGAGGAGCCGCTCGGCCTTGCACTGCTGCAGGATTTTCTGCGTAACCCGGTTCGACACTTTTTCACTCAACGCTTGAAGGTTTACTTCGAAGCGGCACAAGTACCTCAAGCCGATGAAGAGCCCTTTGTGCTGGATGCCTTGCAGCGATATACCCTCAGCAGCAGCTTGCTCGACGCGGCCTTGAGGCATCCGGAGAGTGTTGATCAGGCGCTTGAAGCTCAGGCCCGGCGCCTGCAAAACAGTGGGCTGCTGCCCATGGCGGGATTCGGAGAGTGCCTGCAACGAGAGCTGATCGAACCGCTTCCTGATTTGCTGCAACGCTATCAACAACTGCTGACGCTTTGGCCGACTCCGCTGACCAGTGCGATCCCGATCAATCTTGAATGGCAGGGATTGCGCCTGGAAGGGTGGCTTGGAGGGTTGCATCAACGCGCCGATGGCGGTGTGCTGTCGGTGACGACTATCCCCAACAGCATCGGTTCAATCAAGAACCGCAAATGGCACCGTCTGATCAAACCGTGGGTCGATCATCTGGTCGCTTGTGCGAGTGGACTGTCCTTGACCACTGCACTGGTCGCCAGCGACGACACTCTCTTGCTTGAACCCATGGAGCAGGATCGGGCGTGGCGGGTACTCGAAGACCTGCTGCTCGCCTGGCAGTCAGGAATGCGCCAGCCACTTCCGGTTGCGGTGAAAACCGCTTTTGCATGGCTGGGCCAGAGCGACCCGCTGAAGGCCGAAGCCGCTGCACGCAAAGCCTATGAAGGTGATGGCCAGACCAGCGAAGGCGAGAGACGCGAAAGCCCCGCATTGGCGCGGCAGTTCCCGGATTACGATGCTTTGCTGGTCGGGGAGACATTCCCCGATTGGTGTAACGCTCTATACCGCCCGGTGCTCGAAGCCCCTTGGCAGTCATTGGCCAGCGAGGGGGTACGTTCATGAGTACAAAGCAGCCACTTGCCCTGGCGTTTCCATTGAAGGGCAGCCAACTGATCGAGGCCAGTGCGGGCACCGGCAAGACGTTCACCATCTCCGCGTTGTATCTGCGCCTGATCCTCGGCCACGGAAGTGAGGCGAGCGGCTTCGGTCGCGAGTTGTTGCCACCGCAGATTCTTGTAGTGACCTTCACCGATGCGGCAACCAAGGAGTTGCGCGAGCGCATCCGCACACGTCTGGCCGAGGCCGCACGCTTCTTCCGTGACGAGACGCCACCCCCTGATACGTTGATCGATGAGCTGCGCGCGCAGTTCGATCCTCAGCAATGGCCCGGTTGCGCCAATCGCCTGGATATCGCCGCGCAATGGATGGACGAGGCTGCGGTCTCGACGATCCACAGCTGGTGTCAGCGAATGCTGCGCGAACACGCATTCGACAGCGGCAGTCTGTTTACCCAGTCTCTGGAAACCGATCACAGCGATCTGCTCGGCGAAGTGCTCCGTGATTACTGGCGCCTGTTCTGCTATCCGATGCAGGGGGATGCCCTGAATTGGGTTCGTACTAACTGGGGAGGTCCGGCCGCCCTGTTGCCTCGTGTACGTGCTCTCTTCGGCACTGAACGTGACGGCAAGGAAGACAGATCTCCGGCCGAACTGATCGACGAGTGCCTGCTGGAACGCCGCGCAGCATTGGTTGAATTGAAAAAGCCCTGGCAGCAGTGGGCGGAAGAATTGCTCGTCATTTGTCATCAGGGTGTTGCCAGCAAGACAGTCGACGGACGCAAGATGCAGGCCCGCTACTTCGAGCCCTGGTTCGAGAAACTCAAGACCTGGGCTGAAGACGAGTCACTGGAACAACTGGATATCGGTACCGGATTTACTCGGCTGACGCCGGACGGCATGGCCGAAGCCTGGAAAGGCGAGCCCCCGAGTCATCCGGGACTGGACGCGATGTCGAGGCTCAAGTCGAGTCTCGACGGGCTGCCGACGCCTGACGCGGCTGTGTTGCAGCACGCCGCCAAATGGGTAGGTGCGCGCTTTGAGGAAGAGAAGCGCAGACGTGCCGAAATGGGCTTCGATGACATGCTGCTGCGCCTTGACGCCGCGTTGCGATCCGAAGGCGGCGAGCGCCTCGCCACGCTTATCCGCGAGCAGTTTCCGGTCGCCCTGATCGACGAATTCCAGGACACGGATCCGGTGCAGTACCGGATCTTCGAGAACATCTATCGCATCGAGGAAAACAATCCCGAGACCGGACTGTTTCTGATCGGAGATCCCAAGCAAGCGATCTATGCCTTTCGTGGCGCGGACATCTACACCTACCTGCGCGCGCGAATAGCCACCGCAGGGCGACTGCATACGCTGGGTACGAACTTTCGCTCCAGCCATGGGATGGTCCGCGCAGTAAACCAGGTGTTCGAGCGCGCCGAGTCCCGTGAACAGGGGCGCGGTGCGTTTCTGTTTCGAGAGAAAGACGGTGACAACCCGGTGCCGTTTCAGCCTGTGGATTCTCAGGGGCGCAAGGAGCATTTACTGATTTCCGGGCAAGACGTGCCGGCGCTGAACATCTGGCGTTTATCTACAGAGCAGCCAGTCTCCGGTGCGGTCTACCGCCAGCAGTTGGCGGCGGCCTGCGCCAGTGAAATCACTGCCCTGCTCAATGGCGGACAAGCCGGTAGCGCGGGTTTCGCCCAGGAAGGCAAGGATTTTCGCGGGCTGCAGCCGGCGGACATCGCAATTCTGGTGCGCGATGGCAAGGAGGCTCAAGCGATACGCGGTGAGCTTGCCGCCCGTGGGGTGCGCAGCGTCTATCTGTCGGACAAGGATTCAGTCTTCGCGGCCCAGGAGGCCCATGACCTGCTGGCCTGGCTCAAGGCCTGTGCCGAGCCGGATGTCGAGCGCTCGCTAAAGGCAGCCTTGGCCTGCATTACCTTGAATCTGCCGTTGGCTGAACTCGAACGCCTGAATCAGGATGAGTTGGTCTGGGAAGGACGAGTCATGCAGTTTCGGGCTTATCGCGAGATCTGGCGCAAACAAGGCGTGCTGCCGATGTTGCGGCGATTTCTGCATGACTTTCATCTACCGCAAACCCTGATCGCTCGCAGTGATGGTGAGCGGGTGCTGACTAACCTGTTGCACCTGTCGGAGTTGTTGCAGCAGGCGGCCTCCGAACTGGATGGCGAGCAGGCGCTGATCCGTCATTTGGCCGAGCACCTTGCGTTGTCCGGTCAGGCGGGTGAGGAGCAAATCCTGCGCCTTGAAAGCGACGAGCAACTGGTCAAGGTCGTGACGATCCACAAGTCCAAGGGGCTTGAGTATCCGTTGGTGTTTCTGCCCTTCATCTGCTCGGCCAAACCCGTGGACGGCAGCCGGCTGCCGTTGCATTACCACGATGCATCCGGCAAGGCTCAGGTCAGTCTCAAACCGGATGCGGAGCTGATTGCCCTGGCCGACAATGAACGTCTGGCGGAGGATCTGCGTTTGCTCTACGTCGCGCTGACCCGGGCACAACATGCTTGCTGGCTTGGTGTTACGGACCTTAAACGCGGCAATAACAACAGTTCGGTTCTGCATCTCTCGGCACTTGGCTATCTGCTGGGTGGTGGCGCGTCACTGAGCGAGTCCAGCGGTTTGACTCGTTGGCTGGACGATCTGCAACAGTATTGTCCTGCACTGAGCGTTCTTGAAATGCCGCTGGCGACCAGCGAGCTCTACCAGCCACCACGCAATGAAGCGACCCCAAGTGCCACGTTGATACCCAAGCGCAGGGCCAGCGAAAACTGGTGGATCGCCTCCTATAGCGCATTGCGCATCAGTGATGTGTTGAGCGTCGGCAGTGATGAGGCACCGGACAGTCCGCAAGCGCAGAAACTGTTCGACGACGAGCGCCTCGAACCCGATGCCCCCCGCGAGATCATTCCGGGGGGCGCCGAGATTCATCGTTTCCCCCGAGGGCCGAATCCGGGGACGTTTCTCCATGGATTGCTCGAATGGGCAGGTGATGAAGGTTTCGCGGTTTCGCGCGAGTCGCTGGAAGACGCGATCGCCCGGCGCTGCAATCGTCGTGGCTGGGAAGGCTGGATCACGACTCTCAGCGACTGGTTGCGGCATCTGCTCAAATCGCCGATGCCGGCAGGCGCCGGTCGACCTTCAGTCGTGCTGGAGCAACTGAAACAGTATCGGGTCGAGATGGAGTTCTGGTTCGCCAGCCACAAGGTCGATGTCGTCAGACTCGACGAGCAGGTACGCAAGTTCACCCACAACGGCGTTTCCAGGGTTGCCGCCGAGGCCGTGCAACTCAACGGCATGTTCAAAGGCTTCATCGACCTGACCTTTGAGCATGATGGTCGTTACTACGTGGCGGACTACAAATCCAACTGGCTGGGCGTCGATGATGCCGCCTACACCGAGCAGGCCATGGAACAGTCGATTCTGGAAAACCGCTACGACCTGCAATACGTGCTGTACCTGCTGGCACTGCATCGTCAGCTCAAGGCCCGTCTCGCCGATTACGATTACGACCGGCACGTGGGTGGTGCGCTGTATCTGTTCCTGCGGGGTACACGGGCAGACAGCGGTGGCGTGTATTTCGCGCGGCCGCCACGGGAGCTGATCGAGCGTCTGGACCGGATGTTCCAGGGCAAACCGGAACCGAAATCCGAGCCGGTATGGGAACAGGGAGAATTGCTATGAGCCGCACCTTCGCGCACTTGTCGCCGATTGCGCTGGATGCAGACAGTCTTGCTCGACTGATGCCCCTGATGCAGGCCGAGGACTTGCTGCAGTTACTGACCCACTGGGTAGAGCGAGGGTGGCTGCGGGCACTGGACAAGGCATTCGTGACGTTTCTTCATGAGTTGGTGCCAGACGTCGACCCGCTGGTTCTGCTTGCCTCCGCTTTGACCAGTCACCAGCTCGGTCATGGTCATGTGTGCCTGGATTTGTTTGAAACCCTCAAGGCTCCTGACTTTGCCCTGTCCCTGCCACCTGAAGGTGATGCGCAATCCGGTGTGTTGTTGCCATCGCAATTGCTTGAATCACTTGACGGCGCGCACTGGTGCAAAGTGCTGGCCGGCAGCCCTCTGGTGGCGCTGGCTGCCGACGAGAGTGAGTCTGCACGGCAATGCCCTCTGGTGCTGTCCGGTAAACGCCTGTACCTGCGCCGGTACTGGGCCTATGAACGACGTATCGACACGGCATTGCGCCTACGTTTGGCAGAGCATGAAGCGACGCCGGGTGATCTGTCGCAGCGACTGGGCGAGTTATTCGGATCGGCAAAGACATCCGGTGCGATCGACTGGCAGAAACTCGCCTGCGCACTGGCGACCCGAGGTGCCTTCAGCATCGTCACGGGCGGGCCGGGCACCGGCAAGACCACCACGGTCGTGCGTTTGCTGGCGTTGCTTCAGGCTCCGGCGGTCGAAGCCGGTCAGCCTTTGCGCATTCGCCTGGCCGCACCTACGGGTAAAGCGGCAGCGCGGCTGACCGAGTCCATCAGCCAGCAAGTGCAATCGCTGGAGGTTGCCGAAGCCGTTCGGGAGAAGATTCCTTCCGAGGTGACTACCGTTCACCGCCTGCTCGGCAGTCGTCCCGGCACTCGACACTTCCGCCATCACGCGGGTAACCGCCTGCCACTGGATGTGCTGGTGGTCGATGAAGCGTCCATGATCGACCTGGAAATGATGGCCAACCTGCTTGATGCGTTGCCTTCACATGCTCGTCTGGTGTTGCTGGGCGACAAGGATCAACTGGCCTCTGTCGAGGCCGGTGCGGTGCTGGGGGATCTGTGTCGTGATGCCGAGGCGGGTTGGTACAGTCCGCAGACGCGTAAGTGGCTGGAGTCCGTGAGCGGGGAGTCCTTGCAGGACGCCGGTTTGCACGAAGACTCCGACGGTACGCATCCGCTGGCACAGCAAGTGGTGATGTTGCGTCACTCGCGGCGTTTCGGCGAGGGCAGTGGCATCGGCCAGCTTGCGCGCCGGGTGAATCAACAACGGCCAGATGAAGCTCGTCACTTGCTGGCAGCGCGAAGCCATGACGACGTGTATTCGCTGGCACTCAAGGGAGAGCATGACCATGCACTGGAACGCCTTGTTCTGGACGGGCATGGCGAGGGGCCCCATGGTTATCGGCATTACCTGAGCGTCTTGCGCAATCAGCGCCCGCCTGCCGGTGCCCCACTTGAAAATCCCGGTTGGCTCGATTGGGCGCGAGCAGTCTTGCAGGCGTTCGATACTTTCCAGTTACTGTGCGCCGTGCGCAAAGGGCCGTGGGGTGTCGAGGGGCTGAACCTGCGTATCACCGAAGCACTGCTCAAGGCGCGGCTGATCGACAGCGACCAGCAGTGGTATGAAGGCCGTCCGGTCCTGATGACCCGCAATGACTATGGCCTGGGGTTGATGAACGGTGATATCGGTATCGCTCTAAAACTGCCCGAACGAGATGGACCGAACGCCGGTGAACCGGTGCTGCGGGTGGCGTTCCCGCGTAACGATGGGCGCGGAGGGGTGCGGTTTGTGTTGCCGAGCCGGCTTAATGATGTTGAAACCGTGTACGCCATGACGGTGCACAAGTCGCAAGGCTCGGAGTTTGCCCATACCGCGTTGATCCTTCCCGACGCTCTGAATCCGGTATTGACCAAAGAGCTGATTTACACCGGCATTACCCGAGCCAAACACTGGTTCACCTTGATCGAACCGCGAGCCGGGGTATTCGAGGAAGCGGTGCAGCGCAAGGTCAAGCGCTTGAGCGGTTTGATGCTGGAACTGGAGGAAGGCGCGGCGCTTCGAGGGTGAAGTTGCCAGTGATTGCCGGCGTTATCTGACCGACCGGTCAGAGGGGGCTGTATCGCTGGCGTTCCAACGCTGTGCTATCGTTGCGGCATCATTTCGTAACGATCCAAGAGAATCCCTGCATGAAGCTGGCTGTCTGGGCGACAGAGCGCGTAGTTGGCAGCAAGCGAGCGTTGCTTGCCGTTCTGCTCTGTTTGCTCACAGGCGGGGTTGCTGCCCAGCCGCAAACACCGGTCGGTATGGCTGAACAACGGGCCAAATCCGTCACTCAGGTAGTCCTTGGCATCCTCAGTTACGCCCGTTGGCCGGTCGAGCCTGCGCAGTTGCGCCTGTGCATCGTCGGTCCCACCGAATACACCGACGATCTGGTGAAAGGCACGACCCAGGCTACGGGCCGGCCTGTCACGGTGCGTCGCCTCTTGGCCGATAACCCGTCCATCGTCAGCGAGTGCGATGCGGTGTATATCGGCAAGCTCACCGCCGATGAACGCAGCCGTCTGTTCGCTTCGCTGATCGGTCACCCAATATTGAGCATCAGCGAGGGCGGCGATCAATGCACGGTCGGCAGCCTGTTCTGCCTGCGAGTCGGTGACGAACAGGTGTCGTTCGAGGTCAATCTCGACTCCGTCGCCCGCAGCGGCGTGCGCATTCATCCTAGCGTGCTGCAGTTGTCGCGCCGCAAGCCGGCGGCTCCATGAGACGCGACAAATCCACAGGGCGTCCGACCCTGGGTTCGGTCATCGGTCGCGGGCACTTGATCGTCGCGCTGGTTGCCGTGGCGATGGCCAGTGTGTCCCTGACCCTGCTCGGCGTTTTGGCGCTGCGGGTCTATGCCGATCACAACCTGCACTTGATCGCTCGTTCGATCAGTTACACCGTGGAAGCGGCGGTGGTGTTCAACGACAAGCCTGCCGCGACGGAGGCGCTGGCGTTGATCGCCTCGACCGAAGAGGTGGCAGACGCGCAGGTGCTGGACAGCCAGGGTCAGTTGTTGGCGCGATGGCAGCGTCCGGAAAACGGTTTGTTTTCCGGGCTGGAAATGCAGATCACACGGATAGTGCTGGAAAAACCGATCAGTCTGCCGATCCTGCACCAGGATCGCGAGATCGGCCGGATCCTGTTGATCGGTCACGGCGGCAGTCTGATGCAGTTTCTGTTGAGCGGTCTGGCGGGCATTATTCTCTGCACGGCGATCAGCGCCTGGGTGGCGCTTTATCTGGCGCGCCGTCAGTTGCGGGGGATCATCGGCCCGCTGCACAGCCTGGCGGGGGTGGCCCACGCCGCCCGCAGCGAACGGGCACTGGACCGGCGGGTGCCACCGGCGAAAATCGCCGAGCTCCACAACCTCGGCAACGACTTCAACGCTTTGCTCGATGAGCTGGAGTCGTGGCAGACCCACCTGCAAAACGAGAACGAAACCCTTGCCCACCAGGCCACTCACGACAGCCTCACGGGACTGCCCAACCGGGCGTTTTTCGAAGGGCGCCTGATTCGTGCATTGCGCAGTGCCAACAAACTCAACGAGCGCGCAGCAGTGCTGTTTCTGGACAGTGATCGTTTCAAGGAGATCAATGACAATTTTGGCCATGCGGCCGGCGATGCGGTGCTGGTGGCGGTCGCGAACCGGGTGCGGGCGCAGCTGCGCGAAGAGGATCTGGTGGCGCGTCTGGGCGGCGATGAATTTGCCGTGCTGTTGACGCCGTTGCACAAGACCGAAGACGCCGAGCGCATTGCCGACAAGATTCTCGCCAGCATGGACACCCCGATTGCATTGCCGGGCGACACCAGTGTGGTGACCTCGCTCAGTATCGGCATTGCGGTTTACCCCGACCATGGCGCCACGCCCGGCACCTTGCTCGATGCGGCCGACGCCGCGATGTATCAAGCCAAGCGCCTGTCCCGCGGCGCCCAATTCACCGCCGGGTCGGAGCACCCGGTCGATCCCGTTCAAACCAGGAGCTGATGCCCGTGTTCTCAATGTCCTTTCGACTGTTTTCCACCCTGTTACTGACCGCCATGCTGGCCCTGACCGGTTGCCAGACCGCACCGCAAAAAGGCCTGACACCGGCACAGATTGCCGTGCTCAAGCAGCAAGGTTTTGAACTGACCGACGACGGCTGGGAGTTCGGCCTTTCGGGCAAAGTGCTGTTTGGCAGCGACATCGAAAGCCTGAACAAGCAAAGTACCGAGATCGTCGAACGTATCGGCAAGGCCTTGTTGGGTGTAGGCATCGAACGGGTTCGCGTGGATGGTCATACCGACGCTTCGGGCAAGGAAGCCTACAACCAGCAGCTGTCTCTGCGCCGGGCAAAAAGTGTGGGCAAAGTGCTGACCTCGGTCGGCATGAAAGAAGAGAATATCCAGCTGCAAGGCCTCGGCAGCCGCGAACCGGTGGCCTCCAACGACACCGCCGCCGGCCGCACCGAAAACCGCCGGGTGTCGATCGTCGTTAGCGCCGACTAGTCGGCGAACTGCATCTCCCGCGTCTGCCCCATCAGCAGACCCTGATTGCGCTCGGTCACTTCGCGGATGTAATCCCACAACAGGGTGATCCGCTTGAGCTTGCGCAGATCCTCCCGGCAGTACATCCAGAACTGCCGGGTGATGTCGATTTCCTCCGGCAACACCGGCAACAGGCGCGGATCCTGGGCCGCGAGGAAGCACGGCAGAATCGCCAGCGAACGCCCCTGCTGCGCCGCCACGAATTGCGCGATCACGCTGGTACTGCGCAAGTTCGCGCTGGCGCTTGGCACCACGTTTGCCAGATACAGTAGCTCCGAGCTGAACGCCAAGTCATCCACATAACTGATGAATTGATGCTTGCCCAGGTCGGCGGGGCGGCGTATCGGTGGATGTTTGTCGAGGTATTCCTGGGTCGCGTAGAGCTGCAGGCGGTAGTCGCAGAGTTTGCAGCACACGTACGGCCCGTGTTCCGGGCGTTCGAGGGCGATGACGATGTCGGCTTCGCGTTTGGACAGGCTGATGAAGTGCGGCAGCGGCAGGATGTCCACCGAGATCGCCGGGTAGGCGTCGACGAAGTGGCTCAGTTGCGGGGTGATGAAGAAGCTGCCGAAACCCTCGGTGCAGCCCATGCGCACATGTCCGGACAGTGCGACGCCGGAGCCGGACACCTGCTCACAGGCCATGTGCAGCGTGCTTTCGATCGACTCGGCGTAACTCAGCAGGCGCTGGCCTTCGGCGGTCAGCACGAAACCGCTGGTGCGGGATTTCTCGAACAGCAATGTGCCGAGCGCCGCTTCAAGTGAACTGATCCGCCGCGACACGGTTGTGTAGTCCACCGCCAGACGTTTGGCCGCGGTGCTGGCCTTGCGGGTACGGGCGACTTCGAGGAAAAACTTGAGGTCGTCCCAGTTCAGCGAGCCTAAAGACGTGATGTTTTTTTGCATGATGGACGGGCTTATATGTGCGTTCTTATTAGAAGTTTGCACATCTATACTCCAAAAACAGTCCGACAACCAATTCGTGACACACGCCTCATCTCAAGGCGAACCCTTCGCCTTGGCTCCCAAGATAAAAACAATTTCTGGAGACCAGCATGAACGCATCGCTTACGCCCAACGAAACCACGGTCCAGAAGGTCAAGCTGCTGATCGACGGCGAGTGGGTCGAATCGCAGACCACCGAGTGGCACGACATCGTCAACCCGGCGACCCAACAGGTGTTGGCCAAAGTCCCGTTTGCAACCGCCGCTGAAGTCGACGCTGCCGTGAGTGCCGCCCAGCGCGCCTTCCAGACCTGGAAGCTCACCCCGATCGGCGCACGCATGCGCATCATGCTCAAGCTGCAGGCGCTGATCCGCGAACACTCCAAACGTATCGCCGTGGTACTGAGCGCCGAGCAGGGCAAGACGATTGCCGATGCCGAGGGCGATATTTTCCGTGGCCTGGAAGTGGTCGAGCACGCGTGCTCCATCGGCAGCCTGCAAATGGGCGAGTTCGCCGAGAACGTGGCCGGCGGTGTCGACACCTATACCCTGCGCCAGCCGATCGGCGTTTGCGCCGGCATCACGCCGTTCAACTTCCCGGCAATGATTCCGCTGTGGATGTTCCCGATGGCCATCGCCTGCGGCAACACCTTCGTGCTCAAACCGTCCGAACAGGATCCGCTGTCGACGATGCTGCTGGTGGAGCTGGCCATCGAAGCCGGCATCCCGGCGGGCGTGCTCAACGTTGTGCACGGTGGCAAGGACGTGGTTGATGGCCTGTGCACTCACAAGGACATCAAGGCCGTTTCGTTCGTCGGTTCGACCGCCGTCGGCACTCACGTTTATGACCTGGCCGGTAAACACGGTAAACGCGTGCAATCGATGATGGGCGCGAAAAACCACGCCGTGGTGCTGCCGGACGCCAATCGCGAGCAAGCGCTCAATGCCCTGGTCGGCGCCGGTTTCGGTGCGGCCGGTCAGCGCTGCATGGCTACTTCGGTGGTGGTGCTGGTGGGCGCGGCCAAACAGTGGCTGCCGGATCTGAAAGCGCTGGCGCAGAAACTCAAGGTCAACGCCGGCAACGAGCCGGGCACCGATGTCGGCCCGGTCATTTCGAAAAAGGCCAAGGCGCGGATTCTCGATCTGATCGAAAGCGGCATCAAGGAAGGCGCCAAACTCGAGCTGGATGGTCGTGATATCAGCGTGCCGGGCTACGAGAAAGGCAACTTCGTCGGCCCGACCCTGTTCTCGGGCGTGACTACCGACATGCAGATCTACACCCAGGAAATCTTCGGCCCGGTGCTGGTGGTGCTGGAAGTCGACACCCTCGATCAGGCCATTGCGCTGGTCAACGCCAACCCGTTCGGCAACGGCACCGGCCTGTTTACCCAGAGCGGCGCAGCGGCACGTAAATTCCAGACTGAAATCGACGTCGGCCAGGTCGGCATCAACATCCCGATTCCGGTACCGGTACCGTTCTTCAGCTTCACCGGTTCGCGCGGTTCGAAACTCGGCGACCTCGGCCCGTACGGCAAGCAAGTGGTGCAGTTCTACACCCAGACCAAAACGGTCACGGCGCGCTGGTTCGATGACGACAGCGTCAACGACGGCGTGAACACCACCATTAACCTGCGCTGAGGAATGGCCATGAAAATCGCATTTATCGGTCTGGGCAACATGGGCGCGCCGATGGCGCGCAACCTGATCAAGGCCGGGCATTCGCTGAATCTGGTGGATCTGAACAAGACCGTGCTGGCGGAACTCGAGCAATTGGGCGGCACCATCCGCGCCTCGGCGCGCGAAGCTGCAGAGGACGCAGAACTGGTGATCACCATGTTGCCGGCGGCCGTGCATGTACGCAGCGTCTGGCTCGGTGAAGACGGCGTGCTGGCCGGGATCGGCAAAGGTGTGCCGGCGGTGGATTGCAGCACCATCGATCCGCAGACTGCGCGCGACGTGGCAGCCGCCGCTGCCAAACAAGGCGTGGCCATGGCCGATGCGCCGGTGTCCGGCGGTACTGGCGGCGCCACCGCAGGTACATTGACCTTCATGGTCGGCGCCACCCCGGAACTGTTCGCCACCCTGCAACCGGTGCTGGCGCAGATGGGCCGTAACATCGTGCATTGCGGTGAAGTCGGCACCGGGCAGATCGCCAAGATCTGCAACAACCTGCTGCTCGCTATTTCGATGGTCGGCGTCAGCGAGGCGATGGCCCTCGGCGATGCGCTGGGGATCGATACCGGTGTGCTCGCCGGGATCATCAACAGCTCGACCGGTCGTTGCTGGAGTTCGGAAATGTACAACCCGTGGCCGGGCATCGTCGAAACGGCCCCGGCCTCCCGTGGTTACACCGGTGGTTTCGGCGCCGAGCTGATGCTCAAGGATCTGGGGCTGGCGACCGAAGCGGCGCGTCAGGCCCATCAGCCGGTGGTGCTGGGCGCGGTGGCGCAGCAGTTGTATCAGGCGATGAGTCAGCGCGGAGAGGGTGGCAAGGACTTCTCGGCGATCATCAACAGCTATCGCAAACCGCAGTAAATGTCGTCAGGCCTGTGCTCGGCACAGGTCTGTATTGCCGGGAAATCACGTCGGGTGGTTTCCCGGCTTTTTTGTATCAGGCGAACACGAAATATTTGCGCACGGTCTCGACCACTTCCCAGGTGCCCTTCATGCCTGGCTCGACGACGAAGATGTCCCCGGCACGCAGATGGATCGGCTCCATGCCGTCCGGGGTGATGACGCAGTAGCCTTCCTGGAAATGGCAGTACTCCCACTTCACGTAATCCACCCGCCACTTGCCTGGCGTGCAGATCCAGGTGCCCATGATCTTGCTGCCGTCTTCGCTGGTGTAGGCGTTGAGGTTGACGGTGTGGGGGTCGCCCTCGAGCTTCTCCCATTTGCAGGCGTCGAGTACGGGCAGCGGATGGGTGTCGCGCAGAACGGTGATAGGTGCGGGCATGACGGCTCCAGGTCAAAGGCAGTTTGAGCCGCCACCGTAACGTGGGTGAGCACCGTCGGAATGTCTGGGTTCGACCTCCAGATGCCCGTTAGCGCTGAGCGGGAAAACCCGATAAAACCGTAATTTGCACCAATGCTGTGCATATATGACGGTTTTAATACAAGCGCGCACCATAAAAGTTCAATAAATTTTTAGACCAAAACGAGATAACCATTCTGGCACCTATTGCAAAACAAAATCGTCTGTACTATAACATTCGTACTAAAGGACAATCCCACCCTACTGGAGCTACATCAGAGTCACGGACAGACTTGAATCGGCTTTTCTTCACATGAAACTGACTTGGCCTTCGGCGCAAGCGTGAACTTCTACCTGTTGTTAATGAATAACGACAATTGAATGAACCGGTCAGTTAACAAGTTGCGCAGACGCAATGTTTTGCGTGCTTTGAATAGAAGCCCTAAATAAACAGTTGATTATTATTTGTGCTGCGGCGGAATTATATCTGCGGGATACGCACGCCTATCGAATTTTTATGTGCCCGGCATCAATGGAATGAGGCTTTATTGTGGACGACATAAATGTAGTTGAAGTTTCGACGACCGTGAATGACGCGAGTGAGTTGGGCCGGCATGTCTGGATTCGTGCTGGCAGTTGCCTGCAAAACGTTCAGGTCGCCGATGATTGTTTCATCGGATTCAAGTGTGATTTGCAGTTCACTTCAGTTGGCGCGTCCAGCATGTTTGCCACTGGCGCACGTTGCCTGGGAACGGCGCAAGCACCGGTGCAGATTGCCGAAAACGTCTGGCTGGGCGCCAAGGCCACCGTAACCGCCGGGGTTTCCATCGGTGCGGGAGCGGTGATCGCAGCCGGAGCGCTGGTGACGGCGGATGTGCCGGCAGATGCCATCGTGGTCGGTCGTCCGGCGCGGGTCATCGCCCAGCGCACAGTCGTCGAGGACGGCCTGCCGAGCCCGGCGCCGGTGCTGGCCAAAGTCCGGGACCGGGCGCGTCAGGGCTTGCCGTCGATGCTCGATCGTTCCACGCAGTCGGTGCCGCGCCTCAAGGCGTTGAACCCCGACACCGCGACCTGGGACATCAGCGACGAAGCCCTGATCGATGCCGAATTGCGCGGCGGTGCTTCGGTGGAAATTGCCCGGGACTGCATTCTGATCGGGCGAAGCAGCCGTCAGGGCGGCATGTCGCAACTGGGCGGCATCGAACTGGGCACTGGTGCTCGACTGGCGCCGGGCGTGGTTATCGAAGCGGCCGGCGGAGTGACCATCGGTGCCTTCAGCGAGCTGGCCGAAGACGTCACGATTGTTGCGTCCACTCATGATCATTCTTTTCGCTCACTGCCCTGGGAGGAGGCACCTGTGCGCATTGGAAGTCGTTGCGTAATTGGCGAGGGCGCCATCTTGGTAGGTCCACTGAGTATCGGTGACGGTGCAGTAATAAAACCGTACTCGGTGGTGATAAGGGATGTATTGGAAAACACTGTGGTTCATGGCGTTGTTCAACTAATGGAGATTCAAGAATGATTTTATTTGCCCCCAATCCGACCGGTTCAGGCCACAACATGCGCGCGCTTTCGATCGCTCAGGCGATTAAAAAGCAACGTCCGGACATGCCATTGACCGTAGCACTGGCTTCTTTGCAGCCAACCTTTACGCCCATGTTCGAAAAGTCCGGCGTCGAAGTGGTGGATATTGCCGGTCGTCTGGTCGACTACTCGAAAAAGAGCAACTTGTCGAAAGAACTCGACTGGAATAATTACATCGGCGGTTATATTGCCAATACCTTTTTGTCTGGCGAACGGATTCTGTCTTACCTGGCTCTGATCGACGAGTACAAGCCGACCGCCCTGGTGTCGGACTACAACATGGCCGCCTGCCTGGCTGCGATTTTCAGCGGCACGCCGCTGGTGTTCGTGACCGAGCGTTATGACTTCACCCTCTGCCAGCTCCAGGATCACGACCTGGCCGACGGCGGCTTCGAGGTCAACGCGCTGGAAATGGCCCGGGCCCGCACCGCGCTGCACAGCCAGTTCAACTGGATGATCAATCAGAGCCAACTGGTGCTGACCGACAAGCCGTACGTGGCTTCACTCGATCAGGGCACGCCGGTGGCTGAAGCACTGAACAGCGGCAAGGCGCATTTTGTCGGGCCGATGATCCGCGACATCAATGTGCAGACCGGCTTGAACGTGCGCGAGCAACTGAACCTGGGCGATGCGCCGTTTGTGGTTGCCTCGATCAGCGGCACCACGATGTTTGCGCAGAACAAGGATGCGCTGCTTGCCGCCTACCTCGACAGCTTCAAGGTCCTGCGCGAACGCAATCCGGAACTGAAACTGGTATTGCTCGGCCGTCAGGATATCCAGGCCCAGGACGGCGTGGTTTGCGTGCCGTATTACCCGGACTGGATGGGCCTGCTGCGCGAAGCCAGTCTGCTGATTTCGGCGCCGGGCTGGATCACCGTGACGGAAATCGCCGCACTGCAGATTCCGACCCTGTTCGTGCTGCCGTCCAAATCCGAATACCACGAACTCGAAGCCCTGCGCCGTCTGGAGCTGCTCGGTTTCCCGACGCATCTGGGTCACGATCGCGACGCCATCGTCGATCTGATTCAGGGCGAACTGGAGAAAGACACTCGCGCTTCGGCCTATTACGCGCCTCATCGCCAGGTGGCCGCACCGGACGGCGAAGGTGCCGCCCGCGCCGCGACGCGCATCATCGAGTTGTGCCAGGGCAGCGTTGTATCGCTGACCGCAAGCAAAGCCGCTTAACCTCAAGGAAGAGGGATTTACCATGCCGCTGCATCCGCAGTTTGTATTTGATCAAGGCCTCAAGGACATTGAGTACGGCGGTTTTTTTGCTGTCACCGATGCCAGTGGCGAAGTCGCGATTTCCACTGACAAGCAGTTGCAGGACCAGGTCGCGGCCACGCTCTACCAGGCCGACCACGGTGACGATGTTCAACTGCGTTTTGCCCACGACGGGCTGATGCGTTTGTACGATGCGCCGAACGCCGGTTTTCATGAGCTCGCTGACCGCTACTGGACGCCCCACGGTTCGGGGCGTTGCCGGACGCTGGCGCTGCAACTGGACGCATTGGCTGCGCTGATTGCCTATCAGCGTCGAGTGCCGCAGGACGCGGCGAACGATGCGGTGATCCACAGCGTGCTGGAAAAGGTCGAAGCGCTTTACGCCCGTTCCACGGTTGCGGGTCTGTACAGCAGCGACTGGTCGACGCCGCTGGAGCTGGCGACCTCGATCGATCTCGACATCAGCGCCACGGCGTTGCTGGCGCGCATCGGCAACGAGCCGTTGGGCCTGGGACTGGTCGGGCACCTGCAGATTCATGCAGAAAACCTGATCGGCCGGGTGGCCGGCAGCGACAGCCAATCCTGTGTCGATGTGGCGCTGACCCGTTGCGCCGTGCGTGCTCAGGTCAGCCTGGTGCTGGCGCAACTGGCCGATGTGCGCGACGACAACGCGTTGTCGAATCTGGCCCGTTCGTTCCTGCTGCAAACCCTGGCACTGTTCCGCGATCCGGCCTACGGCGGGTACTGGGACCGGGTCGGGATCAACGGCAAAGTGCGATGCGACTGGCACACCTCGTACAAAAATCACGAGTCGCCATTCCCGATCAAAACCGCCTACGACGTCGCGTTGCTGTTGCAGGCGATCCAGGCCTTGCCGTCCGGCGCGAGCGACGCTGACCGCGCTTCGGTGACGGCTGCCTTGCTGGAGTTTCACGACGCCCGCAATGGCGGACTGTTCATGGGCAAGGGCTATTTCTGGTCGACACCGGATGACCCGACCGTGCCGTTCATCCGGCAGTTCTGGGCGCCGCCGCGTCAGCCGGGGATCTTCAGCATCGGCAACCTGACGTACCTGCCGCTGCACCTGAAGAGCCTGAAAACCCAGCTCGCCGCCGCCCACGCCTTGCAGGCCATCGAGCCGGCTGCTGGCGTTGCTCATCATGACGATGCAGCGCTGGTAAACCGTGAGCTGCAAGTGATCGATGGCGGTGGCGACGTCCAGCGCATTCACCCGAATGGCGTGCCGACCATCAATGTCGATCTGCAGCGTTATCTGGCGTGGCTGGCCAAGGCTCGTGCGTCGAATGAAACCCCTTACGGGCTGACCGCCGAAACCGCGCCGCTGGGCTTCCGGGCCGACAAGACCTGGCAGGTGTTTTCCGGGCTGCACGTGATCTCGGACTTGCATGCCCTGGGCCTGCAAATCGAAAACAAGGCCAGCCTGATCGATTGCATCAGGGCTTCGCAAAACACCGACGGTGGATTTGCCGAGCAGCCGGGGCACCTGAGCGATGTGTTCGCGACCTACTGCGCGGTGTTGTCGCTGCGGGTGCTGGGCGCGTTGCCGAACGATATCGGCGGTTGCGTGCGTTACCTGCAAGCGTGTCAGAACCCCGATGGCGGGTTCGGCGATGTGCCGGGTTTCGGCTCGGACATCTGGCACACCAACCTGGCAGTGCTGTCGCTGCATGCGCTGGAAGCCAAGGCGCCGGACGAGCAGGGCGTGATGGCGTTTGCCCTGCGCTGCCGCTCCGCCGACGGCGGTTTCGCCAACAAGCCCGGATATCCGCCAGACGCGTTTTCGGTGTACCGCGTGGTGTCGACGCTGTTCATTCTCAACCGGCGCATCGTCGATGCCGAACAGACCGTCGCCTGGCTGCAAAAGCTGCAACTGGCCAACGGTTCGTTCCACTACCGGCCAGGCAAAGCGGTCAGTCTGGTGGGCACTTACATGGCCATCGCGGCAATGTTTCTGCTCGACGCCCAACCGACGTATTTGCAGGAATCGAAAGACTGGATCGCTTCCCATCAGAAGCAGGACGGTGGATTCGGCCCGCTCAACGCAACCTCGGCGACCACTGACGAAAGCTTCGTCTGCATCCAGACGCTGCTGATTCTCGAGCAAGGGCTGTCGCAATACTGGGTCGCGTTGTTGAACTGACCTGCACATAGCATCGAAGGACGTTAAATCATCATTTTGCCAGGGGAGGCGCTGATGAAAATTTTAGTGACAGGGGGCGCGGGCTTCATTGGCTCGGCCGTGGTGCGGTTTCTGATCGAAGAGACCGAATGCGAAGTGATCAACGTCGACAAACTGACCTACGCCGGCAATCTCGAGTCGCTGGCTGATGTGTCCGACTCGCCGCGTTATCGGTTCTGTCAGGTCGACATCTGCGACAAGCCGGTGCTGGACGAACTGTTCGCACGGCTGCAACCGGATGCGGTGATGCACCTGGCCGCCGAGTCCCACGTGGACCGCTCGATTGATGGCCCGCAAGCCTTCATCGAAACCAACATCGTCGGCACCTACACGATGCTCGAAGCGGCGCGCGGTTACTGGAACCGGCTGGACGCGGCGCGTCAGGCGGCGTTCCGCTTCCATCACATTTCCACCGACGAAGTGTATGGCGACCTGGAACCCGAAGATCCGGCGTTCACCGAACGCACGCCGTATGCGCCAAGCTCGCCGTATTCGGCGACCAAGGCTGGTTCCGACCATCTGGTCCGCGCCTGGCATCGCACCTATGGTTTGCCGGTGGTGATGAGCAATTGCTCGAACAATTACGGGCCTTATCACTTCCCGGAAAAACTGATTCCTCACGTCATCCTCAACGCGCTGCAAGGCAAGCCGTTGCCGGTGTACGGCGATGGCGCGCAGATCCGCGACTGGCTGTTTGTCGAGGACCATGCCAGAGCGCTGTATGCGGTGGTGACCCGCGGCGAAGTAGGGCAGACCTACAACATTGGCGGCCACAACGAGAAGACCAACCTCGAAGTCGTGCAAACCCTGTGCGATCTGCTCGAAGCGCGTGGTGCGGAAAAACCGGCGGGCATCGCGCACTTCCGCGACCTGATCACCTTCGTCAAGGATCGTCCTGGTCACGACAAACGCTACGCCGTCGATGCCGGAAAAATCCACGCGACGCTCGGCTGGACGCCGCAGGAAACCTTCGAAAGCGGCATGAAGAAAACCGTCGACTGGTATCTGGATAACCGCGCCTGGTGGGTGCGGGTGATGTCCGGAGCCTACGCGCTGGAGCGTCTCGGCGAGCAACGCAACGAAGCCCTCGTGGCCTGAACTCTCAGTCATTCAAATCTCACTGCTTGAAAGGAAAAAAGCATGGCCAAGTACAAAGGAATCTTGCTGGCGGGCGGCGCCGGTTCGCGTCTGCACCCGATCACCCTGGGCGTCTCGAAACAGTCGCTGCCGGTGTATGACAAACCGATGATCTACTACCCGCTGTCGGTGCTGATGCTGGCGGAAATCCGCGAGATCCTGATCATCTCCACCCCGGAAGATCTGCCGGGCTTTCAACGCATGCTCGGCGACGGCAGCCAGTTGGGCCTGAGCCTCAGTTACGCGGTTCAGCCGAGCCCGGACGGCCTCGCCCAGGCGTTCATCATCGGTCGTGAGTTCGTCGGTGAAGACAACGTTTGTCTGGTGCTCGGCGACAACATTTTCTACGGCGCCGGTTTCGGTGAGACCCTGCTGCAAGCCGCGTCTCGAGACGAGGGTGCCACGGTGTTCGGTTACTACGTGGCCGACCCGGAGCGCTTTGGCGTGGTGGAATTCGATGCTGACGGCAAGGCCCTGAGCATCTGCGAAAAACCGAGCGATCCAAAGTCCAACTACGCGGTCACCGGCCTGTATTTCTACGACAACGAAGTGCTGCAGATTGCCGCCGACATCAAGCCGTCGCCGCGCGGTGAACTGGAGATTACCGACGTCAACAACGTCTACCTGCAACGCGGCAAGTTGAACGTATCGGTGATGGGCCGTGGCATGGCCTGGCTCGACACCGGCACCCACGATGCGTTGATGGAAGCCGGCAACTTCGTGCAGGCCATCGAGAAACGCCAGGGCCTGAAAATCGCCTGCCTCGAAGAGATCGCCTACAACAAGGGCTGGATCGACGACGCACAATTGCTGGTGCACGCGGGCAGCATGAGCAAGACCGGTTACGGTCAGTATCTGGCGCGACTGATCAACGATGATGTGGTGGTTTCGATGGATGCGCAGCGCCCGTTGAAAGGCGCTGCTTGATATCAAGTGTGGGAGCGGGCCTGCTCGCGAAAGCGGTCTTTCAGTCAACGATGTTGTTGAATGTGACGCCCCCTTCGCGAGCAAATTCGCTCCTACAGGTTTAGTGGCCGGTCACGCTGTCGAGTTGTGCAGCTTTGACCGTAGCGCGTGGATCGGCCGACGGGGTTTGCAAACGGGCCAGGCGATTGGCGTGAGTCGGCGCTTCGGCCGCCAGTGGCGAGCGGCGTTTGCGGGTTTCCTCACGCAGCACCGGCAACACTTCCTTGCCGAACATGTCGAGTTGCTCCAGCACGGTCTTCAGCGGAATACCGCCATGGTCGAACAGGAACAACTGGCGCTGATAGTCGCCGAAGTGCTCGCGGAAGGTCAGGGTCTTGTCGATGATTTCCTGAGGGCTGCCGACGGCTAGCGGGGTCATCTCCATGAACTCTTCCAGGGAAGGACCGTGACCGTACACCGGGGCGTTGTCGAAGTAGGGACGGAATTCACGGCGCGCATCCTGAGAGTTGCGGCGCATGAAGATGTGCCCGCCGAGGCCGACGATCGCCTGCTCTGGCGTGCCATGGCCGTAATGGGCAAACCGCGCGCGGTAGAACTCCACCAGCGCCATGAAATGCTCCCGGGGCCAGAGGATGTGGCTGGCGAAAAATCCGTCGCCGTAATACGCCGCCTGCTCGGCGATTTCCGGGGTGCGGATCGAGCCGTGCCAGACGAAGGGCGGCAGGTCGTCCAGCGGTCGCGGGATCGACGTGAAGTGGTTCAGCGGCGTGCGAAAGCGTCCGCTCCAGTTGATGTCTTCCTCGCGCCAGAGCCGGTGCAGCAGGCGATAGTTTTCCATCGCCAGGGGCAGGGCGTCGGCGATGCTCTTGCCGAACCAGGGATAGACCGGGGCGGTGTTTCCACGGCCGAGCATCAGGTCCATGCGCCCGCCGCAGAGGTTTTGCAGCAGCGAATATTCTTCCGCCAGGCGCACCGGATCGTTGGTGCTGATCAGGGTGGTGGATGTCGAAAGAATGATGCGTCGGGTCTTCGCTGCGATGTAGGCCAGCAGCGTGGTGGGAGAGGAGGTGATGAACGGGGGATTGTGGTGCTCGCCGGTGGCGAACACGTCCAGTCCGATGTCTTCGGCCTTCTGCGCAATTTGCAGGGTGGCCTGGATGCGCTCGGATTCACTGGGGGTACGGGCGTTGGTAGGGTCCTGTGTGACGTCGCCAACGGTGTAGATCCCGAATTGCATAAAGCCTCCTTGCCTTGGGTAAAGGTACGTTTGAAACCCTTGCCGCGAAGAATGAATCAACGTGGCACTTGAAATGTACGCCTGTACACGTACAATCGCAATCGTGGGTCATTTTACAAACGGATTTGAAGACCTCATCGAGAGAGGAGCGCGACATGGAACTGGGATTTATCGGTCTGGGCACGATGGGTGCGCCGATGGTGCTGAACCTGCTGAAGGCCGGGCATCGGGTCCGCGTGTGGAATCGCTCGTCGGCACCGCTGGCGGAACTGGCGAGGGCTGGCGCCGAACCTGTCGATTCACCCGCGCTGGCTGCGCAGGCCGAGGTGCTGATTTCGATGCTCGGTGATGACTCGGCGATCCGCTCGGTGTTTCTCGATTCCGGGGCGCTGGAAGGACTTCAGGCCGGTAGCGTTCACATCAACATGTCCACGGTTTCCGTGGCACTGGCCAAGGAACTGGCTGCGCTGCACGAGGCGCGCGGCGTCGGTTACGTCTCGGCACCGGTGCTGGGGCGAGTCGATGTGGCGGCTGCCGGCAATCTGAATATCCTCGCCTCCGGGCCTGCCGAAGCACTGGCCCGGGTGCAGCCGCTGTTCGATGTGTTGGGACGCAAGACCTGGCACTTTGGTGAAGCCGCCGACGTGGCGTGCGCCGCCAAACTGTCGGCCAACCTGATGGTCGCTTCGGCGATCGAGTCCCTGGCCGAAGCCTCGACCCTGGCCGGTGGCTACGGCATCAGCCGTGCCGCATTCATCGACATGATCACCTCGACGCTGTTCCCCGTTCCGGTCTATCAGGGTTATGGCAAGCAGATGGCCGATGACACATTCGAGCCGGCCGGCTTCAAGTTGTCGTTGGGATTGAAGGACGTCCGTCTGGTGCTGGAGGCCGGGGAGGCTGCCCAGATACCGCTGCCGTTTGCCAGTGTGTTGAAGGACAACTTGCTGGACGGCATGGCCCATGGTCAGGCGGATCAGGACTGGGCATCGCTGTCGCGGGTCAGTGACCGGCGTGCCGGTGTGAAGTAATCAATCGGATTTAAACACCGTAATTTGCTTTGCAAGTTCGGACGGCATCTTGCGCTTTTAATTATTGTCGGACAGTTATTTACCTTTCACTGAAAAGTTAAAGAAGTCTGAGAATAATGCTTGTCAAATGTACGACTGTAGACGTACATTTTTATCGGGGTTTAACAACAATAAAAGTTCGTCTGTTTTTTCGTCTGCTGATCGTAAATAAATAATAGCTAGGAGCCGTTATGAAAAATCTAATGCAATGGAACAGCCTTCCCTCCGAATCCAATGAATGGCTCGAGAAGGTGCGTGCACTGAATCCGCTGATTATTCAGCACCGCGATTACAGCGAGCAGACCAATGCGACGCACAAGGATGTGATGTCCCGCTTCTTCAAGGACGGTTTTGGCCGTACGTCGGTGTCCCGAGCGTTCGGCGGTTCCCAGGTCGATATCCAGACTACCTCCGCGCTGGTGCTGGAATTTGCCCGGTACGACGCTTCGCTGTCCTGGCAACTGGCGGTTCAGGTGGCGATGGGGCGCCTCTCGGACTACCTGCCGGAAGCCACTTCCGAAGCGATCTACAACCACTGCGACGGTTTCGTGATCGGCGCCATCCACTCCGGCGGCGAAGCGCTGCCGATGGGCGACGATTACCTGCTGAGCGGCAAATGGGCGTTCGCCAGCGGCTCGGCCCACGCCGACTGGCTGGTCTGCACCGCCACCGTCAAAGGCACCGAAAACAACACCACCCCGGAAGTGCGGATGTTCTTCGTCCCTGCCAGCCAGTGCACCGTTCTGCCGACCTGGGACACCCTGGGCATGCGTGGCACCGGCAGCCATCACTTCCAGTGCTCCAACGTCATCGTCCACAAGTCGTACTCGCTGGACGTCGAAACCCTGAAGAAATCCCCCGAAGCGCGCAGCTCCCGTGCCTACGCCACCGGCTACTACGAGTTCGGCACCCTGGCGGCGATGTCCACCGTGCTGGGCGTGGCCCGGGCGGCGGTGGATCACTTCCGCAACGACCGTGCGGTCAACACCGACCCGGGTCTGGAAGGGGTGATCTTCGAGAAGACCGGTCGCGCCATCTCCTCGGTGCACACCGCGCAATTGCTGCTGGAAGATGCGATTCACCAGGTGATCAGCCGTGGTGAAACCATCGGCGAACCGGTCAGCGCCCGTGTCGGTCTGGCAGCCTCGGTGCTGACTGAAAACTCGGTCAATGCAGTCAACCAGCTCTACTCGATGGCCGGCTCCAAAGCGGTCTACAAGTCGCACTTCCTGGAGCGTTGCTTCCGCGATATTCATACCGGTTCGAAGCACTTCACTCTGTCGCCTTTGAACTTGCACGGTATCGGAAAGTATTACCTGGATAAAACCAATGTACTGGCTGCGGCGTAATAGCCGATAAATAAAAAACGGGCGCGTTATCAGTGAATGTTCACAGGGATCAATAACGCGCCCGTTTCAAGTTGCACCTTTATTTTCTTAAATCTCAAACTTTTGTGCTCGCAGTAAAGAGTCAAGGGAGTGCCACATGCTTGCTCGAAATATTATCAAGTCGCTGATCTTTATTGTTCTGGTGGTGGTTCTTTCCGCCGCGCTGGGCTGGCGTTTCTGGTCGCCGCCACCGGCCGCGGCCGAGCAACGAATCCCCAGCACCCGGGTCGGTCTGGCCGTGGTCAAGAAACAACCCTACACCTACTACCTCGAAGCCATCGGCAAACTCGAGGCACAGCGTCAGGTGCTGGTCTCCGCCGAAGTCAGCGGCAAAGTGGTGGACATCGATTTCGAGTCCGGCGATGAAGTGAAGGCGGGGCAGGTGCTGCTCAAGCTCAACGACGCGCCGGAGCAAGGTGAACTGGTTCGCCTGAAAGGCGAGTACGAATCGGCCAAGGCCCAGTTCGCCCGGGTCCAGGAGCTGGCCAAGACCGGCGCCGAAAGCCGTCGCGCCTTCGACAGTGCCCGCGCTCAATACGACGCGGCCAAGGGCGACATGGAACGTATGCAGGCGCAGATCGCTCAGCGGCACATTCGTGCGCCGTTCGCCGGCACCCTCGGCATTCGCCAGGCGCACCTTGGCCAATACCTGCAAGCCGGCAGCGCGGTGGCGACCCTGACGGATCCGGGCCTGCTGCGCGTCAACTTCACCCTCGCCGAGCGCGATGGCTCGCAAGTGCAACTGGGCCAGACCGTGCAGGCCAAGGTCGATGCCTGGGGTGACGTGACCTTCGCCGGCAAGATCGTCGCGGTCGATCCGCAGATCAACCAGTCCCACACCATCAACGTGCAAGCGGTCATCACCGACACGCAAAAACGCCTGCGTCCCGGCATGTATGCACGGGTCTCGGTGACCCTGCCACAGACCGCCGAGCTGCTGATCCCTGAAACCGCGATCACCTACAACGCCTACGGCGAGAGCGTGTTCTCGGTCTACACCGACGAGACCGGCGTGCAGAAGGTCAAGCGTGAAAGCATCAAGGTCGGCGAGCGTCGCAACGGTTGGGCGGTGGTCGACAAGGGCTTGATCGAAGGTGTGCAGGTAGTGACATCCGGTCAGCTCAAGCTCCACGACGGTGTGGCGGTGGAAGGCGTGCCGGACACGATTGCTCTTAAACTCAGTGGGCTGGAAAAATGAATTTCACCGACCTCTTTCTTCGCCGCCCGGTGCTGGCCGTGGTGGTCAGCACGCTGATCCTGCTGTTCGGGGTGCGTGCGCTGATGAACCTGCCGATCCGTCAATACCCGATGCTGGAAACGTCGACCATCACGGTCACCACCCAGTATCCCGGCGCCTCTTCGGAGCTGATGCAGGGCTTCGTCACCCAACCAATCAGTCAGGCCGTGGCCTCGGTCGAGGGCATTGACTATCTGTCGTCGGCCTCGACCCAGGGTCGCAGCCAGGTGACGATCCGCATGGCACTGAACAGTGATTCCATCGCGGCGCTGACCGAGGTCATGGCCAAGGTCAACCAGATCAAATACCGCTTGCCCAAGGACGCTTACGACCCGGTGGTGGAGCGTACTTCCGGCGGCTTCACCAGCGTGGCCTACGTCGCGTTCGCCAGTTCCAACCTGACCATCCCGGAGATGTCGGATTACATCTCCCGCGTCGTCGAGCCGATGTTCGCCGGCATCGAAGGCGTGGCCAAGATCAACATCATGGGCGAGCAGAAACTGTCCATGCGCCTGTGGCTCGATCCGCAGCGTCTGGCCGGCTACGGTATGACCGGGCAGGACGTTTCGGCCGCCATCGAAGGCAACAACTTCCAGGCGGCACCGGGCCAGGTCAAAGGCCTGTACGTGGTCAGCAACCTGCGGGTCAACACCGACCTGAACAGCGTCGAAGACTTCCGCGACATGGTGCTGCGCAACGACAACGGCCACATCATCCGTGTGCGTGACGTCGGCACCGTCGAGTTGAACGCGGCCTCCACCGACACCAGCGGCGCGATGAGCGACGTACCGGCGCTGTTCCTCGGTCTGGACGCGGCACCCACCGGCAACCCGCTGGTCATCGTAAAACGCGTGCGTGAATTGCTGCCGCAGATCCAGGAAACCCTGCCACCGGGCGTGACCGTGCAGATCCCGTTCGAAGTGGCGCACTTCATTC
This sequence comes from Pseudomonas sp. R43(2017), assembly GCF_002112345.1. NCBI lineage: Bacteria > Pseudomonadati > Pseudomonadota > Gammaproteobacteria > Pseudomonadales > Pseudomonadaceae > Pseudomonas > Pseudomonas sp. R43(2017). Next base: position 28,839 of record NZ_NEHJ01000007.1, read on the forward strand.
AATCGTCGATCGACGAGGTGAGCTACACCCTGCTCGAAGCGCTGGTGATCGTGGTGCTGGTGATTTACCTGTGCCTGGGCACGTTCCGCACTGTGCTGATTCCACTGGTGACGATCCCGCTGTCGATGCTTGGCGCAGCGATGCTGATGCAGATGTTCGGTTTCAGCCTCAACCTGCTGACCCTGCTCGCCATGGTGCTCGCCATCGGGCTGGTGGTGGACGACGCCATCGTCGTGGTGGAAAACGTTCACCGTCACATCGAAGAGGGCAAGACTCCGTTCGACGCTGCTCTGATCGGCGCTCGTGAAGTGGCCGGGCCGGTGGTGGCGATGACCTTCACTCTGGCGGCGGTGTACGCGCCGATCGGTCTGATGGGCGGCCTCACCGGCACGCTGTTCAAGGAGTTCGCACTGACCCTGGCCGGCGCCGTGGTGATTTCCGGCATCGTCGCACTGACCCTGTCGCCGATCATGAGTACCCGTCTGCTGGACGCGAAAACCAGCGAAGGCTTCATGGCGGTCAAGGCGGATCGTTTCTTCCAGTACCTGTCCCGTCGTTATGGCGCGCTGCTCGGCGGTTCGCTGGCACGTCGCTGGATCAGCCTGAGCGTGGCGCTGGTGATCTTCTTCAGCCTGCCGTTCCTCTATCGCTCGGCGCAGACCGAACTGGCGCCGCTGGAAGACCAGAACATCCTGCTGACCGCGATCAAGGCGCCGCAGCACGCCAACCTGAATTACCTCGAAGCCTACGCCCACGAGCTGTACAAGACCTTCAACGAAATCCCCGAGGGCTACAGCAACTGGGTGGCGAACGGTTCCGACGGCCTGTCCAACAGCGTCGGCGGGATCAACCTGGTGGACTGGGAAAAACGCGGCCGCGATGCCAACACCATCCAGCCTGACTTGCAGGCGCGGGTGAACCAGATCGAAGGCACGAGCATTTTCGTGTTCCAGATGCCGCCGCTGCCGGGCTCCACCGGTGGTCTGCCGGTGCAGATGGTGATCCGCAGCGATCAGGATTATCTGGCGCTGTACAACGTGATGGATCAGCTCAAGCAAGCCGCCCAGGCCAGTGGTCTGTTCGCGGTGGTCGACAGCGATCTGGACTTCAACAACCCGGTTGTGGAAATCCAGGTTGACCGGGCCAAGGCCAACGCCCTCGGCATCCGCATGCAGGACATCGGCGAGACGCTGAACAGCCTGATCGGCGAGAAGTACGTCAACCGGTTCTCGTTCCACGGTCGTTCCTACGACGTGATCCCGCAGTCGGTGTCGGCGGATCGCCTGACTCCGGAAACCCTGAAGCTGTATTACGTGAAGGATCAGAAGGGCAACCCGGTGCCGTTGTCGACGCTGGCCACCCTCAGCGTCAAGGTCGAGCCGAATCGCCTGACCCAGTTCAACCAGCAGAACTCCGCCACGTTCCAGGCCATTCCGGCACCGGGCGTGACCCTGGGTGATGCGGTGGGCTTCCTGCAAAAACAATCGGAAGGCTTCCCGGCCGGCTTCAGTTTCGACTGGCAGTCCGACGCCCGCCAATACGTGCAGGAAGGCAACAGCCTGGCGTTCACCTTCGGCCTGGCCCTGGTGATTATCTACCTGGTGCTGAGCGTGCAGTACGAGAGCTTCCGCGACCCGTTCATCATTCTGATCAGCGTGCCGCTGTCGATCTGCGGGGCCCTGGTGCCGCTGGCGCTGGGCATGACCTCGATGAACATCTACACCCAGATCGGCCTGATCACGCTGATCGGTCTGATCAGTAAGCACGGGATCCTGATGGTCGCGTTCGCCAACGAGTTGCAGCGCCAGCAAGGCATGGACCGCGTGCAAGCGATCCAGCACGCCGCGCAAGTACGTTTGCGGCCGATCCTGATGACCACCGCTGCCATGGTGGTCGGTCTCGCCCCGCTGTTGTTCGCCAGCGGTGCCGGCGCCAACAGCCGCTTCGGCCTGGGCCTGGTGATTGTGGTCGGGATGCTGATCGGCACCTTGTTCACCCTGTTCATTCTGCCGTCGGTGTACACGCTGCTCAGTTCGATCAAGCAGCCGAGCCACGCACCTGAAGCCGAACCGGCCGGTGTGCCGCAACCCATCCTGTGAGGACGTGACATGTATTCGATTACACGTTTGATGCTGGCGCCCCTGGCGGCGTCCATCCTGTTGGCGGCGGGTTGTGTGAATTACGCCGGGATCGATCATCAGGGCAAACTGCTGGCGGTCGGCGATGCGCCGTCCGACAGCCTGAAAGACAAGTTGCCACCGGCCCAGTGGCCCCGTGCGGACTGGTGGACATCGCTGGGTGATCCGCGTCTGGGCGCGCTGATCGAAGAGGCGTATGCCAGCAACCCGGACTTGCAGGAAGTCGCTGCCCGGGTCGCCAAGGCCAACGCATTTCTCGACCTGCGCGACGCCGAGCGTTACCCGGAAATGGACGCGTCGGCGGGTGTCACTCGCGGTCGGCTGTCGCGCTTCGAGGACTACAGCGGCGAGGGTGAAAAGTATTTCACCGCACGCAATCTGGCGGTGAATTTCAGCTACACCTTCGACCTCTGGGGCGGCCAGCGTGCCGCCTGGGAATCGGCGCTCAACAGCGCACGAGCGGCGGAAGTCGATCTGCAATCGTCGCGACTGATTCTGGCGGTCAACGTGGCCAAGGCCTACAACCAGCTGGCGTACGCATGGCAGGTGTCGGAGCTGAATCAGCGCGATCTGGAACGCTTGAGCAAGCTGGTGGAACTGACGGATTCGCGCTACGGCTCGGGCCTCGACAACCTCTCGCAGCTCAAGCAGGTGCAGAGCCTCAAGGCGCGTTCGGAATCGACCCTGATCGGCGCCAACGAAGACATCGAAATCGCTCGGCTGCAACTGTCGGCGCTGATCGGCAAGGGCGTCGATCGTGCGCACACGCTCGAGCGGCCATCGAATCTGCAAGCCAGCGTCGTGGCATTGCCGGCGCAGTTGCCTGCGCAATTGCTCGGTCGTCGTCCGGACATCGTCGCTGCGCGTTGGCGGGTGGAGGCCGAGACCAAAAACGTCGCGGCGGTGAAGACCACTTTCTACCCGAACATCAATCTGGTGGCGGCGGCGGGTTCCCATGCCTTGACCGGTGATGCGCTGTTCGCCGGGGTCAGCAAGTTCTGGAACGTGGCGCCGACGGTGTCGCTGCCGATCTTCGATGCCGGGCGCCTGCGCTCGGACTTGAAAGCCGGCAACGCCGAACTCGACAGCTCCATCGCCCAGTACAACCGGGTGTTGAATTCGGCCCTGCACGAGGTGGCGATATCAGTGACGCAGCTGCGTTCCTTCGAGCAGCAAATCGTCGTACAGCGCGATGCCTGTTCGATTGCGCAGTCGTCTTACGATCTGTCGCAATCGCGCTACAAGGCCGGGGAAGATACGTTCCTCGATGCGCTGAATATCGAGCAACAATTGATTCAGGACGAAATGCGTCTGGCCTTCCTCAACAGCAAGCACATCGACAGTTCGGTTTCGTTGATGGCAGCGCTGGGTGGCGGGTTCCAGGCCCCCGCGCTGGAGACGGCACAGAGCAGTGCTCTGTAGTGTTTTCCGGGACGCCGCCTTCGGGGCGGCTGTCGCGGGAAAAAAGCATCTTGTGTATAGTCTTACTGTTCTCGTATAGACGAATACAAGACGGATTTTCCCCGCCTATATCATCAAGGGTACCTACCTATGAACGTCCCGAATCATCCCAATCAGGATCAGATCCTTCTGGAAAATGTGCTGAACGCATTGGGAAGCCCGCTACGCCTGACCGTGTTGAAAGTGTTGTCCGATGGCCAGGAACATCCATGCGGCCGGATCCTCAAGGGCGCATCGAAGTCGACCATGACCCACCACTGGCGGGTCCTGCGCGACAGCGGTCTGATTTGGCAGCGCCCCTACGGTCGGGAAAACCTGTTGTCCTTGCGTCGTGAAGACATGGACGTGCGTTTCCCTGGCCTGCTCGATTCGCTGTTGTCGGCGGTGAAGACCGATGAACAGACCATCAGCGTCATCAGCAAACACGAAGTGACCGAAGAAAACGGAACCGAGTGACAGACACCGCCGGTGAAGGGTTGGCCTTCCACGGCAACCAATCAATTCACCATCACCAGGAAGGTGTGTGCGGGTATGGATACAAGTCATTACTGGTCGTCGCGACCGCTGTCGGATTTGACCGGCTCTGAGCATCACTGGCTGTTTTTGCCCGGGGCACTGACCCCGCGTCTGAAAGCCATGGGCGACTATTCAATCGAAGTGGTCGAGCAGTCCCATGGCCCGCTCAATCCAGAAGAAGCGCAAGCGCTGAACGTGCCGCCGATGACCATCGGCTGGGTGCGCGAGGTGGTGATGAAACTCGATGGCGAGGCCTGCGTCACCGCGCGCAGCCTGACCAGCATGCCGGCGCTGAACGGCGACTGGGCGGATCTGAACGGCTACGGTCGCCGACCGCTGGCCGAGATTCTCTACACCTCGGAGCAGACGCTGCGCGAGCCCTTCCAGTGCGCCTTGCTGCCCCCCGGCGCACCGTTGGCGGCGCTGTCCCAGCGCTACGCGCCGCAGGCCAAGCGCCTGCTGGCCCGACGTTCGCGCTTCACCCGCAATGGCTCGGCGCTGCTGGTCAGCGAGTGCTTCCTGCCGGCGTTCTGGGCCCGGGTCGAGTACGCTCAGGCGCGCAAATCGGCCTGACAAAAAAACCTGCGGGAGCGAACGCCCGCAGGTTTTTTTTCGCAAGTTACTCAGAGCCGGATGACTGCTTCGATCTGCTTGATTGCCGGCGTCAGGGCTTGCGCCAGCTCCTCGGCTTTCGAGGTCGGGCGCATGGTTCTGGATGAACGCAGAAACAGAGGATCATCGAACCGCTTGCGCAGTCGTGCCAGCGATCCGCTGATGGCGGGTTGTTTGACGTGCAGGCGCTCGGCCGTGCGTGACACGCTGCGTTCGCGGAACAGCACCAGGAAAATGATGATCAGGTTCAGGTCGATATCCGCGAAGTTGTCTTCATTGAATAGCATGGTTACATCCCTGTCATGACCCGCCGGCTGGCGTCAGCCGAGGCCGGCGGGTGTCTGGATCACTGCTCGGGTGCCAGGCGCAGTTCGTCGTTCAGGCGGTAGTAACTGCGGTTGAAATAGACCAGGCCTTCCGTGGCCTCGCTGTGTTGCTGCAGCTCGAGGATTTCACAGTAGAAGATGCTGTGAGTGCCCACTTCATCGACCTTGCTGACCCGGCAATCGAGGCTGACCAGCGCTTCTTCGATCACTGGCGAACCGGTCTTCAATGTCTGGCAGTTCACGCTGGAAAAACGCTCCTGCATGCTCAACTGCCGATTGGCGAATGCCCCTGATGTCGACTGATGATCACCGGTCAGGACGTTCACGCACAGCACGCCATTGGTCTTGAAATGCTCGTGATTGGACGACGAGCGATTGACGCACACCAGCAGCGTGGGCGGTGAATCCGTCACGCTGCACACCGCCGAGGCGGTAAAGCCGAAACGCCCCGCAGGGCCATCGGTCGTGACGATGGTGACGGCACTCCCCAGCATCGCCATTGCATTACGAAACTCCGTTGAATCAACCATCGCGTCACCTCATTCCATGTAGGTTTAATGGAGCCGATCCGTTCTTCCTTGTCCGTTGTCGTTGTGCGAAAACGGGTATCGGGCAACACGTTCGCTCTGGCGATATAGTACGTATGTATTCGTACCTTGAAAACTATTCCGTGTGCTTATTTTGCAGCTCAAAAGATCACGCTCAGGCGAGAGCCAAAGCTCGCAACAAGGCTGTGGCATAGGGCGGCAACGTGGAGAAATCCCGGGCACACAGCAACAGTTTGCGCCTGGCCCACGCTTCACTCATCGGCAGGGATTTGAAGGATTGCGGCGCGGCACGCTGAACCGCCGCCAGCGGCACAATGCCCAGACCGGCACCTCGGGCCACCATGCGCATCACACCGTCGAAACCATCGGCGCGGATGCGGATCTGCATCCGCGAGCCGCTGTGCAGCGCCTGTTCTTCCAGATACACGGCCAGTGCGCTGTCAGCGTGTAGACCGACGAAGTCGTGACGCAGGGCGTCGCTGAAGCTGATTTCGGTCGCGTCAGACAGGGGATGTTCCAGCGGCAGAATCAACACCAGTGGGTCGTCGCGAAAGGCTCGGGTCTGCAAGTCGGTGGTGTCGATCGCGTCGGACACAATGCCCAGATCCGCCGCCCCCTGGCGCAAGGCATGGGTGATGCGGGCGCTGGGCAACTCCTGCAGATCGATATCGAGATTGGGATGCTCACGCAGGAAATCCGCCAGCACCTCCGGCAAATACTCACTGAGCGCTGTGGTGTTGCACAGCAGACGCACCTGGCCTTTGACGCCCCGGGCGTATTCGGCCAGATCCTGTTGCAGGCGGTCGGCCTGTTGCAGCAACACACGCGCATGTTGCGCCAACGCTTTACCGGCCGGTGTTGGCGTGACGCCACGGCGCCCGCGTTCAAGAAACTCGGTGCCCAACGACGCCTCCATGGCCCGGATCCGCGCACTGGCCGCCGCCAGCGAAAGATGACTGCGTGCGGCACCAGCGGTGATGTTGCCGCTGTCGATAATGTGCAGGTACAGGCGCAGGTCGGTGAGGTCGAAGTGCATCGTTCGTGGCTCTTGCTGAAAGAGAGGCTGCCTCAGTGTATGACAGATTTTCAGTTCATCCGCGCAGGCGCACAGTATCGCCATGAACGCACTCGCAGATTTCTATCAAAACCTCGGTCTGGCCCTGTCTTTGCTGGTGCTGATGACCTTCGTCCTCGCTGGTCTGGTGAAAGGCGTGATCGGTCTCGGCCTACCCACCGTCGCCATGGGCTTGCTCGGTCTGGCTATGGTGCCGTCGCAGGCTGCGGCGTTGCTGATCATTCCGGCGACCCTGACCAACCTCTGGCAACTGGCGTTCGGCGGGCATCTGCGCGGGCTGGTAAAACGCTTGTGGCCAATGCTGCTGGCGATCTTTTTCGGTACGGCCATCGGCACGTTGTGGATCGGCATGGCGGGCGGGCATTGGGTGGTGCGCGGGCTCGGCGCGGCGTTGTTGCTCTATGCGCTGAGTGGATTGTTCCTGCCGACGCTGAGTGTCCGTCGCCGCCATGAACCTTGGCTGGGGCCGCTGTGTGGGGTGATCACCGGCGTCATCACTTCGGCCACCGGTGTGTTCGTGATTCCGGCGGTGCCGTATCTGCAGGCACTGGGTTTGAGCCGCGATGAACTGGTGCAGGCGCTGGGCCTGTCCTTCACCGTGTCGACCCTGGCGCTGGCCGGTGGATTGCTCTGGCGCGGTTCACTCGGCGGCGCGGAACTGAGTGCATCGCTGCTGGCGCTGATCCCGGCGATGCTCGGCATGCTGCTCGGGCAATGGCTGCGCCAGCGCATCAGCGCCGTGCTGTTCAAGCGGGTGTTCTTCATCGGTCTGGGCGCGCTCGGCGCCCATCTGTTGATCAGCGGCTAGCGGACGAATCGCTGAGCATCTCGATCGGGCGGATATCGAAATCCCGCTCCAGATACTCCATGCGCTGAGCGAGAAACTGCTGCATGTGCGGCAGGTTCGAGTGCACGTCCAGATGCGCCTGGCTTTCCCAGACCTCGTAGAAGATGAACAGGGTCGGGTCTTCCTTGTCCCGCAGCATGTGGTACTCGATGCAGCCGGGTTCGGCGCGGCTCGGCTCGACGTAGGCGCGGAAAAACGCTTCGAAGGCCTCGGCTTTTTCCGGGCGGGTCTTGGCGTGCAGGATGAAACCCTGGCGTTCGCTCATCGCAAAAAACTCCATTCAGATTCAGATGGCGGCCAATCCTACGGCAACAATCGGCAATCGATTCGTGCGTTTTACTCAAATGAATTTTGCGCAACCGCGGCTTATTCCGCGCGAGGCGCATCGCTAATCTGCCGCCATCCAATTTCTCCCCTTGTCCATCCGGCGCTCTGCGCTGTGCATCGGCATCCGATCGAGGCTGTTCCATGAAAAAAGTACTTTTGCTCAACGGCGGTAAAAAATTCGCCCACTCCGACGGTCGCTACAACACCACCCTGCACGAAGCGGCGCTGAGCGTGCTGGATCGCGGCGGTGTCGACGTCAAGACCACCTTCATCGACGAGGGTTACGACATCGCCGAAGAAGTCGCCAAATTCCTCTGGGCCGACGTGATCATTTATCAGATGCCGGGCTGGTGGATGGGCGCGCCGTGGACCGTGAAAAAGTACATCGACGAAGTCTTCACCGAAGGCCACGGCAGCCTGTACGCCAGCGATGGTCGCACCCGTTCCGATTCGTCGCAGAAGTACGGCAGCGGCGGTCTGATCCAGGGCAAGCAATACATGCTGTCGCTGACCTGGAACGCACCGCAGCAGGCGTTCGATGATCCGACCGACTTCTTCGAAGCCAAAGGCGTCGACGCGGTTTACTTCCCGTTCCACAAGGCCAACGAGTTCCTCGGCATGACCGGTCTGCCGACGTTCCTCTGCGTGGACGTGATGAAGCGCCCGAACATCGAAGCGGATGTGGCGCGTTACGAGCAGCATCTGAGCGAGGTGTTTGGCCTCAAGGCCTGACGCTCGGCTACTATCGAAGGCCTGAGCCTGTGCAGCAGGCCTTTCGATTCGAGGACACCCGTGAAAGCCAGATCCGATGAGTTGCAGATTTTCGTCTGCGTGATCGAATGCGGTTCGATTTCCGCCGCCGCCGAGCAGGTCGGACAGACGCCGTCGGCGGTCAGCCGCACGCTGTCGCGGCTGGAAGCCAAGCTCGACACCACGTTGATCAACCGCACCACACGGCGCATGGACCTGACCGAGGAGGGCAAGTATTTCTTCGAACAGGCCAAGCTGATCCTCGACCAGATGGATCAACTTGAAGAGCGCCTCTCTTCTCGTCAACAGACGCCATCGGGGCGACTGCGAATCAACGCCGCGTCGCCGTTCATGCTCCACGCCATCGTGCCGTACATCGACGAATTCCGGCGGCTGTACCCGGACATCCAGCTCGAACTCAACAGCAATGACCTGATCATTGACCTGCTGGAACAAAGCACCGACGTCGCCATCCGCATCGGCACCCTCGCCGATTCGACGTTGCATGCCCGGTCGCTGGGTTGCAGTCCGCTGCTGATCGTCGCCAGTCCTGCGTATCTGGAAAAACACGGTGCGCCGCTCCAGGTCGCCGATCTGAGTGAACACACCTTGCTCGGCTTCACTCAGAACGAAGGCCTCAACCAATGGCCGCTGCGCTACGTGCACGGCGACCGCTGGCCGATCACCCCGGCGATCAGCGCCTCCAGCGGCGAGACGGTCCGCCATCTGGCGCTGGAAGGCCAGGGCATTGCCTGCCTCTCGCATTTCATGACCATCGACGACATTCGCGCCGGGCGTCTGAAGGTGTTGCTGGCGGAATTCAACAGCGGTTATCGCCAGCCGATCAACGCGGTGTACTACCGCAACTCGCAACTGGCGCTGCGGATTCAGTGCTTCCTGGATTTCATCCAGAGCAAACTGGCGACTTACGCCAGCGCTGATTTCAAAGGCTGATTCGTGATCCCTGCGCAACAGTGATTTGGTCGTGGGCGGGTTTTTCCGCCGGGCTCGGCGGTCGATACTCGCTCCATCACTTATTCACGCAGGGAGTTTCTCCATGAACGTATTCGTCACCGGCGCTGCCGGTTTTATCGGCGGCTCCATCGCCACCGGTCTGGTCGAGGCCGGCCACACGGTTACCGGTCTGGTGCGCAGCGCCGAACAGGCCAATGAGCTGAAAGCACTGGGCATCACCCCGGTGCTCGGCACCCTCGACGACAAGGCACTGCTGACCGAACAGGCCCGCGCCGCCGATGCAGTGATCAACGCCGCCAGCAGCGACCATCGCGGTGCGGTCGAAGCCTTGCTCGATGCCCTGCGCGGCTCGAACAAAGTGTTCCTGCACACCAGCGGTTCGAGCATCGTCGGTGATGCCTCGGGCGGCGAATCCAGCGACGCCATCTACTTCGAAGACAACCTGCCTGAGCCCACCGTCGACAAGGCCGCACGCGTGGCCATCGACAACCTGATCCTCGCCGCAGCGAAGGACGGCGTGAACTCGGCAGTGATTTGCAACACCCTGATCTACGGCCACAGCCTGGGCGTCAATCGCGACAGCGTGCAACTGCCGCGCCTGCTGAAACAGGCGCGCAAAAGCGGCGTGGTGCGTCACGTCGGCACTGGCCAGAACATCTGGTCCAACGTGCACATCGAAGACGTAGTCTCGCTGTATCTGCTGGCCCTGACCAAAAACGTGCCGGGAACGTTTTACTTCGTCGAAAGCGGCGAAGCGTCGTTCATCGACATGACCACCGCCATGGCCGTGGCCCTGAATCTGGGCGAGCCACAAGACTGGCCGCTGAAAGACGCCGAAGCCGAGTGGGGCTACGAAATGGCCAACTATGGCTTGGGCTCCAACAGCCGGGTACGCGGCAAACACGCCCGCGAACTGCTGGGCTGGGCGCCGAAGCGTACGTCGGTGGTTGATTGGATTCGCAACGAAATGGTGTGAGTCCACACACCGCACTTGAACCTGTGGGAGCCAACCGGCTCCCACAGGTTTTTTTGTGCCCCGGAAAAGAAGGACAGGGTGCCGAGGCTCATCGAAACGTTCAGACATTTCCTACTAGTCTGGTCCACGCACAGACATGGCCAGGGCAGCTGGCCGGTTTGTAGGATAGCGGGCACCCACTGGTTGTCTGGCCATGAGGCCGGGTCGGTGGGTAACGCCCGTGGAATTTTTCTGCAAAAAGGAATTTGCGATGGCAATACGCACCTCTGCTGCCTGCTCGTAAAGGCATATCCCGGGCGAACCAGACGATTTCGCCTCCTCACGGTTCATGACACGGCGCCAAGCGCCCTGGCCGGAGCATTGCGCTCTTCGGTCACGGGCAAACTCATCCGCGAAATTGGCAAGAACAAGGAGTAGTTATGGTCATTTTGGGCATTACCAATAACGATTTGTCGGGCGCTTGCCTGGTACGCGATGGTCAGATTCTCTCGGCGGTCAGCGAAGAGCGTTTCACCCGGATCAAGGACCACAAGATCTGGCCCGCCAAATCCATCGAGTTTGTGTTGAGCCAGGCCGGCGTGTCGCTGGAAGATGTCGACTACGTGGCTTACGGATGGAATGCCGGTTTCAACGCCGATAAACACCTTGAGCTGTATTTCGACCGGATCGTCGAAGAGGTCCGGAACAACCCCGAAGGCCTGGCGCAGTTCCGCCAGCGTGTCACCGATGAAGTCCGCAACGACAAAGAGAAGCGCGCCGAATTCGACCAGTACATCGCTGCCAATGGCCTGGCCGGCAAGGCGTACTACATCGACCACCACGAGTGCCATGCCCTTGGTGCCTATGTCTGCTCGCCGTTCGATGAAGCCTTGACCCTGACCTGTGACGGACGCGGCGACTTCCAGTCCCTGACCGTGACCTGGTACAGCCCGACCGAAACCACGGTGCTGCAGCGCGAAACCAGCATCGACAGCCTGGGTTACTTCTACGGCCGGATCACCCACTTGCTGGGCTACAAACCCAACCGGCATGAAGGCAAGGTCACGGGCCTGGCCGCGTTCGGCGACCCGCAGAAGTTGCTGGGGGTGATGCAGCAGATGATCCGTTTCGAAGACGGGCGCATCAAGGCGAATTGCGGCGACCTGTTCGTGCCGTCCTACAACAACTACAGCGAATCACTGGAAACCCTGTTCTCCCGGGAAACCCCCGAGGACATCGCCGCCGCCGTGCAGCGCCACTCAGAAGACTTGCTGGTGGCGGTCGTCAAACATCATCTGGAACAACGCGGCAGCACCAACCTGTGCCTGGCCGGCGGCGTGTTTGGCAACGTCAAACTCAACCAGCGCCTGCGCGAGATTCCCGGGGTGAAAAACGTCTATGTGCTGCCATGCATGGGCGATGGCGGGCTGGCGCTGGCGGCGGCTGTCGGGGCGGCGTACCTGGAGAACGGCACCCGCTTCAAGAACCCGGTAATGACCCTCGGCCCGGACTCGCGCAGCGTTTCGCAGAACATCAACCTGATCCATCGCGACTATCCCGAGCTCGGTTACCACACCCCGTCGAACATCATCGACGTGCTGACCGACGCACTGATGGAAAACCAGGTGCTGGGCATGTTCAAGGGCAAGATGGAGTTCGGCCCGCGCTCGCTGTGCAACCGCAGCATCGTCTATCACGCGCAGGATGGCGAAGTGAACGACTGGCTGAACAAACGCATGCACCGCACCGAGTTCATGCCGTTCGGCCCGGTCACCGCCATCGAACAGGCCGCGGCCTGCTACGTCGGCTGGGATGAGGATCAAGTCGCGGCAGACACCATGACCATGACCTACGATTGTCATCCGCAGTTCAGCGAGGCCAGTCCGGCAGTCGTGCACATCGACGGCACGGCGCGGCCGCAGATCATTCGTCCGGAGCGCGATGCGTTCATGCATCGCCTGTTGAATGCCTGGCATGAGCGCACCGGTCAGGCGGCGTTGATCAACACCTCGTTCAACCGTCATGAAGAGCCGATCGTGTGTTCACCTCAGGATGCGCTGGATGCGCTGAAAGAAGGGATGGTCGATCTGGTGGTGATGAGTGAGTCGCTGATTGTCTGGCGCAAAGGCAAAAACAGCTTCACCCAGCAACGCTTCGAATAACGCAAGGATGGTTACAGGGCTCCGCTGGAGCCCTGCTCAGGAGTATCGAGCGTATGGTTGATTCATGTATCTGATCTTTTTCGGGTTCTTTGCGGCAGAAGGGATCATCTACCCGTTCTGGCCGACCTGGCTGAATTCGCTGGGCTTCAGCGCCAGCCAGATTGGCCTGCTGATCGCGGCGGTCTACTGGCCCCAGGTGGTGACCGGAGTGTTGATCACCTACGTGGCCGACTGGCGCGTGGACCAGCTTCGGCTCGCGGCGTTTCTCGGTTTCTCGGCAGCGTTATGTACGTTGCTGTTCTATTTCATGCCGGTGCACCTGTGGGGATTCGTGTGCCTGAGCATTCTGTTTGGCGGGCTGTGGATGGTGGTGTTGCCGCTGTCCGAGTCCTATCTGCTCAAACGTGACAAACAAGCCCTGCAGAACTACGGCTGGGTCCGCGCGGTGGGCTCTTCGGCCTTTATCCTGACATCGACTTTCGGCGGCCTGTTGTTTGCGCAGTACAGCCAGTCATGGGTGCCGGTGGTGATTGTCGCGTGCATGTTGCTCACTGCGCTGGCGTGCCTGCGGCTGAAGCGTCAGGTCACGCTGGCGCATCTGCAACCGCCCGAGCGTGTGACGAAGCGGCCCGACTGGAAGGCGCTGTTCGCCCAAAAGGGCCTGCTGATTGCGATTGCCGCCGCCAGTTTCATTCAACTTAGCCACACCCTGTACTTTTCCACGGCGTCGATCGGCTGGGGCGTGAAGGGCTACTCTTCAACCGCCATCGGGGTGTTCTGGTCAGTGGCGGTGATCGCGGAAATCACCTATTTCGCGTTCTCCAACAGAGTCCTGTCGTTCTGTTCGCCGTTGTCTATCGTGATGTTTTCCAGTGTCTGCGCAGCGGCGCGCTGGGCGCTGTTTTCCGACAGCGATGCGGTGCCGGTGATCCTGTTGGGGCAGTGCCTGCACGCCTTGAGTTTCGCGGCGTATCACTCGGCGATCATGCGCTGCATTCGCGATCATGCCCCGGCGGATATCCAGGTCTTTACCCAGGGTGTCTATTACTCGCTGGCGGTTGCCTTGCCCATGGGTTTGGCCACACCCTTTGCCGGGTATCTGTACGAGACGCAGCCACAATGGTCCTGGTATGTCATGGCGCTGTTTGCCCTGATGGGGACCGTGCTGGCATTCATTGCTCACCAGAAAATGCGAAGTGCAACCGATGACACAACGAACGTTTACAGCCGTCTGCTTTGATATGGATGGCGTGCTGATCCAGTCGCGCCAGGTCATCGAACTGGCCTGGACCACGGTGGCGCGCAAGTACGGTGTGACGGTTGATCAGGCCTTCATCGACGATCACATTCACGGCCGCCCGGGCGGTTACACCCTGCAGGCCCTGTTTGGTCAGTTTGACGAGCAGCAGCGCGTGACCATCAAGCAGGAAGTCGATGCCATCGAAGAGGTTTCGATCTGCGCGCTGGTGCCGGGCGTCGCTGCGTTCATCGCCGAATTGAACGGGCGCGTGCCGCTGGCGCTGGTGACCAGCAGTTGGCGAGCGCGCGTCGACCACGTCCTGCAGCAACACGATCTGACGTCGGTTTTCGACTGCATCATCTGCCGCGACGATGTGCGCAGCGGCAAACCGGCTCCCGATCCCTATCGTCTGGCCGCCGCGCGACTGGAGCGTCAGAGCGATGAATGTCTGGTCTTCGAGGACTCCGTCAGTGGCGTGCAATCGGCGGTCAGCAGCGGCGCGCTGTGCATCGGTATTGGCGACGATCCGACGCTGACTGCCCACGGAGCACTGCGAACGTACGCAGATTTCACGGCGCTCCCGGTCTCGCAGGGCGGGGTGGATACACACCTCTATGCCGACGGCGGGCTGTTTATCAACGGGAACGTTACCAAGAGGTTCGCACACTCATGACACCGACCTTGCGACACGCGACCGTCCTGTGGAATTTTCTCGGGGCAGGGCGCCAGCACAGTGACTGTGAGCTGATCGTGGTGTGCGGCTCCTACGACCTGCGGGTCTGCGATTACGCCTGCCAGTTGCTGAAAAAAGGCGTCGCCCCGCATCTGTTGTTTACTGGCAATACTGGCAACTGGACGAAGCATTTGTGGGAACGCACCGAAGCCGATATTTTTGCGCAACGGGCCATGATTCAAGGTGTTTCGCCGGATCAATTCACCCTCGAATCCCGTGCCACCAACTTCGCCGAGAACATCGCGTTTGCTCGCGAGTTGTTCCCGGATGTGCGTCGGGCGACGTTCCTGACCAAGCCGAATTCGATCCGGCGCGTGGCGTTGACCTTGCCCGTTCAATGGCCAGGACTTGAGGCCTGGGTGGATGCGCCGTCGTTCGGTTTTCCGGGGGAGGTCAGCAACCTGATCGGGGTCCTGGGGCTGATCGACGAAATGGTCGGGGATATCCACCGGATCATGGTTTACCCTTCGCTGGGCTTTCAGGCGGAGCAGGTGATTCCCGAGGAAGTCGAGGCAGCCTGGCGCTACCTCATCGAACAAGGATTCGATCACCATTTGATCAAAGGCAGACATTGACGCCGCGCTACCGCCGGAGACTGACATGCAGTACGACACACTGATTCGCAACGCCCTGGTCATCGACGGCAGCAACACTCCCGGTTACGCCGCTGACGTGGCAATCCTCCATGGCCGCATCGCGCGCATCGGCGATCTGGGCGATGCCCGCGCCAGCGAAGAGATCGACGCCGCCGGCCGCGTGCTGGCGCCGGGTTTCATCGACGTGCACACCCACGATGACACCGTGGTAATTCGCCAGCCGCAGATGCTGCCCAAGCTCAGCCAGGGTGTGACCACGGTGATTGTCGGCAACTGCGGCATCAGCGCCGCACCGGTCAGTCTCAAGGGTGATCCACCGGATCCGATGAACCTGCTCGGCACGGCCGCCGCCTTCGTCTATCCACGTTTCAGCGATTACCGCGCGGCGGTCGAAGCGGCCAACACCACGCTGAATGTCGCGGCACTGGTGGGGCACACGGCGCTGCGCAGCAATCACCTCGATGATCTGTTTCGCACGGCGACCGACGATGAAATTGCCGCCATGCGCGAGCAGTTGCGTGAAAGCCTCGAGGCGGGCGCCCTTGGTTTATCCACAGGTCTGGCGTATGCGAGCGCGTTCTCCGCGTCCACCGATGAAGTCATGCAACTGACTGAAGAACTGAACGCGTTTGGTGCGGTGTACACCACGCATTTGCGCAGTGAGTTTGAACCGGTGCTGGAGGCCATGGACGAAGCCTTTCGCATCGGCCGCCACGCCCGTTCGCCGGTGATCGTTTCCCACCTCAAGTGTGCCGGCGTGGGCAACTGGGGGCGCAGCCCGCAGTTGCTCGCATCGCTGGAAGAGGCGGCGAAAACCCACCCGGTCGGCTGTGATTGCTACCCCTACGCGGCAAGTTCTTCGACGCTGGATCTGAAGCAGGTCACCGACGCCCACCGCATCACCATCACTTGGTCGACGCCTCACCCGGAAGTCAGCGGTCGCGACCTGACCGCCATCGCGGCCGAATGGACGATGCCACTGCTCGATGCCGCCAGACGCCTGCAACCGGCGGGCGCGGTGTATTACGGCATGGACGAGAACGACGTGCGCCGCATCCTCGCCCATCCGCTGACAATGGTCGGCTCCGACGGCTTGCCGGAAGACCCGTTTCCCCATCCGCGCCTGTGGGGCGCTTTCCCACGGGTGCTCGGTCATTTCAGTCGCGATGTCGGGTTGTTTCCGCTGCACACCGCCGTGCACAAGATGACCGGTCTGTCGGCGGCGCGCTTCGGCTTGAAGGAGCGCGGCGAGATTCGCGAAGGACACTGGGCGGATCTGGTGTTGTTCGATCCGGCAACCGTGCATGACGTGGCCGACTTCAGCGACCCGCAACGTGCCGCGCAAGGCATCGACGGCGTGTGGATCAACGGCGTGCTGAGTTATCGCGAGGGGCAGGCCAATGGGCAAAGGGCAGGGCGGTTTCTGGCGCGTGAGGGTGATCTGCGTGACAACTTTCACTGAGTTTCGCGGATTGCGTCACAGTGATGGCACATTGCGATTAAAGAAAGCCGTCACCAAGCCGAATTGCTGACATCTACCCCGGCTACACTGCGGGGCCAATCAGTCAGGGAGCACCCCATGAGCTTCGGCAAAACCACCCCGATCCTGCGGATTTTCGATGAAGCCAAGGCCTTGGAGTTCTATGTCGACTTCCTCGGTTTCAAGATCGATTGGCAGCATCGTTTCGAACCCGGTTTCCCGTTGTATCTGCAAGTCTCCCGGGGCGAATGTGTGCTGCACCTGTCCGAGCATCATGGCGATGCAACACCGGGTTCGGCCCTGCGGATCGAGACCGATGAGCTGGAGGCCTTCCAGCAGCAGTTGGTCGCCAAGAACTACAAGTTCTCGCACCCGGGGATTCAGGCCATGCCGTGGGGCAGCCAGGACATGACCATCGCCGACCCGTTCGGCAATCGCCTGGTGTTCACCAACGCGATCAGCCTCTAGCTGTCGTTCGACACCCGGTGAGTCTGCCGAAACTCACCAGGCGGCATGCCGCGTCGGCTCTTGAAGGTGCGGTGAAACGAGCGCGGTTCGGTGAAGCCCAGATACTGCGCAATGTCCTGAATCGGCAAGGTGCTGTTGAGCAGGTAATGCTCGGCCAGTTCCTGGCGCAAGTCATCGAGGATCTGCTGATACGAGGTGCCGGCCTGATGCAACTGGCGTTGCAGCGTGCGCACGGACACCGCGAGATGCTCGGCCACCTGTTCCTTGCGCGGCAGACCTTCCTTGAGCAACTGGCGCAGGATGCTCTTGACCCGTTGCTCCAGCGACGCATCCTCCAGTGTCGCCATCAGACTTTGCGCGTGTTCCTCCAGCGTGCGCAGCAAATGCGCATCGGCCTGGCGCAACGGCAACTGCAAATACGGCAATGGCACGATCAGCGCGGAATACGGCTGATCGAACAGCACCGGGCATTCGAAAAACCGTTCGTACTGTTCCAGCGTCGTGTCCGCCGGGCGTGAGTGCTCCAGCCACACGGCGGCCGGCGACAACTGGGTGTCGGCGATCCAGCGTGCGTATTGCAGCCAGGAGCCGAGCACGTTCTCCACCAGATGCCGGCGAATCCGCGGGCGTTCGAAGCGGCAGCTCCAGATCAGGTGCACGCGGCTGTCGTGCATCTCGGCGCGGCTGACGCCCATGTCGCCCACCAGTTTCTCGAACGGCATGATGCGGCTCATGGCGTCGCCCAGTGTTGCGCAGTTCATGGTGATGTAGCCCAGCACGCTCCAGGAATTGGGCAGCACGAAATTCGCCGCGTTGAGACCGAACAGCGGGTCGCCCGAGTGTTCGCAAAAGTAGTCGAGCAACCGTTCATGGGTTTCCCCCGGCAGGCGCAGGCTGTTGTCGCTCAACTGCTGCGCCTGCAACCCCGCCGCCGCCAACGCAGGCTCGATGGCCAGACCCAGATGTTCGGCATGACGCAGGTATTTGAGCAGGGGCGGAACAGAGGTGAAGCCGAGCGATTGCATGACCGAATTCCCTTGATCGAGGCCGCCACGGGCGGATGAGCGCCCTGAAAGGTAATTTGAATCCACGACTAAAGTAAATGGCTGGCGCTTGCGCGACGTTTGACTCAATTGGCTACTCGAACTGGCCGGATGCGACCGTGACACTTTCGGCCGGCTGACTAGTATGAGGGCCTGAAATCTCACTGATCAGACTGCACAGAAGGACACACGCATGCGACGCTGGAACGGCTGGGGAGATGCAACCACGGTGGTCGAACTGCCGGCCCAGGGCGCAAGTTTTCTCCATGAGCGACTGGGGGAGGGACGCGCGCTGCCCGACGCGACGCTTGAAGCGGCGTTGGCCCGGGTGCCGGTCTCGCGGCTGGCGGAACACGCCTTGTACAGCATCGATGCCCATGACCGTCTGCTGCATGCCCGGGGCCAGAGCCTGCCGGACTGGCTGGCGTTGCGTGAAGGCGCGCTGGGCAATTATCCCGACGCCGTGGCGTTCCCGGAAACCGCCGAACACATTCGCCAGTTGCTGGCGCTCGCCCAGACGCAGGACCTCTGCCTGATTCCCTATGGCGGCGGCACGTCGGTGGCCGGGCACATCAATCCGCCGGACTCCGCGCGGCCTGTAGTGACGGTGTCGCTGGCGCGGATGAGCCGCCTGCTCGATCTCGACGAACCAAGCCTGCTGGCCACTTTCGGCCCCGGTGCCAGTGGTCCGCAGGTGGAAAGTCAATTGCGCGCCCGGGGCTACACGCTGGGGCACTTCCCACAGTCGTGGGAGTTGTCGACGCTGGGTGGTTGGGTGGCCAGTCGTTCCAGCGGTCAGCAGTCGCTGCGTTATGGGCGGATCGAGCAACTGTTCGCCGGCGGAACCCTGGAAACCTTTGCCGGGCCGCTGCAAATTCCAACCTTCCCGGCCTCGGCGGCGGGTCCTGACTTGCGCGAAGTGGTGCTGGGTTGCGAGGGGCGTTTCGGGATCATTTCCGAGGTCAAGGTGCGGGTCAGTGCGTTGCCGGCCGATGAGCGTTTCTACGGTGTGTTTCTGCCCAGTTGGAACAAGGCGTTGCAGGCGATTCGGCAACTGGCGCAAGCGCGGGTGCCGCTGTCGATGCTGCGCCTGTCCAACGCGGTGGAGACCGAAACCCAACTGGCGCTCGCCGGCCATCCGCAGCAGATCGCCTGGCTGGAAAAATACCTGAGCCTGCGCGGCGCGGGGCAGGGCAAGTGCCTGCTGACCTTCGGCGTGACCGGCAATCGCAAGCAGAACGCGTTGTCCCTGAGTCAAGCCCGCCAGCATCTCAAGGCGTTTGGCGGGGTGTTCACTGGCACACTGCTCGGCAAGAGGTGGGCGCAGAACCGCTTCCGTTTTCCCTATCTGCGGGAGAACCTGTGGAACGCCGGTTACGTGGTCGACACCCTGGAAACCGCCACCGACTGGAGCAACGTCGACAACCTGCTCAACCGGATCGAAAACAGCCTGCGGGATGCCTTGGCGGCCGAAGGCGAACGGGTGCACGTGTTCACGCATCTGTCCCACGTCTACGGCGAAGGCTCAAGCATCTACACCACTTATGTGTTTCGCCCGGCGGCGGACTATCCCGCGACGCTGGCCCGCTGGAAGGCCCTCAAGCACGCGGCCAGCCAGACCATCGTCGACAACCACGGCACCATCAGCCACCAGCACGGCGTGGGCAAGGATCACGCACCGTATCTACCGCGTGAAAAGGGCGCGTTGGCGATGGACACCCTGCAGGCGCTGAGCCGGCACTTCGACCCGGCCGGGCGCCTGAACCCCGGCACGCTGTTGCAGGAGTGACCGCCATGAGCGCGGACTGGAACGCCGATTGGCGCCAGCAAGTCCTGCCGACACTGGCGGGTGAAAGCTGGGATTTGATCGTCATCGGCGGCGGTATCAGCGGCGCCGGCATCCTGCGCGAAGCCGCGCGCCGTGGCTGGCGCTGCCTGCTGCTGGAGCAGCGTGATTTCGCCTGGGGCACGTCCAGCCGCTCTTCGAAAATGGTCCATGGCGGTTTGCGCTATATCGCCAAGGGCCAGTGGCGACTGACCCGGGATTCGGTGCGCGAACGCCAGCGCCTGCTCGACGAAGCACCGGGGCTGGTGGAGCCGATGAGTTTCATGATGCCGCACTATCGCGGCGGCTTCCCCGGGCCTCGGGTGCTGGGTGGTTTGTTGTCGGTCTATGACGCATTGGCCGGGCGCCGCGACCATCGTTTCCATGACGCGCAGCAACTACGTTTTCTGGCGCCGGGCGTGAAAGAACATGACCTGCTGGGCGGCACCTGTTTTGTCGATGCGCTGACCGATGACGCACGGCTGGTGATGCGCGTGTTGAGCGAAGCGCGGGCCGATGGCGCGGTGGTGCTCAACGGCATGCGGGTCGAACATCTGTTGCGGGAAAACGGACGGGTGTGCGGAGTTCAGGTCGAGGATTGCGAGGCCGGCGCCTCACTGCAACTGCGTTGTGGTGTGCTGGCGGTAGCCACCGGCGCCTGGGCCGAACGCTTGCGTCCACCCGAGGCGCCGCGCCAGTTGCGTCCGTTGCGCGGAAGCCATTTGCTGCTGCCGGGCTGGCGCTTGCCGGTGGCGCAAGCCTTTACGTTCATGCACGAGCAGGATCGGCGTCCTGTGTTCGTTTTCCCGTGGGAAGGCGCCACGGTGGTGGGCACCACCGACCTCGATCATCGCGAGAATCTGGACCAGAGCGCGAGCATCAGCGGTGAAGAACTCGACTATCTGCTGGCCGCCTGCCGACAGCAGTTTCCCGGCGCTGAAGTGACAGCGACCGACGTGCTTTCAACCTGGTCTGGCGTGCGCCCGGTGGTGGGCAGTGCGGCGGGTGAGCATCAGGACAAACCGTCGAACGAAACCCGTGAGCATGTGCTGTGGCAGGAGCCGGGTTGCGTCACCCTGGCCGGCGGCAAACTCACGACGTTCCGCCCGCAAGCCATCGAGGTGCTCAAGGCCTGTGCCGACATGCTCGGCCGTTCGTTCGATGACGATGCCGCGCCGGTGTTTGCCGCCGTGCCGCCACTGGCGATCCCCGGTCTCAGCCCCGGCCAGTGGCGACGGCTGGCCGGGCGACATGGCCGGGACCTGCCAAGGCTGGCGCAACTGCTCACCGAACTGGGCCATGAAACGGTCGGCGCCACCGACACTTTGTGGGCAGAACTGGTCTTTGCCTGCGACGCGGAAATGGTCCTGCACCTGGATGACCTGCTGCTGCGTCGCACCCGTCTCGGCCTGTTGCTGCCCCATGGCGGCGCCGATTATTTCCCGGCCATTCGCCGACTCTGCCAACCACTTCTGGGCTGGGACGACGAGCGCTGGCAACAGGAACAGCAACGCTATCAGGCGTTATGGCAACGCCATCACGGCCTGCCGGAAATCGCGCAGTGATGCCCCTCGAAGAGAGCTCCATGGACAACCACCCAAACAAGCGTTACCTGCTGGCCATCGACAATGGCACCCAGAGCGTGCGCGCGCTGCTCTTCGATTTGCAGGGCAATCTGCTCGGCAAGGGTAAGGTTGAATTGCAGGCCTATTACTCGACGCAACCGGGCTGGGCCGAGCAGGATCCGGAATATTACTGGGCGAAACTGGGCGAGGCCTGCCAGCAGGTGTGGGCGCAAACCGGCATCGATCGTTCGCAGATTGCCGGGGTTTCCCTGACCACCCAGCGTGGCACGGTGATCAACGTCGATGCTCAGGGCAAGCCGCTGCGCCCGGCGATTCTCTGGCTCGATCAGCGCCAGAGCGAAGTCGAAGGCGGGATCAAGGGACCGTGGGGCTGGCTGTTCAAACTGGCCGGCGCGCAGGCCACAGTGGATTACTTTCGCGCCCAGGCCGAGGCCAACTGGATCGCCCGCCATCAACCCGAAGTGTGGGCGGCGACCGACAAGTTTCTGCTGCTCTCGGGGTTTCTCACACATCGCCTGTGCGGGCGTTTTGTCGACTCGGTGGGTTGTTGCGTCGGTTATCTGCCGTTCGATTTCAAACGCCTGCGCTGGGCGGCACCACGTGACTGGAAATGGCAGGCGCTGGCGGTGCGCCCCGAGCAACTGCCGGCCTTGTACAAGCCCGGTGAAACCCTCGGCCATATCAGTGCCGAAGCGAGTCGCCACACCGGCATTCCCGAGGGGATTCCGCTAATCGCGGCGGGGGCCGACAAGGCCTGTGAAGTGCTCGGCTCCGGGGTCGTCGATTCGGGCACGGTGTGCCTGTCCTACGGCACCACCGCGACCATCACCAGCACCCGCTCGCGCTATCTGGAAATCGTCCCGTTGATTCCGCCGTACCCGTCGGCGGTGCCGGATCAGTACAACTGCGAGGTGATGATTTATCGCGGCTACTGGATGGTCAGCTGGTTCAAGAACGAGTTCGGCCTGCGGGAAATGCAGCAGGCCAAAGAGCAGGGCATCGAGCCCGAGCAGCTGTTCGATGCACTGGTCGAGGCGGTGCCGCCGGGCTCGATGGGCTTGATGTTGCAGCCGTACTGGTCGCCGGGCATTCGCGAACCGGGTGTTGAAGCCAAAGGCGCGATGATCGGCTTCGGTGACGTGCACACCCGCGCGCATATTTATCGGGCAATCCTCGAAGGTCTGGCGTATGCCTTGCGCCAGGGCATGGAGAAAATCGAGAAGCGCTCGAAGATCTCCGTCACCCGTCTACGTGTCGCTGGCGGTGGCTCGCAAAGTGATGCGGCGATGCAACTCACGGCGAACATTTTCGGCCTGCCGGCGGAGCGCCCGCATGTCTATGAAGCATCCGGTCTGGGCGCGGCGATTTGCTGCGCGGTGGGGCTGGGGTTGCACGCGGATTTCCCTTCGGCGATAGCGGCGATGACCCGGGTCGGTGCTGTGTTTCAGCCACAACCAGAGGCGCAAAAGGTCTATGAGCGACTTTACCGGGACGTGTATCTGCGCATGTACCGGCAGCTCAAGCCGTTGTACCAGAGCATCCGCAAGATCACCGGTTACCCGGCCTGAAACAACAGCGCACGTGGCGCTATCGGAGAACTTTTCTGGTGAGATCGGACAGTGTCAGGGGCGGGGGCGGTTGTTAGGCTCGATCCCCACGGCACACATAACAAGAACCAGAAGCAATGAAGCTGATCTCCCTCCTGCTGCTTTGCGCAATGGCCCCGACGGCGTGGGGCTGGTCGAACCATACGGTGGGCAGCTACCTGGCGTTGCAGGACCTGCCGGCGTTGCGCGATGCGTCGCCCGTGGACGTCGAACCGCTGGAGCAGTTTCTCTCCGAGCAATACCCGGCCATCGTCGTGTTGCTCGATGAGCAGGAACGCTTCGCCCGCGAACACTTCAAGCAATACCCGCTGCGCCCCGACAATCTGAAATTGCCGGCGGTGCCGAGCGACAATCTGCGCCACGATTTCCTCACTGCGCTGCGGATCAATCCGCAGATTCATCTGGCGATGGTCATCCAGCCGTTGCCGGGCAAAGACCTGCCCGAGCGCGAGCATCTGCAGGCCGATCAGGTGATGGTCAAGCAGACGCTTTCACCGTGGAATCGCCAGCGCTTCATTCGCGTGGCCGATCACGAAAAAGTCGCACCCCTGGCCGTGCTGGCCAGCGCCGCCGATGAGCCGGACTACGGCCACGACATCAATCTGTTCAGCGACAACCCCGGTGAAGTCGCCGCGTTGTACGGCTTCGGTCCGCAGCCGTTTGGCGATGCACGCTTCCAGTACAGCTCCCAGGCGCCGTTCCACATGGGCTTCTTCCATGAGAGCCCGGTGGTGTACGCGGCTGCCGGATTTCTCGAGCGCAGCTGGCCGGACTGGCGCGCGTATCAGTACATGGGGCTGGCGCGGCTGGCGTTTGCCACTGGCCATTCCTACTGGGGTTATCGCTTTCTCGGCTGGGGCCTGCACCACGTTCAGGACCTGACCCAGCCGTATCACGCCAAGCCGTTGCCCGGCGTCGAACTGCCGAGCCTTCTGTTGCTGGAAGGCAAGGCGCTGGCCGGTTTTGCGGAGGACAAACAGGCGTCCATCGAACGGGTCGCGACCCGCCACATGGAAGTCGAGAAATACCAGTCGACCTGGCTGCGCCGCATGCTGCGCGCCGGTCAGCCGCATCCGATGCTCGACGCCTACGCCGATGCCGCCGGGGACGCGCATTACCCGCCGTACTCCGTGGACTACCTGCGTGAAGTGGTGAGTGCCGAGTCGGTCGATGACTCCGCCGCCTTCGATGAAACCATCGGCCAATGGCTGGAGACGGCCCCGGTCACCAGCGACTTCAGTGCCGGCAATCAGTTGCAGCAAGAGAATTTCGACCATCCGGAACTGAATCGGCAACTACTCAAACTGCTCGGCCATTTCGGCGCCCACAGCCGGATTTATGTCAGTGCGGGACTGGCGCCCTGAGCATCGCGGCAACACACAACAATAAGAACAGGGAAGGAGGAACAGATGATCAACACTCGATTGCGCCTGTCTGGCGTAGCGCTCCCCGGTGTCGGTTTGGCAGGGCTGCTGCAACTCTGCGCAGTCGACGCGGTGCAGGCCGCCGAGTTCAGCGTGCTGGACAATCAGGTCACCGGCTCGCTCGACACGACCTTGTCCTATGGCCGCTTGTGGCGGGTGCAGGGCCGGGACAAGAACAACGATGACGTCAACACCAACGACGGCAATCGCAACTTCGACACCGGGCTGGTTTCCGAGGTGTACAAGATCACTTCGGAGCTGGAGGCCAACTACCAGAACTACGGGATGTTCCTGCGCGGCACGGCGTTCTACGACACCCAGTTGATGGACAAGCGCAACGACTACTACCACAACAACAGCCCGTCGCAGCCGAGCCAGAGTTATCCCCAGGACGACCGTTTCACCAGCCAGACCCGCGACATCGCCGGCAGCCGGGTCGAGATGCTCGACGCCTATGTCCACGGCAGCTGGGACGTTGCGCAAATGCCGGTCACCGCACGGGTAGGGCGTCAGGTGTTCAACTGGGGCGAGGGGATTTTCTATCGCGGCGGGATCAACACCACCAACCCGGTGGACGCCGCCAAGTACCGCTTGCCCGGCGCCGAGGTCAAGGAAGTGCTGATGCCGGTGGAGGCGGTCAGCTTCAACATCGGCCTGACCGACAGCCTGACCATGGAAAGCTTCTACCAGACCAACTGGAAAGAAACCCGCATCGATCCGGTCGGCACCTTCTACTCGCAGACCGACCTGTTCGCCGACGGCGGCAACACTGCTTACAACAACTTCAGCGGCACCGCCCTCGATACGCCGGTGCCGGGGTTCGGCAATGTCATCGGCTTGTACAGCGCATTGGGCAACAACCCGTTGCTCGGCCCGGCACTAAAATCCACCGGCCTCTACGCCAACGGCGTGACCCCGGCCTATGGCAACACCCTGAAAGTGGCGTCGATCGGCAAGGACTACAACGCGCGCAATGACGGCCAGTTCGGCTTTGCCTTTCGCTACATCGCCGAGGAGCTCAACAGCACCGAATTCGGCCTGTACATGGTCAACTACCACGCCAAGGAACCGACCATCGCCGCCGACCTCGGTGGCTACAAGGGCATCGACATGAATGCTCTGACCAACATGCTCTCCAGCGTTGCCGGCAGTCAGGCCGGGGCCCTCGCCAATGGGCTGGCGACTGCCGATGTGATGGGCAACATCCAGGCCCATCGGCGCTATGCCGAAGACATCCGCATGTACGGTTTCAGCTTCAACACCACGCTGGGCAATGCCTCGGTGTTCGGTGAACTGGCCTATCGACCGAACCTGCCCATCGGCATCGCCGCCACCAACGATTTGATCGGCGATCTGGCCAACGGCGCTGCGGCGGCGGTGTCCGGCAAGGCCATCAACGTCGGCGGGCAAATGGTCACCCTCGACAGCCAGATCAACAACGCCGAGCGGGTGGAGGCGTTCAACACCTCGCTGGGCAGCATCTACAACTTCGGTCCTACGCTGTCGTTCGACTCGATGTTCGGCATCTTCGAACTGGCCTCCGAGCACCTGCGCGGCAGCAGCCTGCAATACACCGCCTACGACGGCAGCACCCGTTACTACGCCGGCACCGGCAACACTTCGTACGTGTCCGGCGGCGATCGCGACGATCAGGTCAACCGCAATTCCTACAGCTACACGGTGATGTTCAACGGCACCTGGAACGATGTCTACGCCGGGATCAACGTCTCGCCTTACGTCGTCTACAAGGACGACTTCAAGGGCAACAGCTACCAGGCCGGCAATGCCATCGACGGGCGCAAGGCCTACACGCTGGGGGTCAAGGCCAACTACCAGAACAAGCTCGAAGCCGAACTGCAGTACACCGAGTTCTGGGGCGGCGGGCAGAACAACGGCATTCGCGACCGCGACAACGTCGGGTTCAACCTCAAGTATTTCTTGTGAGTCCACAGGTTTTTTGAATTCGGAGAACGAGCATGTTTCCTGCATCACGACTGACCAAGACCACACTGGCGTTGCTTTTGAGCCTTACCGCCGCAAGTGCACTGGCGGCCATCTCGCCCCAGCAGGCCGAACAACTGAAAACCACGCTCACCCCCATGGGCGCCGAGCGCGCCGGCAATGCTGCCGGCACCATTCCGGCCTGGACCGGCGGCATCACCCAGGCGCCGGCCGGCTACAAACCCGGCCAGCATCACCCCGATCCGTACGCGGCGGACAAACCGCTGTTCACCATCACCAAGGCCAATCTCGACCAATACAAGGCGCATCTCAGCCCCGGCCAGATCGCCCTGTTCAACAGCTACCCCGACACCTTCCAGATGCCGGTCTATCCCTCGCGTCGATCGGGCTCGGCGCCGCAATGGCTGTATGACAACACCCTGAAGAATGCGACCTCGGCCAAACTGCTGGAGGGCGGCAGCGGATTTGCCGATGCCTATGGCGGCGTGCCGTTTCCGGTACCGAAGGATGGGGTCGAAGTGCTGTGGAATCACATCACTCGCTATCGCGGCATCTACGTGGTCCGTCGTGCCTCCGAAGCACCGGTACAACGCAACGGCAGCTTCGCGCTGGTGACCTCGCAGCAGGAAGGCTTCTTCAACTACTACCGCCCGGGCGGCCAGTTCGCCGACCTGAAAAACATCCTGTTCTACTACCTCGCCTTCGTGAAAAGCCCGGCACGCCTCGCCGGTGGTGCTGCGCTGGTGCACGAGACGCTGGACCAGCTCAAGGACCCGCGTCAGGCCTGGATCTACGACGCCGGCCAACGCCGCGTCCGCCGTGCGCCGAACCTCGCCTACGACACGCCGATCGCTTCCTCCGATGGCCTGCGCACCGCCGACGATACCGACCTGTTCAACGGCTCGCCGGACCGCTTCGACTGGAAGCTCAAGGGCAAGCAGGAAATCTACATCCCCTACAACAACTACAAAGTCGGCAGCCCCGACGTGAAATACGCCCAACTGCTCACCCCCGGCCACCTCAACCCGCAATACACCCGCTACGAACTGCACCGGGTCTGGGTCGTGGAGGGCACGCTCAAGCCAGGCGCGCGACACGTCTATTCCAAGCGAGTGCTGTTCCTCGACGAAGACAGCTGGGGCGCCGCGCTGGTGGACCAGTACGACGGGCGAGGGGAGTTGTGGCGCGTGTCGATGGCCTACCTGAAAAACTTCTACGACCTGCCCACCACCTGGAGCGCACTCGACGTCTTCCACGACTTGCAGGCCCGGCGTTACTACGTGCAAAACCTGGATAACGAAGAAGCCTCCACCGTCGACTTCTCGCAACCGGTGCCGGAGGATTCGTATTTCATGCCGTCGGCGTTGCGGCAGCGGGGGACGCGGTGAGATGAACCTCGCTTCTTCTAAGGATCAGGCAGAGGTTTTCGAGTTGATTTGTTAGTCTGCAATCACTCATTTCACGGATCGAAGGAAGCCTTATGACCAGCATCACTATTCGACTCGATGAGCAGATGACAGAGCAACTGCGTATCGCTGCCGCCCAAAATGGCCATTCCATGGAAGACGAAGCGCGGCACATTCTGGAGAACGCGTTGGTTACCGTTGATCGAGCTGGCGGATTAGGTACTCGGATACGCAATCGATTCGGCGCCATGGGTGGCGTCGAGCTTGATCTTCCATCACGTTCAGAAAACCTCAGCGGCTGATAAACACCGCTCACAAAAAAGCCCGCCGCCACACCAGAACCAGTGTAGCGGCGGGCTTTTTATAGGGTGCAAAAAAATGGCGAGTGCACCGCACTCGCCACCTCCCGCATCAATCAGTCGGCACCACTTTGTCCAGCGCACGGTTAACGGCCATTTCGGCGATCATCACGATCTGGGCGATGCCTTGCAGGGTCTTGCGGTGGCTGCCCTCGACCACCGCCACATGATTGTTGAGCATGACGGTGGCGGAGCCGAGGGATTCGCTGGCGTCTACCAGCAGGGATTCGGTGTCGGCTTCGGGGTGGGCCTGATAGAGGGTGTTGGGTTTGTAGGGCGCGGCCATGATGTGGGCGCTGAGTGGGCCGAGGTGATAATCGAGGGCGCGTTCGGCGGCTTCGTTGAAGCGTTTCGAGCCGGGGCATTCGTAGGGGGATGCCGGATCCGGGATGATTGTGGGTTCGGTGAGCGGTGGGTTTGGCGTTACCTTGAACATGGGTGACTAACCTCTGGTTGAGGCTGCACCTTTTTGCCGCTAAGCAAAAGGGTGGCAGCTGTGCGCAAGTTAGCGGACCGGTAGTCACCCACAACCCGGCGCACCCGAAGGTGCCATGCGCACAGCCACCATCAAGTGCAGGCTGGCGCCTGACTGGATTCGACATGTGCAACCGTAGGGGACATTCCGAACCGCTAAGTTCGATCACTGGAAATCAGTGACGCAATCAAATTACGCAGCCAGTCCAAGGCGCACAAGCCGGCGGATTCTGGCGTAGCCGTAGGCAACGGCGCAAGGTTTTGTGGGCTTCGGGACGTTTCACGGCGTGTCCTTAAACACCGCTGACCAATCGTGTGTAATTGCGATTCAGATCCCGTCATCCAATTCCTGAAGATGGCAATTTCAGGACAAAAAAGAAGGGCAGCTTTTCAGCTGCCCTTCTTTGTACATCGGCTTTCGTGTGCAGGGTTTACACGCGGAAATGGCTCACCATCTGCTGCAACTGCCCACCCAACCGCGCCAGTTCAACGCTGGACTTGGCCGTCTCATCACTCGCCGCAGCAGTCTGTTCCGACACGTCGCGGACGTTGATGATGCTGCGGCTGATTTCTTCGGCCACGGCGCTTTGCTGTTCGGCGGCAGCGGCGATCTGCTGGTTCATCGACTGGATGTTCGACACCGTGCGGGTGATGTTTTCCAGGGAGTCGCCGGCCTTGCGGGTCAGGGCCACGCTGCTGTCGGTCAGGGCGCGGCTGTTGTTCATCACGGCCGAGACTTGCTGAGTGCCGTTCTGCAGACCGGCCACCAGGCCTTCGATTTCCTCGGTGGATTTCTGCGTGCGCTGGGCCAGGCCACGGACTTCGTCGGCGACCACGGCAAAACCGCGACCGGCTTCACCGGCACGGGCGGCTTCGATGGCAGCGTTGAGTGCCAGCAGGTTGGTCTGTTCGGCCACAGCCTTGATCACGTCCATGACGCTGCCGATCTTGTCGCTTTCCTGTTGCAGCACGCTCATGGCTTCGGTGGAACGCACCACTTCGCTGGCCAGACGCTCGATCTGGGCGATGGCTTCGTTCACCACTTTGTCGCCTTCGCGGGCTTCGCCGTCAGCGGCGGCTGCGGCTTGCGAGGCTTCTTCGGCGTTGCGTGCGACTTCCTGCACGGTGGCGGTCATCTCGTGCATGGCGGTGGCCACCTGATCGGTCTCGACCTTCTGGCTGTTCACGCCGGCGCTGGTCTGTTCGGTGACGGCCGACAGCTCTTCGGCGGCGCTGGCGATCTGGGTCACGCCGTCGCGGATGCCGCTGATCAGGTCGCGCAGGGTCACGCCCATGCGCGCGATGCCTTGTTGCAGCACACCAAGTTCGTCGCGGCGGGTGACGATCACGTTGTGGCTCAGATCGCCGCTGGCGATGCGGTCAACCACGGCCATGGTTTCCTGCAGCGGACGGGTGATCTGGCGGGTGATGATGAACGCCGCGATGACGCCCACCAGCAACGCCAGCAGAGTGCTGATCAGTTGCAGGGTGCGAGCCTGGGCACTTTCCACGTCACGACGGTCAAGCTGGATCTGATACAGCTGTTCGCTCAAGGATACGATCAGGTTGCCCTGGTCGGTCATTTCCTTGCGTGCCTGCACCGCTTCGCTGTTGGCGTTCTTGAACGCCTGCAGGGCGCTGCGGTAGTTGGTCAGCGCGGTTTCCAGCTGACGCAGGGTGTCTTGCTGGGTGCTGGAGAAATGCACGCTCAGCTGTTTCAGGCTGGCGATGGCCACATCCAGTTGGCCGACGGCTTTCTGCTCGGTGTCGGCATTGGCGGTGGCGGTGTAGCCGCGCACTTCATAGCGCGCCAGGATGAACGCTTCCTTGGCTTCGGTGATGGCCTGGAACTGTTCGAAACGTGTATCGCTCAGCGGCATTTGCTGCACACGGGTGCTGATCGACTCGATCAGGTTGTACGCGGTCTCGGCGTTGGCGGCCATGGTGTCGCGCGCCGTATTACCGGTGCGGTAGGCGTTGCGCATCTTGTTCAGGGACGTCTGGTACTCGGCGATGGTCGCCGCCTGCTCCTTGAGCAGCTTGACGTTTTCCGGGCTCTTGAATTTGCCGATCAGCGCTTGTTGCTGTGCAGCGAAACCGTCGAGGGTGGTTTGCACGTTCTGCGCGGCGGTTTCGTCGCCGTTGGTCAGCATGTATTGCAGGCGCACCACGCGCAGCTTGGTCAGGCCGGCGTTCAGCTGGGTGATGTCGCTCATCCAGTTGCTGCGGTCAATCAGGCCGCCGAGGCTGGTCCAGCCGGTCAGGGCAAGGATGCAGGTCAGGGCCAGGACGAGACCGAAACCCAGCCCCAGTTTGAGGTTCACGCTGATGTTGCCGAACCAGCTATTCATCACAATTCCTCCAGAAAACGTTGTGCGTCTTGATCGTCGGTCAGGCTGGAAGATTGTTGTTTTTTTGAGCCAGCAAGGGTGTTAGCAGGACTGTATCGGCCGCAAATCCGAGAGCTGAAAGGATTTTGTCCGACGGAATTTGTAACAAGGGATCCCAAGACTTTTTTCACATGACTTTCACTGGCTGCCCACGGGGGCCTCTGTACCTTCGCCGGATCAAATGACAGTGCTGCGAGCTGGCGAGGCGGATTTTTGTGGAATTGAGACTGAGTCTGTTCGGCGTCAAACGCTCGATCGACCTGAGCGGTTTGGCCCGTTTTCGGAACGCCGGGGTTGTCCTGGCGACCTTGGCGCTGGTGGTGCCATTGACCCTGTGGCTGCTTGCCCCGGCGGCGGTGCCTGATCTGGCCCACGGCAATGTGGCCGGTGCGCAGGCGTTGGCGGCCGGTTGGGCCAAGGGCGACATGATCGTGCTGGTGCGTCATGTTGAGCGCTGCGATCACTCTCCGGCGCCATGCCTGAGCGGCAATGACGGCATCACCGACCGTTCGCGCAGTGTCGCGGTCGCCGTCGGCGCACAGTTCGAGCACCTGGGCCTGAACCATGCCGACATCTACAACAGCCCGATGACCCGCACCGTGCAGACCGCCGGTTACATGTTCAACCACGCGACGACCGGCGAAGACTGGCTGATCAGCTGCAAGGGCCGCATGTTGCAGGATGCGCTCGCGCACAAGGTCCCGGGGCGCAACCTGATCCTGGTCACCCACAGCGAATGCATGGCGCAGCTGGAAAAAGACCTCAAGGTGCCGACCTCGACCCTCGGTTATGGATCCTCGCTGTTCGTTTCCGCTGCCAACCCGGCGGCTCCGAAAATGCTCGGCTTCATCGAGGCCTCCGACTGGCGCACGGTGTCCACCCGATGAGTGCTCGCTTTTACGCTTACAACTTCGGTATCCCGCTGTTCTGTGCTGCTGTGGTGTTTCTGATGTTCGACATGACGAACATCGACATCGCCTTCAGCAATCTGCTGTTCGATCCGCTGACCAATACCTTCCCCCTCGACAAGATCCACTTCTTTGAAAAGTTGACCCACAAGTGGGCGCGGATCATTCCGAACTGGACTGCTGAAATTGCCTTGGTCGGTGCGATGCTGTCGGTGGTCTGGCCGCTGGTCAATCCGCAGAAGCGCCCGGGCCTCGCCGGGTTTCTCGAGCGCTGCAAAGTGGCGCCTGTGCTGCGCTTTGCCGCTGACCATCGCCGGGATTTTCTGTTTGTGGTGGTGGCGTTCGCGGTGTGTACCGGCGTGATCCACTTCCTCAAGGCCCACACCAGCGTTTACTGCCCGATCGAGACGACGCTGTACGGCGGCAAGATGGCGCACATCGAGTGGTACAACAATTTCCAGCTGTTCCATGAGGCTGGCGACGGCCGTTGCTGGCCGGGCGGACACGCCTCCGGCGGTTTCACCATGCTGGCGCTGTATTTTGTCGCGCGGCGTTATCAATGGCGCTTCTCCATCGCCTTGTTGTGGGGCTCGCTGCTGCTCGGTTTCGTCTACGGCACCACACGCGTCCTGCAGGGCTGGCACTACATGTCCCACACATTCTGGGCCGGTATCTTCGTATGGCTGGCGTGTTTGCTGACGGCGCTGGCGTTCTATGGCCGGGCTCGTCTGGAGTTGCCGGTGTTGAGCAAGCGTGAGCGACAGGTGTTCAGTGCACAGCCCGAGGCTGCTCTCTGAAGCGTCGCGATTGAAATGAAAAACCCGCCATCACCGGCGGGTTTTTCGTTTGTGCATCGCTGTATCAATAGCCTACGAAGTAATACGCCTGGCGCCCGACCATCATGGTCTTGAGGACTTTCAACGGGGCGGCGGGCTCGCTGTCCCCCGACATCACCGCGATGTTCGAAGGCGAGGCACTGAGGTAATCCTTCAGTTGCGCATCGGTATCCAGGCCCTTGAGGACGCTCTGGGTATAGAACACGCTGGCGCCGCCGACCCGTTCGTTGGCCTGAAACAGCGCGACCTGGTGGCCGCTGGCTTGCAGGCTCTGGATATGTTCGGTCAGTGGCAGGAACGACAATTCCTTGTCCGCCTTCGGCAGTGCCCATTGCGCGGCACCGAGGTAGCTGGCGATCACCACCGTCAGGATACCGGCCGCCAATGCCTGACGATGACGGGCGATCCATCCGACAAACCCGCTGTTACGGTCCTTCAACCTCTCGAACAGTACGCCCGCATATTCCGCCGCAATCACTGCCGCTGCCGGCGTCATCGACATCAGGTACACCGTGCGCTTGCTTGAGGCCAGGGTCAGCATGATGAACTGCGCAACGATCCACAGGCTGAAAAACAGCAGGTAACGATTGGCCTTCAATTGTTTACGGAAGTGCCACAGCCCCAGATACACCAGAATGTTCCAGGGCAGGAACGCTTCAGGCAGTTTGGCGATGTAGTAGTAGAACGGCTCATAGTGCCCGGCTTCGACGAAGGAACCGCTGAAACGCCCGACGCTGTTGGTCAGCAAGACTTCTCTGACGGCCTGGGCGCCGCCGTGCTGATACAGCACCGCGAGCCAGATCAGCAGCGGAATCAGCCCGAGCGCGGTCAACAAACCGGGCCGCAGCCACTCGGTCAGTTTGAAGCGCTTGTCCATCAGGTTGTCGGCCAGCAGATAAGCGAAAATCACCACCCCCGGCATCGCCAGACCGAGCACGCCTTTGCTGAGCGTGGCGATGGCAATCCCGACGATAAACAGCAACGAATTACCCGGCGTCGAAGCGCGTTGCGCCTGGAAAAACGCCAGCAACGCCGTGGTCACGCCGAGCGCGAGCAACGCATCCTCGCCAACCCCGCGCACGTTGCTCCAGTAACTGGCCATGGTCGCCAGCAGAATCCCCGCCGTCCACGCGATCGCTTTCGGCCGTCCGAAGCGCCGCAGCATGCCGTACAGAATCATCACGCTGA
Source organism: Pseudomonas sp. R43(2017) (assembly GCF_002112345.1). NCBI lineage: Bacteria > Pseudomonadati > Pseudomonadota > Gammaproteobacteria > Pseudomonadales > Pseudomonadaceae > Pseudomonas > Pseudomonas sp. R43(2017). The sequence goes on from NZ_NEHJ01000007.1 coordinate 63,056, forward strand.
GCAGGCCGGCCACCGCCGACGCCAGCCGCACCGCCCACGGCGAAACCCCGAACACGCGCATGGCGCCGGCATCCAGCCACAGACTCAGCGGTGGTTTTTCCAGAAACGGTTCACCGAACAGACGAGGCGTCACCCAGTCATCGTCCAGATGCATCTCCATGGCGATGCCGGCGACCCGGGCTTCGGTGGAGCCTTGCAATTGATGGTTACCCAACGCGAAGAAAAACAGCAGGGCGGCAAGCAGGAACAGGGAAGTGACGGCACGCGACGACATAGGTTTCAGTTAACCGGAAGGGGCGAGAGGCGTGAGCATACTTCGTCAATGCTTAACAAATTGTGAAACTCACGCAAGGCGACGGGACCAGCGCTGATCCGGGGCTTCGAATGCCGGATTGACCAGCGCCGTCAGCACATGGTCTTGCCAGCGCCCGGCGATGTTCAGGTAGGCCTTGGCATAGCCTTCTTTCTCGAACCCCAGGCGCTCAAGCAGCCGCGCACTGCGTTCATTGCCGGGAATGTAGTTGGCCATGATCCGGTGCAGGTTCTGGGTCTCGAACATATAGGCGATGGCGGACTCCAGCGCTTCTTGCATCAAACCCTGCCCCTGATGGGCCGCATCGATGTGATAACCCAGATAACACGCCTGGAACGCACCACGAATGATCCCGCTGAAATTGCACGCGCCGATCATTTGCTGGCCGTCGGGAGTCAGCAGCGCCATATGCACCGCCAATCCGGCATCGAAAGCGCTGGCCTGGACTTCGAGACGTCGGCGGATCTGTTCGGTGGAGAAGTAATCGGTGGTGCGAATCGGTGACCACGGGGCGAGATGGCGCAGGTTGCGTTGGTAGAAATCGCTTTCCAGGGGCGCTTGGTCCGGGGAGAGCACCGCGAGCGTCAGGCGTTGGCAGGGGAGGGTCAACAGCGGCATTGGGGGCTCCGGGGGGCGGGGTTGATCGCCAGAATTGCGCGGTGGGCGGGAAAATACAAACGCGTGGCCAAAACCCGGGCAAAAAAAAGCCCGCAGGAGAGCGGGCGAACCGTAGTTTCTTGAATGAGCGAGCGGACTTTACAGCTTTGGCGGAAGCGGGGCAGTGAAGAAAAATTCATCTCGCTGCACCTTCGTTCAAGACGCCAGGTCCCCTGATTTCGGCTCTTTCAAGAGGATCAGTGGCAGATAACCGGCTTCGAATCGGCCGCCTGCTGCAGTGGGTCAAGTTTGCTCAGGGCGCTGCTGACCAGCATCTCCGCCAACCCGGCCAACTGATGCATCGCAACGATCCGCGCACGTTGCACTTCATCCGGTCGATGAACCAGATCATGCGCCATCATATTGAGCGCCGCGAGATTCTGGCTGGCGTGGGTCAACAGAGTGACCAGGTCGACGTCGGGACGCACGCTGAAGATCTGATCGACCGGAAGAAGCCGGGAATTGCGCCTGCGGGCAACGGTAATGGGACGTTCGGAAGTCGAGATCGTCCTGGACTCGGCAACCGGGGGATAGTTCATGGAAGTCGACGCGGGTTGAGGGAAATTTCCTAGGATGCTGGTAGGGAGGAGCGAAGTTCGCTCTCCGGATAAAAAATCCCCAGATGCGACAAGGCCCGCACTTGGCGGGCCTTGTCGTTGAGAGTTGGTGGAGCCGGGGGGGGGAGGTGAGCCCGAAACAATTGTAAAATAAAAGCATTAAAAATCAATGGCTTGTGTCTGTAATGGTTGAGTAGCTGCCGCCTATTTCTTGCAGATTTTGCCGCCCTGACGCGTCAGCGAAAAGAGGCTGCATTATCGCCAGTATCCTCTGGGAAAATATAGAAATTCAGTGCGAATGACCCCCCGTCATCCATATAGGAAGGCGCGTGTGCAGGGCGGCTGGTGTTCACGATTTGGGAACACTCTCTTGACGCGGCAAAGGTGCTAAGGTAGCTTGTTCCCAAATTGGGAACAAAGCGACGATCATGAGATTGCTTGGTAGAGAGAAACTGCCTCCTCTCCAGGGGGAAAGCGAGCATATCCGCAAATGGATTTGTGTATGGGTGAGTGAGATCGGTCACGCAAAGTGGAAGGTCCCCGCTGAGCTACTCGAACAGTACCCTAATGCGCTTTCTACCTCCGAAGATACCTTTCTTTTCTCTGTCTGTGAGTCCAACACATTCTTAGAGTTGAAGGTCGCTTTTGCCCAGGGAATTGCAATAATCACTGCAATAGTGAAAAAACTATGAATATCTTGAGCCCTAAAATTATCAAAACAGAGGAACAATACCTCGAATACTTTAATGAGGTGCATTCGCTGATAATTTCTTCTCCGAGGCTTGGTTCGGAGGAGAGTGATAGGCTCGAACTTCTTTCGATGCTCATAGAGGACTATGAGAAGCAAAAATATCCAGTAGAGGCTCCTGATCCAATTGATGCTATCCTTTTTCGTATGACCGAAAAAGGCCTGAAGCAGGCAGACTTGGTTCCTTACTTTGGAACACGAAGTAGAGTATCTGAGGTGCTGGCGAGAAAGCGTCCTCTTACAGTACCTATGATTAGAGCTTTAGCGGTTGGGCTTGGAATCTCAGCGGACACATTGGTGGGGCTTGACGAGGTAGGGAATAGTTTTAATAAAGCTAATGTGGACTGGTCCAAATTTCCAGTTAAGGAAATGGTGGCTAGAGGCTGGATTAATAGCATAACAAGCAAGGCAAAAAAGACTGTTGAAGAGATAGTGCAGGGCTTTATTTCTGAAATGGGATTGCAGGAGAGTGGAGCCTCTTTTCGCCGTACCCTTTCTGGCGACTCACCAACTCCGACAACGACATATGCTTTGTATGCATGGCTAGCCCGAGTCATTCAGAGGACTCGGGAGCTTAAAAGCCAATTGCCTGAGTATGATAAGGCAAAGATAGGCGATGCGCTAATTAAAGAGGTAGCCCAGCTCAGCCGTTTCGAGGAGGGTCCGAGAATGGCGGTGGAATTGCTCAAAAGTTACGGCATAGCTGTGATTATTGAGCCACAGCTGAAAGGTACTATGCTTGATGGTGCAGCGCTTAAAGAAATAGATGGAACACCTATTATTGCACTTACGCTTAGGTATGACAGAGTTGACAACTTCTGGTTTACCTTAGTGCATGAATTGGTTCACGTTTGGAAGCATATTGATGACTCCAGCGAAGCTATTCTTGATGATTTGGAACACGCCACCACAGATAAAAGAGAGTCTGAGGCTAACAGAATCGCACGGGATGCATTCATTCCTCGGTCTATTTGGAAACGCACTGATGCATATTTGAAACCTAGTAGGGAGACAATTGTTGAGCTTGCAAAAGAATTAAAAATTCATCCGGCGATAATTGCTGGGCGCCTTAGAAAAGAAGCGGGTAATTATAACCAGTTTACAGATCTAGTCGGCCAGGGAATGGTTAGGGCTCAACTTGAAAACCTATAAGGTGTAAGGCTATGAATAGTCAGTACTTTCCAGTCGTTAGGGCTAAGGCCGGCGAAATCGAAGCTTTGAAAAATTTAAGCAAGCTTGATAAGGCTTCCTTGGAGCGGTGTACGCCTATATTCGAGATAACAAAGCTCGAAGGAAAGTCTCTGGAGGCTGCTAGAAAAAAAAGTAATACCCCTTTTGAAGATTACTTAGATGCGCGAGCACACCAAATAGCTGAAATTTTCATAGGAAAGCATGTCATTTTGGATGTGTCTCAATGGCCCATCGGATTCAGTACCGAAGGTGGTGAGCAGATACTAAGCTATATTTGCAATAGTTTGAGTGAGCTGGGGGTATTGGTCTGTCCAGTAATCGGGTATGACAGATGGGAAGCCGTAGAGTACCGAGAGACGATAAAGTCTATGGTGCTTCCTGAAAAAGCCTTCTATTGCATAAGGTTGGATAGCTTGGCAATTGAAGATTTAGGTGATGTAGATCACTTAGATGAAATCATAGAAGATATGGTTTTGAGTGCCGGGCTTAATGAAAGAAGTACACCGGTGCTCATCGATATTGGGGATGTAACAAAGCTACCAATGCAAGATGTTATGGAAATCGTAGAAACCGCATATGGGCATATGAAGGGTCTAGGGTTTGAGTACATTATTATGGCCGCTAGTTCAATACCTGACTCGATTGATAAGGCTGTGAAAGACCGTGACTCAAGCAATTTGGTACAAAGGAAGGAAATGATTGTTTGGAAAGGTTTCTTGTCAGCGAATCCAACTGCATCGCTTTACTTTGGTGACTATGGTGTAAGGAATCCACGCTCCTCGGATGCTATAGCCACAAATATGAATGTGAAGATCAGATATACTGTGAATAATGCGTTTTTTGTGGTTCGGGGGCACTCGGTTAAAGGCGAGGATGGCTTTGCACAAAGTCAAAAGCTTTCCAAAAAAATTGTTGAGTCAATTCACTATAGAGGGGTTGGCTTTAGCTGGGGTGACGCAAAGATTATGCAGTGCAGTCTGGGTAAACTGATTGGTAGCCCCACGAACTGGATCTCTTACGACACTAATCACCATCTGAAGACAGTGGTTGGAGAGATCCATGAGTTCACGACCCAGCTTGCGGCAGTTGCGGAGCGTGTGTGAAGCTGATAATGGCGCTACATTTACTAGATCGTAGCGCCATGGTCATTACAGATTAGAATCAAGCAAAATATCGGTAAACAGTTTTTCGAAGCCATTATGCGGCTTTTCAGAGGCGTTTATCGCTTTCATCATGCACAGGCCGGCAAGCTGTGATTGAGAGGATTCGACCGTCAAGAGCGGGCAGAGCATGGATATCCTACACTGGATCAGTGCTAACTATACGGCTCTGGAAAAGGGGACAGATTTATTTTGAAGGAAATTAATCTGCCCCCTTTTTTCATTGGGTTTTGAGTGTCTTTCTCATGAAAAAGCTCCATGGTTTCAAGCTCCCGGCGAATTCCTTTGGTAAACCGTAGTCCGGAAGCATCTTTAATCAGTTCATGAAAATCGACGCGTGCTGCGGAAAATTTCCTAGGACGCCTGCAGGCAGGAGCGAAGTTCACTCGACGTCAGCGTGTGCCTGAAGTGATGTTCCCACAGCCGCACACCCAGCCCGCCCGAACGATCCAGCGACGAACCCACCGTCAGATCCGTCAGCAACGTCGGCTGCAACCCGGCATCGAACAGCGCAAACCCGGCAGCGAGGCAGCAAGTCTCGGTCTGCAGACCACAAACCAACACGCGATCCAGATTCAGGCTTTTCAGATACTCGATCGTGTCCAGCGACGGCGCATACCCGTACTTGATGAAAATGCGATCCGCAGCGATCAGGCTGTCATCGTCCGCCGCCGGGTGCCAGCCAAGCTGGCGCTGGAAAGGTGTGCGGCTTTCGTCGTGACGTTCGACTGTGGCGATACTGGGCAGCGTGCCGATGAGCGACCGGATGCCTTCGACCAGCCATTGCGGCGGGGAAAAGCAGGGATGTACGTCGATGATCAGCAGTGCCTGGCGCATGAGCTCTCCGGATATAAATCCCCAGATGCGACAAGGCCCGCACTTGGCGGGCCTTGTCGTTGAGAGTTGGTGGAGCCGGGGGGATTTGAACCCCCGTCCGCCAGTACTCCGCTGTCGGTACTACATGCGTAGCCGTGTCTATTAAGTTAACCCTCAGCGACCCGACGGGCAGGGTGCTTTGGGCGAGTTGTGTAAGTTTTAGCCGCTTCGTCCACAACGTACTGCACGGCGATTCTGTTCTATATGACAATCATTTCGGGTTTACAGACATCCCCTGATGATTGCTGGGCCCGAAGGCACCAGGAGTGCATGTCAGCTGCAATTAAGCAGCGAGAGCAGCACCGTATTGGTCGTCATTGGCAACTATAAGAAGTTGCAACAGTGGATTTACGACTTCTGTTACCAAGTCGGCATGCACCTAGAGTTTCGCAACCGGCGTCGAATCCTAAACGGCCCCGAACTCATTGCCCGGTACATCTGTTCGAGCAACAAGCACGCGCAGTGTACGCCAAACGGCCCGCTAGGCCAACCCGAAGGTTGGCCGGGCCTGGATCAATTGTTGGTGCCGGTGGATTTGCGCAGTTCCAGAATGGTTTGCGAGGTTTCCGCAACGCAGTCATCGATCTTGCCCTGGGCCTTGAGCGCCTGAGCCTTTTGCACGCTGGTTTCAGCACGCTGGCTCAGTTCGGGCGACGATGACAGCTGCCCCTTGGCATTGTTGATGGTCTGGATGTTGGCATCGCACAGGTCGGCAGGCTTGTCTGCAGCAAAGGACGTGGAAGCCATCATCGAGGCAGTAACGAACAGACCTAACAGTACAGAACGTTTCATATGAATCTCCTTGAACTGAGGGATCCCGACTTCGCTGGCCGTCAGGACGGGCAACCGAGTGGAGGAAAAGCCCCGATTGTTCGGGGCCTGTTCTGTGGACTGCTCTCGTTCGCAGGGGTTCTATTTTTCTTCAGATGGCGGTTTCACCGGGTTTGGCCCGGGTTACTCGATCCACCAGATAGACCAGCCCGTGGTAGTCGATTCCGCCATGTTGTGTCAGACCAATCTCACAGGTGCGGCTGGTGGAGATCCCTTCGCTGCAATGCTGCACCGCATCCTTGAGGGTGCGCAGGGAATGGCTGTTCAGCTCCGGTATGGTGAAGCCCTTGTCGCCGGCAAATCCGCAGCAATGAATGCCTTCCGGGATGACCACGTTCTTGCTGCACTTGCGCGCCAGATCGATCAACGCCTGGCTTTCCCCCAGGTGTTGCGTGCTGCACGTCACATGAACGGCAATCGGTGCTTCCTGCGGAGTGAAATCCAGACGATCCATCAGATGCGTACGGATAAACCGCACAGGGTCATACAGATCAAGGCGAACATTTCCCACATCCTGCACCAGTCGCAAGGTGCAGGGGCTGGTGTCGCAATAGATCGGATCGAGCCCGCCACGGCTGGCGTGCAGCAAGGCGCCGATCAGTTCCTGGCGTTTGTGCTCGGCCTGTTCGGCGTAGCCTTTGGAGGCGAACGGCTGTCCGCAGCAGAGGTTGTCCAGATTGTCCGGGAACACCACCTGATAACCGGCCTTTTCCAGCAGGGCACGGGTTTTGTCGTACAGCGACATTTGTTCCTTGTCACCCGCCGCCGGTCCCATCACCCGCGACACGCAAGCCGCCAGATACACCACACGCGGACGTTCGTCCGACACCGTTGTACTGAGGCGAATGGCTTTTTCCGGCTGCGGCATCGCGTTGGTCCACAGCGGCACCTGGCCCTTGGACAGGCGCGTCAGTGTTGCCGACAACTTCGCTAGACGCGGCGCTCCCAGTAACATTCGCGCACCGTTGGCCACGTGCAGGGTGAAGCGCGCCCCTTGCAGGGTCGTGGCAAAATTTCCTTCGATCCAGTTGGCGGTTTTCGCATGCGTGGCGTTGCGGGCACGCAGCTTTTTCACCAGCTCACCGGTGTTGATGCCTACAGGGCAACGTTGCGCGCACAAACCGGTCGCGGCGCAGGTTTCGATGCCTTGGTACTCGTAGGCTTTTTCCAGTTCGGTGGTGTCGATCCCGGCGCGTTTTCGGGCCTGAATGTCGCGCCATATCACGATGCGCTGACGTGGGCTCAGGGTCAGGCCCTTTGATGGACAAACCGGCTCGCAGAAACCGCACTCGATGCACTTGTCCACAATCTCATCGGCCGCCGGCAGCGGTTTCAGGTGCTTGAGGTGGATCTGCGGATCTTCGCTGAGCACCACGTCCGGGTTGAGAATGCCTTGGGGATCGAGCAGGCGCTTGAGCTGCCACATCAGTTGATAGGCATCGCTGCCCCATTCCAGTTCGACGAAAGGCGCCATGTTGCGCCCGGTGCCGTGTTCCGCTTTCAGCGAACCGCCGAACTCCACGGCCACCAGTTGCGCCACGTCGTCCATGAACGCCTGATAGCGTGCGACTTCTTCCGGGCTGTTGAAGCCTTGGGTGAAGACGAAGTGCAGATTACCTTCCAGCGCGTGCCCGAAAAGGATCGCTTCGTCGTAGTGATGTTTGTCGAACAGCTCGATCAAGCGGTTCACACCTATCGCCAGTTGTTCCACCGGGAAGGTCACGTCTTCGATGATCACCGTGGTGCCGGTCTTGCGCACGGCGCCGACGGCGGGGAAGGTGTCCTTGCGGATCGCCCAGAGGCGGGCGTTCTCGACCGGGTCTTCGGTGAAGTCGACCTGTTTTTCCACCGGGAAGCCGTTGAGCGACGCCATGATCTGCGCCAGTTGCTCTTGCAGCAAAGTGGAAGAGGCAGCGCGGGATTCGATCAACAACGCGCAGGCATTGTTCGACAGGTGCTGTACGAAATCCGGCATGCCGGGTTTGTCCTGCACCGAACGCAGACTGCGGCGGTCGAGCAGTTCCACGGCGGACACCGGTTGGCTTTTCAGCACGGTGACGGCGTTGCAGCAGGTTTCCACGTCGGGGAACACGATCAGCGCCGAGGCCTTGTTCGGATGGTCGATCACCGTGTCGTAAGTCACCGCGCTGATGAAGCCGAGGGTGCCTTCGGAACCGACCAGCAAGTGACTCAAGATATCCACAGGCTCATCGAAATCCACCAGGGCGTTAAGCGACAGGCCGGTGGTATTTTTCAGACGGTATTTGTGGCGGATTCGCGCGGCCAGTTCGGCATTGGCGCGGGTCTCGCGGCCCAGTGTCGCCAAGCGTTCCAGCAATTCACCGTGGCTCGTTCGAAACGCTGCGACACTGGCAGCATCCTCGGTGTCGAGACGTGTGCCATCGGCCAGCACCAGACGAATCCCGGCCAGCGTGTGATAGGTGTTTTGTGCAGTGCCACAGCACATGCCGCTGGCGTTGTTGGCAACGATGCCGCCGATCTTGCAGGCGTTGATCGAGGCCGGATCCGGACCGATCTTGCGCCCGAATGGCGCGAGCCATGCGTTAGCCTGGGCACCGATCACGCCCGGTTGCAGGCGGATCTGCGTGCCTTGCCCTCGGATCTCACGGGCATTCCAGTTATCCCCAAGCACGATCAACACCGAATCGCTGATCGCCTGGCCGGACAGACTGGTGCCGGCGGCGCGGAAGGTCACCGGGACCTGATCGCGCTGGGCTAGTTTCAGCAGCGCCACCACCTCATCTTCGGATTCGACGCGGATCACCAGTTGCGGGATCAACCGGTAGAAACTGGCGTCGGTGCCGAAGGCCAGGGTCGACAGCGGATCGTCGAAGCGCCGTTCGGCAGGAATCAGTTGCTGCGCATCGCGCAGGAAAGTCGCCGGTAAGGTCATTGGTCCTCCAGGATCAACACCACCAGGTCTTTCGGGCCGTGGGCGCCGTAGGCCAGCACTTGTTCGATGTCGGCGGTTTTCGACGGGCCGGACACCAGCAACGCGTTGGTCGGCATGCCTTGGGCCCACTCGAATTCCTGCTGCACCTGATAGAAGTTGTCGCGGATCTGGCTGGCCTTGAGCAGGGCGAAATGCACCGGTGGTACGAGGCTCATCAGTCGTGGTTCTTCACGGGTCGGCCACAGAATCAGGCTGCCGGTGGCGGCAATGGCGCCGAGGGTGCCGGTGAGGCTGGCCGGGGTGTCATTGAACAGCTCGGCTTTCCAGTCTTCCATCGGCCGGTCGTAGGATTTCAGCGCCGGCAGATCAGGATTGTTCGCCCAGTGTTGTGTGATGCGCTGCCCGTGGGACGTAGTCGGTGCGATCAACAGGCTCGGCAACTGACGGTCGCGCAGCAATTGCGTGAGCAGCGCCGGCCACGTGTCAGCGGACGTCAGATGGATTTCGGTGTGCACCGCTTCCATCAGTTTGCGCAGTTGCGGGATGCGTTGTTCGGCGCTGTAGGTGTAAGGCTGGGTCACCAGATCGACGTCAAAGTTGTCGGCAATCGGTGTGGTACCCGTCAGACTTTTACGCAACTTGCCGAGGATGTTTTGCTTGGCGCTCATCAACGGTCTCCTTGTTTGGCCAGATGCTCGCGAGCCATGTCATGCAGTGAGCGGGCGGCGGGTTTTGGAGCGCTGTGATTCTGCGTCCACGGGCCGACGTTGTTCGGCGCCAGGGCGCGCAGGCGCGTGGCGAAAAACGCAAACAATCGATACAAAGTCGGCGAGCTGTTGAGCTTCGCCCACGCGTTCCAGATAAAGCGTTCCTTGCGCGAATACTTGCTGCCCTGGCCGCGCATTACCTGATGCGGTGAGTCCGGAGCTTTGACGTTTTCTTCGCGCAGGCGACGCAGCAGCGCGGGGATCGGAATTTTTACCGGGCACACTTCACCGCAGGCGCCGCACAACGAAGACGCGCTCGGGTGATCCGGGACTTTCGCCAGGCCGACCATGTGCGGAGTGATGATTTTGCCGATGGGGCCGGGGTAAACCTCGCCATAGGTATGGCCGCCGACACGGGTGTAGACCGGGCAATGATTCATGCACGCGCCGCAGCGGATGCAGTTCAGGGTCTGGCGCAATTCGCTGTCGGCAAACGCCTGGCTGCGACCGTTGTCGAGCAGCACCAGATGCACTTCCTGCGGGCCGTCGAGTTCATGTTCCTTGCGCGGGCCGGAGATCATGTTGACGTAGGTGGTGATCGGAATGCCCAGCGCCGAGCGGGTCAGCAACGACAGCAGCGGCACCACGTCGCGCAGGTTTTCCACGACTTTTTCGATGCCGGTGACGGCGATGTGCACTGGCGGCACGGTGGTGGTCATGCGGCCGTTGCCTTCGTTTTCCACCAGCAGCAGGGTGCCGGTTTCGGCCACGGCGAAGTTGACGCCGGAGACGCCGATGTCCGCTTCGAAGAATTTCTGCCGCAGGACCCTGCGACCGATCTGAATGAGTTGGTCAACGTCCTTGGTGTATTCCACGCCAAGTTTGTCGTGGAACAAGGACGCGACCTGACCGGCATTCTTGTGGATTGCCGGCATGATTATGTGAGAAGGCTTCTCGTGGTCGAGCTGGACGATGTACTCCCCCATGTCGGACTCCAGACATTCAATGTCCCGAGCCTCGAGGAAATGGTTCATCTCCATCTCTTCGCTGACCATCGATTTGCCCTTGATCACTTGCCGCGCCTCGTGAGCGCGGATGATCGAAAGGACGATGCCATTGGCCTCGTCCACCGTTTCCGCCCAGTGCACTGTCACACCGTTGCGGGTCAGGTTCTGTTCCAGTTGCTCGAGCAGGTCGGGCAACTTGGAGAGCGCGCGGGCACGGATCGCATTGCCCAGTTCACGCAGGTGTTCTCTTTCGTGGGCATCGCTGAAAGCCGCTGCCCGCTTGGTCATCAGTGAATCCATCGCGGTGCGGAAGTTGTTCCGCAACTGCGAATCGCCCAGGGCGTTGTGCGCCCGGGTGCGGAAATCTTCTTCTACGGCAACCGTAGGAATAATCGTGGAAGTGCTCATCGCGCACCTCCGGTTCGTTGCCAGAGGAAACTCGCCAGGTGTTGCCCGCGCAGCGCTTCCTGCTGTTTTTCCAGCGAGCCGTTGATGTTCATCAAGCAGCCGCAGTCGGCACTGAGTACCTGATGCGCGCCGGATTCCTTCAACGCCCGGGTCTTGTCGGCCACCATCGCGCCGGAAATGTCTGGCATACGGACGCTGAATGTCCCACCGAAGCCACAGCATTCGCTTTCATGGTCATGGTTGACCCGTTCCACGTTGCTCAACTGCGCCAACAACTCGCGGCCGTGCAGGTGGGTGTTCATTTCCCGTCGCGCCGAACACGAAGTGTGCAGCGCCACTTTGACCGGCTCGCCGCTGTCCTTGAGCTGCACCTTGCAGACGAACAGCAGGAACTCGGCCAGTTCATAGGTGCGGGCCGCAAGGGCCTGAACCTGTTTCAACGTTTCCGGCTCGTCCTTGAACAAGTCGGCGTAATGCTCGCGCAGCATTCCCGCGCAGGAACCCGACGGCACCACCACCGGATAATCCCCGGCAAACAGCGCCAGTTGCGAGCGCGCCACTGTCCGCGCCTGCTCGGTGTAACCCGAGGTGTAGGCCGGTTGTCCGCAGCAGCTCTGCCCTTGCGGGTACTCGACCCGAATCCCTTCGCGCTCCAGCAAGTGGATCGCGTCCATCCCGGCTTCGGGATAAAACAGGTCGACCACGCAAGTGCCGAACAGGTAGACCCGCGACGGTTTCTCGCTCGGGTACTGCCGGGGCTCTGGCAGTGGCGGTGCGACGCGAGTGGCGTTGGGCACTGCGTTGTAAAAAAGCTCGCTCATCAGGCGTGTCTCCGGGTGGGCCCGGTTATCCGTCTGTGAGGCTGCCGAATATAGAGCGCATTGCTTTCAGCAGCCTTACAGACCGGGTCGTGAATTGCTGACGCCGGAATCACGAACCGGCGTCGGTTATTTCCATGCTTCTTGTAGTCTTCTTGTCGTTATCAGTGCACCAGCATGCCGGTGAACCAGTAGGCCTGAGCCAAAGTGATCAGGCCGACAATCGTTGCAAAGAATAGGCTGTGCTTGAGGGTGAAGCGGAACAGATCGGATTCCTTGCCCACCAGCCCGGTCGCGGCGCAGGCCACGGCAATCGACTGCGGCGAAATCATTTTGCCGGTCACGCCGCCGCTGGTATTGGCCGCCACCAGCAAGGTGTCGTTGACTCCGATCTGGTGCGCGGTGGTCGCTTGCAGCGAACTGAACAGCGCGTTGGACGAGGTATCGGAACCGGTGAGGAACACCCCCAGCCAACCGAGGAACGGCGAGAAGAACGGGAACGCCGCGCCGGTCGCTGCCAGCACCAAAGCCATGGTCGAAGACATGCCGGAATAGTTGGTCACGAAGGCGAACGCCAGCACCATGCCGATCGACAGAATTGGCCAGCGCAGTTCGTAGAAGGTCTCTTTCAAAGTGGTCAGACCAGTTTTGAAATTGATCTTCAGGATGACCATCGAGATCAACGCTGAGAAGAAAATCGCCGTGCCGGTGGCGGAAATCGGGTCGAGTTTGAACACCGCCGGGATGGCTGTCGGTGTGGCGACGATCGGCGCAGTCTTGATCACCAGTTGATCCAGGTGCGGGATCGCGAAGTTGAACACCCAGGCGTACATCGAACCACCAGCGGCAAACATCGCCTTGAACGGTTTGAGGGTCCAGATGGTGACCAGTACGGTGAGGATCAGGAACGGTGACCAGGCCTTGAAGATTTCCCCGAGGCTGTAGGGCGAAGCGATGGTGGTGCGTTTCTGGCCGAAACCGCCGACGCTGGCGGTGACCGCGACGTTCGAGGTTGCACCGGCAATCTGTGCACCTGCGGTGCGTTTTGGCTGCCAGACTTTCAGGAACAGGGTCAGCGCGATCAGGCTGGCCAGGGCCGAGGTGATGTCCGGCAGCTCCGGGCCAATGAAGTTCGACGTGAAGTATTGGGTCACGGCAAAGCTCAGGCCGGCAACCAGCGCGGCTGGCCAGGTTTCACGCACGCCGCGCAGGCCATCCATCATGAACACCAGCCAGAACGGCACGAACAGCGACAGCAGCGGCAGTTGGCGGCCGGTCATGGCGCCGATCTTGAACGCGTCGATACCGGTGACCTGCCCGGCGACGATGATCGGAATCCCCAAGGCACCGAACGCGACCGGCGCGGTGTTGGCAATCAGGCACAGGCCGGCGGCGTACAGCGGGTTGAAGCCCAGTCCTACCAGCAGCGCGGCGGTAATCGCCACTGGTGCGCCGAAACCGGCTGCACCTTCGAGGAAAGCGCCGAAGCAGAAGCCGATCAGCAGCACCTGCAGACGCTGGTCATCGGTGATCGACAGCACCGAACTGCGGATGACTTCGAACTGACCGCTCTTGACCGTCAGTTTGTACAGGAACACTGCCGCGACAATGATCCAGGCAATCGGCCACAGACCATAGGCGAAACCATAACCGGCGGCGGCGAACGCCATGTCCACCGGCATCTGGAACGCAAAGATCGCCACGGCGATGGCCAGGGCGAGCGTGATGCTGCCGGCCACATGACCTTTGAGGCGGAACACCGCCAGGGCGAGGAAGAAGAAAACGATGGGGATGACGGCCGCGAGTGCGGACACGCCGAGACTGCCGAGCGGGCTGTAGAGCTGTTGCCAGGTTTGCATATGGGGTGGCCCCTAATTGTTGTTGGTCATGCACTGTCAGCGTTCTTGGTTAATTGGTAAGACCAATTTACAATCGCTGTTGGCTAGGGTAAAAGCCTTGATGTCGGTGTGTCAATTTGCCGCCCTGAAACTTTCGTCGAATCACCGGTGCAGACTCGATCTGATCCGGTCCGGGGCGTTTCATCTGGCAGGTGTCGGCAAGGCGCCGATAGGCCAGAATAGAGAGCCCGGCGAGTGGTCGGGCTCGTGGAGAATTGAGTGATGGGGTTTGATCAGATACGTCAGCGCCGTTTGTCTGACGATATTGTCGAGCGGCTCGAGGGGATGATCCTCGAGGGCACGCTGAAGTCTGGCGAGCGCCTGCCGGCGGAGCGCGCATTGGCGGAGCAGTTCGGTGTTTCCCGACCTTCGTTGCGCGAGGCGATCCAGAAGCTGGCGGCCAAGGGGTTGCTGGTCAGCAAGCAGGGCGGCGGCAATTACGTAGTGGAAAGCCTGGGCTCGACCTTCAGCGATCCCTTGCTGCAATTGCTGGAAAGCAATCCTGAAGCCCAGCGCGATCTGCTGGAATTTCGCCACACGCTGGAGGCGTCGTGCGCTTATTACGCGGCATTGCGTGCCACCGATGTGGATCGCGAGCGACTGACCGCCGCGTTTGAAGAATTACAGGACTGCTACTCGCGTCACGACGAAGTGAGTCGGGCGGAAGAGGGGGCGGCAGACGCGAAATTCCACCTGGCCATCGCCGAGGCCAGTCATAACGCTGTGTTGCTGCACACCATTCGCGGGCTGTTCGACCTGCTCAAGCGCAACGTGGTGACCAACATCGGCGGCATGTACAAACAGCGCACGGAAACCCGCGACATGCTGATCACGCAGCATCGGGAACTGTATCAGGCGATTATCGAAGGGCGGGCGGAGCAGGCACGAGAAGTGTCCAGCCGACACATTCTGTATGTGCAGGAAGTGCTGGAAGAAGTGCGTCAGGAAGTGCAGCGCATGGCTCGGGCCGAGCGGCGCAAAGGGATGTAAGCATGACCGTTCCCGTGCCGAGCGCGGGAACGGTCATTCAGGCAGAAGAATCAGTCTTCCTTGCCCTTGTTGCGCACCGCACGCTGCAGCTCGCGACCGGCGTCACGTTCGCGTTCGGTATCACGCTTGTCGTATTCCTTCTTGCCTTTGCCCAGAGCGATTTCGCACTTGACCATGTGCTTGCTCCAGTACCAGGACAGGCACACGCAGGCGTAACCCTTCTGCTGTACGGCGGCGGCCAGCTTGTCCAGCTCGCGGCGGTTGAGCAGCAGCTTGCGGGTGCGGACCGGGTCGGCGATGACGTGGGTGCTGGCAGTCATCAACGGCGTGATGTGACTGCCGAGCAGCCAGGCTTCGCCGTCCTTGAGCAGGACGTAACTGTCGACCAGTTGCAGCTTGCTTGCCCGCAGACTTTTTACTTCCCAGCCGGCCAGGACCAGACCAGCCTCGAACTTGTGCTCGATGAAGTAATCGTGTCGCGCCTTTTTGTTCTGCGCGATGGTCCCTGTTGGGTGTTTCTTCTGTTTAGCCATAGGGGCGGCATTATATGGAGATAAACGGCTGTCGGCTACGGTGATGCTGCGTGCTTGAGCAGGTTGAGTGAATCCCGGACAATGCGGCCTCTTTTTCTAACGCTTGGGCGTGATAAACGATGTCGACAGACAAGGTTTCTGTCCACGGCAGTTGGGCTAGCCGCTGGGTTTTCATATTCGCCGCGACCGGTTCGGCCGTGGGACTGGGCAGCATCTGGAAGTTCCCCTACATGGTCGGGGTCTACGGTGGCGGCGCCTTTGTGCTGATGTTTCTGGCGTGTATCGCGCTGATAGGCATTCCGGTGATGCTCGCCGAAACCCTGATCGGCCGCCGTGCCCGTCAGAGTCCGGCCAACGCCTTGAAGGTGCTGGCTCTCGAAGCCGGACACTCGGGCAAGTGGTCGTGGGGCGCGTTCGCCGGGATGATCACGGCGTTGCTGATCCTGTCTTTCTATAGTGTGGTCGGCGGCTGGTCGCTGGATTACATCATTGATATGGGGCGCGGGGACTTCCAGGGGGCGACGGCCGAGCAGGTCGGTGCCTATTTTGGCAATGTCATCGCCGACCCATGGCGCATCACGCTGTGGCACACGGTGTTCATGCTGCTGTCGGCGGTGGTGATCGCCAAAGGCGTGGTCGCCGGGCTTGAGCGCAGCCTGCGGATCATGATGCCGTTGCTGTTCGTGATGGTGCTGGTGTTGCTGGGTTACAGCATGACCACCGGGCACTTCATGGAAGGCGTGCATTTCATGTTCGACTTCCACCCGGAGAAAGTCCTTGATGGCTTGCTGCCGGCCATGGGCCACGCGTTCTTCTCCCTGAGCGTGGGCGTGGGCTCGATCATGATCTACGGCGCCTACATGACCAAGGAAGCCTCGCTTTCCGGCACTGTCGTGGGTGTGGCGCTGCTCGATACCTTCGTTTCGCTGGTGGCCGGTCTGGCCTTGTTTCCGATTGTGTTCGCCGGCGGTTTGAACCCGAGCGAAGGTCCGGGGCTGATGTTCGTCAGCCTGCCATTTGCGTTCGGTAACGTGCTGTTCGGCCAGTTGATGGGCGTGGTGTTCTTCGTTCTGGTGGCGATTGCTGCGTGGAGTTCGGCGATTTCCCTGCTGGAGCCGATGGTCGCCTATCTGGTCGAGCGGACTAAAATCAGTCGTGCGTGGGTGACATTCTGGTTGGCGTTCACCTGCTGGTTTGTCGGTCTGGGCACGGTGTTTTCCTTCAATATCTGGAAGGAAGCGAAATTTTTCGTGAACGAAGGCGGGATGTTCCATCTCTACCAATGGGGTGCCGCAGGCGGTCTGGACTTCTTTGGTGTGATCGACTTCTTCACCTCGCGGATCATGTTGCCGCTCGGCGGGCTGTGCTTTGTGCTGTTTGCCGGTTGGGTGATGGGGCGTGAGGCGGTGCGTGACGAATTGTCGATTCGCAGTCCGGCGCTGTTCGCCCTGTCTCTGTTCTTGATGCGCTATGTGGCGCCCATCGGCATTCTTGTAGTGTTTGCCACCCAGCTCTGGAAGTGACGCTTACATGACGACACATATTCAACGATCAGCGCTGCTGCCTTACCCGGCGCAATTTCTCTATGACCTGGTCAATGACGTGGCGCGTTATCCGGAGTTTCTGCCGTGGTGTTCGTCTGCGGAAGTCCTGGAAAGCTCGCCTGAACACATGCGTGCCAGCGTCGGTGTGGCCAAGGGCGGCCTCAGCCAGCACTTCGTGACGCGCAATACCCTGGTGCCGGGGCAATCGATCGAGATGAACCTTGAGGAAGGTCCGTTCAATCAATTGCACGGGGTCTGGGTGTTCAAGGCGCTGAACGAGAAGGCCTGCAAGATCAGCCTCGATCTGTCCTTCGATTATGCCGGCCCGCTGGTGCGCGCCACGCTCGGGCCGCTGTTCAATCAGGCGGCCAACACTCTGGTGGATGCTTTCTGCCAGCGCGCCAAGCAGATGCATGGTTGAGCCGGTGATCGAAATAGAAGTGGTGTACGCGGCGGTTGATCGTCAGGTGTTGCGTACGATCAGCGTGGCAGAGGGTTCGACGGTGCGGGCTGCACTGTCGGCCAGCGGCATCGATGCCGACTTTCCCGAGCTGGATCTGGCGGGTTGTCCGGTCGGGATTTTCGGCAAAGTGATTGCCGATCCGGATGTGCGGGTTGTTCAGGCGGGGGATCGTCTCGAAATCTACCGACCGCTGCTGGCTGATCCGAAAGAGGTGCGCCGGTTGCGGGCCGCCAAGGCCGCCGAGGCTAAAGCCGGAAAACAGTGATTGCACTGATCTGCAGGCAATAAAAAACCCGGAATTTCCGGGTTTTTTATTGCGTCGCAAATTATTGCGGCGAGGTGTCCAGCGGCTCTGGTGTCGGAACCGGAACGGTTTCCACACCATCGACGTCCTTCTGGATCTGATCCAGCAAGGAACCTGGCTTGACCGGTTTTTCCGGTTTTGGCTTCTCGGCGTTTTCGGCAGGAGCGGTCACGCTGGTGCCACTGTCCTTGCCGAGAATGGCTTCGTCACGGCTCACGCCTGGCATGAAGTCACCGGACAGGCTGACAAGGCGGTCGTTAGAGTCGAAAATGACACTCATGCGTTCCTGCTGGCGTTCACCGCCACCAGGTTGCAGGCTGTACAGATAATCCCAGCGATCGGCATGGAACGTGTCGACAAGCAGAGGGTTGCCCATGATAAACCGTACTTGCGGCCGGGTCATTCCCGGGCGTAACTGGTCTATCATGTCCTGCGTGACGACATTGCCCTGCTGGATGTCGATTTTGTAAACCCCGGGGAATGAACAACCGGCGAGTGCGAGCAGTCCCACAAAGGTGAAACTGGTTAGCAAGAGCTTGGTGTTTTGCATCGGTGGGCGACTTCCACTATCTTGGCTGGGACAACGTAAACGCCGATCATACCCGCATTAAGAGAAGCTGCGAAGCAGCATCGCGAGAAAGCTGACCATGGTTGAAAATAGCGAACTACGCAAAGCCGGCCTCAAAGTGACCCTGCCACGGGTCAAGATCCTGCAAATGCTCGACTCTACCGAGCAGCGTCACATGAGTGCCGAGGACGTCTACAAGGCGTTGATGGAAGCTGGCGAGGACGTCGGTCTGGCCACGGTCTACCGTGTTCTGACCCAGTTCGAAGCGGCTGGCCTCGTGGTCCGTCACAACTTCGACGGTGGCCACGCGGTATTCGAATTGGCCGACGGTGGCCACCACGACCATATGGTCAACGTGGAAACCGGTGAGGTTGTCGAATTCGTCAGCATCGAAATCGAAAAGCTCCAGAAGGCAATTGCCGAAGAGCACGGTGTCGAGTTGGTGGATCACAACCTGGTGCTGTACGTACGCAAGAAAAAGTAAGCATGTCGCGCGAATTTCAGGTTCGCGAAACGAACGAAGGCGACCCAAGGGTCGCCTTCGTGCTTTCTGTCGTGCTTAAACCTTTGCCGTAACGACCATCTTCTTGGCGTGTGCCAGAGACTCTTTGGTCAGATCGATGCCGCCGAGCATGCGTGCGACTTCTTCTATACGGTCATTTTTGCTCAGTTTCGACACGGCAGTGTGAGTCGCCTGATCGCCCCGTACCTTGTGCACAAATAAATGCTGATGGCCCTGTGCGGCCACTTGCGGCAAGTGTGTAACGGTCAGGACCTGACCGCGTTCGCCCAGGCGTCGCAGCAACTGGCCGACAATCTCGGCGGTCGGGCCGCCGATGCCGACATCCACTTCGTCGAATACCAGCGTCGGCACGCGTGAGGTCTGGGCGGTGATGACCTGAATCGCCAAGCTGATCCGCGAGAGTTCGCCGCCGGAGGCCACTTTGGCCAAGGCCTTTAATGGTTGGCCAGGGTTGGCGCTGACCAGCAGTTCGACCTGTTCGAGTCCGTTGGGCAGGAGTTCGCCGCTGGCGTTGGGCCGCAACTCGATGGTGAAGCGTCCTCCAGGCATGCCGAGGCGTTGAATCTCCTGTTCCACCGCGCTTGCCAGACTGCCGGCAGCCTGATGGCGCAGATCGCTCAACTCGCGAGCCTTTTCCTGATAATGACGGGCATATGAAGCAAGTTCTTCACCCAGGCGCTCGATGGATTCGTCGTTGGCATTCAGGGTTTCGATTTCATCCAGCAGTTTTTGTTGCATCTCGGCGACTTCGGTCGGCTGGATCCGGTGTTTGCGTGCCAGGGTGTAAATGGCATCAAGGCGTTCTTCCAGATATTGCAGGCGCAGCGGATCGGCGTCGAAGTTGTCGAGGAAGCGGTTGAGTTCGCCGACAGCCTCTTCGACCTGGATCTGTGCGCTGGTCAGCAAACTGCTGGCTTCGCCCAGGGCGCCGATCGAGTTGTTCACGCTGGACAGGCGATTGAGGCTGGCGGTCAGCGCATTCAGCACATTGCCGGAATCGCTTTCGCTGCATTGTTCGACCACTTGCCGGCAGATGCCCAGCAGGGTTTCGGCGTTGGTCAGGTTCTTGTGTTCCTGCTCCAGGTCTTCCAGCTCGTTTTCGCCTAAACCCAGGTTCTCCAGTTCTTCGAGCTGGTAGCTGAGCAGTTGATGGCGTGCGCGTTGCTCGTCGCCGGAGTTGGACAGGCGTTCCAGCTCCTGGCGGGTCTGGCGCCAGCGCTGGGCGGCCAGTTGTACCTGTCGGGCCAGATCGGTGGCGCCGGCGTACTCGTCGAGCAGGCGACGGTGGGTATCGGTCTTGAGCAGGGATTGGTGTTCGTGCTGGCTGTGGATGTCGATCAGCAGCTCGCCGAGGGCCTTGAGGTCGCCGAGCGGGCAGGGCGTGCCGTTGATATAGCCACGGGAGCGGCCTTCCGAGGTGATGACCCGGCGCAGGATGCACGGGCCGTCGATTTCCAGGTCGCGCTCGGCCAGCCAGGCGCTGGCTTCTGGGATGTCGGCCAGGTCGAAGGTCGCCAGGATGTCGGCCTTGTCGGCGCCCGGGCGCACCACGCCGCTGTCGGCGCGATCGCCCAGGGTCAGGCCGAGGGCGTCGAGCATGATCGACTTGCCGGCGCCGGTTTCCCCGGTAATCACGCTCATCCCGCGATCGAGTTCGAGATCGAGATGTTCAACGATGGCGTAGTTGTGTACGGACAGGTGCACCAGCATAAAGGCCGCTCCCAGGCTTTAGGTCTGGTTATTTATACAGTGTTTTGTTTCGGCCTGACAATGCCCTCGCTTAGCTCGATTGGCTTGATCCGATCAAATGCTTATCGCGCCCGGGAATGACAATGCAGCACTTTTTTGTAGGGTTAATCATTGTCAGCCCTTGAAGCCTGATTTTGCGGCCCCATATACCGGGGCAGAAGCGCGAATCGAACTCGCGGACGATATTGAAAGGAGAATTCTATGGCTGACGAACAGACAGTAGATACGCAAAATCCAGAAGCCAATCAGGCGCCCGAGGCTTCGGGTGATGACCTGGCGACCCGTGTACAAGTGCTCGAAGAGCAATTGGCCGCCGCGCAGGATCAATCTCTGCGCGTAGCTGCCGATCTGCAGAACGTCCGCCGCCGTGCCGAGCAGGACGTAGAGAAAGCTCACAAGTTTGCACTGGAAAAATTCGCCGGCGACCTGCTGCCGATCGTCGACAGCCTGGAGCGCGGCCTCGAGCTGTCGAGCCCGGACGACGAAAGCATCCGTCCGATGCGCGAAGGTATCGAGCTGACGCTGAAAATGTTCCAGGACACCCTCAAGCGCTATCAGCTTGTAGCTGTCAGCCCGCAGGAAGGCGAACCGTTCAACGCCGTGGAACATCAGGCAATGGCCATGCAGGAAAGTGCGGACCTGGAACCGAACAGCGTTCTGAAAGTGTTCCAGAAGGGCTATCAGCTCAATGGCCGCCTGCTGCGTCCGGCGATGGTCGTGGTCAGCAAGGCGCCGGCGCCAGTTTCGCCTTCGATTGACGAGAAGGCTTGAAATTAGCCGCAAGGCCCCCATTTAGAAGTCAAGCGTTTAAGTATTACCGCAGTTAGCCACCACTGCTGCGGCAACCAAATCCAAAGTTTCGGGAGAGTGAACATGGGCAAAATTATCGGTATCGACCTGGGGACTACCAACTCCTGCGTCTCCGTGCTGGAAAACGGCGTAGCCAAAGTTATTGAAAACGCCGAAGGCGCGCGTACCACGCCGTCGATCATCGCTTACGCCAACGATGGCGAAATCCTGGTCGGCCAGTCCGCCAAGCGTCAGGCTGTGACCAACCCGCACAACACACTGTTCGCGGTGAAGCGTCTGATCGGCCGCCGCTTCGACGAAGAAGTCGTGCAGAAAGACATCAAGCTGGTGCCTTACAAGATCGTCAAGGCCAACAATGGTGACGCTTGGGTCGAGGCCTCCGGCAAGCAGATGGCTCCGCCGCAAATCAGCGCCGAAGTCCTGAAGAAAATGAAGAAGACCGCCGAAGACTACCTCGGCGAAGCAGTGACCGAAGCGGTGATCACCGTTCCGGCCTACTTCAACGACAGCCAGCGTCAGGCGACCAAAGACGCCGGTCGCATCGCCGGTCTGGACGTAAAACGTATCATCAACGAACCAACCGCAGCTGCTCTGGCTTACGGTATGGACAAGGCCAAGGGCGATCACACCGTGATCGTTTACGACCTGGGTGGTGGTACCTTCGACGTTTCCGTGATCGAAATCGCTGAAGTTGACGGCGAGCACCAGTTCGAAGTACTGGCCACCAACGGTGATACCTTCCTGGGTGGTGAAGACTTCGACATGCGTCTGATCGACTACCTCGTCGACGAGTTCAAGAAAGAGTCCGGCATGGACCTGAAGAACGATCCACTGGCCCTGCAGCGTCTGAAAGAAGCCGCTGAGAAAGCCAAGATCGAGCTGTCTTCTTCGCAGTCGACCGACGTCAACCTGCCGTACATCACTGCAGATGCGACCGGTCCTAAGCACCTGAACGTGAAGATTTCTCGTGCCAAGCTCGAGTCGCTGGTCGAAGACCTGGTGAACCGTACCATCGAGCCATGCCGCATCGCTCTGAAAGACGCCGGCATCGACGCCAGCAAAATTGACGACGTGATTCTGGTCGGTGGCCAGACTCGTATGCCTCTGGTGCAGAAGGCCGTTACCGATTTCTTCGGTAAAGAAGCTCGTAAAGACGTGAACCCGGACGAAGCCGTTGCCATGGGTGCTGCGATTCAGGGCGCCGTTCTGGCCGGTGACGTGAAAGACGTTCTGCTGCTCGACGTCAGCCCGCTGACCCTGGGTATCGAAACCATGGGCGGCGTGATGACCGCGCTGATCGAGAAAAACACCACGATTCCTACCAAGAAATCGCAAGTGTTCTCGACTGCCGATGACAACCAGGGCGCCGTGACCATTCACGTCCTGCAAGGTGAGCGCAAGCAAGCCGCACAGAACAAGTCCCTGGGCAAGTTCGACCTGGCCGAGATTCCACCAGCGCCACGCGGTGTTCCACAGATCGAAGTGACCTTCGACATCGACGCCAACGGCATCCTGCACGTCGGCGCGAAAGACAAGGCGACCGGCAAAGAGCAGAAGATCACCATCAAGGCCAACTCCGGCCTGTCGGATGAAGAAATCCAGAAGATGGTGCGCGACGCCGAGCTGAACGCCGAGGAAGACCGCAAGTTCGAAGAGCTGGCCGCTGCCCGTAACCAGGGTGATGCACTGGTTCACTCGACTCGCAAGATGATCGCTGACGCTGGCGACAAAGTGACTGCAGAAGAGAAGACTGCAATCGAAGCGGCCGTGGTTGCCCTGGAAGCCGCCGTCAAAGGCGACGACAAGGCTGCCATCGACGCCAAGGTTGAAGAGCTGTCGAAAGTCTCGGCTCCGGTTGCCCAGAAGATGTACGCCGAACAGGCTCAGCCTGCCGAAGGCGCGGCACCGCACGCAGAGAAAGCTGAAAAGGCTGACGATGTTGTCGATGCCGAGTTCGAAGAAGTCAAAGACCACAAGTAAGTTGTTGGTCGGCCGGTTGACTGCCTTTGGGCACTGACTGGTAGGATGTCGCCGCGCGGGAGCTTGCTCCCGCGTTGGCGTATCTGGAATACGCGAATTTTTACAGCATGCGACAAGCTTCGCGTGTTGGCGGTATGGCCGGAAATGCTCCTGCTTTTCGCGCCGCAAGTACCGCATGAATCAAAGACCAGGATCGTTGAATTGACGTGAGTTGGGTCCGGGCCTGTATTGGGGCTCAACGAGTTTGGCGAAGCTCAGGAGGGGTTTGCCGAACGTCCTTAAGAGTGCAAAGACTTATGGCAAAGCGTGACTATTACGAAGTGTTGGGTGTTGAGCGTGGCTCAAGCGAAGCGGACCTGAAAAAGGCCTATCGCCGTCTGGCGATGAAGCATCACCCGGACCGTAATCCCGATGACAAAGCGTCGGAAGAGCTGTTCAAAGAGGCCAACGAGGCCTACGAAGTGCTGTCCGATTCCAGCAAGCGTGCAGCGTACGACCAGTACGGTCATGCCGGCGTGGACCCAAGCATGGGCGGCGGCGGTGCAGGCTTTGGCGGTCAGAACTTCTCCGATATCTTCGGTGATGTCTTCAGTGACTTCTTCGGTGGCGGTCGCGGCGGCTCCCGTGGCGGCGCCCAGCGTGGCAGCGACTTGCGCTACACCCTGGAGCTGAACCTGGAAGAAGCGGTGCGCGGTACCACCGTGAATATCCGCGTTCCGACACTGGTCAATTGCAAACCGTGCGACGGTTCGGGCGCCAAGAAAGGTTCGTCGCCATCGACGTGCCCGACCTGCGGCGGTATCGGCCAGGTGCGCATGCAGCAGGGCTTCTTCTCGGTGCAGCAGACCTGCCCGCGCTGCCATGGCCAGGGCAAGATCATTTCCGATCCGTGCGACTCCTGCCACGGTGACGGTCGTGTCGAAGAATACAAAACCCTCTCCGTCAAAGTACCAGCCGGCGTTGATACCGGTGACCGCATTCGTCTGTCCGGCGAAGGTGAGGCGGGTACTCAGGGCGGGCCGACTGGCGACTTGTACGTTGTGATCAACGTGCGTGAGCACGCGATCTTCCAGCGTGACGGCAAGCATCTGTTCTGCGAAGTACCGATCAGCTTTGTCGATGCGGCGCTGGGTGGCGAGCTGGAAATCCCGACCCTCGACGGTCGCGTGAAGCTGAAAATTCCGGAAGGAACTCAGACCGGCAAGCAGTTCCGCGTGCGCGGCAAAGGCGTAGCGCCGGTGCGTGGCGGTGGTGCGGGCGACCTGATGTGCCGTGTGGCGGTCGAGACGCCGGTCAATCTGAATCGTCGTCAGCGTGAATTGCTCGAAGAATTCCGCAGCTCTCTGGCGGATGACAACAGCCACTCGCCGAAAACCACCGGTTGGTTCGATGGCGTGAAGCGCTTCTTCGGCGATCTGTAAGGAGTCGGCATGCGACGTATAGCTGTGATGGGTGCCGCTGGGCGCATGGGCAAGATTCTGGTTGAGGCTGTGCAGCAGCGCGCGCCGCTGACCGGTTTGACGGCGGCCATTGTTCGCCCTGGCAGTACGCTGATCGGGGTGGATGCCGGTGAGCTGGCTTCGCTCGGTCGAATCGGCGTGCCGTTGTCCGGGAATCTGGAATCGGTCGCAGAAGAGTTCGATGTGTTGATCGACTTTACTCTGCCGGAAGTCATGCTGAAAAACCTGGCCTTCTGCCGCAAGGCCGGCAAGGCGATGGTGATCGGTACGACCGGCCTGGACGCTGCCCAGAAGCAGTTGCTGGCCGAGGCAGGCAAGGATATTCCGATCGTGTTCGCGGCCAACTTCAGCGTTGGCGTCAACCTGTCACTGAAGCTGCTCGACATGGCGGCTCGCGTGCTGGGTGATGATGCGGACATTGAAATCATCGAAGCCCATCACCGTCACAAGATCGATGCGCCGTCGGGTACGGCCCTGCGCATGGGTGAAGTGATTGCCGGTGCGCTGGATCGTGATCTGCAGAAGGTCGCGGTCTATGGTCGCGAAGGCCACACAGGTGCGCGTGAGCGTGAAACCATCGGTTTCGCCACTGTTCGCGGCGGTGATGTGGTGGGCGATCACACGGTGCTGTTCGCCTGTGAGGGCGAGCGCCTGGAGATCACTCACAAGGCTTCGAGCCGCATGACGTTTGCCAAGGGTGCCGTGCGTGCAGCGTTGTGGCTGGATGCTCGTGAACCGGGTCTTTACGACATGCAGGACGTGCTCGACCTGCGTTGAACCTTGTTTGAACCCGGCGCAAACGCCCTGTTTGCGCCGGGTTTGCTCCGCCTGGCGACGCCCTGTCGCATTCTCCGGCCTTTCGGGCTCATTGGCGGTAGACCAAAAATCCCTTTTTCTGTAAGCTACAGCTTTAGTGTGTCCACTAAAAGCGCGCAGAATAATTCAGTGAAGAAGCGGGGTGACGTGTCCATACGTCACTCCGCTTTTTTACAACCTGCGATTGCCCTTTCATGCGTTATTTACGGGAGGTCTTCTTGACTAAGCCAGCCATACTCGCCCTTGCTGATGGCAGCATTTTTCGCGGCGAAGCCATTGGAGCCGACGGTCAGACCGTTGGTGAGGTGGTGTTCAACACCGCAATGACCGGCTATCAGGAAATCCTTACCGATCCTTCCTACGCCCAACAGATCGTTACCCTGACTTACCCGCACATCGGCAACACCGGCACCACGCCGGAAGACGCCGAGTCCAATCGCGTCTGGTCCGCTGGCCTGGTCATCCGTGACCTGCCGCTGGTAGCGAGCAACTGGCGTAACACGATGTCCCTGTCCGACTACCTGAAAGCCAACAATGTTGTGGCGATCGCCGGTATCGACACCCGTCGCCTGACCCGCATCCTGCGTGAAAAAGGCGCACAGAACGGCTGCATCATGGCCGGCGACAACATCTCCGAAGAAGCGGCCATCGCCGCTGCGCAAGGCTTCCCGGGCCTGAAGGGCATGGACCTGGCGAAAGTCGTCAGCACCAAGACCCAATACGAATGGCGCTCCACTGTCTGGGATCTGAAAACCGACAGCCACGCGACCATCGAAGCCTCCGAGCTGCCATATCACGTGGTTGCCTACGACTACGGCGTCAAGGTCAACATCCTGCGCATGCTGGTCGAGCGCGGTTGCCGCGTCACCGTAGTGCCGGCGCAAACTCCGGCTGCCGACGTGCTGGCCCTGAATCCGGATGGCGTGTTCCTGTCCAACGGCCCTGGCGATCCGGAGCCTTGCGACTACGCGATCAAGGCGATCAAGGAAGTGCTGGAAACCGAAATTCCGGTGTTCGGCATCTGCCTCGGCCACCAGCTGCTGGCCCTGGCCTCCGGCGCCAAGACCCTGAAAATGGGCCACGGCCACCACGGTGCCAACCACCCGGTTCAGGATCTGGACACTGGCGTCGTGATGATCACCAGCCAGAACCACGGTTTTGCGGTTGACGAAGCGACCCTGCCAGCCAACGTCCGCGCGATCCACAAATCGCTGTTCGACGGCACCCTGCAAGGCATCGAGCGCACCGACAAGAGCGCGTTCAGCTTCCAGGGTCACCCTGAAGCGAGCCCGGGCCCGAACGATGTGGCCCCTCTGTTTGACCGCTTCATCAACGAGATGGCCAAGCGACGCTAAGCGCTCGCCTTGAGACTGTAGCGAGAAGCCCCTCGAGGGCGGCCCCGGAACCGGCGGCCCCCTCGGGACTTCAGAAATCGATCAAGACGGCTTGCCGACTGACCTGCGGATTTGAGTGACAAACCCATGCCAAAACGTACAGACATTAAAAGCATCCTGATTCTCGGCGCTGGCCCGATCGTTATCGGCCAGGCCTGCGAATTCGACTACTCCGGCG
This sequence comes from Pseudomonas sp. R43(2017), assembly GCF_002112345.1. Taxonomy (NCBI): domain Bacteria; kingdom Pseudomonadati; phylum Pseudomonadota; class Gammaproteobacteria; order Pseudomonadales; family Pseudomonadaceae; genus Pseudomonas; species Pseudomonas sp. R43(2017). The sequence goes on from NZ_NEHJ01000007.1 coordinate 90,453, forward strand.
CCCAGGCCTGTAAAGCCCTGCGCGAAGAGGGTTACCGCGTCATCCTGGTGAACTCCAACCCGGCCACCATCATGACCGACCCGGACATGGCCGACGCCACCTACATCGAGCCGATCAAATGGCAGACCGTTGCCAAGATCATCGAAAAAGAGCGTCCGGATGCGGTGCTGCCAACCATGGGCGGCCAGACCGCTCTGAACTGCGCCCTGGACCTGGAACGCGAAGGCGTTCTGGAGAAGTTCGGCGTAGAGATGATCGGCGCCAACGCCGACACCATCGACAAGGCTGAAGACCGTTCGCGTTTCGACAAGGCGATGAAAGCCATCGGCCTGGAATGCCCGCGTTCCGGTATCGCCCACAGCATGGAAGAAGCCAACGCGGTGCTCGAGCGCCTGGGCTTCCCGTGCATCATCCGTCCGTCCTTCACCATGGGCGGCACCGGTGGCGGTATCGCTTACAACCGAGAAGAATTCGAAGAAATCTGCGCCCGTGGTCTGGACCTGTCGCCGACCAAGGAACTGCTGATCGACGAATCGCTGATCGGCTGGAAAGAATATGAAATGGAAGTTGTCCGCGACAAAAAGGACAACTGCATCATCGTCTGCTCGATCGAAAACTTCGACCCGATGGGCGTGCACACCGGTGACTCGATCACTGTTGCCCCGGCTCAGACCCTGACCGACAAGGAATACCAGATCCTGCGTAACGCCTCGCTGGCGGTACTGCGCGAGATCGGCGTCGAGACCGGCGGTTCCAACGTTCAGTTCGGTATCTGCCCGGACACCGGCCGCATGGTCGTGATCGAAATGAACCCGCGTGTATCGCGTTCGTCGGCCCTGGCTTCGAAAGCCACCGGTTTCCCGATTGCCAAGGTCGCGGCCAAACTGGCAGTCGGCTACACCCTCGACGAGCTGTCGAACGACATCACCGGCGGCAAGACCCCGGCGTCCTTCGAACCGTCCATCGACTACGTCGTGACCAAGCTGCCGCGCTTCGCCTTCGAGAAGTTCGCCAACGCTGACGCTCGCCTGACCACTCAAATGAAGTCGGTTGGTGAAGTCATGGCCATCGGCCGTACCTTCCAGGAATCCCTGCAGAAAGCTCTGCGTGGTCTGGAAGTCGGCGTTTGCGGTCTGGACGAGAAAGTCGACCTGAGCAACCCTGAAAGCATGAGCGTGCTCAAGCGCGAACTGACTGTGCCGGGTGCCGAGCGTATCTGGTACGTGGCGGACGCTTTCCGCGCCGGCATGACCGTCGAAGAAATTTTCGGCATGAACATGATCGACCCGTGGTTCCTGGTGCAGATCGAAGATCTGATCAAGGACGAAGAGAAGGTCAAGACCCTCGGTCTGTCCGCTATCGACCGCGACCTGATGTTCAAGCTCAAGCGTAAAGGTTTCTCCGACCAGCGTCTGGCCAAGCTGCTGGGCGTGACCGAGAAGAACCTGCGCACTCACCGTCAAAAGCTGGAAGTGTTCCCGGTCTACAAGCGCGTCGACACCTGCGCCGCCGAGTTCGCCACCGACACCGCTTACCTGTACTCGACTTACGAGGAAGAGTGCGAAGCAGCGCCGTCCGGTCGCGACAAGATCATGATTCTGGGTGGCGGTCCGAACCGTATCGGCCAGGGCATCGAGTTCGACTACTGCTGCGTACACGCCGCTCTCGCCCTGCGCGAAGACGGCTACGAAACCATCATGGTCAACTGCAACCCGGAAACCGTTTCCACTGACTACGACACTTCCGACCGTCTGTACTTCGAGCCGGTGACCCTGGAAGACGTGCTGGAAATCTGCCGCGTCGAGAAGCCGAAAGGCGTGATCGTCCAGTACGGCGGCCAGACTCCGTTGAAACTGGCTCGCGCCCTCGAAGCGGCCGGCGTGCCGATCATCGGCACCAGCCCTGACGCTATCGACCGTGCCGAAGACCGTGAGCGCTTCCAGCAGATGGTTGAGCGTCTGAACCTGCGTCAGCCGCCAAACGCCACCGTGCGCAGCGAAGACGAAGCCGTTCGCGCTGCCGCGAAGATCGGTTACCCTCTGGTGGTTCGTCCGTCCTACGTACTGGGCGGCCGGGCGATGGAAATCGTCTACAAGGAAGAAGAGCTCAAGCGTTACCTGCGTGACGCGGTGCAAGTGTCGAACGACAGCCCGGTGCTGCTCGACCACTTCCTCAACTGCGCCATCGAGATGGACGTGGATGCGGTCTGCGACGGCAAGGACGTAGTGATCGGCGCGATCATGCAGCACATCGAACAGGCGGGCGTTCACTCCGGTGACTCTGCGTGCTCGCTGCCGCCGTACTCGCTGCCGGCGCACATCCAGGACGAGATGCGCGAGCAGGTCAAGAAAATGGCCCTGGAGCTGGGCGTGGTCGGCCTGATGAACGTTCAGCTGGCGCTGCAAGGCGAAGACATCTACGTCATCGAAGTCAACCCGCGCGCTTCCCGTACCGTACCGTTCGTGTCGAAGTGCATCGGTGTTTCCCTGGCCATGATCGCGGCTCGCGTGATGGCTGGTAAAACCCTGAAGGAAATCGGCTTCACCAAGGAAATCATCCCGAACTTCTACAGCGTGAAAGAGGCGGTGTTCCCGTTCGCCAAATTCCCTGGCGTTGACCCGATCCTCGGCCCGGAGATGAAGTCCACCGGTGAAGTGATGGGCGTCGGCGACACCTTCGGCGAAGCCTTTGCAAAAGCCCAGATGGGCGCGAGCGAAGTACTGCCGACCGGCGGTACCGCATTCATCAGCGTACGTGATGACGACAAGCCGCTGGTTGCAGGTGTGGCGCGTGATCTGATCAACTTGGGCTTTGAAGTGGTCGCCACTGCCGGCACGGCCAAGCTGATCGAGGCTGCTGGCCTGAAAGTGCGTCGTGTGAACAAGGTGACCGAGGGTCGTCCGCACGTGGTCGACATGATCAAGAATGACGAAGTCACGCTGATCATCAACACCACCGAAGGTCGTCAGTCGATCGCCGACTCTTACTCCATTCGTCGTAACGCCTTGCAGCACAAGATTTACTGCACCACCACCATTGCTGCTGGCGAAGCCATCTGCGAAGCGCTGAAGTTCGGTCCCGAGAAGACCGTACGCCGCTTGCAGGATTTACACGCAGGATTGAAGGCATGAATAAATACCCAATGACCGTCCAGGGCGCGAAAGCCCTGGAAGAGGAACACGCTCATCTGACCAAGGTCGTTCGTCCGAAGCTCAGCCAGGACATCGGTACGGCCCGCGAGTTGGGTGACTTGAAGGAAAACGCCGAATACCATGCCGCCCGCGAACAGCAGGGCATGGTCGAGGCGCGGATCCGTGACATCGAAGGTCGCATGCAGAATGCCGTGATCATCGATGTGACGACCATTCCGCACACCGGCAAGGTGATTTTCGGCACTACCGTCGAGATCGCCAACGTCGAGACCGATGAAAGCGTGACTTACCAGATCGTTGGTGAAGACGAGGCGGATATCAAGCTCGGCAAGATTTCGGTCGGCTCGCCGATCGCCCGCGCCTTGATTGCCAAGGAAGAGGGCGACACGGTCGTCGTGAAAACGCCGGGCGGCGATATCGAGTATGAGATTGTCGAAGTCCGTCACATCTGAAACAGGGCGCCCGCTGCAGGCGGGCGCCATGCTCTGGCAGCTGACCCAGATGTTGTGGGTCGGCGGTTTATGGCTGGTGCACCTCGGTTTGCGGCCGGTGCTGGGCCAGATTGGCCTGGCACCGCTGCTGATCGACGAAGTCGCCAGTGCTTTCGAAGTGCCGGTGGTGGGTTTTGCTGCCGTGTGCGTGGTTTTTCAGGCTTTGGTGCTGGTGCGGGCCGAAGGCCTTGCCAGTCTATGGCGGGATTTTCGCGGGCAAGTGCTGCTGATGGCGTTGTATGCGAGTGCGATGTATGTCGCAGTGCGTGTCGGCTGGCCGGATGCGCAGCGCTGGCAGGTGTTCAGTTATCTTGTTCTGGGCTTTTCCGGGCTGGTACTGGTGTTGCAGCCGGTGCCGGGGTGGAGTGGCAGGGTGCGCGAAGCACACCCTTGACCCTTTTCATCACTTGAAGCGATGGACGTTCGACAGCTGCTTGTTGACGCTGAAGTTCTTGCGATAAATCAGTGCCATCTTGCCGATGACCTGAACCAGATCGGCCTTGCCGACCTTGCACAGCTCTGCAACGGACGCCAGTCGCGCCTCGCGATCGAGGATGTTGAGCTTGATCTTGATCAGCTCGTGATCCGCCAATGCGCGTTCGAGTTCGGCTAAAACACCCTCAGTCAAACCGTTGTCAGCCACCGTCAAAACTGGTTTGAGGTGGTGGCCGATGGATTTGTACTGTTTCTTCTGCTCTGGAGTGAGCGGCATAATCTGACCCTTTCGTCTGGATTCTGTAAAATGGCGGCCATTTTACCCGAGGGCTCGTGGATCCGCCCAATTAATCACGACCCTAATCAACGAGGTGCCCAATGGCGCGTTCCAAGACAAGCCTTGGTTGGCTGAAACGACATGTCAACGATCCTTATGTGAAGCAGGCGCAGAAGGATGGCTACCGCTCGCGTGCGAGTTACAAGCTTCTGGAAGTCCAGGAGAAATACAAACTGATTCGCCCAGGCATGAGCGTGGTCGACTTGGGCGCGGCGCCCGGCGGCTGGTCTCAGGTCACCAGCCGGCTGATCGGTGGGCAGGGGCGTCTGATCGCCTCGGACATCCTGGAAATGGACAGCATTCCGGACGTGACCTTCATTCAGGGGGATTTCACTCAGGATGAAGTGCTCGCTCAAATCCTCGAGGCTGTGGGTAATTCACAAGTGGACCTTGTGATTTCCGATATGGCCCCCAATATGAGTGGTACGCCTGCCGTAGATATGCCGAAAGCCATGTTTCTTTGCGAGCTGGCGCTTGACCTGGCGGAGCGGATTCTCAAGCCGGGCGGTAATTTCCTGATCAAGATTTTTCAGGGCGAAGGGTTCGATGTTTACCTGAAGGACGCTCGTCGGAAATTCGACAAGGTCCAGATGATCAAGCCGGACTCTTCCCGCGACAGTTCCCGCGAGCAATACATGCTGGCTTGGGGTTATCGCGGTCGCAGCGAGTAAAACGAGGTTTTTTGGCGGGGTGATAGGTTTTTCGTATTTCGCCCCGCGTGCATAAGCGAATATTGTGTAGAAAGTGTTTCACAAAGGGTTACAGACGGCGCCTGCCAGAGCTGTAGGTAATGTAGTAAGTTAGGCCGGTGAATATCATGCGAAGCGCGCGCCAGTAGCGGAGCTTGCTTCAGAGGGTAGTTAATTGAACGATATGGCAAAGAATCTGATCCTGTGGTTGATCATCGCGGCTGTCCTGGTGACGGTGATGAACAACTTCTCCAGCCCTAACGAGCCGCAGACCCTCAACTATTCCGACTTCATCCAGCAGGTCAAGGATGGCAAGGTCGAGCGCGTGGCCGTCGATGGCTACGTGATTACCGGCAAGCGCAACGATGGCGACAGCTTCAAGACCATTCGTCCGGCAATCCAGGACAATGGCCTGATCGGCGATCTGGTCGACAACCACGTCGTGGTCGAAGGCAAGCAGCCTGAGCAGCAAAGCATCTGGACCCAGCTTCTGGTGGCCAGCTTCCCGATCCTTGTGATCATCGCGGTGTTCATGTTCTTCATGCGCCAGATGCAGGGCGGTGCCGGTGGCAAGGGCGGGCCAATGAGCTTTGGCAAGAGCAAGGCGCGTCTGCTGTCCGAAGATCAGGTGAAAACCACTCTGGCTGACGTTGCCGGTTGCGACGAAGCCAAGGAAGAAGTTGGTGAGCTGGTCGAGTTCCTCCGTGATCCGGGCAAGTTCCAGCGCCTGGGCGGCCGCATTCCTCGCGGCGTGCTGATGGTTGGTCCTCCGGGTACCGGTAAGACCTTGCTGGCCAAGGCGATTGCCGGCGAAGCCAAGGTGCCGTTCTTCACCATTTCCGGTTCCGACTTCGTCGAAATGTTCGTCGGTGTCGGTGCCAGCCGCGTTCGCGACATGTTCGAACAGGCCAAGAAACACGCACCCTGCATTATCTTCATCGACGAGATCGACGCCGTTGGTCGCCATCGTGGCGCCGGCATGGGTGGCGGTCACGACGAGCGCGAGCAGACTCTCAACCAGTTGCTGGTGGAGATGGACGGCTTCGAAATGAATGACGGCATCATCGTCATCGCTGCAACCAACCGTCCTGACGTACTGGACCCGGCTCTGCTGCGTCCTGGTCGTTTCGACCGTCAGGTGGTGGTCGGTCTGCCGGACATCCGTGGTCGCGAGCAGATCCTCAAGGTGCACATGCGTAAAGTGCCAATGGGTGACGACGTTGCTCCGGCCGTTATCGCACGTGGTACTCCGGGTTTCTCCGGTGCCGATCTTGCCAACCTGGTCAACGAGGCTTCGCTTTTTGCTGCCCGTGCCGGCAAACGCATCGTCGAGATGAAGGAATTCGAACTGGCCAAAGACAAGATCATGATGGGTGCCGAGCGCAAATCCATGGTCATGTCCGAGAAGGAAAAGCAGAACACCGCTTATCACGAAGCAGGCCACGCCATTGTTGGTCGCGTCGTGCCCGAGCATGATCCGGTCTACAAAGTGTCGATCATCCCGCGCGGTCGCGCGTTGGGTGTGACCATGTTCCTGCCGGAGGAAGATCGCTACAGCCTGTCCAAGCGTGCGTTGATCAGTCAGATCTGCTCGCTGTACGGCGGCCGTATCGCGGAAGAAATGACCTTGGGCTTCGACGGTGTGACCACTGGCGCCTCCAACGACATCATGCGTGCCAGCCAGATTGCACGGAACATGGTGACCAAGTGGGGCCTGTCTGAAAAACTCGGTCCGTTGATGTATGCAGAAGAAGAGGGCGAGGTGTTCCTCGGTCGTGGCGGTGGCGGTCAGAACGCCAGCTTCTCGGGCGAAACGGCCAAGCTGATCGACTCGGAAGTGCGCAGCATCATCGATCAGTGCTACGGCACCGCCAAGCAGATCCTGACCGACAATCGTGACAAACTCGATGCCATGGCAGATGCCTTGATGAAGTACGAGACGATCGATGCCGAGCAGATCGACGACATCATGGCGGGTCGCACGCCTCGCGAACCTCGTGACTGGTCGGGCGGCACCGGCACTGGCACGCCTCCTCCGGTGGTTCAGGATGAGCGTCCGGAAACACCGATTGGCGGTCCGGCTGCTGACGTTTAAGGTTTGAAATGACTTCTGTACAGTCCCTGACCCGGTTGCCTTGCGGCAACCGGGTTCTTGATTTGGCCCGGACGCATGTCATGGGCATTCTCAATGTCACTCCCGATTCCTTCTCCGATGGTGGTCGATACAGCCAGCTTGATGCGGCCCTGCGTCATGCCGAGGCAATGGTGTTGGCCGGTGCGACGCTGATCGATGTTGGAGGAGAGTCCACTCGACCTGGTGCGCGAGCGGTCTCGCCGCTCGAAGAGCTGGAGCGCGTGGCGCCGATCGTGGAGCTGATCAATCGCGAGCTGGATGTGATCATCTCCGTCGATACGTCGACTCCGGCCGTCATGCGGGAAACTGCGCGACTGGGTGCCGGGTTGATCAATGACGTGAGATCGCTGCAGCGTGACGGTGCGCTGGATGCCGCTGCTGCCACCGGATTACCGGTCTGTCTGATGCACATGCTGGGTGAGCCAGGTGACATGCAGGACAATCCGCAATATCAGGATGTCACCCGGGAAGTGAGTGAGTTTCTCGCCGAGCGTATGGAGCGATGCGCTTCGGTTGGCATTCCTGCCGAGCGGATCATTCTTGATCCTGGCTTTGGCTTCGCCAAAACCCTGCAGCACAATCTAAGCTTGTTCAAGCACATGGATGCCCTTCATGTGTTGGGGCGACCTCTGCTGGTTGGTGTCTCGCGAAAAAGCATGATTGGACAGGCCCTGAATCGCCCTGTGGGCGAGCGTCTGCATGGTGGTTTGGCCCTGGCGGCGCTGGCATCCGTCAAGGGGGCGCGTATATTGCGCGTCCATGACGTGGCAGAAACGGTGGATGTCGTACGCATGATCGCGGCCGTGGAATCAGCCGAATAAGAATGATGGAGCACTTATGAGCAAGAAATACTTTGGTACCGACGGCATTCGTGGTCGTGTCGGTGAATACCCGATTACTCCTGACTTCATGCTCAAGCTCGGCTGGGCTGCGGGCATGGCCTTCCGAAAAATGGGTGCCTGCAAGGTGCTCGTCGGCAAGGACACGCGAATCTCCGGTTACATGTTCGAATCGGCGCTGGAAGCTGGCCTGACATCGGCGGGTGCTGATGTGATGCTGCTCGGTCCGATGCCGACGCCGGCTATCGCCTACTTGTCGCGAACCTTCCAGGCTGAAGCCGGCATTGTGATCAGTGCATCGCACAACCCTCACGACGATAACGGCATCAAGTTTTTCTCCGGCAGAGGCACCAAGTTGCCGGATGAGCTGGAGCTGATGATCGAGGAGTTGCTCGATACGCCAATGACCGTTGTCGAGTCGAGCAAGATCGGCAAAGTTTCGCGAATCAACGACGCGTCCGGCCGCTACATCGAATTCTGCAAGAGCAGTGTGCCGACCAATACCAGTTTTGCAGGTCTCAAGATCGTGATCGACTGTGCACACGGAGCGACCTATAAGGTCGCGCCAAGTGTGTTCCGCGAGCTGGGCGCTGAAGTCGTGGTGCTGTCCGCGCAGCCGAACGGTCTGAACATCAACGACAACTGCGGCTCCACTCATATGGGGCCGTTGCAGGCGGCGGTGCTGTCCGAGCACGCTGATCTGGGGATTGCATTCGACGGTGATGGCGACCGGGTACTGATGGTCGATCACACGGGTGCAATAGTTGATGGTGACGAGCTGATCTTCATTATTGCGCGCGACCTGCATGAGCGTGGCAAATTGCAGGGTGGCGTGGTCGGTACGTTGATGAGCAACCTTGGCCTGGAGTTGGCGCTGGCGGACCTCGGTATTCCTTTCGTGCGTGCAAATGTCGGCGATCGTTATGTGATTGCCGAGCTGCTTGAGCGCGATTGGCTGGTCGGGGGTGAGAACTCGGGGCATGTTGTCTGCTTCAATCACACCACGACAGGTGACGCGATCATCGCGGCCCTGCAGGTGTTGATGGCGCTGAAAACCCGAAATGAAGGCTTGGCGCAAACCCGCCAGGCCTTGCGCAAGTGTCCGCAAGTGCTGATCAATGTCCGTTTCGGCGGTGGCGACAGTCCGCTCGATCACCCGGCTGTCAAGGAAGCCAGCAAGCGTGTGACCGAGGCAATGGCGGGTCGTGGGCGTGTGCTTCTGCGCAAGTCCGGGACAGAGCCTCTGGTGCGTGTCATGGTCGAAGGCGAGGACGAAACCCAGGTTCGCAGCTATGCCGAAGAACTGGCAAAACTGGTAACTGAAGTTTCTGCCTGATACGGCTTGCCAGCCATGATTGTGTTGGGTAACATCTGCGCCCACTTTGACCGACGAGGTACAGCATGCGTCGCCCTATGGTAGCTGGTAACTGGAAGATGCACGGTACCCGCGCCAGCGTCGCTGAGCTGATCAACGGCCTTCGTCATCTGGCCTTGCCAAGCGGTGTTGATGTCGCGGTATTCCCGCCTTGCCTGCATATCAATCAAGTGATTGATGGCTTGAAAGGAAAGTCGATTTCGGTCGGCGCGCAGAATTCTGCGGTGGAATCGATGCAAGGTGCGTTGACCGGTGAAATTGCACCGAGTCAGTTGGTGGATGCAGGTTGTTCCCTTGTGCTTGTCGGGCACTCCGAACGCCGCCAGATCATGGGCGAGCGAGACGGAATGCTGAATCGCAAGTTCGCAGCGGCACAGGCATGTGGCTTGATTCCGGTGTTGTGTGTGGGGGAGACCCTGGAGCAACGCGAAGCCGGAAAAACTCTTGAGATTGTCGGGCGTCAGTTGGGCAGTATCATCGAGGAGCTGGGTGTTGGTGCTTTTGCCAATGCAGTGATCGCTTACGAGCCGGTCTGGGCCATTGGTACCGGGCTGACTGCAACGCCGCAGCAGGCTCAGGATGTGCATAAAGCCATTCGGGAGCAGCTGGCGGCAGAGAATTCTGAAGTCGCGCGAAATGTGCGGCTTCTATACGGCGGCAGCGTGAAGGCGGCCAATGCGGTCGAACTGTTCGGCATGCCGGATATCGATGGGGGGCTCATTGGTGGAGCTTCCCTGAATGCAGATGAGTTCGGTGCGATCTGTCGCGCCGCGGGAAACTGAAAAAATGCTGGAAACAGTCGTAGTCGTTTTTCATCTGCTGGGTGCATTGGGCGTAGTTGCTCTGGTTTTGCTGCAGCAGGGTAAGGGTGCGGACGCTGGCGCGTCTTTCGGAGCAGGTGCTTCAAATACTGTGTTCGGAAGCCAAGGTTCCTCTACCTTTCTTAGTAAGTTTACTGCTATACTTGCCGCCGGTTTCTTCATAACCAGCTTGGGGTTAGGATACTTTGCTAAAGAGAAGGCTCATCAGCTGACTCAAGCAGGTTTGCCAAATCCGGCAGTGTTGGAAGTTCCAAAGCAACAACCGGCTTCTGATGATGTCCCGGTGCTTCAAGAGCAAAAGTCGGCTACTCCAGCGACTGACGTACCTCCAGCTCAAGAGCAGAAGTAAGAAGAGTTTCAAATGTAGTTTTGCCGAGGTGGTGGAATTGGTAGACACGCAACCTTGAGGTGGTTGTGCCCATAGGGTGTAGGGGTTCGAGTCCCCTTCTCGGTACCAATTAGTCAGGAGAGCCCGCTGTTGCGGGCTTTCTTGCAGGTGGAAGGTTACATTGACCCTACTGGGGATCGGTCGTATACTTCCGCCCCAGCTTTGTCGCGGGGTGGAGCAGTCTGGTAGCTCGTCGGGCTCATAACCCGAAGGTCGTCGGTTCAAATCCGGCCCCCGCAACCAGTTTAAGGAGCCCCTTTTAAGGGGCTTTTTGTTAGCTGGACACTTTCAACGCCGCTGTTCGACGGCGTTTCAAGGATGGGCGTTTCGCCCATTTTTTTATTTTGCAAAGCATGCACATACATGCACGAGGGGGTTCAGGTGTCGAGCAAGCTAGAAGAGTTGCAGGCCTTGTTGGCCCCGGTGGTCGTGGCCCTGGGCTATGAATGCTGGGGTATTGAGTTCTCGGCTCAAGGTCGTCACTCAATGTTGCGCGTTTATATCGATAAGGAAGGCGGCGTACTGGTGGACGATTGTGCCATCGTCAGCCGTCAGATCAGCGGTGTGCTGGATGTTGAAGATCCGATCTCCGTTGAATACACCCTTGAAGTTTCCTCGCCTGGCATGGAACGCCCACTGTTCACTCTTGAGCAGTTTGCCAAATTTGCCGGTGAACAAGTAAAGATCAGGCTGCGCTCGCCTTTTGAAGGACGACGCAACTTTCAGGGCCTTCTGCGCGGTGTAGAAGAGCAGGATGTCGTGGTGCAGGTAGATGACCATGAGTTCCTGTTGCCGATCGATATGATCGACAAGGCCAACATTATTCCCAGTTTTGACTGAGACGCGGATCCCGCGGATCCAATGGCTTGCGAAAGGCGAGGCGTACGATGAGCAAAGAAGTACTGCTGGTTGTTGAGTCGGTATCCAATGAAAAGGGCGTACCGGCAAGCGTAATTTTTGAAGCGCTGGAGCTGGCTCTGGCCACTGCTACCAAAAAGCGTTTTGAAGACGAAGTTGATCTGCGTGTGGAAATCAATCGCCACACCGGTTCTTACGAAACTTTCCGTCGCTGGACGGTCGTCGAAGAGAATGATCTCGATGATCCGGCCATCGAAACCTGGCCAAGCAAGGTTGCCGAAACGCATCCTGGTGCCAAGGTTGGTGACGTCGTCGAAGAAAAGATCGAATCCATCGAATTCGGCCGTATTGCTGCGCAGACCGCCAAGCAGGTCATCGTGCAGAAAGTGCGCGAAGCCGAGCGCGCTCAAGTGGTCGACGCTTATCGCGAGCGCCTGGGAGAAATCATCTCCGGCACCGTGAAAAAAGTGACCCGCGACAACGTGATCGTCGACCTGGGTAATAACGCTGAAGCGTTGCTGGCCCGTGAAGACATCATTTCTCGCGAGACCTTCCGTGTTGGCGTGCGTCTGCGTGCGCTGCTCAAGGAAATCCGCACCGAGAACCGTGGCCCGCAGCTGATCCTGTCGCGCACCGCGCCGGAAATGCTGATCGAGCTGTTCCGTATCGAAGTGCCGGAAATCGCTGAAGGCCTCATCGAAGTCATGGCCGCTTCCCGTGATCCGGGTTCGCGCGCCAAGATCGCCGTCCGCTCCAAGGACAAACGCATCGACCCGCAGGGCGCGTGCATCGGTATGCGCGGTTCGCGCGTCCAGGCCGTGTCGGGCGAGTTGGGTGGCGAGCGTGTCGACATCGTCCTGTGGGACGACAACCCGGCGCAGTTCGTGATCAATGCCATGTCGCCGGCAGAAGTGGCGGCCATCATCGTTGACGAAGATGCCCACGCCATGGACATCGCCGTTGGCGCAGACAATCTGGCTCAGGCCATCGGTCGTGGTGGTCAGAACGTGCGTCTGGCGAGCCAGCTGACTGGCTGGACCCTGAACGTGATGACCGAATCGGACATCCAGGCTAAGCAACAAGCAGAAACCGGCGACATCCTGCGCAACTTCATCGACGAGCTGGAAGTCGACGAGGAGCTGGCTCAGGTGCTGGTAGACGAAGGCTTCACCAGCCTGGAAGAGATTGCCTACGTACCGTTGGAAGAAATGCTCAACATCGACGGCTTTGACGAAGACATCGTCAACGAGCTTCGCGCTCGTGCCAAGGATCGCTTGTTGACCAAAGCCATCGCTACTGAGGAAAAGCTGGCAGACGCCCATCCGGCCGAAGACCTGCTCTCGCTTGAGGGTATGGACAAGGATTTGGCGATGGAACTGGCGGTGCGCGGCGTAATTACCCGCGAAGACCTGGCCGAGCAGTCTATTGACGACCTGCTCGACATCGACGGCATTGACGATGATCGTGCCGGCAAGTTGATCATGGCCGCCCGAGCCCACTGGTTCGAGTAATTAGGCGCGGCCTGAGGAGAGAAATGCATGACGCAAGTCACGGTGAAACAACTGGCCGATGAGGTCAAAACACCGGTAGAGCGCCTGTTGCAGCAGATGCGTGAGGCAGGTCTGCCGCACACCGCCGCCGAAGAACATGTGACTGACAGTGAGAAGCAATCCCTGCTGACTCACTTGAAGAGCAGCCACAAGGCGAAAGTGGAAGAACCACGCAAGATCACGCTGCAGCGTAAAACCACCAGCACCCTGCGTGTGGCTGGCAGCAAAAGCATCAGCGTTGAAGTCCGCAAGAAGAAAGTTTTCGTACAGCGTAGCCCGGAAGAAATCGAAGCCGAGCGCAAGCGTGAACTGGATGAGCGTCGCGCAGTAGAAAATGCTGCCCGTCAAAAGGCTGAAGAAGAAGCCCGTGTTCGCGCCGAAGAAGAAGCGCGTCGCCAGCCTGCTGCCGCACCGACCGCTTCTGCCGAGCCTGTTGCTGCGCCTGCGCCAGCCGCTGAACCCGTGCGCGAAGCTGCACCGGTTGTGGCTGCTGCGCCAGCTGCCGACACTCGCAAGCGTGACGAACAGCGCCGTCCGGACAAACCACGCGCCGACGACAACAACCGTCGCGGCAGCGGCGATGGCGAGCGCAAGAACGCTCCGCATCGCGCTTCGGTCAAGGAAAAGGCACCGGCTCCACGTGTGGCGCCACGCACTACCGACGAAGAAAGCGATGGCTTCCGTCGCGGTGGTCGCGGCAAGGCCAAGCTGAAGAAACGCAACGCCCACGGTTTCCAGAGCCCGACCGGCCCTGTCGTGCGTGAAGTGAAGATCGGCGAAACCATCACTGTTGGCGATCTCGCTCAGCAGATGTCGGTGAAGGCTGCTGAAATCATCAAGTTCATGTTCAAACTGGGTACTCCAGCGACCATCAACCAGGTGCTTGATCAGGAAACTGCTCAACTGGTAGCCGAAGAGCTGGGCCACAAAGTGACCCTGGTCAGCGACACCGCCCTGGAAGATTCCCTGGCCGAGTCCCTGAAGTTTGAAGGTGAGGCTGTTCCTCGTGCGCCGGTTGTGACCGTAATGGGTCACGTTGACCACGGTAAGACCTCGCTGCTCGACTACATCCGTCGTGCGAAGGTAGCCGCTGGCGAAGCCGGTGGTATCACCCAGCACATCGGTGCCTACCACGTTGAAACCGAACGCGGCATGGTCACCTTCCTCGACACCCCGGGTCACGCCGCGTTTACCGCAATGCGTGCCCGTGGTGCCAAGGCGACCGACATCGTGATCCTGGTGGTTGCGGCGGACGACGGCGTGATGCCACAAACCATCGAAGCCGTTCAGCACGCTCAGGCGGCTGGCGTTCCGCTGGTAGTTGCAGTGAACAAGATCGACAAGCCGGGCGCTGATCTCGATCGCATCCGTAGCGAACTGTCGGCCCACGGCGTGACCTCCGAAGACTGGGGTGGTGACACTCCATTCGTTCCGGTCTCGGCGAAAATGGGTACCGGCGTCGACGAACTGCTAGAAGCGGTATTGCTGCAAGCCGAAGTTCTCGAGCTGACTGCAACCCCATCGGCTCCTGGCCGTGGTGTCGTGGTTGAATCGCGCCTGGACAAGGGCCGTGGCCCGGTAGCGACTGTTCTGGTTCAGGACGGTACGCTGCGTCAAGGCGACATGGTGCTGGTCGGCTCGAACTACGGCCGCGTGCGCGCCATGCTCGACGAGAACGGCAAGCCGATCAAGGAAGCAGGTCCGGCCATTCCGGTCGAGATCCTCGGCCTGGACGGTACGCCTGATGCTGGCGACGAGATGAGCGTGGTTGCCGACGAGAAGAAAGCCCGTGAAGTGGCTCTGTTCCGTCAAGGCAAGTTCCGCGAAGTCAAACTGGCTCGCGCTCACGCCGGCAAGCTGGAAAACATCTTCGAAAGCATGGGTCAGGAAGAGAAGAAGACGCTCAACATCGTCCTCAAATCCGACGTCCGTGGTTCGCTGGAAGCACTGCAGGGCGCTCTGAACGGCCTGGGCAACGACGAAGTGCAAGTGCGCGTGGTCGGTGGCGGTGTCGGTGGTATCACCGAATCCGACGCCAACCTGGCACTGGCTTCCAACGCTGTACTGTTCGGCTTCAACGTGCGTGCCGATGCCGGCGCACGGAAGATCGTCGAGCAGGAAGGTCTGGACATGCGTTACTACAACGTGATCTACGACATCATCGAAGACGTCAAGAAAGCCCTGACCGGTATGCTTGGCAGCGATGTTCGCGAGAACATCCTCGGTGTGGCCGAAGTTCGTGACGTGTTCCGCTCGCCTAAGTTCGGCGCCATCGCCGGCTGCATGGTGATCGAGGGTACTGTTCACCGTAACCGTCCGATCCGTGTACTGCGTGAAGACATCGTGATCTTCGAAGGCGAGCTGGAATCCCTGCGCCGCTTCAAGGATGACGCTTCCGAAGTCCGTGCCGGCATGGAATGCGGTATCGGCGTGAAGAGCTACAACGACGTCAAGGTCGGTGACAAGATCGAAGTCTTCGAGAAGGTTCAGGTTGCTCGCAGCCTCTGACTCGCGCACTTCAAGGGCCACGTCGGGCCGTCGCATGAAAATGCGCGGCACGGCGTCAGGACTCTAAACGCAACGCCCGGTCTGGCTTTTTGTCAGGCCGGGCGTTTGCCGCTTTCAGACCTTGCGGGTTTCACCGCGGGGCAGTAACAGGTAACAAATCATGGCAAAAGAATACAGCCGTACCCAACGTATCGGCGATCAGATGCAGCGCGAGCTGGCCCAGCTGATCCGTCGTGAAGTCAAAGATCCGCGTGTCGGCCTGGTCACCATTACCGCTGTTGATGTCAGCCGTGACGTGGGTCACGCGAAGATCTTCATCACCGTGATGGGGCAGGACAACGCCGAAGACATCGCGCAAAGCATCAAGGTGCTCAATGCTGCCGCCGGTTTCCTGCGCATGCAGTTGGCCCGTGAAATGAAGCTGCGCAGCGTGCCGCAATTGCATTTCCACTACGACGAAAGTGTCGCCCGTGGTGCACACCTGTCGGCTCTGATCGAGCGCGCGGTGGCCGAAGACAGTCAGCACGAAACTGCTGCACCCGAAGACACCAAGGAGTAACTCGGTGGCTCAGGTCAAACGTATCCGTCGTAACGTCAGCGGCATCATCCTGCTCGACAAACCGTTGGGGTTCACCTCCAACGCCGCGTTGCAGAAGGTTCGCTGGCTGCTCAACGCCGAGAAGGCCGGTCACACCGGCAGTCTCGACCCGCTGGCCACCGGCGTTCTGCCGCTGTGCTTTGGCGAGGCGACCAAGTTCTCGCAGTACCTGCTCGATTCCGACAAGGGTTATGAAACCCTGGCGCAACTGGGCAAGACCACCACCACGGCAGACGCCGAAGGCGAGGTTTTGCAGGAGCGCCCGGTGACCGTTGGTCAGGCCGACATTGAAGCGGTCTTGCCGAAATTTCGCGGTCAAATCAGTCAGATACCGCCGATGTACTCGGCTCTCAAGCGTGATGGCCAGCCGCTGTACAAGCTGGCCCGTGCAGGCGAAGTAGTGGAGCGCGAACCGCGTTCTGTTACTATTGCGCGCTTGGAATTGCTGGCCTTCGAAGGCGATACTGCGCGTCTTGCGGTGGATTGCAGCAAGGGCACCTATATTCGTACCCTGGTGGAGGATATCGGTGAGCAACTCGGTTGTGGTGCGTACGTCGCTGAACTGCGTCGTACCCAGGCCGGGCCTTTTACCCTGGCGCAGACTGTGACCCTCGAAGAGCTGGAAGCGGTACATGCCGAAGGCGGCAACGAAGCGGTCGACCGCTTCCTGATGCCATCGGACAGCGGCCTGCAGGATTGGCCACTGCTGCAGTTCTCGGAAGCGAGCGCGTTCTACTGGCTCAACGGCCAGCCGGTACGTGCCCCGGATGCTCCGAAGTTCGGCATGGTGCGGGTACAGGATCATAACGGTCGCTTCATCGGCATCGGTGAAGTGAGCGAAGACGGGCGCATCGCGCCGCGTCGACTGATTCGGTCAGAATGACCGAACGAGTGTGGCTGTTAACAGGCACGGTCACTACTCATTTATAGATACAGGGATTTGTCCCTGGCCTGTTGAAACCGTTTTTGTAACGGTTTCCTGATAAAAGGATTGCCTCATGGCTCTCGACGTTCAAGAAAAAGCCCAAATCGTAGCTGACTACCAGCAAGCTGTTGGTGACACTGGTTCGCCAGAAGTGCAAGTTGCACTGCTGACCGCCAACATCAACAAGCTGCAAGGTCACTTCAAGGCCAACGGTAAAGACCACCACTCCCGTCGTGGTCTGATCCGCATGGTAAACCAGCGTCGCAAGCTGCTGGACTACCTGAAAGGCAAGGACCTGAGCCGTTACAGCGCTCTGATCGCTCGCCTGGGTCTGCGTCGCTAATCAGCGATTGCGCTAGAGGTTGGTTGTCTGTCGTGCGTCAACGGGTTTCCCGCTGGCGCATGGCAGGCTCCCAGCCTCAAGTTTTATCTGAACTACCGTTTTACCCGGACAATCAGCGGGCCGATTCCCGACGTTGCCCAAGAATTTCGCAAGAAACCAGTTCCCCCAAGAGCCACAAAGAAGGTAGGACACCGTGAACCCGGTAATCAAAAAATTCCAGTTCGGTCAGTCGACCGTTACCCTCGAGACTGGCCGTATCGCCCGTCAGGCCTCCGGCGCAGTATTGGTCACCGTTGACGACGACGTCAGCGTATTGGTGACCGTAGTCGGTGCCAAGCAAGCCGATCCGGGCAAGGGCTTCTTCCCTCTGTCCGTTCACTACCAGGAAAAGACCTACGCTGCCGGCAAGATCCCTGGCGGTTTCTTCAAGCGTGAAGGCCGTCCTTCCGAGAAAGAAACCCTGACTTCCCGACTGATCGACCGTCCGATCCGTCCGCTGTTCCCTGAAGGCTTCATGAACGAAGTGCAGGTTGTCTGCACCGTTGTTTCCACCAGCAAGAAGACCGATCCGGACATCGCTGCGATGATCGGTACCTCGGCAGCCCTGGCTATTTCGGGCATTCCGTTCGACGGCCCGATCGGCGCCGCCCGCGTTGCTTTCCACGAAAGCACCGGCTACCTGCTGAACCCGACCTACGAGCAACAAGCTGCCTCGAGCCTGGACATGGTCGTTGCCGGTACCTCGGACGCCGTACTGATGGTTGAATCGGAAGCCAAAGAGCTGACCGAAGACCAGATGCTGGGCGCGGTACTGTTTGCTCACGACGAGTTCCAGGTCGTGATCAATGCTGTTAAAGAACTGGCTGCTGAAGCGGCCAAGCCAACCTGGACCTGGGCGCCTGCTCCGGAAGCCACCGAGCTGCTGGCCGCCATCCGTTCCGAGTTCGGCGAAGCGATCTCCCAGGCTTACACCATCACCATCAAGGCCGACCGCTATGCGCGTCTGGGCGAGCTGCGTGACCAGGTGGTTGCCAAGCTGTCCGGCGAAGAAGGCCAGCCTTCGGCGTCCGACGTCAAAGCTGCATTCGGCGAAATCGAATACCGCACCGTTCGCGAAAACATCGTTAACGGCAAGCCACGTATCGACGGCCGCGACACTCGCACCGTACGTCCGCTGAACATCGAAGTCGGCGTTCTGCCGAAGACCCACGGTTCGGCACTGTTCACCCGTGGCGAAACCCAGGCTCTGGTTGTCGCGACGCTGGGCACCGCCCGTGATGCACAACTGCTGGACACCCTGGAAGGCGAGAAAAAAGACCCGTTCATGCTGCACTACAACTTCCCTCCGTTCTCGGTGGGCGAGTGTGGTCGTATGGGTGGCGCCGGTCGTCGCGAAATCGGTCACGGCCGTCTGGCCCGTCGTTCGGTTTCGGCGATGCTGCCAGCCGCTGACGTGTTCCCGTACACCATCCGTGTGGTTTCGGAAATCACCGAATCCAACGGTTCGAGCTCGATGGCTTCCGTTTGCGGCGCTTCCCTGGCCCTGATGGACGCTGGTGTTCCGATGAAGGCTCCGGTTGCCGGTATCGCCATGGGTCTGGTTAAAGAGGGCGAGAAATTCGCCGTCCTGACCGACATCCTGGGTGACGAAGACCACCTGGGCGACATGGACTTCAAAGTAGCCGGTACCGCCAAAGGTGTTACCGCGCTGCAGATGGACATCAAGATCAAGGGCATCACCGAAGAGATCATGGAAATCGCTCTGGGCCAGGCCCTGGAAGCGCGCCTGAACATCCTCGGCCAGATGAACCAGATCATCGGTCAGTCGCGTACCGAGCTGTCGGCCAACGCTCCGACCATGATCGCGATGAAGATCGACACCGACAAGATCCGTGACGTTATCGGTAAAGGCGGCGCGACCATCCGTGCGATCTGCGAAGAAACCAAGGCTTCGATCGACATCGAAGACGACGGCTCGATCAAGATCTTCGGCGAAACCAAGGAAGCAGCTGAAGCAGCACGTCAGCGCGTTCTGGGTATCACCGCAGAAGCCGAGATCGGCAAGATCTACGTCGGCAAGGTTGAGCGCATCGTCGACTTCGGCGCGTTCGTCAACATCCTGCCGGGCAAGGACGGTCTGGTGCACATCTCGATGCTGAGCGATGCTCGCGTAGAGAAAGTGACCGACATCCTGAAAGAAGGCCAGGAAGTGGAAGTGCTGGTACTGGACGTGGACAACCGCGGCCGTATCAAGCTGTCCATCAAAGACGTGGCAGCGGCCAAGGCTTCGGGCGTTTAATTACCCCGCAGCATTAGCGCAATAAAAATGCCCCGCCGTGAAAACGGCGGGGCATTTTTTTGTCTGCGAAATATCGAGTCATTCTACGAAGTTGCCGACCTTCAATACCGGTGCTAGGTTTAGCCCACCGCCCGTGTAGCTCAGCCGGTAGAGCAGCGCACTCGTAACGCGAAGGTCGCAGGTTCGATTCCTGTCTCGGGCACCACTTCCCCTTATTTCACCTTGCGGCTCAACTCCTCGACGGTGCGTTTGAGCTGATCCATCGCGCGATCCTGATCGTTGAGCTTCTGCTTCAGGCTGGAGATTTCGCTGTTGTTCGAACTGGAGCTGGAGCCGCTGTTGCGCTTGAGGTCGTCGACCTGACGACTCAGCGTATCGATCTGACGGTCCTGTTCCTTGACCTTGCTTTTCAGATCATCAATCTCTCTGCCGCTGGAGCTTGAGCTCGAACCGCTGCTGCGCTTGAGTTCTTCGATCTGACGCGACTGGTCGTTAACGGTGTCGCGCATCTTTTTCAGGTCTTCGACACCGATACCGCTTTTGATCACCACGTCTTTGCCGAAATCGTTGTGAATGGCGGAGATCTGGTCGCCATAGGAAGGGCTGCTGCTACTCAGTTCAACGGCCATTGCGCTGGCCGGCAGGGCCAGTGTGCCCAGCAGGGCGGTCAAAGCGGTGGCGGACACAACAGAAGAAATCTTCGAAAAACTGCGCATCACTGGGTTTCCTTGTGAACAGCGAAGGTGAGTGCCGATATGGCACATCGCTACGACTTGGAAATCCGGTTTATGTTCCGCAGGTCAACTTTTTGTGGGAGAGATGTAAAGACCCGTGTAATTCGCTCGCCAAACGTCCTATATTCGCTGTCTGCATGAGCATCGCCCAGCAGTTTTCAGATGATCCCGAATGGTTCCGAAGGCCGGACAATCCGCGTCAGAGAGATCCTTGATGATCCAGATCCATCTTCCATTCTTACGATCAGCGAGAACGCCATGACTGAATTGACCCAAGAGCAACGCCACGAACAAGCGCTGGAGAAGTACAAACTTGATGCGCCGGAGTTGATGGACGAGATCAAGGACCTGAGTCCCGATGAGCAGAAGGACCAGATCCAGTGGGCGTTCGAAGATGAAGCCGAAGCCCAGGGTTTGCAGCCGTGGGAACTGACGCTCAAGTACACCAGCACCCCTGAAGAGTTCGAGGCCAAGCGCCTGGAACTGCACAAGGAGGCGGCCGAAGTGCTGGGTGTCGATTGGGAAGAGTACTGCGAGATGAACAATCTGGTGGTCTGAAACAAAAACGCCAGCCTCGAAAGGGCTGGCGTTTTTTATTGCGCGCTCGATTCAGAGGCTCAGGCGCATTGACAGGTCCACGGCCTTCACATCCTTGGTCATCGCACCGATCGAGATGTAATCCACCCCGGTCTGGGCAATCGGCAACAGCGTGCTTTCGTTGATGCCGCCGCTGGCTTCCAGCTTCGCCTTGCCGCCGTTCAGGCGCACGGCTTCGCGCATGTCGTCGAGGCTCAGTTCGTCGAGCATGATGATGTCGGCACCGGCTGCCAGCGCTTCCTTCAGTTCATCCAGGCTTTCCACTTCGATTTCCACCGGTTTGCCCGGCGCGATCTTGTGCGCGGCGGCAATGGCCTGCGGGATTCCGCCGCTGGCGGCAATATGGTTTTCCTTGATCAGGAACGCGTCGTACAGACCGATGCGATGGTTATGGCAACCACCGCAGGTGACCGCGTATTTCTGCGCCAGGCGCAGGCCCGGCAGGGTCTTGCGGGTGTCGAGCAGTTTCACGTCGGTTTCGGCGACGAAGTCCGCGAGGTATTGCGCACGGGTGGCGACGCCGGACAGCAACTGCAGGAAGTTCAGGGCACTGCGTTCACCGGTCAGCAGCGAACGGGCCGGGCCTTCCAGATGAAACAACGGCTGGTTCGGCGAAACCCGTTCGCCATCGCGCACTTGCCAGTGCACCGCCACCCGAGGGTCGAGCTGACGGAACACCGTATCGACCCAGGCTGTGCCGCAAATGACAGCCGCGTCGCGGGTAATGATGGTGGCTTTGGCCAGGCGTTCGGCCGGGATCAGTTGCGCGGTGATGTCGCCGCTGCCGATGTCTTCGAGCAACGCACGGCGCACGTTGGCTTCGATTTCGGCGGTCAAATCGGCGAGACGTAGATTCGGCATAACGGGCTCCACAAACTAAGTGGCCCGATTATAGGGGCATGGCGTCGGCCAACCCAAGGCGAGAACGGCTACGTAGCGCTGCATCCGGTCGATTTTCTTTGAGCAAACCCGATTCCGGTGTGGTCACTGAAAGGTATCGCGCATAGGGGAAACCCTGACGGCTCTGGCGCCGGAGACAACTTTTGCAAGATAATCCGCCTTGCATTTGACGCCATGACTTTGACGTCGGCAAATCACCGTTTCAGGAGGCTTGGATGCACAACGACGGGAATGTAGTGCCTTTGCACAAGGCTGCTACCGATCAGGCGACTCACTCGCCGCTCGCCCGCCTGCCTGTGATTCTGCTTCAGGTTCGCGACAAGGCTGCACAGCGCCTGCGCAACGGCCTGCAGGAACTGTTCGATAACGCCGACGACACCCTGTTCGAAATGGCCGACCGGGCCCGCAACGACGTCGAACAGAACATCTTTTTCGAAGCCATGCGCGACCTGCGCCTCAAGCGCAAGAACATCGAGCGCGGCTTTCTCGAACAATTCTTCGAGGCCTTTGTCGGCCTCACTCAATATGATCCCGTACCAAACGTCGTGCCTCACGCGTTGCAGTACGAGGACACCACTGCGCGCACCGACGATATGGAGCGCAGCGTCGCGATCGAAACGATGGTGGGGCGCGTACTGAATCGCGACGGTTTCGCCCTTGATCAATTGACCGCGCGCTTCAATGCGCTGCTCGGCAAATCCCTGGACGATCAACACAACCCGCTGGGCCCGGCGATGCTGTGTGAGTTTTTCCTCCAGGCCGGGCGCAACCTGGGCGTGGAGATCAAGGTCAAGCTGATCCTGCTCAAACTGTTCGAGCGTTATGTGCTGGCCGATACCGACCAACTCTTCGCGGAGGCCAACCAACTGTTGGTCGCCACCGGGGTGTTGCCCGAGCTCAAGCCTGCACCGGCCCGCCGGGCCAGGGATCACGCCTCGGCCAGCGCGCACAGCGAGTTCGACGAACACGATCAATCACCGGCGGACGCGGGCGTGCAGGAAGTTTTCGCCGCGCTTCAGGAGTTGCTGTTGCACGTGCGCGGCAGTGTCGCGCCGACCCTTGAACCGAGTGCGGCGCCCCAGCCGATTTCCACCCGCGACCTGCTGCGTCTGCTCTCGCACTTGCAGCAGTACGTGCCGGCGCTGGCGGGGCAGGAAGACTTCGATCTACGCAATCAGCTTGAGCAATTGCTGACCCGGGTCAGCGTGAAAAGCGGCAAGTCGCGGATCGTCGGCGGTGCGGATGAGGACGTGATCAACCTGGTTGCCATGGTGTTCGACTGCATTCTCGACGACCGCAACCTGCCGGATTCACTCAAGGCGCTGATCGCCCGGTTGCAGATCCCGATGTTGAAAGTCGCGGTGATCGACAAGAGTTTTTTCAGTCGCAGCAGCCATCCGGCACGACGCCTGCTCAATGAAATCGCTGAAGCGGCCATGGGCTGGGGTGAATGCGATGGCGATGCGCGCGACAGCCTCTATCTGCGCATCGAGCAAGTAGTGCAGCGCTTGCTGACGGATTTCGTCGATGACCCGGCGATTTTCTCCGAGTTGCTGGCGGACTTCCTCACCTTCACCAGCGACGAGCGTCGTCGCAGTGAATTGCTTGAACAGCGTCTGCGCGATGCCGAAGAGGGCCGGGCGAAGACCGAACTGGCCCGCCTGCGTGTCGAGCAGGCGTTGAACCAGGCAATGCTCGGCAAAGTCCTGCCGCCGACGGTGGTGACCTTCGTCCAGGCGGCCTGGAGCAAAGTCTTGCTGCTGACGTGCCTCAAGCACGGAGATCAGTCTGCCGAATGGCAAGCCGACGTGCAGACCATGGAACAGTTGATCTGGAGTGTGCAGCGTCACGAGGATGCCGAGTCGGGTCTGCGTTTGCTGTCGCTGGTGCCGGGACTGCTCAAGTCGCTGCGTGACGGGCTGAGCAGCTCGGCGTTCGATCCGTTTGCCACCAGCGAGTTCTTCAGCGCGCTGGAAGCGTTGCACGTGCGTTTGCTCCAGCCTTCCGCCGAGCCGGATCAGGCCGAGTCGCCGCCGATGATCCAGGTGTCTCAGGCCATCGTTTTGCAGACCGCCGATGAAGGTCATCCGATGTTGGGGCCGGAGCGTTTGCCAGCCGATGACGCCAGCCTGCGTCAGGTCGACCAGTTGCGCCTGGGTAGCTGGGTGGCGTTCCAGGAGGATGAAGAGCACACCTTGCGCTGTAAACTGGCGGCGATCATCGAGGCGACCGGCAAGTATGTGTTTGTCGACCGCACCGGAACGAAAGTGCAGGAGCGTAACCGCATCGCCCTGGCCATGGAGTTCCGTCGCGGGACGGTGCGGGCGCTGGATGACACGTTGTTGTTCGACCGCGCGCTGGAGTCTGTGCTCGGCAATCTGCGACGGCTCAATCGCGGCAAGTGATCGCGCGCCGGGGGCCGATCACGGCATACTGGGCGCAACACAGTCGGCGTTGAAGGAATCGGTATGCAGTTGGATCCCGCAAGCGGGTGGTGTCACGGGGTGCAGGTCTGCCCCTCGCCCAACTTCAATGAACGCCCGGCGGGCGAAGTCTCCCTGTTGGTCATCCACAACATCAGCCTGCCGCCGGCGCAGTTCGCCACCGGCAAGGTGCAGGAATTTTTCCAGAATCGTCTGGATGTCACGGAGCATCCCTATTTTGCAGGGATCGCCGACCTGCGCGTCTCTGCGCATTTCCTGATCGAACGTGACGGCAAGGTCACCCAGTTTGTCTCCTGCCTTGAGCGTGCCTGGCATGCCGGCGTGTCGGTGTTCGAAGGACGGGAAACCTGTAACGATTTTTCCGTGGGCATCGAACTCGAAGGCACCGATGATCTGCCGTTCACCGAGGCGCAGTATCAGGCGTTGATCGTGCTGACCCGGCATTTGCAAAAAGCGTTTCCAGCGATCACTGTCGAACGTATCTGCGGACACAGCGACATCGCACCCGGACGCAAGACCGACCCTGGACCCGCATTCGACTGGGCACGCTACCGCGCCGCCCTGGCACAAGAGGAAGGACAATGAGTTTTCTGGTGTTACTGCTGGCGGTATGGATCGAGAAGTTCTCGGCCCTGCGCCATCGGGTTCAACGCGATGGCGGATGGATCCGCGAACTGCACAAGCTTGAAAGCGGCAACCTGGCCAAACGGCCGTGGCTGGTGCTGGTCATTCTGGTGCTGCTGCCGGTGGCATTGCTGGGGTTGTTGTTGCTGGTGCTGGAGCCGGTTGCCTATGGCCTGCTGGCCTTGCCGGTGCATTTGCTGGTGGTGATTTACAGCCTGGGGCGCGGCGATCTGCTTGGCGGTCTCGGCCCGTTCCGTGATGCCTGGCGTCGGGAAGACTTGCAGGCCGCCGCTCACGTGGCCAAGCGCGATCTGGATATCTGCGCCGAGAGTGGCGAGCAATTGCTGGAACAAGTGCAGCGGCATCTGTTGTGGCAGGCCTACCAGAGCTTTTTCGCGGTGATTTTCTGGTACTTCCTGCTTGGCCCGGTTGCCGCGCTCAGCTATCGCCTGCTGGCGCTCGCTGAAGAAAACGCACAGAACCCGGCACTGGCCGAGCGGGCAGGGCAGCTGCGGCACGCGTTCGACTGGGTGCCGGTGCGCCTGCTGGCGGCGAGTCTGGCTCTGGTCGGCAACTTCGTCGCGGTCAGCCGGATCATGCTGCATGAGCTGTTGAACTGGAACATCAGCGCCGCGCAATTGATCAACAGGGTTGGCCTGGCCGCCGGAGAAATTCCGCCCGCCGTGGTCGGCCCGGAAGGCATCAACACCCTCGATTGCCTGTGGGAGCTGCTGCTGCGTGCAGCGGTGTTGTGGTACGCCGGGTTTGCCCTTTGGACCGTGCTGATCCACTGATGCCTGCCTGAACATCAAAATGTCGCCCGAACGCAGCCCGCGTTCGGGCGATCCTCTGCCGTTAACCTTAAGTTACAAAACCTCCCTTCGATTTGAGCTATACAGAGATAGCGCCCGATAGTGGCTATCTGCTGTCGCCCCGCGCCTGCCAATAAAAACAAGAAAAAACCAAGGGAGACTTCCAGTGAAGAGCTTGCTCTATCCCGCCGTCTCGCTGATGAACCGCCTGAGCTTCGGCATGAAGTTCAGCCTGATCAGCGTGCTGTTCCTGGTACCGATGCTGGTGACCAACTTCTATCTGGTGCGCGATTCCTATCGCGAATTCCAGGGCACCCGGGTGGAGTTGCAAAGCCTCGACCTGCTGGGCAGCAGCCTGACCCTGCGTCGGGATCTGGAAACCCTCAACAACCTGGTGCAGATCAACGTCACCCTCGGTCAGTCGGGCAAGGCCGGCAATGTCGAATCGCAAATCACCAGCCTCGAGCAAAACGTTCTGGCGCGCCTGCAAGGGCTGACGGCCATGACCGAGGACCCGGAGCAAATCAAGGTCTTCGATGCCAAGCGCGATGAAATGATTGCCGCGTTCAAGGCCCAGCAAGCGGAGAACTCTCTGCAAAGCAAAAGCGCGCTGATCGGCAAACTGCTGGGCAGTGCGCAGATTTTCAGCCAGATCGTCGCCAGCCAGGCCGGCCTGAGCCGCGACAACCAGAGCGACATCCGCCAGCTCAGTGAACTGGTCACAGCCATCACGCCAGCCATCACCCAGACCCTCGGCGAAGGCCGGGCCATGGGCTCTTTTTCGTTGGGGCAGGGTTTTCTCAACAGTTCCTCCAGCACCCGCTTCGATGAGCTGCTGGCACAGATCGAAAAGCTTCAGGGCGAGTACGGGCTGAAACTGCAGGACGCGCTGGGCTCGAGCAAGGCCGCGCGGGATTCGCTGAGTGCGGCGGCCGACGCCAGCAAGGCCACGCTGAAGCAGGCCAGCGAAATCTTCGAAGAGCAAGTGGTGGTTGCCGAGACCCTCGATGCGCCGTGGCAGGCTTTTTACGATCAGGTCACCGGGCTGATGGACCGCACGTATCAGCTCAACGAAGCCACTCTGAAATTCCTCGATACCCAATTACAGCAACGCCTGACGCAGAACCGCACGCACATGGTGTTGCAGGCCGTGGCGCTGTCGGTGGTGTTCGTGCTGATTTTCTACCTCTATGGCGGTTTCTACGCCTCGACCCGCAATACGCTAAAACGCCTTGGCGCGATGATGGACAAAGTCGCGGCCGGGGACATGACGGTCAACTTCGTGGCCCATAGCCGCGATGAACTGGGCGAGCTGGGCGAGGTGTTCAATGGCACGGTGCGCAAGATCCACGACCTGATCGAGCGGGTCGGCCATACGGTCGGCGAAGTCGAGCGTCAGGCCGGACAAGTGGAAGATGTCTCGGCGCAGAGCAACCAGGCCGTGGCCGGGCAACGTACCCAGATCGAACAGGTGGCCACGGCCATGAACCAGATGTCGGCGACCTCGCAGGAAGTTGCGCGCAGTGCGGCGGCTGCGGTGAGCAGCGCCCACAGCGTCAATGACGAAACCATCAGCGGACGTGGCCTGGTGGAGTCGCAGCAGGGCAGCATCGCGGCACTGGCCAGTGAGATCGATCAGTCGGTGCGGGTGATCAATCAGTTGGCCAGCGACAGCCAGTCGATCAGCAGCGTGCTGGAGGTGATCAAAAGCATTGCCGAGCAGACCAATCTGCTGGCCCTCAACGCGGCGATCGAGGCGGCGCGGGCCGGTGAGCAGGGCCGGGGCTTTGCGGTGGTGGCGGACGAAGTACGGACGCTGGCCAAACGCACCCAGCAATCGACCGAAGAAATCGAGCAGATGATCGCCAAGCTGCACGGTGGGGTCGGCGCGGCGGTGAAGGCCATGGGCGTCAGTCATTCGATGGCCAGCGGCACCGTCGGACAGTCGGAAAAGGTCCAGCAGGCGCTGGAAAACATCCTCGGTGCGGTCGGCATGATCGTCGATCAGAACCAGCAGATCGCCGCTGCCGTGGAGCAGCAGACGGCCGTCGCCCATGACATCGACCAGAACATCGTTGAGATTAACCGCGCCGGCGAGCGCACGGCCGAAGGTGCCTGTCAGACCGAAAACGCCAGTCGGGCCCTGTCGGCGCAGGTGGTTGAGTTGAAGCAGTTGATCAGCGCCTTCCGGGTTTAAGCAGCCTGCCTCTCCGGAGGCAGGTATGTCGGAATAATTTGTAGTACTTCTTTGCTTACGTTTGTAAGCAATTTCCTGATTTCCTCCGGGCTCTGATTTTTCGTCTTCAATGGATCAAGATCACATCAACTGACCGTTTGGAGGAGGCCACACATGTCTGTTGCAACCCTGGGAGTCCAGGGCCGCTGTGCCCATTGCCAGACCACGCTGCTGCTCAAACCCTGGCAACTGAATGCCATCGCGATCAATGAACCGTTCACCTGCGCTCACTGCCAGAAAACCCTGGAGCTGCGCTGCCCGAAACAGATCAGACGCTTCAAGTCCCTCGATTCGCTGGGCTGGTTACGCTTCAGTGCATCGGTGACGGTGTGTACCGCGTTGCTGGTGGCGCTGGTGATGGAATGGGTGGGACTGCTCAGTGTGACTGAACAGTTGAATGCTTCACTGATCGTGATTTTCGTGTACTTCGCGCTGGCACGTTTTGTTCGCCACCGTCAGCACATGACCTTGATTCTCGATGCGGCCAAGGCTCACGTCGACTGACTACCAGCCGAATACTTCGCAGCAGTTGGCGGTGCTGGCCTCGGCGAGTTGTTCTGCACTGATATTCATCAATCCCGCCAGCGCGTTGCAGATCGCCGGCAGATGCGCCGGTGTGTTGCGCACGCCGGGGTACATGGCGGGCGCCATGTCCGGTGAGTCGGTTTCCAGCACCACCGAGCCCAGCGGTAAATCCGACAGTACTCGATGCATACGCAAGGCCTGGGGCCAGGTCGGCGCGCCGCCGAGACCCAGTTTGAAACCGAGTTTGATGTATTCCTGCGCTTCTTCACGGCTGCCGGCAAAGGCGTGGATGATGCCTCCGCGCTTTAGCTTGAAGCGCTTGAGCGTGGCAATCACCGCCGCGTGGCTGCGCCGCACATGAATCAACGCCGGTAACTCGAAATCCGCTGCCAGTTGCAGTTGCGCGTCGAACAGCGCCTGCTGGCGTTCGCGGTCGAGGGTTGCGATGAAGTAGTCCAGTCCGATTTCGCCGACGGCGCACAGTTGTCGATGACCGCGCAGCCGTGTCAGCCAGTCGCCCAGTGCAAGCAAATCCTCTGGCCGATGCTGATCGAGATACACCGGGTGCAAGCCCAAAGCTGCGTGCAGCTCGGGATCGCTTTGCACCAGATCCCAAACCCGCTGCCAGTTGCCTTCATAAACCCCCAGCACCACCATCCGCCGCACCCCGAGGGCGCGGCTTTCGGCCATCAACGCCGCACGGTCGGCGTCGAAGTCGGGAAAGTCCAGATGGGTGTGGCTGTCGATCAGCTCCACGGCTCAGTCCCGGTGAATACGCTGCTTGAAGGTACGGGCGATGGCCTGCACGCCAGGCTGGTAGTCCGATTGCTCGACCGCCGCCAGCGCCAGTGCCAGGGCCTTGTCGGCGATCAACTGGTGCTGCTGGGCCATGGCGTTGACCGGCAGCGGCAGGAAGTCCAGCAACTGGGTGTCGCCAAACGTGCCGAGACGCAACGGGCGGTTTTTCAGCGGGAAGTCATGCAGCGCATCGAACACGCCCTGCAGCAGTACGTAGGACGTGGTCACCAGCGCATCCGGCAAGTGCCCGAGGCGTTGCAGGAGTTCTTCCATCAATTGCTTGCCGCACTCGCGGCTGAAGGACTCGGCGTGCTCGACCAGCACTTCGCCCTTGAAGCCGGCGAGGGCCTGTTTGAACCCGGCGGCACGTTCCTGGCTGATGCTCAGTTCCGGGCGGGCGCCCAGCAGCACGATCTGTTTCGGCTGCGGGTCGAGCAGGCTTTCGGTCAGGTGCAGGCTGGCTTCGCGGTCGTCGCTGACCACCGAGCAGAAATGCTCGGGGTCCATCACCCGGTCGATGGCGATGACCGGCAAGCCCTTGGCCTGCAACTGGCGGTAGCTGTCGTCACCGGCTGGCAGGCAACTGGCGACGATCAACGCATCGCAGCGTCGGGCGCGGAACAGTTGCAGCAGTTGCCGTTCGCTGTCCGGTGCATCGTCGGAGCTGGCGATCAGCAACTGATAACCGCGCGCCCGGGCGCCTTGTTCCAGCAACTTGGCGATCCGCGCGTAGCTGGGGTTTTCCAGATCCGGCAGGATAAAACCCAGGGTCCGGGTGTGCCGGCTGCGCAGCCCGGCCGCCTGTGGATTGGGAGTAAAGCCGTGCTGATCGACCACCGCCCGTACCCGCTCGACGGTTGCGGTGCTGATGCGTTGCTGTTCGGCCTTGCCGTTGATGACGTAGCTGGCGGTGGTCACGGACACTCCGGCCAACCGCGCGATATCACTGAGTTTCAACCCGGGATTTCCTTGTTTTTTCGAGCTTGCCGCCACATTTTCGCCAATCCTACCCGATTCAGGCAGGCGACCATTGTCGCAGCGCATCCGACAAGTTGGACTTCAAGGATGAGACATTATCGAGTAACGTGCCGATCAATCTAGATTAAACGTTTCAGCAAGCGTATTTTCTACGTTTTAGACGCCTTTGGCCGGTTCTGCCGTGAAACCGCCAAAACTGCCTCCTGAAAGGGAAGCCTACAAGCGCCTAAGCTGCAACCATTCAAAACAATACCTGGCGCACCAACGCGTCAAAAAGGAGATCGCATGCTCGAGCTCACTGTAGAGCAGATATCCATGGGCCAATCGGCTGTGGATAAACCCGCCGCCCTGCAATTGCTGGCCAATCATCTGGTCGCTGACGGTCTGGTCGCCGACGGTTACCTGGCCGGCTTGCAGGCGCGGGAAGCCCAGGGCTCGACCTTTCTCGGTCAGGGGATTGCAATCCCCCATGGCACGCCCGAAACC
Source organism: Pseudomonas sp. R43(2017) (assembly GCF_002112345.1). NCBI lineage: Bacteria > Pseudomonadati > Pseudomonadota > Gammaproteobacteria > Pseudomonadales > Pseudomonadaceae > Pseudomonas > Pseudomonas sp. R43(2017). The sequence continues at coordinate 121,329 of NZ_NEHJ01000007.1, forward strand.
CGCGATCAGGTATTTGCCACCGGCGTGCGGCTGATGCAGTTTCCCGACGGTGTGGGCTGGGGCGACGGCCAGATTGTCTATCTGGCCATCGGCATCGCGGCCAAATCCGACGAACACCTGCGCCTGCTGCAACTGCTGACCCGTGCCCTCGGCGAGACTGATCTGGGCCAGGCCCTGCGCCGCGCCAGTTCGCCCGAAGCGTTGCTGAAACTGCTGCAGGGCGCGCCACAGGAGCTGGCGCTGGATGCGCAGATGATCGGCCTCGGCGTATCTGCCGACGATTTCGAAGAGCTGGTCTGGCGCGGTGCGCGTCTGCTGCGTCAGGCCGATTGCGTGAGCAACGGTTTTGCCGGGGTGTTGCAGCAAGTCGAAGCGCTGCCGCTGGGCGATGGCCTGTGGTGGCTGCACAGCGAGCAGACCGTGAAGCGTCCGGGCCTGGCGTTCGTCACCCCGGACAAACCGATGCGTTACCTCGGCCAGCCCCTCAGCGGTCTGTTTTGCCTGGCCAGCCTCGGTGAAGCGCATCAAGCGTTGCTCGAGCGTTTGTGCGCGCTGCTGATCGAAGGTCGCGGCCATGAACTGGGCCGTGCCACCAGCAGCCGCAAAGTCCTCGAAGTGCTCGGCGGCGAATTGCCGGCCGACTGGCCGAGTGCGCGGATTGCGCTGGCCAACGCCCATGGTCTGCATGCGCGGCCGGCGAAGATCCTCGCGCAACTGGCGAAGAGCTTTGACGGTGAAATCCGTGTCCGCATCGTCGACGGTCAGGACAGCGCCGTGTCGGTGAAAAGCCTGAGCAAACTGCTGAGCCTCGGCGCCCGTCGCGGCCAGGTGCTGGAAATCATCGCCGAACCGAGCATTGCCGCCGATGCCTTGCCGGCCTTGCTCGCCGCTATCGAAGAAGGCCTCGGCGAAGAAGTCGAACCGTTGCCGGCAGTCAGTCAGCAGCGCGAAGTCATCGCCGACATCGCCGAAGTCGTGAGCGCCCCGGCCTCCGGCAGCCTGCTGCAAGCGATTCCCGCCGCGCCCGGCATCGCCATCGGCCCGGCGCACATTCAGGTCCAGCAAACCATCGATTACCCGTTGCGTGGTGAGTCTGCCGCCATCGAGCGCGAACGTTTGAAAAACGCATTGGCCGAAGTACGTCAGGACATTCAAGGTTTAATCGAACGCAGCAAGGCCAAGGCGATCCGCGAGATTTTCATCACCCATCAGGAAATGCTCGACGACCCGGAACTCACCGATGAAGTCGACACCCGCCTCAAGCAAGGCGAAAGCGCCGAGGCAGCGTGGATGGCCGTGATCGAAGCCGCCGCAAAACAACAGGAATCCCTGCAGGACGCCTTGCTCGCCGAACGTGCTGCCGATCTGCGTGATATCGGGCGACGGGTGCTGGCGCAACTGTGCGGCGTGCAGACGCCTGCCGAGCCTGAGCAACCGTACATTCTGGTGATGGATGAAGTCGGTCCGTCCGACGTCGCGCGGCTTGATCCGGCGCGGGTCGCGGGGATTCTCACCGCCCGTGGTGGCGCCACCGCTCACAGTGCCATTGTGGCTCGTGCGCTGGGCATTCCGGCACTGGTCGGTGCGGGCGCAGCGGTGTTGCTGCTGAAACCGGGCACGCCGTTACTGCTCGACGGCCAGCGCGGTCGCCTGCATGTCGATGCGGATGCCGCGACCCTGCAACGCGCCGCCGAAGAACGCGACACCCGTGAACAACGCCTGAAAGCCGCCGCCGAACAACGCCATCAACCGGCGCACACCACCGACGGCCACGCCGTGGAAGTGTTCGCCAACATCGGCGAGAGCGCCGGCGTCGCCAGTGCAGTCGAGCAGGGCGCCGAAGGCATCGGTCTGCTGCGCACCGAGCTGATTTTCATGGCCCACCCGCAGGCGCCGGACGAGGCGACTCAGGAGGCCGAATACCGCCGCGTCCTCGATGGTCTCGCCGGTCGGCCGCTGGTGGTGCGCACCCTCGACGTCGGCGGCGACAAACCGCTGCCGTATTGGCCGATTGCCAAGGAAGAAAACCCCTTCCTCGGAGTGCGCGGGATTCGCCTGACCTTGCAGCGTCCGCAGATCATGGAAGCGCAGTTGCGCGCCTTGCTGCGTTCGGCGGACAACCGTCCGCTGCGCATCATGTTCCCGATGGTCGGCAGCGTCGAAGAGTGGCGTCAGGCCCGGGACATGACCGAACGCCTGCGCCTGGAAATCCCGGTCGCCGACCTGCAACTGGGGATCATGATCGAAGTGCCATCCGCCGCGTTGCTGGCGCCGGTGCTGGCCAAGGAAGTGGATTTTTTCAGCGTCGGCACCAACGACTTGACCCAGTACACCCTGGCCATCGACCGTGGTCATCCGACCCTGTCCGCCCAGGCGGACGGCCTGCACCCGGCGGTGCTGCAACTGATCGACATCACCGTGCGCGCGGCCCATGCCCACGGCAAATGGGTCGGCGTCTGCGGCGAGCTGGCAGCGGATCCGCTGGCGGTGCCGGTGCTGGTCGGCCTCGGTGTGGATGAATTGAGCGTCTCCGGACGCAGCATCGCCGAGGTCAAGGCGCGCATCCGCGAACTCAGCCTGACCCGGACGCAAACCCTTGCTCAACAAGCCCTGGCCGTGGGCAGCGCCAACGAAGTGCGCGCATTAGTGGAGGCCCTGTAATGGCCAAGATTCTTACCCTGACCCTCAACCCGGCGCTGGACCTCACGGTGCAGTTGCCGCGTCTGGAACCCGGTCAGGTCAATCGTAGCGACGAGATGCACACCCATGCCGCCGGCAAGGGCGTCAACGTCGCGCAAGTGCTGGCCGATCTGGGGCATCAACTGACGGTCAGCGGATTTCTCGGTGAAGACAATCTGCAGGCGTTCGAAACCCTGTTCGCCAAGCGTGGTTTCACGGATGCCTTTATCCGTGTGCCCGGTGAGACCCGCAGCAATATCAAGGTCGCGGAACAGGACGGACGAATCACCGACATCAACGGCCCGGGTCCGGTGGTCGGCGTGGTGGCGCAACAGGCGTTGCTGGATCGTCTGGTGCAGATCGCGCCGGGGCACGACGCGGTGGTGGTGGCCGGCAGTCTGCCGCGCGGGGTCAGTGCGAAGTGGTTGCGCGAGTTGATCGAGCGCCTGAAAGCCCTGGGCCTGAAGGTGGCACTGGATACCAGCGGCGAAGCGTTGCGCGCCGCACTCAAGGCCGGCCCGTGGCTGATCAAACCGAACACCGAAGAGCTGGCCGACGCGCTGGGGTGTGAAGTGCTGTCCCACGTCGCAGAGGCAGAAGCGGCCAGTCGTTTGCACGCTCAAGGCATCGAGCATGTGGTGATTTCCCACGGTGCCGACGGTGTGAACTGGTTCAGCGTCGGCTCGGCGTTGCATGCCACGCCGCCGAAGGTCAGCGTCGCCAGCACGGTCGGTGCCGGCGATTCGTTGCTGGCCGGCATGCTCCACGGTCTGCTCAGCGCCGATACGCCGGAGCAAACCCTGCGCACGGCCACGGCGATTGCGGCGCAGGCGGTGACCCAGATCGGTTTCGGTATTCACGATGCTGCGCAACTGACGCAGCTCGAACAGGGCGTGCGCGTGCGTCCCCTGACAGAACAATAAGAGGGTTTGTCATGAAGTTAGCCATTGTCACGGCCTGCCCGAACGGCATGGTCACCAGTGTGCTGTGCGCCCGGCTGCTGGATGCCGCGGCCCAGCGTCAGGGCTGGAGCACCAGCGTCGAAGTGGTGGATGCGGCGCATCCGGAACGCGCGTTGTCGGCAGTCACTATCGAGGCGGCGGAATGGGTGTTGCTGGTGGCCACCGGCGATATCGACATGACGCGTTTCATCGGCAAGCGGGTATTCCGCATCGCGCCGGCGCAAGCGCTGCAGGATGTCGAAGCGGTGCTGCGCCGCGGTGCCGAAGAAGCCGAAATCCATGTCGCCAGCGAAGTCGCCCCGGCTGCCGTCGAGCAGCGTGTGCCGCGCATTGTCGCCGTCACCGCATGCCCGACCGGCGTCGCCCACACCTTCATGGCCGCCGAAGCGTTGCAGCAAACCGCCAAGCGTCTGGGCTATGAGTTTCAGGTAGAAACCCAGGGTTCGGTCGGAGCAAAAAATCCCCTGAGCGCGACGGCGATTGCCGAGGCCGACGTGGTGTTGCTGGCGGCCGATATCGAAGTCGCCACTGAGCGTTTCGCCGGCAAGAAAATCTACCGCTGCGGCACCGGGATCGCCTTGAAGCAATCCGAAGCCACGCTGAAAAAAGCCCTGGCCGAAGGCAAGCAGGAAAGTGCCGCGAGCGACGGCAAGGCCTCGGCCAAACAAGAGAAAACCGGCGTCTACAAACACCTGCTGACGGGTGTGTCGTTCATGCTGCCGATGGTGGTGGCGGGCGGCTTGATGATCGCGTTGTCGTTCGTGTTCGGCATCACCGCGTTCAAGGAAGAGGGCACGCTGGCGGCGGCGCTGATGCAGATCGGTGGCGAGACCGCGTTCAAATTGATGGTGCCGTTGCTGGCCGGTTACATCGCCTACTCGATTGCCGACCGTCCGGGCCTGGCACCGGGGATGATCGGCGGTTTGCTGGCGAGCACTCTGGGCGCCGGGTTCATCGGCGGGATCGTCGCCGGTTTCATTGCCGGTTATGCGGCGAAGCTGATCAGTCGTTATGTGGCGTTGCCGCAAAGTCTGGAAGCACTGAAACCGATTCTGATCATCCCGCTGTTCGCCAGCCTGATCACCGGGCTGGTGATGATTTACGTGGTCGGCAAACCGGTGGCCGGGATGCTCGCGGCGCTCACGCACTTCCTCGACAGCATGGGCACCACCAACGCAATCCTGCTCGGTGTGTTGCTGGGAGGCATGATGTGCGTCGACCTCGGCGGGCCGATCAACAAGGCTGCGTATGCGTTCTCGGTGGGGCTGCTGGCCTCGCAGAGTTACGCACCGATGGCCGCGACCATGGCCGCCGGCATGGTGCCGCCGATCGGTCTGGGCATCGCCACCTTCATCGCCCGGCGCAAGTTTGCCCAGACCGAGCGCGAGGCGGGTAAAGCGGCGTTGGTCCTGGGCTTGTGCTTTATCTCCGAAGGGGCGATTCCGTTTGCCGCGAAAGACCCGTTGCGGGTGATCCCGGCGAGTATTGCCGGCGGTGCGCTGACCGGTGCGCTGTCGATGTACTTCGGCTGCAAGCTGATGGCGCCGCACGGTGGCCTGTTTGTGCTGGCGATTCCGAACGCGATCAACCATGCGCTGCTTTACCTGCTGGCCATCGTCGCGGGCAGCTTGTTGACGGCGGTGGTGTATGCGCTGGTCAAGCGGCCGGAAGCGGTCGAGCTGGCGCTGGAGCCGGCCAACGCCTGAGGTGTCACACCCGCTTCATCTGGTGATGGTTAAGTTTTCCTTTTTTCAGGGAGAACAGCATGAGCGATTTCAACCTCGGTCGCCGGCGCGTGATGCAAGTGGTCGGCGCCGGTTTGCTGATGCCGGGGCTGGCGCCGGCCGTGATTGCTTCGGTCAAGGATCGACCGCAACTCACCGACGGCGTGCAGTCCGGCGACCTGCAGGGCGATCGGGCGATGATCTGGAGCCGCAGCGACCGTCCGGCGCGGATGGTGGTGGAGTGGGACACCCGCAGTCAGTTCCGCCATCCGCGACGCGTTATCTCCGCGCTGGCCGATGCCCGCAGCGATTTCACCGCCCGCGTCGAACTCACCGGATTGCCCGCCGATCAGGCGATTTTCTATCGCGTATATTTCAAGGACGCCCAGACCGGCGTCGCCAGCGAACCGTGGCTCGGCCATCTGCGCAGCGCACCGACGGCGCGACGCAATATCCGATTCGTCTGGAGCGGCGACACGGTCGGCCAGGGCTTCGGCATCAACCCGGATATCGGCGGCATGCGCATTTACGAATCCATGCGTTTGCGCCTGCCGGACTTCTTTATCCACAGCGGCGACACCATCTACGCCGACGGCCCGGTGCCGGCGCAATTGACCACCGAAGGTGGCCGCGTGTGGCGCAACCTCACCACAGAAGCCAAGAGCAAAGTCGCCCAGACCCTCGACGATTATCGCGGTAATTACCGCTACAACCTGATGGATGAAAACATCCGCCGCTTCAACGCCGAAGTGCCGCAGATCTGGCAGTGGGACGACCATGAAGTGGTCAACAACTGGTCGCCGGGCAAACAGCTCGACGAGCGCTATCAGGAAAAAGATATCCACACCCTGGTCGGGCGCGCGCGTCAGGCCTGGCTCGAATATTCGCCGATGCGCCGTCAGGCAGCGGACGGTGGCGGGCGGATCTATCGCAAGCTGAGTTACGGGCCGATGCTCGATGTGTTCGTGCTCGACATGCGCAGCTATCGCGGCGCCAACGACGACAATCTCGGTGCGGAAAAACCGTTCCTCGGGCGTGAGCAACTGAACTGGCTCAAGCGCGGATTGAAGGCCTCGAAAGCCCAGTGGAAAGTCATCGCGGCCGACATGCCGATCGGTCTTGGCGTGCCGGACGGTGAAGTCAGCCCCGGCGTGCCGCGTTGGGAAGCGGTGGCCAACGGCGACCCCGGCCCGGCTCAGGGGCGCGAACTGGAAGTGGCCGAATTGCTCGGGTTTCTACGTAAACATCAGGTGCGCAATTTCGTGTTCCTGACAGCGGATGTGCATTACTGCGCAGCCCATCACTATCACCCGGATCGCGCGGCGTTCCAGGATTTCGAACCGTTCTGGGAGTTTGTCGCAGGGCCTCTGAATGCCGGTAGCTTCGGACCCAATCCGCTGGACAAGACCTTTGGCCCGGAAGTGGTGTTCCAGAAAGCGCCGCCGACGCAAAACGCCTCACCGTTTGCCGGATTCCAGTTTTTTGGCGAGGTGAATATCGAGGGGCAGAGCGGAGAGATGAGTGTGGTGTTGCGGGATCTGAACGGGGTGGCGGTGTTTGAGCAGAAGTTGCAGCCGACCTGAGTTCAGCGCAAACAAACTGTGGGAGCGAACTTGCTCCCACAGTTGTTATTTATGGTCAGTAAACGTCTCGGCGGTAGCGACCCTGTTCGATCAGACGTTCGACTTCTTCCGCGCCGAGGATGTCATGCAGCGCCAGGTCGACGCCTGACGCCATCCCTTGCAGGCTGCCGCAGATGTAGATCACGGCACCGTCCGCCAGCCACTTCTTCAGTTCGCCAGCCGATTCGCGCAAGCGGTCCTGGACGTAGATCTTCTCGGCCTGATCCCGGGAGAACGCCAGGTCCAGACGCGCCAGATCACCATTGATCAACCACTCTTCGAGTTCTGCGCGACAGAGGAAATCGTGTTCCCGATTGCGCTCGCCGAACAACAGCCATTGGCGCTGCTGCCCATCGGCAATCCGCGCCTTGAGCAGACTGCGCAGTCCGGCAAGGCCGGTGCCGTTGCCCAGCAGAATCATCGGCACAGGCTGGTTCGGCAGATGGAACCCGCTGTTGCGCCGCACCCGCAGGCTGATGCTGCCACCCACAGGAGCGTGCTCGGTCAGCCAGCCGGAACCGATGCCGAGGGTGCCGTCGCTGTGTTGTTCCTGACGCACGATCAGTTCCAGCACGCCGTCGGCGGCAATCGAGGCGATCGAGTATTCGCGCATCGCCAGCGGCACCATCGCATCCACCAGCGCCTGAGCGTGCAGGCCCACCAGATGCGCGCGATGCTCGGGCAACTGGCGGGTGGCGAGGGCCACTTCCAGCGATTCTTCCAGGCCGTTGACCTTAACGCTGGTTTCGCCGCGAATGCCGAGGCCGTCGAGGAAATGTTCGATGGCCCACGGGCAGTTGCGCGGCAGCACTTCCACCAGATCGCCGGCCAGCCAACTGCTGGTATCCGGTGCGGAAAGTCCCAGCAGGAAAACCGGTGAACCGCTGCTGTCAGGGTTCATCAACTCGCGGCGGACCAGCGTCCAGTTGCCGTAGCTCGGTGCCTGCCAGGTGTCGACCGGCACCTGGCCGGTGATCAGGCCGAGCTGGGTCTGCCAGTGCCGCAGCGCGTATGGGTCGCCGCTATCGACTTCCACCGGAGCGAACAGGGTCTTGCCGCCATGCTCCCCCAGCCATTGATGCAGGCGTCGGGCGAAGCCGCAGAAGTGCTGATACTGACGGTCGCCGAGACCGAGCACCGAGTAGTTGAGGTTGTCGAGAGCCGAGGCACGGTTCAGCACTTTGCGTTCGAAACCGCGAGCGCTGTCCGGCGCCTCGCCGTCGCCGAAGGTGCTGACCACGAACAGCGCGTTGTTCGATTCCTGCAGATCCTGTTCGCTGACATTCGCCAGCGGCTGCACTTTCACCGGCAGGCCGGCAGCCTGCAACTGGCCGGCGGTCTGCCACGCCAGTTGCTCGGCAAAACCGCTCTGGCTGGCGAAACCGATCAGCCACGCCGGGCCATCGCCGGCCGGCTGTTCGAGACCCTGACGGGCATCCTTGATCTGCTTTTTCTTGCGTCGGCGATCCAGGTACAACAGCCAGCCTGTGATGAAGAACAGCGGCATCAATACCGCCGCGACGGTCACGATGATTCGCCCGACCAGACCGAAATAGCTGCCGACATGCAGCGCATAAATGCTGGTCAGCAATTGCGCCTTGAAGCTCTTGTCGGCGTAGCGGTCGACCCGTTTGACGACGCCGGTGGCCGGGTCCAGGGTGATCTGGTTCAGCGCACGCTCGTGGGGCGAGTTGTCGAGCAGGTAGAACACGGTCGCCGGTTGGCCAGCCACTGGCGGCATGCGGATGTTGTAGGAGGCGAGGCCCGGGCCGGCGGCGCTGTAGATGCTGATCCACATGGCCGCGTAATCGGCAGTCGGCGCCGGACCTTCGGGGGCCGGGCCACGGCCGCCGCGCACGCGCTCGTTTTGCGGCGCATCCGACAGCAGTTTCGTCAGGCCTTTGTTGTACCACTCGTAGGACCAGGACAATCCGGTCAGCGCCAGCAGCAGGTAAACCAGCATGCACCAGGTGCCGAACACCGAATGCAGGTCCCAGTTGAAGCTGCGGCCCTTTTTCTTCCAGTCCAGGGTCAGCCAGACGCGCCAGTTGTTCCACTGGCGCGGCCAGCGCAGATAGAGGCCGGAGAGGCAGAAGAACAGCAGCATCAAGGTGCAGGCACCGGTGATGTTGCGGCCGGTATCGCCCATGGCGAGGAACCGGTGCAGCTGCAGCATCAGGCCGAAGAAGTCCTGGCCGGTGGCCTCACCCTTGAATTCGGCGGTGTAGGGATCGAAGTAACGCATCTCGCCACGACGCTCACCTTTTGGCGGGGTGAACCAGACGCGCCCGGCGGTGCCGCTTTCGGTCTCGACCGAGAGCATCGAGACTTTCTTGCCCGAGGCAGCTTCGATCTGCGCCACCAGATCGGCGGGCGGCAGGACGCCGGCGACCTGTTTCTCCACCTGCAACACGGAGGGGTTGAGGGCTTTCAGGATCTCGTCCTGAAACGAATAGGCAGCGCCGGTGATGCCCATCAGGGCCAGCACCAGCCCGGCAGTGATGCCAAAAAACCAGTGCAACTGGAACAGGGTTTTCTTCAACACGTCGCTAGCCTTGTCCGTTCGAAAGTGGTGTTCACGGCGTGCATTATGCCGTGGGTTATCGAGAAACGTTCTTTATTACGCACAAAAGCCCCGTTCAAGTGAATGAACGGGGCTTGAGACTTCCCTCTTCGATCAGAAGTGGAAGTTGGTGCTCAGCAATGCCGTACGGCCCGCCGCCTGGTTGGCGAAGTGAGTCGAGAAGGCTTTGTCGTAGTAGGTTTCGTTGGTCAGGTTCTGCACGTTCAATTGCAGGTCGACGTTCTTGGTCAGCTTGTACGCAGCCATCGCGTCGTAGCGAACGTAGGAATCGACCATGGTGGTGTTGGCCACGCTGCCGTACACGTCATCCACGTAGAACGCACCGCCACCGATGGTCAGCTTCGGAGTGACCTGATAAGTGGTCCACAGGCTGGCGCTGTTTTTCGGCGTGTTAGGCAGTTCGTTGCCGTCGGTGGCACGGTTCAGCGGGCCGCCATCAACCTGTTCGCTGTCCATGTAGGCGTAACCGGCGAACACTTGCCACTTGTCGGTGATCTTGCCGCTGGCGGACAACTCGATACCTTGTACACGAGTCTTGCCGGCGTTTTCGTACGAGGTGGTATCAACCTGGACACGAGCGTTTTCTTTCTCGGTGCGGAAGATGTCGGCGGTCAGCGACAGGCGATCATTCAGCAGATCCCACTTGGTACCGATTTCGTAGTTCTTGGTGGTTTCCGGCTCCATGTCGCTCTTGAGCAGGTTGCCGTTGCGATCGGTGGTGCCGCTCAGCGGGTTGCCGTCCATGCCTTCGCCGAGGGTGTTGCCCGGTGGCGTGGCGGAGGTGGCGTAGGACGCATAGATGCTGCCGTTCTCTGCCGGTTTGTAGACGATGCCGAACTGACCGGTGACGAACTCGCTGGTGTCAGCGCCTTTGGCGGTGGTGGTGCCCGCGTTGGTGTAGGTGTGGTAGCCGGTTTCGAAGTGGTCGTAACGCAGGCCCATGTTCACCAGCCATTGCGAGGACAGTTCCAGAGTGTCGAACACATACAGCGCGTAGGTATCGGACTGGGTGTCGGTGCCGGCGTAGTTGCGCGAGATTGCGCCGTTCCACGGATCGTTCGGGTTCGGGTTCGACAGCGAGGTGCAGTTGTAGCCGCTCGACGCGCCGATCATCGACGGGGTGCAGTTGGTGGTCGCGGCGCTGGTGCGCGGCGTGGTGTCGGTGTTGACGTTGTACGAGGATTTGCGGCTTTCCTCACGGGTGTATTCGACACCGGTGGAGAAGCTGTTCTTGAAGCCTGCAACGTAGAAGTTGCCGAACAGGTCAGTCTGGTTGGTGGTGGTCTCGGTATTGCTCACGCGAGTGTTCGCACGACGCCAGACGCTGCCGTTGTTGACGTTGCCCTTGCTGTCGTCCGGCTGGGTCAGGATGTAATCCTGCATGCTGGTGCCGTGACGCAGGGTGTTCTTGATGGTCAGCGAGTCGCTCAGGTCGTGCTCGATGGCGAAGGTCGCGGTGTCGGTGCGGCCCTTGCGGAAGTCGCGGCCGTCCAGACCGTAGAAGTTGCTGTGATCGCCACCCGAGTAAGGTTTGTCCGGGTTGGACTTGGTGCGTGCCGCCGAGCCGGCCTTCGGGATGGTGTACGGGATGCCCGAGTCCGGGGTGTCGTTGCTTTCGAGATGGTAGTAGTCGAGGTTGACGCGGGTGTCGGTGCCCAGGCCGAAAGCCAGGGACGGCGCGATGCCCCAACGGTCGTAGTCGACGCTGTCGCGACCGGCGACATTGCTCTCGTGGCTCATCAGGTTCAGACGGCCGGCAGCGGTGTCGCTGAACTGGTAGTTGCCGTCCAGGGTGTAGCGCTGGGTCTGGTCGGAGCCCCAGGTGAAACCACCGTCGAACGAGTTGCCCAGGTGGGCTTTCTTGCTCACCAGATTGATGCTGCCGCCAGCCGCGCCGCGACCGCCGATGGCGGAGTTCGGGCCCTTGCTGACTTCGATGTTTTCAACGGCGAAGATCTCGCGGCTCTGGGAACCGGTGTCGCGCACGCCGTCGAGGTAGGTGTCGCCCTGGGCGTCGAAACCACGGATGAACGGACGGTCGCCCTGTGGGTTGCCACCTTCACCGGCACCGAAGGTGATGCCCGGTACGGTGCGCAGCGCATCCTGCATGTTCAGGGCGCCGGTGTCTTTCAGGACTTGTTGCGGAATAACGGTGACCGAGCGCGGCGTGTCGACCAGCGGCGCGGTGTACTTGGGCGAGGAGGCCTTCTCGACCTGATAGGACGTCGAGTCCTGGGCTTCGCCGGTGATGGCGGTGGCGTCCAGGGCAATGGCATTGCCGGAGGCTTTGCTGTCGGTCTTTTCGGCCGCGAACACCATGTGGCCTGCGGAGCCGGCGGTCAGTGCGACGCCGATGGCAGAGGCGAGCAGACGTGGTGAGCTGACGGGTAATTGTGTGTGTTGACGTGACATTTTTATTCCCCTCCCCAAGGATTTGAGGCGGCGGAATATAGGGTAAACAGGTATTCGTATCAATTGCGAAACATTGTTATTCGCGACGAATTTACATTCTTTACAATTTAACCTTACGGTTTTTGCCGATTCATTCGTCTAGCGGGTTTTACACAGCCAATAAGAATCAATACCATTGCCGCCTCTTTGCCATCAGGTGACTTCGACATGCTGCTGCACATCCCCGCTCTGTTCGAGAAAGACGAAGTGCGGCGCATCCGCGAGGCTCTGGAACAGGCCGACTGGGCTGACGGCAAGATCACCGCCGGCTATCAATCGGCCAAGGCCAAGCACAATCTGCAACTGCCGGAAGGTCATCCGCTGGCCAAGGAAATCGGCGCCGCGATGCTCGAACGCCTGTGGAAAAATCCGCTGTTCATGTCGGCGGCGCTGCCGCACAAAGTATTTCCGCCGTTACTCAACTGCTACACGGCGGGTGGCAGTTTCGATTTTCACATCGATAATGCTGTGCGCCAGCCCAAGGGCAGCATCGAGCGGGTGCGCACCGATCTGTCGGCCACGTTGTTCTTCAGCGAACCCGAGGATTACGACGGCGGCGAGCTGGAGATCCAGGACACCTACGGCACCCAGCGCGTGAAACTGCCCGCCGGCGACATGGTTCTGTATCCCGGCACCAGCCTGCACAAGGTCAACGCGGTCACCCGCGGCGCACGTTATGCCTCGTTCTTCTGGACCCAAAGCCTGGTGCGCGAAGACAGCCAGCGCGCGTTGCTGTTCGAGATGGACGGCGCGATCCAGCAACTGACTCGGGACATGCCCGATCATCCTTCGTTGATCCGCCTCACTGGCACCTATCACAACCTGTTGCGTCGCTGGGTCGAGGTGTAAGTGGCGGACTTTCGTTTGCGCCGCGAGGAAGTCCTCGATGGCGAACGCCTCACCGCGATGCTTGAAGAAAGCCCGGCCCGTGCGGCCCAGGCGATTCTGATGGCGGCAGGTGAGGGCGTGCTGGAAGCGCAGGCGTTGCTTGGGCAGATTCTGCTCGATGGTCATGGGATTGCTCAGGATCAACCGCTGGCATTGCGCTGGTTTGAAATTGCCGCCGGGCAAGGTCATCTGATGGCGCGAAACATGCTCGGCCGTTGCCATGAACACGGATGGGGTTGCGTGGCCGACGCAGCGGTTGCCGCCAGGCATTATCGCGTTGCAGCGGATGCCGGGCTGGACTGGGCGATGTACAACCTCGCCAATCTGCTGGCGACCGGGCGCGGGGTGGCGGTCGATCATCTTCATGCCATGGCGCTTTATCAGCGTGCGGCCGAAGCCGGGCATGCCAAGTCGATGAACCTGCTCGGTCGTTATCTGGAAGAAGGGCAAGTGTGCCCGGCGAATCCGGCAGCGGCCCGTGACTGGTATCGACGCTCGGCCGAGGGCGGGGATTTTCGCGGGCAGTTCAGTCATGCGGCGGTGCTGGCGGATGAGGGGCGCGTCGATGACGCGCTGGTCTGGCTGGAGAAAGCATTGACCGTTGGTAATCTGAATTTCCTGCGAGTCGCCAGTGTGTCTTTGTTGAATGCACAACATCCGCAAATCCGTGCGATGGCCGATGCTTATAAGTTACGACTGGCAGAACTGACTGGTTTGTAATTATTTATTCTTCAGCTGGTCGTTTTTATACAGTTGATTGGGCTGTTGTCGGCTAGTGGTGCGGGTGAGTGATGGTGTTGTCTCGAATTCTAATATTTAAGATCTTGTTGGTTGTTATCTTGCTGTCCTAAGGTTGTTTTGCGATATCGATGCTCAAGCTGGAATGACTCGCTTGATGGTGTCGAGTACCCGATATGACTTTTATTAAATATCCGAAGAAGACAAGGAGTCTCTTATGGAATTCAAGATGGACAACAAGATTGTCGAGGCCGCTGCAAAAGCACCTCGAATGTTTGTAAGTGCTTCGCTCGGCGAGGGTGAAGAGTACAATCGGGAAACCGGTATTCAATTAACCAAAGAACAGATTATCAGCCTGCGCAAGTATGAAGTGCTGGGGCTGTCGCTTCCCGTTCGGCTGGCGGACGTCGTTGCCTATCTGAACTATGGCGCCGGGGATACAGGGGGCGTTGGTCTCAAGGCAGCAGACTTTCTGCGGACATTCACCTACACCTACGACCATGCGAAACGCTGGTCGCCGTTGCGTGAAAAAATCATGCTCACCGGTACTGATCTGAAGATTTTTGCCGGCAGCATTATTCGCACGGGTAAAGGGATCGTTGAGATCTACGAAGACCTGAAAGCCTCCAGGTATCTGGAGGAATACGATATCAATACGCCGGAAGAGTATCTGGAGCTGAAACGCACGATTCCGGGTCTTCCAGACCTCGGCTTGCCGTCCAGTGATGTTCCGGAAATCAAGGCCTACCTTAATGACATGCTGGCCAAAGTCATGCAGTGCCACGGGAAGGCCGAGCATGTCAGGTCCGAACTGGACAGCTTTGGCGCAGACATGCGCGAGATCGTGCTGCCGGAGATCAGGTTGCGACTGGAGTTTGTGTCTCGCAATACTTATCAGGCGGACATTCAGGTTCTTCAGGACGAGATCGATCAGCGTTCGAAAGAAATCGATGAACTGAACAAACAATATGATCAGTTGGTTCAGGAAGCGATCAGGTCCGCAGCGACGCTGAATATCGGTGGTTTGATTCTTGGCATCTATCAGGGCGTCAAGGCCGAAAAGATCCGCAAGGAGCGAAACCTGCGTAAGGCAGAGCAACTGGCCTCCAACCAGCTGATGGCCAGCAAAAATCAGACACTGAGTTCCCTGAACAAGATTCGCGACGACTTGCAGAACCTGAGTTATGTAGCGATAGAGGCTGAAGTTGCCACGCAAAACCTGATGCTGGTATGGAATGCGCTGAGTACCTATATCAATGCGTCGGTCAAAGAAGTTGACTTGCTCCAGGAAGCAACTTCCTTGAGGAAGTTCAAGAACCAGATTATTGGAATCATTGATCCGTGGGAACAGATAAAAGTAAGTTCCGATCAGCTGTTGGGCGTCTTTGCTGCGGCAGATAAAGAGTATGGAAGCAGTTTCACAATGTTCGGGAGTAAAGCAGTGCTGTTTTCGCTAAATAGTTCCGTTAATTCGGATTTTGACGCCGCAGCCTTGCGTGCCCACGCGGCGGCTGTTCAGACCAGTAATGTCACTGCGCAAATGTTGGGTGAGCAGTTCGATTATCTGCCGGGCACCGTTCGCACAATGAACGGGCTGACGATGGCTATCCAGAACGCCACATTCGGGCTCCGTAACCATGCCCAGGTAACCGGGATCAGTCTGGAGCGTGCGCAGAATAAGCTGAAGACAGCTCAGAGCGAACTGATTGATTACCCGGAAGACGCGGATGAAATCCGCGAAGAAATGGAAATCGAGCTCAAGAATGTATCGATGAAAGTCTCCGAGCACGCGAACGATTTGAAAATGACGCACAACGGCTTGAGTACGGCTTATGACCGATCGGCTTCGGCGAAATGGATTGTGGAGCTACAGCAGGACCGTGCGTTCGCGGAGGCATTGAAGGTCAAGTCGGAAGAAAAAATCGCCGATTTCGAAAAGCAGATGAAATCGGTGTCTGAAGCGCTCGAGCTGATCGCGAAAGCCGGGGTGGAGAAAATCGGTCAGGAAGCCCGATTGACGCTGGATAACCTGAAAGCACTGGGGCTGGCGCCACCGCAGGTTCAGATTGCACTGCTTGCCATTGATACCTTGAAAAAAATGATCGCGGGTATCGGCGAGGCCATTTCTTATCTGAACATGCTGGCGGGTTACAACCAGCTCAAGGATAAGGCGGCTGATTTGAGGGGGCAGTTGAAGAAGCACGTCAACGATATCTACCAGATCGATGGAAAGATTCAGCTGGTGCAAGTCCTCGACCAGTTGGACGAAGAGCGCTGGAGTTACGTGAATGAGTATTCGAATCTGGTGGCCGTATTCGAGTCCTTCGCCCGAGACTTCAAACAGGACAAGTCGCAGCCTGCCGAGCAACGGACGGTTGCCGCACTCACCCGGATTGCCGACGTCAGGCAGTACCTGAAAACTGTTCAGCAGTAAGGAGTCGAGGCGGTGGGCGACCTGCCCGCCGCTTCCCTGTCATTCATGAAAACACTTGCCTATGAATTCTCCACAACGCAGCGACGCGTGCTGGATCGATACACAAGTTTCCTCGGTTCTCTTCACCCAACCTTCAACAACATTCCTTTGGTGTTTGAGCGCCGCAGAGCCAGCGGTCATCAACTGGCGGTACTGGCCAGCGATTCGCGTTTGAACAACGCCAGCTTCAATGCACGCTACTTGCAGGAGTTCTGGCAGCGCACCGAAGAGGCTCGGCGCCTGTGCAGTAATTACGTTGCGGATCTAGCTGCGTTCACTACCGAAACGCTGGAAATTACCCGCAATACTTCAAGGAACGAGCCCCTCAGCCAGGTGGATTTCAAGTTGTACAGCTTATCCAGGTCGCCGACCTGGAGGTTGTTTCCCCCTACCGATGTCCCGGACCTCGTTCACGAACTGGCGCTTCGTTTTTCATCGTTGAGGGCAGCGATACGCCAACTGAAATACACCATCGCCGAGGTGCATGACGAGTCGTTCGGACTCAAGTCGGTGTTTGTCAGGGCGATGGATCATCGCTCGTGCCAGTGTCATACCCAGCCGGCACTGGTCGAGGAGTTATTCCGCGAAGCTCGCACGACGCCGGTTTGGGACTTCGCTTGGTCTTCAACGGATTCACTCGTCAGGGCCGCAGAATACAAAGCCGATATTGCCGCGTTGTTCGGCGGCCTGGCTTCCGTAAGTTCGCAAATCAGTGTGTTTCTGGAGGAAACAGGATTGCGCATCGACACGGTATTTTATGAGCTGTTAAGAGCAGAACGCGTAACGAAACTCGGAGAGTTGAACTTCCAGCTCGCCGCCACGAAGGAGGGTGCTGACGAGTTCATGTCTATGATCAATCATCTAGAGACATGGCTGCGTAAATAAAAAAAGGCCCATGCAAGCATGGGCCTTTTCAGTTAAAGCGTCATTTACACGTAAAACGACTTCAGCGGCGGAAAGCCATTGAACTCTACGGCGCTGTAACTGGTGGTGTACGCACCGGTCGACAGCCAGTACAGGCGATCACCAATCGCCAGGTTCAGCGGCAGGCCGTACTTGTAGTTTTCGTACATGATGTCGGCGCTGTCGCAGGTCGGGCCGGCGATGACGACTTCTTCCATCTCGCCTTTCTTCTCGGTCCAGATCGGGAACTTGATGGCTTCGTCCATGGTTTCGATCAGACCGGAGAACTTGCCCACATCGGTGTAGACCCAACGCTCGACGGCTGTACGGGATTTACGCGCAACCAGCACCACTTCGCTGACCAGGATACCGGCGTTGGCAATCAGCGAACGGCCCGGCTCCAGGATGATTTCCGGCAGGTCATCACCGAAGTCTTCCTTCAGGAAGCGGATGATTTCTTCGGCGTAGGTTTCCAGGCTGTTGGTGCGGGTGATGTAGTTGGCCGGGAAACCACCGCCCATGTTGATCAGCTTGAGGTGGATGCCGTCTTCTTCCTTCAGGCGTTCGAAGATCACTTTGACCTTGGCGATCGCCGCGTCCCAGACGCTGATGTCACGCTGTTGCGAACCGACGTGGAACGAGATGCCGTACGGCACCAGACCCAGGTCGCGGGCGAGGATCAGCAGGTCCATGGCCATGTCGGTCTGGCAGCCGAATTTGCGCGACAGCGGCCAGTCGGCCGTGGTCGAGCCTTCGGTCAGGATACGCACATAGACTTTGGCGCCCGGTGCAGCCTTGGCGATGTTACGCAGGTCGGCTTCGGAGTCGGTGGCGAACAGACGCACGCCCTTCTCATAGAAGTAGCGGATGTCCTTGGATTTCTTGATGGTGTTGCCGTAGCTGATCTGGTCCGGGCTGACGCCACGGCTCAGCACTTTGTCCAGCTCATAGATCGAGGCGATGTCGAAGCTCGAGCCTTTCTCTTTGAGCAGGTCGATGATCTCGACGGCCGGGTTGGCCTTGACCGCGTAGTAGACCTTGGCGAATTCGAAACCGGCGCGCAGGTCATCGTAGGCCTGGGCGATCATCGCGGTGTCGATCACCACGAACGGGGTTTCCTGTTTGTCGGCGAACGCCTTCATTTTCTGAAAGGTTTCGCGCGCGAAATAGTCTTCGACCTGGATCGACATGCTGGGAACTCCTACTGGCAAACTAAAATTATCAATGGGTGCAAATGAACGTCCTCCGTATCCCCACTTTGGTTCGCCTACTTCCCAAGGCATGTCGCCGAAAGCAAAAAGGCCATGGGAAATGTAGTCTTTCTTTCCCTTGGCCTTGCTGTCTCGTCGTCAGTACTTGAGCCGGATGGATCGTTTCCAGCATGGACGTTCGGCGCGAACTTTAGGGCGTGAGGGGCCTGAGATCAACTAAAAATGTCGCGTTTTTGCACGCTTCTGACGTGCGTCGCGGATATCACTCTTTGTAGCCGACCGAGATGACGGTCAGATGTTCCGCAATAATTTTAAGGTGTTAAAAATACCTGCACGTTCGATGCTGATGCGTGCCAATTCATGGATAACTATGATCACTTCAACATCGGCGACGTTGGCGGCGAGAAGGGCCGGTGAGGGGGGATTTGCTGGTTGAGGCTGAAAAAATCGGCTGGGTTCGGCGCTCTGGTGTGTTGATATTTCTTGCCGGCCCATCGTCGGCGAAAAAATCCCGGCCTTGAGGATCCGGCGGTCGAAAAAAAGGGCTGTCGAACAGCCCTTTTGCTTTTGATCAGGCCACCGCTTCGGCCGGCGACACGATATTGGTCTTCATTCCGCGCGAACGACCCGAACTCAGGTACGCCGCAATCGACTCCTGGGTAACCTCGCCAAGGAACACTCGCTCGGCATCCATCACCGGCAGCCACGCCCGATTGAATTCGTACATGCGCGACAACAGGATGCGCAAATGCTCGTCGTACGCAGCCGTGGCGTTGAACTCACGCAGGAACTGCGCGCACGTACCGGTCTGACGATGCAGGTCGCGACGTCGCACATAACCCAGTGCCTTGTTCTCTGCGCAGGTGACCACCACGTAGCGACGGTCATGCTCGTCCATCAATTCCAGCGCATCGGCCACCGGAGTTTCCGGGCTCACCGATGGAGCGTTGTCCGCTGCGTCTTCCGCCTTCACCAGCAGCAGACGCTTGAGGGTGCTGTCCTGGCCGACGAAGTTGCTGACAAAGTCGTCCGCCGGATGGGCGAGCAGGGTGTCCGGATGATCGATCTGCAACAGCTTGCCGGCGCGGAAGATGGCGATCTTGTCACCGAGCTTGATCGCCTCATCGATGTCATGGCTGACCATGATCACGGTCTTGTTCAGCGCCCGCTGCATCTCGAAGAACTCGTTCTGGATCATCTCGCGGTTGATCGGATCCACCGCACCGAACGGTTCGTCCATCAGCAACAGTGGTGCATCCGCCGCCAGTGCGCGGATCACGCCGATCCGTTGCTGCTGGCCGCCGGAAAGTTCACGGGGATAGCGATGCAGATATTGCTTGGGCTCAAGCTTGATCATGCTCATCAGTTCGCGGGCGCGGTCGTGGCATTTCTGTTTGTCCCAGCCGAGCAGTTTCGGTACGACGACGATGTTTTCTTCGATGGTCATGTTCGGGAACAGACCGATCTGCTGGATCACGTAGCCGATGTTGCGGCGCAGGGTCACTTCGTCGAGGTCGGTGGTGTCTTCGCCGTTGATCAGGATCTTGCCCGAGGTGGGTTTGATCAGGCGGTTGATCATTTTCAGCGTGGTGCTTTTGCCGCAACCCGATGGCCCGAGGAACACGCAGATTTCGCCTTCATTGACGGTCAGGCTCACCGAGTCCACGGCTTTCACATCTTTGCCGTTGCTTTGGAAGGTCTTGCTGAGGTTTTGAAGTTCGATCATTTGAGGAGTCCTTTTGGAGTCAGCGAACGTTGCAGCCACTGCAAAATGAGGTCGGCGAAGATCGCCAGAAGACTGACCAGCAGCGCGCCGACGATCAGCATCGACATGTCACTGCGGCTGATGGAGGCGAGGATCAGCACGCCGAGGCCGCCGGCACCGATGGTTGCGGCAATGGTCATCACGCCGATGTTCATCACCACGGCGGTGCGCACGCCGGCGAGGATCACCGGCACTGCGATCGGCAACTCGACCATGCGCAGGCGTTGGCCGAAGGTCATGCCGATGCCCCGTGCGGCTTCGCGAATGCCCGGCTCTACGCCGGTCAGGGCGAGGTAGGTGTTGCGCATGATCGGCAACAGTGAATAGAGGAACACGGCGGTGATCGCCGGCATCGGGCCGAGGCCTTGGCCGAACTTCGAGTAGAACGGCAGCAGCAGGCCGAACAACGCAATCGACGGCACGGTCAGCAGCACCGTCGCGCTGGCCTGCAGCGGGCCGGCGAGGCTCGGGAAACGCGTCATCAGGATGCCCAGCGGCACGCCGATAAGAATCGCCAGGCTGACGGCGATGCCGACCAGGGTGATGTGCTGCCAGGTCAGGTGCATCACCTGCTGCCAGTCGAGGTGGGAAAAGGCGTTCAAAAATTCCATGACTTTTCCTCCTTCAGTTCAGTGGGTGCTGGCGCAGGAAATCGGCAGCGACTTTCGACGGACTTTCGTGATCGACATCGACCCGCGCGTTGAGCTGACGCATGGTTTCGTCGTCGAACAGCTCGGCCAGCGGTTTGAGTTGCTCAGCCAATTTTGGATGGGCGTCGAGGTAGGCCTGACGAACGACCGGCGCTGCGGTGTAGTCCGGGAAGTAATGCTTGTCGTCTTCCAGCAGCTTCAGGCCGAAAGCATTGAGGCGGCCGTCGGTGGTGTAGACCAGACCGGCAAACACCTGGCCGTTGCGCAGTGCGGTGTAGACCAGCCCAGCGTCCATCTGCCGGATGTTCTGGCGGGTCAGGTTCATGTCGTAGAGCTTGACCATGCCGTCCAGACCGTCGGAGCGGTTGGCGAACTCTGTGTCCAGCGCCACCAGATGATTGCTCTTGGCTTCAGACTTCAGCACGTCGTTCAGCTGGCTGATGTTGCTGATCTGCGGATATTCCTCGGCCACTTTTTTTGGCAGGGCTAGGGCGTAGGTGTTACTGAATTTCGACGGTGTCAGCCAGACCAGGCCTTTTTTTGCGTCGAGTTCTTTCACACGGGCGTAGGACTGTTCGCTGTCGAGTTTTTCGGTGACATGGTTGTAGGCCACCAGCGATACGCCGGTGTATTCCCAGAGCATGTCCAGTTGCCCGCTTTCGTGGGCGCTGCGGGCCAGATTGCTGCCCAGACCGCCGGTGATCTGCGCGTCATAGCCTTTGCTGCGCAGGTATTGCGCGGTGATTTCCGCGAGCAGGGTTTGTTCGGTAAATACTCGGGCGCCGAGGCGAATGAGCGGCTTTTCCGCCGCCTGGGCAAATCCTGCGAACAGCAGGGCGCAGCCCAGAATCAAGCTAAGTCGTTTCATGAATATTCCTTTGCCGAAGCCTTAAGACGGGCGCAAACCGCGTTCCAGCCAGAGACGGCTGGCGAGGGTGACCACGCCATCGAGCAGCAGGGCCAGCAGTGCGGTGCACGCGGCGCCGAGCAGCAGTTGCGGCTGATTGTTCAGGGCGATGCCGGGGAAAATCAGGCTGCCGAGGCTGTTGGCACCGATCAGGAACGCCAGCGGCGCAGTCCCTACGTTGATCGCCAGAGCCACCCGCACACCGCCGACGATGATCGGCACGGCATTGGGCAATTCGACCTGCCACAACACCTGGCGCGGGGTCATGCCGATGCCGGTGGCGGCTTCTTTCAGCGAGCCCTGGACGTTTTTCAAGCCTTCGTAGGTGTTGCGCACAATCGGCAAGAGCGAGGCGAGGAATAAAGCGAAGATCGCCGGACCACTGCCGATGCCGAGTATCCCCAGGGCAATCGCCAGTACGGCCAGCGGTGGCACGGTGTTACCGATGTTGAAGATCTGCATGAAGCGTTCGGCGCGGCCGACCATGGTCGGGCGGCTCAGGAAGATACCGGCGGGGATGCCCACGACAAGGGCGGCCAGCATTGAAGCGAGGACGAGAATCAGATGAGCTTGCAGGTAAAACAACAAATCGTCGCGGTAGTGTTCGATCGTGTTGATGCCGATCCAGTGGACCAGCAGGGCCAGGAGCGCGATCACCACCGCACCTCCCATCAGCCCTTTGCCATAGCGGATAGCCACAGGCGGACTCCTTTTTTATAGTCGGCGGACGCTGTCCCGAGTGGCATGCCATGCCTGGCTGCCGGGAGTGAACGTTCGCGAGAAGCAGCTCCCCCAGCACCGGCCAAAAGCGGTCTGAAAGCGAGCCATGAGCGCAGCCTCGTCAGGCTAACTTGCTGATTTTTCAGCCCCTGACGAAAAGTCGTAACAGGGGATGGACGTCTCCGTGCTTTAAAAGGTTCCCATCTGAGGCAGCATTTGGCCACCCTTAATGTGCTCAACGGTTCGGTTATTGTCTTGACTTGGGCTATAATCGCGGCCCTTTTTTGAATCACCGCCAGGCGATTTCCCATGACCAGACAGGCCGCCGAAGTCGCGAAACGCCGCACTTTCGCCATTATTTCCCACCCCGATGCCGGTAAAACCACGATCACCGAAAAGCTCCTGTTGATGGGCAAGGCGATTGCAGTGGCCGGTACGGTGAAATCCCGTAAATCCGATCGCCATGCGACATCCGACTGGATGGAGATGGAGAAACAGCGGGGTATTTCCATTACCACGTCGGTCATGCAGTTCCCGTATCGCGAACACATGATCAACCTGCTCGACACCCCGGGCCACGAAGACTTCTCCGAAGACACCTACCGCACCCTGACCGCGGTGGACTCGGCCCTGATGGTCCTCGACGGCGGTAAAGGTGTAGAGCCACGTACCATCGCCCTGATGGATGTCTGCCGTCTGCGTGACACGCCGATCGTCAGCTTCATCAACAAACTCGACCGTGACATCCGCGACCCGATCGAACTGCTCGACGAAATCGAAGCCGTCCTGAAGATCAAGGCCGCGCCGATCACCTGGCCGATCGGTTGCTACCGCGACTTCAAGGGCGTGTACCACCTGGCGGACGACTACATCATTGTCTACACCGCCGGCCACGGTCACGAACGTACCGAAACCAAGATCATCGAAAAGCTCGACTCCGACGAAGCCCGCGCCCACCTGGGTGACGAGTACGACCGCTTCCTCGAGCAGCTGGAACTGGTGCAGGGCGCCTGCCACGAGTTCAACCAGCAGGAGTTCATCGACGGCCAGTTGACCCCGGTGTTCTTCGGTACCGCACTGGGCAACTTCGGTGTCGATCACGTCCTCGACGCCGTGGTCGACTGGGCGCCACGTCCGCTGCCACGGGTGGCCAACGAGCGCACCGTGGAGCCGGTGGAAGAGAAGTTCTCGGGCTTCATCTTCAAGATCCAGGCGAACATGGACCCGAAACACCGCGACCGCATCGCCTTCATGCGTATCTGCTCCGGCAAGTACGAGAAAGGCATGAAGATGCGCCACGTGCGCACCGGCAAGGACGTACGCATCGGCGATGCCCTGACGTTCTTCTCCTCTGAGCGTGAACAGCTGGAAGAAGCGTACGCCGGCGACATCATCGGTCTGCACAACCACGGCACGATCCAGATCGGCGACACCTTCAGCGAAGGCGAAACCCTGGGCTTCACCGGCATCCCGCACTTCGCCCCGGAACTGTTCCGCCGCGTACGCCTGCGCGATCCGCTGAAATCCAAGCAGCTGCGCCAGGGCCTGCAACAGCTGGCCGAAGAAGGCGCGACCCAGGTGTTCTTCCCGGAGCGCAGCAACGACATCATCCTCGGCGCCGTCGGTGTGCTGCAGTTCGATGTGGTCGCCAGCCGCCTGAAAGAGGAATACAAGGTCGAGTGCTCCTACGAGCCGATCACCGTGTACTCCGCGCGCTGGATCGAATGCAGCGACAAGAAGAAACTTGAGGAATTCTCCAACAAGGCTGTGGAAAACCTCGCGCTGGACGGCGGCGGTCACCTGACCTACCTCGCCCCGACCCGGGTCAACCTGGCCCTGATGGAAGAGCGCTGGCCGGACGTGAAATTCCGTGCGACCCGTGAGCATCACTAAGCGCTGACTGCAACATCCAGAGCCCTGAGGCGCGAGCCTCGGGGCTTTTTATTGCCCGGGCGGTGGTGACAGTCGTTGTAGGTTCTTTCCCGAACGCTTGTGGTTTGTGTCTGCTTTTACCGCAGCGGCGTTTTTAGCCGCGACAATCCGGGCGACGAGGTCTAGTGTTCAAGGCCAAAAGCGAGCTTTCTGAAGGATCAACGGAATGACCGGTCGGCTCATTCATTTGCTGCGATTCGATGGTTACTTCTCCACGATGGCCTGGGTACTTGCGGCGCTGTTGTTCATCAATCGCCTGAGCAGCATGGTCAAGCTGTTCATGGCGTTGTATCTGCGTCAGGAGCTGGGCTTCGCCATCGAGACGGTTGGCTGGCTGTTGGCGGCGTATGGCGGCGGGTTGTTGATCGGTTCGATGCTGGGCGGTTTGCTCAGCGATCATATCCGCACCGCGCGGCTGACGGCCGCGCTGTTCTTCATTTCAGCCTGGGTGCTGCTCGGGCTCGGGCTGGTGACGCAGATGTGGTTGCTGGCCGGCTTGCTGTTGCTCAGCGGTACGATCGACGGCGCGATCCGGACGCTGCATCAACGCTTGATCATGGAATATTGCGAGGTTGCACAGCGCCCGCGCGCGCAGGCCCTGAGTCGTATTGCGCGAAATCTCGGGATGGCCGCTGCCGGTATCGCGGGCGGTGTTCTGGCGCAGACGGATTTTCGCTGGGTGTTCTTCATCAGTGCGGCGCTGACGCTGGTCGCGTTGCTCTGGTTCGTCCGCACGACCTGGCGGCGAGCAGTGCTGATCCCGGACGAAACGCCAGAGGCGCAGGCCGGCTCCGGTCTGCCATATCGCGACAAACCGTTTCTCTGGCTGCTGGCGGCGACCGTCCTGCTCGGCATGGCGTTCGACACCGTTTACAGCACCCTCGGCAACTATCTGCGCGACTACTATCGCTTGAGTACCGAGGCCATCGGCTGGCAGTTCGCGATCAACGCGGTCCTTGTCGTGGCGTTGCAGATTCCAATCTCGCATTGGGGCGAACGGTGGGGCTCGCGTCGGCCCTTGATCGCCGGTTGCGTGCTGCTGGCGCTCGGGCTCGGCATGCTGCCACTGGGTTCCGGGCTGATTTATGCCTGCCTGTCGACGGTGGTCTGGACGCTGGGGGAGGCGCTGTTCATGCCGCCGCTGAATGTGCTGGTCATGCAGCATGCGCAACGCGGCAAAAGCGGCCAGTACTTCGGTCTGTTCTTCATGGCCTGGAGCGCGAGTGCGCTGCTGTCGCCGGTGCTCAGCGGACAGCTTTACGGGCAATTCGGAGGGCACAGCGTCTGGGTGGCCAGTGCGGCACTGGCACTGCTGTCGGTCCCGCTGGTTTGTCTGGCGACCCGTTTGCGCGTCTCGGCCGGCCAGCCCGTGCAAACCCGCAAGGCCGCCTCGCTTAGCTGATCCGGTTATGGGGGTTATTCGAAAGCGGTCTGTCCAGCCATGGCATTTCCGGGCATTGGTTAGCGTCCTATCTGGTGAACCCGGCTGATCGGAACTAGATTTTATTCAGCGCCGGACCGGCACTCTGGCTTCAACCACGAAAGGATGGAAACGCTTATGAGCATTTTTCAACGCATAGTGTTGTTGCTTAAGGTTTTGGTGATGCTGACGCTTGGCACCACGGCGGCGTGGGCGAGCAGCGCGGCGCCCGCACAGGGCTTCAATGCGGCCCAGGGGCACGCGGGTGTGATCATGCTCGCCAAGTCCGAATCCGAACCCGGTGATCAGGACCAGGGTGGCAGCAAGGACGATGACGACTCGACCACCGACGAGCCGGACACCGATGATCCGGACGATGGCGACAGCCAGACATAGATCGCAGACAAAAGAAAACCTCTTCTTCCGCGACTGATGCGCAATCGAGAAAGAAGAGGTTTGGTCAACGCTTTAACGACCCGCCCCGGCAACAGGGCGGGTTTTTTATGCCGCGCCGTCGAGGAACTGCTCGGCGTAGTGGCACGCTACCTGACGCGTGTCGAGCTGGCGCAGAGCCGGCTCTTCCGCGCTGCAACGTTCGGTCGCGTACGGGCAGCGCTTGTGGAACGCGCAGCCCGGTGGCGGGTTCAGCGGGTTGGGCAGCTCGCCGACGATCTTGATCTTCGGCTTGTCCGGATCCGGGTGGATGGTCGGAGTCGCCGACAGCAGCGCCTGAGTGTACGGGTGCAGCGGACGGGCATAGATGTCGTGCTTCGGACCGATTTCCACCGGGCGCCCGAGGTACATCACCATCACTTCATCGGCCACGTGCTGCACCACCGCCAGGTTGTGCGAGATGAACACGTAACCGGTGTTGAACTCCTGCTGCATGTCCATGAACAGGTTCAGCACCTGCGCCTGGATCGACACGTCCAGTGCCGAAGTCGGTTCGTCCGCCACCAGCACTTTCGGTTGCAGCATCATCGCCCGGGCCAGCGCAATACGCTGACGCTGGCCGCCGGAGAACATGTGCGGATAACGCTGGTAGTGCTCGGGACGCAAACCGACCTGCTTCATCATCGCCTGGACGCGTTCGCGACGTTCGGCGGCCGACAGGTTGGTGTTGATCAGCAGCGGCTCGGCCAGTTGATCACCGATCTTCTGCCGAGGGTTCAACGACGCGTACGGGCTCTGGAACACCATCTGCACGTCTTTGCGCAGTTGCTTGCGCTGGGCCTTGTCGGCGCCGGCCACTTCTTGTCCGGCGATTTTCAGGGAACCGGACGACGGCTCCTCGATCAGGGTCAGGGCACGGGCCAGGGTGGATTTGCCGCAGCCCGATTCGCCCACGACGGCGAGGGTCTTGCCGGCCTCCAGCTCGAACGACACACCGTTGAGGGCGCGTACGGTCGCATGGCCCTTGAACAGGCCACGGGAGACTTCGTAGTGACGGGTCAGGTCGCGGGCGGTAAGTACGACGGCCATTACGCCACCTCCTGGTTCAACGGGTAGAAGCAGCGGGCGAGGCTGTGGCTTTTCGGATCAAGGGTCGGACGCTGCGCGCGGCAGCTGTCCTGCACGTACGGGCAGCGCGGCGACAGCAGGCAGCCTTGCGGACGGTCGTAACGGCCGGGAACGATGCCCGGCAGGGTCGCCAGACGCTCGGCACCCTGGCTGTGTTCCGGAATCGCCTTGAGCAGCGCTTCGCTGTAGGGGTGGGCCGGGATGTCGAACAGTTGCGGCACCTGACCGACTTCAACGGCTTGACCTGCGTACATCACACAGACGCGCTGGGCGGTTTCGGCCACCACGGCGAGGTCGTGGGTGATCAGCACCAGGCCCATGTTCTGCTCTTTCTGCAACGCCAGCAGCAGGTCCATGATCTGCGCCTGGATCGTTACGTCGAGTGCGGTGGTCGGCTCGTCGGCGATCAGCAGTTTCGGCTCGCCGGCAATCGCCATGGCAATCGCCACACGCTGACTCATGCCGCCGGACAGTTGGTGCGGATAGGCGTCCATGCGGCTTGAAGCGCCGGGGATTTCAACCTTTTCCAGCAGTTCGATGGCGCGTTTGCGGGCGGCCTTGCCGGACATTTTCAGGTGCAGGCGCAGCACTTCCTCGATCTGGAAACCGACGGTGTAGCTCGGGTTCAGCGCGGTCATCGGGTCCTGGAACACCATGGACAGGTCTTTACCGACGATCTGCCGACGCTGGCGATTGCTCAGTTTGAGCATGTCCTTGCCGTCGAAGCTCAGAGAGTCGGCGGTGACGATCCCCGGGTGCTCGATCAGGCCCATCAGCGCCATCATGGTCACGGACTTGCCGGAACCCGATTCGCCGACGATGGCCAGCACTTCGCCCTTGTCGACCTTGAGATCGAGGCCGTCGACCACCGGAGTGGCGTTCTTGTCGCCGAAGCGAACGTTGAGATTCTTGATTTCTAGCAGTGACATGGGAATCTCCTCAGGCGGCGTTCTTGAGTTTCGGGTCCAGCGCATCGCGCAGGCCGTCGCCCATCAAGTTGATTGCCAGCACGCTGAGCAAAATGGTCAGACCAGGCAGACTCACGACCCACCAGGCACGTTCGATGTAGTCGCGGGCCGAGGCCAGCATGGTGCCCCACTCAGGGGTTGGCGGCTGGACGCCGAGGCCGAGGAAGCCCAGGGCGGCGGCATCGAGGATCGCCGAAGAGAAGCTCAGGGTCGCCTGGACGATCAGCGGTGCCATGCAGTTCGGCAGCACGGTGATGAACATCAGGCGCGGCAGGCCGGCACCGGCCAGGCGCGCAGCGGTCACGTAGTCGCGGTTCAGTTCGCCCATCACCGCTGCACGGGTCAGACGCACGTAGGACGGCAGCGAAACCACGGCAATCGCAATCACGGTGTTGATCAGGCCAGGGCCGAGGATGGCGACGATCGCCACGGCCAGCAGCAGCGACGGCAGGGCCAGCATGATGTCCATCAGACGCATGATGGTCGGGCCGACCACTTTCGGGAAGAAACCGGCGAACAGACCCAGCAGGATCCCCGGAATCAGCGACATCACCACCGACGACAGACCGATCAGCAGCGACAGGCGCGAACCCTGGATCAGACGCGACAGCAGGTCGCGACCCAGTTCATCGGTGCCGAGCAGGAATTGCATCTGCCCGCCTTCGAGCCACGCCGGTGGCGTCAGCAGGAAGTCACGGTATTGCTCGCTCGGGTTATGCGGGGCGACCCACGGCGCGAAGATCGCGCAGAAAATCACCAGCAGCATGAACAGCAGGCCGGCAACGGCGCCCTTGTTTTTCGCGAAGGCTTGCCAGAATTCTTTGTACGGCGACGGGTACAGCAGACTTTGATCCGCGCCAGGTGCAGCGGTGACTACTGAGGATGTTGGAGTGCTCATGGGTATTGACCTCAGCGCTGATGACGGATGCGTGGGTTGGCAAAGCCGTAGAGGATGTCCACCACGAAGTTGACCAGGATCACCAGGCAGGCGATCAACAGAATGCCGTTCTGCACGACCGGATAGTCCCGGGCGCCGATGGCTTCGATCAGCCATTTGCCGATGCCGGGCCACGAGAAGATGGTCTCGGTCAGTACTGCACCGGCCAGCAGGGTGCCGACTTGCAGGCCGACCACGGTCAGCACCGGGATCAGCGCGTTGCGCAGACCGTGCACGAACACCACGCGCGACGGCGACAGGCCTTTGGCCTTGGCGGTACGGATGTAGTCTTCACGCAGCACTTCGAGCATCGACGAACGGGTCATCCGCGCGATCACCGCCAGCGGAATGGTGCCGAGGACGATGGCCGGCAGGATCAGGTGATGCAGCGCATCCAGGAAAGCGCCGGTGTCATTGGCCAGCAGGGTGTCGATCAGCATGAAACCGGTGCGTGGCTCGATGTCATAGAGCAGGTCGATCCGCCCGGAAACCGGGGTCCAGCCCAGGCTCACGGAGAAGAACATGATGAGGATCAGGCCCCACCAGAAAATCGGCATCGAATACCCCGCCAGGGAGATGCCCATCACCCCGTGGTCGAACAGGGATCCTCGCTTGAGGGCCGCGATCACCCCGGCCAGAAGGCCCAGGATGCCGGCGAACAACAGGGCGGCCATGGACAGTTCCAGGGTCGCCGGGAAGAGGGAGGTGAACTCGGTCCATACGCTCTCACGGGTGCGCAGGGATTCGCCGAGATCGCCGTGGGCCAGTTTGCCGATGTAGTCCAGGTACTGGGCGTACAGCGGTTTGTTCAGACCGAGGCGTTCCATTGCCTGAGCGTGCATTTCGGGGTCGACCCGACGTTCGCCCATCATCACTTCCACGGGGTCGCCGGGAATCATGCGAATCAACGCGAAAGTCAGCAAGGTGATGCCGAAAAACGTGGGGATCAACAACCCCAGTCGGCGGGCAATAAAACTAAACATCTTGTGTGGTACCTCATCAGCCGGTTAGGCGTGCCCGGCGACCCTGGGGTCAGGGAGGCCGGGAGTTTCTTATCTACTTCACCTGGGTGGTGGCGAAGTTATTGGTTGTGAGAGGGCTGATGTGATAACCCTCTACGTTGTTGCGCATTGCGGTGAACATCCGGGTGTGGGCCATGCTGATCCACGGTTGGTCCTGATTGAAGATGGCCTGGGCTTCTTCGTACAGTTTGGCGCGTTCGGCCGGATCTACTTTAGCCCGTGCTTCGTCGAGCAGGGTCTGGAATTTCTCGTTGCACCAGCGAGCGTAGTTTTCGCCGTTCTTGGCGGCCTCGCAACTGAGCATAGGCGTCAGGAAGTTATCCGGGTCGCCGTTGTCGCCCGCCCATCCGGCCGACACCATATCGTGTTCGCCGGCCTTGGCGCGCTTGAGCATTTCGCCCCATTCCATCACGCGGATGTCGATCTTGATCCCGACTTTCGCCAGGTCAGCCTGCATCATTTGCGCGCCGAGCATCGGGTTGGGGTTGGTCGGGCCGCCGCCGTTGCGGGTAAACAGGGTAAACACGGTGCCTTCCGGCACGCCGGCTTCCTTGAGCAGTTTGCGCGCTGCATCGAGGTCACGTGGCGGGTTTTTCAGCTCGTGGTTGTAGCCCAGCAGGGTCGGCGGGTACGGGTTGACCGCCACGGTCGCGTTGCCCTTGCCGAACAGCGCGTTGACATAGGCTTCCTTGTCGAAGGCGATGTCGATCGCTTTACGCACCCGCACGTCGCTGATGTATTTGTGCTGGGTGTTCATGGCGATGTAGGAAACGGTCATCGCGTCCATTTCATCGACTTTCAGCTTGTCGTCTTTCTTGATGCTCGGGATGTCATCGGGCTTCGGATACAGCGCGATCTGGCACTCGTTGGCCTTGAGCTTCTGCAGGCGCACGTTGTTGTCGGTGGCGATGGCCAGGATCAACGCATCGGCCGGCGGCTTGCCACGGAAGTAGTCCGGGTTGGCCTTGAAGCGAACCTGGGCGTCCTTGTTGTAGCGCTGGAAGACGAACGGGCCAGTGCCGACCGGCTTGTTGTTCAGGTCGCCGGTCTTGCCGGACTTGAGCAACTGGTCGGCGTATTCGGCCGGGTAGATCGAGGAGAACGCCATGGCGATGTCGGCCAGGAACGGCGCCTCGCGGCGGGTCAAGGTGAACTTGACGGTGTTGTCGTCGACTTTCTCGACGCTCTTGAGCAGTTCCTTGAAGCCCATGCTTTCAAAGTACGGGAAGCCCACGCTCGACAGCTTGTGCCACGGGTGATTCGGGTCCAGCTGACGCTGGAAGCTCCAGACCACGTCGTCGGCGTTCAGGTCGCGGGTCGGCTTGAAATATTCGGTGGTGTGAAACTTGACGCCTTTGCGCAGGTGGAACGTGTAGGTCAGGCCGTCGTCGCTGATGTCCCAGGACTCGGCGAGCGCCGGGATCACATCAGTGGTGCCGGGCTTGAAGTCGGCCAGGCGGTTGAAGATGGTTTCGGCCACCGCGTCGGCAGTGACTGCAGTCGTGTACTGGACCATATCGAAGCCTTCCGGACTGGCTTCGGTGCAGACCACCAAGGGTTTGGCCGAGACGCCGATGGCGGCGCTCAACAGGGCGGCAGCGACGGCCGCACGTAGGGGAAGCATTTTCATCGATAACCCTCTGCAATCGGTTGAAGACAAAAAGCCGAACGGCCGACTCGTCACTGAGTCAGCCGTCGGCACGCGTTTTTACAGAATGTTGAACGGTACGGTGGTCACGAGACGGAACTCGTTGATGCTGCCGTCAGCCTGGTTTTCGCTGGCGCGGTGAGCAGTGTAGGTGGCACGCACGGTGGTCGCCTTGAGTGGGCCGCTCTGTACCGCGTAAGTGGCACCGATGCCGTATTCGTAGTGGTGCTCGCCGTCCATGCTGCGTACGTCATACGCAGTGCCGGTGTAGTGAGTACCGTCGATGCCCCAGCCGCGGGCCTGGTAGATGTTGAACTTCAGGCCTGGCACGCCGTATTCGGCCATGTTCAGACCGTAGGCGACCTGGAAGGATTTCTCGTTCGGGCCGTTGAAGTCGGACAGCAGGGAGTTGGCCAGGTAGATGCCGTTGGTTTCGTGCAGGTAGTCGAAGTACTCGTCACCGTTGATCGCCTGGTACGAGAAGGTCAGGCTGTGGGCCTGGTGAGTCAGGCCGAACGACAGCGAGTAGGTGTCGTTGTCGATGTTGCCCATCTCTTTCTTGCCGGTATCGACGGTCTTGTAGTAGTTCAGGCCGGTGGTCAGGCTCACGACGTTGCTGTCGCCCAGTTCGTGGGTGGCGCCGAAGTAGTACTGGTTCCAGAAGTCTTCAGCCTTGGAGGCGTACAGGCTGGTCTTCAGGCTCTGCAGCGGCTGGTAGTTCAGGCCGACGATGCTCACGCGATCGGTTTCGGCGCCGTTGGCGCTGTACTCGGTGCGGAATTTCGACAGGCTCTCTTCGGTACGCGGCGATACGCGGTCGAAGCTGCCGGCGTCGAACGACAGGTTGTTCAGCTCTTCGCTGTGCAGGCTCACACCTTCAAAGCTCGAAGGCAGCGCACGGTTGCCGATGGTGTCGACGATTGGCGTGCTGAAGTTCTGGCGACCGGCGGTCAGGGTGGTGTTGGAAACGCGGAACTTGACGTTGGCCAGGCCCAGTTTGCTCCACTGACCTTCAGCGTCACCGCCTTCCTTGGTCAGGGTACGGTTGTTGCCCGCGCCTGGACGCGAACCCGGTGCACCACCGTTGTTGGAGGCCAGGGCCTTGCGGTCACGCTCCAGGGCCACGGCGTTGTAAGCGGCTACTTCAGTGCTGACACCCACGGTGCCCTGAGTGAAGCCGGAGGTGAAGTTGACGATGGTGCCCTGTACCCAGTTGATACGACGATCGGTCGGGGTGGCAACGCCGTCCTTGCGGTAAGTGAACTTGCCGCCGCGCTTCAGTTGCTCGTTGGCGTACCAGTTACGGGTCGTGCCGCTGACTTTGGAGCCTTCGAGGAAGCCGGTGGCGTCAGCCTGGGCGCTTTTCTCGTTGACGGTCACCGGGGTGAACGCCTGGCTCTGCTCCTCGGCAAACGCCGTGGCGGTGATGCTGCTGATGGCCAAGGCCAGTATCGCGGTGCTGCTCAGTTTCATGGGTGAAGCTCCTTTACTTTCTTTTTATGCCGGCTTTTTTTGTTGGGCCGGTTTTTGGTTTTAGAACTCATTCACACATCGCAAACGTTTGCAAAAGGCCTGATCGGCAAATTTCGGCAAAGCGCTTGCGTGAGGAGGTAGACAGCCTCCTCAGCATTGCGGCTAATCGGTTATGGGTTTAATCGATGCTGACACCCGAAAACACGTTGCGGCCGAAGGGACTGACCTTGAACCCTTCAACCCTGGCGCTCAGCGGCTGGTTGACCGTCGAGTGGGCGACAGGCGTGATCGGCACTTGCTGCTTGAGCAATTGCTGGGCCTGTTTGTAGAGCACGGTGCGCTGGTCGCGGTCGGTGACGACCTTGGCCTCCTTGATCAGCTTGTCGTAAGCCGGGTCGCACCACATGGAATAGTTGTTGCCGCCAATGGCGTCGCAGCTGTACAGCGTGCCGAGCCAGTTGTCCGGGTCCCCGTTGTCGCCGGTCCAGCCGATCAGGCTGACGTCGTGTTCGCCATTCTTGGTGCGCTTGATGTACTCGCCCCATTCATAGCTGACGATCTTCACTTTCAAACCGATCTTGGCCCAGTCAGCCTGGAGCATTTCGGCCATCAGCTTGGCGTTCGGGTTGTACGGGCGCTGCACCGGCATGGCCCACAGGGTGATCTCGGTGCCTTCCTTGACGCCGGCAGCCTTGAGCAGTTCCTTGGCTTTTTCCGGGTTGTAGGCGGCGTCCTTGATCGTTGTGTCGTAGGACCATTGGGTCGGCGGCATGGCGTTGACCGCCAGTTGACCGGCACCCTGATAAACAGCGTTGAGAATCCCCTGTTTATTCACCGCCATGTCCAGCGCCTGACGCACTTCGAGCTGGTCGAACGGTTTGTGGCGCACGTTGTAGGCAATGTAGCCAAGGTTGAAGCCCGGCTTTTCGATCAGTTGCAGTTTCGGGTCGTTCTTCAGTGCCGGCACATCCGCCGGGCGTGGATGCAGAGTGACCTGGCATTCGCCGGCCTTGAGCTTCTGCACGCGAACCGATGCGTCGGTATTGATCGCGAAAATCAGGTTCTTCAGCTTCACGCGGCTCTGATCCCAGTAATGCGGGTTGCCGGTGTAGCGGATGTTCGAGTCTTTCTGATAGCTCTTGAACACGAACGGACCAGTGCCGATCGG
Source organism: Pseudomonas sp. R43(2017) (assembly GCF_002112345.1). Taxonomy (NCBI): domain Bacteria; kingdom Pseudomonadati; phylum Pseudomonadota; class Gammaproteobacteria; order Pseudomonadales; family Pseudomonadaceae; genus Pseudomonas; species Pseudomonas sp. R43(2017). The sequence goes on from NZ_NEHJ01000007.1 coordinate 155,695, forward strand.
CTTCTGGTTGATATCGCTCGGTTTGCCTTCGGCCAGCAGCTTGTCGGCGTATTCGGCGGACAGAATGGCGGCGAAGCTCATGGCGATGTTCTGGATGAACGCGGCGTCGACGCTGTTGAGCGTGAACTCCACGGTCAACGGCCCGGTCTTCTCGACCTTGGCGATGTTCTTGTTGAGGCTCATCCCGTTGAAATACGGGAACTCGGTCGGATAAGCCTTACGGAAGGGCTGTTGCGGATCGAGCATGCGGTTAAACGTGAACAGCACGTCGTCGGCGTTGAAATCGCGGGTAGGTTTGAAGTACGCCGTTGTATGAAATTTCACCCCTTCACGCAGGTGAAAGGTGTACTTGAGGCCATCCTCGGAAATATCCCAGCTCGTTGCCAGGCCCGGTACGACATTGGTCGCGCCTTTTTCGAACTCGGCCAGACGGTTGTACAGCGGTTCGGCGGCGTCGTTATCGGTCGCGGTCGTGTATTGCGCGGTATCGAAACCGGCCGGGCTGCCTTCGGAGCAGAACACCAGACTGTCGCTGGCGGCAAAACTCGCGGACGTGGCGGCCAACAGGCCGGCGCCCAACAATGCGGAAAAAACCAAGGTGTGGCGCATGACGCTCCCTCTTGTCTCAGTGTTTTTCAATGCGCCGCGATCCCTTCCAGGGAAGTTGTGGCCGCATTGAGCTCAAACCCACAGCAAACCGATAGCCCACGCAGTCACTGGTCAGAACCCGACGGTAGGGACCGCAGGTCTGGCAGTAAATGCGCTGAGTCCTAAAGACTCGTAGGAAAAGGCGACACGTCCGAAACCAGCTTGGTCAGACCAAGTGGAAATGGATGTAGGCAATTTCCTAACTATTCGGCAGAAAAAACGGCGACGACGCTGAAAACGTCGCCGCCGGCTTTTTTACTTGATGCTGACGCCGTAGAAGGAGTTCAAGCCGAACGGGCTGATCTTGAAGTCCTGCACGTTGGCGCGCATGGGTTGATACACCGTCGAGTGAGCGATAGGTGTCATAGGGACTGCGTCTTTGAGGACGTGTTGCGCCTCTTTGTAGAGTTCGGTGCGCTTGGCCTGGTCAGTGGTGCGCTTGGCTTCTTTCACGAGGCCGTCGAATTTCTTGTCGCACCATTTTGAGAAGTTGTTGCCGCTCAGCGAGTCGCAACCAAACAGCACGTTGAGCCAGTTGTCCGGGTCACCATTGTCACCGCTCCAGCCAATGATCATGGCCTGGTTCTCGCCACCTTTGGAACGCTTGATGTACTCGCCCCACTCGTAGCTGGTGATCTTCACGTTCAGACCGATCTTCTTCCAGTCGGACTGGAGCATTTCGGCCATCAGTTTGGCGTTCGGGTTGTACGGACGCTGAACCGGCATCGCCCACAGGACGATCTCGGTACCTTCCTTGACGCCGGCTTCCTTGAGCAGCTGCTTGGCTTTCTCAGGATCGTACTTGGCGTCCTTGATGGTGGTGTCGTAGGACCACTGGGTCGGCGGCATGGCGTTGACGGCCAGCTGGCCTGCGCCCTGGTAAACCGAGTCGATGATCTGTGGCTTGTTCACAGCCATGTCCAGCGCCTGGCGAACACGCAGGTCGGCCAGCGGGTTGGCTTCGTTGCTGCCCTTGACCTTGTCCATCACGTTGTAGGCGATGTAGCCCAGGTTGAAGCCGGCCTGGTCAGGCATCTTCAACGCAGGATCGGCTTTCAGTGCGGCGAGGTCGGCCGGACGCGGGAACAGCGTGACCTGGCACTCGTTCTTCTTCAGCTTCTGGATACGTACCGACGGGTCGGTGGTGATGGCGAAGATCAGGTTGTCGATCTTCACGTCTTCAGGCTTCCAGTAGTCCTTGTTGCCGGTGTAACGGATGTTGGAGTCTTTCTGGTAGCTCTTGAACACGAACGGACCAGTACCGATCGGCTTCTGGTTGATGTCGGCAGCCTTGCCTTCCTTCAGCAGCTGCGCTGCGTACTCGGCGGACTGAACCGACGCAAAGCTCATGGCCATGTTCTGGATGAACGCGGCGTCGACTTCTTTCAGAGTGAACTTGACGGTGTGGTCGTCGACTTTATCGATCTTGGTGATGTTGGTATCCATCCCCATGTCGGTGAAGTACGGGAATTCGGTCGGGTACGCCTTACGGAACGGGTCATCCTTGTTAATCATGCGATTGAAGGTGAACAGCACGTCGTCGGCGTTGAACTCACGAGTCGGCTTGAAATACGGGGTGGTGTGGAACTTCACGCCTTCACGCAGGTGGAAGGTGTAGGTCAGGCCGTCCGGGGAAATGTCCCAGCTGGTCGCCAGCCCAGGAACAACGGCGGTGCCGCCACGCTCGAACTGGGTCAGACGGTTGAACATGGTTTCGGCTGAGGCGTCGAAGTCGGTTCCGGTGGTGTATTGGCCTGGGTCGAAACCGGCCGGGCTGCCTTCGGAGCAGAACACCAGGTTAGTCGCAGCGGAAGCGAAAGGTGCGGAGGCTAACAAGCCTGCGCCGACTAAAAACGGAATGACCGCGTGTTTAAGCATGTTGGCCTCATGATTTGTTGTCATTTTTTAATAGTGAGGTACGACCTCGTGAGTCGTGCCTGCGGATACTTATGCAGGGCCCATACCCAATGCAAGATCCAGAGCGCCCGGCGGCATCAAACGGTGGCACGAACGTACCTTAATGTCGCATCTGTATAACTTCTGACGCATTTGACCGTTTGCGGTCGGTTTTTACGGTGCAAATGAAGCCCCAAAACGGTGCATTGGTCACGATTTGCGCGCCGCCTTGGGGCCGGGTGTTACTTATTTATACCCACGCCATAGAACGGGGTTAGACCGAACGGGCTGATCTTGAAGTCGGTGACTTCCTTGCTCAGCGGCTGGAACACCGTGGAGTTGGCGATCGGCGTGATCGGCACCTGCTGTTTAAGGATCAGTTGCGCCTGTTGATACAGTTTTACCCGTTGCGATTTATCCGTGGACACCTTGGCCTGCTGCACCAGCTTGTCGTAGGCCGGATCGCACCACTTGGCGTAGTTGCTGCCTTTCACCGCCGCGCAGCTGTAAAGCACGCCCAGCCAGTTGTCCGGGTCACCGTTGTCACCGGTCCAGCCGTAGATCATCGCGTCGTGTTCGCCATTCTTGGCGCGCTTGATGTACTCGCCCCATTCATAGCTGACGATGTTGGCCTTGATGCCGATCTTCTCCCAATCCTGCTGGATCATCTGTGCCGACATCCGCGCATTCGGGTTGGACGCGCGCTGCACGGTCATCGCCCAGAGATTAATGGTTGTACCCGGTGCAACCCCGGCTTCCTTGAGTAGCGCCCTGGCTTTTACGGGGTCGTACGGTGCGTCCTTGATATTCGGGTCATAGGACCATTGCGCGGGCGGCAGGGCGTTCTGCGCCAGTTGCCCGGCACTTTGATAAACCGCCTTGATGATCGCCGGTTTGTCGATGGCCATGTCCAGCGCCTGGCGCACCTTTAATTGGTCCAGCGGCGGATGGGTGGTGTTGTAGGCGAGGAAGCCTAGGTTGAAACCGGCCTGCTTCAAGACGCGCAGGTTCGGGTCTTTTTCCATCACGTCGATATCGGCCGGGCGCGGGTAGCCGCTGACCTGGCATTCGCCGGTCTTGAGCTTCTGCAGGCGGACGGCGGCGTCCGGGGTGATCGAGAACACAAGGTTGTCGATTTTCACATCTTCGGGTTTCCAGTAGTCCTTGTTCGCCGCGTAGCGGATCTGCGAATCCTTCTGGTAGCGCTTGAACACGAACGGGCCGGTGCCGACCGGTTTCTGGTTGATGTCTGCTGCCTTGCCTTCCTTCAGCAACTGCGCGGCGTATTCGGCCGATTGCACCGAGGCGAAGCTCATGGCGAGGTTTTGCACGAACGCGGCGTCGACGTTGTTCAGGTTGAAGCGCACGGTGTTTTCGTCGAGTTTTTCCACGGACTTGATCGTGGTGTTCAGGTCCATGTCGGTGAAGTACGGGGACTCGGCGGGGTAGGCCTTGCGGAAGGCGTTGTCCGGGTCGAGCAGGCGCTGGAAGGTGAACAGGACGTCGTCGGCGTTGAAGGTGCGGGTGGGGGTGAAGTAATCCGTGGTGTGGAATTTTACGTTCTGGCGCAGGTGGAAGGTGTACTGGAGGCCGTCCGGGGTTACGTCCCAGCTTGTGGCCAGACCGGGTTCGACTTCGGTGCCGCCGCGTTTGAATTGGGTGAGGCGGTTGAAGACGGTTTCGGCGGAGGCGTCGAAGTCGGTGCCGCTGGTGTATTGGCTGGGGTCGAAGCCTGCGGGGCTGGCTTCGGAGCAGTAGACCAGGTTTGTTGCGGCGTTGGCGATTGGGGTTATGGCGGTCAGGGCCAGGGTGATCAGGAGTGGTTTTAGGGTGAATCTATGCATGTCTGGCCCGTGGGTCTGGAGGTGGTTGTTCCTTGAGGTTAGCGGGGATTTGGGGGTGTTCGGAAATATCGTTTTTTGAGGGGGGGTGTCTATCTCGGTATATCCAGCGGTTTTTTGGCATATCCGTTTCTTCGGGTGATGCCGCTGGCGGTTTCGCTCTTACAGCGACTCCCTTTGGCAAACGCCCCAAAGGAAGCAAAGGTCTTGGGCCCCGGCGTACGGCACCTCGCTGTGGCTCGGTGTTCCTTCGTTCCGGGATTCATCCGGGGGCATCGCCTACGGTTTGCTTCGCTGCACCTCCTCTCGATGCATGCGGCTGCGCCGCACGGTCGCTGCGCTCCCACCCCCGGATGAATCCCTCCACTCAGCCTGCCGAAGGGGCCAGCACGTCAAAAGCGTTACTCGAGCTAACGCTCATTGTGTTGAGTGGTGGAAAGCAGAAAGCGGAAAGCGGAAAGCGGAAAGCGGAAAGCGGAAAGCAACTGCGGACCGCTTGATCGTTCCCGCGCTCCGCGTGGGAATGCCGCCCGGGACGCTCCGCGTTCCATTTTCGAATGTTTAAAGATGTGTGGGATTCTCCGAACCTTCCCACAATGTTTTCAGGTTGTCCGTCGGAAGCACGATCCCTAGTCTTTGGTTGTCGCAGAAAACTCTGTGATTGGGTGTGAGAACCCAGGCAAGCGAGTGTTATTCAAACGTCAGTCCGACCATAATTGCCGCCAGCTTTCTGCTGCCTGTAGTTGATTTATGGCGGCCGTGTGCGGGCAGACTTTGGTCTGGCCGGAATCTCCTTGCCCGGTTTCTCACCCCGCACATAGCTGCCACCTCTTCGCCGCGTGAGAACGGCATTTGGTGGCTTCAAGTCAGCAAGGAGTTAATCAATGAACAAGGTTGTCCCCGACCCACCCCTCGAAACACCCACGCCCCTCGAAGAAGCCATGCGCGCCGAAGACCTCGCCCGCAACCGCGAAGCCATCAAACGCGCCCTCGACTATTACCTCTGCCCCAACCCTTCCAGACCGCGCCCGAGCACGATGTATATGGTCACGCCCAACGTCGACACCGAAAGCCTGCTGGCCAATGCCTGCGAATCCCTGGCGTCGGCCAGTACCATCGCCAGCAATTTCGCCAATGAACTCAGCGGTTCGCAGCGCAGTACGGCGCTCGGCATCCAGCAGATCATCATGCTGGCCGAGCTGGCGGTGAACCGGGCGCTGGATCGGGTTGATCCGCGATCCTGACAACGCAAATCCCGGGCACAAAAAAACCGGCGATCATTCACTGATCGCCGGTTTTTCATTCAGCCGTCATTTCAATCATTGCATCAACACTTCGATCGAGCCGTCGGCGGTCAGGCTGACCTGGCTGGTGCCCGCTTCGACTTCAGGCGTGACCGGTGCAGCGTCCATGCCGGCAGCGGCTTTCATCATCATCGGGGCGCGCATGTACGGTTGTGGGTAGCCGTTGCTGTTGAGGTTCAGGTTGACGATTTTGTAACCCTTGCCGCCCAGGGCGTCGGTGGCCAGCTGGGCGCGGGCCTTGAAGGCGGTGACGGCTTCTTTCAGCAGTTTGTCTTCGCTGGCCTTGCGGGTCGGGTCGGCGATGGCGAAGTCCATGCCGCCCATTTTCAGGTCGGTCAGCAGTTCGCCGGTAAGTTTGGACAGGGCGGCGAAGTCGGTGCTTTCCAGGCGCAGTTCGGCGCGTTCGCGCCAGCCGGTGATTTTCTGGCCCTTGGTGTCGTAGATCGGGTAGCTGTTGCGGCTGCCCTGGCGCAGGGTGATGTCTTTGACCTGCTTGGCCTGGGTCAGGGCCTTGTTCATGGTGGTGCTGACGTCGGCCGCGAGTTTGGCCGGGTCGGTGTTCTGTTCTTCGGTGTAGAGGGTCACGATCATCAGGTCGCGGGCCACTTCCTGGCTGACTTCGGCGCGCAGGGAAATCTGGTTGTAGTGCAGCTCATCGGCGGCCAGGGCCGGAAGGCTGGCGACGCTGCCGACGGTCAGGGCGAGAAGGGCGGCGCTGCGGCGAAATGTGTGCATGAAAGCTCCTTGATGAGGGCGCAGGTGATGGTTCGGGGGCCTGCGTGAAACCATCAGACTCTAGCTTTTATGATCCGGTTCGCCCAGTTACAACTTCTATACAGATGGCTGGTGGCTGCTGCGCAGCCAATCGCGAGCAAGCTCGCTCCCACATTTGGGACGCGTTCCCTGTGGGAGCGAGCTTGCTCGCGAAGGGGCCCTTATAGCCGCAGAAAAACTTTGCGCCATGTGGTCGTTTGCCGCACTTTCGCCTCTCAAGCCCGCGCCTTGGTTATACTCCGTGCGATCCGCCTGGAGCGCTCATCAGGAGAGCTCATGCTCGCCCCCGTACAACTGACTTCCGCCACTCGCCAGAATCTCTGGCGGCTGACTTTCATCCGCACCCTGGTGCTGGCCGCGCAGGCCGGTTCCGTGGGCCTGGCCTACTGGCTGGAGCTGTTGCCGTTGCCGTGGGTGCAACTGGTGATGACCCTCGGCTGTTCGATTCTGCTGTGTGTGTTCACCGCCGTGCGCCTGCGCACTTCGTGGCCGGTCACCGAGCTCGAATATGCGCTGCAACTGGCCTGCGATCTGGTTATCCACAGCGCCTTGCTGTATTTCTCCGGTGGTTCGACCAACCCGTTCGTTTCGTATTATCTGGTGCCGCTGACCATCGCTGCGGTGACGCTGCCGTGGCGTTATTCGGTGGTGCTGTCCGGCATTGCGCTGGCCCTGTACACCCTGATGCTGACGCATTTCTATCCGCTGGAAACCCTGCCGGTGGCCCGGGAGAACCTGCAGATCTACGGCATGTGGCTGAGTTTCGCACTCGCAGCGGCGGTGATTACGTTCTTCGCCGCGCGCATGGCCGAAGAGCTGCGCCGGCAGGAAGAATTGCGTGCGATCCGCCGTGAAGAAGGCCTGCGCGACCAGCAATTGCTGGCCGTGGCGACTCAGGCCGCCGGTGCCGCCCATGAACTGGGCACGCCGCTGGCGACCATGAGCGTGTTGCTCAATGAAATGCAGCAGGATCATCACGACCCGATGCTTCAGGAAGACCTGAAGGTGTTGAAGGATCAGGTGAAGCTCTGCAAGGAGACCCTGCAACAACTGGTGCGCGCCGCCGAGGCCAATCGCCGGATGGCCGTGGAGATGCAGGACGTCACCGAGTGGCTCGACGAAGCGCTCAACCGCTGGCACCTGATGCGTCCCGAGGCCAGTTATCGATTCCAGCGCCTGGGCCAGGGCACGTTGCCGCGTGTGGCGCCGCCGCCGGATCTGACTCAGGCCTTGCTGAATCTGCTGAACAATGCCGCCGACGCCTGCCCGGAAAATCTTCAGGTGACCCTGGACTGGACCGCCGAAGACCTGACCATCAGCATCCGCGACCACGGCGCCGGTGTGCCGCTGGCCATCGCCGAGCAGATCGGCAAACCGTTTTTTACCACCAAGGGCAAGGGCTTCGGCCTGGGCCTGTTTTTGAGCAAGGCCAGCGTGACACGCGCCGGCGGCTCAGTGAAACTCTATAGTCATGAGGAAGGCGGCACGCTCACCGAGCTGCGCCTGCCCCACGGCGCCCGAGGAGAGCAACATGAGTGACGAAATCCAAGTCGAAGGCGAAGAACTGCCGCATTTGCTGCTGGTCGATGACGACGCGACCTTCACCCGGGTGATGGCCCGCGCCATGGCCCGCCGTGGTTTTCGCGTCAGCACCGCCGGTTCCGCCGAGGAAGGCCTGACTATCGCCCAGGCCGATCTGCCGGACTACGCCGCGCTGGACCTGAAAATGGACGGCGATTCCGGTCTGGTCCTGCTGCCCAAGCTGCTGGAACTGGACCCGGAAATGCGCGTGGTGATCCTCACCGGTTACTCGAGCATCGCCACGGCAGTCGAAGCGATCAAGCGCGGTGCCTGCAATTACCTGTGCAAACCGGCGGACGCCGATGACGTGCTGGCAGCGCTGCTGTCCGAGCACGCCGACCTCGACAGCCTGGTGCCGGAAAACCCGATGTCGGTGGATCGTCTGCAGTGGGAACACATCCAGCGTGTGCTGACCGAGCACGAAGGCAACATCTCCGCCACTGCCCGTGCCCTGGGCATGCACCGCCGTACCCTGCAGCGCAAGCTGCAGAAGCGCCCGGTTCGTCGCTGAACCTGCGCTGAACGGCCATCGCCAGCCCTCGCGATAAAGCGCACCGATCAACTATGATCGGTGCGTGTCTGTTCTTTTCTTTATCGAGCCTTTTCCATGAATCAGAACGCTGAATATTCCGCGGTCAACGATGCTGTGCGCGGGCAGTTTTTTCGCAAGGTGTGGGCCATGACCACGCCTTACTGGCGCAGCGAAGAGAAGGGCAAGGCCTGGACGTTGCTGATTGCCGTGATTGCACTCTCGCTGCTCAGCGTGGGCATCTCGGTGTGGTTCAACACTTGGTACAAGGACTTCTACAATGCGCTGCAAAAGAAAGATGAAGCGGCGTTCTGGCATCTGATCCTGTACTTCTGCGCGATTGCTGCGGTCGCGATTGTCGGTGCGGTGTATCGGCTCTACCTGACTCAGATGCTGACGATCCGCTGGCGGGCCTGGCTTACTGAAAAGCATTTTTCCCGTTGGCTCGCCGACAAGAATTACTACCAGCTGGAGCAGGGTGGTTACACCGATAACCCGGACCAGCGGATTTCCGAAGACCTCAACAATTTCACCTCCAATACCCTTGAGCTGGGTATCGGGCTGCTGCGCAATATCGTCAGCCTGGTGTCGTTTTCGATTATTTTGTGGGGCGTCTCGGGCAGCATCGAAGTCTATGGCATCACCATTCCCGGCTACATGTTCTGGTGCGTGCTGGTTTACGCGGTGGTGGGCAGTTGGTTGACGCACTTGATCGGTCGTCGTTTGATCGGTCTGAACAACCAACAACAACGCTTTGAAGCCGACCTGCGTTTTTCCATGGTGCGGATTCGGGAAAATGCCGAAAGCATTGCTCTGTACAACGGCGAACCGAATGAGAATCGTCGCTTGAGCGGCCGCTTCGGCAATGTCTGGCACAACTTCTGGGACATCATGAAAGTCTCCAAGCGCCTGACGTTTTTCACGGCCGGTTACAGCCAGGCCGCGATCATTTTCCCATTCATCGTCGCCTCGCCGCGTTACCTCGCCGGCAAGATCGAGCTCGGTGAACTCATGCAGATCAGCTCGGCATTCGGCAACGTTCAGGAGAGTTTCAGCTGGTTCATCAGTGCTTACCAGAACCTCGCTTCCTGGCGCGCCACGTGCGATCGTCTGCTGAGCTTCCATCAGGCCATGACCAGCAACGAAGAGCGTGCACCGGCCATCGACGTGCAGAATCAGGGCAGCGAATTGAAGGTACACAACCTCGGGCTCGATCTGGCCGATGGCCGTCATCTGCTGACCAGTGCCACGATGACCGTAGAACCGGGCGACCGGGTGATGCTCAGTGGCCGCTCCGGCAGCGGCAAGTCCACGCTGTTCCGGGCGATGGGGCATCTGTGGCCGTCGGGTCACGGCAGTATCCGCTTGCCGTCCGCCCGTTATCTGTTCCTGCCACAGAAACCGTATCTGCCGATCGGCACCCTGCGCGACGCCTTGAGTTATCCACAACCGGGCGACACCTACGCGCCGGAACGTTATGCACAAGTGCTGGAAACCTGCCGTCTGCCGCATCTGGTGGCACGTCTGGACGAAGCCAACCACTGGCAACGCATGCTCTCGCCGGGTGAACAACAACGACTGGCCTTCGCCCGTGCGCTGCTCTACGCACCGCACTGGCTGTACATGGACGAAGCGACGTCGGCGATGGACGAAGAAGACGAGGCCACGCTGTATCAGGCCCTGATCGATCAGCTGCCGGGCCTGAGCATCGTCAGCGTCGGCCATCGCAGCAGCCTCAAGCGCTTCCATCCACGGCATGTGCGGATCGACAGCGGGCATCTGGTCGAGCAGACCGTGACGGCCTGATGTGCACCGTCCTCTGTGGGAGCCTGCTCCCATAGAGGACGGTGATCGTACAACTCCCTTGGGCTATGATGCCCCTCTTACCGAATTTTCGAGACAAACGCAGACCATGGAAACCCCGATCGACACCCCGCGCCTCCCTCGCAAGCGCCGCAGCCTGGCACAGGAACTGGTGACGGTGCTGACCGAGCAGATCCGCGACGGTCTGCTCAAGCGTGGCGACAAGTTGCCCACCGAGTCGGCGATCATGGAAGCCCATGGCGTCAGCCGCACGGTGGTACGCGAGGCGATTTCCCGGCTGCAGGCTGCGGGGCAGGTCGAAACCCGCCACGGCATCGGCACCTTCGTGCTCGATACGCCGAGCCCGAGCGGTTTCCGGATCGACCCGGCCACCGTGGTCACCTTGCGTGATGTGCTGGCAATTCTCGAATTCCGTATCAGCCTTGAAGTCGAATCCGCCGGCCTCGCCGCACAGCGTCGCAGCGCTGAACAACTGGCCGCGATGCGCGCCGCCCTCGATGCGCTGAACGAAAGCGTGGCCCATGCCAGCGATGCGGTGGCGTCGGATTTCCAGTTCCATCTGCAAATCGCGCTGTCCACCGGCAACCGCTACTTCACCGACATCATGACCCACCTGGGCACCAGCATCATTCCGCGTACGCGGCTGAATTCGGCGCGCCTGGCCCATGATGATCAGCAGCATTACATGAATCGCCTGAGCCGCGAGCACGAGGAAATCTACGAGGCCATCGCCCGCCAGGATGCCGATGCCGCCCGCGCGGCCATGCGCCTGCACCTGACCAACAGCCGCGAACGGCTGCGTCAGGCCCATGAAGAGGCGCAGGCTCAGGGCTGAGGGATCAGGCTTCGATGTACAGTTTCAACGGTTCGGAACACGGTTCCAGACTGGCCTCATCAGCGAACTTGTAGCGCAGCTCGACGGTGCTGTTCAGGTACTTTTCCAGCTCGAATCTCGGGATGCTCAGTTCGATTCCCGTCAGGCCGACCATATCGTCCAGTGCGTCATCCCAGACGCCGGTCGGCTCCGACAAACCCAGCCATTCAGGCTCTTCCGGATCCTCGCCGAGGATCGGGTACACATCCCAGTTCGGCGGGGTGTTCTGGCCGTCGGGTACGCGGACGATCAGGTCGTCATCCAGGTTCGACAGCCTCAGGATGATCGAGTCGCTGGCGTGATCGGGGAATTGCGGAAGGTGTGCAGCGGCAAACGTCATGGCTCGTTCTCCTTGAAAGATCTGCCGCGATCCTTCGCGGCAGTCGTCGCACTTTACCCGGCGAATCGGTGAGGCGCGCCGGGGCAATCTTGTCCGGGCATTTCAGCTCTTGGGCAGAATCGAACGATCGACCCTGACGGTCAGTTTGCCCGGGGCGGGGGTGACTTCGAACAGGGCCAGACCCTGTGCATCCACCGAAGTGCGGGCGATGGCGACACCGTCGAGCAGTAATTGCAACGGCGCGCCTTTCAGCGATTGGCCGGAAGCCAGTTCCAGTTTCAATTTGATGGTCATCGAATCACTCCTTAATCCGTATTGCCGGCAGGTTGATAGTCCTTGAGCAGCAGATAGGTGCTCCAGCCCCACCAGTCATCGACGGTGGCCGTGTCGTTGAGGTTGTTCACATCCTTGCGTCGAAGCACTTTGCCGCCCTGAACGCGGAACAGCGGCGCAAAATTGCTCTCCAGTCTGTGCACATCAGCGAGGTCCGGAAGTTGTTGCAGCGCCGCGAAAGCGGTTTCATCGGGGCTGGTGCCGCTGAGGAAGGCGTCGAACACTTCGTCGGCGGACGCCTGGGTTGCCTGTTTGACATGGGACTGGTTGGCGAGCTGCCCATCCTCGGGGAAGAGATCGAAATAGCGTTTGTCACCATAGGTGCGCCAATGTTCGCCCAGACCGTTGCGGACTTTGAGGCCGAACCGGTTGTCTTCGTCGTGCATGAAGCGGGAGATCAGTGAACCCAGATCCCCGGGAGTCACCACCGCTGCCAGTTCGCGGCGCGGTACGCGCAGGTGGCCGGAGGCGAACAGGTCAGTGAGGAAATGATCGGCGAAGGCATTCATGGCGTAGGCCTGTTCGAGGGCTGCGTTGTCCTTCTTTTCGTGGGCGTGGACCGCCTGCCTGAGCGCTGCTGCATGTCCGGCGATGTAGGCGCGTTGTGCCCATTCACCAAAATGGTCGGGATTGTTGGCCGCCAGTTTCAGATAACGTCCCAACGGGAAAAGGGCGGATACAAAACTGCCACCGCCGGTGATTTTGTTCCACTCTTCGGACAACGTATCACCCAGTTTGTCGTAGGCCTCATGGGCGGGTTTACCCTCGCTGATGGCTTGCTCAACGGCGGCAGCTTCCTGCTTTGCCACCTCCAGGATATTGCCGACTTCGGCTTTGGCGGCAGGCGCAATTGCCAAAGAGTTGTACGCAGCGCTAAAGCGCTGCACACGCTCGGCGGGTGTCGCGCCGTCGCAGATCGGTTGTTCGGGGATCCCATAGAAATCGCCACCCAATCCCAGTATCTGCCCATAGGTCAGCGTCAATCCGTTGGGCAGGTGCAGGGGAATCTTGCCGGCCGGCCGTGGCGGTGTCGTTGTGTCCAGACGCAACAGGACGCTGTCGCCGATGGCGGTGTGTTCAAGCATTTCGTAATACAGCCCGATCCCTTTGCCCGCCGCAGGTTTACGCGGGCTGGCGACGGGAGGCGGGGGCTCGATGTGCGAGTCGGTAGCCAGCAGCACGATATGCGACTGCTCGCCCTCGATTTCGATCCCCGTTTCACTGAACAGCTCCTCGAAGCGCGCGATACGCGGCGCTGTTTGTTTTTGTGGGTCTGACATTTCCGGCTCCTTGAGATGTCATTCGGATAAAAAAACATACTGTACTTATAAACAGTATTTGTCAGGCTAGCCCAGATGTTTCCTACGTCAAGATAAGCAGAGTCCTACTCGGACGTGGATGACGTCGATGAAATGCAGTTGACGGTTATCTTTTAAGTTGTACGATGACCTACAACTTCAGCGAAGGCTGAACGGTCCACTCACAAAAAACGTTGCTACCAGGGTGTTCGAATAATGAATCCACAAGAACTGAAGTCCATCCTCTCCGCCGGCCTGCTGTCGTTCCCGGTCACCGATTTCAATGCCCAGGGCGATTTCAACCGCGCGGGCTACATCAAACGCCTGGAATGGCTGGCCCCGTACGGTGCTTCGGCCCTGTTCGCCGCCGGTGGCACCGGTGAGTTCTTCTCCCTGGCCGCCAGCGAATACTCGGAAATCATCAAGACTGCCGTCGACACCTGCGCCAGCAGCGTGCCGATCCTCGCCGGTGTCGGCGGTTCGACCCGCCAGGCCATCGAATACGCTCAGGAAGCCGAGCGTCTGGGCGCCAAAGGCCTGTTGCTGCTGCCGCACTACCTGACCGAAGCCAGCCAGGACGGCGTCGCCGCCCACGTTGAAGCAGTTTGCAAATCGGTGAACATCGGCGTGGTGGTGTACAACCGCAACGTCTGCCGCCTGACCGCGCCGCTGCTGGAACGTCTGGCCGAGCGCTGCCCGAACCTGATCGGCTACAAGGATGGTCTGGGCGATATCGAGCTGATGGTGTCGATCCGTCGTCGTCTCGGCGATCGCTTCAGCTACCTCGGTGGTCTGCCGACTGCAGAGGTCTATGCCGCTGCCTACAAGGCGCTGGGCGTGCCGGTTTACTCCTCGGCGGTGTTCAACTTCATCCCGAAAACCGCGATGGATTTCTACCACGCGATTGCCCGCGAAGATCACGCCACCGTCGGCAAGATCATCGACGACTTCTTCCTGCCATACCTGGACATCCGCAACCGCAAGGCCGGTTACGCCGTGAGCATCGTCAAGGCAGGCGCCAAGATCGCCGGCTATGACGCAGGCCCGGTGCGGGCGCCGCTGACCGACCTGACCCGCGAAGAGTACGAAATGCTCGCCGCGCTGATCGACAAGCAAGGTGCGCAGTAACACAACCCTATAAATAAGGCCGCTGAGCAATCAGCGGCCTTTTGCGTCAGGAGAATGATTCGTGACCAAGCGCTATGACAACTACATCAACGGTGAATGGGTCGCCGGCAACGATTACTCGGTCAACATCAACCCGTCCGAGCTGAGCGACACCATCGGCGACTACGCCAAGGCTGATCTGGCTCAGGTCAACGCCGCCATCGACGCCGCACGCGCCGCGTTCCCGGCGTGGTCGACTTCGGGCATTCAGGCTCGCCACGATTCGCTGGACAAGGTCGGCACCGAAATCCTCGCCCGTCGCGAAGAACTCGGCACCCTGCTGGCCCGGGAGGAGGGCAAGACCCTGCCGGAAGCCATCGGCGAAGTGACCCGCGCCGGCAACATCTTCAAGTTCTTCGCGGGCGAGTGCCTGCGTCTGTCCGGCGACTACGTGCCGTCGGTACGTCCGGGCGTCAACGTTGAAGTCACCCGCGAAGCCCTCGGCGTGGTCGGCCTGATCACCCCGTGGAATTTCCCGATTGCCATCCCGTCGTGGAAAATCGCCCCGGCCCTGGCCTACGGCAACTGCGTGGTGTTGAAGCCGGCGGATCTGGTGCCGGGTTGCGCCTGGGCACTGGCCGAAATCATCTCCCGCGCAGGCTTCCCGGCCGGCGTGTTCAACCTGGTGATGGGCAGCGGTCGTGTGGTCGGTGAAGCGTTGGTCAACAGCCCGAAAGTCGACGGTATCAGCTTCACCGGCTCCGTTGGTGTGGGGCGTCAGATCGCGGTCAACTGCGTGTCGCGCCAGGCCAAGGTTCAGCTGGAGATGGGCGGCAAGAACCCGCAGATCATTCTCGACGACGCCGACCTCAAGCAGGCGGTCGAGCTGTCGGTGCAGAGCGCGTTCTATTCCACCGGCCAGCGTTGCACCGCGTCGAGCCGACTGATCGTCACCGCCGGCATTCACGACAAGTTCGTCGAAGCCATGGCCGAGCGCATGAAGTCGATCAAGGTCGGCCACGCGCTGAAGGCCGGCACCGACATCGGTCCGGTAGTCTCGCAAGCGCAGCTTGAGCAGGACCTGAAATACATCGACATCGGCCAGTCCGAAGGCGCTCGCGTGGTCAGCGGCGGTGGTCTGGTGACCTGCGACACCGAGGGTTATTTCCTCGCGCCGACCCTGTTTGCCGACAGCGAAGCGTCGATGCGTATCAGCCGCGAAGAGATCTTCGGCCCGGTGGCCAACATCGTCCGCGTGGCGGATTACGAGGCCGCACTGGCCATGGCCAACGACACCGAATTCGGTCTGTCGGCGGGCATCGCCACGACGTCGCTGAAGTACGCCAACCACTTCAAACGTCATTCCCAGGCCGGGATGGTGATGGTCAACCTGCCGACCGCCGGCGTCGATTACCACGTTCCGTTCGGGGGCCGTAAGGGTTCATCCTATGGCTCACGTGAGCAAGGCCGTTATGCGCAAGAGTTCTACACCGTGGTGAAAACCGCCTACATCGGTTCGTAAGTCGCTGCACCCGCGCAGGGTTATTGCCAAGGCCCTGCGCGGCACAAGACCAAAGAATGTTTTACCCGCATAAAAATAATCAGTGGGAGTACATCTACATGCAATCGTCCAAGCCGACTCACGTCCGCTATTTGATTCTGCTCATGCTGTTCCTGGTGACCACGATCAACTACGCCGACCGCGCCACCATCGCGATCGCCGGTTCCAGTTTGCAAAAAGACCTCGGCATCGACGCGGTCACCCTCGGCTACATCTTCTCTGCATTCGGTTGGGCCTACGTGGCCGGGCAAATCCCCGGCGGCTGGCTGCTCGATCGCTTCGGCTCGAAAAAAGTCTATGCCCTGAGCATTTTCACCTGGTCGCTGTTCACCGTGCTGCAAGGCTTCGTCGGTGAGTTCGGCATGTCCACGGCCATCGTCGCGTTGTTCATGCTGCGCTTCCTGGTCGGGCTGGCCGAGGCGCCATCTTTCCCCGGCAACGCACGCATCGTCGCGGCCTGGTTCCCGACCGCCGAACGCGGTACGGCTTCGGCGATCTTCAACTCGGCACAGTACTTCGCCACCGTGCTGTTCGCGCCGCTGATGGGCTGGATCGTCTATGCCTTCGGCTGGGAACACGTGTTCATTGTCATGGGCGTGTTCGGCATCCTGTTCTCGCTGATCTGGCTGAAGGTTATCCACAGCCCGCGCCAGCACCCGATGGCCAACGAAGCGGAAGTGAAGTTCATCGCCGACAACGGCGGCATGGTCGACATGGATCAGAAACAAGGCAAAAAGGCTGACGGCCCGAAATGGGACTACATCCGTCAGTTGCTGACCAACCGCATGATGCTCGGCGTTTATCTGGGCCAGTACTGCATCAACGGCATCACCTATTTCTTCCTGACCTGGTTCCCGGTGTACCTGGTGCAGGAGCGCGGCATGACCATTCTCAAGGCCGGTTTCATTGCCTCGTTGCCGGCGATCTGCGGTTTTATCGGCGGTGTCCTCGGCGGAGTGATTTCCGATTATCTGCTGCGCAAGGGCCACTCGCTGACCTTCGCCCGCAAGGCGCCGATCATCGCCGGCCTGCTGGTCTCCAGCAGCATCGTCGCGTGCAACTATGTTGAAGTGGAGTGGATGGTGGTCGGCTTCATGGCCCTGGCGTTCTTCGGTAAAGGCGTGGGCGCACTGGGTTGGGCGGTGGTCTCCGACACTTCGCCGAAACAGATCGCCGGTCTCAGTGGCGGGCTGTTCAACACCTTCGGCAACATTGCCTCGATCACTACGCCGATCGTCATCGGCTACATCATCAGCTCCACCGGTTCGTTCAAGTGGGCGCTGGTGTTCGTCGGTGCCAACGCACTGGTGGCGGTGTTCAGCTATCTGGTGATCGTCGGCCCGATCAAACGTGTGGTACTGAAAGAGCCGCCAACCAATGGCGGTTCCGAAGCCACCGGTAAATTGTCTCAAGCGCATTCCTGAGGAGCGGCGCCATGCAGTTGATTGAACATTCCGACTCGCCGCGCTACATCCGCCTGCACGAGCGGGACAACGTAGTGGTCGTGGTCAATGACCAAGGCGTTCCGGCCGGCACCGCCTTTGCCGATGGCCTGGTGACGGTGGATTTTGTGCCGCAAAGCCACAAGGTCAGCCTCGTGGACATCCCCGAGGGCGGCACGGTGATTCGCTACGGCCAGATCATCGGCTATGCATTGCAGCCGATTCCCCGTGGCAGTTGGGTCAAGGAAGATCAACTGCGCATGCCGACCGCGCCACCGCTGGACAGCCTGCCGCTGTCCACCGAAGTGCCGGATGCCCAGGCGCCGCTGGAGGGCTTCACATTCGAGGGTTATCGCAATGCCGACGGCACCGTCGGCACGCGCAACATCCTCGGGATCACCACCACCGTGCAGTGCGTCACCGGGGTGCTGGATCACGCGGTCAAACGCATCAAGGATGAACTGTTGCCGAAGTACCCCCACGTCGATGACGTGGTGGCGCTGACCCACAGTTACGGTTGCGGCGTGGCCATCACGGCGACCGACGCCTACATCCCGATCCGCACCGTGCGCAATCTGGCGCGCAACCCGAACCTCGGTGGCGAGGCGCTGGTGATCAGTCTGGGTTGCGAGAAGTTGCAGGCCGGGCAGGTGATGCACGAGGACGATGCGTCGGTGGATCTGAGCGAGCCGTGGCTGTATCGCTTGCAGGATTCCAGTCACGGTTTCACCGAGATGATCGAGCAGATCATGGAACTGGCCGAAGTTCGCCTGAAGAAACTCGACCAGCGCCGCCGGGAAACCGTGCCGGCGTCCGAGTTGATCCTCGGCATGCAGTGCGGCGGCAGCGATGCGTTTTCCGGGATCACTGCCAACCCGGCGCTGGGTTATGCCTCGGACTTGCTGCTGCGAGCAGGGGCGACGGTGATGTTTTCCGAAGTCACCGAAGTGCGCGACGCGATTTACCTGCTGACCTCTCGGGCCCAGAGCAAAACCGTTGCCGAGGAACTGGTGCGCGAGATGGACTGGTACGACCGTTACCTGGCCAAGGGCGAGGCGGATCGCAGCGCCAACACCACGCCGGGCAACAAGAAGGGCGGGTTGTCGAACATTGTCGAGAAGTCCTTGGGCTCGATCGTCAAATCCGGCAGCAGCGCGATCAGCGGCGTGCTGGGTCCGGGGGAGCGCTTCAAGCAGAAAGGTTTGATTTTCTGTGCGACGCCGGCGAGTGATTTTGTCTGCGGTACGTTGCAACTGGCGGCGGGGATGAACCTGCATGTGTTCACCACCGGACGCGGCACGCCTTATGGCCTGGCCATGGCGCCGGTGGTGAAGGTGTCGACCCGGACCGAACTGGCGCAGCGCTGGCCGGATCTGATCGACATCGATGCCGGGCGGATTGCTACCGGTCGTGCGAGCATCGAGGAATTGGGTTGGGAGTTATTCCACTACTATCTGGATGTGGCGAGCGGCAAGCAGCAGACGTGGGCCGAGAAGCACAAGCTGCATAACGACATTACGTTGTTCAATCCGGCGCCTATCACCTGAGACTGAGTCGCCTGCATCGCGAGCAAGCTCGCTCCCACAGGAGTCTCCATTGATACACAAATTGTGTAAGCACTGAGGATCAGTGTGGGAGCGCGCTTGCTCGCGATAGCGGCCTACCAGACGCGGGAGAACTTGTGGCTTATCATTAGCCCCCTAACGACGCTCACCTTCAAGGCTCTCCGGCATGCTGGCTATCTTCCTCGAAACCCTGAACATCACCGCGCCGGTGTTTGCCATGCTGTTTCTCGGGGTGTTGCTCAAGCGCATCGACTGGATCAACGACAACTTCATCCACACAGCCTCGTCGCTGGTGTTCAACGTCAGCATGCCGGCGCTGCTGTTTCTCGGCATCCTGCATGCCGACCTGCACGCCGCGCTGCAACCGGCGCTGCTGATCTACTTCGCCGTCGCCACCCTGGCCAGTTTCGCCCTGGCCTGGGGCTGGGCGATTCTCCGCTGCCCGCGCGAGGATCGCGGCATCTACACGCAAGGCGCGTTTCGCGGCAACAACGGGGTGATCGGTCTGGCGCTGGCGGCAAGCATGTATGGTGACTACGGGATTTCCCTCGGAGCGATTCTCGCGGCGCTGGTGATCCTCTTCTACAACACCCTGTCGACCATTGTGCTGGCGGTCTACAGTCCGGTGATCAAGTCCGATCCGTGGAGCATCTGCAAAAGCGTGTTCAGCAATCCGCTGATCATCAGCGTGATTGCGGCGGCGCCGTTTGCCTGGTTCAAGATCGGTCTGCCGGGCTGGCTGGAGACGTCCGGCCAGTACCTGGCGCAAACCACACTGCCACTGGCGCTGATCTGCATTGGTGGGACTTTGTCGCTGGCGGCGCTGCGCAAGAGCGGCAGCATGGCGCTCAGTTCCAGTCTGGTGAAGATGATCGGCCTGCCGGTGTTCGCCACGCTGGGTGCCTGGCTATGGGGCTTTCGCGGGGCGGAGCTGGGGATTCTGTTTCTGTACTTCGGCAGCCCGACGGCGGCCGCCAGTTTTGTCATGGCCCGGGCGGCCCAGGGCAATCATGAACTGGCGGCGGCGATCATCGTGTTGACCACGTTGATGGCGGCGGTGACCACCAACGTCGGGATCTTTCTGTTGCAGTGGGGCGGGTGGATCTGAGGCTGGCTGTTACTCAGGTTTCTGGTAACTGTCGATCACTTCCTGCGCTGCCCGAAACGCATCGATCGCCGCCGGCACTCCGGCATACACCGCGCAATGCAGCAGCGCCTCGCGGATCTCGTCGACCGTGCAGCCATTGTTCAACGCGCCGCGCACGTGGCCCTTCAATTCCTGCGGGCACTTCAACGCGGTCAGCGCGGCGAGGGTGATCAGGCTGCGGGTTTTCAGCGGCAGGCCTTCGCGATTCCACACACCGCCCCAGGCATGTTCGTTGACGAAGTCCTGCAGCGGTTGAGTGAATTCGGTGGCATTGCCCAGGGCGCGGTCGACGAATGCATCGCCCATTACCTGGCGGCGGATTTCGACCCCGGATTTCTTCGATTCGGTCATGGCACATCCCTCTTGTGGTGTTGGCGGCGCCAGGCGCGCACCGACGTGAAAAACAGAAACGTCAGCAGCGTCGGCAGGACATAAAACAGCATCAACCGTTCGAGCTTGCCGGCCAGCGGCATGCCGGTGGTGAACGAAACCACGTGCAGCCCGTATGCCAGGTACAAGCCGAGCAGCAGCAAGCCTTCGGCCCGGGTCACGCGATAGCCGGAATAGAATACCGGCAGGCATAGCGTGGCGACGCCGAGCATCACCGGCAGGTCGAAATCCAGCGCGTTGGGCGACACCGACAGTGGCGTCGGTGCAATCAGTGCCGTGATGCCCAGGACCCCGAGCAGGTTGAACAGGTTGGCGCCGATCACGTTGCCCACGGCAATGTCCCGCTGACCGCGCAATGCGGCGATCAACGAAGTGGCGAGTTCCGGCAGCGAAGTACCGACCGCGACCACGGTCAGGCCGATCACCCGTTCGGAGAATCCGAGATCGGTGGCTACTGCGACAGCGGCACCCAGCAACAAATGTCCGGCGAACACCAGCATGGCGAGACCGGCGACGATCATCAGCAGGCTGGTGAACCAGGGGGCGGGTTGAGTCTGAGGATGATCGGAATGTGGCCGGGCCGAGTGGCGTGACTGGCGCAACAGCAAACCGAGATACAGCCCCAGTGCGGCCAGCAGCAGGATGCCGTCGAAACGGCCGATCTCTTCGTTCCAGGCCAGCACGAACACCAGCAGGCTGGCGCCGATCATCAGCGGGATGTCCAGGCGCACCAGTTGCCGTGAGACGCGCAATGGGATGATCAGCGCCGACAGGCCGAGGGTCACGAGGATGTTGAAAATGCTGCTGCCGATCACGCTGCCGACCGCGATGTCGGAGTTGTGCGTCAGGGTCGCTTGCAGGCTGACCGCCATTTGCGGGGCGCTGCTGCCGAGGGCGACGATGGTCAGACCGATGATCAGCGGCCGTACATGCAGGCGCGCGGCCAGGCGCACGGCGGCGCGCACCATCAGTTCGGCACCGGCGATCAGCAGGAACAATCCGCAGAGCAGTTCGATCACGTTGATCAGCGGTAAATCGGTCAATCCGAAAATGGCGGGCGCTCCATCAGTCGTCGAGGGCCTGCACGCGAACCCGCGCCGTGCCACTGCCAATCATGCCGAGGCGTTCGGCGGCTTCCCGTGACACATCGATGATGCGCCCACGGGTGTGCGGCCCGCGGTCGTTGATACGCACCACGCAGGATTTGTCGTTTTTCAGGTTGGTGACCTTCACCCGCGTGCCGAACGGCAACTGGCGATGGGCGGCGGTCAGGGAATTCTGGTTGAACGCTTCGCCGCTGGCGGTGCGTTTACCGTGGTGTTTGGCTCCGTAATAGGAGGCGACGCCGGTCTGGTCGTAACCGTGCGGGTCGATGACATCGGTGCTGGCGCAACCGGCCAGCAGGGAAAGCAGGGCGCAGCTGATGAATAGACGCTTCATTCAAAGGTTTCCAGAAACCATTGTGGGAGCGAGCTTGCTCGCGATGGCGATCTGACAGTCACTCTTGCTGTGTCTGAAATTGCGCTATCGCGAGCAAGCTCGCTCCCACAGGGATCAGAGCCAGGTTTGAAATCTGGCTCCATTGTGGTCAGCCTTCGAGCTTGCTTTTCAGCAGTTCGTTCACTTGCTGCGGGTTGGCCTTGCCCTTGGAGGCTTTCATGGCCTGACCGACGAAGAAGCCGAACATCTTGCCGCGCTTGGCTTCGTCTGCCGCACGGTATTGCTCGACCTGCTCGGCGTTGGCCGCGAGCATTTCGTCCAGCACCGCCGAAATCGCGCCGGTGTCGGTGACTTGCTTCAGGCCGCGCTTTTCGATGATCTCGTCTGCGCTGCCTTCGCCGTTGGCCATCGCTTCGAACACCACCTTGGCGATCTTGCCGGAGATGGTGTTGTCCTTGATGCGCTGCAGCATGCCGCCCAGTTGCTCGGCGGAAACCGGCGAATCCTCGATGTCCAGGTTCTGTTTGTTGAGCAGGCTGCCCAACTCGACCATCACCCAGTTCGCCGCCAGTTTGGCGTCGCCGCCAATGCTTGCGACTTTCTCGAAGTAGTCCGCCTGCTCACGGCTGGTGGCCAGCACGTTGGCGTCGTAGGCCGACAGACCGAAGGCACTCTGGAAGCGCTCGCGCTTCTGCGGTGGCAGTTCCGGCAGGGTGGCGCGCACGTCATTGAGGAACGAGTCCTCGATGACCACCGGCAGCAGGTCCGGATCGGGGAAGTAACGGTAGTCGTTGGCTTCTTCCTTGCTGCGCATCGGACGGGTTTCGTCCTTGTTCGGATCGTACAGACGCGTCTGCTGGATCACTTTGCCGCCGTCTTCGATCAGGTCGATCTGACGCTGGATCTCGGAGTTGATCGCCTTCTCGATGAAGCGGAACGAGTTGACGTTCTTGATCTCGCAGCGGGTGCCGAACTCGACCTGGCCTTTCGGACGCACCGACACGTTGCAGTCGCAACGCAGCGAGCCTTCGGCCATGTTGCCGTCGCAGATGCCCAGGTAACGCACCAGCGCGTGGATCGCCTTGACGTAGGCCACGGCTTCCTTGGCGCTGCGCATGTCAGGCTCGGAAACGATTTCCAGCAGCGGCGTGCCGGCACGGTTCAGGTCGATGCCGGTGGCGCCGCTGAATTCTTCGTGCAGGCTCTTGCCGGCGTCTTCTTCCAGGTGCGCGCGGGTGATGCCGACGCGTTTGACCGTGCCGTCTTCCAGGGCGATGTCCAGGTGGCCCTTGCCGACGATCGGCAATTCCATCTGGCTGATCTGGTAGCCCTTCGGCAGGTCAGGGTAGAAATAGTTTTTACGGGCGAACACGTTGTGCTGACCGATCTCGGCGTCAATCGCCAGACCGAACATCACCGCCATCCGCACCGCTTCCTGGTTGAGCACCGGCAGCACGCCGGGCATGCCCAGGTCGATCAGGCTGGCCTGGGTGTTCGGCTCGGAACCGAACTGGGTGGAACTACCGGAAAAGATTTTCGACCGGGTGGTGAGCTGGGTGTGAATCTCCAGCCCGATCACGACTTCCCATTGCATGTGTGTCTCCTCAGAAGCCGGTTGGGGTGCGAGTGTGCCAGTCAGTGTTCAACTGATACTGGTGCGCAACATTGAGCAAACGGCCTTCCTGGAAATACGGAGCGAGCAGTTGCACGCCGACCGGCAGACCGTCGACGAAACCGGCCGGCATCGACAGGCCCGGCAGGCCCGCGAGGTTGGCGGTGATGGTGTAGACGTCTTCCAGGTAGGCAGCGACCGGGTCGCTGTTCTTGGCGCCGAGTTTCCAGGCCGGGTTCGGCGTGGTCGGGCCGAGGATGATGTCGACTTCATTAAAGGCAGCCATGAAGTCGTTCTTCACCAGGCGACGGATCTTCTGCGCTTTCAGGTAGTAGGCGTCGTAGTAACCGGCAGACAGCGCGTAGGCACCGACCATGATCCGGCGCTGCACTTCAGGCCCGAAGCCTTCGCCACGGGAGCGCTTGTACAGGTCTTCCAGGTTCTTCGGATCTTCGCAGCGATGGCCGAAGCGCACGCCGTCGAAACGCGACAGGTTGGAAGAGGCTTCTGCCGGGGCGATCACGTAGTACGCAGGAATCGCGTGCTGCATGTTCGGCAGGCTGATTTCCTTGATCACGGCACCGAGCTTCTGCAGCTCTTTAATGCTGTTCTGGATCAGGTCGGCGATGCGCGGGTCGAGACCGGCACCGAAGTATTCCTTCGGCACGCCGATGCGCAGGCCTTGCAGCGAGCCATTCAGACCGGCGGCGTAGTCCGGCACCGGTTCATCGATGCTGGTGGAGTCGTTCGGGTCGAAGCCAGCCATACCTTGCAACAAAATCGCGCAGTCTTCGGCTGTGCGAGCCAATGGGCCGCCCTGATCGAGGCTGGAGGCGTAAGCGATCATGCCCCAGCGCGAAACACGACCGTAGGTCGGTTTCAGGCCGGTGAGGTTGGTGAACGCGGCCGGCTGGCGGATCGAACCGCCGGTGTCGGTGGCCGTAGCGGCCGGCAACAGACGAGCGGCAACCGCCGCCGCCGAACCACCGGACGAACCGCCCGGTACGTGTTCCAGGTTCCACGGGTTTTTCACCGCGCCGTACCAGCTCGACTCGTTGGCCGAACCCATGGCGAATTCGTCCATGTTGGTCTTGCCCAGGGTCACGGTGCCGGCGGCAGCCAGCTTCGAAACCACGGTGGCGTCGTACGGGGCCTTGAAGTTGTCGAGCATCTTCGAGCCGCAGCTGGTGCGGATGCCCTGGGTGCAGAACAGGTCTTTGTGGGCGATCGGCGCGCCGAGCAGGGCGCCGCTCTCACCGTTGGCCCGGCGCACGTCGGCGGCTTTCGCCTGCTCGAGGGCCAGCTCTTCGGTGAGGCTGATGAAGCTGTTGAGCTGCGGATCGAGCTGGGAAATGCGCGCCAGCAGGACCTTGGTCAGCTCTTCGGAGGAAAACTTTTTATCGGCGAGACCGCGGGCGATCTCGGCCAGAGTCATTTGATGCATTGCAGGCTCTTTCCCTTTAGTCGATGACTTTCGGAACCAGATACAGGCCGTTTTCGACCGCTGGTGCGATGGACTGATAAGCCTCGCGGTTATTGCTTTCGGTCACGACGTCGGCGCGCAGGCGCTGACTGGCTTCCAGCGGGTGGGCCAGCGGCTCGATACCGTCGGTATTGACCGCCTGCATTTCGTCGACCAGCCCGAGAATGCTGTTGAGGGCCGAAGTGATGTGTGGAAGATCGGCGTCATTCAGGCCAAGGCTGGCCAGATGAGCGATTTTTTCCACGTCGGAGCGTTCTAGCGCCATCGGGTTTCTCCAGTGGAAAACAGGACGGACGGCGTCCGTGTGTTAGATTGTCGGAACACTACCGCACTTCTACGGTCATAAGGCCGCGATTGTGGGGCTTGGTGCACAGAAAAGCGGCCAATTTAACATATTGGCGCCTTGCCCAAAATCCCTGTCGTTGTTAGAGTTTGCCGCACTTTTTTACCCACGCGTTGCCTAGGGTCCCTTTCCCATGTTCAAGAAACTGCGTGGCATGTTTTCCAGCGATCTTTCCATTGACCTGGGCACTGCCAACACCCTTATTTACGTGCGCGAGCGCGGTATCGTCCTGAATGAGCCATCGGTTGTGGCCATTCGGACACACGGTAACCAGAAAAGTGTCGTTGCTGTCGGCACCGAAGCGAAGCGCATGCTTGGCCGTACGCCGGGCAACATTGCTGCCATTCGTCCGATGAAGGACGGCGTGATCGCCGACTTCAGCGTCTGCGAAAAGATGCTGCAATACTTTATCAACAAGGTTCACGAAAACAGCTTCCTGCAGCCCAGCCCACGTGTGCTGATCTGCGTTCCATGCAAGTCCACCCAGGTTGAGCGTCGCGCCATCCGTGAATCGGCCCTTGGCGCCGGTGCCCGTGAAGTGTTCCTGATCGAAGAGCCGATGGCTGCTGCGATCGGTGCCGGCCTGCCGGTAGAAGAAGCTCGCGGCTCGATGGTCGTGGATATCGGTGGTGGTACCACCGAAATCGCGCTGATCTCCCTGAACGGTGTGGTCTATGCCGAATCCGTACGTGTTGGCGGCGACCGCTTCGACGAAGCGATCATCACCTACGTGCGCCGCAACTACGGCAGCCTGATCGGCGAGTCGACTGCAGAGCGCATCAAGCAGGAAATCGGCACGGCCTATCCGGGCGGCGAAGTTCGCGAAGTCGACGTTCGCGGTCGCAACCTGGCCGAAGGCGTTCCACGCGCATTCACCCTGAACTCCAACGAAGTGCTGGAAGCTCTGCAAGAGTCCCTGGCCACCATCGTTCAGGCCGTGAAAAGCGCCCTGGAGCAATCGCCGCCGGAACTGGCTTCCGACATCGCCGAGCGTGGCCTGGTGCTGACCGGTGGTGGCGCGCTGCTGCGTGACCTCGACAAGTTGCTGGCCCAGGAAACCGGTCTGCCGGTGATCGTTGCCGAAGATCCGCTGACCTGCGTGGCTCGCGGCGGTGGCCGTGCACTGGAAATGATGGACAAGCACACCATGGACCTGCTCTCCAGCGAATAAGTCGCCGGGTGCAATACGTGGGTGAGCGCGCAGGCAGCACTTTGCAGTGCTGCCTGTTGGCGTTTATCTTCTGTCAGTCTTCATCCAGGCCGGTTTGATGCCGTATGAATAAACAGAACATTTGCCTGGGAGGAGCGGCCTATTAAACCGCTTTTCGCCAAGGGCCCCTCACTGGGCGTGCGCTTGTTGGTGCTGGCCGTGCTGTCGGTCGCGCTGATGGTGGTCGATGCCCGTTTCAGCCTGCTCAAGCCTGCCCGCAGCCAGATGTCGCTGGTGCTGATGGACGCTTACTGGATCACTGACCTGCCCGGCAGGCTGTGGGAAGGTGTCGCCAGTCAGTTCGGCAGCCGCACCGAGCTTGTCGCCGAAAACGAAAAACTCAAGACCGAGAACCTGCTGTTGCAGGGCCGCATGCAGAAACTTGCCGCCCTCACCGAGCAGAACGTCCGTCTGCGCGAGTTGCTCAATTCCTCTGCGCTGGTCAATGAAAAGGTCGAAGTGGCCGAGTTGATCGGCATGGACCCCAATCCCTTCACCCATCGCATCATCATCAATAAGGGTGAGCGCGACGGCGTGGTGCTCGGTCAGCCGGTGCTCGATGCGCGCGGCCTGATGGGGCAGGTGGTCGAATTGATGCCGTATACCTCCCGTGTCCTGCTGCTGACCGACTCGACCCACAGTATTCCTGTGCAGGTGAACCGTAACGGTCTGCGGGCGATTGCCAGCGGCACCGGTAACCCTGAGCGTCTGGAGCTGCGCCATGTGGCCGACACCGCCGACGTCAAGGAAGGTGATCTGCTGGTCAGCTCCGGCCTGGGTCAGCGCTTCCCGGCTGGTTACCCGGTGGCGACGGTCAAGGAAGTGATCCACGATTCCGGCCAGCCATTCGCCATTGTCCGCGCCGTGCCGACCGCCGCGCTGAACCGCAGCCGCTACCTGTTGCTGGTGTTCAGCGACAACCGTACGGCTGAAGAACGTGCGAACGATGCCGCGCAGGCTCAGGAAAATCTTGATGCGTTTGGTGGTGGCCCGATCATTCCGGCCACGGTGCCGAAAACGGTGAATACGCCGGCTCAGGCTCCTGCTGCGTCGGGCACGCCCGCCGCTGCACCTGCTGCAGCTACGCCGGCCAAACCCGCCGCGAGCAAACCGCCAGCGAAACCACCCGCAGCGACGCCGGCCGCCAGCAAGCCGCCGGCCACTCAGCCAGCCAGTGCACGGCCGGCCGCCAAACCGCCTGTCACTGCGCCGGCCACCACTGGGGGACGAGAATAATGGTCGGTGTCAAAGCCTCCCGAAACGGCTGGATCGTCTGGCTGACGTTTCTGATCGGCATGCTGCTCAGCGTGTCGCCATTGCCGCAATTCATGGAAATCCTGCGCCCGCTGTGGCTGGCCCTGCTCCTGGCATTCTGGGCATTGGCCCTGCCGCAAAAGGTCGGCATGGTCACCGCGTTTTGCCTCGGGCTCGCTGAAGACGTGCTGTACGGCACGCTGCTGGGACAGAACGCGTTGATCCTGACGTTGATCACCTTCCTGGTGCTGTCGTTGCAGCAACGCCTGCGGATGTTCCCGATGTGGCAGCAGTGCCTGGTGATCCTGGTGATCTTCGGCCTCGCGCAGCTTGTGCAATTGTGGCTCAGCGCCCTGACCGGCAACCGTCAGCCGACCCTGGCGCTGGTTTTGCCGGCACTGGTCAGCGCCTTGCTCTGGCCGTGGGTCAGCTTCGCTTTGCGTGGATTGCGCCGGCGCTACAAAATCAACTGATTCGGTCAGGCATGGGCCCCCACCGGTGCCATGAGGCAGGGCACTCAACAGGGAG
The DNA here is from genome assembly GCF_002112345.1 of Pseudomonas sp. R43(2017). NCBI lineage: Bacteria > Pseudomonadati > Pseudomonadota > Gammaproteobacteria > Pseudomonadales > Pseudomonadaceae > Pseudomonas > Pseudomonas sp. R43(2017). Next base: position 184,019 of record NZ_NEHJ01000007.1, read on the forward strand.
ATGTTTGGATGAAGCCGCTTTACCTCGCCTCCGGATCGCCGCGTCGGCGTGAATTGCTCACGCAGATCGGCGTTCCGTTCACCGCCATCAGTGCGGATATCGATGAAACCCCTTTCGCCAATGAATCCCCATCGGCCTATGTCGAGCGCCTGGCGCGCGGCAAGGCCGAGGCCGGGCAGCGCTCTGTCGTCAGCGATAAACCGTTTTGCGTGTTGGGCGCCGATACCGCTGTGGTGCTGGACGGCAAAATTCTCGGCAAACCGGTGGACGAAGCCGACGCATGCGCCATGCTGATGATGTTGTCCGGCAAGGAGCACGAAGTGCTGACTGCGATCGCCGTGCTTGACGGTGAGCGCTGCGAGTCGCAAGTGGTGCGCAGTCTGGTACGGTTCCGGGCGATCAGCCGCGAAGAAGCTGCCGCCTACTGGGCCAGCGGCGAGCCTCGGGACAAGGCCGGCGGTTACGGCATTCAGGGACTGGGCGCGGTGTTTGTCGCCGGTCTCAACGGCAGCTATTCAGCTGTGGTCGGTTTGCCGGTGTGCGAAAGCGCAGAACTGCTCGGCCATTTCGGCATACCCTGTTGGCAAAACCTGAGTGCGCAGTAAGCGTCGAACGGAACAAGATGCGGCCATTATCGTGAACATGCCTGAACGAGACCCTGCCATGAGTGAAGAGATTCTGATCAACATCACGCCGATGGAATCGCGCGTGGCGGTGGTCGAAAACGGTGTGCTGCAAGAAGTGCACGTCGAGCGCACGCAAAAACGCGGGATCGTCGGCAACATCTATAAAGGCAAGGTCGTGCGGGTACTGCCGGGCATGCAGGCGGCCTTCGTCGACATCGGCCTGGACCGTGCGGCATTCATCCACGCTTCGGAAATTTCCCTGCGCGAAGGCCCGGCCGTGGAAAGCATCAGCGCGCTGGTGCATGAAGGCCAGAGCCTGGTGGTGCAAGTCACCAAGGACCCGATCGGCTCCAAAGGGGCGCGGCTGACCACTCAGCTGTCGATCCCTTCGCGTTATCTGGTGTACATGCCGCGCACCGCCCACGTCGGCATTTCCCTGAAGATCGAAGACGAAGCCGAGCGCGAACGCCTCAAGCAGGTGGTCAGCGATTGCGTGGCCAAAGAAGGCATCAAGGAGGCCGGCGGCTTCATTCTGCGCACCGCCGCCGAAGGCGCCGGGGCCGATGAAATCCTGATGGACATCCGCTACCTGCGACGCCTGTGGGATCAGATCAACGAACAGATCAAGACCATCGGCGCGCCCAGTGTGATCTACGAAGACCTCGGTCTGGCCCTGCGTACATTGCGTGATCTGGTCAGCCCGAAAATCGAGAAGATCCGCATCGACTCCCGGGAAACCTTCCAGAAAACCACGCAGTTCGTCGCCGAACTGATGCCCGAAATCGCCGATCGTCTGGAACACTACCCGGGTGAACGGCCGATTTTCGACCTGTACGGCGTCGAAGACGAAATCCAGAAAGCCCTCGAACGCAAGGTGCCGCTGAAGTCCGGCGGTTATCTGGTGGTGGATCCGGCAGAAGCCATGACTACCATCGACGTCAACACCGGGGCGTTCGTCGGGCATCGCAACCTCGAAGAAACCATCTTCAAGACCAACCTCGAAGCCGCCACCGCGATTGCCCGGCAGATGCGCCTGCGCAATCTGGGCGGGATCATCATCATCGACTTCATCGACATGGAAGATGAAGAGCACCAGCGTCAGGTTCTGCGAACCCTGGAAAAACAGCTGGAGCGCGATCACGCCAAGACCAACATCATCGGCATCACCGAGCTGGGTCTGGTGCAGATGACCCGCAAACGGACTCGCGAAAGCCTGGAGCAGGTGCTGTGCGAGCCTTGCAGCAGTTGTCAGGGGCGCGGCAAGCTGAAGACGCCGGAAACCATTTGCTACGAGATTTTCCGCGAGATCCTGCGTGAAGCCCGGGCCTATCAGGCCGAGGGTTATCGCGTATTGGCGAACCAGAAAGTCGTCGACCGGCTGCTCGATGAAGAGTCCGGTAACGTTGCCGAGCTTGAAGGGTTTATCGGGCGCACCATACGCTTCCAGGTGGAAACCATGTATTCCCAGGAACAATATGACGTGGTGCTGCTCTGATCCCCTGCGTCACCTTTTTCCTGAAACGGCTGGCCTCAGCTTTTTGCAGTATTTTTGCCATGGGAGCCAACTGACATGGAACGTCTGACACGCATTTTGGCTGCACTGACTCGCTGGGGTCTGGGCCTGTGCGCGTTGGTTCTGGTGTTGATGGCGTTGTACGTCAGCCTCGGCCGGGAACTCACGCCACTGGTGGCCGAATATCGCGCCGACATTGAAGACAAGGCCAGCGCGGCCTTGGGCATGCCGTTGCAGATCGGTGAGCTGGAAGGCAACTGGAGCGGCTTCGCGCCGATCCTGCTGGCTCACGACGTGATGGTCGGCGACGGCGCCAATGCCTTGCGTCTGGATCGGGTGCGTGCCGTGCCGGATCTTTGGGCCAGTCTACTGGCTCGTGAAGTGCGTATCGCGCATCTTGAACTCAATGGTCTGAAGATCAGCCTCAAGGAGGGTGAAGACGGCCAATGGGCACTCGAAGGCTTGCCGGTGCAGAAGGATCAGCCCATGGATCCCGAGCAACTGTTCAGCCGCATGCAAATGGTCCAGCAATTGTCGGTGCTCGACAGTCAGGTGACGTTGCAGCCGCTGGAACAGGCGCCGCTGACCCTTACCTATGTCGGGCTCAACCTCAAGACCGGCCTCAATCGCCAGCGCCTCGACGCGCGGTTGACCTTGCCCGACGGACAACCCGTTGCACTGAGCCTGCGCACGCGGATTCGTGCGAGCCAGTTGCAGGACAGCGCGGTCGAAGGCTATGTCAGCCTGCCGCAAAGCGACTGGGCGAAATGGTTGCCCGAGCGCCTGACCCAGCAATGGAATTTCTCCGAGATCAAGGCCGGCGGCGAGCTGTGGGTCAACTGGAGCGAGGGCGCGCTGCAAAGCGCCGCCATCCGCCTCAACGCTCCGCAACTCAACGGTGCCTACGGCGAGCGCAAGCCGATCCGGATCAACAACCTGGCTCTCAACGGTTACTTCCAGCGCAGTGCCGAGGGCGCGACCGTCACCCTCGATTCGCTGGCGATGAATTTTGGCGAAACCCGTTGGGAGTCACATGTCCAGGTCAAGCAGACCGCCGCCACCGACAAGGTCGACGAGCTCTGGCACCTGCAGGCCGATCGCCTCGATCTGACGCCGATCACGCCGTTACTCAATGCACTGGGCCCGCTGCCACAAGGCTTTGCCACCGTGGTCGAGCATTTGAAAGTGACCGGTGGCTTGCGCAACGTACTGCTGGATTTCCGCCCGAACGCCACCGACGACAGCAAATTCAGTTTCGCCGCCAACCTCGATCAGGTCGGTTTCGACGCCTATCACGGCGCGCCGGCTGCACGAAATGTCAGCGGCAGCCTGACCGGCAACCTCGGCGGCGGTGAGCTGCGCATGGACAGCAAGGACTTCGTCCTGCACCTCGATCCGATCTTCGCCAAACCCTGGCAATACATTCAGGCCAACGCCCGGTTGACCTGGAAGCTCGATAAAGAAGGCTTCACTCTGATCGCGCCGTACCTGAAGGTGCTCGGCGAAGAGGGCAAGATTGCCGGCGACTTCCTGATCCGCCTGCATTTCGACCACAACCAGGAAGACTACATGGACCTGCGGGTCGGCCTGGTGGATGGCGACGGTCGCTACACCGCCAAATACCTGCCGGAAGTCCTGAGCCCGGCCCTCGACGAATGGCTGCGCACGGCGATTCTCAAAGGCGCAGTGGATCAAGGGTTCTTCCAGTACCAGGGCTCACTGAACAAAGGCGCCGCAGATGCGGATCGCAGCATCAGCCTGTTCTTCAAGGTGCACGACGCCGAACTGGCGTTCCAGCCAGGCTGGCCGCATGTGAGCAAGGTCAGCGGCGATGTGTTCATCGAGGACAGCGGTGTACGGATTGTCGCCAGCAAGGGGCAGTTGCTCGACACCCAGGTCAGCGACGTCTTCGTCAATATTCCCCATGTGCCGAGTGGCGAGCACAGCCATATGTTCCTCGACGGCGCATTTGCCGGCGGCCTGGGCGACGGCTTGAAAATTCTCCAGGAAGCGCCGATCGGCACCGCCGACACCTTCGCCGGCTGGGAAGGTGAGGGGGATCTGCAAGGCAAACTCAAACTGGATGTGCCGTTGGCCAAGGGCGATCAACCGAAGATCCTCGTGGACTTCAAGACCGCCAATGCGCGATTGAAGCTGGCCGAGCCCAAGCTGGAATTGAGCCAGCTCAAGGGGGATTTCCGTTTTGACAGCGCCAAGGGTTTGAGCGGGCAGAACATCAGCGCCCGGGCCTTCGACAAACCGGTCACTGCGCAGATATTTGCAGACGGCGGCCCCGGCAAGCTCAAGACTCGGGTGGCGGCGTCGGGGCAGGTCGAAGTCAAGAAACTCACTGACTGGCTCGGCGTGACTCAGCCATTGCCAGTGTCCGGGACGATTCCTTACCAGTTGCAAGTGAATCTGGACGGTGCCGACAGTCAATTGATGGTCAGCTCCAGTATGAAGGGCGTGGCGGTGGATCTGCCTGCGCCGTTCGGCATGGCCGCCGATGTCGGGCGTGACACGGTGTTCCGCATGACCCTGCAAGGGCAGGAGCGGCGTTACTGGGTCAATTACGATCAACTGGCCAACTTTACGTTCGCCGCGCCGCCGAGCAATTTCGCCGATGGTCGTGGCGAGTTGTTCCTCGGCGCTGGCGAAGCGGTATTGCCGGGCAACAAAGGCTTGCGCATACGCGGTGTGTTGTCGGAGCTGGATGTCAAACCCTGGCAGGATCTGGTGGACAAGTACGCCGGTCAGGATCCGGGCGGCAGCGCCAAGCAATTGCTCAGCAGCGCGGACTTCAAGGTCGGCAAACTGACGGCCTTCGGCACTACGCTGGATCAGGCAGCGGTGCAACTGGATCGCAAGCCCGGCGCCTGGGCCCTGGCCCTCGACAGTCAGCAGGCCAAAGGCACCGCAGCCATTCCAGACGCCAAGGCCGCGCCGATTGTGGTGAACCTGCAATATGTGCGTCTGCCGGCGCCGGACCCGACGGTGCAGGCCGACGAGAACGCACCTGACCCACTGGCCTCGGTCGATCCGACCAAAATCCCGGCGCTCGATATCACGATCAATCAGCTGTTCCAGGGCCAGGATCTGGTCGGTGGCTGGTCGCTGAAAGTCCGGCCGACGGCCAAAGGTATCGCCCTGAACAATCTGGACATGGGCCTCAAAGGCATTCTGTTGCAGGGCAGCGGTGGCTGGGAGGGGACGCCCGGTGCCACCAGCAGTTGGTACAAGGGCCGGATCGGCGGCAAGAATCTCGCCGATGTGCTCAAGGGCTGGGGCTTTGCGCCGAGCGTGACCAGCGAAGAATTCCATATGGATGTCGATGGCCGCTGGCCGGGCTCGCCGGCATGGCTGGCGACCAAGCGCTTCTCCGGCACGCTCGATGCGTCGCTGAACAAGGGCCAGTTCGTCGAGGTCGAGGGCGGCGCCCAGGCGCTGCGGGTGTTCGGTCTGCTCAACTTCAACTCCATCGGCCGCCGCCTGCGCCTCGACTTCTCCGACCTGTTCGGCAAAGGCTTGAGCTATGACCGGGTCAAGGGATTGCTGGTGGCGAACAACGGCGTGTATGTGACGCAGGAGCCGATCAAACTGACCGGGCCGTCGAGCAATATTGAACTGAACGGCACGCTGGATCTGGTCGGCGATCAGGTCGACGCCAAATTGCTGGTGACCCTGCCGGTGACCAACAATTTGCCGATCGCCGCGTTGATCGTCGGTGCACCGGCGGTCGGAGGCGCACTGTTCCTGATCGACAAACTGATCGGTGACCGCGTGGCGCGGTTCGCCAGCGTCAAATACACCGTAAAAGGCCCGTGGAAAGAGCCGAAAATCACCTTCGACAAGCCTTTTTGATCAGCCAGGCCGCAAACCGATGGAGTAGCATGGCTGCCTACCTCTTGCGGAGTTCGCCATGTCTTTTGCGGTGATTCAAATGGTCAGCCAGAGCGACGTGCTGGCCAATCTGCGCGATGCCCGGCGTTTGCTCGAACAAGCGGCCAGCGCTGGCGCGAAGCTGGCGGTGCTGCCGGAAAACTTCGCCGCCATGGGGCGTCGCGACATCGCCGATATCGGCCGCGCCGAAGCACTCGGTGAGGGCCCGATCCTGCCGTGGTTGAAACAGACCGCCCGCGACCTCAAGTTATGGATAGTGGCCGGCACCTTGCCGTTGCCGCCGGCGGGGCAACCCGAAGCGAAATCAAATGCCTGCTCGTTGCTGGTGGACGATCAAGGTGAAATCGTTGCCCGCTATGACAAGTTGCATCTGTTCGATGTGGACGTGGCGGACAATCGTGGGCGTTACCGCGAATCCGATGACTATGCTTATGGCAGTAACGTGGTCGTGGCGGACACACCGGTCGGCCGGCTCGGCCTGACGGTGTGTTATGACCTGCGCTTCCCGGAGCTGTACAGCGAATTGCGCGCGGCCGGGGCTGAATTGATTACCGCACCGTCGGCCTTCACCGCGGTGACGGGGGCGGCGCACTGGGACGTGTTGATCCGGGCACGGGCGATTGAAACCCAGTGCTACGTGCTGGCGGCAGCCCAGGGCGGGACGCATCCGGGTCCACGGGAAACCTTTGGCCACGGGGCGATTATCGATCCGTGGGGACGCGTGCTGGCGCAGCAGGAGCAAGGCGAAGCCGTGTTGCTGGCCGAGCGCGACAGCAACGAACAGGCGTCCATCCGGGCGCGAATGCCGGTGACAGGTCATCGGCGGTTTTTTTCGCAGGGCGCACAGCGACCTGCTTCAGAACACGAATTTAAGGCGTAAAACCTATGAGCGAGTTGTTGTCCTCAGTCAGTGATCACCTGTTGGCGCCCGGCGGCGTGACGATCGAGAGCCTGCAAGGCGTGCTCGGTGATCTGGCGGGTCCAGGCATCGATGCGGCCGACCTGTATTTCCAGGGGCAGATTTCCGAGTCCTGGTCGCTGGAAGACGGCATCGTCAAGGAAGGCAGTTTCAACCTCGACCAGGGTGTCGGCGTGCGTGCACAGTCCGGGGAAAAAACCGGTTTTGCCTACAGCAACGCGATCACCCTTGAAGCCCTCGGCGCGGCGGCCCGTGCAGCCCGTTCGATTTCCCGCGCCGGGCAGAACGGTACGGTGCAGGCGTTCAGCACCCAGGACGTCGCTCAGTTGTATGCGCCGGACAACCCGCTGGAAGTGCTGAGCCGCGCTGAAAAAGTCGAACTGCTCAAACGCATCGACGTCGCGACCCGCGCCCTCGACCCGCGTATCCAGCAGGTCAGTGTGAGCATGGCCGGGGTCTGGGAGCGGATTCTGGTAGCTTCGACCGACGGCGGCCTGGCGGCCGACGTGCGTCCGCTTGTGCGCTTCAACGTCAGCGTGATCGTCGAACAGAACGGCCGTCGCGAGCGCGGCGGTCACGGCGGCGGCGGGCGTACCGACTACCGTTATTTCCTCGCCGAAGACCGTGCCATGGGTTACGCCCGCGAGGCGCTGCGTCAGGCACTGGTGAACCTGGAAGCGATTCCGGCACCGGCTGGCACCTTGCCGGTCGTTCTGGGCTCGGGCTGGTCCGGCGTGCTGCTGCACGAAGCGGTCGGCCACGGTCTGGAAGGTGACTTCAACCGCAAGGGCAGTTCGGCCTACAGCGGGCGCATGGGCGAGATGGTTGCCTCGAAACTCTGCACCATCGTCGATGACGGCACGTTGGCCGGTCGTCGCGGCTCCCTGAGCGTCGACGACGAAGGCACGCCGACCGAGTGCACCACGCTGATCGAAAATGGCGTCCTCAAGGGCTATATGCAGGACAAGCTCAATGCGCGTCTGATGGGCGTGGCCCGCACCGGCAACGGTCGTCGCGAATCCTACGCACACCTGCCGATGCCACGGATGACCAACACCTACATGCTTGGCGGCCAGAGCGATCCGGCGGAAATCATCGCGTCGGTGAAGAAAGGCATCTACTGCGCCAACCTCGGTGGCGGTCAGGTCGACATCACCAGCGGCAAGTTCGTGTTCTCCACCAGCGAGGCTTACCTGATCGAGGACGGAAAGATCACCGCGCCGGTCAAAGGCGCGACGTTGATCGGCAACGGCCCGGAAGCGATGAGCCGGGTGTCGATGGTCGGTAACGATCTGGCGCTGGACAGCGGTGTGGGCACATGCGGCAAGGACGGGCAATCGGTGCCGGTGGGCGTGGGTCAGCCGACGCTGAAAATCGATGCGATCACCGTGGGTGGCACGGGCGCGTAAGAAGGGATGGAGCTTCGGGTGGCGCGCAGTGCGGCCACCCGGTGGCGAATATCAACGCAGACCGCGTTGAGTCTCGTCCAGCTCACGGATGTACTTGAAGATTTTACGGCTCGAGGCAGGAGGCTTGTTATGCGCAACCTCGTGCTGGGCCTGACGGATCAGGGAACGCAGTTGCTGGCGATCGGCGTCCGGGTACTCGACGACGAATTTCTCCAGTACGGCATCGTCACCGCTGATCAAGCGGTCGCGCCAGCGTTCGAGGTTGTGGAAACGCTCGTTGTACTGACGGGTAGAGGCATCGAGTTGATCGAGCAAGGTGAGAATCGCGTCAGTGTCCTGATCGCGCATCAGTTTGCCGATGAACTGCAAGTGCCGTTTACGCGCGATGTTCGCGGTGTGCTTGGGCGCATCGGCCAGGGCCCGGCGCAAAGCGTCGGTCAATGGCAGTTTCGCCTGCAAGTCGGGCTTGAGCGTTGTAAGGCGCTCGCCAAGGTCAACCAGAGCATGCAGCTCGCGTTTGACCTGGGATTTGCTTTTTTCTCCCGTATCGAGGGAGTCGTCGTAAGAATCAACCATGGTGGCAGTCCGCAAAGAAACGCCGCCATGATAACCAGTCGGGGGCCGCTTGTCCGGCCCGGTCGCTCGAAGGCCCCAGCCGAAAGCAGAATTTGAGTGGAGATGAGCATGAGTGCAGTTGAAAGCGTCGGCCCACAGGCATTGCCGGCACTGCAGGAACAGGTCGAGCAGATCATCGCCGAAGCCAAGCGTCAGGGCGCCAGTGCCTGCGAAGTGGCGGTGTCGCTGGAGCAGGGCCTGTCGACCTCCGTGCGTCAGCGTGAAGTCGAAACGGTCGAGTTCAACCGCGATCAGGGTTTTGGCATCACCTTGTATGTCGGCCAGCGCAAGGGCTCGGCCAGCACCTCCGCGACCGGGCCGGATGCGATTCGCGAAACCGTCGCTGCGGCGCTGGCGATTGCCAAACACACCTCCGAAGACGAAGCCTCGGGACTGGCCGATGCCGCGCTGATGGCCAGGGATATTCAGGATTTCGACCTGTTCCACCAATGGGACATCTCCCCGGAGCAGGCCATCGAGAAAGCATTGCTCTGCGAAGCCGCCGCGTTCGACGCCGATGCACGCATCAAGAACGCCGATGGCACCACGTTGAGCACTCATCAGGGCTGCCGCGTGTACGGCAACAGCCACGGTTTCATCGGTGGTTACGCGTCGACCCGGCACAGCTTGAGCTGCGTGATGATCGCCGAGGCCGATGGCCAGATGCAGCGTGATTACTGGTACGACGTGAACCGTCAGGGCAGCTTGCTCGCCGACCCGGTGAGCATCGGTCAGCGTGCCGCACAGCGTGCCGCGAGCCGTCTGGGCGCTCGCCCGGTGCCGACCTGCGAAGTGCCGGTGCTGTTTTCCGCCGAACTGGCGGGTGGGTTGTTTGGCAGCTTCCTGTCGGCGATTTCCGGTGGCAGTCTGTATCGCAAGTCGTCGTTCCTTGAAGGCACGTTGGGGCAGAAGCTGTTTCCGGAGTGGCTGACCATTGACGAGCGCCCGCACCTGATGCGTGCCATGGGCAGTGCGTCGTATGACGGTGACGGTCTGGCGACTTATGCCAAACCGTTCGTCGAGAAGGGCGAGTTGGTGTCATACATCCTCGGCACCTACTCCGGTCGCAAACTCGGCATGCCGAGCACCGCCAACGCTGGCGGCGTGCACAACCTGTTCGTCACCCATGGTGATGAAGATCAGGCGGCTTTGCTGCGGCGCATGGGGCGTGGCCTGCTGGTCACCGAGTTGATGGGCCATGGTCTGAACATGGTCACCGGTGATTACTCACGCGGTGCGGCGGGTTTCTGGGTCGAGAACGGTGAAATCCAGTTCGCGGTGCAGGAAGTGACCATTGCCGGCAACATGCGTGACATGTTCAAGCAGATCGTCGCAGTGGGTAACGATCTGGAGCTGCGCAGCAACATTCGCACCGGTTCGGTGTTGATCGAGCGGATGACTGTCGCGGGCAGCTAAGCCCGGGCCAATACAAAAAGGCGCGCCACCCGATTGGGTGGCGCGCCTTTTTTTGTGTCCGAAAATTGTTTGAGCGGGTCGGGGCAGCTAAAAAAGCCACTCTTGTTTTGGTTCTCATTATCATCTAATAATAAATCTCATTATCGGATGAGCCCAGGATCATGAGTTCTGCCTTGCACGAGCAGCCGTACCTCGAAAGCTGGCGCTGGATGAGTCGCCAGATCCGTTGCGCCATGGATCCCGACGAACCGCGTCTGATCGAACACTACCTGGCCGAAGGCCGGTACCTCGCCTGTTGCACGGCGACCTCGCCCTGGACTGTCGCTGAAACCTCTTTCCGTCTGCTGCTCGACACGGCCACCGATATCGCATTGCCGTGGCACTGGCGCAGCCTCTGCCTCGATCAGGCCTGGCGCCCGCTGCGTGAGATGGAACGCCTGTCGCTGTGCAAATGTCGGCTCAAACGCTGGCAGAGCTACACCTGGCAGCTCGCCACCTGCGAGTTGCAACCCTCCATTCCTCTTATTGAACTGGTGCAAGGATTTTCAGATGACCAAGACACGTATTGAGCGCGACAGCATGGGCGAACTGCAGGTGCCGGTGGACGCTCTCTACGGCGCGCAGACCCAGCGTGCAGTGGATAACTTCCCGATCAGCGGCAAGCCGATGCCGACCCAGTTCATCCGCGCGCTGATCCTGGCAAAAGCTGCCGCCGCCCGGGCCAACGTCGAACTCAATCAGCTCAGCGCCGCGCAAGGCAAGGCCATCAGCGACGCGGCCCAGGGGCTGCTTGAAGGCGATTTCATGCAGCATTTCCCGGTGGATATCTTCCAGACCGGTTCCGGCACCAGCTCCAACATGAACGCCAACGAAGTGATCGCCACCCTGGCCAGCCGCCTGCTCGACGAGCCGGTGAATGCCAACGATCACGTCAACTGCGGGCAGAGCAGCAACGACATCATCCCGACCACCATCCACGTCAGCGCCGCGCTGGCCCTGCACGAACAGTTGCTGCCGGCGCTGCTGCATCTGGTGCAAGTGATCGAGGGCAAAGCCAAGCAGGTGCATCACCACGTCAAGACCGGCCGTACTCACTTGATGGACGCCATGCCGGTGCGCATGAGCCAGGTACTCAACGGTTGGGCGCAACAGCTCAAGGCCAATATCGGTCATCTGCAGGACTTGCTGCCAAGCCTGCAATCCCTGGCCCAGGGCGGTACGGCGGTCGGCACCGGGATCAATGCGCATCCGGAATTCGCTGCGCGTTTCAGCCGTCAGTTGAGCCAACTGACCAACGTGCAATTCACCCCGGGCAAGGACCTGTTCGCACTGATCGGTTCGCAGGACACCGCCGTGGCCGTGTCGGGCCAGCTCAAGGCTACCGCCGTGTCGTTGATGAAAATCGCCAACGACCTGCGCTGGATGAACTCCGGTCCGCTCGCCGGCCTCGGTGAAATCGAACTGGAAGGCCTGCAACCGGGCTCGTCGATCATGCCGGGCAAGGTCAATCCGGTGATTCCGGAAGCCACTGCGATGGTGGCGGCGCAAGTCATCGGTAACGACTCGGTGATCACCATCGCCGGTCAGTCGGGCAATTTCGAACTGAACGTGATGCTGCCGATCATCGCCCAGAACCTGTTGAGCAGCATCGAGTTGCTGGCCAACTCCAGTCGTCTGCTGGGTGACAAGGCGATTGCCAGCTTCAAGGTCAACGAGTCGCGGCTCAAGGAAGCGCTGTCGCGCAACCCGATTCTGGTCACCGCGCTCAACCCGATCATCGGTTACCAGAAGGCCGCCGAAATCGCCAAGCAGGCCTACAAACAGGGCCGTCCGGTGATCGACGTCGCGCTGGAACACACCGATCTGTCGCGCAGCCAGCTGGAAGAGTTGCTCAATCCCGAGAAACTCACCGCCGGCGGCGTGTAAACACCGCAACCGCTTTGGAGGCTCATCATGGAGCACTGGAAACGTACGATCGAACGGGCCAATCGCTGCTTCATGCTGGGCGAGTTGATCGACGCCCGCGAGGCCTATCTGCAGGCCCTCGCTTTGGCGCAAGTGCTGTTCGAGCGCTGGGCCGATGCCGACGAAGCGGTGGCGGCCTGCGTCATCTCCCATCACAACCTGGCCGATCTGCATCTGCGTCTGAACCAGCCGGAGGAGAGCGCCGAGTACCTCTGCGCGATCCATCAACGCCTGTTGCAGACCATGCAGGACGAGCGCCTGCGCCCGGCCCTGCGCGAAGCGGCGCTGCGTCAGAGCAGCAAGACCTATGTCGAGCTGCTCAATTTCATCAGCGAACACGGCGAATACCCGCGCACCCAGCGCTTGCTGCACCCGGATACCGGCAATGCGCGCCGCGTGCCTGCCCAACATCACCATGGAGTCCACTGAAATGGCTTTTACCCTGCCAGCCCTGCCTTACGCCTACGACGCACTGGAGCCGCACATCGATGCGCAGACCATGGAGATTCACTACACCAAGCATCACCAGACCTACATCAACAACCTGAACGCCGCGGTCGAGGGCACGGAATACGCCGAGTGGCCGGTGGAAAAACTCGTCGCCAGCGTCCAGCAACTGCCGGAAAAACTGCGTGCGGCGGTGATCAATCAGGGCGGCGGTCATGCCAACCATTCGCTGTTCTGGGAAGTGATGGTGCCAGGTGGTGGCGGCAAGCCGGACGGCGCGCTGGCCAGGGCGATCGATGAGCAGCTCGGCGGCCTCGACAGCTTCAAGGAAGCCTTCACCAAGGCTGCGCTGACCCGCTTCGGCAGCGGCTGGGCGTGGCTCAGTGTCACCCCCGACAAGAAACTGGTGGTGGAAAGCAGCGGCAACCAGGACAGCCCGCTGATGAACGGCAATACGCCGATTCTCGGACTCGACGTGTGGGAACACGCCTACTACCTGCGTTATCAGAACCGCCGCCCGGAATACATCAGCGCGTTCTACAACGTGATCAACTGGCCTGAAGTCGCTGCGCGTTATCAGGCTGCACTGGTTTAAGTCTCCTATAAAAACAATCCAGGGCTGACTATGGGCACTGAAACACTGGCGATCGGAAGCGGACGAATGTTTCGTTACGCATTCGGGTCGCTGCTGCTGTTGGCGGGCATGACCTTGCTGGTGGCTCACGGACTGGAATGGCTGAACCTGGAGCCGAAACTGTCCCGGGCATTGCAGGGCGGTGCGATCTGCGCGCTCGGCACGGCACTGGGAGCGGTTCCGGTGCTGGTGATCCGCAACATGCCTCAGGCATTGGGCGACACGCTGCTGGGTTTTGGTGCCGGCGTGATGCTGGCGGCGACCGCGTTTTCGTTGATCGTGCCGGGGATTGCCGCCGCCGAAAGCCTTGGGCTGAGTCCTTGGGGCGCCAGTGGCCTGATCTGTTTCGGCATCATGCTCGGTGCTTTCGCGCTGTATCTGGTCGACCGCAGGTTGTCCGGCGCTTCACCGGAAATGCTCATCGGCACCGTCGAGCATCCGGTTATTCCGCCGCGAATCTGGCTGTTCGTGTTTGCCATCATTGCCCATAACATCCCGGAAGGCATGGCCGTTGGCGTCTCCGCTGGCGGCGGCATGCCGGACGCGGACAGCCTGGCGATGGGCATCGCCTTGCAGGACGTGCCGGAAGGGTTGGTGATTGCGCTGGTGTTGGCCGGGGCGGGGATGTCGCGGGTCAAGGCGTTTCTGATCGGGGCGGCGTCAGGTCTGGTCGAGCCGGTGTTCGCGCTGCTGTGTGCGTGGCTGGTCAGTCTGGCGGAATTGTTGTTGCCCCTCGGATTGGCGCTGGCGGCCGGGGCGATGTTGCTGGTGGTGACACACGAAGTGATCCCGGAATCGCGACGCAATGGTCACGACAAGCTGGCGAGCCTGGGATTATTGATCGGCTTCTGCCTGATGATGGTGATGGATACCGCGCTGGGATAAGCGTGGCGAGAGGCGCATCTCTCGCCACAAAGGACTTTCAACCGCCTTCGTCGAAGTAGTTGTTGATCAGTGCCACCAGAGCATCCATGGCTTCCTGTTCCTGATGGCCTTCGGTGCTCAGGTGGATCTTTGTGCCCTTGCCGGCAGCAAGCATCATCATCGCCATGATGCTTTTGCCATCTACCGTGGTTTCCGGGGTGCGACCCACTCTGATCGTGCAGTCGGGATACTGACCCGCCACGCCCACGAACTTTGCCGACGCCCGGGCATGCAGGCCCAGCTTGTTGATGATTTCGATTTCCAGAGCAGGCATCGCGGTGTGAATCCTTTAGCTGAGGTCGCGGTGGCGAACCTGGACGTTCTTCAGGGTTTTCTGCAGGGCCTGACCCAGGCGTTCGGTCAGGTAGACGGAACGGTGATGTCCGCCGGTGCAGCCAATGGCAATGGTCACGTAGGCACGGTTGCTCGCAGCGAAGCGCGGCAACCATTTGAACAGATACGCATAGATGTCCTGGAACATCTCTTCGACTTCCGGCTGTGCCGCCAGATATTCGGCTACCGGCTCATCGAGTCCGGATTGCGCACGTAGTTCCGGTTTCCAGTACGGGTTGGGCAGGCAGCGTACATCGAACACCAGATCCGCATCCACCGGCATGCCGCGTTTGAAACCGAACGACTCCACCAGAAACGCCGTACCGGGCTCCGGCTGGTTCAGCAGCCGCAGCTTGATGGTGTCGCGCAACTGATACAGGTTCAGATTGGTGGTATTGACCTTCAGGTCGGCCAGATCGGCGATCGGGCCCAGCAGGGCGGTTTCATCGTTGATGGCTTCAGCCAGCGAGCGGTTGGCACTGCTCAGCGGGTGACGGCGTCGGGTTTCCGAGAAACGCTTGAGAAGGGTTTCTTCATCGGCATCCAGATACAGAACGTCGCACTGGATGTGCCGGTTGCGGACTTCCTCGAGCAACTCCGGAAAACGCGAAAGGTGGCTTGGCAGGTTGCGCGCATCGATCGATACCGCGACCAGTGGCTGAGACAGTTCCGTATGAATCAGGGCGCGTTCTGCCAGTTCCGGCAGCAGGCCCGCCGGCAGATTGTCGATGCAGTAGTAGCCGTTGTCCTCAAGGACATCCAGGGCCGTGCTTTTGCCCGAGCCGGAGCGGCCACTGACGATGATCAAGCGCATGTTTAGTGCCCGTTTTGCTCGTCCAGGACAACCTGATACAAGGCTTCGTTGGTGGTGGCGCGACGCAGCTTTTCGCGTACTTCCTTGCGATCGAGCATGCTGGCGATCTGGCGCAGCAATTCCAGGTGTGCATCGGTGGCGGCTTCCGGGACCAGCAGCACGAACAGCAGGTCGACCGGTGCGCCATCGATGGCATCGAAATCGATAGGGGCTTCCAGGTGCATCAAGGCGCTGATGGGCGACTCACAACCCTTGAGGCGGCAATGGGGAATGGCAATGCCGTTGCCAAAACCGGTCGAACCGAGTTTTTCACGGGCAATCAGCGCCTCGAAGACATCTTGCATCTCCAGATCCGGTTTTTCCCGGGCGATCAGGTTGGCAATTTGTTCGAGGGCTTTCTTTTTACTGCCGCCCGGCACGTTCACCAGGGAACGGCCGGGGGTCAGGATGCTTTCAAGTCGGATCATGGGGGTGGGGGTTATCGACCGGTAGCGCCCTGAAGCAGGCTCTGGGTCTTTTCCTTATGCTTTTTGAGTTGTTTATCAAGCTTGTCGGTCAGCGCGTCGATCGCTGCGTACATGTCGGTATGTTCCGCGTTTGCGACGACCTCGTTGCCGGGAATATGCAGCGTGGCTTCGATTTTCTGCTTCAGCTTTTCGACGCACATCGTGACTTGCACGTTGGTGATCTTGTCGAAATGTCCCTCAAGCCTCTTGAGCTTTTGCTCAACGTATTCACGGAGAGGTTGGGTAACTTCCAGTTGGTGTCCACTGATGTTGACTTGCATACAGCTTCTCCTTCGTTGCCAGTGCATAAAGCGGCAGGCCGAAAAGCCTGCCACTGGAACGCTGTAACGTGGCTTACATCAACCGCTTGCGTTCGCTCGAAGGCGCGATCCCGAGGGATTCGCGGTACTTGGCGACGGTGCGGCGAGCCACCTGAATGCCTTGTGCCTCCAGTAAACCAGCGATCTTGCTGTCACTCAACGGCTTTTTCTGATTTTCCGCGGCGACCAGTTTCTTGATGATCGCGCGGATCGCCGTGGACGAGCATTCGCCGCCTTCGGAGGTGCTGACGTGGCTGGAGAAAAAGTATTTCAGTTCATATATGCCCCGGGGGGTATGCATGAATTTCTGCGTGGTCACCCGGGAAATCGTCGACTCATGCATGCCGACTGCCTCGGCGATGTCATGCAGCACGAGTGGCTTCATCGCTTCGTCGCCGTATTCCAGGAAGCCGCGCTGATGCTCGACGATCTGGGTGGCAACCTTCATCAGGGTTTCGTTGCGGCTCTGCAGGCTCTTGATGAACCAGCGGGCCTCCTGCAACTGATTGCGCATGAAGGTGTTGTCGGCGCTGGTGTCGGCGCGACGGACGAAACCGGCGTATTGAGCGTTGACCCGCAGGCGCGGCACCGACTCCTGGTTCAGCTCGACCAGCCAGCGCTCGTTGTCCTTGCGCACGATCACGTCAGGGACCACGTATTCGGCTTCGGTGGATTCGATCTGCGAGCCGGGGCGCGGGTTGAGGCTCTGGACCAGTTCGATGACCTGGCGCAGTTCATCTTCCTTGAGCTTCATGCGGCGCATCAGCTGGCTGTAGTCGCGGCTGCCGAGCAGGTCGATGTAATCGGTGACCAGTCGCTTGGCTTCGGCCAGCCAAGGGGTCTTGGCCGACAGCTGGCGCAATTGCAGCAACAGACATTCGCCCAGGTTGCGTGCGCCAATGCCGGCGGGTTCGAATTGCTGGATGCGGTGCAGGACGGCTTCGATCTCGTCCAGCTCGATATCGAGCTCCGGATCGAAGGCGTCGAGGATTTCTTCGAGGGTTTCGTCGAGGTAGCCCTGATTGTTGATGCAATCGATCAGGGTCACGGCGATCAGGCGATCGGTGTCGGACATCGGCGCCAGGTTCAACTGCCACAGCAGGTGGCTTTGCAGGCTTTCGCCGGCGGAGGTGCGGGTGGTGAAGTCCCACTCGTCGTCATCGCTGCTCGGCAGGCTGCTGGCGCTGGTCTGGTAGACGTCTTCCCAGGCGGTGTCGACAGGCAGTTCGTTGGGGATTCGCTCGTTCCATTCGCCGTCCTCGAGATTGTCGACCGTCGGCGCGGTTTCCTGGTAGGAAGGTTCCTGGATCTCGGTATTGGGCTTCTGTTCGGCGTTGTCGGCCAGCGGGTCGGAATTGTCGAAGTCGTCGCCGTCTTCCTGGCGTTCGAGCATCGGGTTGGATTCCAGAGCCTCCTGAATTTCCTGTTGCAGATCCAGGGTCGACAATTGGAGCAGGCGGATGGCCTGTTGCAGCTGCGGTGTCATCGTCAGCTGCTGGCCCATTCTCAAGACTAGCGATGGTTTCATGGCAGGGGCTTAACACCTTATTCGCCGGCGCTATGCGCCATCCACTACAGGGCGCCGAGGCGCCAAACTTAAGCAAATTATATGCCTGAAACTGTCGTGTTTGCCTAGAGCGCTGTAACAATAAAAGCGTATAAAAATGCGCTTCAACGTTACAGCACCCGGACGGCTGGTCGAATGCTGTCGCGCTTACAGGCGGAACTCGTGACCCAGATACACTTCCTTCACCAGATCGTTGGCGAGGATGGTCGCGGAGTCGCCTTCGGCGATCAGCTGGCCGTCATTGACGATGTAGGCCGTTTCGCAGATATCCAGCGTCTCGCGGACGTTGTGGTCGGTGATCAGTACACCGATGCCCTTGGCCTTGAGGTGGTGGATGATCTGCTTGATGTCGCCCACGGAGATCGGGTCGACACCGGCGAACGGTTCGTCGAGCAGGATGAATTTCGGTGCGGTGGCCAGTGCGCGGGCGATTTCCACCCGGCGACGCTCGCCACCGGACAGGCTCATGCCGAGGTTGTCGCGGATATGGCTGATGTGGAATTCCTGCAGCAGGCTTTCCAGCTCCTTGCGACGGCCGGCCTTGTCGAGCTCCTGCCGGGTCTCGAGGATGGCCATGATGTTGTCGGCCACCGACAGCTTGCGGAAGATCGAGGCTTCCTGCGGCAGATAGCCGATACCGGCCTTGGCGCGGCCGTGCATCGGCTGGTGGCTGACGTCCAGGTCGTCGATCAGGACGCGGCCCTGATCGGCCTGCACCAGGCCGACAATCATGTAGAAGCAGGTGGTCTTGCCGGCGCCGTTGGGGCCGAGCAGACCGACGATCTGACCGCTGTCGATCGACAGGCTGACGTCACGCACGACCTGGCGGCTTTTATAGGCCTTGGCCAGGTGCTGAGCTTTCAGGGTTGCCATTACTGGGTTTTCTCGTCGGTTTTCTTCTTCGGCTGGATCACCATGTCGATGCGCGGACGCGCTTCGGTGACCTTGTTGCCGGTAGCGCGACCGGCGCTGGCGAGTTTCTTCACCGTGTCATAGACGATCTTCTCGCCCTGAGTGGTGTTGTTGTCCTTGTCGACGACCTTGGCCTTGTCGATCAGCACGACGCGGTTTTGCTGCGCGTGGTACTGAATGGTCACGCCCCAGCCCTGGACGGGCTTCTTGTCGCCAGCGGTCTGCAGTTGTTCGAAATAGGCCAGGTTGCCTACCGAAGTCACCACGTCGATCTCGCCGGCCGGGTTGCGTGTCAGCGTTACGGTGTCGCCTTTGACGATCATCGAACCCTGGGTGATGATCACCGCGCCTTTGTAAGTGGCAACGCCATTCTTGTCGTCCAGCTGGGCATCGTCGGCCTGAATGCGGATTGGCTGCTCCTGATCGTTCGGCAGAGCCCAGGCGCTCACGCTTCCCAGTGCTGCGCCCAGACTGAGCAAAATAGGGAGGGTTTTAACGAGCCTCATACTGTCCTCTTACGTTCGATAGCAGGTGTATCCTGCTTTCCTTCAAATACGCTTTCATTCCCACGCCGGTCGATACACCGCCAGCGCCGTCGATTCTAACGGGTTGCTGGGTCTGCGCATATTGCTGCTGAGGGAACACCGTCATTCGGGTGCTGGTGATCAGGGTGTCGCGGTTCTTTTCATCGGTGCGCTTGACGCGAACCGAGTCGATCAGCTCGACTTCGGTGCCGCCGGAATTCACTTCACCGCGCTCGCTGGTCACGTGCCACGGGAAGTCTGTGCCGCGATACATGTTCAGGTCGGGTTTGGTGACCAGTGTAATGTCGGTCGCCTTGACGTGCTCGGCCTTGTCGGAGGTCATTTCGTACTGCACCTTGCCGTCTTCCAGGTATTGCAAGGTGTGGGTGTTGGTCGCGTACCAGTCGATCGGGCTCTCTTCTGCCGAGACAGGAGGCTTGTCGAGGAAACGTTCCGGGCTGATGTTCCAGTAGCCGACCGCGCCGAAAATGGCGGCGATGCAACCGAACAGCAGGATGTTGCGAAACTTTTTGCTAAACATGGTTTGACTCACAGGTACGCGTTGTTGGCGGCATCGAGGCTGCCCTGGGCGCGCAGGATCAGTTCGCAGAATTCACGGGCGGCACCCTCGCCACCACGGGCCTGGGTAACGCCATGGGCATGCTCGCGCACAAAGGTCGCCGCGTTGGCCACCGCCATGCCAAGTCCCACCCGGCGGATCACCGGCAGGTCGGGCAGGTCGTCACCGAGATAGGCGACCTGTTCATAGCTTAGGCCCAGTTGCTCGAGAAGGCCGTCGAGGACGACGAGTTTGTCTTCGCGGCCCTGAAACAGGTGCGGAATACCGAGGTTTTTTGCCCGACGCTCGACCACCGGGGTCTTGCGACCGCTGATGATGGCAGTCTGTACGCCCGCGTTCATCAGCATCTTGATGCCCTGGCCGTCGAGTGTATTGAAAGTCTTGAACTCGCTACCGTCTTCAAGGAAGTACAGGCGTCCGTCGGTAAGGACGCCGTCGACGTCGAAAACCGCCAGTTTGATGGCTTTGCCGCGTTGCAGCAGATCGGTGCTCATTTACATCACTCCTGCGCGCAGCAGGTCGGAGAGGTTGAAGGCGCCGATCGGGCGATCGTCCTCATCCACGACGACAAGCGCGTTGATTCGATGGTCTTCCATGATTTTCAGGGCCTCGGCGGCCAGCATCTCGGCGCGTGCGGTCTTGCCATGCACGGTCATCACCTGATCGATGGTCGCGCTGTGGATATCGATGCTGCGATCCAGTGTGCGGCGCAGGTCGCCGTCGGTGAAGATCCCGGCAAGCTTGCCATCGGCCTCGAGAATGACGGTCATTCCCAGACCCTTGCGGGTCATTTCCATCAGTGCGTCCTTGAGCAGGGTGCCGCGTTGTACCTGCGGCAGCTCCTGACCTGCGTGCATGACGTTTTCCACTTTCAGCAGCAAGCGTCGGCCGAGTGCGCCACCCGGGTGGGAAAAGGCGAAATCTTCGGCGGTGAAACCGCGGGCTTCCAGCAGCGCCACGGCCAGGGCGTCGCCCATGACCAGTGCCGCAGTGGTCGAGGAAGTCGGCGCCAGGTTCAGCGGGCAGGCTTCGTGCTCGACGTGAACGTTGAGATTGACCTCCGCCGCCTTTGCCAGCGGTGATTGCGGGTTGCCGGTCACGCTGATCAACTGGATGCCCAGGCGCTTGATCAACGGCAGCAGGGTGACGATTTCGTTGGTGGAACCGGAATTCGACAGGGCCAGGATCACGTCGTCACGGGTGATCATGCCCATGTCGCCATGACTGGCTTCGGCCGGATGTACGAAGAACGCCGGGGTGCCGGTGCTGGCCAGGGTCGCGGCAATCTTGTTGCCGATGTGCCCGGACTTGCCCATGCCGACCACCACTACACGGCCCTTGCTGGCCAGAATCATCTCGCAAGCGCGTACGAAATCGGCGTCGATATGGGGCAACAAGCCTTGTACGGCTTCCACTTCGAGGCGGATGGTGCGTTGTGCCGATTGAATCAGGTCGCTGGTTTGGCTCATGTCAGAAATCGTATAGCCCGATGAAAAGGCGGCGATTATAGCGGTTATGTTGAAAAGCCTCACGCAAGTTCGTCGTGCTTTGTCATTCCCGGTTACTAAATCCCTTTTATAGAAGCCTCGGGCCTGTCATATCGCTGAACGTGGCCGGGGAGAGGCCTTGGGCGCTTGCCCTTTGCAGTGATATAGTTCGCCGCCAGTTCGGCCTGCCCGGGATGTAAGGGCTTTCTCCAGAAAGCCAGGCGTCCGAGTGAGAGGCTGCATCGCAAGGAGTTTAGATGAGTGCCGATAACGCCTACGCGGTCGAGCTGAAGGGAGTCTCCTTCAAGCGCGGTGCGCGGAGCATTTTCAATAACGTCGATATCCGCATCCCGCGCGGCAAGGTCACCGGCATCATGGGGCCTTCCGGGTGTGGCAAGACCACGCTGCTGCGCCTGATGGGTGCCCAGTTGCGGCCATCGCAGGGCGAGGTCTGGGTCAACGGCCAGAACCTGCCGAAGCTGTCGCGCAGCGATCTGTTTGATGCGCGCAAGCACATGGGCGTGCTGTTTCAGAGCGGCGCGCTGTTCACCGATCTCGATGTGTTCGAGAACGTCGCCTTTCCCCTGCGCGTTCATACCCAGTTGCCGGAAGAGATGATCCGCGACATCGTGCTGCTCAAATTGCAGGCGGTCGGTCTGCGGGGCGCCATCGAGTTGATGCCCGATGAGCTGTCCGGTGGCATGAAACGCCGCGTGGCTCTGGCCCGGGCGATTGCGCTTGATCCGCAGATTCTCATGTATGACGAACCGTTCGTCGGCCAGGACCCGATCGCCATGGGCGTTCTGGTGCGCCTGATCCGCCTGCTCAACGACGCGTTGGGAATCACCAGTATCGTGGTATCCCACGATCTCGCCGAAACCGCGAGCATTGCCGATTACATCTATGTGGTGGGCGATGGTCAGGTGCTGGGGCAGGGTACGCCGGACGAGTTGATGAACTCGGATGAACCGCGTATCCGTCAGTTCATGACCGGCGATCCCGATGGTCCGGTTCCGTATCACTTTCCAGCGACGGATTACCGCGCAGATCTTCTGGGGAAACGTTGATGCGCAGAATCTCATTAATAGAACGCGTACGTCGGTTCGGCGAATCGGCTATCGATGCCGTCGGGGTATTCGGACGGGCGACGCTGTTCCTGTTTCATGCCTTGCTGGGGCGTGGTGGCATAGGCGGCGGTTTCGGCCTGCTGGTCAAACAGCTGCATTCGGTCGGCGTGATGTCGCTGGTGATTATCGTCGTTTCCGGGATTTTCATCGGCATGGTGCTGGCGCTGCAGGGGTTCAACATCCTGTCGAGCTATGGCTCGGAGCAGGCGGTGGGGCAGATGGTTGCCTTGACCTTGCTGCGTGAGCTGGGCCCGGTGGTGACGGCGCTGCTGTTCGCCGGTCGCGCCGGTTCGGCGCTGACGGCGGAAATCGGCAACATGAAGTCCACCGAACAGTTGTCCAGCCTGGAAATGATCGGTGTCGATCCGCTCAAGTACATCATCGCTCCGCGTCTGTGGGCCGGTTTCATTTCCCTGCCGGTGCTGGCGATGATTTTCAGCGTGGTCGGCATCTGGGGCGGTTCCTGGGTCGCGGTCGACTGGCTGGGCGTCTATGAAGGCTCCTACTGGGCGAACATGCAGAACAGCGTCAACTTCTCCAGCGACGTGCTCAACGGCGTGATCAAAAGTATCGTTTTCGCCTTTGTCGTGACCTGGATCGCCGTATTCCAAGGCTATGACTGTGAACCCACTTCCGAGGGAATCAGTCGTGCCACCACCAAGACCGTAGTATTCGCCTCGCTGGCAGTGCTCGGCCTGGACTTTATTCTGACCGCTTTGATGTTTGGAGATTTCTGATGCAAAACCGCACCCTGGAAATCGGTGTCGGCCTGTTCCTGCTGGCAGGGATCCTGGCCTTGTTGCTGCTTGCCCTGCGGGTCAGTGGCCTGTCTCCGACTTCGACTACTGATACCTACAAGCTGTATGCCTACTTCGACAATATCGCCGGTCTGACGGTCAGAGCCAAAGTGACCATGGCCGGTGTGACCATCGGCAAGGTCACGGCGATCGATCTGGACCGCGACAGCTTTACCGGCCGGGTGACCCTGCTGGTGGATAAAAAGGTCGACAACCTGCCGACCGACTCCACAGCGTCTATCCTGACCGCTGGCCTGTTGGGCGAGAAGTACATCGGCATCAGCGTGGGCGGGGAAGAAACCCGGCTCAAGGATGGTGGAACCATTCACGACACCCAGTCGTCTCTGGTGCTGGAAGACCTGATCGGTAAATTCCTGCTCAATACCGTTAGCAAAGACGCCAAATGAGGAGCTTTTGAATGATCTCTACCTTGCGACGTGGCCTGTTGGTGTTGCTTGCGACACTGCCACTGCTGGCAAACGCTGCGCCCGGGCAGTCGGCGCACGATCTGGTCCAGGACACCACCAACCGGATGCTCGCCGATCTGGCGGCCAATAAAGAGAAGTACAAGCAGGACCCGCAAGACTTCTACACCGCGCTGAATACCATCGTGGGTCCGGTGGTGGATGCCGAAGGCATTTCCAAAAGCATCATGACGGTCAAGTACTCGCGCAAGGCCACCCCGGCGCAGATGCAGACCTTCCAGGAAAACTTCAAGCGTGGCCTGTTCCAGTTCTATGGCAACGCCTTGCTGGAATACAACAACCAGGGCATCACCGTTGATGCGCCGAAGGATGAGTCGGGCGACCGCACCAGCGTCGGCATGACCGTCAAGGGCAACAACGGCGCGATCTATCCGGTTCAGTACACGCTGGAGAAGATCAACGGCGAGTGGAAGCTGCGCAACGTGATCATCAACGGCATCAACATCGGCAAGCTGTTCCGTGACCAGTTCGCCGACGCGATGCAGCGCAACGGCAACGACCTGGACAAGACCATCAACGGCTGGGCCGGCGAAGTGGCCAAGGCCAAGCAGACCGCCGAGAAACAAGAGAAGCCTGCCCAATGACCGAGTCGGCCATTCGTCTGGACGAAGCCAGTCAGCTTCAGCTCACCGGTGTGCTGGATTACCGCACCGGTCCTGGCCTTCGGGAACAGGGCCGGGCGCTGATCAAGTCGTGCAATGCCCCGGCATTGGTGATCGATTGTTCGGCGGTGGAAAAGTCCAGCAGCGTCGGCCTGTCGTTGCTGCTGTGCTTCATTCGCGATGCGAAAGCCGCCGGTAAGGCGGTCAGCATCCGCGGGATGCCGGAAGACATGCGTGAAATTGCTCAGGTCAGCGAGCTGACCGAGCTGTTGGCGCAACCCTGAACCCGCATCTATAAAGAAGCCCCCCGTCAGAGTCCTGCGCAGCGGGGTTCGCAGGCGCGGGGCTTTTTTGTATGATGTCCGACCCGTGCGCACAGGGCGCCGATTGAGGTTGAGCATGCAGGCCGTAGAAGTGAAGAGCTTCCTTGAAGGAAAGCTGCCAGGAACGCAGGTGGAAGTCGAAGGCGAAGGCTGCAACTTTCAGCTGAACGTGATTAGCGATGAACTGGCGGCGTTGAGCCCGGTCAAGCGTCAGCAAAGCATCTATGCCCATTTGAACCCTTGGATCGCCGATGGCAGCATCCACGCGGTCACTATGAAATTTTTCAGCAGCGCGGCCTGGGCCGAGCGCACCTGAGCCCTAGGGCGTCGAGATTGTTATGGATAAATTGATTATTACCGGTGGCGCTCGTCTTGATGGCGAGATCCGCATTTCCGGGGCGAAGAACTCCGCCCTGCCGATCCTGGCCGCCACTCTGCTGTGCGATGGTCCGGTCACCGTCGGCAACCTGCCGCACCTGCACGACATCACCACCATGATCGAGCTGTTCGGTCGCATGGGCATCGAGCCTGTGATCGACGAGAAGCTCAGCGTCGAAATCGACCCGCGCACCATCAAGACCCTGGTCGCCCCGTACGAGCTGGTGAAAACCATGCGTGCGTCGATCCTGGTGCTCGGCCCGATGGTTGCCCGTTTCGGTGAAGCCGAAGTCGCCCTGCCTGGCGGTTGCGCCATCGGTTCGCGTCCGGTTGACCTGCACATCCGCGGCCTCGAAGCCATGGGTGCGATCATCGACGTCGAAGGCGGCTACATCAAGGCCAAGGCGCCTGAAGGCGGCCTGCGCGGTGCGCACTTCTTCTTCGATACCGTCAGCGTGACCGGTACCGAGAACATCATGATGGCCGCTGCTCTGGCCAAGGGCCGCAGCGTGTTGCAGAACGCCGCCCGCGAACCTGAAGTGGTCGACCTGGCGAACTTCCTGAACGCCATGGGTGCCAAGGTTTCCGGCGCCGGTACCGACACCATCACCATCGATGGCGTCGAGCGTCTGGGTTCGGCCTTCTACAAGGTCATGCCTGACCGTATCGAAACCGGCACCTACCTGGTGGCCGCTGCGGTCACCGGCGGTCGCGTGAAGGTCAAGGACACTGATCCGACCATCCTCGAAGCCGTTCTGGAAAAGCTCCGTGAAGCCGGTGCCGAAATCACCAGCGGCGAAGACTGGATCGAGCTGGACATGCACGGCAAGCGTCCGAAGGCTGTCAACGTGCGCACCGCGCCGTACCCGGCGTTCCCGACCGACATGCAGGCGCAGTTCATCTCGCTCAACGCCATTGCCGAAGGCACTGGTGCCGTGATCGAGACGATCTTCGAAAACCGGTTCATGCACGTCTACGAACTGCACCGCATGGGCGCCAAGATCCAGGTCGAAGGCAACACCGCCATCGTCACCGGCACTGAAATCCTCAAGGGTGCGCCAGTGATGGCAACCGACCTGCGGGCTTCTGCCAGCCTGGTGATCTCGGCCCTGATGGCCGAAGGCGATACCCTGATCGACCGCATCTACCACATCGACCGTGGTTACGAGTGCATCGAGGAAAAACTGCAGATGCTGGGCGCCAAAATCCGTCGCGTTCCGGGCTAGTCGCTGCATCGGGACACAGGGAAGTGTCCGTTGAATTCGTTTTGATCGGGGGTGGTAACGCCCTCGATGTATGTCCGGCGCCGATTGCGACCGGACATGAGTACCTTGATAAGGACTGACGTTTCCCATGTTGACCATCGCACTGTCCAAGGGCCGCATCCTTGACGACACCCTGCCGCTTCTCGCCGAAGCGGGCATCGTGCCGACCGAGAATCCGGACAAAAGCCGCAAGCTGATCATTCCCACGACCCAGGAAGACGTTCGCCTGTTGATCGTGCGCGCCACCGACGTGCCGACCTATGTCGAGCATGGTGCGGCCGACCTCGGCGTTGCCGGTAAAGACGTGCTGATGGAATACACGGGTCAAGGCCTGTACGAACCGCTGGACCTGCAGATTGCCCAGTGCAAGCTGATGACCGCCGGCAAGGTCGGTGCCGTCGAGCCCAAGGGTCGTCTGCGCGTCGCCACCAAATTCGTCAACGTTGCCAAGCGTTACTACGCCGAACAGGGCCGTCAGGTCGACATCATCAAGCTGTACGGCTCGATGGAACTGGCGCCACTGATCGGTCTGGCCGACAAGATCATCGACGTGGTCGACACCGGCAACACCCTGCGTGCCAACGGTCTCGAACCCCAGGAACTGATCGCCACGATCAGCTCGCGTCTGGTGGTCAATAAAGCTTCGATGAAAATGCAACACGCCCGAATCCAGGCGTTGATCGACACACTGCGCAAGGCAGTGGAGTCTCGACACCGCGGCTGATGTACCTGCGCGACGTTAAGTCGCGCCCGTCTATCCGCCTCATAGCCAGAATCTCAGGTGCCCAAGCGGAAACGACTGCTAAGTTAGGGCGCCTGAGTTTTTGCCATTCCTATGAGGCTCTCGCTATGACCGCACCGACTGCAATTCGCCGACTCAACGCTGCTGACCCGGATTTCGCGCATCATCTGGATCATCTGCTGAGCTGGGAAAGTGTGTCTGACGACTCGGTCAATCAGCGAGTGCTGGACATCATCAAGGCTGTGCGCGAACGCGGTGACGCGGCGCTGGTCGAGTTCACCCAGAAGTTCGACGGTCTCGAAGTCGCTTCGATGGCGGACCTGATCCTGCCGCGCGAGCGCCTGGAACTGGCCCTGACCCGCATCACTGTGGCGCAACGCGAAGCGCTGGAAAAAGCCGCCGCCCGGGTGCGCAGCTACCACGAAAAACAGAAGCAGGACTCCTGGAGCTACACCGAAGCCGACGGCACGGTGCTGGGCCAGAAAGTCACGCCACTGGATCGCGCCGGCCTGTACGTGCCAGGCGGCAAGGCGTCGTACCCGTCGTCGGTCTTGATGAACGCGATTCCGGCCAAGGTCGCGGGCGTCACCGAAGTGGTGATGGTGGTGCCGACCCCGCGTGGCGAGGTCAACGAATTGGTACTGGCGGCGGCGTGCATTGCCGGTGTCGACCGGGTGTTCACCATCGGTGGTGCGCAAGCGGTTGCAGCGCTGGCCTACGGTACTGAAAGTGTGCCGCAGGTGGACAAGGTCGTCGGCCCGGGCAACATCTATGTGGCGACTGCCAAGCGCCACGTGTTCGGCCAGGTCGGTATCGACATGATCGCCGGCCCGTCGGAAATCCTCGTGGTGTGCGACGGCCAGACCGATCCGGACTGGATCGCCATGGACCTGTTCTCCCAGGCCGAGCACGACGAAGACGCCCAGGCGATTCTGGTCAGCCCGGACGCCGAGTTCCTCGACAAGGTCGCCGCCAGCATCGACAAACTGCTGCCGACCATGGATCGCGCGACCATCATCGAAACTTCGATCAATGGCCGTGGCGCCCTGATTCACGTGCGTGACATGGCTCAGGCCATCGAAGTCGCCAACCGCATCGCGCCGGAACACCTTGAGCTGTCGGTCGCCGATCCGCAGGCCTGGCTGCCGCAGATTCGCCACGCCGGTGCGATCTTCATGGGCCGTCACACTTCCGAAGCGCTGGGCGACTACTGCGCTGGCCCGAACCACGTGCTGCCGACTTCCGGCACTGCGCGTTTCTCGTCGCCGCTGGGTGTGTACGACTTCCAGAAACGTTCGTCGATCATCTTCTGCTCCGAGGCCGGTGCTTCGGAACTTGGCAAGACCGCCTCGATCCTGGCCCGTGGCGAATCCCTGAGCGCCCACGCGCGCAGCGCCGAATACCGCATCAAAGACGAAGTGAAGGGGAACTGAACATGAGTAAATTCTGGAGCCCGTTCGTCAAGGATCTGGTGCCTTACGTGCCGGGCGAGCAGCCGAAGCTGACCCGTCTGGTCAAACTCAACACCAACGAAAACCCGTACGGCCCGTCGCCAAAAGCCCTGGCGGCGATGCAGACCGAACTCAATGACAACCTGCGTCTGTACCCGGATCCGAACAGCGATCTGCTGAAAAACACCGTCGCCAACTACTACGGCGTTCAGAGTAGTCAGGTGTTCCTCGGCAACGGTTCGGACGAAGTGCTGGCGCACATCTTCCACGGCCTGCTGCAACACGATCAGCCGCTGCTGTTCCCGGATATCAGCTACAGCTTCTATCCGGTCTACTGCGGCCTGTACGGCATCAAGTTCGATGCGGTGCCGCTGGATGCACAGTTCCGTATCAACCCGGCGGACTACGCCAAACCGAACGGCGGGATCATCTTCCCCAACCCGAACGCGCCGACCGGTTGCCTGCTGGCGCTGGAAGCGGTCGAGCAAATCCTCAAGGCCAGCCCGGATTCGGTGGTGGTGGTCGACGAGGCCTACATCGACTTCGGCGGTGAAACCGCGATCAGTCTGGTGGACCGTTATCCGAACCTGCTGGTGACCCAGACCCTGTCCAAGTCCCGTTCGCTGGCGGGCCTGCGGGTCGGTCTGGCGGTCGGCCATCCGGACCTGATCGAGGCGCTGGAGCGGGTCAAGAACAGCTTCAACTCCTATCCGATCGATCGCATGGCCAATGTCGGTGCAGCGGCAGCGTTCGAGGATCGCGAATACTTCGACAAGACCTGCGCACTGGTCATCGAGAGTCGTGAGTGGGTGGTTGCCCAGTTGCAGGCCAAGGGTTTTGAAGTGCTGCCGTCAGCAGCCAACTTCATCTTCGCCCGGCATCCGCAACACGATGCGGCGGGGCTGGCGGCCAAACTGCGTGAGCAGGGTGTGATCGTGCGCCACTTCAAGCAGGAACGGATTGCCCAGTTCCTGCGGATCTCGATCGGTACGCCGGAACAGAATCAGGCGTTGATCGACGGCCTGGGCGACATTGAAGGTTTGTTGAGTTAAAAATGGAAGTGGCTGTAGTCACTGCGTAGTGACTACAGTCGATTATTAAGATGAACTAACTTTTTAAGGATTTTTTAAGTTAAATTCTCCCGTGATTTTTCTAGGAGGGGTTTCTTTGGTAGAGAACTCGAATGTACCTTCCGTGCTTTTATTGGTGTGGCTCACCTTTAATTTGATCGACCCTTTGTCTGCAATGACTGTTTCCCCCGCCTGTGGCCGATAGTCCCATCGTAGATCTCCTGTTGAAAAATCTTCTGGGTACTGTTTGATGACGTAATTTTCGGTGTTGCCTATTCCTTTAGGGAACCCAATGTTAATTACACGGTTTTCTAATTTTCCGATAATAAATCCATTTGGTTCACCGCCTCCTCCAAAATGTAAGAAGACGTCGGTGGTGGAAAAGGGACGTTCACCTGGAATTTCGGCAAGGATAAGTCCGGTAGTTTTGCTTTTGGACGTATCCAGCTCGTCGCGTTCATGAACTAGCATTATTAAAACCCCGAGCAATTAAGTTAATAGCCAGAGCACCCGCTCCGGTTGTTCAGGACGTTAAAGTGGATAAAGGTTCATGGCTACTGTCATAAATGACAGTTGTTAAGATGGCTTTGTAATAAGCCTGATATTTGATGGCTATAAGGTTGTTCGGCTATTTATAAGTCCACGCACTTTTGATTTTTCTGCGTCTTGAAGGCGTTGTGCCGTGAGCTGGCGACATTTCAAGCAGGAGTGGATTGCCCAGTTCCTGCGGATTTCGATCGGTACGCCGGAGCAGAATCAGGCGTTGATCGACGGCCTCCGCGAACTCTGACTTGCCGATAAAAAGACGGGAGCGAATTCGCTCCCGTCTTTTTTTGTACTTACTCTTCTTCTTTGACTGGCGCCGGTGGCGGACGCAGACCGATCTCGGCGGTCAGCTTCAATTCCTTGCCATTGCGCATCACCTGAATCGTGACCTTGTCGGTCGGCTTGATCCGCGCCACCTGGTTCATCGATTTGCGGCCATCGCCGGCCGGTTCGCCGTCGATGCTGAGGATCACGTCGCCCAGTTGCAGGCCGGCCTTCTGTGCCGGGCCGTCGCGGAAAATCCCCGCTACCACGATCCCCGGACGCCCCGACAGGCCAAACGACTCCGCCAGTTCCTGGGTCAGCGGTTGCACCTCGATCCCCAGCCAGCCACGAATCACCTGACCGTGCTCGATGATCGATTTCATCACTTCCATTGCCAGCTTCACCGGGATCGCGAAGCCGATGCCCTGGGAGCCGCCGGACTTGGAGAAGATCGCCGTGTTGATGCCGGTCAGGTTGCCGTTGGCGTCCACCAGTGCGCCGCCGGAGTTGCCCGGGTTGATCGCTGCGTCGGTCTGGATGAAGTCTTCGTAGTTGTTCAGGCCCAGCTGGTTACGGCCGGTGGCGCTGATGATGCCCATGGTCACGGTCTGGCCGACCCCGAACGGGTTGCCGATGGCCAGTGCAACGTCGCCGATGCGGATATTGTCTGAGCGACCGACGGTGATCGCCGGCAGGTTCTTCAGGTCGATCTTCAGGACTGCCAGATCAGTTTCCGGGTCGCTGCCGATCACCCGGGCCAGGGTTTCACGGCCATCCTTGAGCGCCACGACGATCTGGTCGGCACCGGTGGTGACGTGGTTGTTGGTCAGGATGTAGCCTTCCGGGCTCATGATCACGCCGGAACCGAGGCTCGACTCCATGCGCTTCTGTTTCGGCGAGTTGTCACCGAAGAAGCGGCGGAACTGCGGATCCTCGAACAGCGGATGCGCCGGTTTGTTGATGACTTTGGTGGTGTAGAGGTTGACCACCGACGGCGCGGCAATCACCACCGCGTCGGCGTAGGACACCGGCCCCTGTTGCACGCTGGTGGTCTGCGGAGCCTGTTGCAGGTTGACGTCGAGGCTCGGAAGCCCGACCCACTGCGGGTAACGCTGAATAATCAACAGAGCGATAAGCACACCGGCCAACAGCGGCCAGCCGAAAAAACGCAGCGCCTTGAGCATTAAGCACGTCCTGGAAAAGTTGCAGGCGGGGTCAGACCGCCCATAATGTCGCGCATTATACGAGGCCGCGCGTGCCTCTGAACGGGATTTTCAGGAGTCTTTCATGGCCGTTGCCCTCAGTACCCTGGTCGAAGAAGCCGACCGCTACCTCGGCAGTGCGAAAATTGCCGATTATTGCCCCAACGGCCTGCAGGTCGAGGGCCGTCCGCAGGTGATGCGCATCGTCAGCGGCGTCACCGCCAGCCAGGCATTGCTCAATGCCGCCGTCGAAGCCGAGGCCGATCTGGTGCTGGTGCATCACGGTTACTTCTGGAAGGGCGAGAATCCGTGCATCACCGGCATGAAGCAGCGCCGCTTGAAGACGCTGCTCAAGCACGACATCAGTCTGCTGGCCTATCACCTGCCACTGGACCTGCACCCGGACGTCGGCAACAACGTGCAACTGGCCCGGCAGCTCGACATCACTGTCGAAGGGCCGCTGGACCCGGATAACCTGAAGATCGTCGGGCTGGTCGGTTCGCTGGATGAACCGGTGACCGCCCGCGACTTCGCCCGTCGCGTGCAGGAACGCATGGGCCGCGAGCCGCTGCTGATCGAGGGCAGCGCGATGATTCGCCGGGTCGGCTGGTGCACCGGCGGGGGGCAGGGCTATATCGACAACGCCATTGCCGCCGGCGTCGATCTGTTCATCAGTGGCGAGGCATCCGAACAGACGTTCCACAGTGCCCGGGAAAACGACATCAGCTTCATCGCTGCCGGCCACCACGCCACCGAACGCTACGGTGTGCAGGCGCTGGGCGATTATCTGGCGAAGCGGTTCGCCCTGGAACACATCTTCATCGACTGCCCGAATCCAATCTGAATTCACCAACCCTGTGGGAGCGAGCTTGCTCGCGAAGAGGCCGTATCAGTCTCCATCATTGTTGAATGGCAGGCCGCTTTCGCGAGCAAGCTCGCTCCCACATTGGCTTTCATCGCCCGAACGGGCGGGCATATTCATATGCTCTTTCGTTCTAGTCCGCGCCCTGATTAGAAGAAGGGCGCTGTGCTAGGATTCCCCGCTCGAACACGGCCCGCTGGCCGTTCATAAGAAAGCTTTCGTGAGTAGCCATGGTCGACAAACTGACGCATCTGAAACAGCTGGAGGCGGAAAGCATCCACATCATCCGCGAGGTGGCCGCCGAGTTCGACAACCCGGTGATGCTGTACTCCATCGGTAAAGACTCCGCCGTGATGCTGCATCTGGCACGCAAGGCGTTCTTCCCGGGCAAACTGCCGTTTCCGGTGATGCACGTCGACACCCGCTGGAAATTCCAGGAGATGTACAAGTTCCGCGACAAGATGGTCGAAGAGCTGGGCCTGGACCTGATCACCCACGTCAACCCGGATGGCGTTGCGCAGGGCATCAACCCGTTCACCCACGGCAGCGCCAAACACACCGACATCATGAAGACCGAGGGCCTGAAGCAGGCACTCGACAAGCATGGTTTCGACGCCGCGTTCGGCGGTGCCCGTCGCGATGAAGAGAAGTCCCGCGCCAAGGAGCGCGTCTACTCGTTCCGTGACAGCAAACACCGCTGGGATCCGAAGAACCAGCGTCCGGAGCTGTGGAACGTCTACAACGGCAAGGTCAACAAGGGCGAATCCATCCGCGTATTCCCGTTGTCGAACTGGACCGAGCTGGACATCTGGCAATACATCTACCTCGAAGGCATCCCGATCGTTCCGCTGTACTTCGCCGCCGAACGCGAAGTGATCGAGAAGAACGGCACGCTGATCATGATCGACGACGAGCGCATCCTCGAGCACCTGTCCGACGAGGACAAGGCGCGCATCGTCAAAAAGAAAGTGCGTTTCCGTACCCTTGGCTGCTACCCGTTGACGGGCGCGGTGGAGTCCGAGGCCGAAAGCCTGACGGACATCATTCAGGAAATGCTCCTGACGCGAACTTCCGAGCGCCAGGGCCGTGTCATCGACCACGATGGCGCAGGCTCGATGGAAGACAAGAAACGTCAAGGCTATTTCTAAGGGGCTGTCATGTCGCACGCATCTGATTTGATCAGCGAGGACATCCTCGCCTACCTGGGCCAGCACGAACGTAAAGAGCTGCTGCGCTTTTTGACCTGCGGTAACGTCGATGACGGCAAGAGCACCCTGATCGGGCGCCTGCTGCACGACTCGAAGATGATCTACGAAGATCACCTCGAAGCCATTACCCGCGATTCGAAGAAAGTCGGCACCACCGGTGACGACATTGACCTGGCGTTGCTGGTCGACGGCCTGCAGGCCGAGCGCGAGCAGGGCATCACCATCGATGTCGCCTACCGCTATTTCTCCACCGCCAAGCGCAAATTCATCATCGCCGACACCCCCGGCCATGAGCAGTACACCCGCAACATGGCCACCGGTGCCTCCACCTGTGACTTGGCGATCATCCTGGTCGACGCCCGTTACGGCGTGCAGACCCAGACCCGTCGCCACAGTTTCATCGCCTCGCTGCTGGGCATCAAGCACATCGTTGTCGCCATCAACAAGATGGACCTGAAGGGCTTCGATCAGGGCGTGTTCGAGTCGATCAAGGCCGACTACCTGAAGTTCGCCGAAGGCTTGAAGATGAAGCCGACGAGCATGCACTTCGTGCCGATGTCCGCCCTGAAGGGCGACAACGTGGTGAACAAGTCCGAGCGTTCGCCGTGGTACACCGGTCAGTCGCTGATGGAAATCCTCGAGACCGTGGAAGTGGCGGGCGATCGCAACTTCACCGATCTGCGTTTCCCGGTGCAGTACGTCAACCGTCCGAACCTGAACTTCCGCGGTTTCGCCGGCACCCTGGCCAGCGGCATCGTCAAGAAGGGCGACGAAGTCGTGGTCCTGCCGTCGGGCAAGAGCAGCCGCGTGAAATCCATCGTCACTTTCGAAGGTGAGCTGGAACATGCCGGCCCGGGTCAGGCGGTGACGCTGACCATGGAAGACGAGATCGACATCTCCCGTGGCGACCTGCTGGTACACGCCGACAACGTTCCGCCGGTGACCGACAGCTTCGAAGCGATGCTGGTGTGGATGGCTGAAGAGCCGATGCTGCCGGGCAAGAAATACGACATCAAGCGTGCCACCAGTTACGTGCCGGGCTCCATCGCCAGCATCGTCAACAAGGTCGACGTCAACACCCTCGAAGAAGGCCCGGCGAGCGCGTTGCAGCTCAACGAAATCGGCAAGGTGAAGATCGCGCTCGATGCGCCGATCGCCCTCGACGGTTACGACAGCAACCGCACCACCGGCGCGTTCATCGTCATCGATCGTTTGACCAACGGCACCGTCGGCGCCGGCATGATCGTCGCCCAGCCGCTGGCTCATGGCACGGCCACCCATCACGGCAAACTGGCCCATGTCGCGACCACCGAGCGCGCCCAGCGTTTCGGTCAGCAACCGGCCACCGTGCTGTTCAGCGGCCTGTCGGGCGCGGGCAAGAGCACGCTGGCCTACGCGGTCGAGCGCAAGCTGTTCGACATGGGGCGTGCGGTGTTTGTACTCGATGGTCAGAATCTGCGTCACGACCTCAACAAAGGTCTGCCGCAGGATCGCGCCGGTCGCACCGAGAACTGGCGTCGTGCCGCGCATGTGGCGCGTCAGTTCAACGAAGCGGGTCTGCTGACGCTTGCTGCGTTTGTGGCGCCGAGTGCTGAAGGTCGTGAGCAGGCCAAGGATCTGATTGGCAAGGAGCGTTTGCTGACGGTCTATGTCCAGGCTTCGCCGACTGTTTGCGCCGAGCGTGATCCGCAAGGTTTGTACGCGGCGGGTGGCGATAACATTCCGGGTGAGTCGTTCCCGTATGACGTGCCGCTGGATGCTGATCTGGTGATCGATACCCAGTCGCTGTCGCTGGAAGAGGGTGTCAAGCAAGTGCTGGATCTGCTGCGCAAGCGTGGTGCGATTTAAGCGTTAGCTGCCAATAAAAAGCCCGTCGATGAGTGATCATCGGCGGGCTTTTTTTTTGTGGTTGGCCTGCTGGCGGTGGCGGCCTTTGGGCCGGCCATGCTCTTGGGGTTTTGGGTGTATATCCGTTTCTTCGGGGGTTGCGGCTGGCGGTTTCGCCCTTACGGCGAGTCCCTTTTTCAAACGCCAAAAAGGAACCAAAAGGCTTGGCCCCGGCGTTCGGCCCCTCGCTGGGGCTCGGGGTTCCTTCGTTCCTGGATTCATCCGGGGGCATCGCCTACGGTTTGCTTCGCTGCACCTCCTCTCGATGCATGCGGCTTCGCCGCACGGTCGCTGCGCTCCCACCCCCGGATGAATCCCTCCACTCAGCCTGCCGAAGGGGCCGGCACGTCAAAAGCGGTACTCGAGCTAAC
This sequence comes from Pseudomonas sp. R43(2017), assembly GCF_002112345.1. NCBI lineage: Bacteria > Pseudomonadati > Pseudomonadota > Gammaproteobacteria > Pseudomonadales > Pseudomonadaceae > Pseudomonas > Pseudomonas sp. R43(2017). The sequence goes on from NZ_NEHJ01000007.1 coordinate 220,010, forward strand.
GCTCATCGTGTTGAGTGGTGGGAAGCGAAAAGCCAATAGCGAACTGCTTTTCTGTGGGAGTCAGCCTGCTGGCGATGGCGGCCTGACAGCCGGCCTGTTCTGTCGGGGCTCCCTCAGGGTAATCAGCGTTGGTTCGGATACTCGCGATGCATTTGCTCCAGCAGCGCATCCTTGTCCTGCCACAGCTGGTTGATCCAGCCCTGGAATTGCAGGCGGTATTCGCCGTCCTGGTCGTAGTTCTTGCCGATGAACTGCGGCGGGATTTTCAGTTCTTCAAAGTGCACCACCACGTCCCGCACGTTGCCGCACAGCAGGTCCCAGAAGCCTGGACGTCCGCCCGGATAGTGGATGGTCACGTTGACGATCGATTCCAGCTGTTCGCCCATTGCATCCAGCACGAAGGCAATGCCGCCGGCTTTGGGTTTGAGCAGGTATTTGAACGGTGACTGCTGCTGCGCGTGCTTGCCTTCGGTGAAGCGTGTGCCTTCGACGAAGTTGAAGATGCCCACCGGGTTGTCGCGGAATTTCGCGCAGGTCTTGCGGGTGGTTTCCAGGTCTTTGCCTTTCTTTTCCGGGTGTTTTTCCAGATAGGCTTTCGAGTAGCGTTTCATGAACGGAAAGCCCAGCGTCCACCACGCCAGGCCGATGATCGGCACCCAGATCAGTTCCTGTTTGAGGAAGAATTTCAGCGGCTGGATACGACGGTTGAGCACGTATTGCAGCACCAAAATATCGACCCAGCTTTGGTGGTTGCTGGTGATCAGGTACGAGTGTTGATAGTCCAGGCCTTGCAGGCCGCTGAGGTGCCAGCGGGTGCGGCGCACCAGGTTCATCCAGCCTTTGTTGTTGCTGATCCAGGCTTCGTGGGTGTGGCTCATCAGCCAGCGCGAAGCGCGGCGTGCGAGGTCGAACGGCAGCACTTTGATCAGCGCCACGAGAAACAGGAACGAGCACAGCAGGATCGTGTTCAGCGCCAACAGCAGCGCGGCGATCACGCCGCGCAGGGTGGCAGGGAGAAAAGCCAGCATCGGGTCAGATATCCAGAGGTCGGTTGGCAGCCTGAATCGCAGTCAGGGCGATGGTGTAGACGATGTCGTCGACCTGCGCGCCGCGCGGCAGATCGTTCACCGGTTTGCGCAGGCCTTGCAACATCGGGCCGAGGCTCACGCAGTCGGCGCTGCGCTGCACGGCTTTGTGGGTGGTGTTTCCGGTGTTCAGGTCGGGGAACACGAACACCGTGGCGCGACCGGCCACCTGGCTGTTCGGCGCCAGTTGCCGGGCCACGGTTTCGTTGGCGGCGGCGTCGTATTGCAGCGGTCCATCGATCAGCAGCGAGTGCTGTTGTTCGTGGGCGAGCAGGGTGGCTTCGCGGACTTTCTCGACTTCCTCGCCGGTGGCGGATTCGCCACTGGAGTAGCTGATCATCGCCACGCGCGGAGTGATGCCGAACGCGGCGGCCGAGTCGGCGCTTTGCAGGGCAATCTCCGCCAGTTCGCTGGCGCTCGGGTGAGGGTTCATCACGCAGTCACCGTAGACCAGCACTTCTTCGGGGAACAGCATGAAGAACACCGACGACACCAGCGTGCAGCCCGGCGCCGTCTTGATCAGTTGCAGTGCCGGGCGGATGGTGTTGGCGGTGGTGTTGATGACGCCGGAAACCAGTCCGTCGACCTCATCCAGCGCCAGCATCATGGTACCGATCACAACGGTGTCTTCCAGCTGCTGCTCGGCCATCGGCGCGTTGAGGCTTTTGCTCTTGCGCAGGGCGACCATCGGTTCGACGTAGCGCTCGCGGATCAGATCCGGATCGAGGATTTCCAGCCCCGGCGGCAACACGATGCCCTGCGCCCGGGCGACGGCTTCGACGTCCGCCGGTTTGGCCAGCAACACGCAACGGGCAATGCCACGCTCCTGACAGATCGCCGCCGCTTGCACGGTGAACGGCTCGCTGCCTTCGGGCAGCACGATGCGTTTGTTCGCAGCCTGGGCGCGTTGTATCAATTGATAGCGGAACACCGCTGGAGACAGGCGCATTTCTCGCGGCGTACCGCAGCGCTGATGCAGCCACTTGGCATCCAGATGACTGGCGACGAAATCGGTGATGATCTCCGCGCGTTCGCGGTCATCGACGGGGATTTCCTTGTTCAGGCCGTTGAGCAGGTTGGCGGTGTCGTAGGAGCCGGTGCTCACCGACAACACCGGCAAACCAGCCTGCAGCGCGCCACGGCACAGGTCCATGATGCGCGGATCCGGCAGGGTGTCGCTGGTCAGCAACAGGCCGGCCAGCGGTACGCCATTGATGGCGGCGAGGCTGACGGCGAGGATGATGTCGTCGCGATCGCCCGGAGTTACCACCAGCACGCCGGGTTTGAGCAGGTCCACGGTGTTGCGCATGGTGCGTGCACAAATGATGGTCCTGGTCATGCGCCGGGTTTCGTAGTCGCCGGCGTTGAGCACCTGGGCGCCCATCAGGTCGGCGACGTCGCGGGTGCGCGGGGCGTTGAGTTCCGGCTGGAACGGAATGCAGCCCAGCAGGCGGAAATCACCGCTGCGCAGCAACGGCGAATGTTCTTTCAGGCGCGCGGCGAAGGCATCCATGCTCTCGTCGGTCTTGACCTTGTTGAGGATCACGCCGAGGACTTTCGGGTCTTTCGGCCCGCCGAACAGTTGCGCCTGCAACTCGACGCGGCCGGACAGTTCGGTGAGCACTTCGTTTTCCGGCGCCGAGACCAGAATCACTTCGGCGTCCAGGCTCTTGGCCAGGTGCAGGTTGACCCGCGCGGCATAGCTGGCGCTGCGGGTCGGCACCATGCCTTCGACGACCAGCACGTCCTTGCCGACGGCAGCATGCTGGTAGAGCGCGATGATTTCTTCGAGCAACTCGTCGAGCTGACCGTCGCCAAGCATCCGCTCGACATGGGCCAGGCCCAGCGGCTGTGGCGGTTTCAGGCCGTGGGTGCGGGCCACCAGTTCGGTGGAACGCTCTGGGCCGGTGTCGCCCGGATGTGGCTGGGCAATCGGTTTGAAGAAGCCGACTTTCAGCCCGGCCCGTTCCAGCGTACGCACCAGCCCGAGGCTGATGGAGGTCAGACCCACACCAAAATCGGTGGGCGCGATAAAAAAAGTTTGCATGCGGATTCTCTAAGGGTGCATGGCAAGGGCGTGGGCCTATGGCTGGCCTTCCACCGGTTTTTCAGGCGTCAAGGTTAGCGCTAACCGCGCCTTGAGCGCACCAACCGCAAGCAAAGGGTTGGCCTATTTTTTCAATACGTTGCGTTGCGTCCAGCACCCATGCCCGCGACTGCCACGGCGGTTGGTGACGCAGGTGCTGGGTGTGGCCGCAGGAAAGCTCGGCCACCCAGTGACCGTCTTCGTCCTGATGGAAGCCTGTGATCGTCGAATCCCGTTTGTCAGGGTTGTGTTCGCTTTCGAGCGATTGCTTCGCTAAACTTGGCCTTTCTATATTCTTATGCAAAAGGTCTCGCCCCATGCTGATCGCCGCCAATAAGGCTGTCTCCATCGACTATACCCTGACCAACGACGCTGGTGAGGTCATCGACAGCTCCGCCGGCGGCGCTCCGCTGGTTTACCTGCATGGCGCAGGCAACATCATCCCGGGCCTGGAAAAAGCCCTGGAAGGCAAGGAAGTCGGCAACGAGCTGGAAGTTTCCGTTGAGCCGGAAGATGCCTACGGCGAGTACTCGGCCGAACTGGTCAGCACCCTGAGCCGCAGCATGTTCGAAGGTGTCGACGAGCTGGAAGTCGGCATGCAGTTCCACGCTTCGGCGCCGGACGGCCAGATGCAGATCGTCACCATCCGTGATCTGGACGGCGACGACGTGACCGTCGACGGCAACCACCCGCTGGCCGGTCAGCGCCTGAACTTCAAAGTGAAGGTCGTTGCTATCCGTGACGCCAGCCAGGAAGAAGTCGCTCATGGTCACGTCCATGGCGAAGGTGGCCATCACCACTGATTTTCTGCGCTAAGCTCAGAGAACTGGAGAGGCGCCCGAGGGCGCCTTTTTAGTCCGCGGCTGTCCTTGGTAGTCTCGCCAAGTGGCTGTTTCGAGTAGAACACGGGAATCTGGAGTTCGTCATGAGTGCTTTTCACGACCTTAAGTTGACAGCCCTGGATGGTCAGGAGCTACCGCTGGCACCCTTCAAGGGCCAAGTCGTGCTGGTGGTCAACGTCGCCTCCAAATGCGGCTTGACCCCACAGTACGCGGCGCTGGAAAACCTCTATCAGCAATACAAGGGCAAAGGCTTCAGCGTGCTGGGCCTGCCGTGCAACCAGTTTGCCGGCCAGGAACCGGGCAGCGAGCAGGAGATTCAGGAATTCTGCAGCCTTAACTATGGCGTGAGTTTTCCGTTGTCGAAGAAGCTCGAAGTCAACGGCCACGATCGCCATCAGCTCTACCGTCTGCTGGCGGGCGAGGGCGCCGAATTTCCCGGCGACATCACCTGGAATTTCGAGAAATTCCTGCTCGGCAAGGACGGTCGCGTACTGGCGCGTTTCTCGCCGCGCACTGCGCCGGATGATCCTTCGGTGATCACGGCAATTGAAAAAGCCCTGAGCTGAAACGCGAAAATCGCAGCCATCGAGCTGCGATTTTTTTTGCCTGCCTTTTGACCCTTAATCATTCAGATCAATAGTGCTATGACACTGTTGGAACTCCGCATATTATCGCCGTCATATGAGTTCAATGCCCGTCGATCAATTTTTCGTGGAGCCTCCCATGCCTGTTCAAGCCTTGTTCAAACCGTTCCAGCTCGGTGCCCTCGAACTGCCGACCCGCGTAGTCATGGCGCCGATGACCCGTTCGTTCTCTCCGGGTGGCGTCCCCAATTCCAAAGTGATCGAGTACTACCGTCGTCGCGCGGCGGCCGGTGTCGGCCTGATCATCACCGAGGGCACCACCGTCGGCCACCAAGCCTCCAACGGCTACCCGAATGTGCCGCAGTTCTTCGGCGAAGCGGCACTGGCCGGCTGGAAGAAAGTCGTCGACGCGGTGCACGCCGAGGGCGGCAAGATCGTCCCGCAACTGTGGCACGTCGGTAGTGTTCGTCGTATCGGTACCGAGCCGGATGCCAGCGTGCCGGGTTATGGCCCGACCGAGAAACTCAAGGACGGTCAGGTCGTGGTGCACGGCATGACCAAACAGGACATCCAGGACGTGATCGCGGCCTTCGCCCAGGCTGCCAAAGATGCCCAGAGCATCGGCATGGACGGCGTGGAGATCCACGGCGCCCACGGTTACCTGATCGACCAGTTTTTCTGGGAAGGCAGCAACCAGCGCACCGACGAATACGGCGGCAGCCTGGCCAACCGTTCGCGTTTCGCCATCGAGCTGATCCAGGCCGTGCGCGCTGCCGTAGGCGAAGGTTTCCCGATCATCTTCCGCTTCTCGCAGTGGAAGCAGCAGGACTACACCGCACGTCTGGTGCAAACCCCGGAGGCGCTGGGCGAGTTTCTCAAGCCGCTGTCCGACGCCGGAGTGGACATTTTCCACTGCTCGACGCGCCGTTTCTGGGAGCCGGAATTCGACGGTTCCGAACTGAACCTGGCGGGCTGGACTCGCAAGCTGACCGGCAAACCGACCATCACCGTCGGCAGCGTCGGCCTCGATGGCGAGTTCCTGCAATTCATGGTCAACACCGACAAGGTGGCGCAACCGGCCAGCCTGGAAAAGCTGCTGGAGCGTCTGAACAACGATGAGTTTGATCTGGTGGCCGTGGGCCGTGCGCTGCTGGTGGATCCGGACTGGGCGCAGAAAGTGCGCGAAGGCCGCGAGCAGGACATTCTGCCGTTCAGCCGTGAGGCGTTGATGACGCTGGTTTGATCGAAGTGGGGGGCTTGTCGCGCAGGTCGCGGCAGGCTCCCTGCAGATGGTGTTCAAACTGCTCGATGATGGCCGCCCAGCCTTGACGACTGGCATGCTGGCGGGCGTTCAATCTGACGCAGCGCAAGGTTTCATCCTCTTCCAGCAGCCACTGCGCTGCATCGCAAAACGCCTCTTCATCCCCCGGCATTGCCAGCACGCCGTTGTAGCCGTGGCGAATATGCTGCGCAGCCGCCGCCTGATCGTAGGCCACCACGCCAAGGCCTGACGCCAGAGCTTCCAGCACGACGTTGCCGAACGTCTCGGTCATGCTCGGAAACAGGAACAGATCGCCGGACGCATAGTGCGCCGCCAATGCTTCGCCGCGTTGCGAGCCGCAGAAAATCGCCTCGGGCAATTCTTTTTCCAGCGCCACCCGCTGCGGTCCGTCACCGACGATGATCAGTTTCAGGTTGCGCTGTGGATAAGCGCTGGCGAGTTTCTCGAAGCAGCGCTTGAGCAGGCCAAGGTTCTTCTCGGGCGCCAGGCGTCCTACGTGAATCACCGCAATGTCCTGCTCACTCAATCCCCATAGTTCGCGCAAGGCGTTCAGGCGTTTGGTCGGGTGGAACAACTGGCTGTCGACGCCTCGGGACAGCAGCGCCAGACGATCGAAATGCCGCCGTTCCAGTTCCAGTCGCTGGCTGACGCTCGGCACCAGGGTCAGTGCCGAACGATTGTGGAACCAGCGCAGATAATGCGTCAGCAAACGCGTCAGCAGACCGAGACCGTACTGATTGGTGTACTGCTGGAAGTTGGTGTGGAAGCCGCTGACTACGGCGATGCCCAGGCGGCGTGCGGCTCGCAGTGCCGACAACCCGAGCGGGCCTTCGGTGGCGATGTACAGCACATCCGGGCGCTGGCGTGTCCAGCGGCGCAGCAACTTGTGCATCGACGACTGACCCCACTGCAACCCCGGATAACCCGGCAGCGGCCAGCCCCGGCACAACAGCAGCGCATCGTCTTCACTGCGCTGCGGATCGTCACCCTGACGCGGCCGCACCAGTTCCACCCGATGCCCGCGCGCGCGCAAGCCGTCGCACAAGCGGCCAAGGGTATTGGCCACGCCGTTGATTTCCGGTGGGAAGGTTTCGCTGATCAGGGTGATATGTAGAGCTGTCGTCATGGCCTCAGTGTCGGCTGAGGCCATGTCGCGCTTGTGACGTTCGGATGATGGATTTGTGACGTGCGTTCAGCGTTGTGTCACGAGGTTTTCGGCACCGCGCTCGCGCACCCAGAACAAGGTCGCCCCGGCCACGGCCGCCGGCATCATCAGGATGTTCACCACCGGGATCAGCAGCGCCAGGTAAACGACCCCGCCGAAGCTCATGCTCTGCCAGCGTTTCTGGCGCAGCCAGGCGAGCATCTCGTTCCAGCCCAGTTTGTGGTTGTCCGCCGGGTAGTCGATGTACTGGATCGCCATCATCCATACACCGAACAGCAGCCACAGCGGCGCGGCGATAATATTCACCATCGGGATGAACGACAGGATGAACAGGCCGATGGCCCGGGGCAGAAAGTAGCCCAGTTTGCGCATTTCCCGGGCGAGGGTGCGCGGGATCATTGCAATCAGTTCGCCCCAGCTGAAGGCCGGGAAATCGTCGGTGCCGCGCACCACGACTTCGACTTTTTCCGCGAGAAAGCCGTTGAACGGCGCGGCGATCACGTTGGCGAGCATGGTGAAAGTGAAGAACACCATCAACGCCACCAGCACCACGAACAGCGGCCACAGGATGTAGCTCAGGAAGCTCAGCCAGTCGGGGAGCGACGGCATCAGGGAATCGACCCACAGGCTGAACTGGTGACCGGCGAAATAGATCAATCCGACGAACAGCACCAGGTTGATCGCCAGCGGCAGCAGCACAAACAGGCGCAGGCCAGGACTCAGGACCAGTTTCAGGCCTTCGCGCAGGTATTGCGGGCCGGAGAGAACAGGGGCGGGCATAGGGTGCTCCGAGCAAGGGAAAACGCGCCGACCTTACCGGCTTTGCATAAGCTGTGAAAGCGCGGCAGCGGGATCGACATTCACTGTAACAAAGACGGCCATCTCGTCAGTGTGTCGGCATAGAGACCACCTATGAGCTGGATTGTTAAACCGTATTTCCTTAATCTTGCCCCCCTCGATACGCTGCACCCAACTTTTTACAGGACTGTCGAGCTCACGCCTTCCCCAAGGTTATCCACAGTCCTTTTTTATTCTCGCCGGCAGTCCGGCGTCCGCGCCTGATGTATCGGCCGGTCAACAGGAGACAGGTTCATGTCTGAAGTCCGTCATTCGCGAGTGATCATTCTCGGTTCCGGCCCTGCCGGTTACAGCGCTGCTGTCTACGCTGCCCGTGCCAACCTCAAGCCGCTGCTGATCACCGGCATGCAGGCCGGCGGTCAACTGACCACCACCACCGAAGTCGACAACTGGCCGGGCGACGTCCACGGTCTGACCGGTCCGGTGCTGATGGAGCGCATGCGCGAGCACGCCGAGCGTTTTGAAACCGAGATCGTCTTCGATCACATCAACGCCGTGGACTTCGCTTCCAAACCGTACAGCCTGACCGGCGACAGCGGCACCTACACCTGCGACGCTCTGATCATCGCCACCGGCGCCAGCGCTCGTTACCTGGGCCTGCCGTCGGAAGAAGCGTTCATGGGCAAAGGCGTTTCGGCCTGCGCGACCTGCGACGGTTTCTTCTATCGCAACAAACCGGTGGCCGTGGTCGGTGGCGGCAACACCGCTGTCGAAGAAGCCCTGTACCTGGCCAACATCGCCAGCAAGGTCACCCTGATCCACCGTCGCGAAACCTTCCGCGCCGAGAAGATCCTGATCGACAAGCTCAACGCCCGTGTGGCCGAAGGCAAGATCGAGCTGAAACTGAACGCGACCCTGGACGAAGTGCTGGGTGACAACATGGGCGTGACCGGTGCGCGTCTGAAGAACAACGACGGCAGCTTCGACGAGATCAAAGTTGACGGTGTGTTCATCGCGATCGGCCACACCCCGAACACTTCGTTGTTCGAAGGTCAGCTGGAGCTGAAGGACGGCTACCTCGTCGTTCAGGGCGGCCGTGAAGGCAACGCCACCGCGACCAGCGTCGAAGGCATCTTCGCCGCCGGCGACGTGGCCGACCACGTTTACCGTCAGGCCATTACCTCGGCCGGCGCCGGCTGCATGGCGGCACTGGACACCGAGCGTTACCTGGACGATCTGCAGAACGCTTCGTTCTAAGATCGCAGGTACAAAAAAACCGGCCAATTGGCCGGTTTTTTCATGCTCGCTACTTTGCGGTAAATACTGTTCTCTGTGGGAGCGAGCTTGCTCGCGATGACGGCTTCACATTCAACTCATGTATTGACTGAAACTCCGCTATCGCGAGCAAGCTCGCTCCCACAGGAATAGTGTTGTTTCGAGATTTACCGGCGGGTCAGCGGCTGCGCGTCGAACTTCACACCGGCCAGACCGTGCTTGATCAGCGCACGGATATTGCCGTGATCGCTGCCTTCAGGCGTTGCCACAACCGAACGGTAGTGTTCGCCGAACGCCAGCAGGGCTTCTTCATCGCTCAAGCCTTCCAGCAGCGCCAGACCCAACGTCTTGCACGAACCTTCGTTCTGCCCGGCCGCGTTTTCCACGCCGCCGTTGTTGAACGCCTGAGGCTGGTAGTCGTAACCGGCGGCGATGAACGCCAGGGTGTCGGCAAAAACGTGTTCGCCGCTCTTGAGGCTGGCGCGCAGGGTGTTCAGATCACTCATTGGGTTTTCCTTTGGCGAACGCCGCTTGTTGTTCGGCGCTGGCTTCTTGCTGATATTGGGCTTTCCACTCGGCGTACGGCATGCCGTAAACCACTTCCCGGGCATCGTCGAGGCTGACCTCGATCTGGCGTTCGTCGGCGGCGGCCTTGTACCACTTCGACAGGCAATTGCGGCAGAACCCGGAGAGGTTCATCAGGTCGATGTTCTGCACATCCTTGCGGCTGTCCAGGTGGGCGACCAGCCGGCGGAAGGCGGCGGCTTCGAGTTCGAGGCGTTGTTGCTCGGTCATGATGGGCTCTGTGCAGTCAAATCGTGGCGCGGATGATAAAAGTCTGACGCCCGGAGCGCCAGACGCACTCAGCGGCTGGCGGCGAGGGTAATCGACACCGACTCGGCAAAACGCAACGCGTGCGGCTTGTCGACTTCGACCTCGGCGTACAGCACCGATTCGTTGGCCATCACCAGATCCAGCAGCTCCTGGGTCAGGCGTTCGAGCAGCGCAAAACGGTTGCCCTCCACATGGGCGATGATCGCCTTGGTGATGGTGCGGTAGTTCAGCGCGTGGTCGATGTCGTTATCACGCACCGCTTCCTGCGCGGCGTACAGGATGGTCAGGTTGATCAGCACATCCTGCTTGTTGAGGATTTCGTCCTCGTTGATCCCGATAAAGGTGCGCAGGCGCAGATCCTTGACCCGGATGCGCGCCATTCCCGGTTGAAGTTGTGGCATTTACTTGCTCCGTCCAATCAATTGCAGGAACTCCTGGCGGGTGTTGCTCGACTCGCGGAAGGCGCCGAGCATGACCGAGGTGTTCATGGTCGAATTCTGTTTCTCGACACCGCGCATCATCATGCACATGTGTCGGGCTTCGATGACCACCGCGACACCGGCGGCATCGGTGACTTGCTGGACCGCCTCGGCGATCTGGCGGGTGAGGTTTTCCTGGATCTGCAGGCGGCGGGCGAACATGTCCACCAGCCGTGCGATCTTCGACAGTCCCAGCACCTTGCCCGTCGGAATATAAGCCACATGGGCCTTGCCGATGAAGGGCAGCAGGTGATGTTCGCACAACGAGTAGAGCTCGATGTCGGCAACGATGATCATCTCGTCGCTGTCGGACGCGAACAGCGCTCCATTGACGATCTCGTCGACGCTCTGTTCATAGCCGTGACACAGATACTGCATGGCCTTGGCCGCGCGCACCGGTGTGTCGAGCAAGCCTTCACGGTCGGGGTCTTCACCGAGGCCGATGAGGATCTCGCGGTAGTTTTCGGGCAGGGAACGGGTCATGGAGCATCCTCGCGGGGGCGTTTTACTTGACGTGCCGCCCGCCGTTGACGGTCAGGGTGGTGCCGGTGACATAAGGGTTGTCGAGCAGATAACGCAGGCTCTGATAGATCACTTCGCTGCCCGGCTCGATGCCCAGCGCGGACTTGGCCAGCGCCTTGGCACGGTATGTCGCGTCGTCGTCGGGATTGAACAATAGCAGGGCCGGCGCGATGCCGTTGACCTTGATCGACGGCGCGTAGCGCGCGGCGAAGGACAGCGTGAGGCTGTCGAGCCCGGCCTTGCTGGCGCAATAGCCGATGTGCTTGCTGCTGCCCTTGCGGGTGACGTCGTCGCTGATGTGGATGATGTCGGCTGGGCTCGACCGTTGCAGCAGATCGGCGCAATGCAGGTTGATCAGGTACGGCGCCAGCATGTGAATGTTGAACATGCGGGTGAAGGCTTCGGCTTCGCCGTCGCCGTTTTCCGCCAGCCATTCGGAAGCGTTGTGCACGATGGCCCGCAGGCTGTCGGTGTGGGTCTTCAGTTCAGCGATGAAAGCGAGGATCGAAGCCTCGCTGGAAAAGTCCGCGAATAGGCCGACGGCCCCCAGATCCCTTAACGTTTTCACACCGGGACGTTCGCTGCGGTAGGTGAAGATGACCCGGTGGCCGTCTTCCAGCAGCCGCTGCGCGCAATGCAGCCCGACGCGCTGGCCGGCGCCAGTGATGAGAATGGGGGCTGCAAAGGAGGTCATGATCGGCTCGCGTCGAGGTCTGAGCAAAAACTATAACAGCGACGCGAGCGATGGTTTCAGCGATTTTGCGCGGGCGCCGCACCGGGCAATGGACGGGCTGGGGCGCTGTTGAGCCAGCCGGCCAGCAGACGCGTCGACAGCGGGATGAAGAAATAGACCATCAACGGTGTCAGGCACAGCGTGCTGATGAATACGCGGGGCAACAGACTCATTTCTCCGAGCAGCGGACCGAGCACGAAGTTGAACAGCAGCGACACCGGGAAGAACGCCAGCCAGATGGCTACGGCCTGTTTCCAGCGCGGTGGGCGGACGCCTGCGGCGCCGAACCAGCCTTCGATGCCGCTGACCCGATGTTCCTTCGGATGGGCGAACAGATCACTGCCACGGGACAGCCACGCGGTGCGCGACGCCGAGTGCTCCCAGGCATGCAGGGTCTGTTCGTCGACAAAGCGGAAAATGATCTGGAATTCATTATCGCCGGGAGGCGGAGCCAAGACGCCGGAACCGAGATAGCCGGGGAAATCGGTGGCCAGTTGTTCGCCTTCGCGCAGCCAGGCGATCAGATCCTGATAGCGGCCATCGGCGACGCGACGGGCGACCATCAGCGTGACGGGGGAAGTAGACATTGTGTATCTCCGAATTGCATTTGCGTCGCTCCGGGTAGGAGTTTCGCCTGACGCAGCGCCGGGGTAGAGGGCTGCGCTTTTCGACAAGCAAGGATTATTCCCGATTATTGTGACGAAACCAGAGACGTTCGTCCCATTTCATCGCTTGAACCGACAAGGGGCATCCAGAGTAGAATGGGATCCAACTCCGCTAACAACGCCAACAAGGACGTGTCCGCACACATGCCTGTCATTACTGACGTTCGCCTTGCCTCGCAGGCCTCTGTTGCGCTTGAGCGCGAGGAGCTTTTCCCCATACGCGAGGTGGCGCGTCTGACCGGCGTGAACCCGGTGACGCTGCGTGCATGGGAGCGGCGTTATGGTCTGATCCAGCCGACGCGCACCGAAAGTGGGCACCGGCTGTATTCGATGACCGATATCGAGCGCGTTCGCAGCATCGTCGACTGGATCGATCGTGGTGTTTCGGTGAGCAAGGTCGGCAGGATCCTGGCCAAGACCGAGCCGATGAAGGTGTTGGCACACATCATTCCCGATGACCTGGTGCAGGCCGACTACCTGCAATGGCAGGAGCAGGTTCAGCGGGCGGTCAGTTCGTTCGATGACCAGGAGCTGGATCGGGTCTACGGGCAGATTTTCTCTTCCTACACGCTGCCTGTGGTGTTCCAGGACATCCTGATGCCGCTGTGGCTGCAGCTGTTGCAGCGACAGGATGCATTCGGGCAAACCAGCGAGTGGCTGTTCCTCGACGGTTTCCTGAGGGCCCGGGTACTGCAGCGCATTGTTGTGTTGCGTGGCTCGCATCCGCGCAAGGTGATTGTCAGTGCCCTGGCCGGGCAATGCCGTGAGCTTGAACTGCTGGTGGCGGCGCTGTTTCTCAGTGGCAACGATGCAGGCGTTCGGGTGTTGACCACCGGTCAGCCGTTCGATGAGCTGACACTGGTTTGCGAAAAGATCAAACCCCAGGCGCTGGTGCTGTTTTCCAATCACGCCCCGACTGCCGAATTGCCCCGGCGTCTGAACCGCCTGGCCCTGAGCCTGGATTGTCAGCTGATGTTGGCCGGCGATGCGTCGGATCTGGCGCAGGACAGCCTGGCCGGATCATCTGTGGGCTGTCTGGGCAATGAAGGGTCAACCATGCGCCAGCGTCTGAACCAGTTTCTCGCGGGGACGCTGGATACCTGAGGCTCAGGTGTGCAGGGCAGGGTGAGTCAGGCGATGTTGCTGAAGGATGAACTGGCGCAGCCGCTCGGTTTCGTCAGCGTCGCTCTGGCTCAGGTCGTAGGCGTAGAAACCGTTTTCGGTTTCCCGTTCGAAGGTGCCGCGCAGGGAAATCCGCTCATAGCCTGATGGGCTGAACCACAGGGCGAAATGCTTCGGCGGCTTGGTCTTGTTGCGCACTTCCAGCAGCACGCCTTTATGCGAAACCTCGTGAACCCACAGCATGCCCGGCTGACCCTTGGCATTCTCCAGAGCGACCGGTTCTTCAAGGGCCAGACGCCACGGGCGCACCATCGGGCCGTCTTCATAGATGCTTGGCACACCCAGGCGCAAATGCAGGGCATGAAATTCGTCTTCCACCAGATGCAGCGGAAAGGTCATCTGCTGGTTTTCGAAGTTGGCCTGGATGGTGACTTGCTCATGGGCCGCCAGGCGCGTGAGCAGATCACGGATCTGCGAACCACCATTGACCAGCAGGCTCGACGTCGCATCCCGCACATTGAGCTGCGGGTTGTGTTGCATGGTCTGGATGAAATCCAGCTCATCCTGGGTCAGGAGGGCGTCGCGTTGCATGGGTAGCTCGAAATAAATAATTACAAAGTCATTGGTGATTGTAGTTAATGACACTTAGTTCGCAGTTTTGTTTGCGCCGTTCGTCGCTTTCAGGGCAGCAAGCTCGGCTTCGAGTGCCGCGACCTGGGCTTCCAGCTGCACCACTCGCTGCTGCGCCTTGACCTGAACGGTGACGTCCTTCTGCACCCCAACGAAGTAAGTCTGTCCGTCATCAGCGTTTTTTACCGTCGACAGCGACAGCTCGTTCCAGAACGGTGTGCCGTCCTTGCGATAGTTGCGCAAGATTTCGCGGCACGATCCGCCGTTTTTCAATACATCGCGAATCAACCCCAGGCTGGCCTGATCGCGATCACCGGCCTGCAGGAAACGGCAATCCTGATAGAGAATCTCTTCACTGGTGTAGCCGGTCAGTTTTTCGAAAGCAGGATTCACGTAAATCAGAATGTTGTCCTGATCGCCTTCCTTTTCCGCCACCACGATTCCATCGTTCGACGCGTTGATCACCATCTGCAGCAGGCTGGCATTGATCATCTTTGAATCCCTTCAAGGTTGTCGGTGGCAGGCATTCTAGAAGATCAATCGGCGCTGTCTACTGGCCATCAGCGCTTATCGAGAGCCAATCGCAACATTGCGTCGGTGGCTGTTACTATCGCCGCTCTTTTTTTCAGTTTCAGGATCAGATTGATGAAAGTCGCCATCCTCTCCGGCTCGGTGTACGGCACGGCCGAAGAAGTCGCTCGCCACGCGCAGAGCCTGCTGAAAGCCGCCGGTTTTGAAACCTTCTACAACTCGCGCGCCAGCCTCGCCGATCTCCAGAGCTTTGGCCCCGAGGCCTTGCTCGCCGTGACTTCGACCACCGGCATGGGCGAGTTGCCGGACAACCTGCAACCGCTGTACTCGAGCATTCGCGACCAGTTGCCGGCGGCCTGGCGCGGTTTGCCTGGCGCGGTGATCGCCTTGGGCGACGCCAGTTACGGCGACACGTTCTGCGGCGGTGGCGAGCAGATGCGTGAATTGTTCGGTGAGCTGGGCGTACGTGAAGTGCAGGACATGCTGCGCATCGACGCCAGCGAAAGCGTCACCCCGGAAACTGACGCAGAGCCATGGCTCGAGCAGTTGATCACCACGCTCAAGGGCTGATCCCGCGTTCGCGCAGCAGCGCGAGCCAGGCCTGCGCCGCCTTCGACAGATAGGCGCCCCGGCGCCAGATGAAGGCGATGTCCCAGCGCAGGTAGTCCGGCGCGTTCAAGGTCAGGCGCACCACGCCTGGCCGCACCAGCCCGCGGGCCACCACGCTCGGCAGCAGCACCACGCCTTGCCCGGCGGCGACCAGCGCTGCGAGAAAGTCCGCCTGACCGCTACGGCCACCTTCCTTCGGGGTGAAGCCCATCTGCTGGCACGCCTGAAGCAAACGGTCATTGAGCACGAAACTGCGCTGATACAGCAGGAACGGCGTGTCGGCCAGTTCCTCCAGACCGATTTCACCTTTCGTCGCCAACGGGTGATCCACCGGCAGCAGTGCATCGAGCGGCTCATCGCAGAACGGCTGAAAATCGAACTGCGGATCTTTCGGCAGCAGACTGCCGCCCAGCTCCAGTTCCCCGCTCAGCACCGCCTGTTCGACATTGCGGCTGCCGCCTTCGAGCAATTGCACGCTGATGTTCGGGTAACGCCGTCGGTATTCGGCGAACAGCCCGGCGAACAGCGCATCGCTGCCCAGCAAGGGCAAGCCGAGGCGCAACTCGCCCCGCGCCAGATGACTGAGATCATCCAGTTCCGTGAGCAATTCATCGCGCAGGCGCAGCATGCCTTCGGCCCGTTGCAGCACCACGCTGCCGGCGGCGGTCAGGCGCAATTGCGAACCCAGGCGATCGAGCAGCGGGGTGCCGAGGCTCTGTTCGAGCTGGGCGATCTGCTTGCTCACGGCGGACTGACTGATGTGCAGGGTTTTCGCCGCCTGGGTGAAACCACCCTGGTGCAAGACTTCGACGAAGCTTTTGAGCTGTTTGAATTCCATGGCCAGATTCCAGATTGGAATGGCTTTGAGTCTAACAATTCGCTTCGGAGATGGCAGTCGGCTTCGTAAAATAGGCACCTGAAAGGAGCCCACCGATGAAAGCCTCGACCCTCAAATACTTCTCTCGCCTGCTGGCCGAACTGGCCGTGCTGCTCGGTCTCTACCTGCTCGGCTGCCAGTTGGCCGCTTGGCTGGCCTGGCCGATCCCCGGCGGCGTGATCGGCATGGCATTGTTGCTGCTGGCGTTTGCATTCGGCTGGGTCAAGCCGGCGGCGCTGCAAATGGGCGCGGGATTGCTGATGGCCGAGATGCTGCTGTTCTTCATTCCGGCGCTGATGAGCCTGCTCGATTACGGCGCCTTGTTGCGTGACGACGGCTGGCGGATTCTGCTGGTGATCGCGGCGAGCACGCTGATGGTGATGCTGGTGACGGCGTTCACCGTTGAACTGGCCGTTCGCCTGAGGCGGTCCCATGAAGCTTGAGCTGATGCCGATGTTCTGGCTGGCGTTCACCTTGCTGGCCTACCTGTTCAGTCGCTGGTTGTATCGCCGTACCGGGCGTTACCTGCTGTCGCCGCTGATTCTGGTTCCCGCGTTGCTGCTGGCGCTCGCGGTGCCGCTGCATACCGCATACGCCGAATATTCGAGCAACACCCACTGGCTGATGCTGGTGCTCGGGCCGGTCACCGTCGCGTTTGCGGTGCCGATCTGGCAACAGCGACGTTTGCTGGTGCGGCACTGGTCGGCGTTGTTGCTGGGCATGCTGGCCGGCAGTGCCGCATCGATTGCCACCTCGTTCGGTCTGGCCAGGGCTTTGGCGCTGGACAGTTCGGTGACGCTGTCGCTGGTGCCACGCTCGATCACCACGCCGTTTGCCATGCCGCTGGCGCAGGATCTCGGCGGGGTGCCTGAATTGACGGCGGTGTTCGTGATGTTCACCGGGGTGTTTGGCGCGATGCTCGGTGGGGTATTGCTCAAGTGGCTGCCGCTGCGCAGTGCTCTGGCGCGGGGAGCCTTGTTCGGCGTGGGCGCCCATGGTGCGGGCGTCAGTCGCGCTCATGAAGTAGGTGGTGAAGAGGGGTCGGTGGCTGGACTGGTGATGGTGCTCACCGGGCTGCTCAATCTGTTCGCCGCACCTTTGTTGGCGTCGGTGCTTTGACATGGATCCAAGCGGTTTGCGCAGCTGACTCGCTCAGTCATCAAGCTGGCTGCCAATGCAACTACGCGAATCCCCGGGGCTGACTAGACTGCTGACACCTGCCGAAAAAAACAAAAACAGAGGTGCATACAGTGAGCGTAGCCCCCGTCCCTTCTTCCTTGAATGTCAAAGATCAGGTCAGTGCCGCGGAGTGGCAGGCCCGGGTCGATCTCGCCGCCTGCTATCGACTGGTCGCCCTGCATGGCTGGGACGATCTCATCTTCACCCACATCTCGGCCAAGGTGCCGGGCACCGAAGATTTCCTGATCAACCCGTTCGGGATGATGTTCCATGAGATCACCGCGTCCAGTCTGGTGAAGGTCGACCAGGCCGGCAACAAACTCATGGACAGCCCCTACGAAATCAATCCTGCCGGCTACACCATTCACAGCGCCGTCCACGAAGTGCGCCATGATGTGGCCTGCGTGCTGCACACCCACACCGCTTCCGGTGTCGCCGTGTCGGCGCAGAAGCAGGGCGTGCTGCCGATCAGTCAGCAATCGTTGTTCGTGCTGTCGAGCCTGGCCTTTCACGCCTACGAAGGCGTGGCCCTCAATCATGAGGAGAAGACGCGATTACAGGCGGATCTGGGCGACTGCAATTTCCTGATGCTGCACAACCACGGTCTGCTGACCTGTGGCGGCACCATCGCCGACACGTTCCTGATGATGTTTACCTTCCAGCGCGCCTGCGACATCCAGGTCATGGCGCAAAGCGGCGGTGCCGAACTGATCGCCATCGAACCGCAGATTCTGGCGGGCGCCAAGGCGATGATCGCCGGCGTCACCAAAAGTGCTCAAGGCATGGGCGGCGCGCTGGCCTGGCCGGCGCTGTTGCGCAAACTCGATAAACAAGACCCGGGGTATAAACTCTAATGCCTCTCGCCGAGATTCCTCTGAGTGCCTGGCGCAAACGCAGCCAGTCGTTTGTCTTCCGTGGCCAGCCGATCCGTTACTGGATGGCCGGGCAGGGTGAGCCACTATTGCTGATCCATGGCTTCCCGACGGCCAGTTGGGACTGGCATTACCTGTGGCAGCCGCTGGCCCAGCGCTTTCGGGTGATCGCCTGCGACATGCTGGGCTTCGGCGACTCGGCCAAACCGTTGAACCACACCTACAGCCTGCTGGAGCAAGCCGATCTGCAACAGGCCTTGCTCGCGCATCTTCAAGTCGAGCAACCGGTGCATCTCCTTGCCCATGACTACGGCGACAGCGTTGCCCAGGAACTGCTGGCCCGGCATTACGAAGAGAAGATCGAAGTTGCCAGTTGTGTGTTCCTCAACGGTGGTCTGTTCCCGGAAACCCATCGTCCGCTGCTGGCGCAAAAACTGCTGCTCAGCCCGCTGGGCTGGATGATCGGCCGGGCATTTACCCGCGATGCGCTGGTGAAAAGCTTTCGGCAGATCTTCGGCCCGGACACCCGGCCCAGTGAAAGTGAAATGGACGACTTCTGGAGCCTGGTCGAGTGCAATCGCGGGCCGCGCATCATGCATAAGCTGATCAACTACATTCCGGAACGCCGGGTGCAGCGTGATCGCTGGGTCGCGGCGATGCAGCGCGGCGAGGTGCCGTTGCGGGTGATCGATGGCGAAGTCGATCCGATCTCCGGCGCGCACATGGTCGAACGTTATCGCGAGCTGATTCCCGACGCGGACACCGTGCTGCTGCCGGGCATCGGTCATTACCCGCAAAGCGAAGCGCCGGTGCAGGTGCTCAAGCACTACCTGGAATTTCGTGATCACTTCGTGCTGCCGCCGCGCAAGGTGGCGTGCTCCTGATCGACGGGCGGGGGCGCGTTGCGCCTCTGCGCGGTTTCATCATCCCCCAGCCTTATCGCGCACCATTCAGCCTCAGCCGTGTTCGTTGTGACCGCACGCTCTGTGCCTGACACTCGGGGACACTGTCCCTCAGGCCTGCTGGAGTTGCCTCGATGAATGAGTCTGTGCGTTTCGAAGATAAAGTCGTGATCGTCACCGGAGCCGGTGGTGGCCTGGGGCGCGCTCATGCTTTGCTGTTTGCCAAACAGGGCGCCAAAGTGCTGGTCAACGACCTCGGCGGCTCGACCCAGGGCGAAGGTGCAAACGCTTCGGCCGCCGACCGCGTGGTGGCGGAAATCCGCGAGGCCGGTGGTATCGCCGAAGCCAACCATGACTCGGTGACCGACGGCGACAAACTGGTGCAGAACGCCCTCGATGTATTCGGTCGCGTCGATGTGGTGGTCAACAACGCCGGCATCCTGCGGGACAAGACTTTCCACAAGATGGAGGACGCTGACTGGGATCTGGTCTATCGCGTCCACGTCGAAGGCGCCTACAAAGTGACCCGCGCCGCATGGCCACACCTGCGCGAGCAGAACTACGGTCGGGTGATTTTCACCGCATCGACCTCAGGCATTTACGGCAACTTCGGCCAGTCCAACTACGGCATGGCCAAACTTGGCCTCTACGGTCTGACTCGCACCCTGGCCATCGAAGGTCGCAAGAACAACATCCTGGTCAACGCCATCGCGCCCACTGGCGGCACACGCATGACCGAAGGCCTGATCCCGCCGCAAGTGTTCGACCAACTCAAACCGGAACTGGTCAGCCCGCTGGTGGTGTACCTGGCCAGCGAGCAATGCCAGGAAACCGCAGGCCTGTTCGAAGTCGGCGGCGGCTGGATGGGCAAGGTGCGCTGGGAGCGCAGCCTGGGTGCCGGATTCGATCCTCGCGTCGGGTTCTCGCCTGAAGATGTGGCGGCGCACTGGCAACAGATTTGTGATTTCGAGGGCGCCGCGCATCCGAAGGACAACATTGAAGCGCTGAAGGAGATGATGGGGAATTTGCAGAAGTTTTCGATTTGAACTCTCAAAACCACCCGACTATTCAGAGATAGTCAGGTGGTTTTTTAATAATTAATCGTAACGTTTTTCTACCAGGAACGTAGGTGCCTTCCAGTTGGGCCCTTTGACTGTTTTGCCGCTCTTATCGCTGGAGAGCACCCCGTCATTGAATAGTGAATTGTAAGTGGCGACCAAAATACCTTCTTGAACTACCTCACTACGATATAGCCCATACATCCTGTCAATACGCATTGCTGGCCAAAGCAGTGCAAATAAGGAGACCACATCGGCAACAGGCTCATTTTTGATGATTCTTTCGACCGTGTTCATTGTTCGAAACTCCTCATGTCCTTTTCGTACTCTCTCTGATCCTGCGCATTCATCGCATTGATTGCCTGCTCGGTATATAGGAGTGTTAATTCACTGCCGAGTGTGTAGTCTTCAAGGGCCGCTGTATGAGCGTTGTTCCATATCGGGGACTCATCCGATGGCGATGTATTGTCGCTATAGCCGAAAGCCCTATACCGCTCCAGCTCTCTCATTTCATGAGTGTAGTAGCGCAAATCCGTGTCTGAGTGCGCCCGGTGTCCGCTGAGAATGTCTTCCAGGCGTTGAATCATAATGTCGTTGGCGTCCGATTGATTGAGCCTTGCGATGTGTAGCTTTACCGCGTCAATCCCCTCTCGGGTGATGATTGCCGATCTCCAATCCAGATTAAGTATCGGCCCGCCAGCCTGCTCCGGATTGAATTTGCGGCCACTGTATTTGCCTTTGACTGAGGCTCCCTCATAAGGACTGCTGAACACCACATAAAGCGGTTCAATCCCCGAATCAGCCGGAAACACGATGATGAATCGCTCCCAGCCTTCCACAAGTATCGGATTCAAATCCAGCCGCCCTTCAACCGGCACGATGGATACCCCGGAGTAAGCGGGAGAATCGGTATCCACAATTGGCGAGGCGGTCGAGGCGTCACCCGGCGAGATAGCGGGTGTCCAGGTCAAGTAGTCGGTGGGCGAGTCCGATAGCGCGACCTTGTATACGTTGTTGAGCAGATCGTAGGCGGCATTCAGGACCAGCACACTTGAGCGAATATGGAAGTCATCGCTCGTAGCGACGAACACTTGCATACCGGCACCGAGTCGCCTGAGGCCGAGCCCGGCGTGCATCTCCAGCGTACCCTGTCGATCGGCGATTTCGCGGAGCGTCTCTGCCGGCTCGGACGACAACTCGGCGAGAGGAACGCTCATGGAAAAGCGCTCGCCGTTGCCCAGATTTGAAGGCATCAAAAGCGCCGAACCCCATCAATACCGGACTGCCGAACAGCGCCGTGCCCGTCGCTGTCAGGGTCGCTGTTGCGGTACGTAATGCATTGAGTACTCCTGCCGAGGTAGCAGGGCTGAGGCTGACCGCAGTCGAAGCGAAAGAAACGACCGGGCCGTTGCTGGCCATTGCTCCGGAAGCCGGAAAGACATGCTTCCTTTCCTCCTGTAACCGAGCCTGTTCTGCCGCAAGTGCCCGTGCCGCTGTTTCAGCGTTGGCTTGTGCCTCGGCCTGGGCGATCTTCAACGCAGCCACCCGTTCTTTCTCCCGAGCTTCAGCCTCGGCGTTCAGGCGCGCGGTCTCAGCCGCCAGTCGAGCCTGTTCGGCATCCTGTCGTTGTTTCTCCGCCAATGCGGCCAGTCGAGCCTGTTCGCGTGCTCGTATTGCCTCCTGCTCCCGGCGTGCGGCTTCGGCAATATCTCGCTGGCGCTGTTGCTCAGCTGCAATTCGGGCATGTTCCGCGGCCTGCCGCTGCGCCTCTGCCGCGGCTGCCTGATCCTGTGCCTGCACGGTGGCCAGCCAGTTGAGCACGCCGACCTGTTGATGGTTGAGAAGCGCCAATGTCTGGCCCAGCAGCCGGGCTTCGTGGGCGGCCCGCAACGATTCACTCCATAACGCCCTGCTCTTGACCCCCGCGCCGTGCGCCCGCCGAATGGCTGATGCCTGATCCAGGTAATCCTTGAAGGTTTTCCCCAGCGGATCGCTGCCATAAAAGCGGTTGGCGATGGCGGTCTGCCTTTGAAACTCTGCGCCCTTGCGTTGAATCAGCGTGTTCCTGACGCCCACTTCGCGAGCCAATGCCGCTGCGGGTGGCAGAGGGTTCGTCGGGCCTTCCAGTCTGATGGCCGCCAGTTCCACTTCAATGGAATGTGGAATCGAGGCGACTTTTGCGTTGAATTCCTGTTCAACGGCGAGTTGTGTTTCATGCATCAATTGACGCGTTTGCGAATTGGCACCGGCAGAGCCGAATGTGCCGCTGTAGGAATAACCCACATTGGTTTCTTTGAATGGCTCGTAATCATCCGGGGCGAACTCCCGGATATGTAATGGGTCCAGCTCCAACGGTGGAGGTTTTGGCATATTCATGTCCTTTTGAATGTGCGTTTTCATTCACCCGAAAAATGCCCACGGGGGCGATGACATCCGTGTCACCGGCGAATGGTTGAGGTGTTTCAGGTTACCTCGGAGTGGCGGTGATCAAATCTGAGAAGCCCGTAAGTAACAGGGCGTTGTGTGGGAAGGGTTTTCGCGGGTTGTCGTTAATGCAGAAGGGATTCGTTCGGAACTCAAGGAAATGTCTGACGCGGTTATCGGAGGATCTTTGCAGAACCGCCATCCACGCTTTTTTTAACGCCCATAAAAAAGGCCGCTGCAAACGCAGCGGCCAAGGTAAGACGTTGGATCAAGGAGCTACAAATCAACGTCAGTGAACACCTGGGCGATGGAGCGAAAAACGCTTCGGTCCATCAGAAATCGGTTGCCGACGACTCGGTCGTGGACTTTTTGCTTCGTGGCGGGGCTGCCGTGAAAGCCCGCTCAGAATAAGGGCTGACGGCTCAGAGAAAAATAGCGATTCCGAACATGCACTGTTACAGGGCATGTAACAGTGCCGTGCACCGTACTCGTCATTATCCGTTGCGTTGATCATGGGTTATCCAGCCGGTTCATGTCCTGCGGCAGGCCCCGTCCCAGGCGGAGATTCATCCTTTCGAGCGACAGCGCGAATACCTCCTTGGTGCGCTTATCGTCCACGTGTGGCGGCAGTAGGGTGGGGCCTTCTGTCACTCACCGGGGAAGACGCATGACAAAAACAACAATGCGCGCCATCTTCAAACCGCAGGCGCTGGCCGCTGCGGTGGCCTTGGGTTGCTTTGCCCAGGCCCATGCCGTGGATTTCAACATCGGTGAAATCGAAGGCACGTTCGACTCGTCGCTGTCGGTCGGCGCGAGTTGGGGCATGCGCGATGCGGACAAGTCGCTGGTCGGTACGGTCAATGGCGGCACGGGCCAGTCTTCGACCGGTGATGACGGGCGCCTGAACTTCAAGAAGGGCGAGACCTTTTCCAAGATCTTCAAGGGCATCCACGACCTTGAATTGAAGTACGGCGACACCGGTGTGTTCGTGCGTGGCAAGTACTGGTACGACTTCGAACTCAAGGACGAAGACCGCGAGTTCAAGCCGATCAGCGACAAGGGTCGCAAGGAGGGCGCCAAGTCTTCCGGCGGGCAGATTCTCGATGCGTTCGTCTATCACAACTATTCCATCGCCGACCTTCCGGGCACCGTGCGCGCCGGCAAGCAGGTGGTGAGCTGGGGCGAAAGTACCTTCATCGGCAACTCGATCAACAGCATCAACCCGATCGACGTCTCGGCGTTCCGCCGGCCCGGTGCCGAGATCAAGGAAGGCCTGATTCCGGTGAACATGCTGTTCGGCTCCCAGAGCCTGACGGACAAACTTTCGGTCGAGGGTTTCTATCAACTGGAATGGGACCAGACCGTTCTCGACAACTGCGGTACGTTTTTCGGTGTCGATGTGGCGGCGGATGGTTGCAACAACGGTTACACCGTCGGCAGCCCGGCGATCGCGCCGCTGGCGCCATTGGCAGCGGCCTTCGGTCAACCCATCCAGGTCACTCGCGAAGGCGTGGTCGTGCCCCGTGGCGGTGACCGGGATGCGCGGGATTCCGGGCAGTGGGGGACAGCGTTGCGCTGGCTCGGCGACGATACCGAATATGGCCTGTACTTCATGAATTACCACAGCCGTACGCCTACGGTCGGCACCACCACGGCCGGGCTGTCGACCCTGGCGGCACTGCCGGGGATGGTCAGTACCGCCAACCGCCTGGCCCCCGGCAGCGGTTCCGGGCTGGCGCAAAGCGTGATGCTCGGTCGCGGTCAGTATTACCTCGAATACCCGGAAGACATCCGTCTGTATGGCGCAAGTTTCGCCACCACCCTACCTACCGGCACTGCGTGGACCGGCGAGCTCAGCTACCGGCCCAACGCCCCGGTGCAGGTCAACACCAACGACTTGACCCTGGCCTTGCTCAACCCGATTGCCGGCGGCACGGCGTCACCGTTGAGTACTTCGCCTGGCGCCGATAACAAAGGCTATCGACGCAAGGAAGTGACGCAACTGCAGAGCACCCTCACGCATTTCTTCGATCAGGTGCTGGGCGCCGAACGTCTGACCGTGGTCGGCGAGGCGGCGGTGGTGCGGGTCGGCGGACTGGAGTCGCGAAGCAAGCTGCGTTACGGCCGCGATTCGGTGTACGGCCAGTACGGTTTCGGCGGCGACACCGGCGGTTTCGTCACCTCGACATCCTGGGGATATCGCGCCCGGGCCATCCTCGACTACGCCAACGTGATCGGCGGGATCAACCTCAAGCCCAACCTGTCCTGGTCCCACGACGTCTCCGGTTACGGCCCCAACGGGCTGTTCAACGAAGGCGCCAAAGCCATCAGCGTCGGCGTCGATGCCGACTACCGCAACACCTACACCGCCAGCCTCAGTTACACCGATTTTTTTGGCGGCGATTACAACGTCCTCACCGACCGTGACTTCGTGGCCCTGAGCTTCGGCGTGAACTTCTGATCTGCCCGAGAAGGATGAAATCCATGCGCAAGATGATTCTGCAATGCGGTGTCCTGGCCCTGAGCCTGTTGGCTGCCAATGTGATCGCGGCGGTGTCGCCGCAAGAGGCCGACAAGCTCGGCACCAGCCTGACGCCACTCGGCGCCGAGAAGGCCGGTAATGCCGACGGTTCGATTCCGGCCTGGACCGGCGGCATTCCGAAAAACGCGGGAGCGGTGGACAGCAAGGGCTTTCTCGCCGACCCGTTCGCCAATGAAAAACCGCTGTTCACCATCACCGCCGCCAACGTCGACCAGTACAAGGCCAAACTCTCCGAGGGGCAGGTGGCGATGTTCAAGCGTTACCCGGAAACCTACAAAATTCCGGTCTACCCGACCCACCGCACCGTCGCCGTGCCACCGGAAATCTACGAATCGGCCAAGCGCAGTGCGCTGAACGTGACCACGATCAACGACGGCAACGGCCTGGCCAATTTCACCGGCAATCGCTACTACGCCTTCCCAATTCCGAAGAACGGCGTCGAGGTGTTGTGGAACCACATCACCCGTTATCACGGCGGCAATCTGCGGCGGATCATCACCCAGGTGACACCGCAGACCAATGGCAGCTACACGCCAATCCGCTTCGAGGAAGAGATTGCCGTGCCGCAGTTGATGAAGGATCTGGACCCGCAGCAGGCGGCCAACGTACTGACCTTCTTCAAGCAGTCGGTGACCGCGCCGGCGCGCCTGGCCGGCAACGTGTTGCTGGTGCACGAAACCCTCGACCAGGTGAAGGAGCCGCGTCTGGCGTGGATCTACAACGCCGGTCAGCGTCGGGTTCGCCGTGCGCCGCAAGTCGCCTACGACGGCCCGGGTACCGCTGCCGATGGCCTGCGGACCTCGGACAACTTCGACATGTTCTCCGGCGCCCCGGATCGTTACGACTGGAAGCTGGTCGGCAAGAAGGAAATGTACATTCCGTACAACAGCTACAAACTCGATTCGCCGAAGCTCAAGTACGACGACATCGTCAAGGCCGGGCACATCAATCAGGACCTGACCCGTTATGAATTGCATCGCGTCTGGGAAGTGATCGGTACGGTCAAGCCGAGCGAGCGCCACATCTACGCCAAGCGCCACATGTACATCGACGAGGACAGCTGGCAGGTGGCACTGGTCGATCACTATGACGGTCGCGGGCAGCTGTGGCGAGTGGCCGAAGGGCATGCCCAGTACTACTACGATCATCAGGCTCAGGCCTACACGCTTGAAGCGCTCTACGACATCATCGCCGGTCGCTACATCGCTCTGGGCATGAAAAACGAGGAGAAGCACAGTTTCGAATTCGGCTTCGAGGCCAAGGTCGCCGACTTCACCCCTTCAGCCTTGCGTGCCGAGGGTGTCCGGTAAGGGGATCGATACACTGGCGGGACAAAAGGCGACCGGGTGGTCGCCTTTTTTATGGGCCGCAATCAGCGTACTGAATACTCGTCAACAAGCATCGGGGAGAGGGCTAGGGTGAGCGTACAACGATAAAAAGGCGCACCCGATGACCGCCATGACACCCAGTCTGGACCGACAGGATTTTCTCCCGAGACTGTCTCCCCATCATCTGCCACGCCCGCGTCTTTGCGAGGCACTGCTCGATTCGGCGGCCCGGGTCAAACTGATCTGCGCGCCGGCCGGCAGCGGTAAAACCGCGCTGCTCACCGAGTGCCTGCTGCAAGCCCCGGTCAATTGCACCGTCTGCTGGTTGCCGCTGGCAGGGGCGTCCTTGAGTGTCGGTGAGTTTTGCGACCGGTTGGCGCGTGCGATGGGACTGACGGCCTCGGACGAGGCTTCGTTGCTTTATGAACTGGCGCGAAGGTCCTCGGCAACCTGGGTGGTGATCGACGATTACTGTCGGAATCCGGAACCTGCCCTGGACGCATTGCTCGACCGGATGCTGGCGATCAGCAGTCCGGCCCTGACATGGTGGATCGGTACCCGGCGGCGTCCGCCCTGCAACTGGCCGCGTCTGCTGCTCGATGATGCCTTGTACGAATGTGAAGGTGCGATGCTGGCGCTGACCCGGGACGAGATCGCCCAAGTGTTGCGTCACTTGCCGCCGGCTCAGGCCGACAGCGTGGCCGCTCGTATTCATCAGCGCAGCGGTGGCTGGTGTGCCGGAGTGCGGATGCTGATGATGCAAAAATGCGACTGGTCGCAAAAGACCTTGCCGCAGCAACGTATGGACACTTTGCTGGACTACCTGCAACACGAACTGTTCAGCGGCCTGAGCCCGGAGCTGGCCGATGCCTGGCGGGTGCTGGCGCATTTGCCGCGCTTCAATGCCAGCCTGTGCGATCACCTGTTCGGTGCCGGGGACGGGGCACAATGGATGCGCAGTCTGCAAACGCTGGGATGCTTTATCGAACCCTGGCGAGGATCTCCGGACTGGTTGCAGGTGTGTGCTCCACTGTCGCGCCTGATGCGTGACGAACCGTGGCCTGGCGGGCGTACCTGGCATCGCCGGGCCTGTCAGTGGTTTGCCGCCGGGCAACATTGGAAATGTGCTTTCGAGCAGGCGTTGCTGGCCGAAGAGTACGAGGTCGCGGTGAGCCTGTTGCAACACTTCAGTTTCGAGCATCTGTTCGAGGAGCAGACGGTCGTGCTGTTGCTGCGTCTTTATGAGCAACGCGGCGAGGAACTGCTGTTGGGTTCGGCGCAACTGGTGGGGTTGATCACGGCTGCGCTGTTGTTCGCCGGGCGCTTTGCCCAGGCGGCGGATTGCATCGGGCAACTGTCGCGTTTTTTGCCGCCACCGTCGGCTGGCCAGCAACGGCAATTGATCGCCCGCTGGCAGGCTCAGCAAGGCTGGCTGTTGCACCTGCAAGGACGGATGGACGAGGCGCGTGATCACTTTGAACAAGCCTTGAGCGATCTGTCGCCGCAAGCCTGGACGGCGCGTCTGCTGTGCCTCTCGGGACGTACACAGCAGGCGTTGCTGTGCGGTGATCTGGAGCTGGCTCATTCGATTAATCGTGAAGCCCTTTGCCTGGCCCGGGCAGAGGGTTCATTGCTGTTCGAGGCATTGCTGGAGCTTGATCACGCCCAATTGCTGGAACAGCGAGGGGCGTCGGCCCGAGCCGAAGAACTGCTGGCCGGTCTTTGCGAAATGCTCGGCTCCTCTGTCGAGCGACCGACGCCGCTGCTGGGGCGCATTGCCCTGCGTCGGGGGCGGCTGGCATTGAACATGGGGCAACAGGGACGGGCGGCCGAGCACTTTCAGCAGGGACTCGACGACTGTCTGCGCAGCTTTGACAAACGAGTGCTTTACGGCTTTCTCGGCCAGGCGCAACTGGCCGCCGATCAGGGCGATTACCCACAGGCTTTCATGCGCCTGCGTGATGCCGAACGGTTGATGCAGCAGCGACAGATTCCGGACACGGTTTATCGCGGCGTCCTGTTGCAGGTCAGCAGCGAATTCTGGCTGCAGCAAGGGCGACCCGAACTGGCTCACGAGGCATTGAGCCGGGTGCTCAGACATTATCGTGGCTCACGTGCACGGCAGGCACCGCCGGCGACGCTTGAGCTGATTCCACGCATCGAGTGTCTGCTGATTCTGGCCGAGACCCGGCTGCATCAGGCGCATCAGCCAATGGTGCGTTTGCAATGTTTGATCGAGCAGGCTCACGCCAGCCGGATGATTGTGCTTGAAGCCGAGCTGTTACTGGCAATGAGCGAGGTGGTTTCGTTGCTCGGAGACATGGAATCTTCCCGGCAATATTTTGAAAGAGGCCGGGCATTGGCCAGCCATTTCAGCTTGCCGCGATTGTTGATGAAGTTTGCGGAACGAGCACCGGGACTTTGGCCTGATTCGACACCCGACAGGAAACTTGCGGCTCACTGTGATGATGAAAGCTCACTGAGCCTGCGAGAGTCGCAGGTTCTGGAGTTGATTGCATCGGGAAGTTCCAATCGGCAAATTGCCGACAAGTTGTTCATCTCATTGCACACGGTAAAGACTCATGTCAGGCGAATCCACGTAAAGCTGGGTGTTGAGCGCCGTACGCATGCCGTGGCGCGGGCAAGAGTATTGGGTTTGTGTCGTTGAGGATTGTCGGTTTTCGGCTCATCGGAAATATATGGGAAAGGCTACAAATGCCTTGTGGTGGTTGTCGGCTGTCCTGATTTTTTTGCTTTGGATAGTTTTTGGAAAGAACAGGCGAGGCCTGGGCTTCCACCAACTGCCAAGGTGAATGAATTGAATATTGCATTGAATGAAAAGCACATGCTCGGTAGTCAGCCGTTGTGGCTTGATCGACTTGATCCCAATGTTCGAAATGCCTATTTCGAGCGACAAAGGGCATCCGCCACTCAGGAGGGAAATCTTCAAGGTCTGCTGGCACCTTTCGGGTCGCTCAAAGAGTATGCCCGGCATGTGGTCAATCAGGTTTTGCATCTGGAGTTCGGAGATGCGTTCGATGCCGATGAGATCCAGTGCACATCCCGCTACACCTTCGCGGTGGGGACCCGGCAAGTTGTGCAGGAAGAAATCCGATCGCTGACAGAGCAATTCATCCTCGGTTTGCATGAGGAAGGTCGCAGGGCTGTCGTTTCTTTCAAGGGGCGGGATCTTCCTCCCAGGCTCAACCAGCAATGGCTGGAGGAAATACTGATTCATGATGTCCGATCGCGCTATGGCGCGGAACTGGGCAAGCGTTACCAGCGTGCCGATGTCATTGCGGCGATGGCCGGCGCATTGCGAGAAAGCCTGCTGTTGAGCGCACTGGAGGCTCGTTATCAAGGCCACCTCAGCAACGACGACAATCTTTCGAGCATCCAGCGTGCGGTGACAGGCGACGGTGCATTCGTGATCGATGGCATCCGGTTTCTCGACAACACGCGACCATTGGCACAGATACTGGTGATCGGGTTTCGCGAGGGGCGTGACGCCCCGATGTTCCTGTACGCGCCGCACTCACCCGGCGGTCAGACGTGGTACGAGTGCCGAAGCCGGCGTCAGGTGGACATCACCGTGATCGACTGGACCAGAGAACCGGCAGGACGCGACTTCATCGCCTCCCGTGCTCATGCCTTGAACCGCGACCAGATTGTCGGTTTTCTGAAAAGGCTCGAGCAGTTGCCGACCCTCTGGGAAGGCATCATTCCGGTCCCCACCCCACACCTTGCCGATGAAGTATTGAATGGCATTGTGGAAAACGAACGGACCTGGAGAGTTTCTGAAGAGGAAAACCAGAGACCCTACGGGTACCGAACCGCGCCGGTTGAGCAGCGCCAGCGGTTTGCCCGCATCCATTGCGAGCTCAAGGCATTGCAGACGCTGGCGGTGCGTGAAGGGGGGCTGATCACCTATGAGCGGTTCTGTTTTGAGCTGATCAAGGAGCGTGTCGAACAGATCCTGCGAGAAAAAGGCGAGCAGACCCACGTCAATCCAGACCTGATCTACGTGGACGTCGATCCGCAGCGGCAAATGACGTTGACCGAGTTGATCATCACCGAAACCCATTTTTATGCCAACGATGCCGGCTCGCCCTGGAGTTATCCGCGCTTTACTCTGGCCCCCGCCCATCCTCCGCTCAAAAACCTGGATATCCGCCACATTGCCAGTTGGTCGCGAACCCTGCGTCCAGGTGAAAAATATATCGAAATGCTGACGAAGGAGTACCTCGATCCCACTCATCCAAAAGGTGCATTCAAGCGACAGATTCACAAGGAAATTTCACTCCGCCAGATGCAGATCGGTGTGCTTCACGAGCGCTTTCACGGACGCCTGAACACCGCTCGATTCGATGAACTCTTGCGGATCATCGATGCCGGCGAAAAGGTCGATACCCGCCCGCTGTTTTCCATTCCGTTCGAAGAGCCGGGGCTGTTCCAGTTCCATATCCGGGATCGACCGGTCGTGGGAGTCTTTGTTCTTCGCGGGATAAGCGCAGGGCAGTTTGAGAGTTACCTCTTTACCCCGGATTCACCTGACGGTCGTTTGATCCGGCCGTTTTCGGAGTTTGTTCCGGCAGTCAAGACTCTGGGACTTGGGCAGTATTTCTACAAGCGGGTGAGGTACAAGGATCAGCCAGTGGTCGGGACCTATATCACCGATCTGGAACAATTGAGAAGTTTCACTGAGGCACCGGATGTTCAGCCGTATTCGCGAGCCACTGATTTCAGCGGTGATTTCGACGGTTTGATCCAGCGGACCCTTTCCGATGTCGACGAGAAAACCGAAAGTCTCAACGAAATCGTTTTCAGTCTGGTCTTCAATGCGGTGGAAGCTGCAGCCACGGCCATCAGCATTGTGATTCCGCCAGTGGGTATCGCGATGAGCGTGGCGCTGCTGACAAAAAATCTGTGGGAAGCGGCCGAGGCTTACAACGATGGCGACCGTGCAACGGCACAGGTGCATTTTTTCTGGGCGCTGGTCGAACTGGCATCGTTGGGCAAGGCCGGTTATAGCCGTTTGGCTCCTACGAAAGCGCAGAAGGATCTCATCGGATTGTTGGGTGATGTCTACACGGTCGAAAAGTTCTTCTCTCAGGCGACCGGGCAAAAGAGACTTCCGTTGCAGGCGCTGGAGATCATTCAGTCAGTTCTCGATGAACCAGACTCCTTTGTCAGCCGGACTTACCTCAGATAACGGTCAGGACGTACGTTCCTCCGGCTGATACCCCATCCGCCAGCTCACGGCCCGCGTCGCCGCCAGCAACCGCTGCGCCGCCGGGCCGTTTTCGTCGGCGTGAAACAGCGATGTCGGGCCGACGATGGTCAACACCGCCGCGATCTGCCCGAGGGCGTTGAACACCGGTGCCGAGAGGGCGTCGACACCAGGCATCAGCAAACCGTGCACATGATGCAGGCCGCGTTCGCGGATCTGTTCGCACAATGCCGAATAGGCTTTTTCGTCTGCCAGCGGATGGCTGCCGCTGGCGATTTCCTGTTCGCGCAATTCGTCGGTTTCCCGGTGTGGCAGATAGGCGCCGAACACCAGTCCTGTCGAAGAACTGAGCAGTGGCAACACCGAGCCCAATTGCGTCACCACCGTCACCGCGCGCACCGCCGGTTCGATGTGCACCACGGTCGCGCCCTGATTGCCCCACACCGCCAGGAAACAGGTTTCGTTGAGTTCGTCGCGCAGTTCGGCCAGCGGCAGGGCGGCGACTTTCAGCACGTCCATACTGTTGAGAGCGGCCAGACCCACGCGCAGCGCTTCACGGCCGAGGCCGTAGTGGTTGGTGGCGGTGTTCTGCTCGGCGAACCCGCTGGCGATCAATGCCTGCAGATAGCGGTGAACCTTGCTCGCCGGCATCTGCACATGTTCGGCCAGGCGCGACAGCGAAGTGGACGGCGACAACTCGGCCAGAGCCTTGAGGATGTCGGTGCCGACTTCGGCGGAGCGGACTTTCTGTTTGCCGTTGCTGTCGCTGGTTTTTTCCATGGTGCTGCCGTGTCCCGGAACGAATGGGCGTCTTTATAGCTTGACGCTGGATAGCGAGCAAATTACGTTATGCGTAATTGAATTACGATAAAAATAACCCCGGCGTGCCAAGACCTCTGACCCAGAGCGTCCGGCCATG
Source organism: Pseudomonas sp. R43(2017) (assembly GCF_002112345.1). Lineage (NCBI taxonomy): Bacteria > Pseudomonadati > Pseudomonadota > Gammaproteobacteria > Pseudomonadales > Pseudomonadaceae > Pseudomonas > Pseudomonas sp. R43(2017). The sequence goes on from NZ_NEHJ01000007.1 coordinate 252,583, forward strand.
CCGACTCCCTGTTCAGGAGGCTCCATGAACCTCGATTCAGCCCTGGCTTACCAGTCCGGTTTCGGCAACGAATTCAGCTCCGAAGCGTTGCCCGGCGCACTGCCCGTCGGCCAGAACTCCCCGCAGAAAGCCCCTTACGGCCTCTACACCGAACTGTTCTCCGGCACCGCGTTCACCATGACCCGCAGCGAAGCGCGGCGCACCTGGATGTACCGGATCCAGCCGTCGGCCAATCACCCGGCGTTCGTCAAACTGGAGCGGCAACTGGCGGGCGGCCCGTTGGGCGAAGTCACCCCCAATCGCCTGCGCTGGAACCCGCTGGAGATCCCGTCCGAGCCGACCGATTTCATCGACGGACTGGTGAGCATGGCGGCGAACTCCGGCGCCGACAAACCGGCCGGCATCAGCATCTACCACTACTGCGCCAATCGTTCGATGGAGCGCGTTTTCTTCAACGCCGACGGCGAACTGCTGCTAGTGCCGCAACTGGGGCGTCTGCGTATCGCCACCGAACTTGGCGTGCTGGAAGTGGCGCCACTGGAAATCGCCGTGTTGCCACGGGGCCTGAAATTCCGCGTCGAGCTGCTTGACCCGCAGGCACGCGGTTACATCGCCGAGAACCACGGTGCGCCGCTGCGCCTGCCGGATCTGGGGCCGATCGGCAGCAATGGCCTGGCCAACCCGCGAGACTTCCTGACCCCGGTCGCCGCTTACGAAAATCTGCAACAACCAACCACGCTGGTGCAGAAATTCCTCGGCCAGCTGTGGGGCACCGAACTCAATCACTCGCCGCTGAACGTGGTCGCCTGGCACGGCAACAACGTGCCGTACAAATATGACCTGCGCCGCTTCAACACCATCGGCACCGTCAGTTTCGATCACCCGGACCCGTCGATCTTCACCGTGCTGACCTCGCCGACCAGCGTTCACGGTCTGGCCAACCTCGATTTCGTGATCTTCCCGCCGCGCTGGATGGTGGCCGAGAACACCTTCCGTCCGCCGTGGTTCCACCGCAACCTGATGAACGAATTCATGGGCCTGATCCAGGGCGAATACGACGCCAAGGCCGAAGGTTTCGTGCCCGGCGGTGCATCGCTGCACAGCTGCATGAGCGCCCACGGCCCGGACGGAGAGACCTGCACCAAAGCCATCAATGCGGACCTGAAACCGGCCAAGATCGACAACACCATGGCCTTCATGTTCGAGACCAGCCAGGTGCTGCGCCCAAGCCGCTTCGCCCTCGACTGCCCGCAACTGCAATCCACTTACGACGCCTGCTGGGCCACGCTGCCCGCCACGTTCGACCCGACCCGGAGATAACCCATGACTCAGAATTCCATCACCCGCAGTTGGGTCGCTTCGGCCAACGGCCACACCGATTTCCCGTTGCAGAACCTGCCGCTGGGCGTGTTCAGCGTCAATGGCTCGGCGCCGCGCGCGGGCGTGGCGATCGGCGAGCACATCTTCGATCTGCAAGTGGCGCTGGAGGCGGGTCTGTTCGACGGCGTCGCGCGCAGTGCAGTCGAAGCCATGCACGGCGGTGAGTTGAACGCCTACTTCGAACTCGGCCGCGAAGCTCGCGTTGCCTTGCGCGAACGTCTGCTGGAACTGTTCAGCGAGGGCAGCAACCATCGCGGCAACATCGAAGCCCAAGGCGCGAAACTGCTGCCGCTGGCCGCCGATTGCCAGCTGCACCTGCCGGCGCGCATCAGTGACTACACCGACTTCTACGTCGGCATCGAGCACGCGCAAAACGTCGGTAAACTGTTCCGCCCGGACAACCCGCTGCTGCCGAACTACAAACACGTGCCGATCGGTTACCACGGTCGTGCGTCCACCGTGCGTGCTTCCGGCACCGACGTGCGCCGTCCGAAAGGCCAGACCCTGCCGGCCGGTGCGACCGAGCCGACCTTCGGTCCGTGCGCTCGACTGGACTATGAGCTGGAGCTGGGGATCTGGATCGGTCAGGGCAACGAGATGGGCGAATCGATCGCCATCGGCGATGCCGCTGAACACATTGCCGGTTTCTGCCTGCTCAACGACTGGTCGGCCCGTGACATCCAGGCCTGGGAATACCAGCCGCTCGGCCCGTTCCTCTCCAAAAGTTTCATCACCAGCGTCTCGCCATGGGTGGTGACCGCCGAAGCGCTGGCGCCGTTCCGTACCGCGCAACCGGCGCGTCCGCAAGGCGATCCACAGCCGCTGCCGTACCTGCTCGACAAACGCGATCAGGATGGCGGAGGTTTCGACATCGAGCTGGAAGTGCTGCTGCTCACCGAGAAGATGCGCGAGCAGAACCTGCCGGCCCATCGCCTGACTCTGAGCAACACCCGCTACATGTACTGGACCGTCGCGCAAATGGTCGCGCACCACAGCGTCAACGGCTGTCAGTTGCAGGCCGGTGACCTGTTCGGTTCGGGCACTTTGTCCGGCCCTGAAAACGGCCAGTTCGGCAGCCTGCTGGAAATCACCGAGGGCGGCAAAAAGCCGATCGAACTGGCGTCCGGTGAAGTGCGCAAGTTCCTTGAAGACGGCGACGAAATCATCCTGCGCGCCCGCTGCGCCCGCGAAGGTTTTGCCTCGATCGGTTTCGGCGAATGCCGTGGCACCGTGCTGGCGGCGCGCTGACAGGAGCGGCTCATGGATCTCTATACCTATTACCGTTCCACCTCGTCATACCGGGTGCGGATCGCGCTGGCGCTAAAGGGTCTCGACTATCAGGCGCTGCCGGTCAATCTGATCGCACCGCCCGGTGGCGAACATCGGCAACCGGCGTATCTGGCGATCAACCCCCAGGGCCGGGTGCCGGCGCTGCGTACTGACGACGGCAAGTTGCTGATTCAGTCGCCGGCCATCATCGAGTACCTGGAAGAACGTTATCCACAGGTGCCGTTGCTGCCCGAAGACCTCGTTGCCCGCGCCCGGGTGCGCGGTGTGGCGGCGGTGATTGGCTGCGACGTGCATCCGCTGCACAACGTCAGCGTGCTCAATCGCCTGCGTGGATTGGGGCATGACGAGCCACAGGTGACCGAGTGGATCGCCCACTGGATCGTTCAGGGGCTGGCGACGGTCGAGCAGTTGATCGGCGACAGCGGTTTCTGTTTCGGCGAGTGGCCGTGCGTGGCTGATGTGTACCTGATTCCGCAGCTATACGCGGCCGAGCGTTTCAATGTTTCGCTTGAGGCGTATCCACGGATTCGCCGAGTGGCCGCGCTGGCCACGGAACATCCGGCGTTCATCGCGGCGCATCCGGCGAACCAGCCGGACACGCCGTAACCCCTGTGGGAGCGAGCTTGCTCGCGAAGAGGGAGCGTCAGCGCCAGCAATGTCGCCTGACTGACCGCTTTCGCGAGCAAGCTCGCTCCCACAATAGATCTGCGCTGTGACCAAAAAATCATAAAAACAAAACAGGTACCTTGCGATGCACAACCAGATTGCCAGCTTCCGGGCGGCACTCGACGCCCGTCCGGTGTCCCGCTTTCAGTGGTTGCTCCTGATTCTTCTCGCCTTGCTGCTGGTCACCGACGGCTATGACGCCCAGGTGCTCGGTTACGTGGTGCCGGCGCTGGCGCAGGACTGGGGTCTGGAGAAGTCCGCGTTCGGCCCGGTGTTCAGCGCCAACCTGCTGGGTCTGACCCTTGGCTCGCTCGCCGTAACGCCACTGGCCGACCGTTTCGGCGTGCGGCGGATTCTGCTCGCCTGTGTGCTGATCTACGCCAGCCTCACCGTGCTGATGGTGTTCGCCGATTCCCTGAACACCCTGATGATTGCGCGCTTCATCTGCGGCATTGGCATGGGCGGTGCGATGCCCAGCGCCATGGCGTTGATGTCGGAGTATTCACCACCGCGCCTGCGTACGCTGATGGTGACGCTGGCGGCCTGCGGTTTCTCTTTCGGTGGTGCGGCGGGCGGTTTTGTCGCGGCCGGGTTCATTGATCGATTCGGCTGGCAAGCGGTGTTCCTCGCCGGCGGTGTCACGCCGTTGCTGCTGTTTCCGTTTCTCTGGTGGATGCTGCCGGAATCCTTGCCACGCCTGCTGCGCGATGCGCCGCCGTATGCGCGCCTGCGCAAGGTCACCGCGCGAATGCTGCCGGACTGGCAACCACCCGCTGCGTCGGTCGAGCAGAACGAACGCGAGCAGGGCAGCAAACTGACCGTGGTGGAATTGTTTCGCAACGGCTATGCGCGTCCTACCTTGCTGATCTGGGCGACATTTTTCGTCAGCCTGATCCTGCTGTATTTCATGATCAGCTGGCTGCCGTCGCTGCTGCTGGAAAGTGGCCTGAAACTCAATGAGGCGAACCTGGTGACGTCGATGTTCCTGTTCGCCGGCACGCTGGGCGCGATCTGCATGGCGTGGTTCGCTGATCGGTTGAAAAGCAAGGTACGTCTGCTGTCCGGCGTGCTGGCTGGCGCAGCGGTGTGCACGATTCTGTTGGGCCTGAATCACGACAATCCGCGTTATCTGGTGGCCTGTGTGTTTGCGGCGGGGTTCTGCATCATCGGTGGGCAATTGACGCTCAATGCGTTTGCCAGCAATTTCTATCCGGCCCACGTGCGCGCCACCGGCACAGGCTGGGCGCTGGGGGTAGGGCGCTTCGGGTCGATTCTCGGGCCGCTGTTCGGCAGCCTGTTGCTGGCGATGCATATTCCGGTGCAGCAGATTTTCTTCTTCTGCGCGATTCCGGCAGTGATCGCGGCGTTGCTGATCATTCAGGTGCGTTCGCCTTCGCAGGTTGCGCAAGATCCTGTGCGAGCGAGTTTGCTCGCGAAGAACGATAACGCGGTTTGACTGATCGACCGCGTCGCCTGAATCGCGAGCAAGCTCGCTCCCACAAGGGATCAGTGGACGACTGAGTTGGGTGGCAGATGTCCCAACCGCTCCGTCAGGCGAAGCCGCTGAATCGGGTCGTCACTGAGCAGTAGCGCGTGCTCCAGGTCGAAGCGTTCGGCGTTCGGGCAGTCCAGGCGCTGATACAGGCTGGCTCGGGCCAGGTAGTCGGCGACGCTGGCATTGCCCAGTTCGAGCACGCGTTCGGCATCGATCAGCGCCGCGATGTAGTCATCGTGGGTCAGATGCAATTGGCGCAGGTTGCGTGACAGACGTTGCAGCATTTGCAGCGGTGTGGCGGTCAGCAGGTGGTCGGCCTTGAGTTGCATCTGGTGGCCGTATTGGCGATGCAGCAGCTCGCGGCAATCGTTGGGGTACAGGCGTCGCCCGCCACAGGGATCAAGCAGGTGATCGGCGCCGGGAACCTTCAGCAGGAAATGCCCGGGGAAGTTCACGCCAACCAGCGGAATCTCCAGGCCTCGGGCCAGTTCGAGAGCAATCAGCGCCAGGGCCAGCGGTTGGCCGCGGCGGGTCTGTAACACTTTGTTCAGCAGCGCCGCCTGCGGGCGCACTGGCGCAAAATCGTCTTGCGCGAAGCCCAGCTCGACCATGCGCCTCAGCAACGGTTGCGCCAGCTCGCTGACCGGCAACAACGGCAAGCCAAAGCTGACCCGTTGTTGCAGCTCGATGAAATCCTGCAACAGCGCATCGGGATCGACGTGCTTATCGTGTTCGGCGGCCATCCACAGCGCTGCCTCCAGCAGCGCAGGCGGTGAACGGTGCAGACACTCGAAAAAACGTTGGCGCGGACTCATCAAAATCTCCGGAGAATGCCTCGTTTTAGCCCCGTCTCTGTCATTCGTCCAGTACCGCGCCGCTCTGCCATCGGGTTATGCCGCAACGCATTGGTCGCTGCAGGGCCTTATTCCCGTGCGCTTCAGCAATTTTTGGGCGCAAGCCTATACTGGCGACTACCAGAAGTGATTCGGGAGCCTGCCGATGTTCGCTCTCATGCAAAGCACTCGCCTGGAATCGCTGCACCTTAGCGTTGATCCGGTCTCCGGATTGAAGGCGGTCATTGCCATTCATAACAGTCGCCTCGGGCCAGCCCTGGGCGGGTGTCGTTATCTTGCCTATCCGAACGACGAGTCCGCCGTCGCGGACGCCATACGTCTGGCCCAGGGCATGAGCTACAAGGCGGCGCTGGCCGGTCTGGCCCAGGGCGGCGGCGTCGCCGTGATCGTGCGGCCGGCCCATGTGGAAAACCGTGGCGCGCTGTTCGAAGCATTCGGTCGTTGCATCGATCAACTCGACGGCCGCTACATCACCGCCATCGACAGTGGCACTTCGGTGGCGGACATGGACTGCATCGCCCAGCAGACCCAGCATGTCACCAGCACCACGTCCGCCGGCGATCCGGCGCCCCATGCCGCGATGGGCGTGTTTACCGGGATTCGCGCTACGGCCATGGCGCGGTTGGGCAGCGATAACCTCGAAGGCTTGCGCGTGGCGATTCAGGGGTTGGGCAATGTCGGTTACGCACTGGCCGAACAACTGCACGCTGCGGGCGCCGAACTGCTGGTCAGCGACATCGACCACGGCAAGGTGCAACTGGCGATGGAGCAGCTCAACGCCCATCCGATTGCCAACGACGCTCTGCTCAGCACGCCGTGCGACATTCTTGCGCCGTGCGGTTTGGGCGGTGTGCTCAACAGCCACACGGTCACCCAGTTGCGCTGTTCGGCGGTGGCTGGGTCGGCCAACAATCAACTGACCCATCTGGACGTCGCCGATCAACTGGAGCGGCGCGGCATCCTGTATGCACCGGATTACGTGATCAATGCCGGTGGGCTGATTTACGTTTCCCTCAAGCACCGGGGCGAAGAACTGACCACCATCACGGCGCACCTGTCGAAGATCAGTTCGCGGCTGACCGAAGTGTTTGCTCACGCCCAGGCGGAAAAACGTTCACCGGCGCGGGTTGCGGACGAGCTGGCGGAGAAGGTGTTGTACCGCTGAGTTTCTTCCAGACATGAAAAAGCCCCTGAGTCATTCAACTCAGGGGCTATTCAATTCAGAGGCGTCAATTCAGGTGTCGATTACTTCGCAGCCTTCGCCGCCTTGGCGGGTTTGGCCGGGGCTTCTGCAGGTTCGGCCGCGTCTGCCGTCTCGGTCGCTACGACCGGTGCAGCCGGTGCGTTGATCAGCTCCGACAGGGCATCAGGCTGGCTCTTGAACGCCCGGGCAAACACATCGCGGTTCTTCGCCATGTAGATCCCGACTTCTTCCACTTGCTGCTCGCTCAACGAAGGAACGGCTTTTTCCAGCACTTCGGCCAACAGTTCGGCCAGTTCGAGCATTTTGTCATGACGGTCAGCTTCGGCTTTATCCATGAACAAGCGCTCCAGATCTCGGCTGCTGCGGTATACCACTTCGACGGCCATTCACCACCTCACATGCCTTCACATTAAGTTGTCTTTGCGACTACTGTATCTATATACAGCGAAAAGGATAAGCGAATCCCTGCGCTTTGGGTAGTGGCTTTTTAATGTAGACCGGATTCGGAGTTTGTCAGTCCGATTGCGCCGCGCAGGTGCGACCAAACGCCACGGCGCGGGTTTCGCGGCGCCTCGCCATGATGGCGTGGCCTCTTTTCTGCATGCATCTGCGTACGTGCGCAATAACCGTCACGTCCAGCAAGCAACATCCGCTCGAACCGGGCTAAGGAACCTTCATCGTGAAAATCAACTGGGCCGAGAAACTGCGGCAAAACGTGCATCAACTGGCCGAGTCCCTGGGCAACCTGTTCGTCGAGACTTTCCACTACCTGGCGCTGTTCGCCATTGGTGCGGTGACCGCCTGGGCGGCGGTGATGGAATTTCTCGGGATGCTCGAGGAAGGGCATATCAAGATCGATGACATTCTGTTGCTGTTCATCTACCTGGAACTGGGGGCGATGGTCGGGATTTATTTCAAGACCAATCATATGCCGGTGCGCTTCCTGATCTACGTGGCGATCACTGCACTCACACGCCTGCTTATCTCCAACGTCTCACACCACAACCCGCCGGACATGGGCATCATCTACCTGTGCGGCGGGATTCTGCTGCTGGCGTTCTCGATCCTGGTGGTGCGTTACGCTTCGTCGCAATTTCCTTCGGTGAAAATCGAGAAGCCGCAACGCAAGCTCGGTGCGGGTTCCGGTGAGCACCCGGAGATCGAGAAGGGCGAGCTCTAAAGTCCGATCGAGGGTCGATGCTGGCCCTTGATCTGCCGCGGTGGCGGGGTGAGCCCGTCGCCACGGGTCATGGCTTCGAGGATCGCCATGGCGCTGTGGCCCTGTTCGATGGCGATGCCGAACTGGATGCTTTGCACCAAGCGTTTGAGGCGTTTGGGATCGTTGCGCTGTTCGGCGCTGATCATCCGTTTGGCGACGATCCGGCCGCCGTTGGAAAGGGTCAGCATGATGCTGCCGTCGAGGCCCTGAATGCTCAGGTTGATCTGATAGTCCGGCGCGAAGGCATCGGTAATGATCTGAAAAGGATTGTCCATGATGCGTCACCGCCTGATTGAACGTGCAGTTGTTGACCGGCCTTGATCGGGTTGGTTCGCCAAACCTGACCGTCGGCCATTCCGTGGTCCTGTCTCCTTCAGCGGTGTAGCAAGGGACATGCCGGGAATATTGTCGAACAACAGAACCGGCCAAAAAGAAGGCGAGCCCATGGCTCGCCTTCTTCGTTTACGGCCCGTTTCAGGGCAGAACCGAGTAGATGATCGCCGACAGTGCAATCAGGCCGATCAGCACCACGAACACGTTGGACACCTGGCCCGAATACTGGCGCAAGGCTGGCACGCGGCGGATGGCGTACATCGGCATCAGGAACAACAGGCAGGCAATCACTGGCCCGCCGAGGGTTTCGATCATGCCGAGGATGCTTGGGTTGAAGGTCGCCACGGCCCAGCAGCTGAGGATCATGAACAGCGCCGTCGCACGGTTCAGCCAGCTCGCCGACATCACCCGGCCACGGCCGCGCAGGCTTTTGACGATCATGCCCTGGAAGCCTTCGCTGGCGCCGATGTAGTGGCCGAGGAAGGATTTGGTGATTGCCACCAACGCAATCAGCGGCGCGGCGTAGGCGATTACCGGGGTCTGGAAGTGGTTGGCCAGGTACGACAGGATCGAAATGTTCTGCGCCTTGGCCGCTGCCAGATCCGCCGGCGACAGCGCCAGCACGCAGCTGAAGCAGAAGAACATCACCGTCACCACCATCATGCCGTGGGCCATGGCGAGGATGCCGCTGCTCTTGCGTTCGGCCTGGTCGCCGTAGCGCTGTTTCTGCTCGACGGCAAACGCGGAAATGATCGGCGAATGGTTGAACGAAAACACCATCACCGGGATCGCCAGCCACAGGGTCTTGAGGAACACCGACATTTCCATCGGTTCTTGAGCACTGGCGAAGAATGCGCCGTTCCAGTTCGGGATCAGGCTGAGACCGAGCAACAACAACGCGGCGACGAACGGATACACCAGCACGCTCATGGCTTTGACGATCACGCTTTGACCGCAACGCACGATGGCCATCAGACCGAGGATCAACGCCAGCGACAGCACCGCGCGCGGTGGCGGGGCGATGTGCAACTGATGTTCGAGGAAACTGCTCAGGGTGTTGGTCAGCGCCACGCTGTACACCAGCAGGATCGGGAAAATCGCGAAGAAATACAGCAGCGTGATCAGTTTGCCGGCGCCGACGCCGAAGTGTTCTTCCACCACTTCGGTGATGTCACCGGAGCGGCCCGACAGCACGAAGCGGGTCAGGCCCCGGTGCGCGAAGAAGGTCATCGGGAACGCCAGCAACGCCAGGATCAGCAACGGCCAGAAGCCGCCAACACCGGCGTTGATCGGCAGGAACAGCGTACCGGCACCGATGGCCGTGCCGTACAGGCCGAGCATCCAGGTGGTGTCGAATTTGCTCCAGCCCTTGTGGGCGGTTTCGTTATTGCGTGTGCGGTCTACAGCAGGATTTTCGGCAGCAGGTGTGCGTACATCGGTCATCGTTTTTGCCTCGTTATTATTCTTGCTCGGGCTCACGTGTTACAGGCGGTCAGGGAGCGCTCCTCAGCACTCCACCCAGCTCACGGCCAGGCCGCCCCGTGAAGTCTCTTTGTATTTGTCATGCATGTCGGCGCCGGTATCGCGCATGGTGCGGATCACCCGGTCGAGGGAAATGAAGTGTTTGCCGTCGCCGCGCAGGGCCATTTGCGTAGCGTTGATCGCCTTCACCGCAGCGATGGCGTTGCGCTCGATGCATGGCACCTGCACGAGGCCGCCGACTGGATCGCAGGTCAGGCCGAGGTTGTGTTCCAGGCCGATTTCGGCGGCGTTTTCCAGTTGCTCCGGCGTGGCTCCCAGAACATCGGCGAGGCCCGCAGCGGCCATCGCACAAGCGGAGCCGACTTCGCCCTGGCAGCCGACTTCGGCGCCGGAGATCGAGGCGTTTTTCTTGCACAGGATGCCGACGGCGGCCGCGCCCAGAAAGAACGCGACCACGTCATCGTCCGAGGCGTCCGGATTGAATTTCATGTAGTAGTGCAGGACGGCCGGGATGATCCCGGCAGCACCGTTGGTCGGCGCGGTGACCATGCGCCCGCCGGCGGCGTTTTCTTCGTTGACGGCGAGGGCGAACAGGTTGACCCACTCCATCGCCGACAGGGTCGAACTGATGACGTTCGGTTTGCCGATTTCCAGCAGGCTGCGGTGCAACTTCGCCGCACGGCGCGGCACATTCAGACCGCCAGGCAGGACGCCTTCATGGCGCAGCCCCTGCTCGACGCACTCGCGCATCACCGACCAGATATGCAGCAGGCCCTGACGGATCTCGGCGTCGCTGCGCCAGGCCCGTTCGTTGGCCATCATCAGTTCGGAAACCCGCAGGTTGTGCTGCTTGCACAGCGCCAGCAGTTCGACGGCGCTGGAGAAGTCGTAGGGCAACTCGACGTCACCGGCCGGTGCTACGCCGGATTCGGCTTCGGCCGCTTCGATGATGAAACCGCCACCGACCGAGTAGTACGTTTGCGTGAACAACTCGGCAGATTCGCCAAAGGCTGTCAGCGACATGGCGTTGGGGTGGTAGGGCAGGCTTTCGTCCAGCAGCAGGAGATCGTGTTGCCAGTTGAAGGCAATGTTTCGCTGCCCGGCCAGACAGAGTTGGCCGGTTTCCCGCAGTTGCTGGATGCGCGGGTCGATGGTCGACGGATCGATGCTGTCCGGCCATTCGCCCATCAGGCCCATGACCGTTGCGCGGTCGGTGGCGTGACCGACGCCGGTGGCTGAAAGCGAGCCATACAAACGGATTTCCACCCGCTTCACATCCAGCAGCAAGTGCTGGTCGATCAGGGCCTGGGCGAAGGTCGCGGCGGCGCGCATCGGGCCGACGGTGTGGGAACTGGACGGACCGATGCCGACTTTGAATAGATCGAAAACACTGATAGCCATGCTAAAGCCTTACAAGCAATGGAGTAGGAATCGCCGCCATTTTTTGTAGGACAAGCGCAATGTCGGCGATACTGCCTACCTCGCTTCAGCGTGACTAACGAAACTTCCTAAGTAAGCCTTTAGCAGGACTAAACCATGAGCCGTCAATTGCATGCCCAGACTTACGTCTGGCTGCAGGTGTTTTCCTGTGCCGCGCGGCACCTGTCGTTCACCCGTTGTGCCGAAGAACTGCACATCACGCCGGGGGCGGTCAGCCAACAAATCCGACAACTGGAAGAGCGTCTGGGCTTTCGCCTGTTTCACCGTCGCGCACGGGGTGTGGAGCTGAGTGCGGAAGGGCAGCGACTGGCGATCACCGTCAACGAGGCTTACGGCAGCATCGATGCAGAGTTGCGTCGTCTCGATGCGGGGATGATCAGCGGGATCCTTCGAGTCCGTTCGATTCCATCGTTTCTCAGCAAATGGCTGACCCCGCGTCTGCCGCGCCTGCAACAACGTTACCCGGACATCCAGCTGCGGCTGGTGGCCGAGGACAGCAGCGTGCCGTTGCATGAAGGGGACTTCGACCTGGCCATCGACTTGAACGACGGCAGTTATCCGGGCCTGTTATCCACAGCCTTGCTCGACGAGCAGATTTTCCCGGTGTGCGCGCCGGGCCTGCTGCGCGGACGACCGCCCCTGCACGGGCCGGCGGATCTGGTGCATTTCCCGTTGCTGCACGACATCACCGCGTGGCGCGGCAGTTATGAGTACGCGGAGTGGGAGTTCTATCTCAACGCTGTCGGTTTCGAGGGTGCCGACGTACGGCGCGGGCACACGTTCAACCGCAACCACCTGACCATCGAAGCGGCGATTGCCGGCATGGGCGTGGCGATTGCCCGGCGCACGCTGCTCAACGACGAGCTGGAGCGGGGGACTTTGATCGTGCCGTTCGGGATTTCGGTGCCCAATCACAAGCGCTATGTATTGCTCTATGCGCCGGGGGCGTTGAGCCATCCGGGCGTGCGCGCGGTGCATGACTGGCTGGTGGAAGAGGCGGAGATTTTTCGTGGCCTGCACCCGTTGGGTGATGGCCAATTGTGAGCAGATTTTTCAGGGTGACGGGGCGACCCAACTCCCGACCTTACCAGCGCTTCACTCGGTTGTCCGGCTTTTTTTGCGTATGAATATTTATCTTTTTTCAGGGGTTGAAATGTTCGTCAAGCGGGCCGATTGTTGTAATCAAGAGGTCACGAAATCCTGTTCAAGGCCTCTTGCGAGCTAGCTGAAATAAGGGATGAACTATGCAAATCCAAGTCAACAGCGACAACCATATTCAAAGCAGCAAACGACTGGAGGAGTGGGTACGAACCACAATTGAGAGCACGCTCGACCGTTATGAGGAAGACCTGACCCGTGTCGAAGTCCATCTGAGCGACGAGAACGGTGACAAACCGGGTCCCCATGATTTGCGCTGCCAACTGGAAGCGCGGCCAAAAGGCCATCAACCGATTTCCGTCACCCACAAAGCCGATTCGCTGGAACAGGCGATCGATGGTGCAGCCGAAAAACTGGAGCACGCGCTGGAGCACCTGTTTGGCAAACTGCGGGGCAAACCGCGAGCCGCTGTGGTGCCGTTCGAAAGAAAGGCGAATGACCGGTTGCTGGAGGAAGAATTTCTGGAAAACGAACAGGCAGCGATCAACAGTTGATGCGCTGATTTTATAAGTCACCCAATGAGAACGGGCCTGCAATTGCAGGCCCGTTTTTGTTTGTGGTGGGGTTGAACCCCCTCTCCCTTGGGGAGAGGGCAAGGTGCATGTTGTTATCAGAAGGCAACGGATGTCTGCACATACACCGTGCGCGGTTCACCGACATACTTGCCCTTGTTGTTGTCATCGAACGAGCGGGTGAAATACTGGGTGTTGAAGATGTTTTTCACCCCCACCGCCACGTTCAGGTCTGACAGCTGCGGGCCGAAGTCATACCCGGCGCGGCTGCTGAACAGCATGTAGCCCGGGATCTTGCCGGTGCTGCCATCGGCGCTTTCTTTCGAAGTGTTGGCATTGTCGGCGAACTGGTCGCTCTGGAAGCTGCTGTCCAGGTTCAGCTTCCACGGCCCTTCGGTGTAACCGAGGCCGATCGTGCCTTTGTGTTTCGACGAGAACGGCACACGATTGCCCTTGTTCGGCCCGTCTTCGCGGATGGTCGCGTCGACATAGGCGTAAGTGGCATAGACATCGAAGCCGGCCAGCGCCGGGCTCAAGTCGTCGAGGGCGTAGTTGACGCTGGTCTCGATGCCCTGATGGCGGGTCTCGCCACGGGCGATCACCGAGTCGTTGGTTTGGTTGCTTTCGTACTGGTTGTCGAAGTTGATCAGGAACGCGCCGATTTCCGCGCGCAATGCACCGTTGTCGTAACGGGTGCCGAGTTCCCAGGTGCGGGCCTTTTCCGGTTTCACTTCGCCGCTGCTCACACGGTTGGGCATCTGGCTGTATTGCACGCTGCCGAACGAACCTTCGGTGTTGGCGTACAGATTCCAGGTGTCGGTCAGGTGGTACAGCACGTTCAACGCCGGCAGTGCGGTGTTGTAGTCGCCCTTGTATTTGACGTTGGTCAGGTTGTTGGTTTGCTGCGACTCGATCATCTCGTAGCGCACGCCCGGGGTGATCGTCCACTTGCCGATGTTGATGCGGTCATCGACGAAGAACGCATTGGCCTCGGTGCCGCCACGGGTGTCGCGGTCGTTGCGGCTGTTGGTGGTCGGGTATTCGTTGCTGGCAATCGGCGTGCGATAGCGCAACTCGTGGCCGGCTTCATTGATGTAGCGATAGCCGACGCCGACTTCATGGCTGGTCGGGCCGAGGTCGAAGCCTTGAGCGAATCGGGTTTCCAGACCGCGAACCCAGTATTCGCGCGGCGACAGCGACAGGAACGTGCCCTGATCCAGATAACCGCTGCGCAGGGTCTTGGTGAAGAAGGTGTTGGCGGTGAATTCGCGGCGATCTTCCTGATAGCGGTAGCCGAAATTGAACATGGTGCGCCGGCCCCAGAACTGGTCTTTCGGTCGAGTCGACTGATACGGGTCGGCATCGTAGTCGGCGACATTCAGACCGCCGGGCATGTCAGCCTTGCCTTCGTAATACTGGGCCATGGCGTTGAAGCTGTTGGCTTCGTCGAGCTGATATTTGCCCTTGAGGATCAGGTCGTCGATTTCCGTGTCGCTGTGTTCACGCCAGTCGCCACCTCGGGTGCCGGAGTACAGCAGCGCACCGCCCAGTCCGTTCTCGTTGGTGCCGCCGGCCAGCAGGTTGGCGCTGGTCTTGAAGCCGTCATGGCTGGACGATGGGCTGGTTTCGGTCTGGAAACCGCCCTTGACGGTCGGCTCGTCCGGAATCGCCCGGGTCACGAAGTTGACCACGCCGCCGACGTTCTGCGGGCCGTAACGCACGGCGCCGCCGCCTCGCACCACATCCACTGCGTCCATGTTGCCCATGCTGATCGGAGCGAACGACAACTGCGGCTGACCGTAAGGCGCGAACGGCACCGGAATGCCGTCCATCAAAACGGTCGAACGTGCAGCCAGGCGCGGGTTGAGGCCGCGAATGCCGAAGTTCAGCGCCATGTCGTGGCTGCCGGTGCCGTTGTTTTCCGGGGCGTTGACCCCGGGAATGCGATTGAGCACATCGCGGGCCTGAGTCGCGCCCTGGCGTTCGAATTCTTCACGGCGGATCACGTCACGGGCGCCGGGATGTTCGAAGACGTTGACCTGCGCGGCTTCACCCAGCCAGTCGCCAACCACTTTCGAGGTGTCCAGCTCCAGCGCCGTATCGCTCGACGGTTGCAGGCTGAAAGCGTTGCCACCTTCGGCGCGAGCTTGCAGGCCGGTGCCTTCGAGCAGCGCGTTCAGACCTTGCTCCGCTGTGTAGTTGCCTTCCAGGCCACGGCTTTGCACACCGCTGGTGACTTGCGAGCCGAACGAGATCAGCACACCGGCTTCACGGCCGAACTGATTGAGGGCGTTTTCAAGCGACGACGGGGCGATGTGGTAAGCCTTGGTTTCGGCGGCCTGCGCAAGGGGCAGGGCGCTGAAGCTCAGACTGGCGCCGAGGACAATATTGCGCAGGGTTCGGGCCAATGGCGTGAGGCGGGTGGAATGCATGGAGGACGGTCCTGAGAAGGTTGAATCAAGGGGGGCTTTCCTTCTCTGTCACGCCAGATCTGAAAAACGGCTCATTTATTTTTTGCGATGGATCAAACCTTGGCTTCGACCGTCACCCAGTAGCGGGTAAAGCGCTTCACTTTTACCGGCAGGCTGATTTCCAGCAGATCGAGAATCCGCTCGCTGTCGTCCAGTGGATAAGTCCCGGAGATCAGCAGGTCAGCCACTTTCGCATCGCAATGGAGCTGCCCGCGACGATAACGGCCGAGTTCGTCGAGGAAGTCACCCAGGCGCATGTGCGCAGCCACCAGCATGCCATCGGCCCAGGCGCCGCTGTTGGCGTCCAGCGGTTTGGCTTCACCGATGGAGGTGGCGCTGAAACTCAATTGCCGGGCGACCGGCAGCAACATCGGTGCGCGACCTTCTGCGTTCAATTCGACCCGACCTTCAAACAGTGCAACCTGCGTGCGGTCAGCAAACTGCCGCACATTGATCCGCGCCCCTTGGGTTTTCAGCAGGCCTTGGGCGGTTTGCACTTCGAAGGATTGAGTGGCGGTCAGCAGCATTTCGCCTTCGAGCAGGCGGATCAGACCGTCGCCCCGGAAATCCGCCGCACTCGCGGTGTTGAGCTGCAATTGGCCGCCGGCACCCAGCGAAATCTTGCGCCGTTGACCGACCGGGCTGCGGTAATCGGCCAGCAGCGATGGCAACGGATTGTGCTCGCGCATCCCCCAGGTGACCGCAGAACCTGCGCCGAGAATCAGCAACAGCTTCAGTGCCTGACGCCGGTTGCCGGACTTCGGCGCGTTCAACGCGGCGTGGGCCAGTGGCGACGGCAAACCCCGCAACCGCGAATTGACTCGCTGCATGTGTTCCCAGGCGCGGCGGTGTTCGCTGTGGGCGTCGATCCATTGCTGCCAGGCTTGTTGCTGGCGTGGATTCAACGGACCCTGCTGCATTTCCAGCAGCCAGTGCACGGCCTGCTCGGCGACCTGTGATGAAAAATCCATCGGCGGGTTCACAGGGCGAAGTAGCAGCGCATCGCTGCCCTATTCAGATGACGTTTGACCGTGGCCACGGAGATGCCCAGTTCAGTGGCGATCTGTGGATAGGTCAGGCCATCCACCTGCGCGAGTAGAAAGGCACGTTTGACCGCGCGCGGCAGGCCGTCGAGCAACTGGTCCAGCTCCATCAGTGTTTGCAGGATGATCGCTTTCTCTTCCTCCGAAGGCGCGACCACTTCCGGCATCTGCGCGAGGGTGTCGAGGTAGGCGCGCTCAATATCCTGGCGGCGGTAATGATTGAACAACACGCGCTTGGCCAGGGTGGTGAGGAATGCGCGCGGCTCGATGATCACCGGCGGCTCGCGGGCGGTCAGCACCCGGATGAAAGTGTCCTGGGCCAGATCGGCGGCGCTGTCCGGGCAGCCGAGTTTGCGCCGCAGCCAGCCGGTGAGCCAGCTGTGATGGGCCTGGTACAGCGATTCGACGGGATGGGCGGACGACAACGGCATCACTCCGGGCGCATGCTCGATGCGTTAGAGAACAAGAATGGTTCGCATTGTATGGCTGCGAATGCATGCCGGCAATCAGACTCTTTTGCGTATGAGAATATTTATCATTAATATCGCTCGTCTGTCGTCTCGGCTCGTTGGCCGGGCGTTAACCGTTTCAGGGCCGAAACATGAAAGCCAAACTCGCCGCACTCCCCATGTCCTATCGTCTGGCCGTCACGTCGCGGGTGCTCGCGGCGGTGTTTGGCGGCTATCTGGTCGCGGCGCTGGCCAGTGTCACGCTGACCCTGTGGTTGCCGCTGAACCGCGCCGAAGCGGTTGTCACCGGCATGACCGTCTCGTTCCTGGTCTATCTGGTGGCCGTGCTCTGGTGCTTCGCCTGTCGCAGCGCATGGTCGGCGTGGGTCGGTTTGCTGGTGCCGAGTGTGATTCTGGCGACGATCTCCGGCGCTGCCCGGGGGCTGGGTTACGCATGAACGAGTGTTTAACGCAAGCAATGACCGGCCCGCTGCCGCGCCCTGTCGCAGGGTTCTTGAACTGACATGCTGATCAGCCATCCGCCTGAGTCCCGCGACGACGAACCCCACGGCGCCCGTGCGCATTTTCTGCAGGTGTTTCTGTCCCAGCGCTCGCAAATGGAAGCCCTGGTGAACCGCCGCGTCGGCTGTCGGGCAACTGCGGCGGATCTGGTGCAGGATCTGTTCCTGCGTTTCTGGCGCCGGCCGTTGGTGCAGGTCGAAGAACTCAGCACCTATCTGTTGCGTTGCGCTGGCAATATCGCCATCGATCATTTGCGCAGTGAAGGCACGCGGGTACGGATCAACGAAGGCTGGCAGCCGGATGAACCGGACAGCAGCGCCAGCGAACCGCAAGCCGCGCTCGAGGCGGGCAATGATCTGCGCCACGTCGAGCGGGCGTTGCGCGCCTTGCCCGAGCGCACGCGGCAGATCTTTTTGCTCAATCGCATCCATGGGCGCAAGTACGCCGAGATCGCCAAAGCCATGGGCCTGTCCCAAAGCGCCGTGGAAAAACATATGATGCGCGCCCTCGAGGCCTGCAAGGCCAGCCTGCGCGAGCCCGCGCCACGCCTGCCAGGGAAAGCACCGTGAATCACACCAACCGCGTCACTCCGACGCCTGCTCAGGAACAGGCGGCTTTTGCCTGGCTGAGCCTGTTGCACGATCGCCCGAGCACCGGCGATCAACTGACCTTCAGCCAATGGCTGCATGCCGATCCCGCCCACGCCGAGGCTTACGCCCAGGCGCAAGTCATCTGGGAATTGAGCGAAGGACCGGCCCGCACCCTGGCGGATGAAGAAGCGTTCGCCTTGCAGGGTTACCTGAACGCGATGGATCGGCCGCGCCGTCCACAGGTCCGGCGCTGGGCCGGAGCGCTGGCGATGGCGGCCTGTCTGTTGTTGATGATCAGCCTCGGCACCGGTTGGCAGCCGCAGCGCTGGATCGACGATCTGGGCGCCGATTACGTGTCGGCGCCCGGTGAAATCCGCACCGTGACCTTGGCCGACAAATCCCAGGTCACGCTGGATGCCGACAGCGCCATCGCCGTGGATTTCAGTCACGGCGAGCGGCATGTTCAACTGCGTCGGGGCGCCGGATTTTTCAGCGTGACCCATACCGGCGAGCCGTTCGTGGTCGAGGCCGAGAAGGGCCAGGCGCGGGTGCTCGGTACGCAGTTCGAAGTGCGCCTGCAGCCACACGGCGCACAAGTCACTGTGCTGTCCGGGCGCGTCGGCGTGACGGCATCCCGTGATGATCAACAGCAGATTCTCACCGCCGGCCAACAAGTGGCGTATGGCGAAGGCGCAGCGCAAAAACTGCACGCCGTGGACAGCGAGGCGCAACTGGCCTGGCGTCAGGGCTGGCTGACTTACTACAAGTCGACACTGGCCGATGTGGTGCAGGATCTGCGGCGTTATTACCCCGGGCGCATCGTGTTGCTCAATGACGAACTGGGCGCGCGCAAGGTCAGCGGGAGTTTCCCGAGCAAGGATCCGCAAGCGGTGTTGAATTCGCTGCAGGGGGTTCTGGGATTCGAGCAGCATCAGATGTTGGGCAAGCTGATTATCCTGCGCTGAAAATATTTTCAGATTTGTGGTGAGGTAAATCCCGACGCCATCCGTGTAGTGACTGAAACTGCGAGTCATTCGCATCCGTTGCGGTTCTACACAGGTCATGAGCAATGAAGTCCAGGGCAAAATCGGGTTCGGTCAAACAGTGGTTCGGCGCCTCGGCGCTGAGTTTTGCGGCGTTGGCATTGCTGCCGATGAGCGTGGCGCAGGCCGCTGAAAGCAACAGCAGCCAGCCACAGAAGCAGTTCAGTTTTTCCCTGGCTGCCAAACCGCTGCCGCAGGCCTTGAGCGATTTCAGTCGCGTGACCGGCCAGAGCGTGGTCTACACCGTCGAAGCGCCGTACGGCCTCAACGCACCGGCGGTCAACGGGCAGATGAGCGCCGAACAGGCACTACAACGAATGCTCACCGGTTCCGGCCTGACCTTCCGCCGCACCGACAGCCATACCCTGGCACTCGAACCGCAACCGACCGCTGGTGCGCTGAACCTCGGCGCGACGAACATCACCTCGGTCATCGACCAACCGATGAGTTACCAGCCGCCGGAAACCAGTTCGGTGATGCGCTCCTCGGCCTCGCTCCAGGAAATCCCGCAGACCGTCAACGTGATCCCGGCCCAGGTCATTCGCGACCAGGCACCGCGCAATCTCGATGATGCCCTGGCCAACGTCAGCGGTATCACCCAGGGCAACACGCTCGGCAGCACCCAGGATTCGGTGATGACCCGCGGCTTCGGCGACAACCGCAACGGCTCGATCATGCGCGACGGTATGCCGGTGGTGCAGGGGCGTGGCATGAACGCCACCGTGGATCGCGTCGAAGTGCTCAAGGGCCCGGCCTCGCTGCTGTACGGGATTCAGGACCCGGGCGGCGTAGTCAACATGGTCAGCAAGAAGCCTGAACTGACCCAGTACAACGCCCTGACCCTGCGCGGCTCGACCTACGGCGACGGCAAGAACGGCAGCGGTGGCTCCTTCGACAGCACCGGTGCGCTGGGGGATTCCGGTCTGGCCTATCGCATGGTGCTGGATCATGAAGACGAAGATTACTGGCGCAATTTCGGTACCCACCGTGAAAGCCTGATCGCGCCGTCGCTGGCCTGGTACGGCGAGCGCACCAAGCTGTTGTTCGCTTACGAGCATCGGGAATTCCTGACGCCGTTCGACCGTGGCACCCTGATCGACCCACGCACCAACCATCCGCTGGACATCTCGCGCAACGAACGTCTGGACGAGAAATTCAACGACATGGAAGGGCGCTCGGACCTCTACCACTTCGAGGCCGACCACGAACTCAACGACGACTGGAAAGCCCATTTCGGCTACAGCTGGAACCGCGAAACCTACGACGCCAGCCAGGTCCGCGTAACCGCCATCGACACCAAAAAAGGCACCCTGACCCGCAGCATGGACGGCACCCAGGGCGCGATCAGCACCGACCGTTTCACCACCGCCAGCCTCGAAGGCAAGGTCAACGTGCTGGGCATGCAACATGACCTGGTGTTCGGCGTCGACGACGAGTACCGCAAGATCTACCGCGCCGACCTGATCCGCCAGAAAAGTCTGAGTACCTTCAGTTACGTCAATCCGGTGTACGGTCGTGAAGTTGCCGGCTCCACCGTCAGCCCGGCGGACAGCGCGCAGACCGACCTGCTGCGCAGCGACTCGGTGTTCCTGCAGGACTCGATCCACCTCAACGATCAGTGGATTCTGGTGGCCGGCGGGCGCTTCCAGGAATACGACCAGTACGCCGGCAAAGGCGTACCGTTCAAGGCCAACACCGACAGCAATGGTCAGAAGTGGGTGCCGCGCGCAGGTCTCGTATATCGCTACACCGACGCGTTGTCGTTCTACGGCAGCTACACCGAGTCGTTCAAGCCGAACTCGACCATCGCCCCGCTGAGCGGCAGCAGTACCGTGCTCGACGGCAGCATCGCGCCGGAAGAAGCCAAGTCCTGGGAGCTGGGGGCGCGCCTCGATATTCCGGGACGCATCACCGGCAACATCGCCTTGTTCGATATCAAGAAACGCAACGTGCTGGTGGCGAACGCCGAAGGCCCGACCACGATTTACAGCGCTGCCGGTGAAGTGCGTTCCCGTGGTCTGGAAGTGGACCTGACCGGCCAGCTCAGTGACCGCTGGAGCATGATCGGCAGCTACGCCTACACCGACGCCGAGGTCACGGAAGATCCGGATTACAAAGGCAACAAGCTACAAAACGTGGCTAAGAACACCGGCTCGCTGTCGGCGGTCTACGACTTCGGCAGCGTGATCGGTGGCGATCAACTGCGGGTTGGTGCCGGCGCGCGGTATGTCGGTGAGCGAGCGGGTAACGCAGTGAATGATTTCGAGCTGCCGAGCTACACCGTGGCCGATGCGTTTGCCACTTACGACACCAAGGTTGAAGGGCAGAAGGTCAAGTTCCAGCTCAACGTGAAGAACCTGTTCGACCGCACCTACTACACCTCGGCGGCCAGCCGCTTCTTCGTGTCGATGGGCGATTCGCGGCAGATTTCGTTGTCGAGCACGCTGGAGTTCTGATTAGCGCAAGAACGCCTGGCGATATTCGCCGGGCGTTCCACCCAGCACCTGGCGAAAGCGGTTGGTGAAGTGGCTGGCACTGGCAAACCCGCACGCCAGGGCAATTTCCCCCAACGGCAACGCCGTCCCGCGCAACAACTCCCGTGCCCGGCTCAGGCGCCGCGCCAGCACATACTGATGCGGCGGCAGACCGAAGCTCACCCGGAACATCCGCGCAAAGTGGTATTCCGACAACGCACACAATCCCGCCAGTTGCCCGAGGCTGATCGGTTCGGCCAGTTGGCTGTCGATGAACTCCACCAGTTGCCGGCGCTGGTGCGGCGCCAGTCCACCCTTGAGACGCAAACCCTCACGTACGCCGACCTGGCTGAGCAAGGTATGGCTGATCAATTCGTGGGCCAGGCTGCTGGTCAGCAAGCGCTCGCCGGGCTCGTCCCAATTGAGGGTGAGCAACTGGCGAAACCGCTGGGCCTGTTGCGGATCTTCGAGGAAGGTCTGTTCGCGCAACTGCATTTCCCGTGGCTCGCGATCCAGCAGCGTGACGCAACCCAGGGCAAATTGTTCGGCGCTGAAATACAGGTGGGCCAGGCGGATATCGCCGTTGATCACCCAGCCCGACTCGTGATCGGCCGGCAGGATACAGAGCTTGTCCGGCCCGCCTTTCTGCCCGGGTTGATCGCGACGGAACGTACCGGTGCCGCCGGCGATGTAGCAGGACAGGGTGTGATGGCTCGGTGCGTCATAATCCTGCGCATCGTGGTGGTTGGTCCACAAAGCGGCAGACAAGCCGTCGCCCAACTCGGCGCTGTGCACAAGACGTGCGTTCGGCGAGCTGTTCAACGCTTGAAAGACTTGCAGGGTATCGATGGCGGCCATGGTCGGTCGGTTCTCTTCAACGCCTTGCATCCTACTCCGTAGATTTTCCGCTGCCAGCCTGCAGCCCGATAAAAGCGCAAGTTTATGCAAGCGCATCTCTAGGGCGGGGGCGGACACTGAAACCCAATCAAGGAGTGTCTGCCATGAACCTGTCGTTGTATTTGTTGACCGTACTGATCTGGGGCACCACCTGGATCGCCCTCAAGTGGCAACTGGGCGTGGTCGCGATTCCGGTGTCGATCGTCTATCGCTTCGGCCTCGCCGCGTTGGTGCTGTTCGCGCTGTTGCTGCTCAGCCGCCGTCTGCAACCGATGAACCGGCGCGGGCATCTGATTTGTGTGGCGCAGGGTTTGTGCCTGTTCTGCGTCAACTTCATGTGTTTCCTGACCGCCAGCCAATGGATCCCCAGCGGTCTGGTGGCGGTGGTGTTTTCCACCGCGACCCTGTGGAACGCACTGAATGCGCGGGTGTTCTTCGGCCAGCGCATCGCGCGCAATGTGTTGATGGGTGGGGCGCTGGGGCTGGGCGGCCTGGGCCTGTTGTTCTGGCCGGAACTGGCCGGGCATCACGCCAGCCCGCAAACCCTGCTCGGGCTTGGCCTGGCGCTCTGCGGCACCCTGTGTTTCTCGGCGGGCAACATGTTGTCGAGCCTGCAACAGAAGGCCGGCCTCAAGCCGCTGACCACCAATGCCTGGGGCATGGCCTACGGCGCGGCGATGCTGTCGGTGTGGTGCCTGGTCAAAGGCATTCCGTTCGAGATGGAATGGACGTCGCGCTACATCGGCGCGCTGCTGTACCTGGTCATCCCCGGTTCGGTGATCGGGTTCACCGCGTACCTGACCCTGGTCGGTCGCATGGGGCCGGAGCGCGCAGCTTATTGCACGGTGTTGTTCCCGGTGGTGGCGTTGAACGTTTCGGCGTTTGCCGAAGGTTATCAATGGACGGCGCCGGCGCTGACGGGGTTGGTACTGGTGATGCTGGGCAATGTGCTGGTGTTTAGAAAACCCAAACCAAAAATAGTAATGACTGCCAATCCAGCACATTGAATGCCGAATATCTAACTGTCGACTTTCATGACAAGGAATATAAGTGCCGGCACCAGAAAGTCGACAATACTTTGCGCCCAGGCCATGGCGTTCCAGTCTTCTGACTGATCCATGTCGAACCACTCGTTGCCAATGACTTGCAGGAGGAAGTAGTAAATAAATAGCGCCACCAGGAAACCCAGTACGGCATATTTCTTTGCTTCGTGAAATTGCTCTGCTGATGAGTTGAGGTTTTTTGCCAGTTGATAACCACCCAAGAGACAGGCGGAAGTGAAAATGGTCTCCAGTGTCATGATCATCCAGTAGACTCGGTGGTGCATCATTTCCGATTTGATTGCTCGATATATCAAGTGACTGCCTGTCGTGTCCATGCTCAGGATATGGGCGATATAAGTGTAGTTCGCATTATAATCACTGGCATTGCTGTAAATAATCAGCATGCCCAGAACGCCTACCATGAAAACGATTGCAACTTTGCTTCTTCTAATGATTTGGGAAGTTGTAAGGCTTAACATTTGTTGATTCTCCGTGAGTACAGTTTGTCCATGGGTAGATGGCTCACGGGATTCTATAGAGAGTGTGTTGTAGTGGGGTGGGGAGTCGTTTTCAAGTTGTGTAGTTTTAATTTGTTGCGAGCAATATTGGACAGTTTTAAAAAAATTGCTTGAGGTGAAAAGGGACTGGAAAAATGCTTGCCAGTCCCATCAATAATCAGCCGTTCCACACTTGCGGATTTACCAGATCCCGAGGCCGCTCGCCGAGCAAGGCGCTGCGCAAATTGGCCAGCGCCCGGTTGGCCATGGCTTCCCGGGTTTCGTGTGTGGCCGAGCCGATGTGCGGCAGGGTCACAGCGTTTTTCAGCTGGAACAGCGGCGATTCTGCCAGCGGTTCTTTCTCGTAGACGTCGAGGCCGGCGCCGCGAATGCGGTTGTTCTGCAACGCCTCGATCAAGGCCGGTTCGTCGACTACCGGGCCGCGGGAGATGTTCACCAGAATCGCGTCTGGCTTCATCAGCGCCAGTTCGCGATGGCTGATCAGATGACGAGTCTTGTCGCTGAGCGGCACCACCAGACAGACGAAGTCGGCTTCGGCCAGCAACTGATCGAGGCTGCGAAATTGTGCGCCGAGTTCTTGCTCCAGTTCGGTCTTGCGGCTGTTGCCGCTGTAGATAATCGGCATGTTGAAACCGAAACGTCCGCGACGGGCTACGGCGGCGCCGATGTTGCCCATGCCGACGATGCCCAGGGTCTTGCCGTGCACGTCGCAGCCAAACAGCGTTGCGCCGACGCTGGCTTGCCACTGGCCGGCCTTGGTCCAGGCGTCCAGTTCGGCGACGCGGCGGGCGCTGCTCATGATCAGGGCGAAGGCCAGGTCGGCGGTGCTTTCGGTCAGCACGTCCGGAGTGTTGGTGAGCATGATCCCGCGTTCATTGAAGTAGGCGAGGTCGTAGTTGTCGTAGCCGACGGAGACGCTGGAGACCACTTCGAGTTTCGCGGCGTTTTCCAGTTGGGCCTTGCCGAGTTTGCGACCGACGCCGATCAGGCCGTGGGCGTGGGGCAGGGCTTCGTTGAACTGGGCGTTGATGTCGCCGTTTTTCGGGTTGGGGACGATGACGTCGAAGTCCTGTTGCAGGCGTTCGATCATGGGGGGGGTGATGCGGCTGAAGGCCAGGACTGTTTTTTTCATTGGCTTGGGCTCGGCTGTTCTGGGTTGCCAAGCAAGCTAACATTCTTCGCCAGATTTGGCTTGTCCTTGGCGGCCTCTGGGCCGATCAGGTTCTTGGGGTTTTGGGTGAATATCCGTTGCTTCGGGTGCTGCCGCTGGCGGTTTCGCTCTTACAGCGACTCCCTTTGGCAAACGCCCCAAAGGAAGCAAAGGTCTGGGCCCCTGCGTTCGGCCCCTCGCTGTGGCTCGGTGTTCCTTCGTTCCGGGATTCATCCGGGGGCATCGCCTACGGTTTGCTTCGCTGCACCTCCTCTCGATGCATGCGGCTGCGCCGCACGGTCGCTGCGCTCCCACCCCCGGATGAATCCCTCCACTCAGCCTGCCGAAGGGGCCGGCACGTCAAAAGCGATACTCGAGCTAACGCTCATTGTGTTGAGTGGTGGAAAGCCAAAGCCAAAGCCAAAGCAGGTGCGGGATGTGTGCTTTTTAAGACCTGAGTTCACCTCGGTATGCCATGTCGGTGTACCTCTCCCAAACAACTCGGTCAGTCCCCTCTCCCTCCGGGAGAGGGTTAGGGTGAGGGGGCGCCCTTCGCATCACCCCATTTTTCAGGACAGCCAACTCAATTAGCCACCCGAACCCCCGCCAGACTCCCACTCATCTCATAAGCCGCCAATTCCGCCTGATGCCCCGCCAGAATCTCCGGCAGCGACCCACGCAAATACTCGACCCAGGTCTTGATCTTCGCATCCAGATACTGCCGCGACGGGTAGATCGCATACAGGTTCAGTTCCTGTGAGCGGTAGTTCGGCATCACCCGCACCAGCGAGCCGTTACGCAAGCCTTCGATCGCGGCATACACCGGCAATACACCGACACCCATCCCGCTGGTGATCGCGGTTTTCATTGCGTCGGCGGAGTTCACCAGGAACGGTGAGCTGTTGATGGTGACCATTTCCTGGCCTTCCGGTCCGTCGAAGGCCCATTTTTCCAGGGGGATCACCGGGCTTACCAGGCGCAGGCAGGCGTGGTTCAGCAGGTCGCTGGGTTTCTGTGCGCAGCCGTTGGCTTTCACGTAGGCCGGGGAGGCGCAGACGATGCTGTAGGTGATGCCCAGGCGTTGCGAGACGAAGCCGGAGTCCGGCAGTTCGCGGGCCAGGACGATGGACACGTCGTAGCCTTCGTCGAGCAGGTCCGGCACGCGGTTGGCCATGGTCAGGTCGAAGGTCACGTCCGGGTGGGTCTTGCGGTAGCGGGCGATGGCGTCGATCACGAAGTGCTGGCCGATGCCGGTCATGGTGTGCACTTTCAACTGTCCGGCCGGGCGCGCGTGGGCTTCGCTGGCTTCGGCTTCGGCTTCTTCGACGTAGGCGAGGATCTGCTCGCAGCGCAGCAAGTAGCGCTTGCCGGCCTCGGTGAGCGCAATGCGTCGGGTCGTGCGATTCAGCAGGCGGGTTTGCAGGTGGGCTTCCAGGTTGGAGACCGCGCGCGAGACGTTGGCAGTGGTGGTGTCGAGTTGCACGGCGGCGGCGGTGAAGCTGCCGGCTTCGGCCACACAACTGAAGGCGCGCATGTTTTGCAAAGTGTCCATGGGGTGCTCTCAAGGGAGATGGCAAATTGTGACACGAAGTTTCAGGGGCTGAGACCCCCGACCAAGGGATTATCTCGTTAACCGTAACAAAGATTCGCAGAAAACCCAGCTTATCGCCGTTCAGGGCGCCCCCTAGAATTGCGCCCACCTCGAAACATCCCCCACCTCAGGAATTCGCAGCAGTGCCGCGTCGCATCAACAGAGCGCTTTTGCCGCTCAGTGTTCTGGCTATTTCGTTAGGTCTCAGCGGCTGCATCGGAACTGGAGGGATTGCCCCGCAGGGCAAGGCTCTGGAGGCCAATGAACTGGCCACCGACGAGGCCATCGCCCACGCCGCCCGTGACGCAAACTGGCCCACCGCCCAATGGTGGCAAGCCTATGGCGACCCGCAACTCAATCACTGGATCGACCTTGCCGTGCAGGGCAGCCCGACCCTGGCCATGGCCGCCGCGCGAGTGCGTCAGGCCCGGTCCATGGCCGGTGTCGCCGAAGCTGCCGAGTCGTTGCAGATCAATGGCGAGTCGACCCTCAAGCGCCACAACTGGCCGACCGATCAGTTCTACGGTCCCGGCGAGCTGGCCAATACCACGACCTGGGACAACAACGCCGCACTGGGCTTCAGTTACGCCCTCGACCTCTGGGGCCGTGAAAGCAACAGCACCGAACGTGCGGTGGACCTCGCGCACATGAGCGCTGCCGAGGCGCGGCAGGCGCAGCTCGAGTTGCAGAACAACATCGTGCGTGCCTACATCGAGTTGTCGTTGCATTACGCCCAGCGCGACATCGTCGCGGCGACGCTCAAGCAGCAACAGCAAATTCTCGAGCTGGCGCAGAAGCGCTTGAACGGCGGGATCGGCACGCACTTCGAAGTCAGTCAGGCCGAAACCCCGTTGCCGGAAACCCATCGGCAACTGGATGCGCTGGACGAGGAAATCGCCCTGAGCCGCAACCAGATCGCCGCACTGGCCGGCAAAGGGCCGGGCGCCGGTGCGCAGTTGCAGCGTCCGACCCTGTCCCTCGGCGCGGCGCTGAAGCTGCCTTCGGCGCTGCCCGCCGAGCTGCTCGGCCAGCGTCCGGACGTGGTCGCCAGTCGCTGGCAAGTGGCGGCGCAGGCGCGCGGGATCGATGTCGCGCATGCCGGGTTCTACCCCAACGTCGATCTGGTCGGCAGCCTCGGCTACATGGCCACCGGCGGCGGGGCGCTGGAGTTTTTGACCGGCAAGAAGCTCAACTACAACGTCGGGCCGGCGATCTCCCTGCCGATCTTCGACGGCGGGCGATTGCGCGCCGAACTCGGTGAAGCCTCGGCGGGTTATGACATCGCCGTCGCGCATTACAACCAGACCCTGGTCAATGCGCTGAAGAACATCTCCGACCAGTTGATCCGCCGCGAGTCGATGGACAAGCAGCAAACGTTCGCCGCCGAGTCCGTGGCCACCGCGCAAAAAACTTACGACATCGCGATGATCGCCTACCAGCGCGGGCTCACCGATTATCTCAACGTGCTCAACGCCCAGACCCTGCTGTTCAAACAGCAGCAGGTTCAGCAGCAGGTGCAGGCCGCGCGTTTGAGCGCCCATGCGGAACTGGTGACGGCATTGGGTGGTGGTCTTGGCGCGGGTAAAGACGTGCCGACCACCGAGCAGACCGCCGCACCGAAAACCCCGGCCCTTCTTCAAGCCCTCGACCACTGAGCAAGCCTTAATGACTCCCTTGCCCGCACCTTTGCGCTGGCTCTACTCCCTGGAATGGCGCCGGGGGTTCTTCGACTGGGCGCGCAGCGACGGCGTGACCTGGGTCTACATCTTCAAGGTGTTGATTGCCGCATTTCTGACCCTGTGGCTGGCGATGCGCCTGGAACTGCCGCAACCGCGCACGGCGATGATCACCGTGTTCATCGTCATGCAGCCGCAGAGCGGCCAGGTGTTCGCCAAGAGCTTCTATCGCTTCCTCGGCACCCTGGCCGGGTCGGCGATGATGGTCACGCTAATTTCCCTGTTCGCCCAGAACACCGAACTGTTCCTCGGTTCGCTGGCGATCTGGGTCGGTATCTGCTCGGCCGGCGCCGCCCGTTGCCGCAACTTCCGCGCTTACGGTTTTGTGCTGGCCGGGTACACGGCAGCAATGGTCGGCCTGCCGGCGCTCGCCCATCCCGATGGCGCGTTCATGGCGGCGGTGTGGCGGGTGCTGGAGATTTCGCTGGGAATTCTCTGCTCGACCCTGGTCAGCGCCGCGATCCTGCCGCAAACCGCCAGCGCCGCGATGCGCAACGCCTTGTATCAGCGCTTCGGTGTGTTCGCGTTGTTCGTCACCGATGGCCTGCGCGGACGCAGCAAACCGGAGTCGTTCGAGGCCAGCAACGTGCGCTTCATCGCCGAAGCGGTGGGGCTCGAAGGGCTGCGCAGCGTGACCGTGTTCGAAGACCCGCACATGCGTCGGCGCAACGGTCGACTCAGTCGTTTGAACAGCGAGTTCATGGGCATCACCACCCGTTTCAACGCCTTGCACCAGTTGCTTGAACGCCTGCGCGTCAATGACGAAGAGCATGTCGTGGCGGCGATCAAGCCGGGCTTGCAGGATCTGGCCGAAGTGCTCGACGGCTTCAGCGGCCGCGCCCTGACCAGCCCGGATGCGGCGCGTCTGGTGACGGCGCTGGCAGCTTACAAGGAAGGTTTGCCGACGCGGGTGCGCAGTCTGCGGGCGGCCTTCCAGGAAAGCGATCCGAGCGATGCCGAGCTGCTGGATTTCCACACCGCGTACGAACTGCTCTATCGCTTCGTCGATGACCTGCACGGATATGCACAGACCCACGCGTCGCTGGCCGATCACAGCCACGAACGCGAGCGCTGGGACGAGCCGTTCACCCCGCAGACCAGTTGGTGGGCGGCGGCTGCATCGGGGATTCGTGCCGCGTTCATCCTGGTCGTGCTCGGCAGTTACTGGGTCGCCACGGCGTGGCCGAGCGGCGCGACCATGACCCTGATCGCCGCCGCCACCGTGGGCCTGTCGGCCGCCACACCGAACCCGAAACGCATGGCGTTCCAGATGGCCTGCGGTACGTTCCTCGGGGCGTTGATCGGCTTCGTCGAGATGTTTTTCATCTTCCCGTGGATCGATGGTTTTCCGCTGCTGTGCGTGATGCTCGCGCCAGTGATCGTGCTCGGTTCGTTCCTCGCCTCGCGGCCGCAATACGCCGGTGTCGGCCTGGGGCTGCTGATCTTTTTCAGCACCGGTTCGGTGCCGGACAACCTGACGATCTACAACCCCTACACCTTCATCAACGACTACATCGCCATGGTCATGGGCATGCTGGTCTGCGCGGCGGCGGGGGCGATCATTCTGCCGCCGAACAGTCGCTGGTTGTGGCAGCGCCTGGAGCAGGACCTGCGCGGCCAAGTGGTGTACGCGATCAGCGGCAAGCTCAAGGGGCTGGCATCGAGTTTCGAAAGCCGTACCCGCGACCTGATGCATCAGGCTTACGGTCTGGCGGCCGGTCAGCCGCAGGTGCAGAAAAACCTGCTGCGCTGGATGTTCGTCGTGCTGGAAGTCGGCCACGCGATCATCGAGTTGCGCAAGGAACAGGCGATCCTGCCGGTGCATCCGGCCTATGCCGATTCCCAGCCATGGCGCCAGGCAATCCGGGTCATGGGGCGTTCGCTGGTGCGACTGTTCCTGCAACCGAATTCGAGCAATCTGGAGCGCGCACTGGTGGCGGTGGACCACGCAATCAGCCGTGTCGCCGCCACCGACGAGCCGTTTGCGCCGCATTTCGATACCTCGGCACTGCGGCGGGTGAAAAGCTACCTGCACTTCATCCGCACCTCGTTGCTCGACCCGCAATCGCCCCTTGCTGCCTACGCCATCGCCAAGCCCGAAGGACTTGCCCATGCCTCGTGAAATCGCCTTCCACGGCGTGTACATGCCGACCATGACCCTGATGTTTTTCGTCGCTGCCGCACTGGCCTGGGCGCTGGACCGGTTCCTCTCGGGGTTCGACCTGTACCGCTTCTTCTGGCACCCGGCGTTGCTGCGCCTGAGTCTGTTTACCTGTCTGTTCGGCGCGATGGCGCTGACTGTCTACCGTTGAGAACGTTCTGATGAAAAAGTTTTTCAGCCTGCTCGCGACCCTGCTGGTGCTGGCCCTGGCGCTGTGGATCGGCCGCACGTTGTGGGAGCACTACATGAACACTCCGTGGACCCGCGACGGCCGGGTACGCGCCGACATCATCAACGTCGCCGCCGACGTCACCGGTGAAGTGGTCGACGTGCCGGTGCGGGATAACCAGTTGGTGAAGAAGGGTGATCTGCTGATGCAGATCGACCCCGAGCACTACCGCCTCGCGGTGAAGCAGGCGCAGTCGCTGGTGGCTTCGCGCAAGGCCACGTGGGAGATGCGCAAGGTCAACGCCCACCGCCGCGCCGATCTGGACAACCTGGTGATCTCCAAGGAAAACCGCGACGACGCCAGCAACATCGCCGACTCGGCACTGGCCGATTACCAACAGGCCCAGGCGCAACTGGAAGCGGCCGAACTCAACCTCAAACGCACCGAAGTGCGCGCGGCCGTGGACGGCTACGTGACCAACCTCAACGTCCATCGCGGCGACTACGCGCGCATCGGCGAAGCGAAAATGGCGGTGGTCGACATGAACTCGTTCTGGGTCTACGGCTTCTTCGAAGAGACCAAACTGCCGCACGTGCGCGTCGGCGACAAAGCCGACATGCAGCTGATGAGCGGCGAAGTCCTCAAGGGCCACGTGGAAAGTATTTCCCGCGGCATCTACGACCGCGACAACCCGGAAAGCCGTGAATTGATCGCCGATGTGAACCCGACCTTCAACTGGGTGCGCCTGGCACAACGGGTGCCGGTGCGGATTCATATCGATGAAGTGCCGGAAGGTGTGCTGCTGGCGGCAGGGATTACCTGCACCGTGGTGGTGAAGCAGGACGCTGTGGATAACTGACAGACCGAGCTCCCCATCGCTAACTCGCTTGCGATGGGGAGCTCGGTCTCAGAGTTGCCCGCGCAACCCGAACCGCTTCATCAACGTCGACTCCAGCAACCCTTTCGGCAACAGCGTCGCCAGCAACGGCAACGCCCGGCTGCCATTGCCGATGCGGATCAGCCGTGGCGGTTTGCTCTGTTGCACAGCCTTGAGCAGCTCGGCGGCAAACTCGCTGGCCGGCGTCGGTTTGTCCTGGGACGCCTTGGCCCGTGCCCGGATGCCTTCGCGCAATGGAAACCACGGCGATTGTTCGTTGATCAGTTGTTCGGCCTCGTGCCCGGCATTCTTGGCGAAACTGGACTGAATCGCCCCCGGTTGCACTTCCAGCACGCGAATGCCGAACGGCGCCAGTTCCATGCGCAAGGCATCGCTCAACGCATGCACCGCTGCTTTTGACGCGCAATACGCGCCGGCGAACGGTGTGACCAGAACCCCGGAAACACTGCCGACATTCACCACCAGGCCTTTGGCCCGGCGCAGCACCGGGAACAGTGCACGAGTGACGCCGACAATCGAAAACACATTGGTTTCGAACTGGCGCTGCATGGCCGCCACTCCGCCATCGAGCAGCGGCCCCATGGCGCCGTACCCGGCGTTGTTTATCAGCACGTCAAGGCCGCCGTGTTGCTGGTTGATACGCTCGGCGAGTTGTTCCAGCGCTGCGTTGTCATTGACGTCGAGCTGCACGGCCGTGAACCCGGCCGCACCGAGTGCCGCGACATCTTCAGCCTTGCGCGCACTGGCCCAGACCTCGTAGCCAGCGCCTTTGAAGGCATCGGCGAGGGCGCGGCCGATGCCGCTGGAACAACCGGTAATCAACGCAACGGGCATGGCGCATTCCTTGTGCAAAATGTGAGGGAAGGGGATCAGTCGGAGAAACTACCCTGCAACCGCTCGGCGCGAAACTCCAGGGTTTGCGGGCGATAACCGGGACGCAGGGGCGGCAGCGGCAAGCAGTCTTCCCAATTGCCGCCGGCCTGCAGTTCGCCGGGGCCGCGATAACGTGGGGCGGCGTATTGATTGTCAGCCAGATTCACCGTGTCGCCCGGCGCGTAGGCCGCAATGCGCCAGCGCAGTTCGGTCAGCGGCACGTCGTTGCCGTTGTTCATCTTCAGTTGCAGCGGACGGTCCGCCGGGCATTGCCCGGGTGCATAGCTGATGCGCAACTCGAGCCGCGCCAGTTGCTTGATCTCGCGGTTGTCCAGCCACACCACCCACATCGCCACCAGCCCGAGGCCGACAGCGGCAGCCATCGACACCGGCAAGGCTTTGGCCGGATAGCGCAACAGCAGGATCAGCCAGGTGATGACCAGCAAGACGCCGATGAACATGTTCGAACACTCCTTGAACTCTTGATGACCATCCTACCGAAGGGGCGCGGGAATGGACATTCGCGGATTGATCGAGAGCGCCGTTGGTCGGGACTGTAATTTCTGACAGTAGCCGAAACAGCGCTGTGCTTGTTCAGATGCCAGAGCTACAAAGAACGTCGGTCGCGCGGGGGTGCTCGGTTAATGAGCTTGCACATCAATACGCCGAGGATGTCTGTGTTCGAGCCGCGCGGTTTGCCGGTCCGCACGGTCGACTATTGTCGGGTCATCGAAGACGGGCCTGTCGAGCCCCGGATCAACCGCAACCTGCATGACTCTGCGGGGCGCGCGGTGAAACAGTGGGACCCGCGGCTTTGGCTGTCGCAAGCCGGGGACCCGCTGACGCCGGCGAATCTGACGCAGGCGTTTAGCCTGGATGCCACGGTGATTCGCTCGGACAGCGTCGATGCCGGTACGCAAATCGAGTTGAAAGGGCTCGCCACGCAAACGGTGTTCAGTTGGGACAGCCGTCAGACGCGACGCGAGATCGAGCACGACAATTTGCTGCGCCCCGTCGCGATATTCGAAGAAGGAACAGGGGAACCTCGGCGTTGTGTCGAGCGACTGACCTACGGTCATCCCGGCAGCGGGGACCAGTCGCGAAACCAGTACGGTCAGCTGATTCGTCATGACCATCCGGCCGGCAGCGTGCTGTTCAACGGGTTTGCAATCAGTGGTCAGTGCACCGAGGACACCCGCCATTTCACTCTGGATCCGCTGACACCTGACTGGCCGGAGCTGGAGGCGGATCGTGCACGGCTATTGGAACCCGGCGCCGGTGCGACATCGCGGTGGCGCCATGGCGCGCTCGGCGATGTATTGGAACAGACGGATGCCCGAGACAACCGGCATACATTTGCGCTGACCATCGATGGCCGCTTGCGCGAGCGCCGTTTGCAGTTGAAGGGGGAGCTTGAGCAGGTCCTGATCAGCGATATTCACTACAACGCTTACGGCAGTATCGAGCAGGAATCCGCTGGCAACGGTGTGCAAACCACCCGCTTATATCGGCCTGAAGACGGTCGCCTGATGGTCCGTCGGGACAAAAACACTCGCGGTGGAGTGTTGCAACACTTGCGTTATGGATATGACAGGATGGGCAATGTCCTGAGTATCGAAGACATGGCGCTGCCGATCCGTTACTTCGCCAACACGCGCATCGAGCCGGTCAGTCGATTTGTCTACGACAGTCTTTATCAGTTGACCAAGGCTTCCGGCTGGGAAGCCGGGAGTGCCAGTCAAGGCCCGCAATCGATGGGGCGCGTCGATCCGGCGGCAATCAGCAACTATCACCAGACTTACGAATATGATCCCGGTGGAAACTTGCGCAACCTGATTCATGTCGGCCCGCAAAGCCACGGGCGCAAACTGCAACCGGCGAGTTACAGCAATCGCTCTTTGCCTTACACGGACGTCATTCCCGGCGACCCGGAAATCGAAGCCGCCTACGACCGCAGAGGCAACCTGCTGCTGTTGGAACCGGGGCGGATGCTGAGCTGGAACCTGCGCAACCAACTGCGATCGGTCAGCCCGGTGGAGCGTGCGTCCGGGCTCAACGACCAGGAGGTCTACCTCTACGATGGCAGCCGTCAGCGGGTACGCAAGATCCGCTCTTCGTTAACCGGTGCCCAAACCCTGATCACCGATGTGCGCTATTTGCCTGGACTGGAATTGCGCACCAGCAACGGCACCGGCGAACGGTTGCAGGTCATCATTGCCGACAACGCTCAAGTGCTGCATTGGGAGAGCCCGCCGCCGTCGGGACTCAACAATCGGTATCGATACCAACATGCCGATCACCTGGGTTCGGTCAGTCTGGAAACCGCCGATGACGGTGCGGTGATCAGCCACGAAACGTTTCATCCTTTTGGTACCAGCGCCTGGCAGAACGGCGAACTCAGCTACAAATTCGTCCGTTACTCGGGCAAGGAACGCGATGCCAGCGGGCTTGATTACTACGGTTACCGCTACTACATCCCGTGGCTGCAAAAATGGAGCAATCCGGATCCGGCGGGTGTGAAGGCAGATGGCATCAATCTTTTCCGAATGGTGAGAAATAATCCGTTGACGTTTTTTGACGAGCAAGGCGAGGAATCAAAGTCCAATTCGGCGGTACGTACGGCCATCGAGATATTTGAATCGTACAAAGACAAGCACAGCGATACGGACAGAGTGAAGCCCTACACGATGATGAATGGCATAACCGAAGGCAAGCTCAAGTTCAAAACAACAAAGGCACCACCTGCGGTGCTCGAAAAGACCAAAGACTTGAGATTTACCTTGCGTCATTACTCATACAACTTCGCGACGAAGGGCGCGGCACCGTCACATATGGACATCAAGTCAAACTTTTCTCTGGTCAACAGCAAATTGAAGGCGTTGGGTGGAAAAGGTGGCAATACCAGCGAAAAGGATTGGACCAAGGCTGGGAACATAGGGTTCACCTTCTTTCTGTTATCCATCAACGGAGAAGTGAACGAGCGCAGATTTCTAGCGGGCATGACGCATTTTGCAGAGTACGACCTTGAGGACGACAAGGCACTCAAGAACGCCTTTGGTGACAGCTACGACAGCCTGGAGTTTTTTGCTTCTCCGGATGTACTGGATCCGAAGCACTCATCCGACTTGAGCGCAGTTCCGATGATCAAAGGCCGATTGAAAGATTTGAAGGCATTGTTGATAGGCAATTCGGGAATCAGTCCGGTGCAGGTGGGAAGAATGAATGCACGGACAATGTTGGACAGTCTCGACAAGTCATTCCACGGAACACTTGAAATCAAAATTCCTGGATCGGTAAAAGTCAGTATCTGGCATAAAAACGTACAGACCGGGGCTTCCAGGGCTGCATGAGCGTTAGTAAAAAGCCCCCGCCCAACCCACTGCGGATAGGGGACGCAGAGGGTCGGGCGAGGGCTTTTTATTACAGAGCGATCACTGCGCGATGGTTTTCACCGACACGCCGCGTTCGATCGGAGTCGAGCGACCGTAGATATCCTCGAAGCGCTCGATATCGTCTTCGCCCAGGTACGAACCCGACTGCACTTCGATGATTTCCAGCGGGATCTTGCCCGGGTGCGCGAAGGAGACCGTTGGTCGTGACTGTAATTTCTTACAGTAGCCGAAACAGCGCTGTGCTTGTTCAGATGCCAGAGCTACAAAGAACGTCGGTCGCGCGGGGGTGCACGGTTAATGAGCTTGCACATCAATACGCCGAGGATGTCTGTGTTCGAGCCGCGCGGTTTGCCGGTCCGCACGGTCGACTATTGTCGAACCATTGAGAGCGGACCGGTCGAGCCCCGGATCAACCGCAACCTGCATGACTCTGCGGGGCGCGCGGTGAAACAGTGGGACCCGCGGCTTTGGCTGTCGCAAGCCGGCGACCCGCTGACGCCGGCCAATCTGACCCAGATATTTGTTCTGGATGCCACGGTGATTCGCTCGGACAGCGTCGATGCCGGTACGCAAATCGAGTTGAAGGGGCTCGCCACGCAAACGGTGTTCAGTTGGGACAGCCGTCAGACGCGACGCGAGATCGAGTACGACAATTTGCTGCGCCCCGTCGCGATATTCGAAGAAGGAACAGGGGAACCTCGGCGTTGTGTCGAGCGACTGACCTACGGTCATCCCGGCAGCGGGGACCAGTCGCATAACCAGTACGGTCAGCTGATTCGTCATGACCATCCGGCGGGCAGTGTGCTGTTCAACGCATTTGCAATCAGCGGCCCCTGCACCGAAGACACCCGCCATTTCACTCTGGATCCGCTGACACCTGACTGGCCGGAGCAGGAGGCGGATCGTCTGCGGCTTCTGGAGCCTGGCGCAGGTGCGACATCGCGGTGGCGCCATGGTGCGCTGGGGGATGTGCTGGAACAGACGGATGCCCGAGACAACCAGCATACATTTGCGCTGATCGTCGATGGCCGCTTGCGCGA
This sequence comes from Pseudomonas sp. R43(2017), assembly GCF_002112345.1. NCBI lineage: Bacteria > Pseudomonadati > Pseudomonadota > Gammaproteobacteria > Pseudomonadales > Pseudomonadaceae > Pseudomonas > Pseudomonas sp. R43(2017). The sequence goes on from NZ_NEHJ01000007.1 coordinate 289,676, forward strand.
GCGCCGTTTGCAGTTGAAGGGGGAGCCTGAGCAGATCCTGATGACTGACATTCGCTACAACGCACAAGGCAATGTCACTCGGCAAACCGCCGGCAACGGCGTGCACACCACCCGGACCTATCGCCCCGAAGACGATCGCCTGCTGGGCCTGTGGACCGAAGACGTTCACGGTCTCGTATTGCAACACCTGAGTTATGGATACGACAGAATGGGCAATGTGCTGAGTATCGAAGACAAGGCATTGCCGATTCGTTACTTCGCCAACCAGCGCATCGAGCCGGTCAGTCGATTTGTCTACGACAGTCTTTATCAGTTGACCAAGGCGTCCGGCTGGGAAGCCGGGAGTGCCAGTCAAGGCCCGCAATCGATGGGGCGCGTCGATCCGGCGGCAATCAGCAACTATCACCAGACTTACGAATATGATCCCGGTGGAAACCTGCGCAACCTGATTCATGTCGGCCCGCAAAGCCACGGGCGCAAACTGCAACCGGCGAGTTACAGCAATCGCTCTTTGCCTTACGAGGGCGTACCTCCCGGCGACCCGGAAATCGAAGCCGCCTACGACCGCAGAGGCAACCTGCTGCTGTTGGAACCGGGGCGGATGCTGAGCTGGAACCTGCGCAACCAACTGCGATCGGTCAGCCCGGTGGAGCGTGCGTCCGGGCTCAACGACCAGGAGGTCTACCTCTACGATGGCAGCCGTCAGCGGGTACGCAAGATCCGCTCTTCGTTAACCGGTGCCCAAACCCTGATTACCGATGTGCGCTATTTGCCTGGACTGGAATTGCGCACCAGCAACGGCACCGGCGAACGGTTGCAAGTCATCACTGCCGACAACGCTCAAGTACTGCATTGGGAGAGCCCGCCGCCTTCGGGACTCAACAATCGGTATCGATACCAACATGCCGATCACCTGGGTTCGGTCAGTCTGGAAACCGCCGATAACGGTGCGATGATCAGTCGGGAAACGTTTCATCCATTCGGAACCAGTGCCTGGCAGGACGGAGAATTCAGCTACAAATACATCCGTTACTCGGGCAAGGAACGCGATGCCAGCGGGCTCGACTACTTTGGTCTGCGCTACTACATCCCTTGGTTGCAGCATTGGTTGAATCCAGACCCCAAAGGCATGATCGACGGGCCCAATCTGTACGCTATGGTCACCAATTCACCGGTCACTTTTTTCGACAGCGACGGGGGAGGCAAAAACGAAGCTGATGAATTGAACAGTAGCGTGGATAAACAGCAGGCCTTGTTGTCGATAGTATCAACGGCCGTTGCGAACACCCGCCATTCGATCATGAATCAACTATATGCCCGTCAACGTTTCAAGGCGCTGGGCAGGCGCGTCGTCACGCAACTGGGCCGTTCCGCAGTCAAAAGCGGCGCCGCTGTAGCAGGCTCCGCCGCAGGGGGCTTCATTGGTGGGGGGCTGTTGGGTCCGTTTGGTTTGGCAGCGGGTGCCTATGTCGGGGGAAAGACTGCGTCAAGGGCAGCAGACAGGCTTGTTTCCAAAGTGGTGGCCCCCTATCAGCTTGATCGTCCGATCAATTTCAAAGGCAATGAAATGAATCCTGCGGTGTTCATCGAAAGCGTCGAGTCCGAAACGAGGCCGGGCCTCGCAATGATAAAAACCAAGCTCGAGGCATTGGACCCAAGAACAACCGAAGGACGCGCCCGACTCACCAGAAAGGCGGGCGATAGAGCGATTGACAAGGTAGGCAGCAAACTGGGTGGCAAGCTGGGTTCGCAAGCATCAAGCCTGATTCGAATCGGGATTGAGTTCCACGGTGCCTCGCAAGGATTGAATGCAGCGGCGCTGAGCGAAGCTTATGAACAAACGCCAGCAGTGATCGAAATGCTGGAGTTCAGAACACAGGCGATCAAGGACGAACTGGCTGTGTCCAGCGATGTAACGGGGGAGGTCTTCGAAAAGGTAGCCCAGCTGTCGGCGCAGACTCCGGTCGTTGTTCAGGCACTGAACAGAAATCAGGACTTGATCGAGCTGGTTGCGCCGACGCCTTATGCCGGCAATCGGCATTCGCTCAGACGAGGGGCGCGAGCAAAGTCTTCCCCTTCCCGGCGGCAGTCGTTTGGCTGAAGTAAAAAAAAGCCCCCGCCCAAACCACTGCGGATAGGGGACGCAGAGGGTCGGGCGAGGGCTTTTTATTACAGAGCGATCACTGCGCGATGGTTTTCACCGACACGCCGCGTTCGATCGGGGTCGAGCGACCGTAGATATCTTCAAAGCGCTCGATATCGTCTTCACCCAGGTACGAACCCGACTGCACTTCGATGATTTCCAGCGGGATCTTGCCCGGGTTGCGCAGGCGATGGACCGAGGCGATCGGGATGTAGGTCGACTGGTTTTCGCAAAGCAGGAACACGTTCTCGTCGCAGGTCACTTCGGCGGTGCCGCTGACCACGATCCAGTGTTCGGCGCGGTGGTGGTGCATCTGCAGCGACAGGCACGCACCCGGTTTGACCGAGATGTGCTTGACCTGGAAGCGCCCGCCCATGTCCACCGAGTCGTAGGAACCCCATGGACGGTACACCTCGCAGTGGTTCTGGGTTTCGCTGCGGCCCTGCTCGTTGAGGGTGTTGACCATCTGCTTGACGCCCTGAACCTTGTCCTTGTGGGCGATCATCATGGCGTCCTTGGTTTCGACCACCACGATGTTTTCCAGGCCGATCACCGACACCAGTTTGCCGTTGCCGTGGATCATGCAGTTCTTGCTGTCCTGAATCACCACATCGCCCTTGCTGACGTTGCCGTTGGCGTCCTTCTCGTTGACTTCCCACAACGACGACCAGCAGCCGACATCGCTCCAGCCTGCCGACAGCGGCACCACGCAGGCGCGCTGGGTTTTTTCCATCACGGAATAGTCGATGGAGTTGTCCGGGCAGCAGGCGAAGGTGGCTTCGTCGAAGGTGATGGTGTCAGCGTCCTGCTGGCTGCGCTCGAGGGTCAGCAGGCAGGTGTCGTAGATGTCCGGATCGTGCTTTTTCAGCTCTTCGAGGAAGCGGCTGGCGCGGAACAGAAACATGCCGCTGTTCCAGTAGTAACCGCCGGACTCGACGTACTCGGTGGCGCGTTTGACGTCGGGTTTTTCCACGAAGTGCGAGACACGGCTGACGCCTTCCGGCAGCAGTGAATCGCCGGTCGACTTGATGTAGCCGTAGCCGGTTTCCGGTTTGGTGGCCGGTACGCCGAACAGCACCATCTCGCCGTTTTCAGCAGCGACGGTGGCCAGGGCCAGCGCGCGTTGCAGGGCTTTCTGGTCTTCGAGGACGTGGTCGGCCGGCAGCACCAGCATCAGTTCGTCGCGACCTTCATTGACCAGCATCATCGCGGTCAGCGCCACGGCCGGCGCGGTGTTGCGGCCGAACGGTTCCATCAGGATGCGCTGGCATTCCAGGTTCCGGTTGCTCAGCTGCTCGTTGACGATGAAGCGGTGATCCTTGTTGCAGACCACGATCGGGGTGTCCATGCCTTCGAACACCAGACGCTCGAGGGTTTGCTGGAACAGTGTGTGTTCGCCGGTCAGGGCGAGGAACTGCTTGGGAAACTGCTTGCGCGAAAGCGGCCAAAGACGTGAACCGCTACCACCTGACAAGATCACCGGAATCATATTGTTTACTCCATAAAATCGATTGGGTTAGAGCCACGAGCCTGTGTCGTTTCACTCTTGTTGTTATTCCGTGCCGGGCAGCGACGGCTGCCCGGTTTCATGTGCTTAGCGAGTCGACACCGGGCGCTTCACCCAGACTGGCGACAGGTTGCTGCCGTTGCCGGTGACGTACAGCACCGCGGCTTCACCGCGCTCCAGGGCGACCGGTTTCACGTCGCCGACTTTCTTGTCGCCTTCGTACAGCGCGAGGCTGACTTTCACCGGGTTGATTTCACGTTCGCCACGGCCCTTGGCGGCCACGTTTGGAACCACGTCGGTCTTGCCGTCGGCGGTCTTCAGGGTCAGCGGCTTGTCGCTGAGGTTCTGCACGCGCACCAGGGATTTCTGCTTGTTCTTGAACGGCGGTTCTTCGATCAGTTGCGGCGCGCCGGAAGCGTTGTTGACCAGGGTGTAGTAGTGGTCACCGGCGAGTTTTACCGGCAGGGTCTGGCTGCCGACCTTGGCGCTGTAGTCACCGCCCGGCATGAAGCTGAAATCGCTGCTCGCCAGCGGCGCAACATCGCTCAGATTGGTGCTGCCGACGGTGGCGCTGACTTCAGCGTTGCTGGCGTTGTAGACCCGTACGAAGGTCGAGCCTTTCGGTGCGGTCGGGCCGTACAGCGCGGCGTCACCACCGGCGAAGGCCTGGACCGACAGCACGCTGAGGCCAGCGACCAGAGCAATGCGTTTGGCGAGACGACGAGGAGTTGTAGTGAAAGTCATGGTGTACCTCTCTTTCAGTTTTGCGCCCGATCGGGCGTCTCGGATTTAGTGTTGATTGCTACGTTTTGTTGGCGCGCGCCGGCTTGTTTAAGCTCTGCGACCCACTGCGGGTCGGCGTCGCCGATTTCGTTGTTCACAGGCAGATATCGTTCAGGAAACTCCCAGATCAGCACCTGTGGCGGGCTGTTCTTGAAGTCATCGCTTTTCAGGTAACTGAGCATCGGCAGGATCGGGCCGTGGCCGTCCTCGGCGTAGTTGACGACGTCGCTGTGCAGCGCTTGCTTGAGCGCACCGACAAAGTTCCAGTTGGGGTTGGCGCTGTAGCTGGTGCCGATCAGCGCGACCGGCACTTCGCTGTTGGCGAACAGCGCGTCGTCACCGGCAGGCTGTTCGGTAGCGGCCACGGTGTTGCGCTTTTGCAGCGGCTCTTGCGCCGGCATCAGGTTTTCGAACAGCGGATCCAGCGGCAGGAACAGACGCAGGTCGCCCTTGTGCGTGACCTTCTCCGCCGGCGTAGTGACGAAGCGCTGCGGCTCGCCGCTGAGCGGGAATTTTTCAGCGATGGTCTTCGCCAGGGTGTTGGCGGCGATTTCGGCGCCTTCCGGGGTCCAGTGGGTGTCGGTGCGCAGGAACACTTGCTGTCCGTTCTGCTTGGCTTTTTGCAGCGGGCCGAGCAGGTCGGGGGCGAGGATCTTGTCGGCCGCGACACGGGCGTGGAAGTCCTGATAGAGGTTGGCGTGGATGCTCGCCGGTTTCACTTCACCCAGGTGTTCCGGGTACAGGCGAACCTTGGCCGGCACGATCGCCATCACCAGTTTCACGCCTTTTTCTTTCAGGGTCTGGCGCACGCCTTCGACCAGCGCGTAGTTGCCTTGCAGGTTCAGCTCTTCGTTGACGATCGGGTTGAATTCCTCATCGCTGTACAACCACTGATCGCGACCGAGCACCACGCCCGGACGACCTTCGTTGAACAGTTTGAAATCCAGCGCGGCCCAGAGATTGGTGCCCAGACGCTTGATCGGGAATTCATCGTCGTAGTGGGTTTCCACGGCTTTGGTCCAGCGGCCGTTGAGTACCGTCGCGTCGGCATTGGTGCTGAAGCCGAAGAAGCTGCGCACCGACCACAGACCGAGCACCAGCAGGGTCACCAGAAACAGCGCGATGTAGAAGATGCGTAATGAGCGGGTCATGGCAGATCCCTCAGAACTGGAAGTAAAGGAACGGCGAGAAGCTTTGCGCCGAGAGTTTGAGAATCGAGGCGATGAACAGCAGCAGGATCAGCCCGCGCATCACGTAGCGCGACCAGTCCGCCGTCCAGTACGCCGGTTGCACCTGGGCGTCGACGCCGACGGTGTAGCCAGGTTCGTGGATACTCGCCGGGTTTTCGCCGGGGGCAGCCTTGATCAGGCCCGGGGTCGCTGCGGCAGGGCCATCGGACTCGACGTTGACCGCAGGTTTGGTTTTGACCGGAGGCTGATTGGTGTACAGATCACGCAGGCCGAAGAACGCCAGGGTCACGTAAGCCACAACCAGAGTCGCGACTTGCAGACCGGTGAGGCTGGCCTGATTGAGTTCCGACAGCGACCAGTCGCCGAAGCTGAACATCGCGCCGTACATGCGCCCGGCCACGTGCAGGTTCTCGGCGCGGAAGATCACCCAGCCCATGACCACCAGCAGGAAGGTCAGCGCCCAGCGGATCGGGTTGAGGCTGCGCGGCGAAGTATTCAGGCCCAACGCTTTTTCAATCGCCAGCCACATGCCGTGCCACGCACCCCAGACGATGTACGTGATGTTCGCGCCGTGCCACAGACCACCGAGCAACATGGTCAGGAACAGGTTGCGATAGGTCATCAGCGTGCCTTTGCGGTTGCCGCCGAGGGTGATGTAGAGGTAGTCGCGCAGCCAGGTCGACAGGCTGATGTGCCAGCGGCGCCAGAACTCGGTGATCGACTGGCTGATGTACGGCTGCTTGAAGTTTTCCATGAAGCGGAAACCCATCATCAGGCCCAGACCAATCGCCATGTCGCTGTAGCCGGAGAAGTCGAAATACAGCTGCGCGGTGTAGGCCAGCGCGCCTAGCCAGGCATCGCCCGTGGTCGGGTTTTGCAGGGCGAAGCAATGGTCGGCGACCACGGCGAGGGTGTCGGCGATGAACACCTTCTTGATGAAACCCTGCATGAACCGCGTGCAGCCCTCGGAGAACTTGTCGAGGGTGTGGGTGCGGTTGTTGAACTGGTCGGCCAGGTCACGGAAACGCAGCACGGGACCGGCAATCAGGTGCGGGAAGATCGCCACGAACGCCGCGAAGTCAATCAGGTTGCGGGTCGCCGGGGTGTCGCCGCGATACACGTCGATGATGTAGCTGATCGACTCGAAGATGTAGAACGAGATACCGATCGGCAGCAGTACGTGGGTCAGGATGAACGGCTCGAGACCGACCGACGTCATCATCGCGTTGATGCTGTCGACGCCGAAGTTGGCGTACTTGAAGTAGCCGAGGATGCACAGGTCCACCGCCACGCCGAGCAGCAGCCAGCGCTGGGCCGGTCTGGTGCGCACGCCGGCGGCGCCGACTTTCAGGCCGATCCAGTAGTTCCACAGGGTGACGCCGGCGAACAGCGCCAGGAAGTCCACCCGCCACCACGCATAGAACACGTAGCTGGCGATCAGCAGCAGCAGGTTGCGATAGCGTTGCCCGCTCAGGTAGTACAAGCCGAGAAAGATCGGCAAGAACAGAAACAGGAACACGTTGGATGAAAATACCATCCCGATCTCTCCATGTTTGAACCAACAGTCAAGGGCCAAAGCCCCCCCAAACCCCCCACAAAAATTCAGAGGGCGACATCACTTCACTGTGGGAGCGGGCTTGCTCGCGAAAGCGGAGTGTCAGTCGACATATTTTTTGAATGTCAGACCGCATTCGCGAGCAAGCCCGCTCCCACAGGGTTTATCGGTGTACTCAAGAACCTTTGTTGCCTTTTTCATGGGACGGGTCGTAGACCTTGGTCAGGTCGCCACCCAGTCGAAAGGTCTTGAACGGCTGCATCCCGTGCTTCTTCTCCAACACATCCGGCGAACAGGTGTAGAGCGTGCAGAACGGCTCAAGCCAGGCGAATTTCATGTCCTCTTTCAGGTCGGTCATGTCCTGCTCTTTGCCGTTCTTCTTCTCGAAGGCCTCGGGGTCTTTCACCCCGGCCAGCACCCGGTCACCCAGGCGTTTCAGCGCGCCGTTGTTTTCCTGACGCAGATCGACACCGTTGACCTGGGCAAAACTGGCGATCATCGCCAGCGGCGGCAGGGCGTAGTTGTGGTAGGCGAGGGCGCGTTGCTGGCGCTTGAGTTCGTTCGGCAGGTAGCCGTCGGCGTCGATCTGATTGACGCCGACCTTGTATTCCTTGACCGCCCAATCGAACAGGTCGCGACGGTTGGTGGCGATGGACGTCGCCATCACTGACCACGCTGCCCAGTACGAGTGGTTGTTGGTTTTTTCCAGCGGCAGGTTGTCCCAGTCGCTGACCACCTGATCGGCCATCTTGCTGAACCAGGCTTCGATCAACTGCGCTTCCTGCTGGTGCTGGGCCAGCGGATGGGAGTCGGAGAACTTCAAGCGAATGTACGAAGAGGCCATGCTGCCCAGCGCCCATTTGCGCATCGACTTGCCGGTGTGGTTGAAGTCCTTGGACATCAACGCGTCGGACTTGGCCCAAGCAGTCAGCCAGTTGAGTGTGCAATCGAGCTGCTCCGGGCGACCGTCGCGCATGAACTGCATCACGCGTTTGGCAGTGCCGCGCTCAAGCGTCGTGATGTCTTTGGTGGTGTCACGGAAGGCTTTTTCCGACTGCACGTTCAGCGTCGCGCGGGCCTTGTCCGAGCCTTCGTATTTGCTGCGAAATTGCAGCGGGCCGGTGTAGGGCGCCGGCATCGCGTCGCAGCCTTCGCTCTTGTCGCCGGTCTTGAATTTATCCACAGCGGCGAAGTAGCCCTGAGGCGGACGCAGTGGCGCGGCGGCCTGAGTGGCCCCGGCGAACATCGCCAGGGTCAGCAGGGATGGCGCAAGCAGATGTTTGATCGTTCGGTTTCGCATGGCAGACCTCATTGCCCGACCTGAGCGGTTTGTTGCCCAGCGCCCGGGAATACGTTGCGTTTGCAGATTTTCGCTTCGACTTTCTGTGGCGCGGTGCCCGCATCCGGGCCCTGGACTTCGACCGCCAGCAGGTTCTGCGAGGCCCAGTCTTCGTCCGTGCGCAACTCAAAGGCGAAACGACCGTCGGTGTCGGAGGTTTCCGGTTTCTCGATCTTGATGTCCTCGTGGCGACCGTTCATGTACCAGAGGGTGGCTTGCAGTTTTTTCACCGAAGGGTCGGCGAAGCGGATGTCGACCTGATGGCCGCTGTTCTGCAGGTTCAGGTTCTTGCTGTTGACCAGCAGTTCCTGTTTGCCGCCGGGCTTGAGCGTGGTGCTGGCGGACATTTGCGTGTCTTTGCCTTCGCAGCCGTTGTCGAGCAGGGACATCATCTGGCGATAGATGGTTTCCTGGTCGAGGCGGTACAGCGGCGAGAACTCCCAGATGAGAATCTTCGGCGGGGTCTTCTGGAATTCGTCGCTGCCCAGGTACTGCAACATCGAACCTTCCAGACCGCCGCCGGGGAAGGCGACATTGAGAATATCGGCGCCGATGGCTTCTTCGAGGAAGCCGGCGAAGTTGTAGTTCTTGCCGCTGTGCGAAGTGCCGACCAGGGTGATCTGCGGATTCCCGGAATCGCCGAACAGGTCGCCGTCACCGGCTTCGCCTTTCGGTTCGGTGGTGAACTGATCCATGTACTGGATCGCGTAACTGGTGCCGCACAGCTGCCCGGCCATGTTGTGCAGGGTGCCGGTCTTGCCCATGCGCCCGGAGCGTTTGGTTTCGAATTCGCGCTTGGGAATGTCGGCGAAGGCCGGGATCTGCTTGACCTTCTCGGCGACGATTTTCGCCGTGCGCTGTGCACCGTAGGGCGTCCAGTGCTGGTCGCCACGGAAGTAGAAATCGTGGGCGGGCAGGGTGTCGGGCAGCGATTCGTTGGTCAGCGGCGACAGGTCCGGCACCACGTAACCCATCTGCGCGAAACGACCGAGCATGGTCTTGTAGTTGCCCAGCGCTTTCTCGTAATCGAACGCGGCTTTTTCCGCCGGGTTGAGCTTGTTGCGGTTCACCAGGCCACGGGTCGGCTGGTAGACGATCACCAGTTCGACGCCCTTGGCCTTGAACGCATCGTGCAGCTGTTGCAGGCGCTTGTAGCCGGCCGGGGTGGTGTTGAACTCGGTGCGCAGGTCTTCCTGGGTCCGGAACAGCCAGTCGCCCTGGGCTTGCACCAGCGTGGTGAAGTTCTGCTGATAACGCGTGGTGTAGTTCTTCGCGTCATGAGCGGCCGGACACAGACTGCAGCAGGGTTCGGCGGTGAATTTCGGTGGCTGGACCTCATCCGCGCGGGCGCCATTGCTGGCCGCCAGAATGCCCACGGTCAGGGCCGACAGGCTGAGTAATTTGATCAGGTGTGGGTGCATAAAATTATCCTCAGTCCCGCATTTCGGTCTGGCGTTCGACAGGGTCGATCAGCACGGCTTTCTGCTGGCGCACCAGCAGGTCGAGAATTTCATCCTGTCGGTCACCCAAGACGCCGTTGAAGCTGATGCCGCTGGATTTGGTCGGCGCCAGCATCGACACGCGGTACAGCTCGACGCTCAGCGGCGAGTCGATGGCCATCGGGCCGCTGCCGTTGGCCGCCAGTTCACCGCCGACCACGATCAGCGAAACCTGGGCGTCGAACGGGTCGAGCTTGATGTCGCGGTCGGTGTCGGTCAGGTCCTTGATGTGGCCGTAGACGCCGGTCAGGCCGTTGGCCATGGCGATGTTTTCGTAGAGGCGGATGTTCACGCTGTTACGAATGCGGATGCCGTGGCGCTTGTTGCTGATGACCTTGTTGCCCCACAGCAGGTTGTCGGCGGACTCGTAAAGCGTGATGCCGTCGGTGTGGTTCTTGTAGATCTCGTTGTAGGCGACGATGTTGTTCACGCTGTTACGGTCGATCACCAGGCCCGAGAGGTGGTTGTCGAAACTTTTGTTGTTGAAGATGAAGCTGTCGTTCACCTCTCGGGAAATGATGATCCCGTGCTTCTTCTTCGTACCGTGGACGGTGTTCTCGGCAATGATCAGACCGTGGGAACGGTCGTGGGGGTCGATGCCGTAGACGATGTTGTCCTTGTAGGTGTTGCCCTTGACCACGAAGTCGCGGGTCTCGTAGCAGTAGAAGCCGTACCACATGTCCGAGAACTCGGAACCGACGATCCAGCCGGTCGGCTCGGGACGCTTGAGCACCTTGGCCATGTTCGGCGTGTACTGGGAAATACTCACCCCGTAGGACTTACTGTTGGCGTAGCCAAAACTGGCCATCTTGCTGTTGACGATGTAGGTCTCGGTGCCGCCCCAGGCCAGCAGGAACGGGCGGAATTCCTTCGGCGAACGGAACGTTGCCGGGCCGTTGTCCTTCTCGCGCCAGCCGGTGACTTTGGTGTCACGCACGAACAACTGGCCGTCATTGACCAGGAACGAACCGGCCTCCTGGGACAGGCGCAATTCCTGGGTCTGGCCGTCGATTTCGAGGATGCCTTTGCGGCCCACGACGATCGGCAATTTGGCCAGGTACACGCCCGGCGAGGTTTCGCTGAAGTACTGCTTGGGCAGTTTCTGCGCCAGTTCCTTGAGGTTCATGTAGCCGTCATCGACGAAGATCGCCTGCGGGATGCCGTGCTGACGCACCACCCATTCGGCCATCTTGTTGTCGCCGCCGATGAAGTCCTTCAGGGCGTCTTCCTGCATCATCCGGCGCACGCTGATCTTGCCCGGTTTGCTGCGCACGATTTTCGCGGCGGCGGCTTCGGCGGTGAAGCCGGAGAGGTCGGGCAGTTTCGGCTTGGCCAGCTCCAGCGCTTCAGTTGGCGCGCTGCTGACGGTGTAGGTCTTGGCCTGTTGCAGCTCCTTGGCGATGGTGACGGGCTTGCCTGGCTGAGGGGCCGCCGGTTCGACCGTGGCGAAGGCGCCAGTCGAGGCCAGCAGCATCGCGCCGGCCAACAGGCTGAGCGAGCCTTTCCTTGGGTTGTTCATGTCGGGCACTCCCTTCGCGGTTTGCATCAGAAGCGCCAGATCACGTCGATGAACGCGCGGTGCATGTACGAATCGACCTGGCTGCCATAGGCGTCACCCGGCTTGAACACGCCGCCACGGAACCGCACCAGCGCTGAAGGCTCGTCGATCGATTGGCTCAACGCCGCCGGCAGCAGGCCTTGCTTGAAGTACTTGGTGACCACCAGATCCATTTCCTGGCCCAGATCCTTGTTGCCGTCCTGCAGTGGCAGCGAGGTGCTGGAGAGGATTGCGCCGGTGACGTCGTCGGTGTTGTTTTCCACCGCGTTGATGCCGTTGCTGCCCACCGGTTTGTTGCCGTCCACGCGCCAGAACTTGTGGTAGATCAGGCTGGCGTCGTACTGGTCGTTGAGCATCCAGGAACCGAACAGCGTGGCGGTCTGCATGTTGTTCATTTCGCCACGGAACGCTTCACCGAAGCGGTGTACCCGCGAGCGCGTACCGGTGTAGTTCGAGCGGTTGCTCTCCAGACCGTTCTGTTGGTAATCGGCGCTGGCGCGGGCATAGGCCGCACCGACCTGCCATTGCGGATCGAGGCGCAGGCGCACGCCGATGTCGGTGGCCCAGCCGTTGATGTCTTCGCTGCGCTTGGCTTGCGCCGGGCGGGTACCGTCGGCGTTCAGCGGGTTGACCGTGTCGCGGTCGCCGCTCATGCCGGTGATGCTGCCCCAGTAGTTGACGGTGTTGGTGTTGCGCCAGTTGTAGGCGTCGCTGTCGGCGGTCAGGCCGAGCCAGCTGATGTCGCCGTTCTGGGTTTTGTCGAGGGTGTCGCGGGGCACGCCCGGTTCGGCGTAATCGAGTTTGCCGTTATCGTGGGTGTGATGGCCGCGAATGCCGACCCAGTTGCCCGGTGTCCACTGATACGCCGCATCGGCGTAGGCGTGCAGGCGATCCTTGTCTTTCGGCGCCAGCTCTTTCAGGTCGGTGCGGTATTCGCTGAAGCGTTCGGCGACACCGGCGTTGGCGCGCAGCAGGGTGGTGTCGAAGGTCCAGTTCAGCGCTTCGATGTTGGTGTCGCGCCACTGGCCGTCGTCGTTGCGCAGGCGCTGGCGACCGAACTTGAGCATCTCGCCGGGGTAGGGCGTCAGGCCGCTGTAGCCGACCCAGAATTCGCGCATCGCCAGGTAGTTCTTCTTGGTCTTGCGATCACCGCTGTCGGTGGTTTCGGCACCGTCGGATTGTTGCAGGGTGTCGGTCTCGATGATGTCGGTCGAGGTCACGGCCTGGCCCATGGCGTAGGCACTCCACGCGCCGCTTTCGCCGTAGATCCACGGACGCAGGTCGAGGCCGACGCCGTTGACGTCGCCGCCGGGCGCGGTGCCCAGATCACGGTCGTCTTCGGACTGGCCGGTGATTTTCACTTCGAGGCCGAAGTTCTTGGTTTCAGTGATCGCGGCCAGTGTCGGGCAAGACCAGATCAGCGCGAACGTAAGGCCAATGCCGGCCTTCACGAATGGATTCAACTTCATAATTTTTCCTCGCCGTCTTCTTCTTGCAGGGCGTGCAGTTGCAGCGTGTTTTGATTCAAGGCACCACGGCTGGCCTGTTCCTGTTGCAACAGGCGCTGGGCTTCGGCCAGGCGCTCGGGGGGCAATTGCGCCGCGAGGGTGGTCGCCAGTTCATCGGCTTGCGGGGTGTTCTGGGCCTTGGCCAACTGGCTGAACACGTAGGCGTTGAGCGGGTCGGGCTGGGTGCCCCTGCCTTGGGAGAACAGCTGGGCGATGGCGAAGTCGGCGCTGTTCTGGCCGTTGCGCGCAGCGGTCAACAGGTGGTCGAGAGCCTTCTGCGGATAGACCTTGCCCAGGTAGCCACGGCGGTAGATCTGGCCGAGGTAGTAGTCGGCGGCGACTTCGCGGCCGACGGCTTTCTGGAAATGTTCCTCGGCGACTTTCGCGTCGGCCGGCACCAGTTTGCCTTCGTAGTAGAGCTTGCCCAGCAACAGCTCGGCGCGGGGCTGATCGGCGGCGCGGCCGTTGTCCAGGTACTTCATCATCTGGTCGATGTCGCCTAGTTCCGGGAAGTCGTAGAGCAGTTGCGCCAGCGTCACCCACGAGGCCGGGTAGCCCGGTGCGATCGGTTCGAGCAGCGATTGCGAGGTTTTTTCGTCGGTCTTGCCGAGGGTCGAATCGGCGAGCACACGGGCAACGGAGTCGACGCGCTGGGCGCTGACGCTGCCACGGCTGTAACCGGCCTGCAGTTGCTTGATCAGCTCGGCTTGCCGGTCTGGCTGGGCACGTTTCTGATAGACCGTGGCCAGTTCGACGTAGCAGATATCGGTGGTGTGCAGCGCGGCCTTGCAGATCTTTTCCACGTCATCCAGATGCTGGTCGTAAGTGCCCTGGGTGCGATACAGCAGCACCTGCGCCAGGCCTGCTTCCGGGTAACCGGATTTGCGCCACTGGTCGATCTGCTGCTGGGCGTTGATGTTCGGGAAGCTGTGCGGGTATTGCAGGTAGAGCATCGCCAGCGGGATCAGCGTATTGCCTTCGCCATTGGCGGCGGCTTTCTTCAGCAGGGTTTCGGCTTCGTGATGCTCGGCTTCGGTGGAGCCGGGCTTGGCCACCAGCAAACGGCCGAGTCGGGCCTGGGCACGTGGCGACACATCGGCCGCTGCGCGATAGGTCGCCTCGGCCTGTTTGATCTGCGCAGGGTCGCGGCTGTCGACCTGGATGTCGGCCAGACCCACCTGAGCTTCGCTGTAACCCAGATCGGCCAGCGCACGGTAGTTCTGCGCGGCGGTCGCGGTGTCGCCGCGCTTCAGCGCTTCGTTGGCCAGACGCTGGTCGGGCAGGCCGGCGCAACCGGCCAGACTCACTGCCAATGCCAATGCGCACATTGAACCCATGTGGGAGCGAGCTTGCTCGCGAAAGCGGTGTGTCAGTCGGCACTGAGGCTGAATGTCAGAATGCATTCGCGAGCAAGCTCGCTCCCACAGGGTTTGTGGTGTGCTCGAGATGGGTGGAGTAGTCACAGGCATGTCCTCGACTTAAAGACCGGCAGCCATGGCTTTGTCGATCAGCCAGTTCAGGTTCGGACCACGGTCGCTGTTCACTTCCACCGGGCGGCCGGCGAAGGTGCTGTCCAGCGGCTCGTCAGGCTGGATCTGCACGCGGATGTCGGAGGACAGGTCGGCGCTTTTCAGGCTGGTGCTGCTGATGATCTTGCCGGTGCGGGTCTTGTCTTCGCCGGCGATCTGGAAGCTCACCGGTGTACCCGGACGCACGTCGCCGAACTGGCGATAGGAGAAACGCGCATCGACGGTGGCCTGGGTGTTGCGCGGTACCAGGGTGAAGATCACGTCGCCCTTGCTCGCATATTGACCGTCAGCCACCAGTTGCTGGGCCACGGTGCAATCGCACGGCGAGGTGAGGGTGCCGGTCATCTGCTTGCCGAACAGCTCTTCAACTTTGGCCGGTTGCAGTTGATCTTCATCCAGATGGCCCTTGAGCACGTCGAGCATGCTGGTGCTGAACGTCGCCAGCGGCGCGCCCTTGGCGGCAACGCCGTCGGACTTCACCAGGCTCTGCACGGTGCCGTCGCGGGGCATGGTGATGTTCATGCCCGGCACGCTGACCAGACCGGCCTGCGCGTGGCTGACGAAGTACATGCTGTACACCGACTTGAAAACGAAACCCGCCGCCACGAGACCGATCGCGAAAATGCCGGCGCTGAAGGTCACGGCTTTCAGACGCCCGAACGGGGTCATGCCGTGGCCGCTGTCCTTGGTCTTGCGTGCCTTGGTGAAGTTGTCGCGCTGCAGGGTTGCCAGCACTTCTCCGATGCTGACGATGTCGCCGGCCAGGTGCGAAGTGATCAGGTGGCGCAGGGTGGAAATGTCCTGCGGTTCGAGGTTCTGGAACTGGCAACCGGCGCGGCCGGTCTGGCGGTCGTAGGAGCGCACTTGCAGTTCAACGTCCATGGCGATGCCGAGGTTGTCGATGACGAATTGCAGGCGCGCCTTGTACACCTGGCCGACGGTCAGCGGCAGTTGCCCGGCGTTGAACGCCAGACCCCCGGCGGACAGGTCGATGACCCGTGCTTCGACCGGTGCGCGGTCAGGGCCGAAGAACCGCAGCTTGGCCGGGATTTTCACCCGGGCGTGCTGACGCTGGGCTTCGGATTCATGCACTACGTTGACGTTGACGGCGGTATTCATGGGGGCGATTTCCTTGTTAATTCAAGAGGGGCAGGTCAGACCATCATCAGCAGCACGGCGACGAAAATGCTGCCGGCGGAGAAGGTCATGGTCCGAGACGACCAGGTGTTGAACCAACGTTGAAAGCTGGCGAGATCACGGGTCAGGGAAGTGGGCTGGCGAGTCCAGGATTGCTGGTCGAGGCGGAAGAACACGTAGATCTTCACCAGCGCGCCGACGATCTGGTTGTAATAGAGAATCACCGGGTAGGCCGGGCCGATGCGGTGACCGGAGCACGACAGCAGCAGCGTCAGAATCAGACGGGTGATGCCGATCCACAGCAGGTACGCGAGGATGAACGCGCCGCCGTATTTGAAGCTGGCGATGATCGCCACGGTCAGGCCCAGCAGCGAGGTCCACATCGACACGCGCTGGTCGAACAGCACCACCGAGGTGAAGGCGCCGAGGCGTTTCACACCCAGGCCGAGGGCTCGCGAGTTCTGCCGCAGGTTGTTGCCGTACCAGCGGAACATCAGTTTGCGACTGGCCTTGATGAAGCTCTTTTCCGGCGGGTGCTCAACGGTGTTGATCGCCGCGTCTGGCACGTAGAAGGTGTCGTAGCCCAGGCGCATCAGGCTGAACCAGCTCGACTTGTCGTCGCCGGTCAGGAACTTGAAGCGGCCCAGACGCCAGTGTTGCAGCGAGTCGCTTTCGACGTCGGCGATGAAGTCCGGGTTGGTCACCACGGAGGCACGGAACACCGACATCCGGCCGGTCATGGTCAGCACGCGCTTGGACAGGGCCATCGAACACATGTTGATGTGGCGCTGGGCGAAACGCAGCTTGTGCCACTCGCTCATGATGTAGCCGCCGCGCACTTCGCAGAATTCGTTGGTGGTCAGGCCGCCGACATTGCCGAACATCTGGAACCACGGCACGGTCTTGCGCACCACGCCTTCGGCGAGCACGGTGTCGCCGTCGATCACGGCCACCACGGCGCGGTCATCCGGCAGGTGGCGGGAGATCGCACGGAAGCCGTAGGCCAGGCCATCGCGTTTGCCAGTGCCGGGAATGCGCACGAAGTCGAGCTTGACCCGGTCCGGCGGATTCATCCGCGCCCACAGTGCCTTGACCAGCAGTTCATCGGACATTTCGACGATGGAGCAGACCACGGTGGTCGGCAGTTCGCAGTCAATGGCTTCGCGGATCACCGAGCTGTAGACCTGCGCGGTGGTCAACGCGTCGATGCGGAAACTGGTGACCATCAGAAACACATGGGACGGGTCTGCCGCCTTGCCCAGCTTGCGAACCTTGCGGCGCAGGTGCGGGTAGACGATGTAGAGAAAAATCATGCCGCGCACAAAGTGCGTGGCACCCATCGAGTAGCGCCAGATACCCACGGCGCCAATCAGGAAAATGAAGTCCTTCGACTCGGAGTCGAACGTGGACTCGGGCAGCATCAGGGCCAGGCCCATCAGCAGGCTCAGAAACAAAAGCCAGCCGGCGGATTGCAGAAAAAAATGTTTGAGCTTGGACATGACCGTCATCCGAAGGTGATGGGGGCTTCAGGCCGCCCGCCGATTCACGGCGTGCGGCTTGAAGCTCGAGGCTTGCTGCTGCGTTACCAGCAGATCCCTTCGGTGCGGGTGCCGGCATCGGTGGCCTTGGCCATGAAGCCGACCAGGTCGATGACCTGTTTGCCGTGCGGTGCCTGTTGAGCCAGGGAGCGGAACTTCTCGTCGCGGTTGCCGAGGATGATCACGTCGGAGTTGTCGATCACCGAGTCGAAATCCGCATTGAGCAGCGACGACACGTGGGGGATCTTCGACTCGATGTAATCCTTGTTCGCGCCGTGGACACGGGCGTACTGGACGTTGCTGTCGTAGATGCTCAGGTCGTAACCCTTGCCGATCAGCATCTCGGCCAGTTCCACCAGCGGGCTTTCGCGCAGGTCGTCGGTGCCGGCCTTGAAGCTCAGGCCGAGCAGGGCGACTTTGCGCTTGTCGTGGCTCTCAACGATGTCGAAGGCGTTCTGCACTTGCGATTCGTTGCTGCGCATCAGCGAGTTGAGCAGCGGCGCTTCCACGTCCAGGGAACCGGCGCGGTAGGTCAGGGCGCGTACGTCCTTTGGCAGGCACGAGCCGCCGAAGGCAAAGCCCGGACGCATGTAGTACTGGGACAGGTTGAGGGTCTTGTCCTGGCAGACCACGTCCATCACTTCACGGCCATCGACGCCCACCGCTTTGGCGATGTTGCCGATCTCGTTGGCGAAGGTCACTTTGGTCGCGTGCCAGACGTTGCAGGTGTACTTGATCATCTCGGCGACAGCGATGTCCTTGCGGATGATCGGTGCGTCGAGTTCTTCGTACAGCGATTGCAGAACGTCGCCCGAGGCCTTGTCGAACTCGCCGATGACGGTCATCGGTGGCAGGTCGTAGTCGGCGATCGCGGTGGACTCACGCAGGAACTCAGGGTTGACCGCCACGCCGAAATCGACGCCGGCCTTCTTGCCGGAGCAGTCTTCGAGAATCGGGATCACCACGTTGGCCACGGTGCCCGGCAGTACGGTGCTGCGCACCACGATGGTGTGGCGGGTGGATTTTTCACGCAGGACAAAACCGATCTCGCGGCACACCGCTTCGATGTAGTTCAGTTCCAGGTCGCCGTTCTTCTTGCTCGGCGTGCCGACGCAGATCATCGACAGGTCGGTGTCGCGAATCGCCTCGGCGAAGTTGGTCGTGCCGCGCAGACGACCGGTCTCGATCCCTTGCGCCAGCAACTCGCCCAGGCCCGGTTCGACAATGGGGGATTTGCCAGCGTTGATCATGTCGATCTTGTCTTTGGCAACATCGACGCCAACCACGTCATGGCCCCGTGCAGACAGGCAACCGGCACAGACTGCACCGACGTAACCCAAACCAAATATGCTGATGCGCATCGCAATTACCTCTGTATATATCAGGCCGTTAGAGGGCCGGAGTTAATGGTGTTCAGCGGTCTTAGTGCACTCGAAAGTGTGACTTGCAGGCGTCACAATGCCGTGTGCAGGCATACTAAGTTTCGAGTGTCTAAATAAGTGCACTCAAGATGTGCGCAACCAGGCCTTATTGTTGTGACATGCCCTGTTATGCAGCGGATCCTCTGGCAAGAGGACTCTTGTGCAATCTCGTATTGCGCGCCCGATGTCAGGCGCAGGCCTGTAGATCGGGCGGTTGGGTGCTCAGGCGAGCACGTTTATAAGGGCGCGGCCTTGGCCTTGTAGGGGATATTGATGGTGCGTATCTCCTGTCCTTCGCTAGTTGTCCAGAGTTGTTATCCATTCAGGCAAGTTGCTGTGACAACTTGGTTGCATGGTTTTGATCTCTGCGTAAGTTATCTCGTACATATTCGGCGAGAATCGTTACCGGTGGTATGAGCTATGCATTTGGACATAGTTCCTGTCCGCTCATCGCGAAATCTGAAATTTTTTGAAATATTGAGAAAGATGGCACTGCTCTCATATTGATAGCACTTTCCATTTCGCCCTTTATTAATAGGCAGATAATCGCGTTAGATGGTTTTGTGCCACTACCCGGAAAAAATTTGGGTGCCACTACTGAAAAAAATGACAACTGTCGAGTGAAAGAAAAGATAGAAATGGGGGTGATGTTTTTATGGCGCCAATAAATCGGCGAAAAGAAGGGAGGTTTTTTTGACGTCGTGCGAGGTGCACGACTCTTTATATAAAGAGTCGTGCAATGGGCATGCTTTATTCGGGTGCGTGATCGCGCAGAAACACCAGATTGTCCGGTTTTGATTGCTCGGCGCTGTAGCGATAACCCTGCACATCGAACTGTTTGAGGGCCGCAGGATCGTTGATACGTTCCTGGATCACGAAGCGGCTCATCAGGCCACGGGCTTTCTTGGCGTAGAAACTGATGATCTTGTACTGGCCGTTCTTCAGGTCCTTGAACTCGGTGTTGATGATCCGCGCGTTCAGGGCCGTACGCTTGACCGCCGAGAAATACTCGTTGGAGGCCAGGTTCAGCAGCACGTCATCGCCCTGGTCGGCCAGCGCTTCGTTCAGCCATTCGCTGATGCGCGTGCCCCAGAACGCGTACAAGTCCTTGCCCCGGGCATTGGCCAGTTTGGTGCCCATTTCCAGCCGATACGGCTGCATCAGGTCGAGCGGGCGCAGCAGGCCGTAAAGGCCGGAGAGCATGCGCAGGTGCTGTTGTGCGTAATCGAAATCGGCTTCGCTGAAGCTCTGGGCGTCGAGCCCGGTGTAGACGTCGCCCTTGAAGGCCAGCAGTGCCTGTTTGGCGTTGGCCGGGGTGAACGCCGGTGTCCAGCTGCCGAAGCGTGCAGCATTGAGGCCGCCGATCTTGTCGGAAACGTGCATCAGTTCGCTGATCTGGGCAGGCGTCAGTTCGCGCAACTGCTGGATCAGCTCCTGGGAATGGTCGAGGTATTGCGGCTGGGTGAAGCGCTGGGTCGCCGGCGGTGTTTCGTAATCGAGGGTCTTGGCGGGGGAAATCACCATCAGCATGAAGTCGTCTCCTTTAATCGTGGGGGCGATTCTAGGGGGTTGGGGCGGATGACTCCAGCTATCAGGTCCATAGGTGATCGGCGGTTCGCCAGCCGGATCGGCTATAGTGCCGCGCGGGTTTTGTTATGGAGACACCCCTTTGCGCATTGTTCTTTTACTCACCGTGTGGCTGTTGAGCTTCGGGGCCGTCGCGGCGCCGGGCGATATTGCCACGCTTGATCGCAGCACCTGGCCGGAGAAACTCGACAACCCGACCCTGTTCGACGTCGCCTCCCGGGCGGAAGTCCTGATGTTCGCCCGGGGCCTGCTGGGCAGTGAAGCACTGGATGAGGCCGCGCTGGCCCAGCG
Organism: Pseudomonas sp. R43(2017); assembly: GCF_002112345.1. Taxonomy (NCBI): domain Bacteria; kingdom Pseudomonadati; phylum Pseudomonadota; class Gammaproteobacteria; order Pseudomonadales; family Pseudomonadaceae; genus Pseudomonas; species Pseudomonas sp. R43(2017). Next base: position 310,261 of record NZ_NEHJ01000007.1, read on the forward strand.
TCTGGGGCTGCGCACGGTCAATCTGGAGGCGATCAACAGTCTGCGCGAGCGTCTGTGGCAGCGGTTGCTGACCAGCTACAACTACGCCCAGCAGAGCTGCGATCAGGACGCCTCCTTCTGCTTCCTCGTCGAAGACCTGCCGACCCTGCGCGAGCAGGCAGCCAAGTTCGTGGTCAGCGAGGAAAGCTATTACACGAAGTGGGCCGAGCCGAGCCGGATCTTCCATCAGCAGTATCTGGATGAACTGATGCGCAAGGCGGCGCTGTCGCCGCAGACCACCAGTGAAGTCGATCATTTCGGTGACTACGAGCGCAACGGCGACGACATGCATGACCGCTTGTTCCTGCTGAGTTTCGACAGCGCCGCCAACCTGCAGCCGGACAACACCGACTGGATCGCCGACTACCTGCGCAAATCCAGTCTGAGCGGCACCTTCTTTTTGCTGGGCAAGGATGTGCAGGCGCGGCTGGCGGATCGCTCGGTGAACAACCTGCAATCGGAATTCTCGAAACTCTGCGTGGGCGTGCAGGGCTGGGAGTTCCGCTCCCACAGCCACTGGCAGGACTGGCAGGACTCGGTGCGCCGCAGCAGCGATCTGGTGAAAAGCAAGCTGCCGGAAAACTACGTACCGCTGTTCCGTCCACCGGAGGGGCAGCGCCGCAGTGATGCCGGCAGTTTCTTGCGCAGTCAGGGCCTGCAAGTGGCGCTGTGGGACATCGATGCCCAGGACGGCGCCGGCAAGCTCAAGGGCAATCCGAGCGCGCAGCGGGTGCTGACCCTGATGCTGTTGTGGCGGCACGGAGTGATCAATTTCAACATGAAGCAGGACGCGGTGAAGACGGCGTTGCCGTGGCTGATCACGCAGACCGCGCAAAGCGGCATCGGCTGGGAAGACTGTCAGGACGCTTTTCGCTGACAAACGGCAAGAGCCCGGAAACAGTGGGCTTGGGGTAAATTTTTTGCAGGATTCGATGCAGGCGGACTTCCGACTCTAACGGGGGCAGGGCGGTCCGCCAAGGGCTTTTCGTCACTTTGCAAAATAAACTTCAAAAAAGCGTCAAAGTGCTTTTTTCTGTCACGGGTTTTGGAGTATTACGAAGTCAGACCGCCGAAACCTGCAACACAGGTGGCGTCTTCCAAGACCCATTTTGTGTGCAATTCACCTGCTATTCCGAACAAAAGCTTCGCAGGTGGATTCGGCAGTCACTTCGAGGCGCAGCACCGCCCAGGTATTGCGTCGAATGGCTCCCACAAAGGTGACCGAGTATGGATGATCACGGACGTAGCCCTTCCTCCAACCAGCCAATCCTTTATGTACTCGATACCAACGTACTGATTCACGATCCAAACGCCCTGCTGAATTTCGAAGAACACCACGTCGCGATCCCGATGACCGTGCTTGAAGAGCTGGACAAGCTCAAGAGCGGGCATCACAGCGTGGCCGCCGAATGCCGCCAGGCCATCCGGCTGATCGACAAGACGCTGGGCGATGCCTCGCCCGAAGACGTCGAGCAAGGGGTGCCGATCCAGCGCGGAAAGGGCGGGCCTAAAGGGTTGCTGTCAATTCTGATGAGCAAACAGGCCGAATCGAACCTGATTCTGCCCGAGCACCTGAACGACAACAAAATCATCAACCAGTTGATCGATCTGCACACCCGCGATCCGAAGAAACCGGTGGTGCTGGTCACCAAAGACATCAACATGCGCCTCAAGGCGCGGGCCTGCGGGATCGACGCCGAGGACTACAGCACCGACCAGCTGGTCGATGACGTGTCCCTGCTGCCCAACGGCTATCACAACATGACCGGCTCCTTCTGGGACCGCGTGAGCAAGGTCGAAACCCGTCAGGACCATGGCCGCACCTGGCATCAGGTGCAACTGATCGACAACCTGCCGGCCGTGCACATCAACGAGTTCATCATCGATGAGCAGGGCTTTGTCGGCTGGATCAAGGAGATTGAAGAGGACCGTCTGCTGATCCTCGATCTGCACCAGGAACCACTGTTGCATCAGGAAGCCTGGGGCCTCAAACCCCGTGACATCTATCAGAGCCTGGCGCTGTACGCCTTGCTCGACCCGGACATTCACCTGGTCAACCTGTCCGGCGCCGCCGGTTCCGGCAAGACCATCCTGGCGCTGGCCGCTGCGATCGAGCAGACCATGGTCAGCAAGCGTTATCGCCGCATCATCGCCACCCGCAGCGTGCAGGGCCTGGACCAGGAAATCGGCTTCCTGCCCGGCACCGAAGCGGAAAAAATGGAGCCTTGGCTCGGCGCCATCACCGACAACCTCGAAGCCTTGCACATGGATGACGAAAACACCCATGGCAGCGTCGACTACATCCTCAGCAAAGTGCCGTTGCAGTTCAAATCGCTCAACTACATTCGCGGTCGCAGCTTCCAGCAGAGCCTGATCCTGATCGACGAATGTCAGAACCTCACGCCGCACCAGATGAAAACCATCATCACCCGGGCCGGCGCCGGTTCCAAAGTGGTGTGCCTGGGCAACCTGGCACAGATTGACACCCCTTACCTGTCCGCGACCAGTTCCGGGCTGACCTACCTGACTGAACGCTTCAAAGACTTCCCCAACGGCGTACACATCACGCTGCAAGGGGTACCTCGTTCGATTCTGGCCGAATACGCCGAATCGCATCTGTAACCCTACAAAGGAGCCGGGCGACTGCAAAGTCGCCCGGTTTTTTGTGTGCGCAATTCTGACCCTCGGGTTTACAATCGGCGCTCCTGATCAGGAGTAATCCCGTGCTGACTCATCTCGATTCCCAAGGTCGCGCCAACATGGTCGACGTCACCGAAAAAGCCGTGACGTTCCGCGAGGCGACGGCCCAAGCGCTGGTGCGCATGCTGCCCGACACCCTGCAGATGATCGTCAGCGGCGGCCATCCCAAGGGCGACGTGTTCGCCGTGGCGCGCATCGCCGGCATTCAGGCGGCGAAGAAAACCAGTGACCTGATTCCCCTGTGCCATCCGCTGATGCTCACCGGCGTCAAGGTCGAACTCAGCGCCGAAGGCGACGACGCCGTGCGCATCGTGGCCCGTTGCAAACTGTCCGGGCAGACCGGCGTCGAGATGGAGGCACTGACCGCCGCCAGCGTCGCCGCACTAACTATCTATGACATGTGCAAGGCCGTGGATCGTGGCATGACCATCGAAAGCGTGCGCCTGCTGGAGAAAGTCGGCGGCAAGAGCGGGCATTTCCAGGCGGAGCAGCCATGAACCTGACCGTGAAGTTTTTTGCCCGTTACCGCGAGGCGCTGGGCGTGGATTCGGTGAAGGTCCAAGGTGAATTCGCGACTGTGGAAGACGTACGCGCCTTGCTCGCCAAGCGTGACGGCGCCGAGGTGCTGAGCGAACAGAACCTGATGTGCGCGCGCAACGAAGACCTGTGCCAGCTCGACGAGCCGGTGGTCGATGGCGACGAAGTGGCGTTTTTCCCCACCGTGACCGGAGGCTGAAACATGGCGATTCGTGTGCAGTCCACGGCGTTCGATCCCGGCGCTGAAGTCAACGCGATGCACGCGGCCAATGTCGGCGTCGGCGCGGTGGTGAGTTTTGTCGGCTATGTGCGCGACTTCAATGACGGCCTCGATGTCGCCGGGATGTTTCTCGAACACTATCCGGGCATGACCGAAAAGGCCTTGGGCAAGATCGCCGTCGAGGCCGAACAGCGCTGGCCGCTGTTGAAGCTGGAAGTGCTGCACCGCATCGGCGCGCTGGAGCCGGGCGAACCGATCGTGTTCGTCGGTGCCGCCAGCGCCCATCGTCAGGCGGCATTCGACGCCTGCGCCTTTGTCATGGATTACCTTAAGACCCGCGCACCGTTCTGGAAAAAAGAGAACACCAGCGACGGCCCGCGCTGGGTCGAAGGCCGTGACAGCGATCATGCGGCTGCGGATCGCTGGAAGCAGTAGATTCTGCGCTGCTCTCCCGGCCTCTTCGCGAGCAAGCCCGCTCCCACAGGGAAATGCATTCCAATGTGGGAGCGGGCTTGCTCGCGAAGGCGCCATCCGCAACACCGAAAATGCTATGAATTACCCACCTGACCAACAGCAGGAAGCAATCTCTTTTGCCCAATTGACGGTTTGTACGTAAAAGTCCAGTATGGATTTACAAGTACAAATAAAGTGTTTCCCGTTTCAGCTCTTTCTTCTGTCTTGCCAAACCAACAACAACCCGCGAGAGAACGAACATGAAGAAACTCCCCCTCATCACCGGTCTGGCGCTGAGCCTGTTGGCGTGCAGCAGCGTGTTTGCCGCCGAAAAAACCCTGCGCATCGGTATCGAAGCGGCGTATCCACCCTTCGCCTCAAAGACTGACCAAGGTGAAATCGTTGGATTCGACTACGACATCGGCAATGCCCTGTGCGCGCAGATGCAGGTCAAGTGCGTGTGGGTCGAGGGCGAGTTCGACGGTCTGATTCCTTCCCTGAAAGTGAAGAAAATCGACATGGCGCTGTCGTCCATGACCATCAACGAGGATCGCAAGAAGTCTGTGGACTTCACCCACAAGTACTATTTCACCTCGTCGCGGCTGGTGATGAAGGAAGGCGCCACGGTGGATGATCAGTACGCCAGCCTCAAGGGCAAGACCGTCGGCGTGCAGCGTGCGACCACCACCGATCGCTACGCCACCGAGGTGTTCGAGCCCAAGGGCATCAACGTCAAGCGCTATGGCAACAACGAAGAAATCTACATGGACCTGGCGGCCGGCCGTCTCGACGCGATTTTTGCCGACACCATTCCGCTGACCGATTTCCTGTCGATGCCGCGCGGCAAGGGTTACGCCTTTGTCGGGCCGGAGCTGAAGGATCCGAAATACGTGGGCGAGGGCGCGGGGATTGCGGTGCGTAAGGGCAACACCGAGCTGGTCAGCCAGTTGAACACTGCCATCGACGGTATTCGTGCCAGTGGCGAGTATCAGAAGATTTCCGAGAAGTACTTCAAGTCGGACATTTACGGCGACTGATAGTCCGCCATCGCTGGCAAGCCAGCTCCCACAGAGATTTTCGGTGTACACAAAACCTGTGGGAGCTGGCTTGCCAGCGATGAGGCCGTCAGATTCACCGCAAAATCTTCAGCCCTTCAATTCCTTCAAGTGTTTGTACACCGTCGCCCGCCCCATATTCAGCACATTGGCCACGTAGTTCGAGGCGCTTTTGCCCTTGAACGCGCCCTCGGCGTGCAGCGCCAGCACCAGTTCGCGTTTGTGATCGCGGGTCAGCAGGTTCAGGCTCAGTTGCCGCTCGCGCAGCCAGGCGTGCAGGAAAGTGTTGATGCGCTCCTGCCAGTCATCGCGAAACAGTGAGTCCGGTTGCGGAATCAGCTTGCTCGGCGAGAGGAACAGATCCAGCGCAGCCTTGGCGTTCTCGAACAGCGAAATATTCAGGTTGATGCACAGCACCGCCAATGGACGCCCTTCGCTGTCGCGCAGCACGGTGCTCAGGCTGCGAATCTTCTGGCCGTCCCAGTTGAGCTTTTCGTACGGACCGATATTCCGTTCGCTGACGTCGTCGCTGAGCATGTCTTCCAGTGACGATTCATCACCGATCACCCGTTTCGACAGGTTGTTGGCGATGTAGTCGACCTTCTGTGTGCGCAGGTCATGCAGCACCACTTCGGCGTGGGGAAAGAACAGGGTGGCGATGGCATCGGCGATGGCGTGATAGTTATCCAGCGCGGCGTCATTCGGCTCGGGCGTTTGTTCGGGGGCGGTCATAACTGTGGAGCTCCAGGCAACGTCAACGCCCCCGTGGTCCGGGGGCGTTGCGAGTGTGCCGCAATCCGTTGGGCGAGTCATCCGGGTGGGCGGTCAGGACAGGCGGGCAGGGGAGAGCATGGCGGCGTTCAGGCCGAACTGCTTGAGGTGCTCGGGCAGCGATTCACCGCGCACCAGCGCTGCGCTGGCCATGCCCATCGCCGGCGAAGTCTGAATGCCGTAGCCGCCCTGGGCCGCAACCCAGAACAGCCCCGGCACCTGCGGATCGAACCCGGACAGCAAATCGCCGTCGGCGACGAAACTGCGCAGGCCGGCCCAGGTGCGGGTCGGTCGGCGGATGGTCAGGGTCGTCGCTTCTTCGATCTGGTAGATGCCCATGGCGATGTCCAGTTCTTCCGGCTGCACGTCGTGGGGCTCGACCGGATCGGCGTTGGCCGGGGAGCCGAGGAACATCCCGGCGTCGGGCTTCATGTAGAACGACTCGTCGAGGCTGACCAGCATCGGCCAATGGTGGATGTCGACGCCTTCGGGGCCGGCGAAGATGAACGCGGCGCGGCGTTTCGGTTGCAGGCCCAGCGGCCGCGCACCGGCGAGAGCGCCGATCTTGTCGGCCCAGGCACCTGCCGCGTTGATCACGATGGGCGCGCTGAAGGTCTGGCCATTGGTCTGCACTTGCCAGACGCCGTCGGCATCACGGCTCAGCCCGAGCACTTCGCAATCGGTCAGGACTTGCCCGTTATTGCGGCGGATGCCGCGCAGATAGCCTTGGTGCAGCGCATCGGTGTCGATGTCGCTGGCGGTCGGGTCGTAGATCGCGCCGTGGACTTTTTCCCGACGCAGAATCGGCAATCGCACGCAGGCTTCTTCCGCGCTGAGCAGTTGCATCTCCGGCACCGTAGCTTTGGCGCTGAGGTATTGATTGTTCAATTCGGCGGCGTCACCGGTGAAATCCACGGTCATTTCACCGCGCGGGGTCAGCAGCGGATGTTCGCAGAAGCCACTGGGCGGGTGATCGAAAAACGCCCGGCTGGCTTGGGTCAGCGCCCGAACCTGCGGAGTGCCATAAGCGGCGGTAAACAGCGCAGCGGAACGTCCGGTGGAGTGATAGGCCGGGTGCGATTCGCGCTCCAGCACAACAACCTTGCCGTGCTGCGACAGCCAGAAACCGGTGGACGCGCCGGCAATCCCGCCGCCGATGATGATGAAATCTGCATGACTCATGAAAATCTCCGGTGTCAGCGCTGCAATTGATAGACGGCGTTGGCCAGGGCGATGTCTTCCAGGCCCAGGCCGATGGAGCGGAAAAACACGTGACGGTCGTAACCCGGACGTTGCACTTTTTCGCTGAGCAGATCCGCGAGGTCACCGAGGATCGCGCGGTTGTCCCAGCCATGCTGTTCGCTGGCGATCAGCATTTCCCCGGCCGAACCCGGTGTGGTCAGACGATAGTCGCAGAACACCTGCATGTCGTTGAGGCTCTGCGGCGGCACTTCGTGGGCGCGCGGTGCGTTGGTGCTGATCGAGGTGATCAGCGCCGGTTTGCTCAGGGTTGCCGGGTCGATCACAGGTCCTGCGGAGGAGGTGCAGAGCATGATCACGTCGGCGTCGGCGATGGCGGCTTCACGGTTGTCAGCGATGCTCACCCGTGGATCGAGAGTTTGCAGTTGGCGGGTGGTTTCCGGGTCTTCGCTCAAGGAGGGCGAGTACACGTTGATGCTCTGCCAGTCGCGCAATGTCTTGGCGTAATGAAGGTGCGCCTGGGCGACCTTGCCGCTGCCGATGATTGCCAGGCGTTGTGCGTTCGAAGGGGCCAGGGCATCGACCGCGACAGCTGTGGTTGCAGCCGTGCGTGCAGTGGTCAGTTCACCGGCATCGCAGAGCAGCAGCGGCTGGCCGGTCTGCATCGACATCAGCAGCGTCCACGCCGTTACCAGCGGGCCTTGCTCGCGAATGATGTACGGCGAAGTCTTGACCCCGTACACGCCGTCTTCGGCCAGCACGCCCAGATAGTTGATGAAGTCCCCGGCGCCCTGGGGGAACTCCACCAGTTGCTGCGCCGGTTGCACCGCATGCCCGGCCGCCAGATCGCGGAACAGCTTGCGCAGGATCTGCGGCACATCGATCCGGGCCAGAAGCTCGCGGGCCTGGGTTTGATCAATCACGTACGGCGTAGTGGACATGTCGGACTCCGGAGACTGTTTCTAAACTAATTTGTCCATTATGGACTTTTAGTTTTGTTGAACAATATCCGGGCGAAAAAAAAGCGCAGTCCGTTGCCGGCTGCGCTTCTCTTTATGGCGTCGCTTACTGTGGACGCTTGCGCTCAACTGCCCGCAACAGATGGGTCGGCGGGGTTTCACAGCTGATCTTGCGACCGAGTTTTTCTTCGATGGACGGCAACTGATAGGAGTCGTCTTCGCCGGCGAAGCTGATCGACACGCCATCGGCGCCCGCGCGACCGGTACGGCCGATGCGGTGCACGTAGTCGTCCGGCACTTCCGGCAGGGTGAAGTTGATCACATGGCTGATACCGTCGATGTGAATGCCGCGACCGGCCACGTCGGTGGCAACCAGCACGCGGATTCTGCCTTCGCGGAAACCTTCAAGCGTCTTGATCCGCTTATGCTGTGGCACGTCGCCGGACAGTTGTGCGGCGTTGATGCCGTCGCGCACCAGACGTTCTTCGATGCGGCGCACTTCATCCTTGCGGTTGGCGAATACGATGACCCGCTCCCAGCCGTTGTCGTTGACCAGGTTGAAGAGCAGTTTGTATTTGTCGGCACCGGCCACCGCGTAAATGTGCTGTTCGACGTTTTCGTTGGCCACGTTGGTGACCTCGATTTCGACGATCGCAGGATCGGTGGTCCACTGCTTGGCGAGGTTCATCACGTCATCGGTGAAGGTCGCGGAGAACAGCAAGGTCTGGCGTTCGCTTTTTGGCGGGGTCTGGCGAATGATCTGCCGTACCTGCGGGATGAAACCCATATCGAGCATGCGGTCGGCTTCGTCCAGCACCATCACTTCAACCATGTCCAGGTGCACGTCGCCGCGCTGGTTGAAGTCGAGCAGACGGCCCGGGGTCGCGACGAGGATGTCGCAGTGGCGGGCTTCGAGGTGCTTGAGCTGCTTGTCGAAGTCCATGCCGCCCACGAACGTCATGACGTTGAGGCCGGTGTACTTGGTCAGGTCGGCGGCGTCCTTGGCGATCTGCACCACCAGTTCACGGGTCGGCGCGATGATCAGCGCCCGTGGCTCGCCCATGTAGCGCTCTTTCGGCGGCGGGGTCTGCAACAGCTGGGTGATGATCGAGATCAGGAACGCGGCGGTCTTGCCGGTGCCGGTCTGGGCGCGGCCGATGGCGTCTTTGCCGGCGAGGGTGAAACCCAGCACCTGGGCCTGGATCGGCGTGCAATACGGGAATCCCAGGTCGTGGATGGCGTGCATCAGTTCCGGGGCGAGTTTGAAATCGTGGAAACGGGTCTTGCCTTCCTGTGGCTCGACGACGAAATCTTCGAGTTTCCAGGGAATGACCGGCGCCTTGGGCTTCGGTTCGCGGCGTGGCTTGGCCGGTTTTGGTGCTTCGCTGCGGGCCGGTTCAGTGACCGGAGCGGCGACAGGGTCGGTTTTCGGTTCGCGTTTCGGTGTGGCTACGGGAGCCTGGCGGTCGGCCTGTTTGCCATCGCTGCGATGGCCGGGGGCGTGCGACGGCGCACTGGGAGCGGGCGCGAGCTGCTCAGCCTCGCTTTTACCGAACATCTTCTTGAGTGCTTTGAGCACGGTCATCTCATCAATTGGTTAAGGAATGTACGCCGGCCAGTGTAATGCAAGAAACGGGCGCGGCGTAGTGGGATGATCAAAGGGGCCCGACCACCGGAAAATCGAGCCCCGGACGATCAGCGCAGACGTTCGCTCAGCCATACGCCGATGTCGCGAATTTCTTCGGGTAACACTTCGTGCTCCATTGGGTATTCCTGCCATGTCACGGTGACACCATGGGCCTTCAGATACTCATACGCCGTGCGGCCCATGGAGTTCTGCACCACGTTGTCGAACTGGCCGTGCAGCGCCAGTGCCGGAATCCGTTGCTGACTGGCGGACAGCTCCAGTTCGTCACTGAAGGTCGGCGCGTAGGTCGACAACGCCAGCACGCCGCCCAGCGGTCCCTGCCATTTCAGAAAAGCGGTGTGGTAGACCACGGCGCCGCCCTGGGAAAAACCGGCGAGGAAAATCCGCGAAGCGTCTATTCCGCTGGCGCGCTGTTGTTCGATCAATTCGATGACGTGATCGGCGGATGCTTCCAGCTCATCGCGGTCGATGGCCCGGGCCGGGCTCATGGCCTTGATGTCGTACCAGCTCGGCATGGCATATCCGCCATTTATGGTCACCGGACGGGTCGGCGCCTGAGGCAGGACAAAGCGCGTGCTCAGCAGGCTTTCCTGCAAAGCCTCGGCCACCGGCAGGAAGTCATAGCGGTCGGCGCCGAGGCCGTGCAGCCAGATCACGCAGGCGTCGGCTGCCTTAACAGGCTGAAGAATCAAGGGCTCGGTCATGGCTGCTCCAAAAATGTGCGGGCGCTCTCATTAAGTGCGTGATTGGGGTGCGCGCCCGGTTGATCCGTTAAGAAGATGTCGCAAGGCTACAAGTTTTGCTATTGACCTGTCGCTCAATCGCTTCAGCGAGCGGTGTGGTACGGGCTTTGCTATGAGGTAGTCGTGCAATCGATCTCGCGCCTGGCGGTAACACTATCAGTGAACGCCCGGCGACGGGATAGCAAAGAATCCGGTGATGGATGTTCGCCAATGGCCGCAACGGGCTTCGCGAACGTGAAAGGGCTACCGCCCGTTCGGCCGACTGGTGAGAAGTGAGTTGTCCATGATGTGGATTTTCTCCTACTAGACTCATAGCGAAGGTCCTGCGTCGGTTGACCCTATAAAAAGCCAACACGGGTCAACAACGCCTCAAAAGGGTGCGACTGGACTCAAGCTCCGACACAACAAGAGCAAAACTGGAGGTTTGAATGAAGATGTTGAAATCCACGCTGGCGATCGTGACTGCTGCTGCAGTACTGGGTGTCAGCGGGTTCGCTCAGGCGGGTGCAACCCTGGATGCGGTACAGAAGAAAGGTTTCGTGCAGTGTGGCGTGAGCGACGGTCTGCCAGGCTTCTCCGTACCGGATTCGACCGGCAAGATCCTCGGCATCGACGCCGACGTCTGCCGTGCCGTGGCCGCTGCCGTGTTCGGCGATGCGACCAAGGTCAAGTTCAGTCAGTTGAACGCCAAGGAGCGCTTCACCGCGCTGCAGTCCGGCGAGATCGACATCCTGTCGCGCAACACCACCATGACCAGCTCCCGTGACGCGGGCATGGGCCTGAAATTCCCTGGCTTCATCACTTACTACGACGGCGTGGGCTTCCTGGCCAACAACAAGCTGGGCGTGAAAAGTGCCAAGGAACTCGACGGCGCGACCATCTGCATTCAGGCCGGTACCACCACCGAGCTGAACGTGTCCGACTACTTCCGCGCCAACGGCCTGAAGTACACCCCGATCACTTTCGACACCTCCGATGAAAGCGCCAAGTCGCTGGAATCCGGTCGTTGCGACGTGCTGACCTCCGACAAGTCCCAGCTGTTCGCCCAGCGCAGCAAACTGGCTTCGCCGAAGGACTACGTGGTTCTGCCGGAAACCATTTCCAAGGAACCTCTGGGCCCGGTCGTGCGTAACGGCGACGACGAGTGGCTGGCCATCGTTCGTTGGGTTGGTTACGCGCTGCTGAACGCTGAAGAAGCCGGCATCACTTCGAAAAACGTACTCGAAGAAGCCAAGTCCACCAAGAACCCGGACGTTGCCCGTCTGCTGGGTGGCGACGGCGAGTACGGCAAGGACCTGAAACTGCCGAAGGACTGGGTGGTGAAAATCGTTTCCCAGGTGGGTAACTACGGCGAAATCTTCGAGAAAAACCTCGGCAAGAGCACTCCGCTGGAAATCGACCGTGGCCTGAACGCGCTGTGGAACAACGGCGGCATTCAGTACGCACCACCAGTGCGCTAATGGTTCTATCACCCGGCGGGCCAACCGCCGGGTGATGTTCTGTTCCATTTCTTGCGGGGCACTTCATGCAAAATTCAATCGGCGCACCAAAGCAGAGGTTCAGCCTCAGCGATCCGCGTGTGCGTGCGTGGCTATTCCAGATCATCACCGTCGTGGCGGTGGTCGCCATGGGCTGGTATCTGTTCGACAACACCCAGACCAACCTGCAGCACCGGGGCATCACGTCCGGGTTCAGCTTTCTGGAGCGCAGTGCCGGGTTCGGCATCGCTCAACACCTGATCTCCTACACCGAAGCGGACAGCTATGCCCGCGTGTTCGTGATCGGCCTGCTCAACACTTTGCTGGTGACCTTCATCGGCGTGATCCTGGCGACTTTGCTGGGGTTCATCATCGGTGTGGCGCGGCTGTCGCCGAACTGGATCATCAGCAAACTGGCGACCGTGTATGTGGAAGTCTTCCGCAACATTCCGCCGCTGCTGCAAATCCTGTTCTGGTATTTCGCGGTATTCCTGACCATGCCGGGGCCGCGCAACAGTCACAACTTCGGCGACACCTTCTTCGTCAGCAGCCGTGGCCTGAACATGCCGGCCGCGCAAATGGCTGACGGCTTCTGGGCGTTTGTGATCAGTGTCGTGGTGGCTATTGTCGCCATCGTGCTGATGAGCCGTTGGGCCACCAAACGTTTTGAGGAAACCGGCGAGCCGTTCCACAAGTTCTGGGTCGGCCTGGCGATGTTCCTGGTGATCCCGACGCTGTGCGCGCTGATCTTCGGCGCTCCGTTGCATTGGGAAATGCCGAAGCTGCAAGGCTTCAACTTCGTCGGTGGCTGGGTGCTGATCCCGGAACTGCTGGCCCTGACCCTGGCCCTGACCGTGTACACCGCAGCGTTCATCGCCGAGATCGTGCGTTCGGGGATCAAGTCGGTCAGCCACGGCCAGACCGAAGCGGCTCGTTCCCTCGGCCTGCGCAACGGCCCGACCCTGCGCAAGGTGATCATCCCGCAAGCGCTGCGCGTGATCATTCCGCCGCTGACCAGCCAATACCTGAACCTGGCGAAGAACTCCTCGCTGGCGGCCGGTATCGGTTACCCGGAAATGGTTTCGCTGTTCGCCGGCACCGTGCTGAACCAGACCGGCCAGGCGATCGAAGTCATTGCCATCACCATGAGCGTGTACCTGGCGATCAGTATCAGCATTTCCTTGCTGATGAACTGGTACAACAAGCGCATTGCGCTGATCGAGCGGTAAGGAATAGCGCATGAGTACTCATACTTTCAAACCCGACATGCCACCGCCGGCCAAGGTCTTCGGCCCGATGGCGTGGATCCGCGCAAACATGTTCTCCAGTTGGCTCAACACTCTGCTGACCCTGTTTGCGTTCTACCTGATCTACCTGGTGATTCCGCCACTGCTCAGTTGGGCGATCTTCGATGCCAACTGGGTTGGCACCACCCGTGCCGACTGCACCAAGGCGGGCGCCTGCTGGGTGTTCATCGAGCAGCGTTTCGGCCAGTTCATGTACGGCTACTACCCGGCGGAGCTGCGCTGGCGCGTGGACCTGACCGTGTGGCTGGCGGTCATCGGCGTGGCGCCGCTGTTCATCAAACGTGTGCCGCGTAAAGCGGTGTACGGGCTGAGCTTCCTGGTGGTGTATCCGATCGTTGCCTGGTGCCTGTTGCATGGCGGCGTGTTCGGCCTGAGCGCCGTTGCCACCAGCCAGTGGGGCGGCCTGATGCTGACTCTGGTAATCGCCACCGTCGGTATCGCCGGCGCGCTGCCGCTGGGGATCATGCTGGCCCTGGGACGACGTTCGAATATGCCGGCCATTCGTGTGGTCTGCGTGACGTTCATCGAGTTCTGGCGCGGCGTGCCGCTGATCACCGTGCTGTTCATGTCATCGGTGATGCTGCCGCTGTTCCTGCCCGAAGGCATGAACTTCGACAAGCTGCTGCGGGCACTGATCGGCGTGATCCTGTTCCAGTCGGCCTACGTCGCCGAAGTGGTGCGCGGCGGTCTGCAAGCGATCCCCAAAGGCCAGTACGAAGCCGCGGCCGCGATGGGCCTCGGTTACTGGCGCGCCATGGGCCTGGTGATTCTGCCGCAAGCCCTGAAGCTGGTGATTCCCGGCATCGTCAACACCTTCATCGCGCTGTTCAAGGACACCAGCCTGGTGATCATCATCGGCCTCTTTGACCTGCTCAACAGCGTCAAACAAGCCGCTGCCGATCCGAAATGGCTGGGCATGGCCACCGAAGGCTACGTGTTCGCCGCCCTGGTGTTCTGGATTTTCTGTTTTGGCATGTCGCGCTATTCCATGCATCTGGAACGCAAGCTCGACACTGGCCACAAGCGTTAGGAGTTTTTTCGATGAGCGAAGCAATCAAAAAGCCAGTGGGCCCGGAAGGCATCATTCAGATGCAGGGCGTGAACAAATGGTACGGCCAGTTCCACGTGCTGAAAGACATCAACCTCAACGTCAAACAGGGCGAGCGTATCGTGCTGTGCGGCCCGTCGGGTTCCGGCAAGTCCACCACCATCCGCTGCCTGAACCGCCTGGAAGAACACCAGCAGGGCCGCATCGTGGTCGATGGCGTGGAGCTGACCAACGACCTCAAGCAGATCGAAGCGATCCGTCGTGAGGTCGGCATGGTGTTCCAGCACTTCAACCTGTTCCCGCACCTGACCATTCTGCAGAACTGCACGTTGGCGCCGATGTGGGTGCGCAAGATGCCCAAGCGCAAGGCCGAGGAAATCGCCATGCACTATCTGGAGCGCGTACGCATTCCGGAGCAGGCGCACAAGTTCCCGGGGCAACTGTCCGGCGGTCAGCAGCAGCGCGTGGCGATTGCCCGTGCGCTGTGCATGAAACCGAAAATCATGCTGTTCGATGAGCCGACCTCGGCACTCGACCCGGAGATGGTGAAAGAGGTTCTCGACACCATGATCGGCCTGGCCGAAGACGGCATGACCATGCTCTGCGTGACCCACGAAATGGGCTTCGCCCGCACCGTGGCCAACCGCGTGATCTTCATGGACAAGGGCGAGATCGTCGAGCAGGCGGCACCGAACGACTTCTTCGACAATCCGCAGAATGATCGGACCAAGCTGTTCCTGAGTCAGATCCTGCATTGAGATCTGATGCATAAAACAAACCCGGCCTTGTGCCGGGTTTGTTTTTTGGGGATCAGGACACGGTGAGGGTTTCGTGTTCTTTGTGGACGGTGTGTGTGAAGCCTCTCAAGTCTGCCCCTTCACCGAGAGACTTTGCATCGGTCAGCAAGTACGGGTAACGATCCAACAGTCGCATCAGCAGTATCAGTGCTTTGGGCGGCAATATTTCGCCGCGCTCGTAGCGAGAGAAAGCGTTATGTCCACCACCCGACAATAATTGCACCGTCTCTTTTTGCGTAAGGTGCAATTTTCGACGGATACGCCTCATCTCGTCACCGATCATTTGCCTGGCAGCGAATACCAGTTCATCCCCTGCTTCCCCAAAACGTTCTGCGCTGTCAGTGTCGAAGTCCCACTCGACCTCACCGCACTTCTGGCACTCCCAGCCAGAAAGATTATCTACACGGCGCTCCATGCCTTTGACACTCAAGGTTTCGGCGCGACCCTCGAAATGCCTCATTCCCTCACGTGCACCGCAGCTGACACATTGCTGGGTTTTCATGGGTTTTTCTCCTTGAAGGAAATTACCGGTGGGCCGCCTGGGCGGTAGGTCACCTTGATGTAAATCTCCTGATCTTGTGAAGTGATGTGATACACGTCCTGCCAGACTCGATGATCGTCATAAGTGGTCATGGATTTGTACAACATCCTGTTCTGTAACTCGAAAACGATTTCTTGCATCTCTCTGAAGCTAAAGCCGAGCTTCTCACCGGATTTTGCCGAAGACCTGGTGAAGGCTTTTTTGCCAAGTCGCCTGACCTCAGCCTTGATCACCACCAAGTCATAATGGGGTGTGTTCTTTTCCATAAGAAACCCAAACCCTGTCCCTGAAATTACCCTTAAAGGGTAATTTTGACCAATCGAAAATCCCGCTTCATTTCCCTCCCAATCAACCTAGGTGGTTGCCGTCCTACACGGAGCTGACTAACATGTCAGAAAATTCATCCCATGATTGGATGAAAGGGCGAATCCTATGTCAGACATTTCTCCACTTATTAAGCGATCCCTGGTCGATCAGGCCCTGGATCAATTGCGCCAACGCATCACAGATGGCACCTGGCAGGTCGGTCAGCGTTTGCCGACCGAGCCCGAGCTGTGCGCAGAACTCGGCATCAGCCGCAATACCGTGCGCGAGGCCATGCGGGTATTGGCGTTCTCCGGGCTGATCGAAATCCGCCAGGGCGACGGCAGTTATCTACGGGCGGTGGTCGATCCGATGGACACGCTCAAGGCGCTGTCCAAGTGCTCGCTGGATCAGGCCCGGGAAACCCGGCACATCCTTGAAGTCGAGGCCATCGGCCTGGCGGCGTTGCGCCGTACCGATGAGGATCTGGCGGGTCTGCGCGAGGCGCTTGGCGTTGCCGGCAGCCACTATCACGGTGACCTCGACAGCTACATCGCCTGTGACCTGGTGTTTCACCGCCGTCTGGTGGACGCCGCGCACAACCCGACCCTCAGCGAGCTGTATCGCTATTTCTCCAGCATCGTCGGCGCGCAACTGCGTCAGACCCTGAACATCGTCCCTCGTCGACAGGAAGTCTTCGATTTGCACATCGCCCTGTTCGAAGCCGTCGAACAGCGTGACCCGGAACGGGCCAAGGCCCTGTCGAGGCAACTGATCAATGAACCCTGAAACCGAGAAAACCATGTCCCGCCCTGAAACCGCCAACGCCCCCAAGCGCACCGCCGAACTGGAGGAGCTGCTGATCGATGCCGAGGCCGATGACGAGCAGGTGCAGCAAAGTCATCCGCTGGTGCGGCGCCCGTGGCTGTTGCTGCTGGGGCTGATTCTGGTGGCGTTGAACCTGCGCCCGGCGCTGTCGAGCATGGCGCCGCTGCTCAGTGAAGTGTCGAAAAGCCTTGGCTTGTCCGCCGCTCAGGCGGGGTTGCTGACGACGTTGCCGGTGCTGTGCCTTGGTCTTTTCGCTCCGCTGGCTCCGGTGCTGGCGCGGCGTTTTGGTGCCGAACGAGTAGTGTTGGGGATTCTGCTGACACTGGCCGGCGGCATCATCCTGCGCAGCAACTTCGGTGAAATCGGTCTGTTTGCCGGCAGCGTTCTAGGTGGTGCAAGTATCGGCATCATCGGCGTCTTGCTGCCCGGCATCGTCAAGCGCGACTTCGCCAAACACGCCGGCACCATGACCGGTGTCTACACCATGGCCCTGTGCCTGGGCGCGGCAATGGCGGCGGGTTCGACCGTGCCGTTGAGCGAGCACTTCGACCATAGCTGGGCCATGGGCCTCGGGTTCTGGGTGATTCCGGCACTGGTCGCTGCGGTGTTCTGGCTGCCGCAAATCGGCCAGAAGCACGGCGCGCACAACGTCGCGTACCGAGTGCGCGGGCTGCTGCGAGATCCGCTGGCCTGGCAGGTGACCTTGTACATGGGCCTGCAATCGTCGCTGGCCTATATCGTGTTCGGCTGGTTGCCGTCGATCCTGATCGGTCGCGGGCTGACGCCGACCCAGGCCGGTCTGGTGCTGTCCGGTTCGGTGATCATCCAGCTTGCCAGTTCGCTGGCGGCGCCGTGGCTGGCCACACGCGGCAAGGATCAGCGGCTGGCGATCGTGGTGGTAATGGCGCTGACCCTTGGCGGCCTGTTCGGTTGCCTCTATGCGCCGATCGAAGGCTTGTGGGGCTGGGCGATCCTGCTGGGCCTTGGGCAGGGCGGTACGTTCAGCCTGGCGCTGACCCTGATCGTGTTGCGCTCGCGGGACTCCCATGTCGCGGCGAACCTGTCGAGCATGTCCCAGGGCTTCGGCTACACCCTCGCGTCCATGGGGCCGTTCGCGGTCGGCGTGGTGCACGACTGGACCGGCGGCTGGAACGCCGTGGGCTGGATCTTCGGCATCGTCGGTGCCGGTGCGATCCTCGCCGGCCTCGGTGCCGGTCGTGCGTTGTACGTGCAGGTGGAAAGCGAAAAGGTCTGATGTGCACACACTGTCGGTATTCGGAATGCGAATGCCGATAGTGTTTCGGGCGTTTGCGGATTATCGTGCTGGCAATCTGTACATTTCCTGGAGATTGCCCATGAGTGAAGAAGCCCACAGCGCCCTGATCACCCGTTTCTACCAGGCTTTTCAGCGCCTCGACGCCGAGGCCATGGCCGCCTGCTACACCGAAGACGTAGTGTTCAGCGATCCGGCCTTCGGCGAGCTGCGCGGCCGCGATGCCGGCGACATGTGGCGCATGCTCACCACCCGGGCCAAGGACTTCTCCCTGACCTTCGACAACGTCCGCGCCGACGAGCGCAGCGGCGGCGCCCACTGGGTGGCGACCTACCTGTTCAGCCAGACCGGCAACGTCGTGATCAACGACATCCAGGCACGCTTCGTCTTCCGTGACGGCAAGATCTGTGAACACCACGACCACTTCGACCTGTGGCGCTGGTCTCGCCAGGCACTGGGCTTCAAGGGCCTGCTGCTGGGCTGGACGCCGCTGGTGCGCAACGCCGTCCGCGCCCAGGCGCTGAAAGGGCTGAAGGCATTTCAGGCGAGTCGCTGATAAGATCGCCGCCTGTTTCCCTTGCGCCTGAATTACCCCGTGACCAGCCTCAGCGAAAATCCTCCCGAAGCCGACGTTCCAGTGAGCAAGTCCTGGTTCGTCTACCTCGTTCGTGCCGCCAACGGTTCGCTGTACTGCGGGATCAGCGATGATCCCGTGCGCCGTTTCGCCAAGCACCAGAGCGGCAAGGGTGCGCGATTCTTTCTCTCGAGCCCGGCGATGGCGCTGGTCTATACCGAGCGGTGCCGCGACAAGAGTGATGCGTTGCGCCAGGAACGGTTGATCAAGAAGCTCAGGAAGAGCGCGAAGGAGTGTCTGGTGGCGTCTTATCAGCCGGACTGAATAAGCCCTCAATCCTTGTAGATATCCCTTCCGTAGAGGCGACACGTTGCATAAACGACAGGCAAGAAAAAACCGCCCTTGTAGGCGGTTTTTTCTGTAAACCTCGGTTTGCGGCCGGGGTTTAGCATCTCACTGGATACACTGGCGCAGGCCAAGAGTATTCGTCTTTACGTCACCAGGCAAGCCTTGAAACACCCATTCCAGGGAATGCGATTTTGAGCTCATTTGTTTAAATGGCGGTATAGCAATCCGATTACTATTCGTCCGCTCGCATGCCAATGCAGCTTTTGAGGTCTGGCTGATCGACGTAACGGTTTCATGCCCTCTGACATGGGGTTGCTCCCGTGCCGGAATGATTTTTCAGGGGGATCACAACCGGCCGCCTCATTGGGTACATTGGCGTGTATTCCGAAGGCGTACGTGGTCCGGTAAGCACGCTGGAGGTTTGGCCCCCAACCGGAGGCCAAAACGTATGAAGCTTTTGCTGCGTACTCTGAGCCTCGTATGGAGGTCGTTCAAAGCGTTTCGCTTTTACGAGTTCCTGCGAGATCACTTCGATGACCTGATGTAAGGCCATTGCAGCGGGAAAACCGTCTCGGTTTCGCTGAGACGGTTTTTTTCGAGAACTCTCGAGTGCCTTATCAACCTGACTGATCAGTTCCCATCAGCCGGATCCGTAGGCTGCGAACGATTTGCGCGCTAAGCTGCTGGTTCACTTTCTGTGCGGCGGAGCCGAGCATGTCCGAGTTGATCCTCCATCATTACCCGACCTCTCCATTCGCCGAAAAGGCCCGGCTGCTGTTGGGTTTCAAGGGCTTGTCCTGGCGTTCGGTGCACATTTCGCCGGTGATGCCAAAACCGGATCTGACCGCCCTGACCGGTGGCTACCGCAAGACCCCGGTGCTGCAGATCGGCGCCGATATCTACTGCGACACCGCGTTGATCGCCCGTCGTCTGGAGCAGGAAAAGGCCCAGCCTTCGTTCTTCCCGGAAGGTCAGGAAATGATCGCCGCCAGTTTCGCTGCCTGGGCTGACTCGGTGGTTTTCCAGCATGCGGTGAGTCTGGTGTTCCAGCCGGAATCGGTAGCGGTGCGTTTCGGCAAGTTGCCGCCGGAAGCGATCAAGGCCTTCCTCGCCGATCGTGCCGGACTGTTCAGTGGTGGCAGCGCGACCAAAATTTCGGCCGAGCAAGCCAAGCACAATTGGCCAACCATCATGGCGCGTCTGGAGCAGCAGCTGCAACGTGAGGACGGCGACTTCCTGTTCGGTGAAGCGTCGATTGCCGACTTCGCCATGGCGCATCCGTTGTGGTTCCTCAAAGCTACGCACGTCACCGCGCCGTTGGTGGATAACTACCCGGCGGTGTCCGCGTGGCTTGGGCGGGTGCTGGGCTTCGGCCATGGTGCGGCGAGTGCGATGACGTCGGAAGAAGCGCTGGAAATTGCGCGCAGTTCGACCCCGGCGGCATTGCCGCAAGAAGTATTTGTCGATCCGAACGGGTTTGAAGCGAGCCAGCAAGTCGTGATCGCGGCCACTGACTACGGCGTTGATCCGGTTGCCGGAGAGCTGGTATTTGCAGGTCGCGAGGAGCTGATCCTGCGCCGTGAAGACGAACGTGGCGGCGTGGTGCATGTGCACTTTCCGCGGTTCGGTTTCCGAATCGAGAAACGCTGAAAAAAAGAGGGAGCCGATTGGCTCCCTCGTTCATTTCAGTGCGGCGAGAATGTCGTCCGGATCAAACCCGCGAATCAACGTGCCATTGACGTCGATCAGCGGGATCCCGCGCCCGCCCAGCGCTTCGTACGCCTTGCGTGCCTCGGCGTCTTTCTCGATGTCGAACTCCCTGAACGGAATGCCTTTCTGATCGAGAAAGCGTTTGGTCTGCTTGCAGTAGCCGCACCAGTCGGTGGTGTACAGCACCACTTTGGCGTTGGCGCGAACCTGCTCGGAGGCCATCTGCGACGGGTTGAACATCCGTTCGATCTTGCCCCAGTTCTGATAGACCACGACCACCAGCAGAACCAGCGCAACTTTCTTCAGCACATTGCCGAGCATCAGTTGCGGCGCTTCAGCTGATCGGTGAGCGAAGTTGGCAGGCCTTTGATGACCAGGGTGCCGGCTTCTTCGTCGTATTCGATTTTCGAGCCCAGCAGATGCGCTTCGAAGCTGATCGACAGGCCTTCAGCGCGGCCGGTGAAGCGGCGGAACTGGTTGAGCGTGCGCTTGTCTGCCGGGATTTCCGGCGACAGGCCGTAGTCCTTGTTGCGGATGTGGTCGTAGAAGGCCTTCGGGCGTTCTTCGTCGATCAGCTCCGACAGTTCTTCCAGGCCCATCGGCTCGCCGAGCTTGGCCTGGCTGCTGGCGTAGTCGACCAGAGTCTTGGTCTTCTCGCGGGCGGAATCTTCCGGCAGGTCTTCGCTCTCGACGAAGTCGCTGAAGGCCTTGAGCAGCGTGCGGGTCTCGCCCGGGCCGTCGACGCCTTCCTGGCAACCGATGAAGTCAAGGAAGTATTCCGAGACCTTCTTGCCGTTCTTGCCCTTGATGAACGAGATGTACTGCTTGGACTGCTTGTTGTTCTGCCACTCGGAGACGTTGATCCGTGCCGCCAGGTGCAGTTGACCGAGGTCGAGGTGGCGCGACGGGGTCACGTCCAGTTGATCGGTTACCGCCACGCCTTCGCTGTGGTGCAGCAGGGCGATGGCCAGGTAATCGGTCATGCCTTGCTGGTAGTGGGCGAACAGCACGTGGCCGCCCACCGACAGGTTCGATTCTTCCATCAGCTTTTGCAGGTGCTCGACCGCGACCTTGCTGAACGCGGTGAAGTCCTTGCCGCCCTCCATGTATTCCTTCAGCCAGCCGCTGAACGGGAACGCACCGGACTCCGGATGGAACAAGCCCCAGGCTTTGCCCTGTTTGGCGTTATAGCTCTCGTTGAGGTCGGCGAGCATGTTCTCGATGGCGGCGGACTCGGCCAGTTCGGAGTCACGGGCGTGCAGGACTGCGGGCGTGCCATCGGGTTTTTTGTCGATCAGGTGGACGATGCAATGACGGATCGGCATGGGCTTCTCGGCAAGTGAAAGGGAGGAGGGCGGGCTCCCCCGAAAAAGCGCTCAGTGTACCGCAACCACTGGTTTTGGCGCGGGTTGAAGGGCAATTCGGGGTCATGGGGCGGCGCTTATGCATTTATTTACCGATTTAGCGCAATAAACCTGACCATTTGGCTAGCTAGAGGCGGATATTTCCTTGTCTCTGTGCTAGTTTTGCCCGGTCTTACGCGTAGTCACTGCGTTAAGCGTGCATTCAGCATTTGTCAGGTCGAACCAAACCCTGATTTCGGCATCTATAACCCCGACTCGTCGTGGTTATCGCCGAGGGTGCCAGATCCAGAAGATCGGGCTCGATGGCTGACACTGCACTCTGCAATCCATATGAATTTGATAGGGAAGGAACACTACATGGCTCTTACTAAAGACCAACTGATCGCCGACATCGCTGAAGCTATCGACGCGCCGAAAACCACCGCGCGTAACGCTCTGGACCAACTGGGCCAAATCGTTGCTGATCAGCTGGAAAACGGCGGCGAAATCACCTTGCCAGGTATCGGCAAGCTGAAAGTGACCGAGCGTCCTGCCCGCACTGGCCGTAACCCGTCGACTGGCGCTGCCATCGAAATCCCTGCCAAGAAAGTGATCAAGCTGGTTGTGGCCAAAGGCCTGACCGACGCTGTGAACAAGTAAGACGCAGCGATAAAAAAACCGTGCGCCGGAGTGATCCGGGCACGGTTTTTTTGTGCCTGCCGATTGTGTTCGGCAGTAGTGGCGGCTGCTTGCAATCAAGCGCCGCCCCGGTTGAAACGTATTACTTGCGAACCCAGCGCTCACGTCGCCAGATCTGCTGCTCGGACTTGGTCTGGAAGGTCCAGGCGACAAAGCGGCTCTGCTTCTGCCCCTGGGACATCTCCACTACCTGGCTTTCCAGCGCGCCGGCCTTCTTCAGCGCTGTCTCGATGGCGGGCAGGTTCGAGGCTTTCGAGACCAGGGTGCTGAACCACAACACCTTGTGCGCAAGGGTCGCGCTTTCGGCGATCAGTTGCGTCACGAAACGCGCTTCGCCACCTTCACACCACAGCTCGGCGGACTGACCGCCGAAGTTCAGCACTGGCAATTTGCGCTTCGGATCGGCCTTTCCCAAGGCTCGCCATTTGCGCTCGCTGCCTTTGGTGGCCTCTTCCATCGAGGCGTGGAAGGGTGGGTTGCACATGGTCAGGTCAAAGCGCTCACCGGGCTCCAGCAGGTCGATCAGGATGTGCTTGCGGTTCTCCTGCTGGCGCAGCTTGATGACTTTGCTCAAATCGTTGGACTGGACAATGGCCCTGGCGGCGGCCACGGCCGTCGGATCGATTTCCGAGCCCAGGAAGTGCCAGCGGTATTCGCTGTTACCAATCAACGGGTACACGCAGTTGGCACCCATGCCGATATCCAGCACATTGACGATGGCACCGCGCGGAACCACGCCGTCGTTGTTGCTCGCCAGCAGGTCAGCCAGGAAGTGGATGTAGTCGGCACGCCCCGGCACCGGCGGGCAGAGGTAATCGGCCGGGATGTCCCAATGCTGGATGCCGTAGAACGACTTGAGCAATGCCCGGTTGAACACACGCACCGCATCGGGACTGGCGAAGTCGATGCTTTCCTTGCCGTACGGGTTGGTGATCACGAATTTCGCCAGTTCCGGCGTGGTCTTGATCAACGCCGGGAAGTCGTAACGACCCTGATGGCGATTGCGCGGGTGCAGGCTGGCTTCTTTACGCGGCTCCACGGGCTTGGCCGGGGTGGCGGAGTCAGGCTTCTTGCGCGCAGGTTTCGGTGTACGTGGGGCGTTCATGGGCGTGGTCGATTCGGGTAGGGCTGAAAGTGGCGGCTATTGTCCCACAGGGAGCCGCGTTGTTGGCCGGAAAAGTGCCGGGCACAAAAAAGGGAGGCCGTTGCGGGCCTCCCTTTTTCAGTGCGATTTGCCGTTACAGGCTGGCAATCCGCGCGTGCTGCTCGGCCAGCTTGGCCAGAGCCTGTTCGGCTTCGGCCAGTTTGGCGCGTTCCTTCTCGATGACTTCGGCCGGAGCCTTGTCAACGAAACCGGCGTTGGACAGCTTGCCACCGACCCGCTGGACTTCGCCCTGCAGACGCAGGATTTCCTTGTCCAGACGCGCCAGTTCGGCGTTCTTGTCGATCAGGCCGGCCATCGGCACCAGCACTTCCATCTCGCCAACCAGCGCGGTGGCGGACAGCGGCGCTTCTTCGCCGGCCGCCAGTACGGTGATCGATTCCAGACGCGCCAGCTTCTTCAGCAGCGCTTCGTTTTCGGTCAGGCGACGCTGGTCTTCAGCGGTGACGTTTTTCAGGTAGATCGGCAGCGGCTTGCCCGGGCCGATGTTCATTTCGCCACGGATGTTGCGCGTGCCGAGCATCAGGCCCTTGAGCCATTCGATGTCGTCTTCGGCCGCCGGATCGATGCGCTCTTCGTTGGCCACCGGCCACGCTTGCAGCATGATCGTCTTGCCCTGAATGCCGGCCAGCGGCGCAATGCGCTGCCAGATTTCTTCAGTGATGAACGGCATGAACGGATGCGCCAGTCGCAGCGCCACTTCCAGTACGCGAACCAGCGTGCGACGGGTGCCGCGCTGACGCTCGACCGGCGCGTTTTCGTCCCACAGCACAGGCTTGGACAGTTCCAGGTACCAGTCGCAGTACTGGTTCCAGATGAACTCGTACAGCGCTTGTGCCGCCAGGTCGAAACGGAACTGATCCAGTTGACGGGTCACTTCGGCTTCGGTGCGTTGCAGCTGCGAGATGATCCAGCGATCCGCCAGCGACAGCTCGTAGGCTTCGCCGTTCTGGCCGCAGTCTTCGCCCTTGTCCAGAACGTAGCGCGCAGCGTTCCAGATCTTGTTGCAGAAGTTGCGATAGCCTTCGACGCGGCCCATGTCGAACTTGATGTCGCGACCGGTGGACGCCAGCGAGCAGAAGGTGAAGCGCAGGGCGTCGGTGCCGTAGCTGGCGATGCCGTCGGCGAACTCTTCTCGGGTCTGCTTCTCGATCTTCTTCGCCAGTTTTGGCTGCATCAGACCGGAAGTGCGTTTCTGCACCAGGGTTTCGAGCTCGATACCGTCGATGATGTCCAGCGGGTCCAGGACGTTGCCCTTGGACTTGGACATCTTCTGGCCCTGGCCATCACGCACCAGGCCGTGCACGTAAACGGTCTTGAACGGAACCTGCGGCGTGCCGTCCTCGTTCTTGATCAGGTGCATGGTCAGCATGATCATCCGGGCAACCCAGAAGAAAATGATGTCGAAACCGGTAACCAGCACGTCGGTGGAGTGGAATTTCTTCAGGAACTCGGTCTTTTCCGGCCAGCCCAGGGTGGAGAAGGTCCACAGGCCCGAACTGAACCAGGTGTCGAGCACGTCGTTGTCCTGTTGCAGCGCAACGTCGGCGCCCAGGTTGTGCTTGGCGCGCACTTCGGCTTCGTCGCGACCGACGTAAACCTTGCCCGACTCGTCGTACCAGGCCGGGATCCGGTGGCCCCACCACAGCTGACGGCTGATGCACCAGTCCTGGATGTCGCGCATCCACGAGAAGTACATGTTTTCGTACTGCTTCGGCACGAACTGGATGCGGCCGTCTTCAACGGCAGCAATCGCAGGTTCGGCCAGCGGCTTGGTGGACACGTACCACTGGTCGGTCAGCCACGGCTCGATGACGGTGCCGGAGCGGTCGCCTTTCGGCACTTTCAGGTTGTGGTCGTCGACGCTGACCAGCAGGCCGGCGGCGTCGAACGCGGCCACGATCTGCTTGCGCGCTTCAAAACGCTCGAGACCGGCGTATTCAGCCGGGATCTTGCCGTCGATGCTGTCGTTCAGCGTGCCGTCGAGGTTGAACACCTGAGCCGCAGGCAGCACGTTGGCGTTCTTGTCGAAGATGTTCAGCAGCGGCAGGTTGTGGCGCTTGCCGACTTCGTAGTCGTTGAAGTCGTGGGCCGGGGTGATTTTCACGCAGCCGGTGCCAAATTCAGGGTCGCAGTAATCGTCGGCGATGATCGGGATGCGGCGGCCGACCAGCGGCAGCTCGACAAATTTGCCGATCAGGGCTTTGTAGCGCTCGTCGTTCGGGTTCACCGCGACGGCGGAGTCGCCGAGCATGGTTTCCGGACGGGTGGTCGCGACGATCAGGAAATCGTTGCCTTCAGCGGTTTTCGCGCCGTCGGCCAGCGGGTACTTCAGGTTCCACAGGAAACCTTTCTCGTCGTGGTTTTCCACTTCGAGGTCGGAAATCGCCGTGTGCAGCTTGGTGTCCCAGTTGACCAGACGCTTGCCGCGATAGATCAGGCCGTCTTCGTGCAGGCGCACGAACGCTTCCTTAACGGCTTCCGAGAGGCCGTCGTCCATGGTGAAGCGTTCGCGGCTCCAGTCCACGGAGGAGCCGAGGCGGCGGATCTGACGGCTGATGTTGCCACCGGACTGATCCTTCCATTCCCAGACTTTCTCGAGGAATTTTTCCCGGCCCAGATCGTGGCGATTCTGGCCCTGGGCTTCGAGTTGACGCTCCACCAGCATCTGCGTGGCGATACCGGCGTGGTCGGTGCCCGGCTGCCACAGGGTGTTGCGACCCTGCATGCGGCGGAAACGGATCAGGGCGTCCATGATCGCGTTGTTGAAACCGTGACCCATGTGCAGGCTGCCGGTGACGTTCGGCGGCGGGATCATGATGGTGTAGGAGTCGCCCGCGCCTTGCGGGGCGAAGTAGTTCTCGGACTCCCAGGTGTTGTACCAGGAAGTTTCAATGGCGTGCGGCTGGTAGGTCTTATCCATGCGCGGCGGGACCCTATTGGCATTTATTCAGGAAAAGCCGGGAAGTATAGCGGGGCATGGGGCGCAGGGCGAGCGGGGGAGGCCGGGTGGAGAACTAAATGTGGGAGCTGGCTCGCCAGCTCCCACAGGAGATCGGGGAATTATTCGTACTGGCCGAGAAGCCGTTCCATCCGTGCCTCGAGGCGACGTTTGATTTCATTTTCAATGTGCGGGGCGAAGTCGTCGATCACGTCTTGCATGATCAATTGCGCGGCGGCGCGCAGTTCGCTGTCCAGGTGCAGCAGCGCGTCGGGGCCCTTATCCACAGGTGCGGCGGGCGCGGTGGCGGGTTTCGCGACGGGGGCTGGCGGCGGTTCGACGGCCGGTGGCTCGGTGGCGACCGAGTCGAACAGCATCGGAATCTGTTCCTGTTCGCCATCATCGACCGTGTCGGTCAAAAGCGGCGGTTGCAGGTTGTCATCGCCGAGCAACTGGCGGATCGATTCTAGGTCATCCAGCAGGTGCGCGGGTTTTTGCAGCGGTTTTGGAGTGTCCATCGGCGTACTCAGAGTCGCTGTAAACGGTGGTCTTGCAGAGGATAGCCCTGTTCCCGGTAGAAACGGAAACTCTCCCGCGCAGCTGCGCGGATCACCGGATCTTCCACCACCACTTCCGCCACCCGGGCGAACTTGCTGGCGAAGGCCGGGACTTTCAGGTCCAGGTTGACGAGCAAATCCTGATGCTGGCCGCAGTCGTCCCCCAAGCCGAGCACGATCAAACCTTCCGGTTCGCTTTCGGCGGGGCCGTGGGGCACGAAGGTTTCGCCCTTGAACGCCCACAGCCGCGCATCGAGATCGTCACGCTGGGCGGCATCGCTGCAATGCAGGTAGATACGGTGGCCCATACGCCAGGCTTTCTCGGTGAGCTTGCAGGCAAAATCCAGACGCGTCGAAGGGTCAGCGCTGGGCAGGATGTAGAAGTCGACTTTGGTCATTGCGGTTCCTGAGCAGCAAGCGCCGCCCCTCGAAAGGTGCGGCGCTTGCCGTCATCGGTTTCAGGCCTTGGCGCGATCCAGCAGGTACTGGGTCAGCAGTGGAACCGGACGGCCGGTGGCGCCCTTGTCCTTGCCGCCGCTGGTCCACGCGGTGCCCGCGATGTCGAGGTGCGCCCAGTTCAGGTTCTTGGTGAAACGCGACAGGAAGCATGCAGCCGTGATGGTGCCGGCCTTCGGCCCGCCGATGTTGGCGATGTCGGCGAACGGGCTGTCCAGTTGCTCTTGATACTCATCGAACAGCGGCAGTTGCCAGGCGCGGTCGTCGGCGGCCTTGCCCGCGCTCAGCAGTTGCTCGATCAGTTCGTCGTTGTTGCCCAGCAGGCCCGAGGTGTGGGCACCCAGGGCTACGACGCAGGCACCGGTCAGGGTGGCGATGTCGATCACTGCCTGCGGCTTGAAGCGCTCGGAGTAGGTCAGGGCGTCGCACAGCACCAGACGGCCTTCGGCGTCGGTGTTGAGGATTTCCACGGTCTGGCCGCTCATGGTGGTCACGATGTCGCCCGGGCGCGAAGCGGTGCCGCTCGGCATGTTCTCGGCGCAGGCCAGGATGCACACCAGGTTGATCGGCAGTTTCAGTTCCAGCACGGCACGCAGGGTGCCGAACACGCTGGCGGCGCCGCCCATGTCGTACTTCATCTCGTCCATGCCGGCGCCTGGCTTCAGGCTGATGCCGCCGGTGTCGAAGGTGATGCCTTTACCGACTAGCGCGTATGGCTTCTCGGATTTCTTGCCGCCGTTGTATTGCATGACGATCAGGCGCGGCGGCTGGGCGCTGCCCTGGCCGACGGCGTAGAACGAACCCATGCCCAGGGATTTGATCTTCTTCTCGTCGAGGACTTCGACTTTCAGATCCTTGAACTCTTTGCCCAGGTCTTTGGCTTGCTCGCCGAGGAAAGTCGGGTGGCAGATGTTCGGCGGCAGGTTGCCCAGGTTGCGGGTGAAGGCCATGCCGTTGGCGATTGCCGTGGCGTGGTTCACGGCGCGTTGCACTTCGGCTTGTGCAGCCTTGATGGTCAGCAGGGTGATTTTCTTCAGGGCGCGCGGTTCGGCTTTCTGGCTCTTGAACTGGTCGAAGGTGTATTCGCCGTCGACCAGGGTCTCGGCCAGCAGGCGGGTCTTGCCGTAGCTGTCGCGGCCCTTGACGATGATTTCATCCAGCGCCAGAACGGCATCGCTGCCGCCCAGGCCCTTGAAGGTGTTGAGGATACCGGCAACGATCTTGCGGAACGGGCGGTCGCCCAGTTCTTCATCCTTGCCCACGCCGACCAGCAGCACGCGTTCGGCTTTCAGGTTTGGCAGGCTGTGCAGCAACAGGCTCTGACCGACCTTGCCGGCCAGGTCGCCACGCTTGAGCACGGCGCTGATGGCGCCGCCGCTCAGTTCGTCGACCTGCTTGGCTGCGACCCCGAGTTTGCGGCCTTCGCCGACGGCAACCACCAGGGTGGCGGTTTTCAACGTTTCTGGGCTAACGCTTTTTACAACCAGTTCCATGTCCGGATCCCTGAATGAATGGTCAACATGCAGGCGTTCGACGGTGTCCGCCGTCGCCTGCTTATAGAGAGAAGAGGCGCAGGCCAGTGCCTGCGACAGAGGCGGCAGTTTGAACCTCGCTCACCGCGCCTGACAACCCTCGGTTGTACGATCTTCAACGGATTGCACGCTTGCGTGAGTGTGCGCAGTGACAGGCGCCCTCAATCACAGGATAATGCCGCATCTTTTTTCGACGGCTCTGCCTTGCGGGCCTGTCGATACGTTTGCTTGTTTGGCCGCCTTAGCCTGACAACCCTGGAGTGTCTGGTTTGATCGTCTTCCGTTATCTGTCCCGCGAAGTCCTGTTGACCCTGAGTGCGGTAAGCGCCGTGCTGCTGGTCATCATCATGAGCGGTCGCTTCATCAAATACCTTGCCCAGGCCGCTGCGGGCCAGCTCGATCCGGGATCGCTGTTCCTGATCATGGGCTATCGTCTGCCGGGCTTCATGCAGTTGATCCTGCCGCTGGGCCTGTTTCTCGGGATCCTGCTGGCGTACGGCCGGTTGTATCTGGAAAGCGAAATGACCGTGCTGTCGGCCACTGGCATGAGCCAGCAGCGCCTGTTCCGCATGACGCTGTTCCCGGCCACGCTGGTGGCACTGGTGGTGGCATGGCTCAGCCTGAGCCTTGCCCCGCAAGGCGCCAACCAGTTCCAGCTGCTGCTGAACAAGCAGGACGCCCTGACCGAGTTCGACACCCTCGAGCCGGGCCGTTTCCAGGCGTTGCGCGACGGCACCCGGGTGACCTACACCGAAACCCTGAGCGATGACCGGGTCAATCTGGGCAGCG
This sequence comes from Pseudomonas sp. R43(2017), assembly GCF_002112345.1. Taxonomy (NCBI): domain Bacteria; kingdom Pseudomonadati; phylum Pseudomonadota; class Gammaproteobacteria; order Pseudomonadales; family Pseudomonadaceae; genus Pseudomonas; species Pseudomonas sp. R43(2017). The sequence continues at coordinate 340,272 of NZ_NEHJ01000007.1, forward strand.
TGTTCATCTCGCAGAAAAACCTCGGCGCCAACCAGGCGGATCGCGGGATTTCCGTGCTGGTGGCCGAAAAAGGCCGGCAGGAAGTCCGTCCCGACGGCAACCGTTACCTGATCCTGCACAACGGCTACCGCTACGACGGCAGCCCGGGACTGGCCAACTACCGTGCCATCCATTACGAAACCTATGGCGTGCTGCTGCCAAAGCCTGATGTCAGCGAGGAAGTCACCGATCGTGACGCGATGCCGACTTCGACCCTGATGGCCAGCGACGACATCCGTGCGAAAACCGAACTGCAATGGCGCCTGTCGCTGCCGCTGCTGGTATTTATCGTGACCCTGATGGCGGTTCCGCTGTCGCGGGTCAATCCGCGCCAGGGGCGCTTCCTCAAGTTGCTGCCGGCGATTCTTCTTTATATGGCTTACCTGACCATCCTGATTGCCGCCCGCGGCGCCCTCGAAAAAGGCAAGATCCCGGCGAGCCTGGGTCTGTGGTGGGTGCACGGGATCTTCCTGGCCATCGGTATCGGCCTGCTGTACTGGGAGCCGCTGCGCCTGAAGCTGGCCAGTCGTCGCAGCGCTGCGCTGGAGGTGGCCCGTGGTTAAACTCGACCGCTACATCGGCAGCAGTGTATTCATCGCGATCATCGCGGTGCTGGCGATCATTCTTGGCCTGGCCACCCTGTTTGCCTTCATCGACGAAATGGGCGACGTCAGCGAAACCTACACGCTGGTCGATGTGCTGAGCTTTGTACTGCTGACCGCACCGCGCCGGCTCTACGACATGCTGCCGATGGCGGCGCTGATCGGTTGCCTGATCGGCCTCGGCAGTCTGGCAAGCAGCAGTGAGCTGACTGTCATGCGCGCCGCCGGTGTGTCCATCGGGCGTATCGTCTGGGCGGTGATGAAGCCGATGCTGGTGCTGATGCTGGCCGGCGTGCTGATCGGTGAATACGTTGCCCCGGCTACCGAGAGCATGGCTCAGGCCAATCGTTCGCTGGCTCAGGGCAGCGGTGACGCACAGAGCGCCAAGCACGGCATGTGGCACCGTCAGGGTGACGAGTTCATCCATATCAACGCCGTTCAACCCGATGGCCTGCTGTATGGCGTGACCCGTTATCACTTCGACAAAGAGCGCCACCTGCAGAGTTCGAGCTTCGCCAAGCGCGCCGAATTCGATGGCAAACGCTGGCAGCTCACCGATATCACCACCACGCTGTTCCACGAGCGCAGCACCGAAGTCGTCAACAAACCGACTGAAGACTGGGATGTTTCCATCAGTCCGGAACTGTTGAATACCGTGGTCATGGCGCCGGAAGCGCTGTCGATCAGCGGTCTGTGGGGGTATATCCATTACCTGGCGGATCAGGGGCTGAGCAATGGTCGTTACTGGCTGGCTTTTTGGGTCAAGGTGTTGCAGCCGCTAGTGACCGCTGCGCTGGTGCTGATGGCGATCTCCTTCATTTTCGGCCCGCTGCGTTCGGTGACCCTGGGTCAGCGAGTGTTCACCGGTGTGCTGGTGGGGTTCACCTTCCGGATCGTCCAGGATCTGCTGGGTCCATCCAGCCTGGTGTTCGGCTTCTCGCCGCTGTTTGCGGTGCTGGTGCCGGCCGGCGTCTGTGCGCTGGCGGGTGTCTGGTTGCTGCGTCGAGCCGGTTGATGAACAAGGTTTCACCCTGGCTTCAACCTTGAAAAACGCCCCGGTCGCCAGATCGGGGCGTTTTTGCATGCAATCCGGGTGACAGGCGAACGTGACGCTTGCGCCGTGTATCAGGTACAATTCCCGGCTATTTTTCGGCGGGCCAAGCCTGCAGCCTTTTTGAGTGTTGATCCGTGAGTGATTTGAGTCATATCCGCAATTTCTCCATCATCGCCCACATTGACCATGGCAAGTCGACGCTGGCTGACCGATTCATCCAGATGTGCGGTGGCCTGGCCGAGCGTGAAATGGAAGCCCAGGTACTGGATTCCATGGAGCTGGAGCGCGAACGCGGGATCACCATCAAGGCCCACAGCGTTACCCTCTATTACAAGGCCAAAGACGGCGTTACCTATCAGCTGAACTTCATTGACACCCCGGGCCACGTCGACTTCACCTACGAAGTCAGCCGTTCCCTGGCCGCGTGTGAAGGTGCCTTGCTGGTGGTCGACGCGGGTCAGGGCGTAGAAGCCCAGTCCGTGGCCAACTGCTACACCGCGATCGAGCAGGGCCTTGAGGTCATGCCGGTACTGAACAAGATCGACCTGCCGCAGGCCGAGCCTGACCGCGTCAAGGACGAGATCGAGAAGATCATCGGCATCGACGCCACCGACGCCGTCACCTGCAGCGCCAAGACCGGCCTGGGTGTCGACGAAGTGCTCGAGCGTCTGGTCGCCACCATTCCTGCGCCGACCGGCAACATCGAAGATCCGCTGCAAGCGTTGATCATCGACTCCTGGTTCGACAACTACTTGGGCGTTGTTTCCCTGGTGCGCGTGCGTCACGGCCGCGTGAAGAAGGGCGACAAGATCCTGGTGAAGTCCACCGGCAAGGTGCACCTGGTCGACAGCGTCGGCGTGTTCAACCCGAAACACACCGCTACCGCTGACCTGAAGGCCGGCGAAGTGGGCTTCATCATCGCCAGCATCAAGGACATTCACGGTGCGCCGGTCGGTGACACCCTGACCCTGAGCTCCACCCCGGACGTTGAAGTGCTGCCAGGCTTCAAGCGCATCCAGCCACAGGTTTACGCCGGTCTGTTCCCGGTCAGCTCCGACGACTTCGAGGACTTCCGCGAAGCGCTGCAGAAACTGACCCTGAACGACTCGTCGCTGCAATACACCCCGGAAAGCTCCGACGCCCTGGGCTTCGGCTTCCGTTGCGGCTTCCTCGGCATGCTGCACATGGAGATCATCCAGGAGCGCCTGGAGCGCGAATACGACCTGGACCTGATCACCACGGCGCCGACGGTAATCTTCGAACTGGTGCTGAAAACCGGTGAAACGATTTACGTCGACAACCCGTCGAAGCTGCCAGACGTGTCGTCCATCGAAGACATGCGCGAGCCGATCGTGCGGGCCAACATCCTGGTTCCGCAGGAGCATCTGGGCAACGTCATCACCCTGTGCATCGAAAAACGTGGTGTCCAGGTCGACATGCTGTTCCTCGGCAATCAGGTCCAGGTGACCTACGACCTGCCGATGAACGAAGTGGTCCTCGACTTCTTCGACCGTCTGAAATCCACCAGCCGCGGCTATGCTTCGCTGGACTACCATTTCGATCGTTACCAATCGGCTAATCTGGTGAAACTGGACGTGCTGATCAACGGCGACAAGGTCGATGCCCTGGCGTTGATCGTGCACCGTGACAATTCGCACTTCAAAGGTCGCCAGTTGACCGAGAAGATGAAAGAACTGATTCCTCGTCAGATGTTCGACGTGGCCATCCAGGCTGCCATTGGCGGTCAGATCGTCGCCCGGACAACCGTCAAGGCGCTCAGAAAGAACGTATTGGCCAAATGCTACGGCGGTGACGTCAGTCGTAAGAAGAAACTGCTCGAGAAGCAAAAGGCCGGTAAGAAACGCATGAAGCAGGTCGGCAACGTGGAAATTCCACAAGAAGCCTTCCTTGCTGTGCTCAGGTTGGAATAGTCAGGTCCTATGTCACTAAATTTCCCGCTGTTGCTGGTTATCGCCGTGTTCGTCTGCGGCCTGTTGGCGTTGCTCGATCTGTTGATCCTGGCACCGCGTCGGCGCGCCGCCATCGCTTCCTATCAGGGCAGCGTCAGCCAGCCTGATGTGCTGGTGGTGGAGAAGCTGAACAAGGAACCGCTGCTGGTCGAATACGGCAAGTCGTTCTTCCCGGTGCTGTTCATCGTGCTGGTGCTGCGTTCGTTCCTGGTGGAACCGTTCCAGATTCCGTCCGGCTCGATGAAACCGACTCTGGACGTCGGCGACTTCATTCTGGTGAACAAGTTTTCTTACGGGATCCGCTTGCCGGTGATCGACAAGAAAGTCATCGAAGTCGGTGATCCGCAACGCGGCGACGTGATGGTGTTCCGTTATCCGAGCGACCCGAACGTCAACTACATCAAGCGTGTGGTTGGTCTGCCGGGCGACACGGTGCGTTACACCGCCGACAAGCGTCTGTTCGTCAATGGCGAGTCGATTGCCGAGCAACTGGTCGGCTCCGAGCCGGGCACCCTCGGCAGTGCGGAACTCTACAAGGAAAAACTCGGTGCCGCCGAGCACCTGATCCGCAAGGAAATGAGCCGCTACCGCGCCACGCCGGACCATACCTGGACCGTGCCGGCCGGGCACTACTTCATGATGGGCGACAACCGCGACAACTCGAACGACAGTCGCTACTGGGATGACCCGAACATTCCCAAGGATCTGCTGGGCATGGTTCCCGACCAGAACATCGTCGGCAAGGCCTTCGCGGTCTGGATGAGCTGGCCGGAACCGAAACTCAGCCACCTGCCGAATTTCTCGCGGGTCGGCCTGATCAAGTAAACAATCACGGCGCTGTTGACCACAGCGCCGAATGCATTTCTGGCGTCGGCACAACCGGCTCCGGGGCATGAAGCCACGATATTCAGGACGTCATTTTTGAACACAGCGTTAATTGTCCCAGGCCTGCGCCGTATCCCGGCGATGGCGGTGGAATCCAGCCACGAACTCAGCGTGGTCAAACCGTGAGCGTTTCTCTCAGCCGTCTCGAGCGTCAGCTCGGTTACACCTTCAAGGACCAGGAACTGATGGTCCTGGCCCTTACGCACCGCAGTTTTGCCGGACGCAACAACGAGCGTCTGGAATTCCTCGGCGATGCGATCCTCAACTTCGTCGCCGGTGAAGCCCTGTTCGAGCGCTTCCCGCTGGCCCGCGAAGGTCAGTTGTCGCGTTTGCGCGCACGTCTGGTGAAAGGCGAGACCCTGGCGGTGCTGGCCCGTGGTTTCGATCTGGGCGAATACCTGCGCCTGGGTTCCGGTGAGCTGAAAAGCGGCGGTTTCCGTCGCGAGTCGATTCTGGCCGATGCCCTGGAAGCGCTGATCGGCGCGATCTACCTCGATGCCGGCATGGAAGTCGCCCGCGAGCGCGTCCTGGCCTGGCTGGCCGGCGAGTTCGAAGGCTTGACGCTGGTCGACACCAACAAGGATCCGAAGACCCGCCTGCAGGAATTCCTGCAGTCGCGCGGTTGCGAGCTGCCACGCTACGAAGTCGTGGATATCCAGGGCGAGCCGCACTGCCGTACCTTCTTCGTCGAGTGCGAAGTTGTCCTATTGAATGAAAAAAGCCGGGGTCAGGGTGTGAGCCGTCGTATTGCCGAACAGGTAGCGGCCGCCGCAGCACTGATTGCCCTGGGTGTGGAGAATGGCAATGACTGATACAAACGCAACTCGCTGTGGCTACGTTGCCATCGTCGGCCGTCCGAACGTGGGCAAGTCCACGCTGCTGAACCACATCCTCGGCCAGAAGCTCGCGATCACCTCGCGTAAGCCGCAGACCACTCGCCACAACATGCTCGGGATCAAGACCGAAGGCGACGTGCAGGCGATCTACGTCGACACTCCCGGCATGCACAAGGGCGGTGAAAAGGCCCTGAACCGCTACATGAACAAGACCGCTTCGGCGGCGTTGAAAGACGTTGACGTGGTGATCTTCGTAGTGGACCGCACCAAGTGGACCGAAGAAGACCAGATGGTCCTGGAGCGCGTGCAGTACGTGACCGGCCCGCTGATCGTCGCGCTGAACAAGACTGACCGTATCGAGGACAAGGCCGAGCTGATGCCGCATCTGTCCTGGTTGCAGGAACAGCTGCCGAACGCGCAGATCATTCCGATTTCGGCGCAGCAGGGGCACAACCTCGACGCGCTGGAAAAAGTGATCGCCGATCACCTGCCGGAGAACGATCACTTCTTCCCGGAAGACCAGATCACCGACCGCAGTAGCCGCTTCCTCGCCGCCGAACTTGTGCGCGAGAAGATCATGCGCCAGCTCGGCGCCGAGCTGCCGTACCAGATCACCGTGGAAATCGAAGAGTTCAAGCAGCAGGGTGCAACACTGCACATCCATGCGTTGATCCTCGTCGAGCGTGACGGCCAGAAGAAAATCATCATTGGCGACAAGGGCGAGCGCATCAAGCGCATCGGCACCGAGGCGCGCAAGGACATGGAACTGCTGTTCGACTCCAAGATCATGCTCAACCTGTGGGTCAAGGTGAAAGGCGGCTGGTCCGACGATGAGCGTGCGCTGCGTTCGCTGGGTTACGGCGACCTGTAACACCGGTTTTTTGCGATATCAAAGAACCCCCTGTGGGAGCGGGCTTGCCCGCGAATGCGCAGTATCAGTCGACATATACTTTGACTGATTCACCGCTTTCGCGAGCAAGCCCGCTCCCACAGTAGTTTTGGGTTGTGTGTAAAACTGCATTTCGTCATCGAGAATTCAATGTCGCAAAGCCCACCTCCCGCCCAACCCGCCTACGTCCTTCACTCCCGTGCCTACCGCGAAACCAGCGCCTTGGTGGATTTCCTCACGCCGCAAGGTCGGTTGCGGGCGGTGTTGCGCAGCGCGCGGGGCAAGGCAGGAACACTGGCGCGACCATTCGTGCCGTTGGAAGTGGAGTTTCGCGGCAAGGGTGAGTTGAAGAATGTCGGTCGCATGGAAAGCGTCGGTAACGCGACGTGGATGGTCGGGGAGGCACTGTTCAGCGGTCTCTATCTCAACGAGTTGCTGATCCGCCTGCTGCCAGCCGAAGATCCGCATCCGGCGGTGTTCGATCATTACGCCGCCACGTTGCTGGCCCTCGCCGAAGGCCGGCCACTGGAACCTCTGCTGCGCTCTTTCGAATGGCGCCTGCTCGACGACCTCGGCTATGGCTTCTCCCTGAACACCGACATCAATGACGAGCCTATCGCAGCGGACGGCCTCTATCGCTTGCAGGTGGACGCCGGACTCGAGCGGGTCTATCTGCTGCAACCCGGTCTGTTCAACGGCACCGAGCTACTGGCCATGGCCGAAGCCGACTGGTCTGCCCCGGGCGCTCTGTCTGCCGCCAAGCGTTTGATGCGTCAGGCATTGGCCGTGCATCTGGGCGGTCGTCCGCTTGTCAGTCGCGAGCTGTTTCGCAAGCCCTGATCTCACCGTATGCTGTGCGCCGAATCTTTCCCTTCAGGAGCGCATCCGTGACCACCAGCAATCGCATTCTTCTTGGCGTGAACATCGACCACGTCGCCACCCTGCGTCAGGCTCGGGGCACACGCTATCCGGATCCGGTCAAGGCTGCGCTGGACGCGGAAGAGGCGGGTGCCGACGGCATCACCGTGCACCTGCGCGAGGACCGTCGCCACATTCAGGAGCGCGACGTGCTGCTGCTCAAGGATGTGCTGCAAACCCGCATGAACTTCGAAATGGGCGTCACCGAAGAGATGATGGCGTTCGCCGAGCGCATCCGTCCGGCGCACATCTGCCTGGTACCGGAAACCCGTCAGGAGTTGACCACCGAGGGCGGTCTGGACGTGGCGGGGCAGGAAGAACGCATCAAGGCGGCGGTGGAGCGTCTGTCGAAGATCGGCAGCGAAGTGTCGCTGTTCATCGACGCTGACGAGCGGCAGATCGCTGCTTCGAAACGAGTCGGCGCTCCAGCTATCGAGCTGCACACCGGGCGCTATGCCGATGCTGAAACACCGACAGAAGTGGCCGAAGAGTTGAAACGTGTGGCGGACGGCGTGGCGTTTGGTCTGGCCCAGGGCCTGATCGTCAATGCCGGTCACGGTCTGCACTATCACAACGTTGAAGCTGTGGCGGCGATCAAGGGCATCAACGAACTGAACATCGGTCACGCGCTGGTGGCGCATGCGTTGTTCGTCGGCTTCAAGTCGGCGGTTTCGGAGATGAAGGCGCTGATCCTGGCGGCCGCCAAACACTAAGCATCAACACAGACACTGTGGGAGCTGGTTCCCGCAGTGTTTATCAGAGCGGCGGGTTTTCCTGCGCCGGTTTGGACTTGTCGATCCCCGGCACATGCAGATTGCCTTCGGCGACCTGATCGCCTTCAAGCTGCGGCTGAGTCACCCAGGTCAGGATGTCGTAGTAGCGACGGATGTTCGCCACGAAATGCACCGGCTCGCCGCCACGGGCGTAGCCATAGCGGGTCTTGCTGTACCACTGCTTCTGCGACAGGCGGGGCAGCATCTTCTTCACATCCAGCCACTTGTCCGGGTTCAGGCCTTCCCGGGACGCCAGTTTGCGCGCGTCATCCAGGTGGCCGCTGCCGACGTTGTAGGCAGCCAGTGCAAACCACGTACGATCCGGCTCCTGGATCGAGTCATCCAGTTGATCCTTCATGTAGGCCAGGTACTTCGCGCCGCCCATGATGCTCTGCTTCGGATCCAGGCGGTTGGAAACGCCCATGGCCTGCGCAGTGTTCTGGGTCAGCATCATCAGACCGCGTACGCCGGTCTTCGAAGTGACGGCCGGTTGCCACAGCGATTCCTGATAACCGATGGCCGCGAGCAGGCGCCAGTCGACTTTCTCTTTCTTGGCGTAGGTCTTGAAGTGCTGTTCGTACTTGGGCAGGCGTTGCTGCAAATGCTGGGCGAAGGTCGTGGCGCCCATGTAGCCGAGGACATCGACGTGGCCGTAGTAGCGGTCCTTCAGGCGTTGCAGGGTGCCGTTCTTCTGCACCTTGTCCAGATAGCTGTTGATCTCGTTGAGCAGGCTGTTGTCTTCGCCGGCGGCCACCGCCCAGCTCTGGCTGCGGGCATCGCCGAGGTCGAAGGCGACGCGGATGTTGGTGAAGTAGACCTGGTTCATCGCCACTTCGTTGGAGTCAACCAGGGTCAGGTCGATCTGGCCTTCATCGACCATGCGCAACAGGTCGACCACTTCGACGGCGTCGGACTCTTCGTATTCGATCCCGGGATATTTCTGTTTCAGCTCGGCGAGCTGGTCGGCGTGGGTGCTGCCCTTGAGCACCATGATCTTTTTGCCGACCAGCTCACTGGCGTCGGTCGGCCGGGACTGGCCGTTGCGATAGATGATCTGCGGGGTGACTTCGAGGTAGGAATGGGAGAAGCGCACCTGCTTCTTGCGCTGTTCACTGCTGACCAGACCGGCGGCGGCCAGTACCGGGCCGTTGGGTTTGCCGATCTGGTCGAACAGGTCGTCGAGGTTGTCGGCGGTCTCGATCTTCAGTTCCACCCCCAAATCGTCGGCGAAGCGCTTCACCAGCTCGTATTCGAAGCCGGTCTCGCCGCTGCGATCCTGAAAGTAGGTGGCGGGGCTGTTACGGGTGATCACCCGCAGCACACCATCCTCCTTTACGCGCTCGAGTGTGTTGGGTTTATCAACACAGCCACTGAGCATCAGGAAGAGTCCGGTAGCGATCAGCCATTTGGCGTACCGCGGACGCAAAGCCGTTGGGGAAAACATGTGCGCAGTATACGCAAAGCGCAACGGGCGCCATATCTCGACAGTGGAGGGGTAGTCTGCTAGCGATTGAAAAAGCGCCCGCAACCCCGCAGGAATGGGGCCGGACAGCATTTTGTGACAGAAAAAATAAGCTGTTGTCCCGCAGGCTTTAAATCTGACTTCAGAGGCAGAAACACAGATTGAGGTCCGAGTGCAACCGTGCGTAGCGTTTCGGGTGATGTTGAGGGCGGTTTAGGCTAGAATGCACGGCCTCAAAGCACACCCCTTCCCGAGGCTGTCCCGAAGATGTTGATCCTGCGCGGCGCTCCTGCCCTTTCTGCCTTTCGCCACAGCAAACTCCTTGAGCAACTGAGCCAGAAGGTTCCAGCTGTCAGTGGCCTGTATGCTGAATTCGCTCACTTCGCCGAAGTCACCGGCGTCCTGACCGGCGACGAACAGCAGGTGCTTGCGCGCCTTCTGAAGTACGGTCCAAGCGTTCCGGTACAAGAGCCGACCGGTCGTCTGTTCCTGGTGTTGCCGCGTTTCGGCACCATCTCGCCATGGTCGAGCAAGGCCAGCGACATCGCCCGCAACTGCGGCCTGAGCAAGATCCAGCGCCTGGAGCGCGGTATCGCGTTCTATGTGGCCGGTCAGTTCAGCGACGCTCAGGCGCAGCAGATCGCAGACGTATTGCATGACCGCATGACCCAGATCGTTCTGGGCAACCTCGAACAGGCTGCCGGTCTGTTCAGCCACGCCGAGCCGAAGCCGCTGACCGCCATCGACATCCTCGGCGGTGGCCGCGCCGCGCTGGAGAAGGCCAACGTCGAGCTGGGCCTGGCCCTGGCCGAAGACGAAATCGACTACCTGGTCAACGCCTTCAACGGTCTCAAGCGCAACCCGCACGACATCGAACTGATGATGTTCGCCCAGGCCAACTCCGAGCACTGCCGCCACAAGATCTTCAACGCCAGTTGGGATATTGACGGCGAGAGCCAGGAAAAAAGCCTGTTCGGCATGATCAAGAACACCTATCAGATGCACAGCGAAGGCGTGCTGTCCGCTTACAAGGACAACGCTTCGGTGATCGTCGGCAACGTTGCCGGCCGCTTCTTCCCGGATCCGGAAACCCGCCAGTACGGCGCGGTGCAGGAGCCGGTGCACATCCTGATGAAGGTCGAAACCCACAACCACCCGACCGCGATCGCTCCGTTCCCGGGCGCGTCCACCGGTTCCGGTGGCGAGATCCGCGACGAAGGTGCAACCGGCCGTGGCGCCAAGCCGAAGGCCGGCCTGACCGGTTTCACCGTGTCGAACCTGCAGATCCCGGGCTTCGAGCAGCCGTGGGAAGTGCCGTACGGCAAGCCTGAACGCATCGTCAATGCGCTGGACATCATGATCGAAGGTCCGCTGGGCGGCGCCGCGTTCAACAACGAATTCGGTCGTCCGGCCCTGACCGGCTACTTCCGTACCTTCGAACAGTCGATCACCACTCCGCACGGTGACGAAGTTCGCGGTTATCACAAGCCGATCATGCTGGCTGGCGGCATGGGCAACATCCGTGAAGAGCACGTCAAGAAAGGCGAGATCGTCGTCGGCTCCAAGCTGATCGTCCTCGGCGGCCCGGCGATGCTGATCGGTCTCGGCGGCGGCGCTGCTTCCTCGATGGCCACCGGCACCAGCTCGGCAGATCTGGACTTCGCTTCTGTTCAGCGTGAAAACCCTGAAATGGAACGTCGCTGCCAGGAAGTCATCGACCGTTGCTGGCAGTTGGGCGACAAGAACCCGATCAGCTTCATCCACGACGTGGGTGCGGGCGGTCTGTCCAACGCCTTCCCGGAGCTGGTCAACGACGGCGACCGCGGTGGCCGTTTCGAACTGCGCAACATTCCAAACGACGAGCCGGGCATGGCCCCGCACGAAATCTGGTCCAACGAATCCCAGGAACGTTATGTTCTGGCGGTCGGCCCGGCCGACTTCGAGCGCTTCAAGGCCATCTGTGAACGTGAGCGTTGCCCGTTCGCTGTCGTTGGTGAAGCCACCGCCGAGCCGCAACTGACCGTGACCGACAGCCACTTCGGCAACAACCCGGTGGACATGCCACTGGAAGTGTTGCTGGGCAAGGCGCCGCGCATGCACCGTTCGGTGGTTCGCGAAGCCGAGCTGGGCGATGACTTCGATCCGTCGAACCTCGACATCGCCGATTCCATCGAGCGCGTCCTGCATCACCCGGCCGTGGCGAGCAAAAGCTTCCTGATCACCATCGGCGACCGCACCATCACCGGCCTCGTGGCCCGTGACCAGATGGTCGGCCCATGGCAGGTTCCGGTGGCCGACGTGGCCGTCACCGCCACCAGTTTCGACGTCTACACCGGTGAAGCGATGGCAATGGGCGAGCGCACTCCGCTGGCGCTGCTGGACGCTCCGGCGTCGGGCCGCATGGCCATCGGCGAAACCCTGACCAACATTGCCGCCTCGCGCATCAACAAGCTCTCCGACATCAAACTGTCGGCGAACTGGATGTCCGCTGCCGGCCACCCGGGCGAAGACGCGCGTCTGTACGACACCGTGAAAGCGGTCGGCATGGAACTGTGCCCTGAACTGGGCCTGACCATTCCGGTGGGCAAGGACTCCATGTCCATGGCCACCCGCTGGAACGACAATGGCGAAGACAAGACCGTCACCTCGCCGATGTCCCTGATCGTGACCGGTTTCGCGCCAGTGGCTGACATCCGTCAGACCCTGACCCCGGAACTGCGCATGGACAAGGGCACCACCGACCTGATCCTGATCGATCTCGGTCGCGGCCAGAACCGCATGGGCGCCTCGATCCTCGCGCAGGTTCACGGCAAGCTCGGCAAGCAGGCTCCGGACGTCGACGACGCCGAAGACCTGAAAGCGTTCTTCGCAGTGATCCAGGGCCTCAACGCCGACGGTCACCTGCTGGCGTACCACGACCGTTCCGACGGTGGTCTGCTGACCTCCGTGGTGGAAATGGCCTTTGCCGGCCACTGCGGCCTGAGCCTGAACCTCGACAGCGTTGCGGAAAACGCCGCTGAAATCGCCGCCATCCTGTTCAACGAAGAACTGGGTGCGGTGATCCAGGTTCGCCAGGACGCCACGCCGGACATCCTCGCGCAATTCAGCGCGGCCGGTCTGGGCGACTGCGTTTCCGTGATCGGTCAGCCGATCAACAACGGCCAGATCAACATCACCTTCAACGGTGACACCGTGTTCGAAGGCCAGCGTCGTCTGCTGCAGCGTCAGTGGGCCGAGACCAGCTACCAGATCCAGCGTCTGCGCGACAACGCTGACTGCGCCCAGCAGGAATTCGACGTGCTGCTGGAAGAAGACAACCCGGGCCTGAGCGTCAAGCTGAGCTACGACGTCAACCAGGACATCGCCGCGCCTTACATCAAGAAAGGCATTCGCCCACAGGTTGCCGTGCTGCGTGAGCAGGGCGTCAACGGTCAGGTGGAAATGGCGGCCGCGTTCGACCGCGCCGGTTTCAACGCGATCGACGTGCACATGAGCGACATTCTGGCCGGCCGTGTCGACCTGAACGAGTTCAAAGGTCTGGTGGCCTGCGGTGGTTTCTCCTACGGCGACGTTCTCGGCGCCGGTGAAGGCTGGGCCAAGTCCGCACTGTTCAACAGCCGTGCCCGCGATGCGTTCCAGGGCTTCTTCGAACGTAACGACAGCTTCACTCTCGGCGTGTGCAACGGTTGCCAGATGATGTCCAACCTGCACGAGCTGATCCCGGGCAGCGAGTTCTGGCCGCACTTCGTGCGCAACCGCTCCGAGCAGTTCGAAGCGCGCGTGGCGATGGTGCAGATCCAGGAATCGAACTCGATCTTCCTGCAGGGCATGGCCGGTTCGCGCATGCCGATCGCCATCGCTCACGGTGAAGGCCATGCCGAATTCGAAAGCGAAGAGGCACTGCTCGAAGCCGATCTGTCCGGTTGTGTGGCGATGCGTTTCGTCGACAACCACGGCAAGGTCACCGAAGCCTACCCGGCCAACCCGAACGGTTCGCCGCGCGGGATCACCGGCCTCACCAGCCGTGATGGCCGTGTAACGATCATGATGCCGCACCCGGAGCGTGTGTTCCGCGCCGTGCAGAACTCGTGGCGTTCGGAAGACTGGAACGAAGACGCTCCGTGGATGCGCATGTTCCGTAACGCTCGTGTGTGGGTGAACTAAGCGCTGTGTACAAGCTCGCGTTTTTTGTTCCCGACAGCCATGTCGAGGTGGTCAAGGGCGCTGTATTCGCTGCCGGTGGCGGGCGGATTGGTGACTATGACCACTGTGCGTGGCAGGTGCTTGGTCTGGGCCAGTTTCGACCTTTGGATGGCAGTCAGCCGTTTATTGGTGAGGCGGGGCGGGTTGAGCGGGTCGAGGAGTGGAAGGTTGAGCTTGTCGTTGGTGATGAGTTGATTCGCGCGGTAGTGGCGGCTCTTAAGTTGAGCCATCCTTACGAGACGCCGGCTTATGAGGTTTGGCGGTTGGAGGAGTTTTGATCTTCTGGCCGCAAAAAAGCCGCTACCCTGATGCAAAGCGGTTTTTTTCGAACGCTGTCTAGTCCTGAATAAGGTTTACACCTATTTCAGGACTAGACACGCCTACATTTGGTTGGAAACCGTTCGCTATTAGGGCAAAAAATCTCATTGAAACGAATATGCCTAGGGAGCACTGTCCTTCTCATTATTCTTTGCCAAAGTAACGATGTTGTTCAGTGCGTCCGTTAGTGGACTAGATTGATCAGGTAGAGGATTAGCAGGAGCAGCAAAAGCAGCACTAACGCCGAATTTCTCCTCGAATGCCTTAACCATCTCTTTTAATTCAACTTCGGACATTGCACTCACAGCTTCTACAATTTCTTCTTTAGAAACTGGCATGAAGGTGACCTCCAGAGCTTTGTCTGCGGTGCAGACACACATCTAGATCTTGAAACCTGTCGAACTAAATTTAACCTGTAAAAAATGACAGTTTTTTAGAGTTTATAATTATATGCGGGAAAGCTAACGGTTATTTGCATCTAGTTGGCAGCGATACAGGGAAAGATCTAAAAAACTGAATATACGGGATGGAGGTTGAAACAACGCAATCTACAGCGGTATTTAAAGAACAAGCCTGTTGAGCATTCGATGATCAACAGGCTCTCAGGCTTTTTGTTTTTCAGTTTGAATATATGGATGGGGATCAGCGAACTAAACCTTCGCACTCACCTCACTCCGATTAACCAACCCCTCCAGCGCCGCACTCAAGCTCTGCGCCCGCTCGCCCACCAGCAGGTGCCAAACACCATCCTCCAGTGCGCTCACACCCAGACATCCAAGCTCTTTCAATCGGCTTTCCGACAACATCTTGCCATCGGCCAGTTGCAGGCGAATCCGGCTCATGGCGATGCAGTCGAGTTGCAGCACGTTGTCGCTTCCGCCCAGAGCAGTCAGCCACTGTTGTGCCAACGGTGTGGCTACCGTTACGGGTTCGATGGTTTCGATGACGGCAACAGGTGCCGCCACTACGGCACGCCCCAACGCCGGCATCGCCAGTCGAATCTCATCAGCAATGCTGTCGGCCATCGGCCCGACGACCACCTGCAAACTCCCACCCTTGCCCGGACGCACAACAGCCATCGCACCCAGCGCTTTCAAGTCAGCATCAGACGCCTTGTTGCGATCAACCATTTCCAGTCGCAACCGCGTGGTGCACGCGCCGACGGTGACCAGATTCTCCGCGCCACCGAGTGCCTTGATGTAAGCGCCGGCACGTTCGTTTTCGGTCAGGACCGCTTTGTCGGCGGTGGCAACGTCTTCACGCCCCGGCGTCTTCAGGTTGAAGCGGCGGATACAGAAATCGAACACCGCGTAATAGATGACCGCATAAGCCAGGCCTACCGGAATCACCAGCCAACCGTTGGTGGAACGTCCCCAACCCAGCACCATGTCGATGAAACCGCCGGAGAAGGTGAAGCCCAGATGAATGTTCAAGGCGTTGGTGATTGCCATCGACAGGCCGGTCAGCAGCGCATGCACCAGATACAGCAACGGTGCTAGGAACATGAAGGCGAATTCGATGGGTTCGGTGACGCCGGTCAGGAACGAGGTCAGGGCCATCGACAGGAAGATCCCGCCCATCACCTTGCGCCGTTCCGGCAGGGCGTTGCGGTACATCGCCAGGCACGCGGCGGGGAGGCCGAAGATCATCATCGGGAACATGCCGGTCATGAACTGGCCGCCCTTCGGATCACCTGCGAAGTAGCGTGAAAGGTCGCCAGTCACCAGCGCACCCGTGGTTGGGTCGGTGAAGTTGCCGAACACGAACCACGCCATGTTGTTGAGGATGTGGTGCAGGCCGGTGACGATCAGCAGGCGGTTGAACACGCCGAAGACGAAGGCGCCGAAGCTGCCGCTTTCCATCATCAGGCTGCCGAAGCTGTTGATGCCGTGCTGGATCGGCGGCCAGATGTAGCCGAACACCACGCCCAGACCGACCGCCGCGAAACCGGTGACGATCGGCACGAAACGCCGGCCGCCGAAGAACGCCAGGTACTCCGGCAGCTTGATGTCCTTGAAGCGGTTGTACAGCGCGCCGGCCATCAGGCCGCTGACGATCCCGGCGAGCATGCCCATGTTGATGCTGGCGTCGAGCACCTTCAGGGTGGAGATCATCACGAGATAGCCGATCACCCCGGCCAGACCTGCGGTGCCGTTGTTGTCCTTGGCGAAGCCCACCGCGATGCCGATGGCGAAGATCATCGCCAGGTTGGCGAAGATCACCTGGCCGGCGTCGTGGATGATCGCGATGTTCAGCAGGTCAGTGTCGCCCAGGCGCAGCAGCAGGCCGGCGATCGGCAGGATCGCGATCGGCAGCATCAGCGCCCGGCCGAGGCGTTGCAGGCCTTCGATGAAGAGTTGGTACATGGCGTTTGTCCTTGTTGTTTTTGTTAGCGCAGAGGCCAATGTTGATGACAGGCATGACGCACCGCGGCGGCGCTGCTCAGCTTGAGCAAGTCCCGGGCGAGGCGTTGGCATTCGGCTTCGTGCAGCTGGCGCACGCGATCCTTGATTTCACCAATTTGTACCGGGCTCACCGACAGTTCGGTCACGCCCAGACCGATCAACACCGGCGTCGCCAGCGGATCGGAAGCGAGGGCGCCGCATACGCCGACCCAACGCTTGTGCACCGCCGCGCCTTCGCAGGTCATGGCGATCAGGCGCAGCAGCGCCGGGTGCAAGGCATCGACCCGTGCGGCGAGGCCGGCGTGGTCGCGGTCCATGGCCAAGGTGTATTGCGACAGGTCGTTGGTGCCGATGGACAGGAAGTCCGCGTGTTCGGCCAGTTGTTCGGCCTGCAGCGCAGCGGCCGGGACTTCGATCATCACGCCGATTTCCGGACGTTGATTGATGCCCAGTTCCAGGCACAGCGCATCGACCCGCTGGCGGATGTGCAGCAGTTCGTCGACTTCGGTGACCATCGGCAACAGGATCCGGCAGCGCTGCAGCGGGCTGACTTGCAGCAGGGCGCGCAGTTGCTGATCGAGGATTTCCGGGCGGGCCTGGGCCAGGCGAATACCGCGCAGACCGAGCACCGGGTTGGCCTCCACTGGCAGCGGCAGATAGTCGAGTTGTTTGTCGCCACCGACGTCGATGGTGCGGATGATCACCGACTTGTCGCCCATGGCATCGATCACCGCTTGATAGGCGGCGCGCTGTTCTTCGACATCCGGCGCGGTGTGGCGATCGACGAACAGGAACTCGGTGCGCAGCAGGCCGACGCCATCGGCGCCGTTGGCAAACGCATCCGCCGCTTCATGGCTGGAGGCGACGTTGGCGACCACTTCGATGGCCACGCCGTTGCGGGTTTCAGCCGGCAGATGGGCTTTGGCTTGCTGGGCATCGCGACGTTGCTGACGGTCGATTTGCGCTTGTTGGACTTCGGCCAGGCGCTCGGTGTCCGGTGTCAGTTCGAGGCGTCCGCCGTCGGCATCGAGCACCACCGATTGGCCTTGCGTTTGATCAAGCAGCGCCGAGCCCAGTGCGACCATGCACGGCAGGCCTTTGCCCCGGGCCAGAATCGCCACGTGGGAAGTCGCGCCGCCTTCGGCCATGCACAAGCCGGCGACACCTTGCGCGCTCAGTTGCAGCAGGTCCGACGGCGTCAGTTCGTGAGCGGCGACGATGGCACCGGCCGGCACTTCGTAATGCCAGGCTTCACCGAGCAGCGCGCGTAGCACCCGTTGTTTCAAATCGCGCAGATCGTTGGCGCGCTCAGCCAGCAATGGGCTGCCGGTGTTTTGCAGCACTTCGCATTGCACGTCGATGGACTGACTCCAGGCGTGAGTCGCCGCAGTGCCGGTTTCAATCGATTGCTGCGCGGCGTCAAGCAGGGCCGGGTCTTCCAGCAATGCGAGGTGCGCGGCGAAGATCGCTTCTTCGTCGGCGTTGCGCTGTTTTTTCGCCTGGGCGAGTGTGCCGTCGATTTCGCTGCGAACCTGATTCAGCGCCGTATCGAGGATCTGCAATTGTTGCTCGGGCTGATGATTGCCTGTATCCGTCGGCAGGCTGATCGCGTTCAGGCGAAACAGCGGCCCGCCGACCAAGCCCGGTGCAGCGCAAACACCGTGCAACACGCCGGCCTCGGCCGGGCGATTGCGCGGCGCGGCAGCAACCGGTGCAGCGGCGTGATGATCCTCCGGCAGGGCGGTGGCCAAGGCAGTGAGCAAGGCTTGCAACGCCGCTTGCGCGTCGGAACCCTGGCAACTGACTTGCACTTCGTCCTGTTCGCCAATCGCCAGGCCCATCAAACCGATGAGGCTGTTGCACGGTGCCGATTTGCCGGCGAAATGCAGCTGCGACTGACTCTTGAAGCCTTGCGCCGTCTGGCGAATCAACGCCGCCGGACGCGCATGCAGACCGCCACGATGGGCGACCCGCACATGACCGTAAACTTCCGGGCCGCCGGATTCTTCCGCATTCGCCGCCGTGCTGTGGCGGGCGACGATGTGCAGCAGCGGTTCGCCGACCTTCACCGTTTTCAGAGTGATGGGACGCGCCTGGAAATCCTGGCTGTTGGTCAGGATCAACAGGCTGACCAGGCTTTTGCACTGGCGGCCGACCTTGTCCAGGTCATAGCGCAGCAATGGCTGGCCACTGCTGACCCGGGTGCCCTCCTTGACCAGCATCGAGAAACCTTCGCCCTGCAACTCGACGGTATCGAGCCCCAGGTGCAGGAGGATTTCTGCGCCGTTGTCGGCACGCACGGTCAGCGCATGGCCAGTGCGGGCGACGTGGATCACCAAGCCGGCGCAAGGCGAATAAAGTGTGTCGTTCAGCGGATCGATGGCAATGCCGTCGCCCATCGCGCCGCTGGCGAACACCGCGTCCGGAACTTTGGCGAGCGTGAGCACCGGGCCGCTGAGCGGGGCGCTTAAAGTCAGCTCTTTATTGTTGTTGTGCATGGCTCGGTCTCATCAGGAAAACGTTCGGTTCGGACTCAGTGCGTACGGGTGACTTTGCTCAGATGGCGCGGCTGATCCGGGTCCATGCCACGTGCCACGGCCAGGTTGGCGGCCATCACGTAGAAGCTCTGGATCGCCAGGATCGGATCGAGCGCCGGGTGTTCGGCACGGCTCAGGGTCAGGTCGCGTTCGAGCACATCATCCGGCGCCGCCAGCAGTACACGGGCACCACGCTGACGCATTTCCGCCGCCAGGCTCAGCAGGCCGGCCTGCTCGGCGCCGCGCGGGGCAAACACCAGCAAAGGGTAGTTGGCGTCGATCAGGGCCATCGGGCCGTGACGCACTTCGGCGCTGCTGAAGGCTTCGGCCTGGATCGCCGAGGTTTCCTTGAATTTCAATGCGGCTTCCTGGGCGATGGCAAATCCGGCGCCACGGCCGATCACCATCAGGCGCTCGCAATCGCGCAGGGCGTCGATGGCCGGGCTCCAGTCCTGTTGCGCGGCATCACGCAAGCCTTCGGGCAAGGCGTTATGCGCCTCCAGCAATTCGCCGTCTTCTTTCCAGTGGGCGATCAGGCGTGCGCTGGCGCTGAGGGTGGCGATAAAACTCTTGGTCGCGGCGACGCTGCTTTCGGTGCCGGCCAGCAGAGGCAGGCTGAATTCGCACGCGGCCTCCAACGGCGAATCGGAGGCGTTGACCATCGACACGCTCAAGGCGCCGCGCTTGCGCAGCAGACGCAGGCTGTTGACCAGATCCGGGCTCTGGCCCGACTGGGAAAACGCGAACGCGACCTGGCCGCTGACCTTCAACGGCGCCTGCTGCATGGTCACCACCGACATCGGCAGCGATGCCACCGGAATCCCCAGTTGCTGCATAGTCAGGTAGGCGAAGTAGCTCGCCGCATGATCGGAACTGCCACGGGCGACGGTCATCGCCACTTGCGGCGGCTGACGACGCAGGCGCCCGGCGATCTCGATCATCGAAGCATCGAGCTGTTGCAGTTGGGCTTGCACGGCCTCGAACGAGGACAGCGCCTCCTCAAGCATTTTTGAAGTCAATGTCTTCTCCTTCGACCATGACGGCGGTCAGTGTGAGTGAGCGATCCAGCCGCACGCAGTCGGCCCAGGCGCCAGGTGCAAGGCGCCCGCGTTCGGTGATGCCGAGGTAGTCGGCGGGGAATTGCGAAAGACGTTGCGAGGCCTCGGCGATCGGCAGACCGATCTTCACCAGATTGCGCAGGGCCTGATCCATGGTCAGGGTGCTACCGGCCAGCGTGCCGTCCGGCAGGCGCACGCCGCCCAGGCATTTGGTGACGGTGTGGCTGCCCAGCTTGTACTCGCCGTCAGGCATGCCGGCGGCGGCGGTCGAATCGGTGACGCAATACAGGCACGGAATCGAGCGCAGGGCCACGCGGATCGCGCCGGGGTGCACGTGCAGCAAGTCCGGGATCAGTTCGGCGAATTTGGCGTGGGCCAGTGCCGCGCCAACGATGCCCGGTTCGCGGTGATGCAGCGGGCTCATGGCGTTGTACAAGTGGGTGAAACTGGTGGCGCCGGCCTCGAGAGCGGCGACACCTTCTTCGTAACTGCCGAGGGTGTGGCCGATCTGCATGCGGATGCCTCGGCGGCTCAGTTCACGAATCAAACCGCCGTGACCGGCGATTTCCGGGGCGATGGTGATCACCCGGATCGGTGCCAGTGCCAGATACTCTTCAACTTCGGCCATCAATGCGGTGTGGGCAAAGTTCGGCTGCGCGCCGAGTTTGCCGGGATTGATGTACGGGCCTTCGAGGTGAACGCCGAGTACCCGGGCGGCGCCTTTCGGACGCTGCTCGCAGAATTCCCCGACATCCTTGAGCACGCTGGCAATCTCGGCACTCGGCGCGGTCATGGTGGTGGCCAGCAGCGAGGTGGTGCCGAAACGCACGTGGGTTCGGGTGATGGTCTCGAAGGCGCTGGTGCCTTCCATGATGTCTTTGCCGCCACCGCCGTGAACGTGCAGGTCGATGAAACCCGGTAGCAGGTAAGGCAGGTCGTTGTCCGCCGGATCGCAGGGCACGCCTTCGATGGACACGACTCTGCCGTGTTCGTGGATCAGCCGGCCGCGAATCCAGCCGTCAGCGGTGAGGATGTTGTCTTCGGACATTTCGCTTCTCTCGTTTGGCCTGGCTGCCGGTCAGCGGCGCAGCTCTGCAACAAAGTCGTAGTAGTCGTTGCGGCAATAGGTGTCGGTGACTTCGATCGGCGTGTTGTCTTCCAGGTAGCCGACCCGGGTCATCAGCAGCATCGCGGTGCCGGGGGCGATGCCGACCAGCGCGGCGAACTCGTCCGAGGCGTTGATCGCCTGGATGTGCTGCAAGGCGCGCACGATCGGCTTGCCGATGCTGTCGAGGTGTTCGTAGAGCGAATCGCCCACCACTTGTGGCTTGGGCATGATCGAGGCGGGCAGGGTGCTCATCTCGATGGCCATCACCGTGTCGTCGGCCTTGCGCAGGCGTTTCATGCGCGCGACCTTGTCGTTCGGCGACAGGCCGAGGCGGATCAATTCTTCGTGGGTGGGCAGGGTGATTTCACGCTCGAGCCATTGCGAGCTGGGCACGAAACCCTTGAGACGGAGCATTTCGCTGAAACCCGACAGACGCGACAGCGGTTGTTCAAGGCGCGGAGTGATGAAGGTGCCGGAACCTTGCAGGCGGCGGATCAAACCTTGATCGAGCAGGACTTCCAGGGCCTTGCGCGCGGTGACCCGGGAAATCCCCAGCATCTCGCTGAGATTGCGCTCCGACGGCATCGCCTGTTCGGCTTTCCACTGGCCGGCATGAATCGCCGCTTCCAGGTTGCGCGCCAGTTGCAGGTACAGCGGCGTCGGCTGGGAGTCGTCAGGGCGCAGGGCGTGGAGATCGTTCATGCAGGCACTTCCGGAGCTGATATTGAATTGTTGTCGCTCGCTGTTTCGGCGAAAACTAATACCACTTGAATACCATGTCAACGCAGTGGAAATGCCTCTGGTCCTTTGGAATCGGGTGTTTGAGGGCGGGTGGTTTCAAGTGGTATTAGAGGTGGGTGCTGAAATGCAAAAGATCGCAGTCTGCGGCAGTTCCGGCGGGTGAAAGTGGTATCACCGTTCAGGCGTTGCCGCAGGCTGCGATCTTTTGTATTTATTTTTTTGCGGGCGACCAATGGTCAGGGGGAAGGGCCGCTTCGCGGCCCGGGGAGAGCAGGTGCCCTGGTGACAGAATCAGGGGCGGATTTCGATCATCGTGCCGTCCGGCACCAGGTTCCAGACTTCGCGCATGTCGACGTTGCGCATGGCGATGCAGCCGTCGGTCCAGTCCAGGGTGTGGAACAGGTTTTCCGGGTTCTCTGCGGAATCCGGCGTGCCGTGGATCATGATCATGCCGCCGGGCTCGACGCCTTCGCGGCGGGCGCGGGCGGAGTCGCTGATGTTCGGGTAGGAGATGTGCATCGACAGGTTGAATTTGTCGCTGGTCTTGCGCCAGTCGATCCAATAGAAACCTTCGGGTGTGCGTTTATCGCCTTCAATCAGTTTCGGACCTTTCTTCGCGCCCTTGCCCAGGGAAATGCGATAGCTCTTGAGCGGTTTGCCGTCGGCGATCAACTGCAGTTGATGAGCCGATTTGAGCACCAGTATTTTTTCGATGAGCGGGGTGTTCGAAGGCGTCACGGTGGTCACGAACGACGCTTGGGAGACGGTGACGAACGACAGGCAAAACAGGGCAAGCAACCAGCGCATTGAAACGATTCCCCAGAAGGTGATGCAGATAATTTATTTATAGATCTTATGCAGGCGCTGTCGCGGGCTGCGCACGCGGGTTATCGGCCGGCTGGCGCTGAAATCAAGTGATGGCCGGTTGAGCGAGCGGCGGAATCGATTCCGAGCGCACGGGGTAAGTCTCGGCGCGGCGGTCAGCGAAGAAGCATTCTAAGGTACGGCCCACCGTGCGGAAAGCCAGCTCGTCCCATGGAATCTGCGCTTCGTCGAACAGTTGCACTTCGAGACTCTCGGGGCCGGCGGAAAAATCCAGGTCTGTTAGCTCGGCACGAAAGAACACATGCACCTGACTGATGTGCGGCACGTCGATCAGGGTGTAGATGCTCAGGTTGCGCACCCGGGCGCAGGCTTCCTCGGCGGTTTCGCGGATGGCAGCCTGTTCGATGGTCTCGCCGTTCTCCATGAAACCGGCGGGCAGCGTCCAGTAACCGAGACGTGGCTCGATGGCGCGGCGGCAGAGCAGGACTTTACTGCCCCAGGTCGCTACACAGCCGGCCACGATATTGGGGTTCTGGTAGTGAATGGTCTGACAGCTGTCGCAGACAAATCGCAGCCGCGAGTCGCCTTCGGGAATGCGCTGGGTCACCGGGTTGCCGCACTGGCTGCAAAATTTCATGCTGGGGTTCCTGAATGCTGCGCCTATCTTGGCGTGCAGCGGTGTCAGTCGGCAAGTTGTCGTTTCGCGACATGACCCCTGTTCAGGGCTTGGGCGGTCGCATTGATTGGTGCATGATGCAGGGCAAGGCACAGATCGAGAACACTTATGCTGGACGAGCTACTGCACCGGGTAAGCAATCACACGCCGCGCACGCTGGAGACCGACACGCGTTTCCCCGAGGCCGCCGTCCTGGTGCCGATTACTCGCAGTGACGAACCCGAGCTTGTCCTCACCCTGCGCGCCAGCGGGCTCTCGACCCACGGTGGCGAAGTCGCCTTTCCCGGTGGCAGGCGCGACCCGGAAGACCCGGACCTGATCTTCACCGCGCTGCGTGAAGCCGAAGAGGAAATCGGCCTGCCACCCGGCCTGGTCGAAGTGATCGGCCCGCTCAGCCCGCTGATTTCCCTGCACGGCATCAAGGTCACGCCGTATGTCGGGGTGATTCCCGACTTCGTCGAATATCAGGCCAATGATGCCGAGATCGCTGCGGTGTTCAGCGTGCCCCTGGAATTCTTCCGCAAGGACCCGCGCGAACACACCCACCGCATCGACTATCAGGGTCGCAGTTGGTACGTGCCGAGCTATCGTTACGGCGAATACAAGATCTGGGGGCTGACGGCGATCATGATCGTCGAGTTGATCAACCTGCTCTATGACGCCAAAATCAGCCTGCATCGACCGCCAAAAAGCTTTATCAATACCTGAAGCCATCGTGAGCCCTGAGGAAAACAAGATGAAATATCGCCTGGGCGACGCCCGCGTCGAAACCCATCCGCAGAGCTGGGTCGCCCCCAACGCCGTGCTGGTGGGCAAGGTCAAGCTGGAAGAGGGCGCCAACGTCTGGTTCAACGCCGTGTTGCGCGGCGACAACGAACTGATCCTGATCGGCAAGAACAGCAACGTGCAGGATGGCACGGTGATGCACACCGACATGGGCTTTCCGCTGACCATCGGCACCGGCGTGACCATCGGCCACAACGCCATGCTTCACGGTTGCACGGTCGGCGACTACAGCCTGATCGGCATCAACGCCGTCATCCTCAATGGCGCGAAAATCGGCAAGAACTGCATCATCGGCGCCAATTCGCTGATCGGTGAAGGCAAGGAAATTCCCGATGGTTCGCTGGTGATGGGCTCGCCGGGCAAGGTGGTGCGCGAACTGACCGAGCCGCAGAAAAAGATGCTCGAAGCCAGCGCCGCGCACTATGTGCATAACTCCCAGCGCTATGCGCGCGATCTGGTCGAGCAGGAAGAATGACAACCCCGGAAAGACCCGTCGCCTCGCCGTGCGTGAGCATTTGCGCGCTGGACGAGGATGACATTTGCACCGGTTGCCAGCGCGCGGTCGAGGAAATCACCCGCTGGAGCCGGATGACCAACGACGAGCGGCGGGTGGTGCTCGGGTTGTGTCATGAGCGGGCGAAGGCGAGTGGATTGATTTGGATGATCCCTGCCAAGCGCTGATGCTTGTCTGGCGTCAGGTGTATACAATTTGCTCCCCGACTTGGCCGGACTCTCCTCCTCAAGTAACCTGTGCGCCAATCTGACAGGTCGCTCCCCATGATTTTCCTCATTGCCTACATCAGCAGCGTCGTGCTGATCAACTTTGCGTTCTCCACCGCGCCGCACCTGGACATCATCTGGTCTGCCTGGGGCGGGCTGGTGTTCGTGCTGCGCGACATGGTGCAGATCCGTTTTGGCCATGGCGCGATTGTGGCGATGCTGGCGGCGCTGGTGCTGTCCTATGTCACCTCCGATCCATCGATCGCGCTGGCCAGTGCCACGGCGTTCGCGGTGTCCGAGTGCATTGACTGGCTGGTGTTCAGCATCACCAAGCGTCCGTTGCGTGATCGTCTGTGGATCAGTTCGGCGCTGAGCATTCCCCTCGATACCTTCATCTTTTTCGGCATGATCGACCTGCTGACGCCGCCGGTGATCATCACCGCCCTGGCCTCGAAGTTCGCCGGTGTGACTGCGGTCTGGCTGATCATGGCCTGGCGCGATCGCAAACAGGCTGTCGCCGGCTGAAGCCAAACCCTCAGGTTCATGTAAAATGCCGCGCTTTCTCCCCATGGAAAGCGCGTCTGGCGTTGCTTTCCTCGATGATCCGCTTCTTTGAGGACCTGAGATGACCCGTATCGGAACTCCATTGTCGCCGACCGCGACCCGCGTATTGCTGTGTGGCTGTGGTGAGTTGGGCAAGGAAGTGGTGATCGAGCTGCAGCGCCTGGGCGTTGAAGTGATTGCCGTTGACCGTTACGCCAATGCGCCGGCCATGCAGGTTGCCCATCGCAGTCACGTGATCAACATGCTCGACGGCGCCGCCCTGCGTGCGGTGATCGAAGCCGAGAAGCCGCACTTCATCGTGCCGGAAATCGAAGCCATCGCCACTGCCACTCTGGTCGAACTGGAAGCCGAAGGCTTCACCGTGATCCCGACCGCGCGCGCCGCGCAACTGACCATGAACCGCGAAGGTATCCGTCGTCTGGCCGCTGAAGAGCTGGATCTGCCGACCTCGCCTTACCACTTCGCCGACACCTTCGAGGACTACAGCAAGGCTGTTCAGGACCTCGGCTTCCCGTGCGTCGTCAAACCGGTGATGAGTTCGTCGGGCAAGGGCCAGAGCCTGCTGCGCAGCGCCGATGACGTGCAGAAAGCCTGGGACTACGCACAAGAAGGCGGTCGTGCCGGTAAAGGCCGGGTGATCATCGAAGGCTTCATCGATTTCGACTACGAAATCACCCTGCTGACCGTGCGTCATATCGGCGGCACCACGTTCTGTGCACCGGTCGGCCACCGTCAGGAAAAGGGCGACTACCAGGAATCCTGGCAGCCACAGGCCATGAGCCCGATTGCTCTGGCTGAGTCCGAGCGCGTTGCCAAAGCCGTGACCGAGGCGTTGGGTGGCCGTGGCCTGTTCGGCGTCGAGCTGTTCATCAAGGGCGATCAGGTGTGGTTCAGCGAAGTGTCGCCGCGTCCGCACGACACCGGTCTGGTGACCCTGATTTCCCAGGATCTGTCGCAGTTCGCCCTGCACGCCCGGGCAATCCTTGGTTTGCCGGTGCCGCTGATCCGTCAGTTCGGTCCATCGGCATCGGCGGTGATTCTGGTGGAAGGCCAGTCGACCCAGACCGCATTCGCCAACCTCGGCGCTGCGCTGAGCGAGCCGGATACCGCGCTGCGTCTGTTCGGCAAGCCTGAAGTCAACGGCCAGCGCCGCATGGGTGTTGCACTGGCCCGTGACGAGTCGATCGAGGCCGCTCGTGCCAAGGCGACCCGCGCTTCTCAGGCTGTCGTTGTAGAGCTGTAATCCCGCTATCTGATCGCTCCCGCCCGTGCGGGAGCGATCATTGCGCTTACGACACCTGATTCAGGTCGTTATGGCGCGTTTCCTTCAGGCACAGCACGGCGATCAAGCTGAGCACCGCCGCCCCCGACACATATCCGCCGACGTAACTCAAACCACCCATCGCCACCAGTTTCTGCGCAAAGAATGGCGCCGCCGAGGCCCCAACGATGCCGCCGAGGTTGTAGGCCGCCGATGCACCGGTATACCGCACGTGCGTCGGAAACAGTTCCGGCAGCAGGGCACCCATCGGGGCGAACGTCACGCCCATCAGGAACAGCTCGATGCACAGGAACAGTGCCACGCCCCAAGTCGAGCCCTGAGTCAGCAACGGCTCCATCAGAAATCCGGAAAGAATCGCCAGAACACCGCCGACGATGAGCACCGGCTTGCGCCCGTAACGATCACTTGCCCAGGCTGACAGCGGTGTGGCGGCTGCCATGAACAGCACGGCGAAGCACAGCAGCCCGAGGAATGTCTCGCGGCTGTAGCCCAATGTGGACACGCCGTAGCTCAGGGAAAACACCGTAGAGATGTAGAACAGTGCGTAGCAGACGACCATGGCGGCGGCCCCCAGCAACGTTGGCGCCCAGTATTGGCTGAACAGCTCGACCAGCGGCACTTTCACCCGCTCCTGACGGGCGATGGCGTTGGCGAATACTGGCGTTTCGTGGAGTTTGAGGCGCACATACAGCCCGACCATCACCAGTACCGCACTGAGCAGGAACGGAATCCGCCAGCCCCAACTGCGGAACTGTTCGTCATTGAGCGTCATGGCCAGCGTCAGGAACAGGCCGTTGGCTGCCAGAAAGCCGATCGAAGGGCCCAACTGCGGGAACATGCCGAACCACGCCCGCTTGCCCTTTGGCGCGTTTTCGGTGGCCAACAATGCCGCGCCCCCCCATTCTCCGCCCAGTCCGAGGCCTTGGCCGAAGCGCAGCACACACAACAGGATCGGTGCCCACGCCCCAATGCTGTCGTAACCTGGCAGCACGCCGATCAGCGTGGTGCAGACACCCATCAGCAGCAGGGAAGCCACCAGTGTGGACTTGCGCCCGATCCGGTCGCCGAAATGGCCGAACAGCGCCGAACCCAGCGGGCGGGCGAGGAAGGCGATACCAAAGGTGAGGAAGGCCGAGAGCATCTGCGCGGTGCCGGATGTCTGCGGAAAGAATACCGGCCCGATCACCAGTGCGGCGGCGGTAGCATAGACGTAGAAATCGTAGAACTCGATGGCCGTGCCGATGAAGCTCGCGGTGGCCACCCGGGTGGTGGAGTTGGCCGGTTGGGCAGGCGTGGTGTCGCTGTAAGCTGTGCTGGTCGTCATGCGGTGATCCCTGACAGTCATGAGCTCCGTTGGAGCGAATTATTATGGTCGACTACCCGGGGATGTGGGATAGGGCGCGAGCGCTGTTTCAGGTAGGAACAGTCGTCGGTGTGATGCGGAAAGCGGCGATGAACCGGCCGGAACCTGTCGGGTGCGGGGTAAGCACGCGGTTCGGCGGGGCTTGGGTAAGCACCGCGATTATAGGAAGGTGGCTAACGATTGAACAAGGGGCTGTCTAGCGCGCCGTGGCCAGCGCCGGGGCCGAAGTGGTATGCCAGATCAGGACCTTGCTCACCCGGTTCTCCTCGGTTTCGAGAATCTCCAGCCGGTAGCGGCCGATCTTCAGGCAGACCGCGCTTTCCGGGATGGTTTCCAGCGCTTCGGTCACCAGGCCATTGAGAGTCCGGGGGCCGTCGCTGGGCAGGTGCCAGCCCAGGCATTTGTTCAGTTCGCGGATCGACGCCGCGCCATCGATCACCATGCGGCCATCGGCCTGCGGATGGATATGCGGATTGTCGAGGCTGTGCTCGCTTTCGAATTCGCCGACGATTTCTTCGAGAATGTCTTCCAGGGTGACGATCCCCAGCACTTCGCCGTACTCGTCCACCACCATGCCCAGACGACGCTGCTGCTTGTGGAAGTTCAGCAGCTGCAGTTGCAGCGGCGTGCTTTCCGGTACGAAATAAGGCTCGTAGCTGGCGGCCAGCAGCGCTTCCCGGGTCAGGGCTTGATTGTCCAGCAAATGACGGACCTGCCGGGTATTGAGGACGGCCTCGACCTGGTTGATGTCGCTGTGAAAAACCGGCAGGCGCGTGCGCTTGTTGTGGCGCAACTGCTCGATGATCTCTTCGATCGGATCGTCGAGATTGATGCCGTCGACGTCACTGCGCGGCACCAGGATGTCGTTGACCGTGATGTTGTCCAGTGCGTGGATACCGGAAACCGGGTGCGTGCGTGACGGATGTTCCGGGTCGTCATGGCGTTCCGGCGGGACGTCGTCTTCGCTCTGTTGCACGACCTGCTGCTTGCGCACCAGCGGACGCAGCAGCAAACCACTGATGCTGCTCAGCAGCCATGCGAGCGGATAGATCACTTTCAGCGGCACTGCCAGCAACGTGTTGCCGAATGACAGCACGGCGTCCGGATAACGTTGGGCAAGGGTGCGCGGGAAATAGTCGGCGAACACCAGCAGGACGGCGCCGGCACCCAGAGTGGCTGCCCAGGGGCCGTTTTCTTCACAGAGGAAAATCGCCAGTAGCGTGGCAAGCACCACGGCGAGGGCGCGGCACAGGGTGTTGCACAGGATCAGGCTGTCGAGCGGGAAGCTGAATTTCGCCAGTGGTTTGTCACTGGCGCGCGATGCGGTGCGCTGTGCCAGCAGATGCTGTTGCGCGACTTCGATGGCGGTAAACAGCCCCGACCAGAGAATCAGCAGGACAAATACCGCGAGCATCGGCCCTATGGGCAAACCGTCCATTTATGCCGCCCGTCAGATGTGCAGGATGTATTCACGGACCAGTTTGCTGCCGAAATACGCCAACATCAGCAGACAGAAACCGGCGAGGGTCCAGCGGATCGCTTTATGGCCACGCCAGCCCAGGCGGTTGCGGCCCCACAACAGCACGCTGAACACGATCCAGGCCAGGCAAGCGAGCAGGGTCTTGTGTACCAGGTGCTGGGCAAACAGGTTCTCGACGAACAGCCAGCCGGAAATCAGCGACAGCGACAGCAGCGTCCAGCCGGCCCAGAGGAAGCCGAACAGCAGGCTTTCCATGGTTTGCAGCGGCGGGAAGTTCTTGATCAGCCCGGATGGGTGCTTGTTCTTGAGCTGGTGATCCTGCACCAGCAGCAACAAGGCCTGGAACACTGCGATGGTGAACATGCCGTAGGCGAGGATCGATAGCAGGATGTGCGCAAGGATGCCCGGCTCTTCATCGATGATTTGCACGGTGCCGGTCGGCGCGAACTGCGCCAGCAACACGGTGATCGCCCCCAGCGGGAACAGCAGGACCAGCAGGTTTTCCACCGGGATCCGCGAGCAGGCCAGCAGGGTCAGGGCAATGACCGCTGCGGCAATCAGGCTCGACGCACTGAAGAAGTCCAGGCCCAGACCGATCGGCGTCAGCAGATGAGTCAGCAGGCTGGCACTGTGGGCCAGCACGGCGAGCACGCCAAGCGTGACCAGCAGGCGCTTGTTGGCCTTGGCGCCAGTGGCCAGGCGGGTGCCCTGATAAAGGGTCGCAGCGGCATAGAGAAGGGCGGCGGCGAGGGTGGTCAGCAAACTCGGTGACAAGGGGAGCATAAATCCTGTTAGGCAAGCCCGAAAGGCGCTGAGTTTGGCATAGAACGGTCATCGCACGAAAGACCGGCAAGCTGACAGCGAGGTGTCCGCCAGACGCAGTCTTCGCTATAATCCGCGACCTGCCCACGCCGCAGGCTCGCCGAGTACATGTTGATTCCGGTCCGGGCCGCCATTATCCCGGTCTACACAGGGCCTGAAAGGATCGCGCAATGTTTGAAAACTTAACCGACCGTCTCTCGCAGACGCTGCGCCATGTCACCGGCAAGGCGAAACTGACTGAAGACAACATTAAAGACACCCTGCGTGAAGTGCGCATGGCGTTGCTCGAAGCCGACGTTGCCCTGCCGGTGGTCAAGGACTTCGTCAATTCGGTCAAGGAACGCGCTGTCGGCACCGAGGTGTCGCGCAGCCTGACGCCGGGCCAGGCGTTCGTGAAGATCGTCCAGGCCGAACTCGAAAGCCTGATGGGCGCGGCCAACGAAGACCTGAACCTGAGCGCCGTGCCGCCTGCCGTCATCCTGATGGCCGGTCTGCAGGGTGCCGGTAAAACCACTACCGCCGGCAAGCTGGCGCGCTTCCTTAAAGAGCGCAAGAAGAAGTCGGTCATGGTCGTGTCGGCGGACATCTATCGTCCTGCTGCTATTAAACAGCTGGAAACCCTGGCCAACGACATCGGCGTGACGTTCTTCCCGTCCGACCTGAGCCAGAAGCCGGTCGACATCGCCAACGCGGCTATTAAAGAAGCAAAACTGAAATTCATCGACGTGGTCATCGTCGATACCGCCGGTCGTCTGCACATCGACGAAGAGATGATGGGCGAGATCAAGGCGCTGCATGCCGCGATCAACCCGGTCGAAACCCTGTTCGTGGTCGACGCCATGACCGGCCAGGACGCCGCCAATACGGCCAAGGCCTTCGGCGATGCATTGCCGCTGACCGGCGTGATCCTGACCAAGGTCGACGGTGATGCCCGTGGCGGTGCCGCGCTTTCCGTGCGTGCCATCACCGGCAAGCCGATCAAGTTCATCGGTATGGGCGAGAAGACCGAAGCCCTCGACCCGTTCCACCCTGAGCGTATCGCCTCGCGGATCCTCGGCATGGGCGACGTGCTCAGCCTGATCGAACAGGCTGAAGCGACCCTCGACAAGGACAAGGCCGACAAACTGGCCAAGAAACTGAAGAAGGGCAAGGGCTTCGACCTCGAAGACTTCCGCGATCAGCTGCAACAGATGAAGAACATGGGCGGCCTCGGCGGCCTCATGGACAAGCTGCCGAGCATCGGTGGCGTCAACCTGTCGCAGATGGGCAATGCCCAGAGTGCGGCAGAGAAGCAGTTCAAGCAGATGGAGGCCATCATCAACTCCATGACCCCGGCCGAGCGCCGCGACCCCGAGCTGATCAGTGGCTCGCGCAAGCGCCGGATCGCCATGGGCTCCGGCACCCAGGTGCAGGACATCGGTCGCTTGATCAAGCAGCACAAGCAGATGCAGAAGATGATGAAGAAATTCTCCGCCAAGGGCGGAATGGCGAAAATGATGCGCGGCATGGGCGGTATGTTGCCCGGCGGCGGCATGCCAAAACTGTAAAAGAACTCGCCGGTCGTCGTACCGGCGCAGACCCCGCAAGGACGCGGGATCAACAGCAAACCCGCATTCGGCGGGAGCTGACTGGCCGTTTTCATTGACGGCTCTACCGCAAATCAGCACGGCATGCCATAGGCGCCGGAAAAAGTCATTTGCAAAAGTCCGGATATTCCTTAGAATATGCGGCCTTTCGGGCACCCATGCCCGCTGTGCATTTAGATTTGCAGCACCGACTACAGGAACGATGTTCACATGCTAACAATCCGTCTTGCCCTTGGCGGCTCCAAAAAGCGCCCGTTTTACCACCTGACCGTAACCGACTCCCGCAACCCGCGTGACGGTTCCCACAAAGAACAGGTTGGTTTCTTCAACCCTGTTGCCCGTGGTCAGGAAGTTCGTCTGTCCGTGAACCAAGAGCGCGTAGCCTACTGGCTGAGCGTTGGTGCACAGCCTTCTGAGCGTGTTGCTCAGTTGCTGAAGGAATCGGCTAAGGCTGCGGCCTGAGCAATATGAACGCGACGCCTGCTGTTGCCGATGATTTGATCGTTATTGGCAAAATTTATTCTGTTCACGGCGTTCGCGGCGAAGTGAAGGTTTATTCCTTTACTGATCCGACTGAAAACCTGTTGCAGTACAAAACCTGGACGCTCAAGCGCGAAGGCAATGTCAAACAGGTCGAGCTGGTCAGTGGACGCGGGAGCGACAAGTTCCTGGTCGCAAAGCTCAAGGGTCTTGATGATCGTGAAGAAGCTCGTCTTCTGGCCGGTTACGAGATCTGCGTGCCGCGCAGCCTGTTCGCTGAATTGACCGAAGGCGAGTACTACTGGTACCAGCTGGAAGGTCTGAAGGTCATCGACACACTTGGGCAACTGCTCGGGAAAATCGATCATCTTCTGGAAACCGGCGCCAATGATGTAATGGTAGTCAAGCCTTGCGCTGGCAGCCTGGATGATCGCGAACGCCTGTTGCCCTATACGGAGCAATGCGTGTTGGCCGTCGACCTCGCAGCGGGCGAGATGAAGGTGGATTGGGACGCGGACTTCTAAGCGTGGCTAACTTGCGCGTAGAAGTGATCAGTTTGTTTCCCGAGATGTTTTCCGCCATCGGCGACTACGGCATCACCAGTCGAGCGGTCAAACAGGGGCTCTTGCAGCTGACCTGTTGGAATCCGCGGGATTACACGACGGATCGGCATCACACTGTGGACGATCGCCCGTTTGGCGGTGGTCCGGGCATGGTGATGAAGATCAAGCCCCTGGAAGATGCTCTGGTTCAGGCCAAGGCAGCAGCCGGGGAGGCGGCGAAGGTGATTTACCTGTCCCCCCAAGGCCGTCAACTGACTCAGTCGGCGGTACGCGAACTGGCGAAATCGGATGCATTGATCCTGATTGCCGGTCGCTATGAAGGCATTGACGAGCGTTTTATTGATGCTCATGTCGATGAAGAGTGGTCGATTGGGGACTATGTCCTGTCTGGCGGCGAGCTGCCGGCGATGGTCCTGATAGATGCGGTTACACGACTGCTGCCCGGAGCTTTAGGGCATGCGGACTCCGCGGAGGAAGATTCCTTCACGGATGGTTTGCTGGATTGCCCGCACTACACCCGACCGGAGGTGTATGCGGATCAGCGTGTTCCCGACGTATTGCTAAGTGGCAATCACGCACACATCCGGCGTTGGCGTTTACAGCAGTCCCTTGGTCGGACCTATGAACGACGCGCCGATCTTCTGGAAAGCCGCTCGCTTTCTGGAGAAGAGAAGAAGCTGCTCGAGGAATACATCCGCGAGCGGGACGATAGTTAACAACGTATCGATGGTAGATCCGACGATTTACCTTAGGAGCACAGCATGACCAACAAAATCATCCTTGCACTCGAAGCAGAGCAGATGACCAAAGAGATCCCGGCCTTTGCCCCGGGCGACACCATTGTCGTTCAGGTGAAAGTGAAGGAAGGCGATCGTTCCCGTCTGCAAGCGTTCGAAGGCGTTGTAATCGCCAAGCGTAACCGCGGCGTGAACAGTGCGTTCACCGTTCGTAAAATCTCCAACGGTGTTGGCGTAGAACGTACTTTCCAGACCTACTCCCCGCAGATCGACAGCATGGCTGTCAAACGTCGCGGTGACGTACGTAAAGCCAAGCTGTACTACCTGCGCGACCTGTCGGGTAAAGCAGCTCGCATCAAGGAAAAACTGGCTTAAGTCCAGCTTCCGATGCAGAAAAAAGCAGCCTACGGGCTGCTTTTTTGTTGTCCGCAATTTATCCACAGCACCATCGCTTCAGGCCGTATCCATGACATCTCGCGAGCAAGAAATCGAACGCCGTACCGAACTCTCGGTGACCCGCGTGACCAAGGCGGTCTTCCCGCCGACCACCAATCACCACAACACCCTGTTCGGCGGCACCGCGCTGGCCTGGATGGATGAAGTGTCGTTCATCACTGCCACGCGTTTCTGCCGTCTGCCGCTGGTGACGGTCTCCACCGACCGGATCGATTTCAACCATGCGATCCCGGCAGGTTCCATCGTCGAGCTGGTCGGGCTGGTGATCAAGGTCGGCAACACCAGCCTCAAGGTCGAGGTGGAAGTGTTCGTTGAAAGCATGAGCTGCGACGGGCGTGAGAAAGCCATTCACGGGCAGTTCAGCTTTGTTGCGATTGATGATGACAAGCGGCCGGTGCCCGTGTTGCCGGGCTTCGCGGCCTGATCCGGCACCGAACCGCGGCATTCGCGGGCAAGCCCGCCCCCACAGATTTTGTGTTGCCTGCTGGTGTTGTGCTCGACACGAACCCTGTGGGAGCGGGCTTGCCCGCGATTGGATTTATGCGCCGCCGCTAATCTCAGGCTGAATCAACGCCAGCAACGTCCACCCCGGCCCCGGTTTCAGCACGGTTTCCGGCGTCACCACATGCACCCAGCCACTGTCATCGCGCATGAACAGCAGTGTCGCGCGGTTGCCATGCAGCGCCCGGTACTCGTCCCAGCCAAACCCGTCCGTCAGCGTCGTGCTGTACAGATCGGCGCCCTGGCCCAACTGGCTGGCCAGCCTGGCGTAAGTCAGCGCTTCGCTTCCCAGTTGATTGCCACGATGCTCCAGGCTGGCGCGATGCTTGTCGCTGCGCCGGCTTTCATGACCGCTGGCCAGTCCGAACAGGCGCTGATGGCCAAAGTCATGTCGAAAACGCATGGCTGCCAGCGTATTGAGTTCGCCGGACGGTGACAGCGCCAGCAAATGTCCCAGCCCCACCAGATCCAGATGCGCATCCGCGTGCTGCGAGGCCGGATTACCGAAGTAGGTCGGCAAACCATCCATGCGCGCCGCCCGAATGTTTTCCCAGCTTGAGTCGGTGAGCAACACCCGGCTGCCCAGTTGTTGCAGCGACTTGCCGAGCAGGCGCGCCGGGCCGTTTGCACCAACGATCAGGAAGCCGCTGGGTGCCGGTTCCGCCACCTTCAACAGACGTGCCAGTGGCCGGGCAGTCGCGCTTTGCAGCACGACGGTGCCGATGATCACGGCGAAGGTCAGCGGCACCAGCAACAGCGCACCTTCATGGCCGGCAGCATCCAGGCGAATCGCAAAGATCGCCGAGACTGCCGCCGCGACGATCCCGCGCGGGGCGATCCAGCACAACAATGCACGCTCACGCCAACTCAGGCTCGAACCGGCGGTACTCAAGACGACGTTCAGTGGTCGGGCGATCAGCTGGATCACCAACAACAGAATCAGCACCAGTGGCCCGAGACCGATCAGCGCGTTCAGGTCCAGCCGCGCCGCCAGCAGAATGAACAAACCGGAAATCAGCAGCACACTGAGGTTTTCCTTGAAGTGCAGAATGTGCCGTACATCCACGCCTTTCATGTTCGCCAGCCACATGCCCATCAGCGTCACCGCCAGCAGCCCGGATTCGTGCATGGTCTGGTTGGCGGCGATGAATATCCCCAGTACGGCGGCGAGCGATGCCAGATTGTGCAAATACTCCGGCAGCCATTGACGCCGAATGATCGTACCGAGCAGCCAGCCACCGGCGATGCCGAACGCGCTGCCGCAGACAATCACCCCGCCGAACGTAAGCAGGCTCTGTTCCAGGCCATGGCCTTCGGTCCGGGCAATGATGAAGCTGTAGACCACCACCGCGAGCAGCGCGCCGATCGGGTCGATCACAATCCCTTCCCAGCGCAGGATGTTGGCGATCGAAGCCTTCGGTCGTACCACGCGCAGCATCGGCACGATCACGGTCGGCCCGGTAACCAGCGTCAGGCTGCCGAACAGGATGGCGAGCAGCCAGTCGAAGCCCAGCAGCCAGTGGGTCGCCACCGCAATCACTGTCCAGGTCGAGAGCGCGCCGAGGGTCACCAGCCGATGCACGACGCTGCCGATCTCGCGCCACTCCGACAGGTGCAGGGTCAGACTGCCCTCGAACAGGATCAGCGCCACTGCCAGTGACACCAGTGGCATCAGCAGCGGACCGAACATTTCCTGCGGGTCGAGCCAGCCCAGCACGGGGCCGGCGAGAATGCCGGTCAGCAGCAGAAACAGAATCGCCGGCAACTTCAGCCGCCACGCCAGCCATTGACAGCCCAGAGCGGCAGCACCGATACCGCCGAAGGCCAAGAGGATTTGCTGCTCGTTCATTGAAGCTCCCTGTTCCTTGAAATAGCGGGCTATGAAAGACTAGCGAGCCTTTCAACCGTTCACTGTTTATTTGCGCGTCGTGCCTGTGCCGGCGCGCCCAGAGTGCCCATGTCTGCCATCGACCACCCGCTGATTGACCAATTCCTCGATGCCCTGTGGCTGGAGAAAGGCCTGTCCGACAACACCCGTGATGCCTATCGCAGCGATCTGGCGCTGTTCAACGGCTGGCTGCAGGAGAAAAACCTCGAATTGATCAACGCGGGTCGCGAGTTGATCCTCGATCACCTGGCCTGGCGTCTGGAGCAGAACTACAAACCCCGTTCCACCGCGAGATTTCTCTCGGGCGTGCGTGGCTTTTATCGCTATTTGCTGCGGGAAAAACTGATCTCGGTCGACCCGACCTTGCGTGTCGACATGCCGCAACTTGGCCGGCCGTTGCCCAAATCCCTGTCGGAAGCTGACGTCGAAGCGCTGCTGAAGGCGCCAGACTTGAGCGAAGCCATCGGGCAGCGTGATCGTGCCATGCTCGAAGTCCTTTACGCCTGCGGCTTGCGAGTGACCGAGCTGATCAGCCTGACCCTGGAGCAGGTCAACCTGCGCCAGGGCGTGTTGCGGGTTATGGGTAAGGGCAGCAAGGAACGCTTGGTGCCGATGGGCGAGGAAGCAATTGTCTGGGTAGAGCGTTATCTGCGCGATGGTCGCAGCGAACTGCTGGGCGGGCGCCCCAGCGATGTGCTGTTCCCCAGTCAGCGCGGCGAACAGATGACCAGGCAGACCTTCTGGCACCGCATCAAGCATCAGGCCAAGGTCGCCGGGATCGGCAAGTCGCTGTCGCCGCATACTCTGCGTCACGCCTTCGCCACGCACCTGCTCAACCATGGCGCCGACTTGCGGGTGGTGCAGATGCTGCTGGGCCACAGCGACCTGTCGACCACGCAGATCTACACGCACGTCGCCCGTGCGCGGTTGCAGGATCTGCATGCCAAGCATCACCCTCGCGGTTGAGCGTTCTGCCTTGCGACAGGCGCATTCGGCCACGGGAGCCTTATGTGGTAGGCTTTGCCGGTTTGCACGATGGACGGTTATGACCCGGTGTTCCGGCACGGGCGTTCTGATCGTTCCATTTGTCCGCCTTCAGGAGTTCACATGCGTCTGACCCAGATTTTCGCCGCCGCAGCCATTGCGTTGGTCAGCACCTTTGCCGTCGCCGATGATGCGGCCGACAAAGCCATCCGCCAGAGCCTGGAAAACCTCCAGCTCGACGTTCCGGTGGACACCATCACCGCCAGCCCGCTGCCGGGCCTGTACGAAGTCAAGCTCAAGGGCAGCCGCGTGCTCTACGCCAGCGCCGACGGCCAGTACATCGTTCAGGGCTACATGTTCCAGCTCAAGGACGGCAAACCGGTCAACCTGACCGAGAAGACCGAACGCCTGGGCATTTCCAAACTGATCAACGGGATTCCGGTCGCCGAGACCGTGGTTTACCCGGCCGTGGGCGAGACCAAGTCGCACATTACAGTGTTCACCGACACCACTTGCCCGTACTGCCACAAGCTGCACGCCGAAGTGCCTGAGCTGAACAAGCGCGGCATCGAAGTGCGCTATGTGGCGTTCCCGCGCCAGGGCCTGGGCTCGCCGGGTGACGAGCAACTGCAAGCCGTGTGGTGCTCGAAAGACAAGAAAGCGGCCATGGACAAAATGGTCGATGGCAAGGAAATCAAGGCCGCCAAGTGCGAGAACCCGGTTTCCAAACAGTTCGCCCTCGGTCAGTCGATCGGCGTGAACGGCACGCCGGCCATCGTTTTGGCTGACGGACAAGTCATTCCGGGCTACCAGCCTGCGCCACAAGTCGCCAAACTGGCGCTGGGCGCGAAGTAATTCGCATCGTCGCGCCAAGGCGTGACGAGCGTGGCCCGGCGGCAACATGGCCGGGCCATCAATAGAGAGCCGCGATTGCGCGGTTGTTTTCACGGCCGGCCTCGCGTCGGCCGTTTTATGGGGAGTTCACAGTGAAACCGGTCAAAGTAGGCATCTGTGGGTTAGGGACCGTCGGTGGCGGAACCTTCAACGTACTTCAGCGCAACGCCGAGGAAATTGCTCGTCGTG
Source organism: Pseudomonas sp. R43(2017) (assembly GCF_002112345.1). Lineage (NCBI taxonomy): Bacteria > Pseudomonadati > Pseudomonadota > Gammaproteobacteria > Pseudomonadales > Pseudomonadaceae > Pseudomonas > Pseudomonas sp. R43(2017). The sequence goes on from NZ_NEHJ01000007.1 coordinate 378,866, forward strand.
CCGGGCGTGGAATCGAAGTGGCACAAATTGCCATGCGCACGCCAAAGCCTCAGTTCCAGACGACCGGTATTGCGATTACCAACGATGTCTTCGAAGTGGCCACGAACCCTGAGATCGACATCGTCATAGAGCTGATGGGCGGCTACACCGTTGCCCGCGAGCTGGTACTCAAGGCCATCGAGAATGGCAAGCATGTGGTCACCGCGAACAAGGCTCTGATTGCCGTTCACGGTAATGAAATTTTCGCCAAGGCCCGCGAGAAAGGCGTGATCGTGGCGTTCGAAGCGGCGGTAGCCGGCGGCATTCCGGTGATCAAGGCGATCCGTGAAGGCCTGTCCGCCAACCGTATCAACTGGGTCGCCGGGATCATCAACGGCACCGGCAACTTCATCCTCACCGAAATGCGCGAGAAGGGTCGCACCTTCGAAGACGTGCTGGCCGAAGCGCAGGCGCTGGGTTACGCCGAAGCCGATCCGACCTTCGACGTCGAAGGCATCGACGCCGCGCACAAGCTGACAATCCTGGCGTCCATCGCGTTCGGTGTTCCGCTGCAGTTCGACAAGGCCTACACCGAAGGCATCACCAAGCTGACCACCGCCGACGTGAACTACGCCGAAGCGCTGGGCTACCGCATCAAGCACCTGGGCGTGGCACGCAGCACCGCCGCCGGTATCGAGCTGCGCGTGCACCCGACGCTGATCCCGGCCGATCGCCTGATCGCCAACGTCAACGGTGTGATGAACGCGGTAATGGTCAACGGTGACGCTGCCGGTTCGACCCTGTTCTACGGCGCCGGCGCCGGCATGGAGCCGACCGCGTCGTCGGTGATCGCCGATCTGGTGGACGTGGTTCGCGCCATGACCTCTGACCCGGAAAACCGCGTGCCGCATCTGGCCTTCCAGCCGGACTCGCTGTCGGCCCATCCGATCCTGCCGATCGAAGCCTGCGAAAGCGCCTACTACCTGCGCATCCAGGCCAAGGACCATCCGGGCGTACTCGCTCAGGTGGCGAGCATCCTCTCGGAGCGCGGCATCAACATCGAGTCGATCATGCAGAAGGAAGTCGAGGAACACGACGGTCTGGTGCCGATGATCCTGCTGACGCACCGCGTGCTGGAACAGCACATCAACGATGCGATCGCCGCCCTTGAAGCCCTGGCGGGTGTTGTCGGTCCGGTCGTGCGGATCCGTGTCGAGCACTTGAACTAAGCCGATCTCCTTCACCGGGCCCGTCTGCGGGCCCGGTGTTGTGAACACTGTCCATTGGAGTCAGTCATGCGTTACATCAGTACCCGCGGCCAGGCACCGGCCCTGAATTTCGAAGACGTCCTGCTGGCCGGTCTTGCCACCGACGGCGGTCTATACGTCCCGGAAAACCTGCCACGTTTCACTCAGGAAGAAATCGCTTCCTGGGCCGGCCTGCCGTATCACGAGCTGGCTTTCCGCGTCATGCGCCCGTTCGTCACCGGCAGCATTCCGGACGCCGATTTCAAAAGGATTCTCGAAGAAACCTACGGTGTGTTCGCCCACAACGCGGTTGCGCCACTGCGTCAGTTGAACGGCAACGAATGGGTCATGGAGCTGTTCCACGGCCCGACCCTGGCGTTCAAGGACTTCGCCCTGCAACTGCTCGGTCGTTTGCTCGACTACGTGCTGGAAAAGCGCGGCGAGCGCGTTGTCATCGTCGGCGCCACCTCCGGTGACACTGGCTCGGCCGCCATCGAAGGCTGCAAGCACTGCGAAAACGTCGACATTTTCATCCTGCACCCGCACAACCGTGTGTCCGAAGTGCAGCGTCGGCAGATGACCACCATCCTCGGCGAGAACATCCACAACATCGCCATCGAAGGCAACTTCGATGACTGCCAGGAAATGGTCAAGGCCAGCTTCGCCGACCAGAGCTTCCTCAAGGGCACGCGCCTGGTGGCGGTGAACTCGATCAACTGGGCGCGGATCATGGCCCAGATCGTTTACTACTTCCACGCAGCGCTGCAACTGGGCGGCCCGGCTCGTTCGGTGTCGTTCTCGGTACCGACCGGCAATTTCGGCGACATCTTCGCCGGTTACCTGGCCCGCAATATGGGCCTGCCGATCAACCAGTTGATCGTCGCCACCAACCGTAACGACATCCTGCACCGCTTCATGAGCGGCAACCAGTACGTCAAGGAAACCCTGCACGCCACGCTGTCGCCGTCGATGGACATCATGGTTTCGTCGAACTTCGAACGCCTGCTGTTCGACCTGCACGGTCGCAACGGCGCGGCGATTGCCGGGCTGATGGACTCGTTCAAGCAGGGCGGCGGTTTCAGCGTTGAACAGGAACGCTGGACCGAAGCCCGCAAACTGTTCGACTCGCTGGCCGTGGACGATGCGCAAACCTGCGAAACCATCGCCGAAGTCTACGAGCAGACCGGTGAAGTGCTGGATCCGCACACCGCCATCGGCGTAAAAGCCGCTCGCGAATGCCGTCGCAGCCTGGATATCCCGATGGTGATCCTGGGTACGGCGCATCCGGTCAAGTTCCCGGACGCGGTGGAGAAAGCCGGCGTAGGAAAAGCTCTCGAACTGCCTGCACACCTTTCTGATTTGTTTGAGAGAGAAGAGCGCTGCACCGTTCTGGCAAACGAGCTGAAAGCCGTGCAAGCCTTTGTCAGCCAGCATGGCAATCGCGGCAAGCCGCTTTAAGCCCTGAAAGCTGTCACATTTTGAAGCCCGTCTCCTGACGGGCTTTCTTGTTTTTGCATGCCACACTGCGCGTGTTTCGCCCACGAAGGACGGGCGAGTCGATGACGAAGGATGTGGCAATGCGGTTTTATTCAGGATTGAGGCCAGCGCTGAGCTGGTTGTTTTTATTGGGGCTGTCGGGGGTTCTGCAATTGACCGAAGCGGCCCATCTGACGATGCATTCAGAAGGGGCAGAGTTGAACATCCAGCCCATTGAGCTGGACGCGCAGGAGCAACAGTGGATTCGTGAAAACCCCAGGGTGACAGTCGCCTCGGTGCAGTATCCCTTGTATCTGTTTCAGGACGAACACGGTCAGTGGACCGGCCTGAACAACGATGTGCTCAAGCACATCAGCGCCATGACCGGTTTGCAGTTCGTGCATCACGAGTCGTTCTCCACCAACCATATGCTGGAGCGGCTCGAAAGTGGCGTCGCCGACATCAGTACCACGCTGGCGATGAACGAGGAGCGCAAGCAGTTTCTCGATTTCAGCCATGCCTTCGGGGGAGCGGGGTGGGTATTCGTCGGGCGGGCAGGTTTGCCGGCGGTGCAGTCGCTTGAAGAGTTGGAGAAACGGGTTCTGGTGCTGCCGGCCAGGCATGCACTGGAGGACATTATCCGACGCGAGCATCCGCTGATTGAAATACGTTCGGTCAAAACCTATGCCGAGGCCCGGGCGCTGGTGGAGAGTGGCGAGGCATACGCCACGATTGAAAACGAAATGGGTGCGCAATTGTTTCCATCGGGCCTGCTCAAGGTCGGAGGTCTGGTGGAGGGCAAGTGGGAGGCGGATCATCTGGCAGTGCGCAAGGGCTTGCCTGAGTTGCTGAGCATTCTCAACAAAGCCCTCGGGGCCTTCTCGGCAGCCGAATTGCGTGCCATGCGGATGAAATGGCTGGACGGGATTTCCCCTGCTCCAGCGCCCTCGCTCGGGACGCTGGTGATCAAGTGGGGATGCTGGGGCATGGGCGTACTCGGCGTGTTCGGCCTGTTTTTGCTGCTATGGAGTCGCCGTCTCGCTGTCGAGATCAAGCAGCGACGTAAGGTGGAGAAGGATCTGGGCGATCAACTGGCTTTTCAGCATGCGTTGATCGATGCCTTGCCAGACCCGGTGTTCGTACGTGACCTGCAGGGGCGTCTGATCATGTGCAATCGCAGTTATGAAGAGGCGCTCGGCGTGCGTCTTGAACAGGTGAAGGGACGGACGTTGTGTGAGCTCGACGTGCTTCCGCAAGCCACGGCATTGATGCTTCATGATGAGTTCATGGCGCAACTGCGCACGCGCAAGACGCGCTTCAGCAGGCGACAGCTGATGTTCAAGGGCGGTTCGCGGCAGGTCTATCAGTGGACGGTGCCTTTTTACGGTGCCGATGGTGCGCTGCGCGGTTTGCTGGGGGGGTGGACGGACATCATTCAAAGGCAGACCGATAGCGGGTGTCGATGTCTGCGTTGAAGATAGGAAATGTCCTATAAAGCCTGGCTACTTTTCTGATGGGAGGCTTAGGACGACTGCCCTAGAGTGACAAGCCACTGCGGCGAGAAACCGCGATTGTCTTGCAAGAGGTCGTCCAATGCGCTCGCTCAAAATCCTGCTTCTCGAACCCGACCCGTTTCAACTGATGGCGTTGCACCAGATGCTCAACGCCATTGGAATCTACGACGTGTTGACCGCGCCTTCGCTGGGAGCGGCAAAGCGCTCGCTGGATCGTCGGGGGGCTGTCGATATCGCCATTTGCAATCCGCAGCTCAAAAATGGTGAGGGGCTGGCACTGATCAACCATCTGGTTGCCCGACGGGATGCTCGATCGTTGATTCTGCTGGGTGTGGTCGCTCCCAGCGTACTGGCCGACCTGGAATCTTTATTGGATGAGAGCGGGGTACAGCTCCTGGGCCGACTGTACACGCCGGTTTCGGCGGTGCTGATGCGCAATCTGCTCGATCGCTATCTGTCGTCGCCCCGACGTTCGGTCAGCGCCTGAAACCATCGGTTATTTTTCTGTCATCTTCTCCATGCATGCTCCGACAGGTCGGTGACGCTCCCGCAGAGGTCGCCGATATGCAGAACTTTCTTCTCGGGCCGGTGGTCATTTACTGTGGACACGCCCCAGGCACAATGTTTTCGGACTATTGAGTGGAGATCGAGATGGAAAGTATCAGTCTATTGCTCGGTGAGGCTCTGAGCCCGTATCAGGTAACGCTGACCCCTCGCGGTCTGCAGGGCGAATGCCTGGTGACACTGAAGAACGGCAGTGGCGCCATCGTGGTGGAACGAGAATTCAATCGGGCGCAGTTGAGCGACAAGCGCCAGCTGACGGATGTGGTCGATGGCTTGCATCGCGACATCCTGATCGCCGAAGGCCGGCTGGAACCCTGTGTGATCGCTGCATTGCGCAACGTTGCCCGCGACAAGCGCCCGGTGCTCTGAAACTGATTGGTTTTTTTGTGGGAACCTTCCTGCATCCAGGTCAGTCAGACCCCATAACAGTAGGATCAAGCATTGTGCTCCGGTGCTTGTCGCTTGCTGCTACGGGTCTTTGATACAGACCACGTTTAACCCCGAGTCGTCTCCCCACTTCTCGGGGTTTCTTTTTGCCCGGAATCTACTGCGCGGCCTGCTGCTGGAAGAAAGTCCGTGCCTGCTCCAGGTAGTCCGGGCGCATTTCAGGGTCGAGCCACTGGGCGTAGAGCTGGTTCAGGTGTTCGTGGGGCAGGGTGCGCAGCAGTTGATCGATTTCGCGGATCGCCTGGCGACCCTGGGTGGTGTCGGTGCAGCCGACATGGCTCGAGATGTATTTTTCCGCACCGTGAACGGGGAAAAACTCCAGCTCGTCTTCGGCGATCTGAACCTGACGCGCCTGGTAGCGGATTTCCGGCCAGTAACCCAGCACCGCTTGCAGCCGACCCAGTCGCTGCATCGACAGCAGACTGCTAAGGGCATCGTTGCCATAGTGCGGCGTCAGCGAGCCACTGGGTGCCTGGCGCAGCAGCTTGTCGACGTATTCGCCATAACTGCGCTCGGCCACCACCCCGACTTTTCTCTCGCCGTTGGCCAGGTACGCCGACAGATCGACTTGCTCTTCGACCAGAAAAGGCTCCAGCATTTCGCGATCTTTGCGACGAACCACCAGACCATTGCTGACTGCGCGAAAAGCAGGGATGGAGAATGCAATCCACTGCGCCCGCTCCCTGTTCCAGAGCAACGACGGATCGCAGGCAAACGGATGTTCATGGAGCATCTGGAGGCCCCGGGCGCGGTTGACCCGCATCAGGGTGTGTTCGTATTGCGGCATGCCGGCTATCAGCATCGGCATCAGTTGATCGATGACGCCCTGGCCCTTTTTCGGGCCTTCGAGAATGGTCAGCGGCGGCAGGTCGCGCAACAGCCAGATCAGCGTTGGCTTGGCCTGCGCCCAGGCTGGCAGCACCAGCAGAAAAAGCAGGCCGAACAGCCGCCACGTCCACCAGTGGCGGGCGCGGTTGGAGGCTGAGGCCTGCCGGCGTTTCAGCTCAGATGGCTCCGTCTTCGCGCAGCCTGGCGATCTGCTTCTCGTCGTAGCCAAGATCGTGGAGTACCTGCGCATTGTGTTCACCGAGCTGCGGTCCGACCCATTCGGACGTGCCGGGTGTCTCAGAGAGTTTCGGCACGATGCCGGGCATCTTGAAAGGTTTGCCGTCCGGCAGTTTGGCGTGCAGGAACATTTCCCGGGCCAGGTACTGCGGATCGTTGAACATGTCTTCGGCGCTGAAGATTCGGCTGACCGGCACTTCGGCCTGGTTCAGCAGATCAAGCACGGTTTGCAGCGGCAGCGAATTGACCCAGCGATCGATCACGCCGTACAGCTCGTCGCGGCGGCTGTCGCGCCCGTCATTGCTGGCCAGTGTCGGGTCATTGGCCAGATCCTCACGACCGATGATCAGCATGAAGCGCTTGAAGATCGCATCGCCGTTGGCACCGATCTGCACATGCTTGCCGTCGGCGCTGGTGTGGATCGAGGAGGGTGTGATGCCTGGCATGATGTTGCCGGTGCGCTCACGAATGAATCCGAACACATCGAACTCCGGCACCATGCTTTCCATCATGGCGAAGATCGCTTCGTACAGCGCCACATCGACCACTTGGCCGAGTCCACCGTTGACCTCGCGATGACGCAAAGCCATCAACGCGCCGATCACACCCCACAAGGCCGCAATCGAATCGCCGATGGAAATCCCGGTGCGCACTGGCGGCCGGTCCTCGAAGCCAGTGATGTAGCGCAGGCCACCCATGGATTCGCCGACCGCGCCGAAACCTGGCTGATCCTTCATCGGCCCGGTCTGGCCGAAACCGGACAGGCGCACCATCACCAGCTTCGGGTTGAGCGCGTGCAGGGTTTCCCAGCTCAGGCCGAGTTTTTCCAGCACGCCGGGGCGGAAGTTCTCGATCAGGATGTCGGCTTCACCCAGCAGTTTTTTCAGGATCGCCAGGCCGTCGGGGTGTTTCAGGTTCAGGGTCAGGGACTTTTTGTTGCGAGCCTGGACGAACCACCACAGCGAGGTGCCTTCATACAATTTGCGCCACTTGCGCAGCGGATCACCGCCGTCCGGCGATTCGATCTTGATCACTTCGGCACCGAACTCGCCGCAAATGCGCGAGGCAAACGGCCCGGCAATCAAGGTACCCAATTCAATGACTTTCAGACCGCTGAGCGGTTTGTTGGCGAACGGCATGCGAAATCCTGTAGGACAAGGCTGAGCAGATACAGCGTTTTAACATAGCCGGCTGTCAGTCGCGCAAGGTTGATCGCCATCAATTCGTGGATTGCCTACAGCATCGGTTAGACTTGCCGACTTTCCTCGTATCAAGAAGCCCGTTCATGGCCCAGCCGTCCACTACCTACAAATTCGAACTGAACCTCACCGATCTGGACCGCAGCGTCTACGAGAACGTGAAGCAGACCATCGCCCGTCACCCTTCGGAAACCGAAGAACGCATGACCGTACGCCTGCTGGCCTACGCGCTCTGGTACAACGAGCAACTGTCGTTTGGTCGTGGTCTGTCGGATGTCGATGAACCTGCGTTGTGGGAAAAGAGCCTGGACGACCGCGTCCTGCACTGGATCGAAGTCGGCCAACCAGATGCGGATCGCCTGACCTGGTGCTCCCGTCGCACCGAACGCACCAGCCTGCTGGCCTACGGCAGCCTGCGTGTGTGGGAAGGCAAGGTGATCCCGGCGATCAAAAACCTGAAGAACGTCAACATTGCTGCCGTTCCGCAGGAAGTGCTGGAAACCCTGGCCCAGGACATGCCCCGCGTCATCAAGTGGGACGTGATGATCAGTGAAGGCACGATCTTCGTCACCGATGATCGCGGCCAGCACGAAGTCCAGCTCACCTGGCTGCAAGGCGAGCGCGGCTAAGTCCGCGTTACTCCCGAAAAATCCCACGTATTCAAGAGAAGCTTCTGTCACCCCATGCGTATCGATCCTCGCCCGTTGCCCGCCACTCTGCCGTTTCTCGGTGAACTGCCACCCCTGCTGACCCGCCTGTACGCGGCGCGGGGCGTGCAGTCCGAGGCGGAGCTGGACAAGAGCCTGGCGCGGTTGATTCCGTTCCAGCAACTCAAGGGGATCGATGCGGCGGTGGACCTGCTGTTGACGGCGCTGGAGCAGCGTCAGCGGATCCTGATTGTCGGTGACTTCGACGCCGACGGCGCGACGGCCAGCACCGTGGGCGTGCTCGGTTTGCGTCTGCTTGGCGCGGCGCACGTCGATTATCTGGTGCCGAACCGCTTCGAATACGGCTACGGCCTGACCCCGGAAATCGTCGAAGTCGCGATGACCCGCGAGCCGCAACTGTTGATCACGGTCGACAACGGTATTTCCAGCGTCGAAGGTGTGGCGGCCGCGAAACGTCACGGCCTGAAGGTTTTGATCACCGACCACCACTTGCCCGGCGACGAACTGCCGCAAGCCGATGCGCTGGTCAATCCGAACCAGCCCGGCTGCGGGTTCCCGAGCAAGGCGCTGGCCGGGGTCGGGGTGATTTTCTATGTGTTGATGGCATTGCGTGCGCGTCTGCGCAGCCTCGGCTGGTACGAGAGCAAGCCACAGCCGAACATTGGCGAACTGCTGGATCTGGTGGCGCTGGGCAGCGTTGCCGACGTGGTGCCGCTGGATGCCAACAACCGGATTCTGGTGCACCAGGGTCTGGAACGGATTCGCGCCGGGCGTGCAAGGCCAGGAATCAAGGCGATCCTGGAAGTGGCCAAGCGTGAAGCCTCGCGCATTACGTCTACCGACCTCGGTTTCATCGTCGGCCCGCGTCTGAACGCGGCGGGGCGTCTGGACGACATGAGCTTGGGCATCGAATGCCTGCTGACCCACGACGCTGCGCTGGCCCGTGAAATGGCCGCGCAACTGGACGGCATGAACCAGGATCGCAAATCCATTGAGCAGGGCATGCAGCGCGAGGCGCTGGCCCAGCTCAAGGATTTGCCGGTCGAGTCGATGCCGTTCGGGTTGTGTCTGTTTGATCCGGAGTGGCACCAGGGTGTGATCGGTATTCTGGCTTCGCGGATGAAAGAGCGGTATTTCCGCCCGACCATCGCCTTCGCCGATGCTGGCGACGGCTTGCTCAAGGGCTCCGGGCGCTCGGTGCAGGGGTTTCATATTCGCGATGCGCTGAGCGTGGTCGCGGCGCAACATCCGGATCTGATCGCCAAGTACGGCGGCCACGCGATGGCGGCTGGTTTGACTTTGCCGCAGGAGAATTTTCCGTTGTTCGCCGAGGCATTCGACGCCGAGGTGCGCAGGCAGCTTCGCGAAGAGGATCTGACCGGACGCCTGCTGTCGGACGGCACGCTGGCGGTCGAGGAATTTCATCTGGAATTGGCCCGGGCTCTGCGTCACGCCGGGCCGTGGGGGCAGCATTTCCCGGAGCCGTTGTTTCACGGCGTGTTCCAGTTGGTCGAGCAGCGAGTGGTCGGCGAGCGGCACCTGAAAGTGGTGCTGAAAACCGAATGCGGTTCGGTGAAGCTCGATGGCATCGCGTTCGGCATCGATCGCGATATCTGGCCGAACCCGACGATCAAATGGGTCGAACTGGCCTACAAACTCGATCTCAACGAGTTTCGCGGTAATGAAACCGTGCAATTGATGATTGCCCACATCGAACCGCGCTGACACTTTCGCGAGCTTGCTCCGGGCGGCGTTCCGACGAAAGCGGACTTACACACACAGAATCACTCTGAACCCACCCTCATCCCCGGATGTCGACTAGGCTCTAAGCACTGCTTGATTGGCCTTGTGACGTCTTGTCGAATTTTTTGCCCGCGGGGGCGGGTGCTGCACCTTTTTCCTGTCACTCGTCGACTTTTCAAACAGAACCCTGGAGCCTGACCACTGATTTGAGAGGTGCCCCATGAGTCTGCTGCTTGAACCCTTTACCCTTCGCCAACTGACCCTGTCCAACCGCATCGCCGTGTCGCCCATGTGCCAGTACTCGAGTGTCGATGGCCTGGCCAACGACTGGCATCTGGTGCACCTCGGCAGCCGTGCAGTAGGGGGCGCGGGCCTGGTGTTTACCGAAGCCACGGCGATCACGGCTGACGGGCGGATCACCGCCGAAGACCTGGGCCTGTGGAACGACGAACAGATCGCACCGCTGCAACGCATCACCCGATTCATCAACGCGCAGGGCGCAGTGGCCGGCATTCAACTGGCCCACGCCGGGCGCAAGGCCAGCACCCATCGGCCGTGGATCGGCAAGCATGGCAGCGTCAAACCGGATGACGGCGGCTGGACCCCGGTCGGGCCTTCGCCGATTGCCTTCGACCCGCAACACACCCAACCCAAACAACTTGATGAGAGTCAGATCGCCCAAGTCATCCAGGACTTCGTGGCCGCAGCCAAACGTGCGCTGACCGCCGGTTTCAGTGTGGTCGAGGTGCATGCGGCGCATGGTTATCTGCTGCACCAGTTTCTGTCGCCATTGAGTAATCAGCGCCGCGACCAATACGGCGGCTCGTTCGAAAACCGCATTCGTCTGGTGCTGCAAGTGACCGAGGCGGTGCGTGCCGTCTGGCCGGAAGAGTTGCCGGTGTTTGTGCGCCTGTCGGCCACCGACTGGGTGGAAGACGGCTGGAACCCCGATGAAACCGTGGAGCTGGCGCGACGCCTGAAAACCCTCGGCGCGGATCTCATCGACGTGTCGTCTGGCGGTACCGCAGCGAACGCGGAAATTCCGGTGGGACCGGGTTATCAGACGCGCTTCGCCGAACGGGTGCGCAAGGAGTCAGGCATCGCCACCGGCACCGTGGGAATGATTACCGAGCCGGCCCAGGCCGAACACATCCTGCGGACCTGTCAGGCCGACATCATCTTCCTCGCCCGTGAGCTGCTGCGTGACCCTTACTGGCCACTGCATGCCGACGATGACTTGGGCGGACGCAAAGCGGTATGGCCGGCGCAGTATCAACGTGCGACCCATCGGGATCAGCCGATTCACGAGTCTGATCTGCGGGATTGATTCCAACCTGTCGTAAAGCCTATAAAACCCGCCATTGAACCGGCGGGTTTTTTCTTGCCTGCTGTCCGGGATTGCAAAGGAATGAACCGCAATGTTGATCGAACGAGCGCTGACTGAATCCGACTTGCCACTGCTGGCGCTGATCGACCGTAGTGAGTTGGTCGAGGAATGTTATCGCGTGGAAAACGGTGAGCTGATTCTTTATCCGGCGCGTTTCGACATGCGCGGCTGGCCCGAAGGGGAGGCGGAGGAGAATGCGCGGGTATTGGAAAAGTGCTGGCGCAGCGGCGGCTGGCTACACGGCCTTTTCGATGGTGAGACTCTGGTGGCGGCAGTGGTTGTGGATAACCGTGTTATTCACAATCAGGGCCTGAGGATGCGGCAGTTGAAGTTCCTGCACATCAGCCGTGCTTACCGTGGACAGGGCCACGGCGGACGCTTGTTTGCCCTGGCTTGCGAGTATGGCCGAGAGGTCGGCGCCGATGCGTTGTACGTCTCGGCGACCGAGTCGCGCAATACCGTGGAGTTCTATCAGCGCCAGGGTTGCCGGTTGCTGGCGCAACCGGATCCCGAGCTGTTTGCACTCGAACCTCACGATATTCACTTTTACTGTCGCCTGGACTGACGCCATCGCGAGCAAGCTCGCTCCCACAGGTTTTCGGTTGTACACAAACTCTGTGATTAATCGATATCCATGTGGGAGCTGGTTTGCCAGCGATGAGACCCGATCTGACGCTAGAGAATCATCAAGGATACTTGCGCTTGTCCGGCGCCGGCGGGAAGTACTGGTACAACCAGGTTTCGCTCAGCGTGCGGTCGTTGGTGCGGATGAACAGGCGAAGCTCCACGGGATCGACGCTGTCGTTGGTCGGGTACCAGTCGAACAGGATCCGGTAACCCTTGATGTCATCCAGCACCAGCACGCTGAAGTCCTGCACCTTGCCGTTGGAGCAAGTGACCACCGGTTCGATCCCGGTGCCCTGGGGCAGGCGATCCAGACCACCACCGGTGAAGTCCACGGCAAAACGACGGGCCCAGACTGGCGGGTAATGCTCACCCGGTGCCCAGCCTTCGACGAATCCACCCATGCCCGAACGGGTCGCATGCACCCGCGCCAGCGGCGTGCCGACCGGCGGCAGGGCGCTCCAGTAGAGCTTGTAGCCGTAGTTCAGCGAATCCCCGGCGGCCACCGGTTTCTTCGGCGTCCAGAACGCGACGATGTTGTCGAGGGTCTCGCCGGTTGTAGGAATTTCCAGCAGATCGATGGAGCCTTCGCCCCACGCGGTTGTAGGTTCTACCCAAAGGCTCGGGCGCTTGCTGTACCAGTCGACGGTGTCTTGATAGTTGGCGAATTCGTGGTCGGTCTGCACCAGACCGAAACCTTTCGGATCGGTGTCGGCGAAGGCGTTGAACTGCAGGGTTGCCGGGTTGTTCAGCGGTCGGCAGATCCACTCGCCGTTGCCGCGCCACATCGCCAGACGATCCGAGTCATGGATTTGCGGGTGGATGGTGTCGCACATCCGGCGCTCGTGGGTGCCGCAACTGAACATGCTGGTCATCGGGGCGATGCCCAGTTGTTCGATGGCGGTGCGGGCGTTGATGTGAGCATCGACTTCCATCACCACGCGCTCGGCCTGGCAATCGATGTCGAAACGATAGGCCCCGGTCGCACTCGGCGAGTCGAGCAGGGCGTAGACCACGAAGCGGGTCGCGTTCTGATCCGGAGTCTCGAACCAGAACTTGGTGAAGTCAGGGAATTCTTCGCGTTTCTTGGCGTAGGTGTCGACGGCCAGGCCACGGGCGGAGAGGCCATATTGGCCAGTGGCATCCACCGCACGGAAGTAGCTGGCGCCGAGGAACGACACCACGTCATGGCGATCCAGTTCCGGTGCCTTGAACAGCTTGAAACCGGCAAAACCCAGGTCGCCCTTGAGCTGCTGGGTGTCGACCGAGGTGTTTTCATAGTTGAACAGCTGAGGGCGGAAATGCACCTCGCGGGCCGTACGGGTCTTGGGATCGACGCTGTACATGCGCACCGGCTGGCGGAAACCCATGCCGACGTGGAAGAACTGCACATCGAGCTGACCCTTGTTCTCCTTCCACAGCGAATGCTCGCCGTCGTAGCGGATCGCGTTGAAGTTCTGCGGGGTCATGGTCGCCAAGGTCGGCGGCAGCACCTGTTTGGTGTCCTGATACGCGCTGCCGGCCAGTTGCTTGGCCTGGCGCTTCAGCGTTTCGAAGTCGAAGGCCTGGGCTTCACCGTCGGCGGCACCGCCAGAGGCGGCCCAGGCGCGGGAGGCCAGCAGGCCCGTGGCCGATAGGCCGGTATAAGCCGCAATGGCCATGGACGCTTTGAGCAAATTCCTGCGGTGCATAGATACAACCTGTCGTGGACAATCCCGCGCCGTTCCTGGCACGTACTGGATCAGAAATTACGGTTCGGACAAGCCTTCGGCCAAACGCTACGGACTAGTAACAGATGCGCGCTAGCTTAATCCGTTCGCTGATTTTGCAAAATTCATTGATTACACGGCGACAGCGTCTCAATGAAACAAGACGTTACGGTTACTTATCCCACAGCCTTTTCTGATTTAGAGGGCATATCTGCTTTTTTCGACTAATTACTCTAAAAACCGCTTTTCAGCGCCGATTAAATTTCTATTCTATGGGCATCGCCGGTCACGACCCATCCGACCGGCAGGGCTCAAATCGCTGCTTAAAGGAGCAGGGCGATGCGGTTTTCGAAAATTTCTGACGTACTGGAAAAGGACATCGTCCATGACAAAAGGACAAGGCATCACCGAAATATTGGGCATCTTTCCCTGCCTCACCAACGTCCGGCGAAGACGCCGGCTCAGTCCCGATGAACTGAAACTGGTGGAGCGTTACCGGGAGTTGTCGGAAAGCGACCGGATTGCGATGCGGTATCTGGTGGATGCGATGAGGAGTGTTTCGCGGTTTTGAAACAGGAGGTTCACCGTGAAAGCCATTTGGCTTTCACGGTGGCCAGATCAATCAACTTACCCGCGTCAGCATCGGCGATGCCGACATGGATTGCGTGCAGATGCTCGGCAACCGCACATTGTTTGACGAGTTTTTGCAGGTAGTCTTCAGCAAAATTCTCGTCGCTCGGGATGATTTCGAGAATGGGCGGTAGTGCAGGGATGGCGTTGTGCATCTGTTAGGGACTCGGTCAGAAATTGGTCGAGGTAGATGGTGAACATTGAAGGGACGGGCTCTGGAGTCCGCCCCTTTTTTCATTGGGCCAAGTGAGGCCGTCAGCTACATGTCCCCGATATCTGAGATGGCTGCTGACCGAGCACCAATTCCGGCATATCACGCCATTTCACCCAAGCCTGCTGTTGCCAGTGCAACAGCGGCACGGTGACGCCGGCCCAATGCACCGAGCTCAGGCTCGGACAGTTTTCCGCTGTTGTTGAGCTGGTTTCCCGCAGGATGGGAATCACCTCATTGCTCAGCCATTGCCGCAGGTTGCGGTTTTCCGGGATGAAATGGTGGACGAGCAGCGCGTACATGCCGGATTCGCTGACCATTGGCGTCTCGATAACTTTGCCGTACTTGCGCAGCCGGACGGTACGGCGTTGGTCGGGGTCGAGTTTCAGGGTGACGCGTGGGTTCAAGGGATGGCCCATCATGCGGCCCAAATCTTGAGCGCAGAACCAGGCTTGGTGATCGAGAAGGAGAGCGTGGAGGAAGCGGTTGTGGCGGGTGAATACGGTGGGAATGAAGTAAGGATGATCTTTAGAGGGATTTTGAGTTTGATTGGGCATTCGTCGACTCCAATATTGAGAATAGAGCCGCCACTCGAATGAGTGCGGTTGCGCCATTTTGACTTTGTTCCGGCTTCGACACCGGGCTGCCGACTTCGCTGCCGAGAAGAAGCGTATCGGTCAGGTGCTTATGGTGCCAAGCCCGGTTAATCGACGCTTGTTGTAGGAATCGAAGATCTTTCTCGAAGGTAGCGTCTGTAGGAAATGCCTGTTTTTGTATGGCCGCCAGCCAGACTGCACCTGAAGCGTGATTTTTCCTTTATTTATCTGAATCTCAGGCATCCCCCGGATGCTCGGCCCTTGGTCTCTGGGCCCAAAGGATTTTTGTGAATAATGGAGAATTCAATGAAGGTGTCCCTCAAACAGATCAACGGCCCATGGGATCAGGGATGGGTGCTAGACAAGCACATGGTAAGTAGTACCTTTCTCGGCAACGATGATCGCGGACACCCATGTTTCGATAATCAGCGCACAGAGATTGGTGAGGCGACCTACCAGCTCAAATACCAGAAGGATTGGACTCAGGTCGGCCCACTGGCCCAAGCGGTGGCGACAAATGTGTTCCCTATGTTGGATCAAGTAGGATTTGTGCTGCCTATGCCTGCTTCAAATATCCGTCAGCGACAACCGGTAACTGAGGTCGCTCTGGAGTTGGGACGAATTGTCGGGCGGCCGGTTTTCTCGGATTTGCTTCGAAAAGCGACTACGGGAAAGTCACTCAAGGATTTGCACTCCAAAGCAGACAAGGTTGCTGCGATTGGAAACAGTTTCAGCGTCAACGACGAAATTACGACAGAGGGATGCTGGAATGTTTTGGTCGTAGACGATTTGTTTGATAGCGGAGCGTCGATGGACGCGGCTTGTGCTGTCTTGCGTGAATATCCGAAGGTGGGGAAGATCTACGTAGCGGCGCTAACCTGGAAGTGAATTCAATGACGACTGTATTTATTGCTGGCTCTATCAACATCAAGAACCTTGATCCGAAGGTTAAGGAGCGTATCAGTAATATCGTTGCGTCTGAATTCGAGGTGGTCGTTGGTGATGCGGGTGGTGCCGATACCTCCATTCAGGAATATCTGCTGAGTCTTGAGCGATCCAAAACTACTGTGTTCTGTAGCGGTCCAGCGCCGCGGAACAACCTCGGACAGTGGCCTGCCAGAACAGTGGACTCCAAACATTCCAAAGGATCGAGGGCCTTCTTCACCGAGAAAGACGTGGTGATGGCCGAAGCCGCTGACTACGGCTTGATGATATGGGATGCGAAGAGCACCGGTACGCTCAGCAACGTCATAGAACTGTTGTCGAGAAAGAAGAAGTCCCTTGTCTTCGTCAACAAGGAGAAGGAATTCAAAGTGGTGGGAGACGTCAATCAGCTCGAAGAGTTGATTGCATTCATGTCTGACCACGCCAAGCAAAAAGCCAACGAAAAAATCAAACTGTTCGATCGTATTTCCTCGCTGAAATACGATCAGTCCGAGCTTTTCTTTTGATGTTTTGCGTCGGCTTTCTTGAACCCCGGCACTCTATCGGTGCCGGGGCCAAAATCTTTTAGCGACTCACCTTCCAGGCATCCCCAGCCGGCGCCTTCCCATGGTCATACGGCTTGCCAATCCACATATAAACCAACCCCAGTCCAATCACGATCACCGTGCTCAGCACCATCGCGTAGTTGATGTACCACGCCGCATCCGGCGTGCGGGGCCAGGCCATGTTGATGATTGCGCCGACGCCGTAGACCAGCGCGCCGATGTTCACCGGCCAGCCCCAGGCGCCGAGGATGAATTTGCCGCTGGGTTTCCAGCCTTTGCTGCGGGCGTACAGGGCGGCCAGCACGATCATCTGGAACGCGAGGTAGATGCCGATGGCGGCGAAGCTGACGATGGTGGCCACGGCGTCTTGCAGGAAGAAGCCGAGGGCGATGATCAGGCCGGGCAGGACGCCGGACACGAACAGCGCAGCAACCGGCACCTGGGTCGTAGGAGAAATCTTTTTCAGCAGTCGGCTGCCGATGACCATTTCATCGCGAGCGTAGGAATACAGCAGACGACTCGCCGCCGCCTGCAGGCTGATGACGCAGGAGATGAAGGAAATCATCACCACGCCCATCACCACTTTCGAGCCGATCGGGCCGAAGGCGTTGTTGAGGATCGTGGTGACCGGGTCCTTGTCGGTGCCGTTGATCACCGCCTGCATGTCCGGTACGGCGAGGATCAGCGCCAGGCAAGCGAACATCGCCGCGATGCCGCCGATGTAGATGGTCATGCGCATGGCCACCGGGATTTTCTTGCTCGGGTTCGGGGTTTCTTCGGCCACATCGCCACAGGCCTCGAAGCCGTAGTAGAGGAACATCCCCGCCAGCGACGCGGTGAGGAACGCCGGCAGATAGGAGCCGTCGACGCTGATGTCGAAAGTGTTGAACAGCACGCTGATCGGCTGGTGACGCTCGAAAATCAGCAGGTACACGCCGACGATCACCGCGCCCACCAGTTCGCAGAGGAAGCCGAACATGGCGATCCGCGCCAGCACTTTGGTGCCGCTGAGGTTCACCAGGGTGGCGAACAGGGTCAGCACCAGGGCGATGACGATGTTGGTGTTATTGCTTGGCTCAAAGCCCAGCATGGCCGCAAGGTACGGGCCGGCGCCGACCGCCACAGCGGCGATGGTTACGCACAGGGCGATGGAGTAGATCCAGCCGACCATCCACGCCCATTTTTTGCCCACCAGGCGCCGCGCCCACGGATAGACACCGCCGGAAATCGGGAACTGCGAAACCACTTCGCCGAAGATCAGGCACACCAGCAATTGCCCGCAACCGACCAGCAAATAGGCCCAGAACATCGGCGGCCCGCCGGCGGCCAGGCACAGGCCGAACAGGGTATAAACCCCTACGACCGGTGACAGATACGTGAAGCCCAGCGCGAAGTTTTCCCACAGGCTCATGCTGCGGTTGAAGTTGGAGGTGTAGCCCAGTTGGCGCAGTTGTTCGGCATCGCTGTCGGCAACGGCGGCTGAGAGATCGGGTGATGCACTCATGTGTGTTTGCTCCGTGAAATCGGCAGATTTCGGATGGCCGAAGCCGTGGCGGGGCTTGGTGAGCGCCGCCCGGATCGGTAGTTGTTGTTTTGAATGCCTTGGTAGTGCGGATGACCGGTTTCTGCCTTGAAGCCGGGAAATGCCTTTAGTGCTTGAACATCACATGCCGAACCGTGGTGTAGTCCTCCAGTCCGTACATGGACATGTCCTTGCCGTAGCCGGACAGTTTCTGACCGCCATGGGGCATTTCGCTGACAAGCATGAAGTGCGTATTCACCCAAGTGCAGCCGTACTGCAACCGTGCTGACAGGCGATGGGCGCGTCCGACATCCGCCGTCCACACAGAGGAAGCGAGGCCGTAGTCCGAATCGTTGGCCCATTCCAGCGCCTGAGCTTCATCAATGAACTTGGTCACCGACACCACCGGCCCGAACACTTCGCGGCGGACGATTTCGTCGTCCTGCTGGGCGTCCGCCAAAACGGTGGGTTCGAAGAAGAAACCGTTGCCTTCGACAGCCTTGCCGCCGGTGATCAAACGGATGTGCGATTGCGCCACGGCGCGCTCGACAAACCCGGCCACGCGGTCGCGATGCTGGGCGGTGATCAGCGGCCCCAGCTCGGTCGACGGATCATCCTGCAAGCCGTACTTGATGCTGCTCACCGCTGCGCCGAGTTTCTCGACAAACTTGTCGTAGATGCCTTGCTGGGCGTAGATCCGGCACGCAGCAGTGCAATCCTGGCCGGCGTTGTAGAAGCCGAAGGTACGAATGCCTTCGACCGCCGCATCAATGTCGGCGTCGTCGAAGATGATCACCGGGGCCTTGCCGCCCAGTTCCATGTGCATGCGTTTGACGCTGTCGGCGGTGCTGGAAATGATGTTCGAGCCGGTGGCGATGGAACCGGTCAGCGACACCATGCGCACTTTCGGATGGGTCACCAGCGGACTGCCCACGCTCGGCCCACGCCCGAACACCAGATTGAGTACGCCGGCCGGGAAAATATCCGACGCCAGTTCGGCCAGACGCAACGCGGTCAGCGGGGTTTGTTCCGACGGCTTGAGCACCACGGTATTACCGGCGGCGAGGGCCGGGGCGATTTTCCAGGCGACCATCATCAGCGGGTAGTTCCACGGCGCGATGGAGGCGATCACGCCCACCGGGTCGCGGCGGATCATCGAGGTGTGGCCGGGCAGGTATTCGCCGCCGGCCGAACCGCTCATGCAACGGCTGGCGCCGGCGAAGAAACGGAACACGTCGGCAATCGCCGGAATCTCGTCATTCAGCGCGGCGCTGTAGGGTTTGCCGCAGTTGTCCGATTCCAGTTTCGCCAGTTCTTCGCCATGGGCTTCGATGGCGTCGGCGAGTTTGAGCAGCAACAGCGAACGGTCTTTCGGCGTGGTCTGCGACCACTCGGCGAAGGCACTGTCGGCGGCGCGCACGGCGGCATCGACCTGGGCTTCGGTGGCTTCGTTGATTTCCACCAGCACTTCACCGCGCGCCGGGTTGAGCACCGGTTGCGCCGGGCCTTCGCCGTTGACCAGTTGGCCGTTGATCAAGAGTTTGGTTTGCATGTTGTTGTCCTCTTTCTACTGCAAATTCAGGGTGGGAAAGGTCAGGGAATTCATTTGCCGCCGCTGCCGGCCACGCTCTCGCCACCCCGGGTCAGGTAGTAGGCGCCGAGGATCGGCAGCATGGTCACCAGCATTACGAGCATCGCCACGACGTTGGTCACCGGCACGTCCCGTGGGCGGCTCAACTGGTTGAGCAACCACAACGGCAAGGTGCGTTCATGGCCGGCGGTGAAAGTGGTGACGATGATTTCGTCGAACGACAGCGCAAATGCGAGCATGCCGCCGGCGAGCAGGGCCGAGCCGAGGTTCGGCAGGATGATGTAGCGGAAGGTCTGCCAACCGTCGGCGCCGAGATCCATCGACGCCTCGATCAGGCTGTGGGAGGTACGGCGCAGGCGGGCGATGACGTTGTTGTAGACGATCACCACGCAGAAGGTCGCGTGGCCGACGATGATGGTGAACATCCCCGGCTCGATCCCCAGCGTCTTGAAAGTCGCCAGCAGCGCGATCCCGGTGATGATTCCCGGCAGCGCAATCGGCAGGATCAGCATCAGCGAAATGCCCTGTTTGCCGAAGAAGTCCCGGCGGTACAGCGCCGCTGAAGCAAGGGTGCCGAGCACCATCGCAATCAGTGTGGCGATGGCGGCGATCTGCAACGACAGCTTGATCGCTTCCAGCACGTCCGGCCGGGAAAACGCCACACTGAACCAGTGCAGCGTGAAGCCTTTCGGTGGAAAGCTGAACGCGGCGTCTTCGGTGTTGAAGGCGTAGAGGAAGATGATCAGGATCGGGAAGTGCAGAAATACCAACCCGCCCCAGGCTGCGATTTTCAGCCCTATGGATGCTTTGTCAGAGTGCATCGAAGGCCCCCAGTCGTTTGACGATGGACAGGTAGATGGCGATCAGCACGATTGGCACCAGCGTGAACGCCGCAGCCATCGGCATGTTGCCGATCGCGCCTTGCTGCGCGTAGACCATGCTGCCGACGAAGTAGCCCGGCGGGCCCACCAGTTGCGGCACGATGAAGTCACCCAACGTCAGCGAGAACGTAAAGATCGAACCTGCGGCAATCCCCGGCACCGACAGCGGCAGAATCACCTGCATGAAAGTCTGGCGTGGCTTGGCCCCGAGGTCGGCGGAGGCTTGCAGCAAGGAGGGCGGCAGGCGCTCCAGCGAGGCCTGGATCGGCAGGATCATGAACGGCAGCCAGATGTAGACGAACACCATGAAGCGCCCCAGATGCGAGGTCGACAAGGTGCTGCCGCCGACTCCGGGAATCCCCAGAATGAACTGCAGAACCGGCTCCAGCCCCAGGTGCTGCACGAACCACTGCGCCACGCCGCCCTTGGCCAGCAGCAGCGTCCAGGCGTAGGCCTTGACGATGTAACTGGCCCACATCGGCATCATCACCGCGATGTAGAAAAACGCCTTGGTCTTGCCGGTGGTGTAACGCGCCATGTAGTAGGCAATCGGGAACGCGACGATGGCGCTGGCGATCGACACCACAACGGCCATGCTCAGGGTGCGCAGGATGATGTCGAAATTCGACGGCTGAAACAGCGCGGCGAAGTTGGCCAGGGTCAGGTCAGGCGTGACCGCCATGGTGAAGTCGTCGAAGGTGTAGAAACCTTGCCACAACAGCACCAGCAACGAGCCCAGATAGATCGCGCCGAACCACAGCAGCGGCGGCACCAGCAGCATCGACAGATACAGATTCGGCTTGCGATAGAGCAGGTTGGAAAACCTGCGCAACGGCGCCGATTGAGGGAGGGCGAGGGCGGTCATGTCACACCCCGCTCGCAACGGTGTCGTGCAGCGGAATCATCGCTTCCCGCGCCCAGCGTGCACTGATGCGCTGACCGGTCTGGTGCTGCGCGCTGCTGTCGATCCACTGATTGTTGGCGTGGCTGATGCTCAGGGTCTGGCCGTTTTCCAGCTTCAGTTCATAGCGCGTGGCGCTGCCCTGGTACTGGATGTCGTGGAGCAGGCCGCTGACTTCGATTTCATGGCCGGCCAACGGGCCTTCGGCGAAACGTACGTGCTCAGGACGAATCGAAAACGGCTGCGGATGACCGCTGAGCTGACGCGCCAGATCGCCGCGAATCACGTTCGAAGTGCCGACAAATTCGGCGACGAAGGTGGTGGTGGGTTTCATGTACAAATTGCGCGGGGTGTCGACCTGCTCGATGCGACCCTTGTTGAACACGGCCACGCGGTCGGACATCGACAGCGCTTCGGTCTGGTCGTGGGTGACGAAGATGAAAGTGATGCCGAGCTGGCGTTGCAGCTTCTTCAGTTCGCTCTGCATCTGTTCGCGCAGCTTCAGATCGAGAGCGCCCAACGGTTCGTCGAGCAACAGCACTCGCGGACGATTGACCAGCGCGCGGGCGAGGGCGACACGCTGGCGCTGACCGCCAGACAACTGCACCGGTTTGCGTGCGCCATAGCCGCTGAGAGCGACCATGTCCAATGCTTCTTCGGCGCGCTTGTGGCGTTCGTTCTTGTTCACGCCTTTGACCTTCAGGCCGTAGGCGACGTTGTCCAGCACGTTCATGTGCGGGAACAGTGCGTAATCCTGAAACACAGTGTTTACATCGCGTTGATAGGGCGGCAAGCCGGCGGCTTCGGCGCCGTGAATGCGGATCGAACCCGCGCTCGGTTGTTCGAACCCGGCGATCAGGCGCAGGCACGTGGTCTTGCCCGAACCGGAGGGGCCGAGCATGGAAAAGAACTCGCCGTCCTGGATGTCGATGGAAACCCGGTCAACGGCTTTCACTTCGCCGAACTGCCGGGAAACGTTGGTGAACTGGACTGCAAGCGTCATGATGCGGTGCTCCAAAAAGGCGAGGGCCGTCGCAGCGGCCCTGCCTGGACTTCTGAAAAACGAATAACGGTTATCTGTTGCCAGATGAGATCGCGGTATTGGCGGTGATCAGGTGTGGGAGCGAGCTTGCTCGCGAAGACGGTGGGTCAGTCTCCTGCAATGTTGGATGTGATGCCCACTTCGCGAGCAAGCTCGCTCCCACAGGAAAGATCGATTACCTTCCGCCCATAATCGCAATGTAGTCCTGCGTCCACCGGCTATACGGCACAAACTTCCCACCCTCGGCCTGCGGTGTTTTCCAGAAGGCGATCTTGTCAAACTGATCAAACCCGTTGGTCTTGCAACCTTCGGCGCCAAGCAACTCACTGCCCTGGCAAGCCGCCGGAACCGCCGGCAACGAACCGAACCACGCCGCCACATCACCCTGGACTTTCGGCTGCAGCGACCAATCCATCCACTTGTACGCGCAGTTCGGGTGCTTGGCCTCGGCGTGCAGCATGGTGGTGTCGGCCCAACCGGTGGCGCCTTCTTTCGGCACGGTCGAGGCGATCGGCTGTTTATCGTTGATCAGGCCGTTGACCTGATACGGCCAGGCGCTGGACGCGACCACGCCTTCGTTCTTGAAGTCGCTCATCTGCACGGTGGTGTCGTGCCAGTAGCGGTGGATCAGCTTCTGCTGGGCGCGCAACAGTTCCAGCACGGCCTTGTACTGATCTTCGGTGAGTTGATACGGATCCTTGATCCCCAACTCAGGCTTGGTGGATTTCAGATAGAGCGCCGCGTCGGCGATGTAGATCGGGCCGTCGTAGGCTTGCACGCGACCCTTGTTCGGCTTGCCGTCGGGCAGGTTCTGTTCCTCGAACACCACGTTCCAGCTGGTCGGGGCGGTCTTGAACACGTTGGTGTTGTACATCAACACGTTCGGGCCCCACTGGTACGGGGTGCCGTAGGTTTGTTTGTTGACCACGTACCACGGCGCGTCTTTCAGGCGTGGGTCGAGGGAATTCCAGTTCGGGATCAACGCGGTGTTGATCGGTTGCACACGCTTGCCGACGATCAACCGCAGCGAGGCATCGCCCGACGCGGTCACCAGGTCGTAACCGCCCTTGGCCATCAGGCTGACCATTTCGTCGGAGGTGGCGGCGGTTTTCACATTGACCTTGCAGCCGGTTTCCTTCTCGAAACCGGTCACCCAGTCGTAGGCCTTGTCGCTTTCACCGCGTTCGATGTAGCCGGGCCAGGCGACGATATCCAGCTGGCCTTCGCCGGCGCCGACGGCTTTCAGCGGCTCGGCGGCCTGCAGGCTGGCGCTGGCCAGCAGGGCCGTAGTGATTGCACTGAGCAGTGTGGTCTTGTGCACGAACATGGTGAACCCTCTTCTTTAAATTATGGTCGGGGCAGTTGTGAACGCGGTGGAGCTTGCCGTCAGCGGCTTGTTATTAGCGTAGTCAGAGATGCTGGCCGTGGCGGGCCATGATGTGCCGCACCACGCTGTAGTCCTGCAGCGAATCGCTGGATAAGTCTTTGCCGTAACCGGAGCGTTTCAGGCCGCCGTGGGGCATTTCGCTGACCAGCATGAAATGGCTGTTGATCCAGGTGCAGCCGTACTGCAGGCGTGCGGCGACCTGCATCGCCTTGTCCAGGTTCTGGGTCCACACCGACGAGGCGAGGCCGTATTCCGAGTCGTTGGCCCAGTCCACTGCTTGCGCCAGTTCGTCGAAGCGGGTCACGGTCACCACCGGGCCGAACACTTCGCGCTGGACGATTTCATCGCTCTGTTTGCAACCGGCCAGCAGGGTCGGCTGATAGAAAAAACCGGCACCGGAGTGCACTGCTGCGCCGGTCACCCGCTCGATGTGCGGTTGCCCGAGGGCGCGCTCGACGAAACTGGCCACCCGGTCGCGCTGGCGCGTGCTGATCAGCGGGCCGATCTCGTTGTCGGCGTCGCGTTTGCCAGCGAAGCGCAGGCTGCTGACCGCCGCGCCGAGCTCGCCGACCAATTTGTCGTGAATCCCGGCCTGGGCGTAGATCCGGCACGCGGCGGTGCAGTCCTGCCCGGCGTTGTAATAGCCATAAGTACGCACGCCTTCGACCACGGCTTTGAGGTCGGCGTCGTTGCACACGATCACCGGAGCCTTGCCGCCGAGTTCGAGGTGCGTGCGTTTCAGGGTTTTGGCGGCGGCCTGGAGGATTTTCTGGCCAGTGACGATATCGCCGGTCAGCGACACCATGCGTACTTTTGGATGCCCGACCAAATGACTGCCGACGCCTTCGCCGCCACCGCAGACAATGTTGATCACCCCGCGTGGCAGAATCTCGGCCAGTGCCGGAGCCAGCGCCAGAATCGACAGCGGTGTGTGCTCGGACGGCTTGAACACCAGTGTATTGCCGGCGGCGAGGGCCGGGGCGATCTTCCACGCGGCCATCATGATCGGGTAGTTCCACGGCGCAATCGACGCGACAACACCAATCGGATCGCGGCGCACCATGCTGGTGTAGCCCGGCACGTATTCGCCGCTGAGCTGGCCGGTCTGGCAGCGCACGGCGCCGGCGAAGAAGCGGAACACATCGACGGTCGCGGTCAAATCGTCCTGACGCGCCAGGTGCAGCGGCTTGCCGCAGTTCAGGGCTTCGAGGCGGGCGAGGTGATCGGCGTGTTTTTCGACGGCGCTGGCGATTTCCAGCAGCAGGTTCGAGCGTTGTTGCGGGGTGGTGCGCGACCACTCGGCAAAGGCACGGTGGGCGGCGAGGATGGCGGCTTCAACTTGCTCGGTGCTGGCTTCGGCGATCTGGGTCAGGACTTCGCCGGTGGCCGGGTTGAGGATCGGTTCGACAAAGCCCTGGCCGTCGACCAGTTCGCCGTCGATCAGCAACGCGGTGTGCATGTGGGTCTGCGCGCCAGCCATTTTCCGGGATCTCTTTTCTTGTATGGCCATGTTGCTCCCTGTTCCGGGAGCCGACCGTCTTATAGATGCAGCAAGACTAGTGCGCGGCTCCGGGGTCGACAAATTCTAAATACTGAAGGTGGCATTCGATTAAATAGATGGCTTGCGTCCGCCGTGAGGTTGCTCGCGAGCTACGGTCAGGAAAGGATCGACCAAAGCCGGGCGAGCGGTGCCGCGACGCCAGGCCAGACCGACGTCGAGGGTCTGGCTAAGGTCGGCAATCGGTCGCGCCTCGATGATGTCGCCTTCCAGTGACCATGGGCGATACGTCATGTCTGGCTGGATCGAAACGCCGAGGCCCGCCGCCACCAGACTTCGCACTGCTTCGGTGGACGCAGTTCTGAGGGTGATCTTCGGTTGCAGTCCCGCGCCGCGCCAAAGGCGTTGAGCGTTGCGATCCATCTCGTCGACGTTCAGTTGAATCAACGGCTCCCGGGCAACGTCGGCGAGGTTGATGCTGTCGTGTTCCAGCAGCGGATGCTGGGCCGGCAGCCACAAACGGTGCGGCGAGTGGGTCAGCACTTCGGTCTGCAACGCGTGACGGTCTTCAAGGTTGGAGAGGATCAACACCCCGACATCGATCTCGCCGCTGACC
Source organism: Pseudomonas sp. R43(2017) (assembly GCF_002112345.1). Classification (NCBI taxonomy): domain Bacteria; kingdom Pseudomonadati; phylum Pseudomonadota; class Gammaproteobacteria; order Pseudomonadales; family Pseudomonadaceae; genus Pseudomonas; species Pseudomonas sp. R43(2017). The sequence goes on from NZ_NEHJ01000007.1 coordinate 404,853, forward strand.
AGTAAATGCTCGATGTACGGCCGCTCGTCCTCCATTACCCGGATCTCGACGTTGGGATAAGCCCGCTGGAAACGAGTGAGCAAATCCGCCAGGTAATAACCGGCCACCAGACTGGTCACGCCGACGATCAACTGCCCGGCGACCTGATCGGTGCTCTGTTGCAGGCTGCGTTTGGCGTTGTCCACGGTGGCCAGAATCAGGTGCGCCTGGCGCAGGAACTGGTGGCCTTGGTGGGTAAGGGTCATGCCCTTGGCGTGGCGGTTGAACAGGCTGACGCCGATTTCTTCCTCCAGTTGCTGGATGGCCAGGGTCAGGGTCGATTGAGAAATGAACGCGGTTTGCGCGGCGGCGGAGATCGAGCCGGTCTCGGCCACGGCGATGAAATGGCGGATCTGACGCAAGGTCATCATGGAAGGTTTACCCGGTGGGCGGTTTTTATAGATTGCCTCGAGTGTATATCTATTTTCGCGAAGGGCTGCGCTGGGCCAGGCAACATCTGGAAGCACACTTGCACCCAAGTGACGGGCACTTTCGAACTAGGCTGAGGGCCTTATTGATCCGGATAACCCCTGTTTGGAGACGGAACATGAACACCCGTGGATTGCTCGATCAACTCCTCAAGTCCGGCCAGGACCTGCTGCAGAACAAGGCGGGCGGGGCGCAGAACAAACCGGCTGCCGGTGGTTTGGGCGGCTTGCTGGGCGGATCTTCCGGTAATGGCGCACTCGGCGGTTTGCTGTCAGGCGCAGGCGGCGGTGCCCTGGCAGCCAGCGCCATGGGCCTGCTGCTGGGCAGCAAAAAGGCCCGCAAGGTTGGCGGTAAAGTCGCCATTTACGGCGGCCTCGCCGCACTGGGCGTGATCGCCTACAAAGCCTACGGCAACTGGAACGCCCAAAAAGGCACCGCCCCACAAAGCGAACCGCAAACCCTCGATCGCCTGCCACCGGCGCAAGTCGAACAACACAGCCAGGCCATCCTCAAAGCCCTGGTCGCCGCCGCAAAAGCCGACGGCCATATCGACGACCGCGAGCGCCAACTGATCGAAGGCGAATTCACCAAACTCGACAACGACCAGGAGCTCAGACACTGGCTCCACGCCGAACTCAACAAACCCCTCGACCCTACCGACGTCGCCCGCGCGGCGAGCACGCCGGAGATGGCCGCCGAGATGTACGTGGCGAGCGTGATGATGGTGGATGAGGAGAACTTCATGGAGAAGAGCTATCTGGATGAACTGGCGCGGCAGTTGAAGCTGGAGCCGGGGTTGAAGGTTGAGTTGGAGAGGCAGGTGAGAGTGGCTTTGGTTTAAGCGGAGATATTCAGGTTTTTATGAGACAGGGCAGGAGATGTTAAGGTTTGGCCTTTGACGCACCTTATAAGGATATTGCCCGTGTTACGTCAGTTTTTGCTCGCCCTTCCGACCATGTTTTTTCTGGCCGGTTGCGAGGCCGAGTCCGACTCATTGCCCGTCAGCAAGAGCTTGACACCGGAAAAAGTCGCGTCGATTGCGGCAACCATCAAAACCAAGTACCCCGACCTCTCCACCGATCTGCGTGAAAAGGTCCTCAACACTGTAGTGCAGTCAATTGACAACATGGTGTTTGTCGAAGGTGGTCAGTTTGATATGGGCGACTTTGGCTGGGCTTGTGAATACGATGAAACGGATGTTTGTACCTGGCCTTGCGGGCTGGAGCCGGAGCAGCTTTGTCATATCAGTCGTAGCGGTGATGATGACTTTGTTCATTCGGTAAATTTGAGCTCTTACTATCTCTCTAAATATCAAACTACTGTGCGCGATTTTGATGTGTTTTTTACAGCGCAGGGCAAGGAGGTGTTTGATGTTAAATTTCGAGAGAGAGAAGATTTAAAGAGTATGTATTCTCCCAGGCTTCCTGCGCCGACAAAGACATGGCAAGAAGCAAAGGACTACTGTCTGTGGATAGGTGGTATTAGTGGTTATGCAGTAGATCTGCCAACCGAAGCACAATGGGAGTTTGCTGCCAGGAGTCGGGGTGCGCATATATTGTTTACAACTAATAGTGGAAGTCTGGATTTCGGTAAGAATTTTCCGGTTGAAGGGGTGGGGGAGACGTTCTTCGTTGATAGGTTTCTTCCCAATTCGCTAGGTCTTTATAATATGTCCGGTAATGCAACCGATTGGGTAAATGATTGGTATGACAAGGACTACTATGAAAACTCTCCAGTCGATAATCCGCAAGGTCCAGAAACCGGGAAGCAGAAAGTAAAGCGCGGCTCAAATTACCCGGAGGCGCCATTGTCGGCCGCTGCTGTTGTTAGGCGCTGGCCTGAGAATCCAAATGAGGAAGCGTATTATCCGGGCACGAGTTTTCGTTGTGCAACTCAAACAGATAAGCCGCTTTAAACAACAAAAGGCGAAGGATTTATTTTAAATTTGTCAATCAGTCACCTTTTTTATCGTCGAAGTCCTTGTGGCCGCTGACTAAGCCGACAGCCTTATCGATGATCACGCACGTCAACTGATCGACGAATTCACCAAACTCGACAATGATCAGCAACTCAAACCCTGGCTTCACACCAAACCCAATCACCCCTTGAGCCTGCCGACGTTGCGCATGGCGAACACGCCGGAGATTGCAGGGGAGGTGTGTGTGCCGAGTGTAATGGTAGGGATAGGGAGAAGGTGTCTGGATGAGCTGGCTCGGCATTTGAGCTGGGGCCGGGGTTGAAGGCTGAGTTGGAGAGGCAGGTCAGGTTGGCTTTTGTGGAGGAGGAGGTATTCAGGTTTTTGTGAGACAGGGCAGGGGATGTTAAGGTTTGGCCTTTGACGCACCTTATAAGGAAATTGCCCGTGTTACGTCAGTTTGTGCTTGCCCTCCCGGCCCTGTTTTTTCTGGCCGGCTGCGAGGCCGAATCCGGCCCATTGCCAGTCAGCAAAAGCCTGACGCCGGAAAAAGTCGCGTCGATTGCGGCAACCATCAAAAACAAGTATCCGAACCTTTCCAGCGATCTGCGTGAAAAGGTCCTCAACACCGTAGTGCAGTCGATTGACAATATGGTGTTTGTCGAAGGTGGCCAGTTTGATATGGGCGACTTTGGCTGGGCTTGCGAATACGACGAAACGGATGTTTGCTCCTGGCCTTGCGGGCAGGAGCCCGAGCAGCTTTGTAATATCAGTCCAAATAGCGATGACGATTTTGTGCATTCGGTTAAATTGAGCGGGTATTACCTTTCTAAGTTTCAAGCTACTTTGAGAGATTTTGATCTGTTTTTCGTTGTGAATAATAAACCGTTGTTTGATCAGAAGTATCGAGAGCGTGAAGACTTAAAGTTTCGTTATCAGCCGGATTTACCTGCCCCTACTCAAGACTGGCAAGAGGCCAGCGACTATTGTCAATGGCTTGGCGACCTTAGTGGTTATGCAGTGAGACTGCCAACTGAGGCGCAATGGGAATATGCTGCTCGCAGTCGTGGGCAGCATTTGTTATTTCCTACAGATACTGGGAGTTTAGATTATGGAAAAAATTTTCCTCTTGAAGATGAGGAGAATAATTTCCCAGTTGATCGCTTTGCACCTAATTCTATAGGTATATACGGCCTTTCCGGCAACTCAACTGATTGGGTTAGCGACTGGTACGGGAAAGACTATTACAAAAACTCTCCTCATGAGAATCCACAAGGGCCAGAGTTCGGTACTCAAAAAATCAGACGTGGCTCAACTGTTTTAGAAGCTCCATTATCTGCTGCTCCAATGATTCGTCGTTGGCCTGCAAGCTCTCCACAAAAATATCATACGAGTGATACGAGCTTTCGGTGTGCAGTTCAAACTGATGGGCCTCTGTAATTTTCGTGACTTTGTGGGCGCCCTTTTGGGCGCCTTTTTTAAGCTAGACCGTTATATAAATTACTTCTCTTTGCAGCGATCAACGTCTTTTCTTTTCGCCATGGTAGGCCGGGATTCCATGCGAGCATCCCCGCTGGCCTGCTTGTTGACTCGTTATTGACTGCCAAGGACTTGATGAAACGATTGAACTGTTGTTGTTCGGCTCCGTCGAGTAATGCATTAATTCGATTTAAACTCTTCATAGGCTCGACTTTTTCTCCACCTTTCGAGCAGTGCTCAAGTACTTGGATGAAATGCCGCCAGCTACTGAGGTGTGAAAGTAGAAGGATAACAGCCTTCTCTTGATCCTCTGCCCAACTCTCAACAAAGCTTTCAGTCAAAAGATAAATCATTGGGCCAATTGTTTCGGGAGGCAGAATATTTAGAGGGATTCTTTTGTTGTTGACATTTATGGCTTGGTTTTTGAGCAGGTAATTGGCCATTTTTTGTGCTTCTAGTTTCGTGGCTTCGCGGTTTTGCCACCAGGTCGCCATATCTCGCGCGCTGTCAGAGAAAGCCTTACCCAGTGCTTCTCCGGGATGAGTAACTATTTGGAAAAGACCTCTAGCTATGTAGTTGAAAGCATCTTTTGTTACTGCTAGTTGGTAGTGGAAGTCAGCTTTGGATAATGCGCTGCACAGCACATATGCTAAATCTCCAATTTTTTCTATATCTAAAACTGTACCAAAGCCACCACCTGCACCCGGTCCGAAAACTAAGCTTGCCTTGCAATTAATTGCCAACCGGTCGGCGCGAATTTCGATACCAAAATCAAAGCTCGCTCCGATTCCGAGTGCGACATTCCCCTCCGCCTTGATTTCCACCAGGCTCGACCAGTCCGTACTCCCACTGTCATTCGCCTGTCCGGGCGTGATCTTGCCCACGCCTTGTTTGGTGGAATCAAGCCACTTCAATGTTCCGGTTACGGTTCCGCCACCCTGGACGCCCGCGAATGCGTTGCCCTTCAGGCCGAGGCTGCCGCCGCGTTTCTTGTCGACAGCCAGGTCGGGCGTACTCAAGAGTGCGGTCACGCCGGAGGCTTCTACTTCCTTGGGCTTGTACTGGGCTTTGGCACCTGCCTGGCCTTGCGCGGTGGCGCCAAGGAAGCAAGACAACTCGACCTTGCCGTCAAGCCGGAAGATACCGATGTCGCTGACCACTTCCTTGCCTTCGGCATTGCGGTACGGCATGCGCACCACGTAGCCACCCTGGTCGGGAAAGTAACTCTTGAGTGCAACGGAGCCTTCGGCCAGAGAGATTGCTGCGCTGCCTTTGACACCGAGTTCGATATTGCCTTTGCCGGGTTCCCAGCTGTTGATACCGGCACTGGCCGTGGCTGCGAAACGGAACGCGTGGGCTTCGGCCGACACGGCGTACATCGCGGAGTCCGCTTCGTTGGAGGTCCACGAACATTCTTTGTGCAGTGCATTGAGCAGGTTGTCGTCCTTGCTCGTCCACGATGTGAATTTGGCTTCCAGGCTGCCCAGAGGGCTGGTCTTGCGACCATCATTAACGGCCGTACGGATGTCTTTGATCAGATCCTTGGCCAGATTTTTGTCCAGTGGCTTGCCTTGCATCACCGTGGTCGGGACTTTGACACTCCAGGTGAGCTGTTCTCGGGTGCGTACCGGGATGTAGTGGCGGCGAGACGGGTCACGGAAGGAGATGTATTCGACCACCGTAATCCCGGTTTTGACCTGCTTGCCTTTCTGGGTGTCAGAGGCTTTCCCTTTGCCATGTTTGATGTCCGGTGCTGCACCGTTGGCGCTGGTGGAGCTGTCGCCGGCTTCGGCTTTGCCTTGTGCGGCAATCCGGTTGCGCAGTGATTGAATCTCTGCATTGAGTTCGGCGACTTTTTTGTCTCGTAAGCCTCTCCAGTTGGTTTCCAGATAATTGCCTTCAAAGGCCGGCTGGGGCGTGTATCGGTTATACCAATCGCGGGCCTTTTGCACGGTCGCCAGTTGACCTTGCAGATCCTCCTTGCGCTCGATGACAGTTTTCGGTTTTTCCGCCGGGGGAGGGGAGCGTTGCAGCAGGCCTGCTTCCTCGGCCTTGGCGTTCCAGTCATCTTTGACGCAACGCGAGCAGGAGCAGCCAGCCTGAGGATCCTTGGTCTTGGCGCATTTGCTGGCTTCGGTCGCCTTGGCCAGATTCTGATGCAGCTCGTCCATGAGCTTTTTGACGAGGTCGCTTTGCTGCTTGAGGTCTTTCGACTCTTTTTCAGTCAGTACGTAAAAGTGTTCATCTCCGGTGATGTGTACGACATCGACCAGTTCGTCCTTGCACTCGACGGCACCTTTGACAGCCGTCGTGCTTTGGTTGTCGGCGTGTTTGGGTGGCGGCAGGGCTTTTGCCGCAGGTAATTTCAGTACCCAGCCGACCTTGATGTGATTGGGATCTGTGATGATCGGGTTCAGTCCCCGAAGATCCGACACGGAGCATTTGTTGGCGGCGGCAATGCTGCCAAGAGTGTCGCCGCTCTTAACGGTGTAGGTGTTGCTCATTGCGCATCGTCCTTGTGATTCACAGGCTTTCCAATTGCGTCAGCTTGTCGCCCAGCGCGACGTCGTCACGCGCCAGTAATTCGACGGCCGGGGAGTGATCCCAGAAACTGTCCCCCCGCTGGATGGCGACACGAAGCCATCGTTCCTGATCGGCCATTTGCTCGTAGCCCATGTCCTGTCCGGCCAGCAATTGGCGGTGGACGAATTCGACGCCATCCTCTGTGGGCAAGACTTCGTGATAGTCGTCGGCAAATCGGGTTGCTATCACCTTTAGCCGGCCCTGCTCGATCAGCGCCTGGCGTTCCGGGCTCAAATACAGCCAGCCCGGAGCCTGAGTTTCCGTTGAAACGCTTTGAGGCGACTTGGCGTAATACCTCCAGCCGATCTCATTGCGCCAGGCTATGCCACTGAACGGACCGACGAATTGGGCTTTTTCAGCTTCGTTGAGGCTAAGAAGCAGAGGCTCCAGCCAGCGCGGTTCATAGAAGCGCATCATTTGCTGAGGTTCTTCATCGGTTTTCGCGCTTAGCAGACTGCGCCAGTGTTCAATGCCCTGATCCAGCAGGGCCGGATCACTTAACCAGGCGACACACCCGGCATCGGATTGCTCCAGCAGTTTGCTGGCATAACTCGCGGCTGCCTGCTTTTCCGGGTACATGACGACATAGGGGCCAGCAGGCTGGAGCTCGGCGTAAGGCGTGTTTGTAAACAATGGAATACAGCAGGGCCTGGATTGTTCTTCGCCTTGAAACAGGTGGCTCAGCAGGTCTGGATCAAAACTGCGATCCAGAATCAGGCACATTGCGCCGGTTGCCGCAGGTTGCTCGAAAGGCGACTGGATGGAAGTAATCATGCTGACGCTCCCGTCTGGTGAACCGGGCAGCACCCGGTCGCGTCGAGATGACATGACGGCGTCGGCAACAACACGCCTGCCTTTGACTGTGCCTTGAAGGCGCCGAGGGAAGGCTTGACGACCTGGCCGGCCTTATCGGCATCCGCCTGCTTCAGCACGCCCGGCATCAGAGGTGCCGCACCGGTCCCGCTACCCGGCCCACCGCCGGAGTTGATATTGATCGCCGGCCCGCTCATGGTCACGCCGCCGCCATCGATCTTGATGAAGCTGCCGCCACCGACCAGCGTCAGTTCGGCCCCGGCCTCCAGCACCACCTTCATGCCGCTGCTCAGGTGAATTTCCTGCCCCGCGTCGATGAACTGCCCGGTGCCGATCTTTATGTGCTGGTTCACGCCCACGGTCAGGTGGTCGTTGGCGCGGGCTTCGACTTTGCGGTCTGCGTAGACGGTGTGGTGTTCTTCGGCCTTGAATTCCGTG
>NZ_NEHJ01000008.1:0-410534 GCF_002112345.1 Pseudomonas sp. R43(2017)
CTGATCCCATCCCGAACTCAGAAGTGAAACGATGCATCGCCGATGGTAGTGTGGGGTTTCCCCATGTGAGAGTAGGTCATCGTCAAGATTAAATTCCGAAACCCCAATTGCGAAAGCAGTTGGGGTTTTGTTTTGCCCGCGAGAAAATCCTGGAAGAGTGGGCCGGGCGTCGTGATCGCAACCACTGGGGAAATCCTTCTGAAATGACCGCCCGGTTTTTGGTATGGTGCAGCTCGTTTTTAACGGACTGATGTCTCGCCTACGGATCGGCGCTCATTTTTGTCAAAGAGTTGCTGCAGAAATGCCTGAACCAATCCCCATCAAGGACCACGAAAAAGAGACGCGCCTGGTCAACAAACGGCTGGTGGCCTGTGCCTTGTTCGTCTTCGCGATAAGCTGTGCGCTTGTGGTGCGCCTTTACATCCTTCAAGTGGTCGAGTTCGACTACCACTCGACCATCTCCGAAAACAACCGCGTCCACGTCCTGCCAATTCCGCCAACACGCGGGCTGATTTACGACCGCAACGGCGTGCTGTTGGCCGACAACCGCCCCAGTTACAACCTGATCATCACCCGCGAACGTGCCACTGATGTCAATCAGGAGCTGGACGAAGTCATCAGTCTCCTGCATCTGCCCGCCGAAGATCGTTCGGTCTTCGACAAGGCCATGAAACAGTCGCGTCACCCGTTTACACCGGTGACCCTGTTCTATGAACTGACCGAAGAACAGATTGCCGTGCTGGCAGTCAACGAGTTCCGCTTGCCGGGGCTGGATGTCGAACCGCAGTTCGTTCGTCACTACCCGCTCGGCGCGCACTTCGCCCACTCGATCGGTTACGTCGGGCGCATCAACGAAAAAGAATCCAAGACCCTCGACTCCGTCGAGTACCGCGGCACCCAATCCATCGGCAAGACGGGCGTAGAGCGTTTCTACGAAGCACAACTGCACGGCCATGTCGGTTACGAGGAAGTGGAAACCAACGCTCAGGGCCGCGTATTGCGTGTCCTCAAGCACACCGACCCAGTGCCCGGCAAAAACATCGTCCTGAGCCTCGACGTCAAGCTTCAGGAAGCCGCCGAAGCTGCACTGGGCGACCGTCGCGGCTCGGTCGTTGCACTGGATCCATCGACCGGTGAAGTACTGGCCATGGTCAGTAACCCGAGCTTCGACCCCAACCTGTTCGTGACCGGTATCAGCTCCAAGGAATATTCTGCGTTGCGTGACTCCATCGACCGACCGTTGTTCAACCGCGTGCTGCGCGGCTTGTACGCGCCCGGTTCGACGATCAAACCCGAGGTGGCGATTGCCGGGCTCGACGCCGGCGTGGTCACGCCACAGACCCGCGTCTTCGACCCGGGCTACTACCAGCTGCCGGACTTCGACCACAAATACCGCAACTGGAACCACAGCGGCGACGGCTGGGTGGACATGGATGCGGCGATCATGCGCTCCAACGACACCTACTTCTACGACCTGGCGCACAAGCTCGGCATCGATCGCCTGCACGACTACATGGCGATGTTCGGCCTCGGCGAGAAAGTCTCGCTGGACATGTTCGAAGAGTCTCCCGGCCTGATGCCATCCCAGGCCTGGAAGCGTGCCACACGGCGTCAGGCGTGGTTCCCCGGTGAGACGGTGATCTTGGGCATCGGCCAGGGTTATATGCAGGTCACGCCGCTGCAGTTGGCTCAGGCCACGGCACTGATTGCCAACAAAGGTGTATGGAATCGTCCGCACCTGGCCAAGACTGTCGACGGTGTGCCGCCGGTAGATGAACACCCGATGCCGAACATCCTGCTCAAGGATCCGCGCGACTGGGATCAGGTCAACCACGGCATGCAGATGGTGATGCACGACGCTCGAGGTATCGCCCGCGCCGCTGCCGCCGGTGCGCAATACCGCATCGCTGGCAAGAGTGGTACGGCGCAGGTGGTGGCGATCAAGCAGGGTGAGCGCTACAACCGCGAGAAAACCCTCGAGCGCCATCGTGACAACGCCTTGTTCGTCGGGTTTGCCCCGGCCGAGCATCCGAAGATCGCCATCTCGGTGATGATCGAAAACGGCGAGGCCGGTGGCCGAGTCGCAGGTCCCGTGGTGCGGCAGATCATGGACGCCTGGCTACTCGACCAGGACGGTCACCTCAAGCCGCAATACGCGGCGCCAACCAAGGCGCCGGGCGATCCTCACGTGTAACCCGCAACAGCTTCACAGCACAGGCTCACGCAAGCTGAGCATGTGCTGGAAGCTGTCGAGGAACACCGTTTCCGCCTGAGTCATCTTCTGTTCACGATTCCACAGCAGCTGGATATCGAAATCCACCACCCCGTCCTCCGGCGGCAAGCGCCACAGCAAGCCCTGTTCGACATCCCGTCGAACCAGGTGAATCGGCAGACAGCCAATGCCGAATCCTGCACAGATCAAGCGGTAAATCTCTTCGAAACTGGTAGAGGAGGCGACGATCTTGCCGGTAAAACCCTGCTGGTCACGAAACAGCGTCAACGGCGAAAGATTGCCGCCGAGCTGATCGCTGGTGAAGCTGACAAAGTTCTCCGCCGCCAGTTGTTCCAGCGTCAGATTCTGTTGTCCGAACAGTCGATGCCGCTGTCCGCAAAAGTACGCATAGCGCTCACGAAACAGCACCCGTTGCTCCAGCCTTGGCTGTGGCAGGCGACATAACCCGACGCCGACCGTAGCGGTCTTTTGCAGCAGTGAACTGATTATGTTCGAGCTGCCCATCACTTCGACTTCCAGCTCGATTTTCGGGTGAGTTTCGTGGAAGTCCGCAAGAAACTCATCGTAATGCCGCGCTTGTACGCCGCTGACGGTGAGGATGCGGATCTTGCCGACAACATCGTCATGGCGGTTCTCGACCACGGTGCCCAAGCGGGAAATATCGCCGTAGATATCCGCCGCAATCCGCAGGACTTCCTCCCCGGTCTCCGTCAGATCAAAGCGCCGTCCACTTCGGGCAATCAGCACGCAATCCAGTTGTTCCTCGAGACGTTTCAACGCCTGGCTGACCGCCGACTGAGTGATGTGCAATCGCGCGGCGGCGCGGCTCATGCTGCCTTCCTGGCCGATCACCAGGTAAGTGCGCAGCAGGTTCCAGTCCAGCCGGTCGTTGAGAAAACGTCGGCCAACCCAAGGATTCGAGGAAGAACTCATGCAGTAGCCACGCTAATAGTAAAGATAAGTTTTTGAAAATTGACTAATCCTGTCACGGAAGCGATAAAGCCCACAAGCGCCACAGAGCGCGACCGTCAGCCGCCTCGACACCTGCCCAAAACTATAAATACACAGGGTTCTTGCATGCACACCACCGCTCAGCCGCGTCGCGCCGCGGCCGCTGCCTTCATTGGCACGACCATCGAATTCTACGATTTCTATATCTATGCCACCGCCGCCGCACTGGTGCTCGGGCAAGTGTTCTTTCCCAGCAGCGACCCGGTGACCAGCACGCTCGCCGCGTTCGGCAGTTTCGCCGTTGGTTTCATCGCCCGCCCGATGGCCGGCATGGTGTTCGGACACCTGGGCGACCGTCTCGGCCGCAAGAAAATGCTGCTGGTGACCATGGCACTGATGGGCCTGGCCACCGCCGGCATCGGTCTGCTGCCGAGTTACGCCAGCGTCGGTATCTGGGCGCCGATCGGGTTGATTGTTCTCCGTTTGATTCAGGGCATTTCCGTTGGCGGCGAGTGGGGCGGGGCGGTGCTGATGGCCAGCGAGCACGCCCCGGCCAAACGCAAGACCTTCTACGCCTCGTTCGCCCAGCTCGGCAGCCCGGCGGGTTTGCTGTTGGCGTTGATCGCCTTCCGTCTGGTGACGTCGCTGTCGCCGGAAGACTTCCTTGCCTGGGGCTGGCGTCTGCCGTTTCTCGCCAGTGGCGTGCTGATGATGGTCGGGCTGATGATCCGTTCCGGTGTGCACGAATCGCCGGAATTTGCCAAGGCCAAAGACAACAACGAAACCGCGAAATACCCGGTGAAGGATGTTATTCGTCAGTGCTGGCGACAGATCCTGTTCGCCGCTGCCGCCGTGACTATCGGCTCGGCCGGTTTCTTCTTCACCAACACCTTCATGATCACCTACGTCACCCAATATCAGGGCATTCCACGAGCGACCATTCTCGACTGCCTGTTCCTGGTGACGATCATCCAATTGCTTTCGCAACCGTTGTCGGCGCTGCTCGCCGAGCGCATCGGCGAAGGGCGATTCCTGATGCTGGTCGCGTTGCTGTGCATGGTCACGCCGTACCCGATGTTCCTGCTGGTCGGCACTCAAAACATTCTGTTGATGACCCTCGGCATCGCCGTTGCAGTGGTAATCCTCTCGGCGCTTTATGCGGTGATTGCCGGGTATATGACCCAGGCGTTCCCGGTGCATCTGCGCTATTCGGGCATTTCCATCGCTTACCAATTGAGCTGCGCGGTCGCCGGCGGCACCACGCCGCTGATCGGCACGCTACTGGCCAGCAAGTTCTCCGGGCAGTGGCTGCCGTTGGCAGTGTTCTTCACGCTGCTGTCCGCTCTGTCCCTGATCGGTGTCTGCGGCCTCGCGCGTCTGCGGGCCAACCCGATCGTCCTTCACACAAGCAAAGAGGTGTATTCGTGAGTAAGCCCGCCCACATTGACCCGATCGAATGGCAAGCCCGTTGCGAGCTCGCCGCGCTTTATCGCTTGATCGCGCACTTTCGCATGACCGACCTGATCGACACCCACATCACCCTGCGGATTCCGGGGCCTGAGCATCATTTCCTGATCAACCGCTACGGCGTGATCTTCGACCGCATGCGCGCCTCCGATCTGGTGCGCATCGATCAGGACGGGCGCATCGTCGACCCTGTATATGCAGGGCATCGGGTCAATGCCGCCGGCTTCGTGATCCACTCGGCAATCCACATGGCGCGGCCTGATCTGAACTGCGTGATCCACACCCACACCGCCGCCGGCATGGCCGTCGCCGCGCAGAAACAAGGCCTGCTGCCGATCAGTCAGCACGCGCTGAAGTTCTACGGAAAACTGGCTTATCACACCTACGAAGGCATCGCCTTGTCGCTGGACGAGCGTGAGCGTTTGATCGCCGATCTCGGCCCGCATCGCGCGATGATCCTGCGCAATCACGGTTTGCTGGTCGGCGGTTCCGGCGTGGCCCAGGCATTCCAGGAAATCCACTTTCTGGAGCGTGCCTGCCAGGCTCAGGTTCAGGCATTGGCCGGCGGCTGCGAGCTGCATTTCCCGTCGCCGGAAGTCTGCGCCCACACCGCCGAGCAGTTCGACCGCGACGAGCAGGACAACATCATCGACCTGGCCTGGGAGGCCGCTTTGACCCTGATCGAATCCCAGCGCGAGTCCTATCTGTCATGAACACCGTTGCAATGATGTCCCGCGACACGCTGTTGCTCAAACAATTGCAGGAAGCCTTTGCCCGCCGTGCGCCGCAGCTTTCGGCGGTGCTGGCCGATGATCCCCAAGCGGTGAATGCGCAGATCGCGGCGTGCTGGTTTCCGCTGCCGGGCAGCCTTGCCGCGTTGCCCAATCTCCAAGTGATTCACTCGGTCGCCGCCGGCATCGATCATCTGGAGCACGATCCGTCGTGCCCGGATCTGCCGGTGTGCCGGGTGGTCGATCCTGGCCATCGCCAAGGGATGACCGAGTACGTGCGCTGGGCGGTAATTCACTTTCATCGCGGCTTCGATCAAGTCCTTCAGCAACAGCGCCAACTGCATTGGGAGCGACCGCTGCAACGCCCGGCCCGTGAGTTCCGGATCGGTGTGATGGGGCTCGGTTCACTCGGCAGCGCGATTGCACAGGACCTGGCCAGCGCCGGTTACGACGTACGTGGCTGGGCGCGCAGCAGCAAGGATCTGCCGGGCGTGCAGACCTTCGCCGGCACTGATGCCTTCAATCCATTTCTCGACGGCGTGGAGTTGCTGATCAATCTGTTGCCGCTCACCCACGAGACTCGCGGCATCCTCAATCGCCAGACCTTCGAACGATTGGCCAACGGCGCGGCACTGGTCAATGTTGGCCGCGGCGGGCACCTGAACATCGAGGATCTGCAGCAGGCACTGGCCCGTGGAAAACTGCGCGGGGCGCTGCTCGATGTGTTCGAACAGGAACCGCTGCCCGCTGACCATCCGTTGTGGAAAACCCCGGGCGTGACCATCACACCGCACATGGCTTCGGCGGCGTCTCATGACTGCATCGCCGAGCAGATCGCCGAGAACTTCCGCCGTTTGAATGCCGGTGAGCCATTGCTCAACAGCGCGGATCGGCTGCTCGGTTACTGATCCTCCAGACAGGCCTGCAAACGTTCAATGAACAGCGTCTCGGCGCGGCTCATGCGCTGATCGCGATTCCACAGCAGATGAATGTCGACATCGGCAATCCCTTCGTGGGGCGGCAGGCGCCAGAGCAATCCGGCCTCGACGTCCGCCGCCACCACGTGCTCCGGCAGACAGCCGATGCCGAATCCGGCGATCACCAGTCGCCGCACTTCCTCCAGGCTCGGCGATGACGCGACGATACGTCCGCTGAAACCCTGTTGATCGCGAAAAATCGTCAGCGGCGAGAGCATCCCGCCAATCTGGTCGCTGGTGAAACTGACGAAATTCTCTCGCTGCAAATCGCCCTCGACGACGTCCTTCCGACCAAATAACGCGTGGTGTTTGCCACAGAAAAACGCATAGCGCTGACGAAGGAACAGACGCTGTTCCAGACGCGGTTGCGGGCGGCGATTGAGGCTCAGGCCGAGGGTCGCGGTTTTCTCTTGCAGGGCGCTGACGATGTCCGAACTGCGCATCACATCGACCTCCAGATCCACCCGTGGATACTGCCGGTGGAAGTCGGCGAGGAAATCATCGAAACGCTCGGAAAAGATCCGGCTGATGATCAGCAATCTGACCTTGCCGATCACTTCGTCGGCCGGTTGCTCCAGCAGGCTGCTGACTTGGGACATCTGTCCGTAGATCTCGCCGGCCAGTTCGAAGATCTGCTCGCCGACTTCGGTGAGGGCAAAGCGCGGACCGCGCCGGGCAATCAACTGGCGACCCAGTTGCTCCTCCAGACGCTTGAGCGCCTGGCTCACCGCCGGTTGCGTCAGGTGCAGACGCGCGGCGGCGCGGCTGATGCTCAGCTCCTGGCCGATCACCCGGAAGGTGCGCAGCAGGTTCCAGTCGAGGCGGTCGTTGAGCAGGCGCTGGACGTCGCGTTCGGCCATGGGATTTCTCGATTATAAGGTTGCGTAATAGTCGGAATAATAAATAGAAAATTGACTAATCATAGCCCCGGGACGATAAATCTCCTCCAGACAGGCACCGTCAGAGTGCCTCGGATTTGCCGTTTCCCTCCTGCCAGAAAAACAATCAAAGGAGCCCGACCCATGAAGCCCCACGCTTCGAACCAGCCGCGCCGTGCGGCGGCCGCAGCCTTCATCGGCACCATGATCGAGTGGTACGACTTTTACATCTACGCCACCGCCGCCGCGCTGGTGTTCGGCGCGCTGTTCTTTCCCTCCGACGATCCGCTGTTCAGCACCATGGCTGCGTTCGGCACCTTTGCCGTGGGCTTCTTTGCCCGGCCGTTGGGCGGAATCATTTTCGGCCATATCGGCGACCGCATCGGCCGCAAGAAATCCCTGATCATCACGCTGCTGATGATGGGCGTGGTCACGGTGTGCATCGGTCTGTTGCCGACCTACGCGCAGATCGGCGCAACCGCACCGGTACTGCTGATTCTTCTGCGCATCGTCCAGGGCATCGCCGTCGGTGGCGAGTGGGGCGGGGCGGTGTTGATGGCCGGCGAGCATGCGCCGAAGGGCCGGCGCAATTTCTTCGCGTCGTTCGCGCAACTGGGCAGCCCGGCGGGTTTAATCCTGTCGCTGCTGGCCTTCAGTGCCGTGACCCGTTTGCCGGAAGAAGACCTGATGAGTTGGGGCTGGCGTCTGCCATTCCTCGCCAGTGCGCTGTTGCTGTTGGTAGGCCTGGCGATTCGTCTGGGCGTAAACGAATCGCCTGAATTCCTCGCCAGTCGCGAGCAGGCCACCAAACAGATCAAAAAAGAACAGGCGCCGGTCATGGAAGTGTTGCGCACCGCGTGGCGTCCGCTGCTGCTGTGCATCGGCGCCAACACGCTGGGCATCGCCGGGGTGTATTTCACCAACACCTTCATGATCGCCTACACCACTCAGCAGTTGGCGTTGCCGCGTTCGCTGATTCTCGAATGCTTGTTCTTTGTCGCGATCATTCAGTTCTGCATTCAGCCGCTGGCCGCATGGACGGCGGAGAAGATCGGCGCCACGCGTTTCCTGTGCCTGGTATCGCTGCTGGCGATGGCCTCGCCGTATCCGATGTTCGTGCTGGTCAGCTCGGCCCAGGCGCCGCTGATCATCCTCGGGATCGCCTTGGCGGTGGTGTGCATGGCCTCGTTCTACGCGGTGATCGCCGGTTACGTCAGCGGCATGTTTGAGACCCGTGTTCGCTACACCGCAATCTCGCTGGCCTATCAGATTTGCGGCGCGGTGGCCGGTGGGCTGACGCCGCTGATCGGCACGATGTTGGCGCACAAATTCACCGGGCAGTGGTGGCCGATGGCGGTGTTCTACAGCCTGATTGCCGGCATTTCGCTGGTCTGCGTGCTGTCCCTCGCCCGTCGTCACGCCAGCGCCCATCGCGCGGAAATGGCCCGTGCCTAACCCGGAATTTCAGGAGAACCTCATGTTGAAAATCAATGGCGAACGCCTGTGGGCGAGTCTGATGGCCATGGCCGAAATCGGTGCGACAGCCCGGGGCGGCAGCTGCCGTCTGGCATTGAGCGATGAAGACAAGGCCGGTCGCGAACTGTTCGCCTACTGGTGTCGCGAAGCCGGCATGACCTTGAGCGTGGATGCCATCGGCAACCTGTTCGCCCGCCGCGCCGGCACCGATCCGGACGCCGCGCCGGTGATGATGGGCAGCCACCTCGATACCCAGCCCGAGGGAGGGCGTTTCGATGGCGTCTACGGCGTGCTCGCCGGACTGGAAGTGGTACGTTGCCTCAACGACCTGAACATCCAGACCCGCAAACCGCTGGAAGTGGCGGTGTGGACCAACGAAGAAGGTGCTCGCTTCACACCGGCCATGTTCGGCTCGGCGGTATTCACCGGGATCATGGATCTAAGCGCTGCGCTGGCTGTTCGTGATGCAAATGGCATCAGCGTTGCGGAGGCCCTGCAACGAACCGGGTACGCCGGTGAGCGTCCGTTGGGCGGCGCGGTGGATGCGTATTTTGAAGCGCACATCGAGCAAGGCCCGATCCTTGAAGACAACGCCAAAAGCATCGGCGTGGTCACGGGCGGTCAGGCGATCCGCTGGCTCGACGTGCGTGTGGAAGGCATGGCGGCCCACGCCGGCACCACGCCGATGCCGCTGCGCAAAGACGCGTTGTACGGCGTGGCGCGGATGATCCAGGCAATCGAAGGTCTGGCAGCAGATTTTGCGCCGCAAGGCCTGACCACGGTTGGCGAACTGAGCATCAACAAGTCCTCGCGCAACACCATTCCGGGGTTGGTGAATTTCACCGTCGATCTGCGTCATCACCGCGACGACGCCATTGCCGCCATGGAGCAACAGGTCCGTGCCCGGTTGCAGGCCATCGCCGACGGTCGCGGCCTGAACCTGACGATCACCCCGCACTGGATCAGCCCGGCCACACCATTCGACGCCGAATGCGTGGCGGCGGTACAGGAGGCGGTGGATGCGCTGGGCTACGCTCAGCAGTCGATTGTCAGCGGTGCCGGGCATGATGCGATTCACCTGGCGCGCTACTGCCCGACGGCGATGGTGTTCATTCCGTGCGTCGGAGGCTTGAGCCACAACGAAGCCGAAGATGTGTTGCCCGAAGACGTGAAGCAGGGCACCGATGTGTTGCTCAACGCCGTGCTGGCCCGCGCCGGTCGAATCGAACAAGGAGTCTGAAGCATGCGCAGTTTTTTCCACCCCGAACAGTTGCTCCACCATCCGCGCAGCTATTACTCGCGCGGGCAGATGCGCACGCCGCAGGAAGTCCCGGAACGCGCGCAGCGTCTGGTGCAGGCGGCCCATGGTCTGGGCTTCCGTGTGGAGCAACCTGACGATGCCGGCCTCGCGCCGCTGCTGGCGGTGCATGGCGCGCCGTATCTGACATTCCTGCAGGAAGCGCATGCACGCTGGAAAGAAATCCCCGAAGACTGGGGCGATGAGGTGATGTCGAATATCTTCGTCCGTGAACCCAATGCCTTGCGTGGCATCCTCGCCCAGGCGGCACGCTATCTGGCGGACGGCAGTTGCCCGGTCGGCGAGCAGACCTGGCGTTCGGCCTACTGGTCGGCGCAAAGCGCAGTGGCCGGGGCTCAGGCGCTGATCGATGGCGAGCCGGCGGCCTACGCCTTGTGCCGTCCGCCGGGGCATCACGCCCGGGCTGAAGCTGCGGGCGGTTTCTGCTACGTGAACAACGCGGCGGTGGCGGCGCAGGTGCTGCGCGACAAGTTTGAAAAGGTCGCGGTGCTCGACACTGACATGCACCACGGCCAGGGTATTCAGGAAATTTTCTACGACCGCGACGACGTGCTCTATGTCTCCGTGCATGGCGATCCGACCAACTTCTATCCGGGCGTCGCCGGGTTTGCCGATGAGCGCGGCAGCGGCGCGGGGGAGGGCTTCAACCTCAACCTGCCGATGGCTCATGGTTCAAGCGAAGCGGATTTCCTCGGGCAACTGGACGTCGCGTTGAGCGCGGTGCGCGAGTTCGGTGCCAAGGTGCTGGTGCTGTCGCTGGGCTTCGATATCTATGAGCTGGACCCGCAAAGCAAAGTCGCCGTGACCCGCGAAGGCTTTGCAGCACTGGGCGAGCGGATCCGCAGCCTGGGCCTGCCATGCCTGATCGTGCAGGAAGGCGGCTATCACCTGGAAAGTCTCGAAGACAACGCCCGGGCGTTTTTCGTGAATGGCGAGGTGTGGCAGCGCTGAGACGATCCACCTGACGAAGCGCCCTGTGGTGCTTGCCATCGCCCTGACGTTAACGTAAACATTGGCGTCAGGGCGCTGAAGTAAAGAAGCGCAAAGCGGACCGCTCCGGAGCGCTTGATGACTCTAATAAAAACAACTGATCCCAAGTCTCACCACGAAGCCCGGCTGGCCCGGGAAAAACTCCATCTCGAAGGGCAGGTCCCGGATGGTGTGTTGCGTGCGGAGATCGATGCTTCGTGGCGGCGCAGCCTGAGCCACGGCGTGCATTTCAATGGCAAGCATGAGCTGGCGCTGGAATCGAGCGCGAGTCTCGATGTGTTGCTGGCGAGCAATCGCCTGCTGATCGATGCGGCGATTCCGGCCATCGATTACCTGGCCGAACGTCAGGGCAAGGAAGGCCTGATCATCCTCGCCAATTCCGACGCCACCATTCTCGCGGTCGAAGGACGTGCCGACCGGCTCAAGGGCAGCGGCTTGCAGGACATCACCCTCGGCGCCTGCTGGAGCGAAGCTGCCCGTGGCACCAACGCCCTCGGCACGGCACTGGTGGAAGCGCGTCCGACCCTGATCGATTGCGGCGAACACTACCTCGATCGCCTCACCGATTTCTCCTGCACCTCGGTGCCGATCCATTGCCCCCAGGGCGAAATTCTCGGCGTTCTCGACCTGACCCGCGAAGGCCCGCTCGGCCGCGTCCATGACAGCACCGCGCTGCTGAGCATGGCGGTCAGCCAGATCGAGAGCCGAGTGTTCAACAACAGTTTTCCCGATCAGATCGTCCTGGCGTTTCACAGTCGCCGGCAGTATCTGGAATCGCCGTGGCAAGGCCTGCTGGCGGTCAGTCTCGGCGGGCAGATTCTGGCGGTCAGTGCCCAGGCCTGTCAGTTGCTGCGGGCCGAGCGTTCTGCATTGGTCGGCAAGCGCTGTGAGGAGTTCCTCGGGGTCGATGGCGTGCAATTGCTGACCCGTCTGCAACAGGGCGGCGTCGGCAGTGTGCAGACCGCCAAGGGCGAGTTTTTCTACAAGACCCTGCGTGCCCCGGCGCGCTCGGTCAACGTTGGCGGCCCACCACGCAGCGTGGCGAAAACCGCCAAGGCGCAACCGGATCTGGAAGCACTGGCCGGCAACAACGCCCGTTATGCCCGCGCCCTGCGCATGGCCCGCCAAGGTCTGGCCAATGAGTTGCCGGTGCTGTTGCTCGGCGAAACCGGCACCGGTAAAGAAGTGATCGCCCGTGCCCTGCACCTGGCCGGCAGCCGCAGCGACAAACCGTTTGTGGCTGTGAACTGCGCGGCGATTCCCGAAGGCCTGATCGAGTCGGAACTGTTCGGCTACCGCGAAGGCGCGTTCACCGGGTCGCGTCGTGGAGGGATGATCGGGCGACTGCAACAAGCCCATGGCGGCACGTTGTTCCTCGATGAAATCGGCGACATGCCGCTGGCCTTGCAGGCGCGTTTGCTGCGCGTTTTGCAGGATCGCAAGGTCGCGCCGCTGGGGGCCGGAGAAGAGCAGGACATCGACGTCGCACTGATCTGCGCCACCCATCGCGACCTCAAGCGTCAGGTCGAGGACAAGCAATTCCGGGAGGATCTGTTCTACCGGGTCAACGGCATCAGCGTGATGCTTCCGGCCCTGCGTGAGCGCGATGACTTCGCCGCGCTGGTCACTCGCCTGCTGGGCAAACTCGACGCACCGAACGCCGTGTTGCACGACGACCTCAATCGCTTGCTCGCGGGTTATCACTGGCCGGGCAACATCCGCCAACTGGAGATGGTCCTGCGCACCGCTTTGGCCATGCGCGAGCCCGGTGAAACCGTGCTGACCCTCGATCACCTGCCCGATAGCATGCTCGACGAACTCTCCGCCACCGAGAAACCCCAGACCGGCAGCATTCGCGAGAACGAGCTGGAGATGATCCGCCAGTCCCTCGACACCCATCAGGGCAACGTCTCGGCCGCCGCCGACGCCCTGGGCATCAGCCGCGCGACCCTGTATCGCAAACTCAAACAGTTGCGCTCGTGATGCAGCGCCTGTTCGTGCGGCTGATCGACAGCCACAACCCCGCCGCGCTGCAAGCGGCGTTGCGCTGGCTGTACGGGTTCGTGCGGCCGCAGCGGCTGGCGATTGCCGGCCTGCTCGGTCTGTCGGTGTGCGCCTCATTGCTGGTGCTGGTGCAGCCGTGGCTGGTCAAGCTGCTGATCGACGATGGCCTGCTGGCGCGCAATTTCCCGATGCTGGTGCTGATTGCGGTGCTGATGATCATCGCCGGGTTGCTTGGCACGGCGTTGTCGGGGATCAACCGTTATCTGCACACACGCCTGTCCGGACGGATTCTGTTTGCCCTGCGTGACGACCTCTACCGGCATTTGCAGAAGCTGTCGCCGAGCTTCTACGGCCAGCGGCGGATCGGTGATCTGATGTCACGGCTCGACGGCGATGTGGCGGAGATTCAGCGCTTCGCCGTGGACTCGTTGTTCTCGGCGGTGTCGAGTGTGATCGGCCTGGTGGTGGCGATCGCGATGCTGTTCACGCTGTCGTGGAAACTCTCGCTGCTGGCGCTGGTGCTGATTCCGCTCGACGTGCTGTGGCTGCGCTGGATGCGGCGCAAGGTCGAGCGCGATGTGCGGCAGTTGCGCGAGCGTTCGGCGGACATGTCGTCGTTCATGGTCGAGACCCTGCCGGTGATGAAATTCATCCAGTCCGCTGGTCAGCAACAGCGTGAGGCGCGGCGTCTGGAAAGCCTCGGACAGGGCTACATGAACCAGTTGTTGCGCCTGCAAGTCACCGAGTTTTTCACTCAGGCCGTGCCCGGCACCTTGACCTCGCTGTCCCGCGCCTGCGCTTTTTTGATCGGCGGTTATTGGGTTGTGCAGGGCACTTGGCAACTCGGCGCGCTGATCGCGTTTTCCACCTATCTGGGGATGGCGGTCGGGCCGGTGCAGAGCCTGTTGGGGCTGTACGTGGCGATCCAGCGCATGACCGTCAGTCTCGGTCGGGTCATGGAGTTGCGCGGCGAAGAGCCCACAGTGTTTTCGCCGGTCACGCCAAAACCGTTTCCGACCTCGGGTGAACTGCGTTTCGACGCGGTGCACTTCAGCCATCCGGGGCGGCCGAGCACGTTGAGCGGCATCGAAGCGACGATTCCCTACGGTCTGAAAGTCGCCTTGAGCGGCGGCTCCGGCGTCGGCAAGTCGACGTTGATCGATCTGCTGCAACGGCATCACGATCCGCAGTCCGGGCGGGTGCTGCTCGGCGAAGTGGATCTGCGCGAACTTGAGCTGTTCGAACTGCGCCGACGCATCGCCGTGGTCAGTCAGGACATCGTGCTGTTTCGCGGCAGCCTCGCCGACAACCTGGCTTACGCGGTGCCGGACGCCAGCCGCGAAGCCATCGCCGAGGTCGCACGGCTGGCACAACTCGACAGCCTGATCGCGTCGTTGCCCGAAGGCCTCGACAGCCCGTTGGGCGAGCGCGGCCAGCAGTTGTCCGGCGGGCAGAAACAGCGGATCGCGATTGCCCGGGCGTTGTTGCAGGACCCGTTGATTCTGGTGCTCGACGAAGCCACGTCGGCCGTCGACGAAGCCACCGAGCGCGAGGTGATTGAAGCCATAGACCGGTTGTTTGCCGGACGTACACGGATCCTCATCAGCCATCGTCCCTCGACCCTGGCCGATGCCGACCTGCGTTTCGAGTTGCTCGACGGTGTACTCATTTCGAAAACGGTGCTGCATGAAGCCTGAATTGCGTATCGGCGTGGTCGACAGCGGGCACTCGGCAGTGCAGCGAGTGCAGGTGATTGCCGGGCGACGTTTCTCTTTGCTGGAAGACGGTCTGGCTGAATCGGAGCTGCGTGACGATCCCCTTGGCCATGGCAGCGCGGTGATCGAGGCGATCAGCCGCCGGGCTCCCGCTGCACAGATGTGTGTGGCTCAGGTGTTCGATCAGCGCGGTGTCACCAGCGCCTTGCAGATTTCTGCGGCCATTGACTGGCTGGTGGCGCAGGACGTGCGGCTGATCAATCTGAGCCTTGGCCTGCGGCAGGATCGCAGCCTGTTGCGCCAGGCCTGCGCGGCGGCAGTGGCTCGTGGAGTGTTGCTGTGTGCATCGAGCCCGGCGCAAGGGACGGCGGTGTTTCCGGCCAGTTATCCGCAAGTATTGCGGGTGACCGGCGACGCCCGTTGCACCGATGAACAATGGTCCTGGCTCGACAGCGCGCAGGCGGATTTTGCCGCCTGTGTACGCGGCACCTACCCGGGGCAGTCCGGCGCCAGTCTGGGATGTGCCGCGTTGAGCGGTCACATCGCGGGCTATCTGCTGGAGCACCCGCAGGCGAGCAATGCCGAGGTCATCGATTGGCTGAAACAGTACGCTCGTTATCGCGGCCCTGAACGGCGTTTCGGCCCATGACACCGATCCTGATTCTCGGTGCCGGGCCGGCGGGCGCGGCGGTAGCGTTGGGGCTGCGGCGGCTGGGTTACGCCGTGACGCTGATCAGCGAATGGCGCCGCTTTGCGGCGCTCGAAGGCGTGTCGCAACGGGTACTGGAGGCGTTGCGCGGTGCCGGGTTGAATCACGCGTTGGCGGATGCCCCGTTGCCGTCCCAAAGGCAGGTTTCGTGGAACGGTCAGCAGCATGCGCAGAACATCGAGTTTCTGCTGGATCGCCCGACCTTTGATCGCGGTCTGCGTGAAGACTTGCGGCTGGCCGGGGTCGAGGTGATTGAAGGGCGAATCCTGAATGTTCAGTCCTCGGCGGACGGGCATCAGGTCGAACTCGATGGCGGACAGAAGTTGGCGGCGGATTTCCTGGTGGAAGCTCGGGGGCGACAAGCTCCGACATCCGGAAAAGGTCTGCGCGGGCCGGAGACGGTCAGCCTGCTCAATCGCTGGCAAGGTACGCCGGGTGTGACCGCCAGCGCCGTGGAAAGCCTTGAGGATGGCTGGGCGTGGATGGCGCGGCGGGATGACGGCCAATGTTATTGGCAATGGACCGTGGACGTTGTCAGTGCCGGGTTGCCGGGCAAGTCGCAATTGCTCGATCACTGCCGCGCGCGGCGTCAGGCCTCGGATTTTGCTCAAGCGTTCTTTGCCGGCGGGCAGGAATCGGCGTTGCAACTGCACGCTCGCAGCAGCACTGCGATTCTCGCGTCGCAGGTCTGCGGTGATAACTGGATTCGTGTCGGCGACGCGGCGATGGCAGTGGACCCGCTGTCCGGCAACGGGATTTTTCAGTCGTTGTCCTCGGCTTTGCAGGCGCCATTGGTGATCAACACACTGTTGCGCAAACCTGAGCGGGCGTTGCTGGCCCAGCGTTTTCACCGTCAGCGAGTTGAGCAGTTGTTCCTGCGTTTTGCGCGAATAGGTCGAGACTTTTATGCCGATGAACAGCGCTGGCTCGACCTGCCGTTCTGGCAGTTGCGGCGGCAGTGGCCGGACGCTGAGGTGGCGCATGCAGAGGCGGATTTTGCAGCATTGCGCATCGAGCGGATGCCGGTGCTGAGTGACGGGTTTGTCGATGAGGCCGAGGTGGTGATCACGACGGATCAGCCGCTGGGGATCTGGCATGTGCAAGGTGTCGAGCTGGCGCCGCTGGTGCGGCGGCTGCGCGATGAGCCAGCGGATCAGGTGCTGGCGGGGTTGACGTTGGAGCAGGGGCGAGCCGTTCGTGGGTGGTTGTTGGCTCAGGGTTTCAGACCCTGAGCCATGAACCCAGTCATTACAACTTGATCAACACCGACTTCAACTCGGTGTAATGCTCAATCGCCGCATACCCCATCTCGCGCCCGACGCCGGACATCTTGTAACCACCAAACGGCAGCGCCGGGTCCAGCGCACTGTGGCAGTTGACCCACACCGATCCCGACTTGATTCGCGGAATCATCCGGTGCACCGCCGCCAGGTCGTTCGACCAGATGCTGGCGCCCAGGCCGTAAGGGCTGTCATTGGCCATGCGCAACGCATCGGCTTCGTCATCGAATGGAATCGCCACCAGCACCGGGCCGAAGATCTCTTCCTGCACCAGCGAGTTTTTTTGATCGACATCGACAATCACCGTCGGCTTGACGAAGAACCCCGGTCCGAACTGCTCGCCGCCGCAGGCGATGGTCGCGCCGCTCTCCCGACCCATTTCGATGTAGTTGTAGACCCGCTCCTGCTGGCGCGCGGAAATCAGCGGGCCCATATCGATGGTCGGGTCGAGGCCGTTGCCGAGTTTCATGGCATTGGCGATGTCGCTGATGTCGGCCACCACGTTGTCGAAATGCTTGCGCTGCACATACAGCCTGGAGCCCGCGCAGCAGACCTGACCCTGGTTGAAGAAAATCGCACTGGCCGCACCCGCCGCAGCGGTTTTCAGGTCGGCGTCGGCCATGACGATGGTCGGTGACTTGCCGCCCAGTTCCAGGGTGACGCGGGTCATGGAGTCCATGGCGATCTTGCCGATCTGCTTGCCGACGGCGGTGGAGCCGGTGAAGGTCAGCTTGTCGACCAGCGGATTATGGGTCAGGGCGGAACCGGCCGTGATGCCGGTGCCGGTGACTACGTTGAACACGCCTTCCGGATAACCTGCCTCCAGTACCAGCTCTGCCAGTTTCAGCGCAGTCAGCGGGGTTTCGTCGGCCGGTTTGAGCACCACGGTGCAACCGGTGGCCAGCGCCGGGCCGAGTTTCCAGCAGGCCAGCAGCAGCGGAAAATTCCAGGCAACGATGGCGCCGACCACGCCCACGGCTTCGCGGCGGATGAAACTGTGGAACTGATCGCCGGGCAACAACGGCAGCGAAACGTCGACACTGGAACCTTCGATCTTGGTGGCCCAGCCAGCCATGTAACGCAGGAAATCGATGGCCAGTTGCACGTCCATCACCTGCGCCACCGCCGCGCTCTTGCCGTTGTTCAGGCATTCCAGTTGCGCCAGCAGTTCAGCGTCGCGCTGCATCAGGTCTGCGAGTTTCCACAACAGGTTTTGCCGTTCACGCGGACGGGTGCGGCTCCAGGCAGAATCATCGAAAGCCTGACGAGCGGCGAGTACCGCACGGTCGACATCTTCCGGCGTGGCGCGAGGCACCACACACAGCACTTCGCCGGTGGCCGGATTGTGCAGTGGCATGGTCTGGCCGTCGGCGGCTTCGACCCAGTCGCCGCCGATCAGCATGCGCGGCGGGCGCTGGATGAAGGCCGAGGTGGCAGGGAGCAGATAGGGCAGGGGCATGGTGAAGACCTCTTGTTGTTCGTTGTCGTTGAACAGGTCTTGGCAATGGCTGTGCCAGATATTCGAACGTACTGTGCAGGCCCGCCGTGCAAGGGGATGGAGGGGGGAAGAGGGGCGTGGTGGAGTTGCAGGTTGTCGCAATTCGCGACAGCGGCTGAGACTCAAGACACTGATTTGCAGCGGCTGAGGCGCTGGCTGAAAGCAGCATCAGGACTTCAATCAATGATGGCAAAGTGGTATTTCGCCAAGGGATAGCGTATTTAATGCCGCTTTATTGATTGGCCTGTGGGGGCATTGATGCGAGTTGGCAACATTTTACGTTCTGCGGCGCTTTTACTGGCGGGGTTGACGCTGTCGGGATGCATCCACTTCACCCATGAAAGTGCAGAGGGCAAGCCTGTTTCGGATATCGCCACGATCAATCAGATCAACCCGGCGTTAACGATCGTCAGGGTCGATGGTGAAGGCACCTGGTTCTGGTTGAGCCGGCAGTCCCAGTACTTCATCGGCCCGGGCATCCATCGCATCGAGGTACGCAGAGAACTTTCCCAGCAGAGCTACACCGGGACGGTGGAAAGAACCGTGGAACTTGCAGCGGGCCGTACCTATGGGCTTGATGGAAAGACCGGATACGGTCGGTGGGATTTCGAAGTCCGCGATATCGAAACGGGACAGCGGGTTGACAAGCCTGTCCCGGAGACGGCTGCTCAGTAATGGAACTCGACCCTGCGGCCTGTTTACCGCAGGGTCGAGCGATCATCGGTCAGGCGTCAGGGTTGTCGTAGACCTTGTGCCCACCTTTCCAGGTTTCGCAGACGACGATTTTACGGATTTCGCTGGCCGGGTATTTTTCGTCGAGGGGATTATCCTTGAGAATCACGAAGTCGGCGAAATGCCCGTCCTGCAATGAACCGGTAAAGGCATCGGCATGGCACTGCCACGCAGCGTCATAGGTGATGGCTTTCAGCGCTTGCTGGCGGGTCAGGCATTGCCCTTCGTTGAGTACGGGTTGTCGGGCTGCGTCTTTGACAAACGTACCGTTCTTGTCGCGTATGCCTTCCATCTTACGGGTCACCGCCTGTTCCATTGAGCGCAATGGCCCCAGCGGGGTGACGGTGCAATCGCTGTGCAACGAGATGCGCAGGTCTCTGTCCAGGGCGTCCTGGCACAGGTCGAGCATTTCGCTGGCCCGTTCCTCGAAAATCGCCTGTTCGAACGCATACCCCCAATAACCGACGTGACCGATCAGGAAGCTGGGAGAGATGCCCAGATCCTTCATTTGGTCGAGAGTGTCATTGCTCAGCATTGAGCAGTGTTCGATGCGATGGCGTTTTTCCAGGCCGCTCTGGCCGTTCAATGCCTCCTTGTAAGCCTGCAAGGTGAACGCGATGGCCCGGTCTCCGTTGGCATGGATCATCAGTGGCCAGCCGGTTTTCACGGCTTGCTTCAATGTTTTTCCGTAGGTGTCGGGCAGCGTTTTTGGCTCTTTGTCATCGGCGTCGACGAAGTTGAAGTTGCCATATGGGGAGGTGGCATCGCAGCAGTATTTCCGGGATTGGTAGCCGGTCAGGCCCTGATTCGAGCCATCGGAGATCAGCTTGACGGACCCTTGATAAAAAAGTCGTGCGGCTTCTTTGGTCACCGGTTTGTATTTTTCGATCTTGCTGAAGTCCACACCATTACACGCCGCTGCATACCCGACGCGCAGATTACGCGGATGTGTCAGGCCATAGGCTTCCAGAATCACCTTGGATACCGGATCCACCATGGCGTCGTACAGCAGCGTGATGCCCCGGCTGGACGCGTTGTCGAAGTACTTCTTCATGTACTTGAAGATGTTCACCACATCGAGCGCCTGTATGAGCGGAATCGCGCTGATGGCGAGCATGACCCCGGCCTCTTCCTGCAGGACGCCTTGCGTGGCGTTCACAAACGCCTGGGCAGTCGGGTATTGCTTCTTGAAGTCCGGATCCTTTTTGCACTGGTGGTCATACACGGCGTTGGTCGCGGCGGTGTTCAGGTAAACGGTGTGCATGGAGGCGCTCATCATCAGCAACGGACTTTTGCTGACGATGCTGTCCAGATTGCCGATGTTGTCCTGAGCCGGGTCGAAACTGGCGTCGCAATAGAAGCGGGTCAGTTGTTTTTGCCCGTTCTTGTCGACGATCAGTGGCATCAGGGCCGGATCGACCATGTGCCCGAGAATCCAGGTCTTGTTGTCTTTGGGCAGGTCATCCTTGATGAGCCTCACCAAGTAGTCCCAGTTGTAGAGGGGGCGCAGTTGTTGCGTGAAGTCGTCGATCGGCCCCAGGTCCCGCCAGTTGCTCATGACGCACGACTGCACGATATGAGCGTGCGGTTCGACCAGCCCCGGCAGCAGGGTTCTGTTCTCCAGCGATTGAATCTTGTACTTGATGCCCTTGGCCTTCATGCGCTCCTGCACATGGGCGAGGGTGCCCGACGCAACCACGTCGCCGCCATGGATGCCCAGCGCTTCCACCTGCTCATCCATGTTGCCGTTTATCAGGGGGTAGATGGTGCCGCCGGTGAAGATCAACGATTCGCTGCCGGGTTCCGGTAGCAGCCCGGCGACCTTGCCTGCGAAGGCTTTAAGGTCGACGTTGTGTCTGAGCGTATTCCATACCGGGTTTTCACAGCCGCAATGGGTGCAGCCTTGACCCTGTCCATGTGATCCCATGATTCCACTCCTCAGGTTTTCGGTGGTTAGAGGCGTGATGCACGGAGTGTGCGAACAGCAAGCGTAGCAGGCACTTTGATATCGGACGGTCAGTCGTCGGCAACCGGGCTTTTGGCCCTGCGACTGTGCTTGTCTCAGACTGCAACAGCTGTCGCGAAATTGGACGCCGGGAGGCCACGCAAAGATTGGCGCGACACCGTGATGAGCGCGTAACTGCTTGATTGAAAAGCTTATCGGCAAGCTGGCACGCTCCGTGTATTGCTCACCTCAGACGTTTCGCTTGCCTCCGTCCGTGCATCGCCGCGAACGGCAGAAACCATAAAAACGATAAGCCACAAAAATAAGAAAGCACCGTGCGAGGTTCGACGTTGATGAAGAGAAAACTCCGATCAGGCATGAGCGCCAGCCTGCTGGCCGTGGCCGCATGCGTGGCCCTGCATTCGCCCCACAGCCTGGCAGCCCGTGACGCCCAGACCATCCTCAAGGAAACCTGCCAGGGCTGTCACACCCCTGAAGCCGGCGACCAGTTGAGCCGCATCAGCCACCAGCGCAAGACCCCGGAAGGCTGGCTGATGAGCATTGCCCGCATGCAGACCATGCACGGTTTGCAGATCAGCGATGATGACCGTCGCACGCTGGTCAAATACCTCGCCGACACCCAGGGTCTGGCGCCGAGCGAAACCGATGGCGTGCGTTATGCACTGGAGCGCCGGTTGAACACCGTCGAGCAGTTCGACGAGAAAACCGCGCAGATGTGCGGCCGTTGCCACTCCGGAGCGCGGATCGCCCTGCAACGGCGTCCGGCTCAGGAATGGGAGCGCCTGGTGAACTTCCACCTCGGCCAGTGGCCGTCGCTGGAGTATCAGGCGCTGGCCCGGGATCGCGACTGGTTCGATATCGCCCGCAAGGAAATGGTCCCGCTGCTGGCCAAGCGTTATCCGCTGGACAACCCGGCATGGCAGGCCTGGCTCAAAACCGCGCCGAAAGCCGAAGCCTTGGTCGGCGACTGGAGTTTCAGCGGCCACTTGCCGGGCAAGGGCGAACTGGCCGGCATCATGAGCGTCACCGCCGATGGCAGCGACACCTTCAAGGTTGCCGTCAAAGGTCAGTATGCCGATGGCAGCCCGTTCAACGGCGATGGCAGTGCGATCCTCTACAGCGGCTACGAATGGCGCGGCAACGTGACTGTCGATGGCGTGACCATGCGCCAGGTGTTCGCCGCACAAGGCAACGCCATGCAAGGCCGGATGTTCGAGGCCGAGCACGATGAGCGCGGCCTGGACTTTGTCGCCGCCAAACAGGGTTCGCAGCGCTTGCTGGCGGTGCAGCCGGGTTACGTGAAGGTCGGTAGCGAAACCGAAGTGACGCTGATCGGTAGCGGTCTGAGCGGCAAGCCGAATTTCGGCAAAGGCGTGGATGTAGTCGAAGTGGTCGAGCAGAACGCCGAGCGGATCAAGGTCAAGGTCAAAGCCGCCACCAATGCCCAACCGGGCCTGCGCGCCGTCAGCGTCGGCAGCCTGAAAGGCCCGAGCCTGTCGGTGTACAGCACGATTGCCTCGGTCAAAGTGGTGCCGGAATTCTCGGTGGCGCGGATCGGCGAGGGTGGCGGTTCGACGCCGAAAGTCCAGGGCCGTTTCGACGCCGAAGCCTGGGGCAAGGGCGCCGACGGCAAGCCGTATCGCATCGGCGTGTTCCCGGCGCAATGGAAAGTCGAAGCCTTCGACGAGCGCGCCAAAGAGGACGAAGACGTCAAGTTCGCCGGCACCATGCAGGCTGACGCGGGCGTGTTCACCCCGGGCGATGCCGGGCCGAATCCGGCACGCAAGATGTCCACCAACAATGCCGGCAACCTCAAGGTGATCGCCGCCGTCGACGACGCAGGAAAATCCCTGACCGGCGAAGGTCACCTGATCGTCACCGTGCAACGCTGGAACAATCCACCCATTCCCTGATGTTGAAACGTGAGTTGAGCTGAGCGACAGCGATTCAGACACTTTTCGGAATGACCGCAAGTCCCGCCAGGCGGGGCTTGCACAGGAGGTTTGCAATGGGCGCTATCTTGAATCTGGTCGAACGTAATCTGCACGAAGTGCACGTCGACGCCGACCGCATGCTGTTCCATATTCCCAGCAGTTCGCTGTTTGTCAGCGATGAACTGACCGGCACCATCATCGATGCGTTGCGTGGCCCTGGCTGCTCCTCGGAAGACCTGATCCAGCGCCTCGGTGCGCGGTTCAACGGTGAGGAAATCAACGAGACCCTGCGTGAGCTGATCTCACTGGAACTGGTCAGCGACGGCTCGCCGCTGACCCCGGACATCGCGGTCAAACGCGTCGAGCGCACCGCGATCAACACTGTGGTACTCAACGTCAACACCGGCTGCAACCTGAGCTGCACCTACTGCTACAAGGAAGACCTCGACAAGCCGTCCGCCGGCAAGAAAATGGACGTCGAAACCGCCATCGCGTCAGTGGAAATGCTGCTGCGTGAATCCCCCGACGAAGAGCGCTTCACCGTGGTGTTTTTCGGCGGCGAGCCGCTGAGCAATCGCAAGCTGATCGAGTACATGGTCGATTACTGTGAGAAGCGTTTTGCCGAGGCCGGCAAGTTCGTCGAGTTCGTGATGACCACCAACGCCACGCTACTTACCGAAGAAACCGTGGACTACCTGAATGCCCACCGCTTCGGTTTGTCAGTGAGCATCGACGGGCCGAAAACCGTGCACGACCGCAACCGCATCACCGTGGGCGGGCAGGGCACCTATGACGTGGTGCGGCGCAAGGCCGAAATGCTGCTGTCGCGCTACAACAGCCGTCCGGTCGGCGCACGGGTGACCCTGACCACCGGCGTCACGGACGTTGAAACCATCTGGGATCACTTGTTCAACGAGTTGGGGTTTGCCGAAGTCGGATTTGCTCCGGTGACGTCTGGCGATATCAGCAGTTTCAACCTGACCAACGACGAATTGATCGAAGTCTTCGCCAGCATGAAACGCCTCGGTCGGCGTTATCTGGACGCGGCGCTGGAGCACCGCAACATCGGGTTCTCCAACCTGCATCAGTTGATCACCGATATTCATGAAGGCCACAAAAAGGCCCTGCCGTGCGGTGCCGGGCTGAAGATGCTGGCGGTTGATCACAAGGGCGAATTGAACCTGTGCCATCGCTTCACCGGCTCGTCGCTGCCGACTTTCGGCAACGTCCACAGCGGCGTTAAACAGGTCGAGTTGAACGACTTCCTGTCCCAGCGCCTGGATCGCACCAACACCGGTTGTCATGACTGTCAGATCCGCAACCTGTGCTCCGGCGGCTGCTATCACGAGAGCTACGCCCGCTACGGCGACCCGGCCCACCCGACGTATCACTACTGCGAACTGATGCGTGACTGGGTCGACTTCGGCATCGAGGTCTACACCCGGATCATGGCCGCCAACCCTGCGTTCATCAGCAGCTACATCACTCCGCGCAAGGCTCACTGATATGAAACATCTCAAGGCAATCAATAACAAAGCGTTGAAGCTGGATCAGGCCGCGGACGAGAACCGCATCGAAGAAGTGGTGGCGATGAGCTCCGTCGCCGGCTGTGCCTCGACCACCGATCCGGGCTGGGAAATCGATGCGTTCGGCGGCGTGTCGTCGCTGTGCCAGCCGATGGAAGCGGACCTGTATGGCTGCTCCGACCCGTGCTGGTGGCCGGCCCAGGTGCCGGACATGATGAGTACCTACCCGGACTGGAACAAGGATGCCCAGGCGTCCAACGACAACTGGCGCAACCTCGGCACTGTCTTCCCGAAAGACAAGTGATCCATAAGAAGAAGGATTCCGGCATGCACAACTTCAAAGCCTGCGGCCTTGCCGCACTCGCGGTTCTGAGCGCCTGTTCGCTCCCGGTTCTGGCCGATGAAAACACCGCGCTGCAAGACGGTCACGAGTACATGTTGACCACCAATTATCCGAACAACCTGCACGTCATCGACCTGTCGACCGACAGCTTGTACAAGACCTGCAAGATGCCCGATGCCTTTGGCCCCGGCACCGTGCAGCTGTCGCCGGATCGCAAGACCGCCTATGTGCTGAACAACCATTACGCCGACGTTTACGGTGTCGAGCTGGACAGCTGCAAGCAGGTGTTCCATGCCAGCATCACCCAGCAGCCGGGCGAGAAGGCACGGTCGATGTTCGCATTCACCGTCAGCCACGATGGCAAGGAGCTGTACACCATCGCCAACCCGACGCTGATGCTCAACGACCATTACGAGGTCAAGCAGCCACGTCTGGACGTCTACGCCACCGACGCCGGAATGAACGCCAAACCGGTGCGCAGCTTCCCGGCGCCACGACAGTTGACGATCATGCAGAGCGGCGATGACGGTACGTTGTATGTGGCTGGCGCCGATGTGTACAAGGTCGATGTGAGGAGCGGCAAGTTCGACGTGCTGATCCCCAGCCGTCACTGGAAGCGCCCGAACTACAGCGCGCCGGACGTGCTCTACGTGTGGAACCAGCAGACTTACCGCCACGATTTCTCGCTGCTGTACACCGCCGCCAAGTTCAAGGACAAGAAACAGGATCCGGCCACCGCTGAATACCTGTACGGCTTGTTCAGCGTCGACCTGAAAACCGGCAAGACCGAAACCACCGACTTCGGCCCGCTGACCGAAATCTACTTCAGCGGCATGCGCTCGCCGAAGGATCCGAACCTGATGTTCGGCGTGCTCAACCGTCTGGCCAAGTACGACATCAAGCAGAAGAAGCTGATCCAGGCGGCCACGCTGGACCATTCCTACTACTGCATTTCGTTCAACAAGGATGGCAGCAAGATCTACCTGGCCGGGACGTTCAACGACGTGGCGATCTTCGATGCCGAGACCATGAAACAGACCGGCAGCATCAAGTTGCCGGGTGGGGATATGGCGATTACTACGGCGCAGATATTTGTGCGTTGATGAGTGGCGTCAGGGATGACGCCATCGCGAGCAGGCTCGCTCCCACAGGGGATTTGTGAACTGCACACAGCCCCTGTGGGAGCTGGCTTGCCAGCGATGAGGCCTTCAAAGACCCTGAAAAATCAGGCCCCGGGCACCGGGCAACTCAAATCACCTTCTTCACACTTCAGATACTGCTTCAGGGCCTCGGTACGCACCTTGGTCACCGATGTCAGGCAGTTGCTGTAAATCAACGGATAAACACTCCCGCCTGCCACCCCGGACGCCGAAAAGTTGCACTCGGCATCCCGAAACCCGATCCACGCTCGTTGTGCACTGACCAATAGTTTCTTGCCTTCGGCGTTGTCCTTCAGACGCGCGGTGATCTGCTGGTACACCGCATTCAGTTCCTTATCGGCCGCCTTGTATTCCTGTCCGGCACACTGATTCATCGTCGCCTGATCGCTGGCATTGGCGCAGTCCACGGCAGCGTGGGCAACGGAAGTGAAAAGAAAAGGCGTCAGGGCCAGGAGCAGGCGTGGGGACATGGGGGTTCTCGCTGTTTGCGGTGAAGAAATGTGCAGTGTAGACAGGTGAAGGATGATTTCGATCAGTCGTTTGATACAACTTCGCATTGGACATGTGGTCATACAAGCCTACTGTTCAAAACAGGAGGTGACGTATGAAACCAGTACCCAACAGCTTTGAACGTAAAATCATGCTCCGCTCGCCGCGCTCCCATGTCTGGCGTGCGCTGGTCGATGCCGAGGCGTTTGGCCAGTGGTTTGGCGTGGCTCTGGAAGGCCGGCGGTTTATCGCCGGCGAGTGGACCCAGGGGCAGGTTACGTACCCCGGTTATGAACATGTGCTCTGGAACGTGCTGGTGGAGCGGGTCGAGCCCCAGCAGTTGTTTTCCTTTCGCTGGCACCCGTATGCGGTGAACCCGAAAATCGACTACTCCCAGGAACCGACCACACTGGTCAAATTCGAGCTGCAGGACTATGAGAACGGCACGCTGCTGAAGGTTTCCGAGTCCGGTTTCGCGCATATTCCCGATGTGCGTCAGAAAGAGGCGTATTACATGGACAGCCGTGGCTGGGAAGAGCAGTTGAGCAGGCTCGAACACTTTCTGGCCGAAACCGACAGGGCACGCGAGCGTGAAGGTGGCTGATAACGAGTGGTTTGATCCGTGGTTGAAGCGTTGGGCACTGGTGCCCGACGGCGTTCCGATCATCACGCCGGGCAGCAAGCTGTTGCCGGTGCGTCAGGGCGACGTACCGGCGATGCTGAAAGTCGCGGTGGACGACGAGGAAAAGTACGGCAACTTGCTGATGACCTGGTGGGATGGCGATGGCGCCGCCCGGGTGCTCGCTCATCACGAGGAAGGCCTGTTGCTGGAGCGGGCCATGGGCCGGCGTTCGTTGATGCACATGGCACTCAATGGCGAGGATGACGAGGCCACCCGGATCATGTGCCAGGCTTTGACGCGGTTGCATGCACCGCGCCCTACGAAACCACCAACATTGGTGGAGCTGGCGCCGTGGTTTACGTCGTTGCGAGTCGCTTCGGCCCGATACGGCGGCCAATATTCTGTTTGCCTGCAAATGGCTGAAACCTTGCTCGCCGCGCCCCGGGATGTCGTGGTTCTGCACGGCGACATGCATCACGACAACGTCCTTGATTTCGGCCCGCGTGGCTGGCTGGCCATTGACCCGAAACGGGTGCGGGGCGAGCGTGGTTATGACTACGCTAACCTGATCTGCAATCCGGAACTGCCGACTGCTGCCGATCCTGAACGCTTTCAACGGCAGGTCGATGTGATCTGTGAAACGGCGGGACTTGAGCGAAAGCGCCTTCTGCAATGGGTACTGGCGTTTGCCGGACTGTCTGCCGCATGGTTCATGGAGGATGACGAGCAGAAATCCGCCGCCGGACAGCTGAAAGTCGCGGATCTGGCGGCTGTTGCACTCAATGCCCGACACGTCTAAGGGTTTTCGGAAGGGGTGCTATGGCGAATGTCTTACACGCGCTGGTAGCTTTTTCGACTATTGCCGATTGGATCCACAGCGTAATCTAGCCTCATCAACTGAAGCACAGGGAGTGTTTCAGGATCATGGATGATCGACCATATGCAAGGATCGCTGCCGACAGGGAGTCGATAATGGTCTTGGGAAAAACCCGCTTCGGCGGGTTTTTTTTCGCCTGCAGAAAAGTGTCGCCCCTAAACAGAAACACCGCCGATTGGCGGTGTTTCTGCATCTGCAGGTCTTACGAGGCGATCAACTGCCGCAATACGTAATGCAGGATCCCGCCGGACTTGAAGTACTCCACTTCGTTCAAGGTATCGATGCGGCACAGCACTTCGATCTTCTCCTGACGTCCGTCTTCCCGGGTGATCACCAGGGTCAGGTTCATGCGTGGCGTCAGCTCGACACCGGTCAAACCCTGAATCTCCAGGGTTTCCTTGCCGGTGAGGTTCAGGCTCTTGCGGTTCTGATCGAGCTTGAACTGCAGCGGCAGCACACCCATGCCCACCAGGTTGGAACGGTGGATCCGCTCGAAGCTTTCGGCGATTACCGCTTTCACGCCCAGCAGGTTAGTGCCCTTGGCGGCCCAGTCGCGGCTGGAACCGGTGCCGTATTCTTGCCCGGCAATCACCACCAGCGGCGTGCCCGAGGCCTGATAGCGCATGGCCGCGTCGTAGATCGCCAGTTTTTCGCCGGTCGGAATGTAGATCGTGTTACCACCTTCTTCCCCGCCGAGCATTTCATTGCGGATACGGATGTTGGCGAATGTGCCGCGCATCATCACTTCGTGGTTGCCCCGGCGCGAGCCGTAGGAGTTGAAGTCCCGCGGTTCCACACCTTTTTCCCGTAGATAACGCCCGGCCGGACTGTCAGCCTTGATGTTGCCGGCGGGGGAGATGTGGTCAGTGGTCACCGAATCGCCCAGCAACGCCAGTACCCGCGCACCTTTCACGTCGGTGATCACCGGCAAAGGCCCGGCAATGTCATCGAAAAACGGCGGGTGCTGGATGTAGGTCGAATCGTCCTGCCAGACATAGGTGGCAGCTTGCGGCACTTCGATGGCTTGCCACTGTTCGTCACCGGCAAACACCTCGGCATATTCCTTGTGGAACATCGCCGTGTTGACCTGATTCACCGCGTCGGCGATTTCCTTGCTGCTCGGCCAGATATCGCGCAGGTAGACCGGTTTGCCTTGCTTGTCTTCACCCAGCGGTTCGCTGCTGATGTCCGTGCGCACTGTGCCGGCCAGGGCGTAGGCGACCACCAGTGGTGGTGAGGCCAGCCAGTTGGTTTTCACCAGCGGATGCACCCGGCCTTCGAAGTTGCGGTTACCGGACAGTACTGAAGCCACGGTCAGGTCGGCTTTCTGAATGGCTTTTTCGATGGGTTCCGGCAGCGGCCCGGAGTTGCCGATGCAAGTGGTGCAGCCATAGCCCACCAACGAAAACCCGAGTTGATCGAGGTACTGCGTCAGTCCGGCAGCCTTGTAATAGTCAGTGACGACTTTGGAGCCCGGTGCCAGTGAGCTCTTCACCCACGGTTTACGGGTCAGGCCTTTCTCCACGGCTTTTTTCGCCAGCAAACCGGCGGCCATCATCACGCTGGGGTTGGAGGTGTTGGTGCAGGACGTGATCGCGGCAATCACTACGGCACCGTTTTTCAGGCGGTAGGTGTGGCCGTCGTACTCGTAATCGGTTTCGCCGACCAGATCGGCATTGCCCACCGCGACACCGCCGCCGCCCTCGCTTTCCAGACGTCCTTCTTCCTTGCTGGTGGGTTTGAATTGCAAGTCGAGGAAGTCGCTGAACGCCTGGCCGACATTCGGCAGCGAGACGCGATCCTGCGGGCGTTTCGGCCCGGCGAGGCTGGCTTCGACGCTGCCCATGTCCAGCGCCAGGTTGTCGGTGAACACCGGTTCCTGACCGGGCAGGCGCCACAGGCCCTGGGCCTTGGTGTAGGCCTCGACCAGTTTCACCACTTCGGTGGGGCGACCGGACAGGCGCAGGTATTCGAGAGTCACGTCATCGACCGGGAAGAAGCCGCAGGTCGCGCCATATTCCGGGGCCATGTTGGCGATGGTCGCACGGTCGGCCAGCGGCAGGTCGGCGAGGCCGTCACCGTAGAACTCGACGAATTTGCCGACCACGCCTTTCTTGCGCAGCATCTGGGTCACGGTCAGCACGAGGTCGGTGGCGGTGATGCCTTCCTTGAGCTTGCCGGTGAGTTTGAAACCGATCACCTCAGGAATCAGCATCGACACCGGTTGCCCGAGCATCGCTGCTTCCGCCTCGATTCCGCCTACGCCCCAGCCGAGTACGCCGAGGCCGTTGATCATGGTGGTGTGGGAGTCGGTGCCGACCAGCGTGTCGGGGAAGGCATAGGTGCGGCCGTCTTCGTCCTTGGTCCACACCGTGCGTCCGAGGTATTCGAGGTTGACCTGGTGGCAGATCCCGGTGCCCGGCGGCACCACGCTGAAGTTGTCGAAGGCGCTCTGGCCCCAGCGCAGGAAGGCGTAGCGTTCGCCGTTGCGCTGCATTTCGATGTCGACGTTCTGTTCGAATGCGCTGGCGCTGGCGAACTTGTCGACCATCACCGAGTGGTCGATTACCAGATCCACCGGTGAAAGCGGGTTGATTCGCTGCGGATCGCCGCCGGCCTTGGCCATTGCGGCGCGCATCGCGGCCAGATCGACCACGGCCGGTACGCCGGTAAAGTCCTGCATCAGCACGCGGGCAGGGCGGTACTGGATTTCCCGGTCGGAGCGACGCTCCTTGAGCCACGCGGCAATCGCCTTGAGGTCGGCGCCGGTGACAGTTTTTTCATCTTCCCAGCGCAGCAGGTTTTCCAGCAGGACTTTCAGCGACATGGGCAGCTTGTCGAGATCGCCCAAGGTCTTGGCGGCATCCGGCAAGCTGAAATAGTGGTAAGTCTTGTCGTCGACTTTCAGGGTTTTAAGGGATTTCAGACTATCGAGGGACGGCATTACGATCACTCCTTTGAGTCCGCACGGCTACGGACTGAGGGGACGGGCAGAGCTATCAACGTAGCCCTGTTTTCAGTAGCTGGCTAATAACTGGACTCTATGGGCAAGTCCAAGGTTCCGACATCGGCTATCATGCGCCGGTTTTCGTGACAGGCTTTGCTTTGACGCAAGCCTGGACATCGCGCAGGGGATGAATGACCGCCCTCTGCCCAGGAGTAAGAATGAACACCCTATTCATGCATTGCCGGCCGGGCTTCGAAGGCGAAGTCTGCTCGGAGATTTCCGACCTCGCCGCCCAACTGAACGTGGCCGGCTACGCCAAGGCCAAACCGGCGACCGCTTGCGCCGAGTTCGTCTGCACCGAAGAAGACGGCGCCGAGCGCCTGATGCGTGGCCAGCGTTTCGCCGAGCTGATCTTCCCGCGCCAATGGGCTCGCGGGGTTTTCATCGATCTGCCGGAAACCGACCGCATCAGCGTGATCCTCGCGCACATGGCCGAATTCCCGGTCTGCGGCA
The DNA here is from genome assembly GCF_002112345.1 of Pseudomonas sp. R43(2017). NCBI lineage: Bacteria > Pseudomonadati > Pseudomonadota > Gammaproteobacteria > Pseudomonadales > Pseudomonadaceae > Pseudomonas > Pseudomonas sp. R43(2017). The sequence goes on from NZ_NEHJ01000008.1 coordinate 31,337, forward strand.
GCTTGTGGCTGGAAGTCGTCGACACCAACGACGGCAAGGAACTGTCGAATTTCTGCAAGAAGTTCGAAGGCCCGCTGCGCAAGGCGCTGACCGGTGCCGGCAAACTGGTGGATGACGCCGGCAAGCCGCGCCTGTTGCTGACCTTCAAGAGCGGCCGTGAGGTGTTCCTCGGTCTGGCCGATGCCGGTAACTCGGCGATGTGGCCGATGGGCATTCCGCGTTTGAAGTTCCCGCGTGAGGCGCCAAGCCGTTCCACGTTGAAGCTGGAAGAAGCCTGGCACCACTTCATCCCCCGGGATCAGTGGGACGAGCGTCTGCACAGCGACATGACCGGCGTCGACCTCGGCGCGGCGCCGGGGGGCTGGACCTGGCAACTGGTCAATCGCGGCATGCTGGTGACGGCCATCGACAACGGCCCGATGGCCGAAAGCCTGATGGACACCGGTCTGGTACAGCACTTGATGGCTGACGGTTTCACCTTCAAGCCCAAACAGCCAGTGGACTGGATGGTCTGCGACATCGTCGAGAAGCCGGCGCGCAACGCCGCGATGCTCGAAGAGTGGATCGGCGAGGGGCATTGCCGGGAAGCGGTGGTCAACCTCAAGTTGCCGATGAAGCAGCGATATGCCGAAGTGAAGCGCCTGCTCGAGCGTATCGCCGATGGTTTCAAGGCCCGGGGAATCAAGGTCGACATCGGCTGCAAGCAGCTGTATCACGACCGCGAGGAAGTGACCTGCCATTTGCGCCGTCATGACGTGAAGAAAGCCAAAGCCCGCTGAGCGCGCGACAGGTGACCGAACACCCGGCATTGGGCGACAATGCCGGCCAGTTTCAGGAGTGAATCATGAGTGAAATGATCAATACGCCGGTCGACGGCACCCTCGACGCCACGGGCCTCAATTGCCCGGAGCCGGTGATGATGCTGCACCAGCGCATCCGTGACCTGGTGCCCGGCGGCCTGCTCAAGGTGATCGCCACCGACCCGTCGACCCGTCGCGACATCCCCAAGTTCTGCGTGTTTCTCGACCATGAACTGGTGGGGCAACACGAAGAGGCCGGGACCTATCTGTACTGGATTCGCAAGAGGTCCGGTTGATCGGAAGGCAAAAAAAAGACCTGCAGTTGCAGGTCTTTTTTTATGGCCGGTCAGCCCATCGAGCGGCTGATGCGAATGCGTTTGCGCGCACTGCGCGTCAGGCGGATCGACAGCATCAGCGCCGCACAGCTCAGGCCGACGATCAGACCTTCCCACAAGCCGCTCGGGCCGCGTGGCTCGCCGAACCAGTCGGTCAGGCCGAGGGCGTAACCCACCGGCAGGCCGATGCCCCAGTAGGCGAACAGGGTAAGGATCATTGTTACCCGCGTGTCCTGATAACCGCGCAGGGCGCCAGCGGCGGTGACCTGGATCGCGTCGGAGAACTGGAACAGCGCCGAATACACAATCAGCATCGCTGCGATGTGAATCACCATCGGATCGGAGGTGTAGATCGCCGCGATGTGTTCGCGCATCAGCAACATCATGCTTGCCGACAGACAGGCGTAGGCCAGCGCAGTACCCATGCCGACACCTGCCGCAAAACGCGCTTCGCGAGGTTCTTCACGGCCCAGGGCCTGGCCGACACGCACGGTCACGGCCATGCCCAGCGAATACGGAATCATGAACACCAGCGAGCTGACGTTCAGCGCGATCTGGTGCCCGGCCACCACCGTGGCGCCGAGGCTGCCGATCAGCAGCGCGATCACCGCGAAAATACTCGACTCGGCAAACACCGCGATGCCAATCGGCAGACCAATGGCCAGCAGACGCTTGATCACCGCCCATTGCGGCCAGTCGAAACGGCTGAACAGTTCGCTCGACTTGTAGGCTGGCGCCCAGCGTTCGTAACCGGCCAGGCCCAGCGCCATGACCCACATCACGATCGCCGTGGCCCAGCCGCAACCGACGCCGCCCATGGCCGGCACACCGAAGTGGCCGTAAATGAACACGTAGTTCAACGGAATGTTCAGCGCCAGACCACAGAGGCCCAGCACCATCGCCGGCCGGGTGCGGCCGAGACCGTCACTGGTGCAGCGCAGCACATGGTAGAACGCCACCGCCGGCAGACCGCTGGCGATGCCGTGCAGGTACTGCATGCACGGGCCGATCAGCTCCGGATCGACTTTCATCAGGTGCAGGATCGGTTCTGCACTGAACAGCAGGGCGGTCGCCATCAGTCCGACCACCAGCGCCAGCCACAAGGCCTGGCGCACGATCGGGCCGATCTCGCTGTGGGTACCGGCGCCGAAGCGCTGGGCGACTTTCGGCGTGGTGGCCAGCAGGGTGCCGGTCATCAGCAGAAACACCGGCACCCAGATCGAGTTGCCCAGCGCCACGGCCGCCAGATCCTTTGGCCCGACGCGCCCGGCCATCACCGCATCGACGAAGCCCATGGCGGTGGTTGCCAGTTGGGCGATCATGATCGGCAGGGCCAGGCCGAGCAGATTCTTCAGCTCCAGGCGAACCCGGGCAGGGCGGTTGAGGGAAACGGCGTCAGGGCGTTCGGTTACGGAGTTCACAGGCAAAGCGTCCACAGGGGTTGATGCGCAAGGCCGGGCATTCTACGCCGCTGACGTTATGGTCAGGAAAAATCCTCTGTTGCGGATTTGTAATCAACAGCCGGCTGGCTCATCGCAGTCCCAGCGCCTACACTGCCGATCCGCCCAAGGAGCCCTGCCATGCTGATTGTTGCCGACGAAAATATCCCGTTGCTCGATGCCTTTTTTGCCGGTTTCGGCGAGATCCGCCGGGTGCCGGGCCGTTCCATTGACCGGGCCACGGTCGAACAGGCCGACGTGTTGCTGGTGCGCTCGGTGACCAACGTCAACCGCGCGTTGCTCGAAGGCAGCCAGGTGCGTTTTGTCGGTACCTGCACCATCGGGACCGATCATCTGGATCTCGAATACTTCAACGAGGCCGGCATCACCTGGTCCAGCGCGCCGGGCTGCAATGCGCGTGGTGTGGTGGATTATGTGCTGGGCAGCCTGATGACCCTGGCTGAAATCGAAGGTGTCGATTTGAGTGAGCGCACCTACGGCGTGATCGGCGCCGGTGAAGTCGGCGGTCGCTTGATCAAGGTGCTGAAAGGGCTGGGCTGGAACGTGAAAGTCTGCGATCCGCCGCGTCAGGCGGCCGAGGGCGGCGACTATGTCAGCCTGGAGCAGATCATCCAGCAGTGCGACGTGATCAGTCTGCACACCCCGCTGACCCGCAGTTGTGAAGGCGCAACCTGGCACTTGTTCGACGAGCAACGTTTGCAGCAACTCAAGCCCGGCGCGTGGCTGATCAATGCCGCCCGTGGTCCGGTGGTGGATAACGCCGCGTTGCGCGAAGTGCTGCTGGAGCGTGAAGACCTGCAAGCGGTGCTCGATGTGTGGGAAGCCGAGCCGGAAGTCGATGTCGCCTTGGCCGAACTCTGTGTACTGGCGACCCCGCATATCGCCGGTTACAGCCTCGATGGCAAGCAACGCGGCACGGCGCAGATCTATCAGGCTTACTGCGATTTCGTCGGCCAACCGGCCAGCATTCAGCTAGGCGATCTGTTGCCGGCACCGTGGTTGTCGGAAGTTTCCCTGCATGCCGACAGCGATCCGGCCTGGGCCCTGGCGATGTTGTGCCGTGGCGTGTACGACCCGCGCCGGGACGATGCGGATTTTCGTCGCACCTTGCTGGGTAGCGTTGGCGAGCAACGTGCGGCGTTCGATGTGTTGCGCAAGCAGTATCCGGTACGCCGCGAAATCGAAGGGCTGAAAGTAAGAATCGAGGGGGATTCACCCGCCCTGCGGCAGATCGTGACGGCGCTGGGCGCTGTGGCCGTATAAACCGCGGGCAGAAAAAAACCCGGCCTGCAGGGGCCGGGTCAGGAAGACGGTGGCTACATCACTTTTGTTCGGCAGGCTTGACCAATCGCTTCTCCAGTTCGCGGCAAGCGTTCTGGATCATGTCTTCAGTGATTGGCACTTCGCGCCCATCCTTATCGATAATCGAGCAACCCAGAGGTTGGCCGGGCTTGGTGCGGATCACTTGAATCTTGTCGTCGCTGCTGTGTTGCAAGGACATGGCCTGTCTCCTCATCAGGTTGTGTAAGCACAATAAAACCGTCAGGTGACCAGGCTGTGACAACTCCCTTCGATCTTTCCGGAACGGTATCTTCACTCAAGCAGAATTGACCGTTCGTCTCAACCCGGACATTAGACCGATAGCATCTAGGGGGTAGTCTTGCCGGTCATATTTAACGTTACTCATTGTGATTTGCAGGGCTCTACCCCATTTGAGTGTGTAGGCTGACCCCATTAATCAGCACACGATGTGAACCTTGATGATCTCGATGCTTTCCTCGCGCCACCGACGGGCCCTGCGCCTGACCAGTCATTTTCTCGCTCCTTATCGCTGGCAGGCCTTCGGCGCACTGCTCGCATTGATCGTTACCGCCGGCATCACCTTGTCGATGGGGCAGGGCATCAAGCTGCTGGTCGATCAGGGTTTCATGACCCAGTCGCCGCACCTGCTCAACCAGTCCATTGGTCTGTTCATGCTGTTGGTGTTTGGGCTCGCGATCGGCACCTTTGCCCGGTTCTATCTGGTGTCATGGATCGGCGAACGGGTAGTGGCCGACATCCGTCGGCAGGTGTTCAATCATCTGGTTTACCTGCATCCCGGGTTCTACGAAGACAATCGCAGCTCGGAAATCCAGTCGCGCCTGACGGCTGACACGACATTGCTGCAATCGGTGATCGGTTCGTCGCTGTCGCTGTTCCTGCGCAATCTGCTGATGGTCATTGGCGGCGTCGTGCTGCTGTTCATCACCAATGCCAAGCTCACCAGTATCGTGGTGATTGCGCTGCCGCTGGTGATTGCGCCGATCCTGATTTTCGGGCGACGTGTGCGTAATCTTTCGCGATTGAGTCAGGACCGGATCGCCGACATTGGCAGCTATGTCTCGGAAACCCTTGGCCAGATCAAGACCGTTCAGGCCTATAACCATCAGGTCCAGGACGAACAACGCTTCGCCGGCACCGTCGAGCAGGCGTTCGAGACCGCACGCAAACGGATTTTCCAGCGGGCTTGGCTGATTACACTGGTGATCGTGCTGGTGCTCGGCGCCGTCGCGGTAATGTTGTGGGTTGGCGGCATGGATGTGATTGCCGGGCGTATTTCTGCCGGTGAGCTGGCGGCGTTCGTGTTCTACAGCCTGATCGTCGGTAGTGCGTTTGGCACGTTGAGCGAAGTGATCGGCGAACTGCAGCGTGCTGCCGGTGCTGCCGAGCGCATTGCCGAACTGCTGCGTTCCGAGAACATCATCCAGCCGCCGAATGCCGGGCTGGTAACCTTGCCGGAGCGGATCAAAGGCGAGCTGGAATTGCGGGATGTAAGTTTTTCCTATCCCTCACGGCCCGAAAGCCTTGCGGTCAATGGTTTGAGCCTGACAGTCAACGCGGGCGAAACCCTCGCGCTTGTAGGTCCGTCAGGTGCGGGCAAGTCCACGGTGTATGACCTGCTGCTGCGCTTTTACGATCCGCGCGAAGGGCAAATCCTGATCGATGGCGTGCCGCTGACGAGTCTTGATCCCCTGGACCTGCGCCGCTGTTTTGCACTGGTTTCGCAGACTCCGGCGCTGTTCTTCGGCAGTGTCGAAGAAAACATCCGCTACGGTTGCCCGAACGCCACGCTGGAGCAGGTGCAGGAAGCCGCGAAAATCGCCCATGCCCACGACTTCATCGAGCAAATGCCCGACGGCTACCAGACCCACCTGGGCGACGGTGGTCTCGGCCTGTCAGGCGGCCAACGCCAACGTCTGGCCATTGCCCGGGCATTGCTGGTCGACGCGCCGATCCTGCTGCTGGACGAAGCCACCAGCGCCCTCGATGCCCAGAGCGAACACCTGATCCAGCAAGCCCTGCCCAGCCTGATGCAAAACCGCACCACGCTGGTGATCGCCCACCGCTTGGCTACGGTGAAAAACGCCGACCGGATCGCAGTGATGGATCAGGGCAAGCTGGTTGCGATCGGCACGCATCAGGAGCTGATCGCCAGCAATCCGTTGTATGCGCGGTTGGCGGCGTTGCAGTTCAGTGATGGGCATCTGGCTTCGACCGACCCAGTAACCGACTAAGTAAGCGACCTAGTAACCGACCCAGTAGAGCGTCATAAAAAATGCCCGCATCTCTCGATGCGGGCATTTTTGTTTACGTCGATCCTTGCACGATCACTGATCGTCAAAATACCGCTCATGCCAGTCCACCAGCGGTTGCGGCGAGTTGAGTTTCTGGCCGTAGATCACCGAATAGGACAGCACGTTCTGCACGTACTGGCGGGTTTCGTCGAACGGGATGCTTTCCACCCACACGTCAAAGCTCAGGTGGTCGGCACCGCGCAGCCACTGGCGCACGCGGCCAGGGCCGGCGTTGTAGGCGGCGGAGGCGAGCACACGGTTGCCGTTGAACTGGCTGTGTACCTGGCTCAGGTAGGCGGCGCCGAGCTGGATGTTCTTGTCCGGATCGAGCACCTGCTGCGGCGAGGCCAGCGGAATGCTGAATTTGCGCGCGGTTTCCTTGGCGGTGCCGGGCATCAGTTGCATCAGGCCGCTGGCGCCGACGCCGGAGCGGGCGTCGTCCATGAAGGCGCTTTCCTGACGAGTGATGGCGAACACCCAGCTCGAGTGCAGGCCACGAACCTTGGCTTCACGCACGAGGGTGTCGCGGTGGGCCATCGGGAAGCGGATGTCCAGGTCGTCCCAGTATTGCGCCTGGCTGATGGTGCGGATTGCCGGGAAATACCATTTCAGGTCGTAAGCCAGTTTGGCCTGGGCGACCATCTCGTCGCGGTTGAAGTGACGGCTGACGTGGTACCACTCGCGACGCCCGTCGACGATCTGCCCACGGGCGTGGAACTCCAGCGCACGGCGCACGCCGGGGGTGTTGCGCACCTTGTTGATGGTGGCCTGGCTGAGTACCAGCGGTTTGTTGACCAGCGAATAGGGCAGTTGCGAGCGATCGGCGGCCAGGAAACCGTAGAAATCCCGCTCCCGTGCGAGGCTCTTGTACAGCGTCTGCGCTTCAGGGTTCTGCGGTTGCGCCAGTTCCAGGCTGCGGGCCTGCCAGTAACGCCAGCGGTTGGTGGTGGCCAGATCCTGCGGCAGGCGGCGGGTCAACTGATAGGCGTCGTCCCAGCGCGCCAGGCGCAGCAGCAGGCGCAGGCGCCATTCGGACACGGTGTTGTCGCGCAGTTCCGGGTCATATTTGGTCATCACATCCAGCGCGCGGCTGTCGAAGCGACGGGCCAGGGTCAGGCCGATTTCCCGGGCGATGGCGACTTTTTCATCTCGCGAGAAATGCATGCTGCTGGCGTAGCCGTCGAGCAGATCCATGGCCTTGTCCGGATCCTGACGGGCCAGACGGCGCAGGCCGAGGCTGACGATGTCCGACATCGGTTCGTCGGCCGGGGTGAAGCGCGATGGCTGGTTGAGCAGTTCCGGTTTCTGCGCCACATCCACCAGCAGACGCCCGCGCGGGGCAAGGGTGGTCAGGCCGTTGACCAGGCTGTTGGCCAACGGATAGTTACGCGCCTGGGCGGCGAGTTTGGTGCGCTCCCAGCGTTTTTGCTCGGTCAACTGGCCATCGGCAGCCCAGATGCCGAACAGCGCGTCACACGCGGCGGGTTGCGATTTGCCGGTCAGCCACAGTTTGTCGGCATTGGCGTAACCCTCGGCCTTGTGGCCGCTGCTGATCTGGTACTGCGCGTTCAGGCAGTCCAGTTCGGTGAAGTTGAGCTTCGGATCGTAATACTTGACGAAGGTCGCCCAGTCGCCACGGTCGGCGAGCCAGCGCAACCAGCGCAGCTTCATCCAGTTGGCCTGGGGCAGGTCGCCGTGTTCGGCGAGGAATTTTTCGATTTCCGCGTTGCTGGCAGTCTTCAGGCGGGCGGTCAGCTCGTCGTAGGCCAGGTACGGCTCCAGCGGATAATCGGCGAGCGCCTGGCTGTAACGGAAATACGGGCCGGTGTCGCCCTTGGCCAGGGCGCGCTTGGCCTCATCGTAATACTGGCGCTGGGTGGACAGGTCCACCGCCTGGGCGGATTGAGCAGCAGCGGCGGTGAGTAGCAAACAGGACAAAACACTGAGAAGGCGACTGCGCATGAGACATCCGGGCAGAGAAATCATGACAAGTGCCAGCGTGGGCGGCACTGAATTGTCTGTAGCTTAGCCTTTTGCCAGCAGACGGCGAAAGCTTTGCGGGCCTTGTGGCACAAGTTCGCAACAAATGTTGTGCAGAGTACGTCAGCGGCGAAATTGCCGGCCTGTTCGGCCCTCGATTCAGGTAGAATGCGCGCCCGGTTTTTGGAGAAGCTCATGACCCTGCTCAAATTCAGCGATGTGTCCCTTGCATTCGGCGCGATGCCGTTGTTGGACAAGGTGTCCTGGCAGATCGCCCGTGGTGAGCGGGTGTGCATCATCGGCCGCAACGGCACTGGCAAATCCAGCATGATGAAACTGGTCAAGGGCGACCAGAAGCCTGACGACGGCGCCGTGTGGCGTGCCCCCGGTCTGAAAATCGGTGAATTGCCACAGGAACTGCCGGTGGCCGACGAGCGGACCGTTTTCGACGTGGTGGCCGAAGGCCTCGACGGTGTGGGTGCGCTGCTTGCCGAATACCATCACCTGAGCCAGAACATCGTCACCGACGCTGATCTGGAAAAGCTGATGCACGTCCAGCACGATCTCGAAGCCCGTGACGGCTGGCGCTTGCAGACCCTGGTCGACAGCACCCTGAGTCGCCTGCAACTGCCGGCCGACAAGACCCTCGCCGAGTTGTCCGGCGGCTGGCGTCGTCGCGTGCTGCTGGCCCAGGCGCTGGTGTCCGAGCCGGATCTGCTGCTGCTCGACGAACCGACCAACCACCTGGATATCGGTGCGATTGCCTGGCTCGAAGAAGCGCTGAAGGATTTCCAGGGCGCCGTGCTGTTCATCACGCACGACCGTTCCTTCCTGCAAAACCTGGCCACCCGCATCCTCGAACTGGATCGCGGCGGCCTGATCGACTGGAATGGCGACTACGCCAGTTTCCTGGTCCACAAAGAAGCCGAACTGGCCGCTGAAGAAACCGCTAACGCGCTGTTCGACAAGCGTCTGGCTCAGGAAGAAGTGTGGATTCGTCAGGGGATCAAGGCCCGTCGCACCCGTAACGAAGGCCGCGTGCGTGCGCTGAAGGCCCTGCGTGTCGAGCGCAGCGAGCGTCGTGAGCGCACCGGCAAGGCCAACATCCAGCTGGAAACAGCGGAGAAGTCCGGCAAGCAGGTGATGGTGCTGGATAACGTGAGTTTCGCGCACCCGGGCGGTCCGTTCCTGATCCGCGATTTCTCCATGGTGCTGCAGCGCGGCGATCGTATCGGCCTGCTCGGCGCCAACGGTACCGGCAAGACCACCCTGCTGAAACTGATGCTCAGCGGTCTGCAGCCGACCAGCGGCAAAGTGGAAGAGGGCACCAAGATCGACGTGGCCTACTTCGACCAGTTGCGCCATCAGCTGGATCTGGAAAAGACCGTGGTCGACAACGTCGCCGAAGGTCGCGATTTCATCGATATCAATGGCCAGAGCCGCCACGTGCTGAGCTATCTCGGCGACTTCCTGTTCAGCCCGCAGCGTGCCCGCACGCCGGTGAAAGCGTTGTCCGGTGGCGAGCGCGCACGTCTGCTGCTGGCCAAACTGTTCAGCAAACCAGCAAACCTGTTGGTGCTCGACGAACCGACCAACGACCTCGATGTGGAAACCCTCGAGCTGCTCGAGGAAGTGCTGCTGACCTTCAACGGCACCGTGCTGATGGTCAGCCACGACCGGGCATTCCTCGATAACGTGGTTACCAGCACCCTGGTCTTCGAAGGTGAAGGCAAGGTTCGCGAGTACGTCGGCGGTTATCAGGACTGGATCCGTCAGGGCGGTTCGCCGCGTCTGCTGGGCGTGACCGAAAGCAAATCCGGCAAGGCCGACCTGAATTCGGCGGTGGTCACTGCCGAACCGGCTCCGGTGGCCGCACCGGTTGCTGCGGCCCCGGCAGCGAAGAAGAAGCTTAGCTACAAGCTTCAGCGCGAGCTGGAAGCGTTGCCGGGCGACATCGACGCCAAAGAGCAGCAGATCGCCGCTGTGGAGGCTGAAATGGCTGAAGCCGGTTTCTACCAGCGTCCGCCGGCCGAAACGGCCAAGGTGATTGCTTCGCTGGAGCAATTGCAGGCTGAGCTGGATGCGCTGGTGGAGCGTTGGGCCGAGCTGGATGCCTGATTGTTTCCAGGCATGAAAAAGCCCGGCGTCCAGAGATGGGCGCCGGGCTTTTTAACTTTTCACAAGTGCCTGAGGTCAGCGTTTGACCAGATGCACCGCGAGCACATCGCAAGGTGCGCCGTGCAGCACGTCGTTGGCGGTCGAGCCCAATAGCAGCGCCAGACCATGCCGGCCATGGCTGCCGACCACGATCAGGTCGCATTCCTGATCCTTGGCGAAGTGGTGGATTTCCTGGCGCGGCTGGCCGTAGGTCAGGTGGCAGTTTGAGCCTTCCAGTTCGGTGTATTTGTGCTTCAGGCGCTCGAGGCGTTCCTTGGCTTGATCGAACTGCTGTTGTTGCAGTTGTGACAGATCCATCGGCACGTCACCCCCGAAGGCCATGGCCATCGGTTCGACGATATGCACCAGCGACAGCTTGGCGCCATTGCTCACCGACAGCTCTCGGGCGCGGTGGATCACAGGGTCGCACTCTTCGGTCAGATCTACGGCGACCAGGATATGGTGGTAGGGCATGAGGTGCTCCTCGTGAGGGATCAATATTGTTAAGTATGGCTGGTTTCAAGCGCATTGGTTCCAAAGTGACGCAATGGGCTCATGACAAAACGGGAGTACACATATGACGGTCTGGCTGGTGGTGTCAATCCTGCTGGTGGTGTTGAGCCCCCTGGCGTGGTTGCGTCCGTCCCGTGCACAGAGTGGCCGGATAGCCTTGCGCACGGAGGCCCGGCGCATCGGGCTGGCCATGCAGCTGGCGCCCCAGGAGTGGCCGCACTGGCTGTCTCAGGAGCCGCCAAACCCGTGTGCGCAATACCATCGGCCACGGCGCGGCAAGCAGCCAGCGTGCTGGACGTATTGGCAGAAATCCCCGGGCGTATGGGTCAATCAGTGGCAGGAAGTCTGTGAAGAGCCGCTGCTGCTGAATCATTTCGAAAAATTGCCGGGCAACGTTTTCAAGGTCGAAGCCGACAAACAGATGATCGCGCTCTATTGGGGCGAGAAGGGTGACGCTTCGGTTCTGCTGGACATTGATGCCACGCTGAAAGCACTGGCATGACTCACGGACGTTTCGCGCTGCAACGGTGCGAAACGTCTGGCAGACGAGCAATAAAAAGCCCGACATGATTCATCGGGCGGGGTTGGCCAGGCAGGCCGGAAATTCTTTTTGGCGTTGGGCCGGAGTGATCCGGTCAGCAAACGTGCACCTGTTTTCCTTCGTAGTCCAGCCAGCGTAGCCTGTTAAACAAGGCTTGCGGTGAATTAGGGCGACTTTTCTAACTATTAATCTTATGAATGCCCTGACATGCAAGCATGTGTGGACGGGCTGCGTCTTACAGAAATGACCGCAAAGTCGCATTTCAACCCGTATTTAGGGCGATTGACAATTGTCGGAAATTCCGTGAAGGTGGCGTACCCAAATCAAACGGGCGTATGAATTGAGCGTTTGTATTGCAGACTGCTCCTACAGAATCCCGACTATCGCGTTGGCGGGTGTGCCGGGTGGATTGGTGTCAGCATTGACGAAAAAGCGTCCTGCCGAGCCATTCGCCTGCGTCCGACGTGTACTGTTCAGCTTCCATATCGTGGAGATCAGTTGATGATTTACGAAGGTAAAGCCATCACGGTTAAAGCTCTTGAAAGTGGCATCGTCGAATTGAAATTCGACCTCAAGGGTGAGTCCGTCAACAAGTTCAACCGTCTTACCCTGAACGAACTGCGTCAGGCCGTAGACACCATCAAGGCAGATGCTTCGATCAAGGGCGTGATCGTCAGCAGTGGCAAGGACGTGTTCATCGTCGGCGCCGACATCACCGAATTTGTCGACAACTTCAAGCTGCCGGATGCCGAGCTGGTTGCTGGCAATCTCGAAGCCAACAAGATCTTCAGCGATTTCGAAGACCTCAACGTTCCGACCGTAGCCGCGATCAACGGCATCGCCCTGGGTGGCGGTCTGGAAATGTGCCTGGCAGCGGACTACCGCGTCATGTCCACCAAGGCCAAGATCGGTCTGCCGGAAGTCAAGCTGGGCATCTACCCGGGCTTCGGCGGTACCGTGCGTCTGCCGCGCCTGATCGGTGCCGACAACGCCATCGAGTGGATTGCCGCCGGCAAGGAAAACCGTCCGGAAGACGCGCTGAAAGTCGGCGCCGTCGATGCCGTGGTTGCCCCTGAAAAGCTGCAGGATGCTGCCCTTGAGCTGATCAAGCGCGCCATCTCCGGCGAGTTCGACTACAAGGCCAAGCGTCAGCCGAAGCTGGAAAAGCTCAAGCTGAACGCCATTGAGCAAATGATGGCTTTCGAAACCGCCAAAGGTTTCGTGGCTGGCCAGGCCGGTCCGAACTACCCGGCCCCGGTCGAAGCGATCAAGACCATCCAGAAAGCCGCGAACTTCGGTCGCGACAAGGCGCTGGAAGTCGAAGCTGCTGGTTTCGTGAAGCTGGCCAAGACCTCTGCCGCGCAGAGCTTGATCGGTCTGTTCCTGAACGATCAGGAACTGAAGAAAAAGGCCAAGGCCTACGATGAAATCGCCAAGGACGTGAAGCAGGCTGCCGTACTGGGCGCCGGCATCATGGGTGGCGGTATCGCCTATCAGTCGGCCTCCAAAGGTACGCCGATCCTGATGAAGGACATCAACGAGCACGGCATCGAGCAAGGTCTGGCGGAAGCCGCCAAGCTGCTGGTCGGCCGCGTTGATAAAGGCCGCATGACTGCCGCGAAAATGGCTGAAGTGCTCAACGGCATTCGTCCTACGCTGTCCTACGGCGATTTCGGTCACGTTGACCTGGTCGTTGAAGCCGTGGTCGAGAACCCGAAGGTCAAGCAAGCCGTTCTGGCGGAAGTTGAAGACAAGGTCAAAGAGGACACCATCCTCGCGTCCAACACCTCGACCATTTCCATCAGCCTGCTGGCCAAGGCTCTCAAGCGTCCGGAAAACTTCGTCGGCATGCACTTCTTCAACCCGGTGCACATGATGCCGCTGGTGGAAGTGATCCGTGGCGAGAAGTCCAGCGAGCTGGCGATTGCCACCACCGTTGCCTACGCCAAGAAAATGGGCAAGAACCCGATCGTCGTCAACGACTGCCCGGGCTTCCTGGTCAACCGCGTACTGTTCCCGTACTTCGGCGGCTTCGCCAAGCTGGTCAGCGCTGGTGTTGATTTCGTCCGTATCGACAAGATCATGGAAAAATTCGGCTGGCCGATGGGCCCGGCGTACCTGATGGACGTGGTCGGCATCGACACCGGCCACCACGGTCGTGACGTAATGGCTGAAGGCTTCCCGGATCGCATGAAGGACGACCGTCGTTCGGCCATCGACGTGCTTTACGAAGCCAAGCGTCTGGGTCAGAAGAACGGCAAGGGCTTCTACGCCTACGAGGCCGACAAGAAAGGCAAGCAGAAGAAGGTTGCCGATCCGTCGGTGCTGGAAGTGCTCAAGCCGATCGTCTACGAGCAGCGTGAAGTCACTGACGAAGACATCATCAACTGGATGATGATCCCGCTGTGCCTGGAAACCGTGCGTTGCCTGGAAGACGGCATCGTCGAAACCGCCGCCGAAGCCGACATGGGTCTGGTCTACGGTATTGGTTTCCCTCCATTCCGTGGCGGTGCGCTGCGCTACATCGACTCGATCGGTGTTGCCGAGTTCGTTGCCCTGGCCGACCAGTACGCTGATTTGGGCGCGCTGTACCACCCGACCGCGAAGCTGCGCGAAATGGCCAAAAACGGCCAGAGCTTCTTCGGTTAAGCGCCCCCAACTAGAGTGAGAGTGAACTTATGAGCTTGAATCCTAGAGACGTCGTGATTGTCGACTTCGGTCGTACTCCGATGGGCCGCTCCAAGGGCGGCATGCACCGCAACACCCGCGCCGAAGACATGTCGGCGCACCTGATCAGCAAACTGCTGGAACGCAACTCCAAGGTCGATCCTGCTGAAGTGGAGGACGTGATCTGGGGCTGTGTGAACCAGACTCTGGAGCAGGGCTGGAACATCGCGCGCATGGCGTCGCTGATGACCCAGATCCCGCACACTTCGGCCGGCCAGACCGTCAGCCGTCTGTGCGGCTCGTCGATGAGCGCGCTGCACACCGCCGCACAAGCGATCATGACCGGCAACGGTGACGTATTCGTGGTTGGTGGCGTCGAGCATATGGGCCACGTGAGCATGATGCACGGTGTCGATCCGAACCCGCACATGTCCCTGTACGCGGCAAAAGCCTCGGGCATGATGGGCCTGACCGCTGAAATGCTGGGCAAAATGCACGGCATCACTCGCGAACAGCAGGACGCCTTTGGCGTGCGTTCCCACCAGTTGGCCCACAAGGCAACTGTGGAAGGCAAGTTCAAGGACGAAATCATCCCGATGCAGGGCTATGACGAGAACGGTTTCCTGAAAACCTTCGACTACGACGAAACCATTCGTCCGGAAACCACCCTGGAAAGCCTGGCGGCTCTGAAGCCGGCGTTCAATCCAAAGGGCGGCACCGTGACTGCCGGTACTTCGTCGCAGATCACCGATGGTGCTTCGTGCATGATCGTGATGTCGGCGCAGCGTGCACAGGACCTGGGCATTCAGCCGCTGGCCGTGATTCGTTCGATGGCGGTGGCAGGTGTGGATCCGGCGATCATGGGCTATGGTCCGGTACCGGCGACTCAGAAAGCACTGAAGCGTGCCGGCCTGGGTATCAACGATATCGACTTCTTCGAGCTCAACGAAGCGTTCGCCGCACAGGCCCTGCCAGTGCTGAAAGACCTGAAAGTGCTCGACAAGATGAATGAGAAGGTTAACCTGCACGGCGGCGCGATCGCCCTGGGTCACCCGTTCGGTTGCTCCGGTGCCCGTATTTCCGGCACTTTGCTGAACGTGATGAAGCAGAATGGCGGCACCTTCGGGGTGGCCACCATGTGCATTGGCCTCGGCCAAGGCATCTCCACCGTCTTCGAACGCGTTTAAGCGTCTCGTCGATGGAAGCCGGGGCCAAGTGCCCCGGTTTTTGTTTTTGCGGATTTATTTTTGTTTTTATTTTGAAAAAATTTGAGTGAGGGCCGAAGCATGCCGATACAACCTGGGCTCTACCAACATTACAAAGGTCCGCAGTACCGCGTATTCAGTGTCGCGCGGCATTCCGAGACCGAAGAAGAAGTGGTCTTTTACCAAGCCCTGTATGGCGATTACGGCTTCTGGGTACGTCCCTTGAGCATGTTCCTGGAGTCCGTCGAGGTTGACGGGGAGCAGGTCCCACGCTTTGCTTTGGTGCAAGCCGAACCGAGCCTTTTTTCGAAGCCGTAAGGCGAGTGCGCGCAAAACCCTGCGCTTGACCTCACCTTGTAGCCACTATATATAGCGGTGCCGCGTCAGGCGCCAACCGCCTTTCACTTCTAGAATTCAGGAATTTTCTGATCCATGGGCAAATCGCTGGTCATTGTGGAATCCCCGGCTAAGGCCAAGACCATCAACAAGTATCTGGGCAACCAATACGTGGTGAAGTCGAGTATCGGCCATATCCGAGACCTGCCCACCAGCGGTTCGGCTAGCGCCAGCAAGGAGCCTGCCGCCAAGCGTGGCAAGGCAGCTGCGGGCGAAGCGCCAGCGCTGTCGCCGAAAGAGAAGGCGCGCAAGCAACTGGTCTCGCGCATGGGTGTCGATCCGGATCATGGCTGGAAGGCCAAGTACGAGATCCTCCCGGGCAAGGAAAAGGTCATCGAAGAGCTGCGCCGGCTCGCCAAGGATGCTGACACCATCTATCTCGCAACCGACTTGGATCGCGAGGGAGAAGCCATTGCCTGGCACCTGCGCGAAGCCATCGGTGGTGACGACAGCCGCTACAAGCGCGTGGTGTTCAACGAAATCACCAAGAAAGCGATTCAGGAAGCCTTCTCGGAGCCGGGCGAGCTCGATATCGATCGAGTGAACGCGCAGCAGGCCCGTCGTTTCCTCGACCGCGTCGTGGGTTACATGGTTTCGCCGCTGTTGTGGGCCAAGATCGCTCGTGGTCTGTCCGCCGGTCGTGTGCAATCGGTGGCCGTGAAGCTGGTGGTCGAGCGTGAGCGTGAAATTCGTGCGTTCATTCCGGAAGAGTACTGGGAAGTGCATGCCGACCTCGGTACCACCAAGGGTTCGACCGTTCGTTTCGAAGTGGCGCGTGAAAAGGGCGAAGCTTTCAAGCCGCTCAACGAAGCCCAGGCCATGGCGGCGCTGGAGAAGCTGAAGTCCTCCAGCTACAGCATCGTCAAGCGTGAAGACAAACCAACCAGCAGCAAACCGTCGGCTCCGTTCATCACCTCCACGCTGCAACAGGCCGCGAGCAATCGCCTGGGCTTCGGCGTGAAGAAAACCATGATGATGGCCCAGCGTCTTTACGAAGCCGGCTACATCACTTATATGCGTACCGACTCGACCAACCTCTCGGCCGATGCCGTGGCGATGGCGCGTACTTATATCGAAGACGAGTTCGGCAAGAAGTACCTGCCGGAAACGCCGAACGTCTACAGCAGCAAGGAAGGCGCACAAGAGGCTCACGAAGCGATTCGTCCTTCCGACGCCAACACCACGCCAAGCAAGCTCGCTGGCATGGAGCGTGATGCTGAGCGCCTCTACGAGCTGATCTGGCGCCAGTTCCTGGCTTGCCAGATGCTGCCGGCGCAATATCTGTCGACGACCGTCAGCGTGGCCGCTGGCGATTTCGAGCTGCGTGCCAAGGGTCGTATCCTGAAATTCGACGGCTACACCCGCGTTCTGCCGCAAATCACCAAGCCTGGCGATGACGATGTCCTGCCGGACATGGCGCAGGGCGACGTGATGAAGCTGATCAAGCTCGATCCGACCCAGCATTTCACCAAGCCGCCGGCCCGTTACTCGGAAGCCAGCCTGGTGAAAGAAATGGAAAAGCGCGGCATCGGTCGTCCTTCGACCTACGCGGCGATCATTTCGACCATTCAGGATCGCGGTTACGTGACCCTGCACAACCGTCGTTTCTATTCGGAAAAGATGGGCGACATCGTCACCGAGCGTCTGTCCGAGAGCTTCTCGAACCTCATGGACTACGGCTTCACCGCCGGCATGGAAGAGAACCTCGATGACGTGGCCCAGGGCGAACGCGACTGGAAAAACGTGCTGGACGAGTTCTACGGTGACTTCAAGAAAAAACTCGAAGTGGCCGAGAATCCGGAAGCCGGCATGCGTGCCAACCAGCCGGTGATGACCGATATTCCGTGCACCACTTGCGGTCGTCCGATGCAGATTCGTACTGCGTCGACCGGTGTGTTCCTCGGCTGCTCGGGCTACAGCCTGCCGCCGAAAGAGCGCTGCAAGGCCACCGTCAACCTGGTGCCGGGTGACGAAATCGCTGCGGACGACGAGGGTGAGTCGGAGTCCCTGGTGCTGCGCGGCAAGCATCGTTGCCCGATCTGCAGCACCGCGATGGACGCTTACCTGCTCGACGAAAAGCGCAAGCTGCACATCTGCGGTAACAACCCGGATTGCGCCGGCTACGAAATCGAAGAAGGCAGCTACCGCATCAAGGGCTATGAAGGTCCAAGCCTGGAGTGCGACAAGTGCGGTAGCGAGATGCAGCTCAAGACCGGCCGTTTCGGCAAGTTCTTCGGTTGCACTAACCCGACGTGCAAGAACACCCGCAAGCTGCTGAAGAGTGGCGACGCGGCGCCGCCGAAGATGGATCCGGTGAAGATGCCTGAGCTGAAATGCGAAAAGGTCAACGACACCTATATCCTGCGCGACGGTGCTTCAGGCCTGTTCCTGGCGGCGAGCCAGTTCCCGAAAAACCGCGAGACCCGTGCTCCGCTGGTGATCGAGCTTCTGCCGCACAAGGACGAGATTGATCCGAAGTACCACTTCCTGTGCGACGCGCCGCAGAAGGATCCAGATGGTCTGCCGGCAGTGATCCGCTACAGCCGCAAGACCAAGGAGCAATACGTCCAGACCGAAGTCGACGGTAAACCGACTGGCTGGAAAGCGTTCTTCGACGGTGGCAAGTGGACCGTTGAAGACAAGCGTCCGGCGAAAGCCAAGGCTTGAGCAAGCGCTGATCCGAGGCTGCCCTGACCGGGTGGCTTCAACACAAAAGGCCGCATGACAACCTTCTGGTTTTCATGCGGCCTTTTTGTTTAATGCTTGCGGTCGGATTGGTTGATCCATGACACTGTCCGACCTGTATGAAGAAATTATTTCGCTGCGGAGAGTGCCGATATGGCCCACGAGCTCTATACCCGTACCAATCAGAAGATTTATTTCGCGGGTCTGTCGCTGGAAGCGCTGGCCAGGGCTGAAGAGGGGCGGGCGATGAATTCGCTTGCGTTGATTCAGGCCGGGCGCGAATCGGCGCTGTTTCA
The DNA here is from genome assembly GCF_002112345.1 of Pseudomonas sp. R43(2017). Lineage (NCBI taxonomy): Bacteria > Pseudomonadati > Pseudomonadota > Gammaproteobacteria > Pseudomonadales > Pseudomonadaceae > Pseudomonas > Pseudomonas sp. R43(2017). Next base: position 49,986 of record NZ_NEHJ01000008.1, read on the forward strand.
TCTCTACGGCGCATTGCTGGGGTTGTGTCACGAAATTGCAGGGTTTTACCGTCTGCCACAGGCTAACGCGCCCCGGGCGGAAACGCTGTTGACCCGCGAAGTGCTTGAGTCGATTGCGATTCCAGAGTTGGCCGAGATGGTCGAGTTGGCGGGTAATCCGGAAACCTGGCTGGCTAAATTGCTGGCCGCACATTCGGCGCTGTTTCAGCCACCACGGGTGCCACACAAGCCAAAAGGCGATGTGACCCAGCCGCTGATTCAGGCGGTCAATCTGGATGAAGAGCAAGCCCCGGAAGAGTTGAGTCGTGAAGAGCTGGAGAGCTGGCGGCAGAATCTGAAGAGTCTGGCTATCCGTTTCCGTGAAGGCCTGAACGAGTGCTGATGGCTTCTTGACTGGCGGCGACGAGATGCATGCTGCTGGTCAAGATCCTGAGCGAATCCTGAACGATCTCTATATAATCCCTGCCTTTCGTGGAGAACAGACCTATATGCCAACGTCCTTTCTAGAAATTGTCGAGCTACCAGACGGCCGAATCGAACTGCGCAGGGCTGAGGACGAGGGTTCTCTGGTGACTCTGGATTTCTCCGAGGATGCCAAGGCATTTTTGCAGGGCCAGCATGTTGAAATTGCCAAGGCGATGCTCAGCGTTGGCGTGCAGATGGCTGGTCGAATGGTTGAAGGCGAGTTTGATAAGGAAGAGGGGCCGCGGGTTCTTCATTGAGCACCGCCCGTCGATTATCGCTTAGGTTCGGCTTCTCTGTCCCTTGAGAAGCCCCGCGCTTCAGATAGCGCGCACGTGTCAGCCCAATCGAATATTCAGGCTTTGAGCGTCCCCGGTGCGGGCGGCGCTGATCAGTTGTTGGCGTGAGCCTGAGTTGAGCGGGTTCAACCATGTCACCACCGTATGGCTACGACCCAGGCGCAGGGCTTCGCAAGCCAGTTGCTGGGCACTCTGAGTCCCGCGCGGTTGCAGCAACAGAATGCGTTCACGATTCAGTCCTGCATCCCGCAGCCAGGCCTGAGTCAGGCTCGCTGGTGGCGCAATCAGGGTCAGCCAGCGTGCGTCCTGATCCTCACTCAATTCACGAAGAATCGGTGCCAGCAAGTTCAGGCAGTTCCCGGCCGCACCGCGCAGCGACAGTTCACTGAACGCTTCGGGTTCGACATTCCATGGGCGTTCGGCTACATCCTTGAGGATGGGGGCCAATGGTTGCGCCAGAAAAGCCTCGAATAACGGCAGTTGTGTTTGCTGAGGTACGTGTGGGAACTGCATAAAGCCTCCTTTAGCGGCGGATTACGCCGACACTCAAGCCTTCGATCACCAGTTCCTGATCTTTCAGGTCGACTTCGATAGGGGCGAACTCAGGGTTCTCGGCGATCAACCAGACTTTGCTGCCATCGCGCTTGAAGCGTTTGACGGTCACCTCGTCGCCGATCCGGGCAACGACGATCTGGCCGTTGCGTGCTTCCCGGGTCGTGTGAACCGCCAGCAGGTCACCGTCGAAAATACCGATGTCCTTCATGCTCATCCCGTGGACGCGCAACAGGTAGTCGGCGCGAGGATGGAAAAAGGCCGGGTTGATGTTGCAGGACTCTTCGATGTGCTGTTGGGCGAGAATCGGCGCACCTGCAGCCACTCGGCCGATGATCGGCAGGGTGGATTCGTCGACCTTGGCTTCAAAGCCGGGGATTCGAATGCCGCGAGAGGCGCCGGGAGTCATTTCGATCGCGCCTTTGCGGGCGAGCGCCTTGAGATGCTCTTCGGCCGCGTTGGGCGATTTGAAACCCAGTTCCTGAGCGATTTCCGCACGGGTCGGCGGGTAGCCGTTGTCTTCGAGGCAGCGTTTGATAAAGGCCAGAATCTCGGCTTGGCGTGGCGTCAGCTTAAGCATATTGATCGCTCTGTCTTTTTATACAGTGACTGGGATTATATACAGTGAAGCGGTCTTGGCAATGATCGTTTTTTGCCAGGCCGCCGGACGGTCAGTGACGGCGTCGATTAATGTGGCGTCCTTGTTGTGGTTAAATATCTGACCGACCATTCCCAAAACGAACCGGCAGGCTTGACAAGGCACAGGCTGAAACGTATGTTTCAAACAAGTGTTTGTCAGGCGGAGTAGCCATGGCCCAGTCGGAAACCGTTGAACGCATTCTTGATGCTGCAGAACAGCTGTTCGCGGAAAAAGGTTTCGCCGAAACCTCATTGCGTCTGATCACCAGCAAGGCCGGGGTCAACCTCGCAGCGGTGAACTATCACTTCGGCTCGAAGAAGGCGCTGATCCAGGCGGTTTTCTCGCGTTTTCTCGGTCCCTTCTGCATCAGCCTCGATAAAGAGCTGGAGCGCCGCCAGGCAAAACCAGAGAACAAGCCTTCACTTGAAGAGCTGCTGGAAATCCTCGTCGAGCAAGCGCTGGTGGTTCAGCCGCGCAGCGGTAACGATCTGTCGATCTTCATGCGCTTGCTCGGTCTTGCATTCAGCCAGAGCCAGGGCCACTTGCGCCGTTACCTGGAAGACATGTATGGCAAGGTTTTCCGCCGCTACATGCTGCTGGTAAACGAAGCGGCGCCACGCATTCCTCCTATCGAACTGTTCTGGCGTGTGCACTTCATGCTCGGCGCAGCGGCATTCAGCATGTCTGGTATCAAGGCCCTGCGCGCGATTGCCGAGACCGATTTCGGCGTCAACACCTCCATCGAACAGGTGATGCGTCTGATGGTGCCGTTCCTGGCTGCCGGCATGCGTGCCGAAACCGGCGTCACCGATACCGCAATGGCCACCGCGCAGTTGCGTCCTCGCAGCAAATCGACACCGGCACCGGCCAAGGTTTAACCGTCCATGGGTGGGCGTGGCAGCGGACATCCGCTAAGCTAGCCGCCCATGCCGACTCTCGTTCTGAACCCGTTACTCATTGAAATCACCAACCTGCCGGGTAATGGCTCTGGTGGTGGTTTCGTGGGCGACGGGTTTTTCGTTTTCAAGGAATCTCTATGACTGCTGGCCTGCAAGGCTCGTTGATGGTGGACGTCGCCGGTACCTGGCTGACGGCCGAAGATCGCCAATTGTTGCGCCAGCCCGAAGTGGGCGGCCTGATCATTTTTGCCCGTAACATCGAGCACCCGCGTCAGGTGCGCGAGTTGAGCGCGGCGATCCGTGCCATTCGTCCGGACCTGTTGCTGGCGGTGGACCAGGAAGGCGGTCGCGTCCAGCGCCTGCGTCAGGGCTTCGTGCGTCTGCCGGCGATGCGGGCGATTGCCGACAACCCGAATGCCGAATACCTGGCCGAGCAGTGTGGCTGGATCATGGCCACTGAGGTGCTGGCTGTCGGTCTCGATCTGAGCTTTGCCCCCGTGCTGGACCTGGATTACCAGCGCAGCGCCGTGGTTGGCACTCGTTCATTCGAAGGCGATCCGGAGCGCGCTGCGCTGCTTGCCGGTGCCTTCATCAAAGGCATGAACGGCGCCGGCATGGCGGCTACCGGCAAGCACTTCCCCGGCCACGGCTGGGCGGAAGCCGACTCCCACGTAGCAATCCCCAACGACGAGCGCAGCCTCGAAGAGATCCGCGCCAACGACCTGGTGCCGTTCGCCAGACTCAGCAAGCAACTGGCCGCCGTCATGCCGGCCCACGTCATTTATCCGCAAGTCGACGCACAGCCCGCCGGTTTCTCCCGTCGTTGGTTGCAGGACATCCTGCGCGGTGAGTTGCAGTTCGACGGTGTGATTTTCAGCGACGATCTGTCGATGGCGGGTGCCCATGTGGTCGGCGACGCCGCCAGTCGTATCGAAGCCGCACTCAGCGCTGGTTGCGATATGGGCCTGGTGTGCAACGACCGTGCTGCCGCCGAACTGGCCCTGAGCGCCGCGCAACGCATGAAGGTCAAGCCGTCGCCACGCATTGCGCGGATGCGCGGCCAGGCGTTCGCCAACATCGAATACCGTCAGGATCCGCGCTGGCTGACCGCTGTCGGCGCCCTCAAAGACGCTCAACTGATCGATTAAGGATTTTTCGCTATGACGGTTTACGCAATCATCGGCGGCACCGGCCTGACCCAACTGGAAGGCCTGAGCATTCGTCAGTCGCTGGCAGTGGATACGCCTTATGGTGCGCCATCGGCTGAAGTCCAGATCGGTGAATACGCCGGCAAGGAAGTGCTGTTCCTGGCTCGCCACGGCCACCCACATCGCTTTCCGCCGCACAAGGTCAACTACCGCGCCAACCTGTGGGCTTTGAAGCAGGCCGGGGCCGAAGCAATCATTGCGGTCAACGCAGTGGGTGGAATTCATCCTGCAATGGGCACCGGACATTTCTGCGTACCGCATCAGATCGTGGACTACACCAGCGGGCGTGAGCACACCTATTTTGCCGATGATCTGGAACATGTCACACACATCGACTTCAGCTTTCCCTACAGCGAGCCACTGCGTCAGCAACTGATTGCTGCGCTGACCGCCGAAGGCTGTGAATACAGCGATCAAGGCGTTTACGCCTGCACTCAGGGCCCGAGACTGGAAACCGTGGCGGAAATCGTGCGTCTGGAGCGTGACGGTTGCGACATCGTCGGCATGACCGGCATGCCGGAAGCTGCACTGGCCCGTGAGCTGGATCTGGATTACGCCTGTCTGTCACTGGTGGTGAACCCGGCGGCGGGCAAGACCACTGAAGTGATCACCATGGCCGAGATCGAGCAGGCGCTGCATGACGGCATGGGCAAGGTGAAGTCGACGTTGGCGCGGGTGCTGAAGGGCTGAGTCTGGCTCGAAACCGAGTCGAGCCATTCGCGGGCAAGCCCGTTCCCACAGGTTAAGCGCTATCTCTGTGGGAGCGGGCTTGTCCGCGAATCGATCTGCTAGACGACAAAGACTTCAGCGCTTGTCGAACTTGTCCGGCAACGGCGCAAACAGCGCCTCGATATCATCACTCTGCAGCTTCCAGTCCCCGGCCTTGCGCCCATCCAGCACGCCGGCCGCGAGGTCGGATTTTTCCCGCTGCAGCAGCTGAATCTTCTCCTCGACCGTGCCCCGGGCAATCATCTTGTAGACGAATACCGGCTTCTCCTGGCCAATGCGATACGCACGGTCGGTGGCCTGGTTTTCGGTCGCCGGGTTCCACCACGGATCGTAGTGAATCACGGTGTCCGCTTCCGTCAGGTTCAGGCCTACACCGCCAGCCTTCAGGCTGATGAGAAAGATCTGACGCTTGCCGCTCTGGAATTCCTTCACCGGCGTGCGCCGATCCCGGGTTTGCCCGGTCAGCAACGCATAGGGGACATTGCGTTTTTTCAGCTCGTCCTCGATCAATGACAGCATCGATGTGAACTGCGAGAACAACAGAATCCGCCGTCCTTCCTCAAACAACTCCTCGAGCATTTCCATCAGGCTGTCGAGCTTGCCTGAGGTGCTGCCGCGAGCGGGCAGGGTGGCGTCGTTGACCAGGCGCAAATCACAGCAGACCTGACGCAACTTGAGCAGCGCTTCGAGAATGATGATCTGGCTGCGCGCCACGCCCTTGCGAGTGATCTCGTCGCGAACCTTCTTGTCCATGGCCAGGCGCATGGTTTCGTACACGTCGCGCTGCGCCTCGTTGAGCTCGACCCAATGGATGATCTCGGTTTTCGGCGGCAACTCGGTCGCGACCTGTTCCTTGGTGCGACGCAGCAGAAAGGGTTTGATCCGACCGTTGAGGTGTTGAAGTCTGACTTCGCTGGCGCGTTTTTCGATCGGTACGCGGTAGTCGGCGTTGAAGCTTTTGACGTCGCCGAGCCAGCCGGGCAGCAGGAAGTGAAACAGCGACCACAGCTCGCCAAGGTGATTTTCCAGTGGCGTACCGCTCAGGCACAGGCGCTGACGGGCGTTCAGCTCGCGGGCACCCTGAGCGGCCTTGCTGTTCGGGTTCTTGATGTATTGCGCCTCGTCCAGCACCAATACATGCAGCGGTTGCTGTGCGAGACGCTCGACATCCTTGGGCAGCAGCGCATAAGTCGTGAGGATCAGGTCGTAATCGGCCAGGTGCTCGAAGTGCTTTTTTCGGCTGGCGCCGTACAGGGCCACCACTTTGAGCTGTGGCGTGAAATGCGCCGCTTCGTCCAGCCAGTTGGGGATCAGGCTGGTGGGCATCACCACCATGCAGGGTCGATCCAGGCGCCCGGCGTTTTTCTCGCTGAGAATGTGCGCCAGGGTCTGTAGGGTTTTGCCCAGGCCCATGTCGTCCGCGAGAATCCCGCCAACCTCAAGTTGCCGCAGCGACTGCATCCAGCTCAAGCCTTCGAGCTGATAAGGGCGCAGCGTCGCGTTCAGCCCTTGTGGCGCTTCGGCACTGTAGTCACGGATATCGCGCAAGCGTTGGGCGAAGCTGCGGATCTGCTCCCCGCCTTCCCAAAGCAGGGGAATGCCTTCCAGCGAATTCAGGCGTGTGGCGTCAGCCTTGCTCAGTCGCAGGGTGGTTTCGCCCGGCTCTTGCAGATAGAACTCGCCCAGCGTCGCCAACACCGGTTTCAACCGGCCAAGGGGCAGGGCGACTTGCAATGGCCCGTGCTCGCTGTTGCGCTGCGGGATGTTCACCAGAATCAACTCATCGTCCCGTCGCCGGGCAAGGCGTTCGGGGTTGAGGATTTCCGTGTGCGAACGCATCAGATTGAGCAGGATTGGCAGCAGGCTCAGGCGTTCGCCATTGACGATGATGCCCAGTTCCAGATCGAACCAGTCCCGCTCTGGCGTCTGCTCGACGGTGGCGTACCAGTCGTCCACGGCTGTCAGGTCGAAGCCGAATTCATCGTCGACCAGCAATTCCCAGCCTTGGGTGCGCAGCTTCGGCAGATCGTTCAGGGTGAACGTCAGCCAGGCGCTGTCGTTGACCATCTCGTAGAGTTCGCCGGCGCTTTCCGGCAGTGCCTTGCTTTGCCGGGTGGCGATGCGAAAGCCGAGAATTCGCAGTTGCTCGCGGTAGCTTTGCTCGACGTCCGGCTGGCGTTTGACTCGCAGCGTCTGCGCTTCCTGGCGAATCAGGATGTCGCTGTTTTTCTGGCCGCTGACGTATTCGTCGAGATAGCTGAAAGACAACGCCGCACGATGCTGGATGTAGCGCTGCATCTTGCCGTTGCGCGGTTCGAAGGCGCTGAATTCGACACTGGCCAGCCACAGGCGGGGCACCGGTTGCACGTTGTCCACCAGTACTTGTGGCGGCGCTTTTGGGCTGCGGTTTTCCAGGACTGCCTGGAGTTTTTCCAGCAGTTCGGCGTCTTTGGCGGCGGCCGGGTATTCGAGGGTTTCCTGCACTTGCAGCAATACCGCCGCACAGTGTTTGCAGTTGTTGTGGACCGGGCAGGTGCACGTGGCGTCGACCATCAATAACGTGCCTTTGGCTGACTCGCGCAGATGAATCGTCTGACGATAAATGTTGCCGCCAGAGCCTTCGCAGCTGGCGGTAATGGTCGCATCGCCGACCTGCACGATCCGCACCCGGTTTTCCAGGGCGTAGCGGCGGCCACGCTCCAGGCTTTGTTCCTTGAACCGGCTGACCCAGGAGGAGGCCAGCGGTTTACTCAGAGGCGGGGACATAAGGACTTCAATCAGTCCGGAACGACTTCAGGCGCTTCCCGAGGCGCAGGCGCCGTCAGTGAAGTGATCTTGATCAGCAGGGCAAGGTGGCCGTTGTCCAGGTAGTTGAGCTGGCCGTTCTTGGTGTGGCTTTCCTGCTTCAGGCGTTCGCTGGCAGTGACCATGCCGTTGGCATCGATCTGGTTGACCCAGAAGTCTGCGTTCACGTCGGTAAAGCGCCCGAGTTTCATTTCAATCGTGCCCTCGACGGGGAACTGACCGAATTGCTCCTGACCATCGCTGACCGCGACCTTCGCCGGGGTCTCGCCGAGTGTCTGCTGCCAGGCCTTGTGCATCAGCACGCTGTATTCGCCGCTGGCGGTGAGTTTGTTGGCGACGTCGTTCAGCGCTGTGGTGCGCTTGCTGTCATCGCCCAGGCGCTGGGCACCGGCGGCCCAGTCTTCCGGCGCGGCGCGGCTGACGATGGCCGGCACGGCGTTCTGGCGTACCAGAATCATTTCGACCTGATACAGGTCATCGGCAAATGCCGAAGGGGCGACCAGCGTCAACAACAAGGTCAGTGAGCGAAACAGGCGCATGCGGCGTCCTTCAAACAGTTTTCGGGATGAGGCGCTCGAACAGCGCCTCTACAGTATTAAAGCGCTCTTCCGGGCGCTCCATCGGCACCTGGAACTTGAACATCGTGGCGCCTTCGAATTTGTAGCGTTTTGGCTGACTCTGGATCAGTTTGATCAGGGTCATCGGGTCGACCGGCGTCTGCGCCGCGAACTCGATGCGTCCGCCTTGCGGGCCGCCATCGACTTTCTTGATGCCCAGCTGCTCGGCCTGCAATTTCAGCGCCGTGATGCGCACCAGATTCTTGGTCGGTTCCGGCAGCAGGCCGAAGCGGTCGATCATCTCCACTTGCAGATCCTTCAGGCCTTCCTCGTCGGTGGCCGAAGCGATGCGCTTGTACAGGATCAGGCGTGCGTGCACATCCGGCAGATAATCTTCCGGAATCAGCGCCGGTACCCGCAGGTTGACTTCCGGGCCACCGCCGAGCGGTTGATCGAGGTTCGGCTGTTCGCCCTTGCGGATCGACTTCACCGCGCGCTCGAGCATTTCCATGTACAGCGTGAAGCCGACTGCCTGAATCTGCCCGCTCTGGCCATCGCCCAGCAGTTCGCCGGCGCCACGGATTTCCAGGTCGTTGGTGGCCAGCACGAAGCCCGCACCCAGATCCTGAGTATTGGCAATCGCCTCCAGGCGTTTTTCCGCATCGCCGGTGATCTGCTGGCGTGGCGGAGTCAGCAGGTACGCGTAGGCCTGGTGGTGACTGCGGCCAACGCGTCCACGCAACTGGTGCAATTGCGCCAGGCCGAACTTGTCGGCGCGCTCGATGATGATGGTGTTGGCGCTCGGCACGTCAATGCCGGTCTCGATGATGGTCGATGCGATCAGCACGTTGAAGCGCTTGTGGTAGAAGTCGCTCATCACCTGTTCGAGTTCGCGTTCGCGCATCTGCCCGTGGCCGATGCCGATTCGTGCTTCCGGCACCAGTTCGGCCAGTTCGGCGGCGCATTTCTCGATGGTCTTCACGTCGTTGTGCAGGTAATAGACCTGACCGCCACGCAGCAGCTCACGCAACAAGGCCTCTTTGACCGTGCTCTTGTTCTGCTCCATGACGAAGGTGCGCACCGACAGTCGTCGCGCCGGCGGCGTGGCGATGATCGACAAGTCGCGCATGCCCGACACCGCCATGTTCAGCGTGCGCGGAATCGGCGTGGCGGTAAGCGTGAGGATGTCGACTTCGCTGCGCAGAGCCTTGAGCTGCTCCTTCTGACGGACACCGAAGCGGTGCTCTTCGTCGATGATCACCAGTCCGAGGTTTTTGATCTTGACGTCGTCCTGCAGCAGCTTGTGGGTGCCGATGACGATGTCGATGTTGCCTTCGGCCAGTTCGGCCACCGCGGCGTTCACTTCCTTGGCCGACTTGAAGCGGCTCATCACTTCCACGGTCACCGGCCAGTCGGCGAAGCGGTCGCGGAAGCTGTTGTAGTGCTGCTGGGCGAGCAAGGTGGTCGGCACCAGGATCGCCACTTGTTTGCCGCCATGCACCGCGATGAACGCGGCGCGCATGGCCACTTCGGTCTTGCCGAAACCGACGTCGCCACAGACCAGTCGATCCATCGGTTTCGGCGCGAGCATGTCTTCGCGCACTGCTTCGATGGTGGATTGCTGGTCCGGGGTTTCCTCGAACGGGAAGCCGGCGCTGAAGGTTGCGTAATCGGCTTTCGGATCGGCAAACGCATAACCTTCGCGGGCGGCGCGGCGGGCATAGATGTCGAGCAGCTCGGCAGCCACGTCGCGTACCTGTTCGGCAGCCTTGCGCTTGGCTTTCTGCCAGGTCTCGGAGCCGAGGCGGTGCAGCGGGGCCAGTGCGTCGTCGCTGCCGGTGTAGCGGGCGATCAGGTGCAGGTTGGCCACCGGCACGTAGAGCTTGGCGTTCTCGGCGTACTCAAGGGTCAGGAATTCGGCAGCCTGATTGTCGATTTCCAGAATTGTCAGGCCGAGATAGCGGCCGACACCGTGGTCGATGTGCACCACCGGCGCGCCTTCGCGCAGCTCGGTGAGGTTCTTGATCACGGCATCGTTGTTGGCGTCGGCGCGTTTTTCGCGACGACGACGCTGCATCACGCGCTGGCCGAACAACGGGCTTTCCGCAACCAGTGCCAGCGCCGGGTCATCCAGCATCAGGCCTTCGTCGAGCGGGGCGATGGTGATCGCCAGGCGATCCTTGCTCGCGACGAAGTCCGGCCAGCTGTCGACGGTTTTCGGTCGCAGCTTCAGACGGTCCAGCAGTTCCAGCAGCACTTCGCGTCGGCCTGCGGATTCGGCGGTGAACAGCACGCGCCCCGGGAACTCGTCGAGGAATGCCGAGAGCGCGGCCAGCGGTTGCGTGGCCTTGGCTTCGATCGCCAGATTCGGCAAGGCCTGCGCCGGGAAGCGCTCGCGGCCGACGCCGGTTTCCACGTCCTGCTGGCTGGCGACCACGCGCGGCCAGTTCTTCAGGCGGGCGAAGCAGTCTTCCACCGGCAGGAACAGTTCGGCGGGCGGCAATAAAGGACGCGATGGATCGACGCGGCGCTCTTCATAACGATTGCGCACATCGTTCCAGAAATTTTCCGCCGCTTGCTCGATGCCCGGCAGCGAGAACACTTGAGTGTCCTGGGGCAGGTAATCGAACAGGGTCGAGGTTTCTTCGAAGAACAGCGGCAGGTAGTACTCGATGCCGGCCGGCGTAATACCGCTGCTCAGGTCCTGAAAGATCGGGCAGCGGCGGAAGTCGACATCAAAACGCTCGCGAAAGCGTGCCTTGAAGCGGGTGACCGCTTCTTTCTGCAGCGGGAACTCCTTGGCCGGCAGCAGCTTGACCGAATCGACCTTGTCGATGGAGCGCTGGTTTTCCGGGTCGAAGGTGCGCAGGGTTTCGATTTCGTCGTCGAACAGGTCGATGCGATACGGCAGTTTGCTGCCCATCGGGAACAGGTCGATCAGTGCGCCACGTACGGTGAACTCACCGTGTTCGTACACCGTATCGACGTAGCGATAGCCGCTGGCTTCGAGCCGCGAGCGCATTTGCTCGACGTCGAGTTTCTGCCCGACATCCAGCACCAGGCTGCTGCCGAGCAGGAATTTGGTCGGCGCCAGGCGATGCAGGGCGGTGGTGATCGGCACCACCAGCACGCCATGCTCCAGCTCCGGCAGTCTATAAAGGCTGGCGATGCGCTGGGAGATGATGTCCTGGTGCGGCGAGAACAGGTCGTAGGGCAGGGTTTCCCAGTCGGGGAAATGCAGCACCGGCAAATCCGGGGCGAAGAAACTCAGCTCCTGCTCCAGCCGTTCGGCACTCTGGCTGTCGGCGGTCAGCAGTAACGTGAAGCGCTTGGCAGCGCTGGCAGCCTCGGCAATCGCCAGGCTCAGAGCGGCACCGGGGAGGTTGCCCCAGTGCTGTTTACCTGCCGCGGCAGGGAGAAGCGGTAGACGCAGAACAGGCACGGAAGGTTGAGCTCCAGGCGTTGCGACAAAGTCGGTAATTGTAGCGGCGTCCGGTGCCGCCTGTCAGTTGCAGACTGTGTCTATCTGCACGGTTTCGGCGAAATGTAGTGGTAACCATAAAAACCAGCACTTTTTTGACGATTATGTAGTGCCGAAAGTGGGTGGTGTTACGGAGGGTTACAGACATCGTCTAACAGTCGTCGAAAAACCGGCTGCGCTGGAAGCCCCGGTTTTACTGGGCTGGCGCAGAGCGTTATTTTTTTGGAGCGAATTTTGTTACCGATTGCGCGACAAGCGCGCATTGCTACGAGAGGTTCTCGGCGGCATAATGTAGCCCCTTTTTTCTGCCCCTACATGTGGAAGGTTCCCGTGACTCAGAAGCCCGACCAGTGTCTTGGTGAATGGATCGACCGTGAAGCACTCGCAGAAGCGATGATTCCGCTTATCGGTCAGCTCTACCGCAATAACAACGTGGTGAGCTCGATCTATGGCCGCAGCCTGATCAACCAGTCTGTCATCGCGATTCTCAAAGCTCACCGCTTTGCTCGCCATCGTTCTTCCGACGATAGCGAACTCTCCGTCCACGAAACATTCCCTCTGCTGAAAGCCATGAGCGAGCTCAAGCTCGGCGCGGCTTCGGTGGATCTGGGCAAGTTGGCGTTCAAATTCCGCGCTGAAGGCAATGGCCGCACAGCCGAACAATTCGTTCGCGAAGAGTTGGCCGATGTTGTGGGTCAGCAAAACGCCTCTGCGCGCAAAGGCACTGATGTCGTGCTGTACGGCTTCGGTCGTATCGGTCGTCTGCTGGCGCGCATCCTGATCGAAAAAACCGGTGGTGGCGACGGCTTGCGCCTGCGCGCCATCGTCGTGCGCAAAGGCGCCGAGAACGATCTGGTCAAGCGTGCCAGCCTGCTGCGTCGTGACTCGGTACACGGCCCGTTCGATGGCACTATCACCATCGACGAAGAAAACAACACCATCACCGCCAACGGCAACCTGATCCAGGTGATCTACGCCAAAAGCCCGAGCGAAGTCGACTACACCCAGTACGGCATCGAAAACGCGCTGATCGTAGACAATACCGGTGTATGGCGTGATGCCGACGGTCTGGGCCAGCACCTGGCCTGCCCGGGCGCTGCTCGCGTGATTCTCACCGCACCGGGTAAGGGCGCGCTGAAGAACATCGTTCACGGCATCAACCACGGCGACATTACTGCTGATGACAAGATCATCTCGGCGGCGTCCTGCACCACCAACGCCATCGTACCGGTGCTCAAGGCCGTCAACGACCAGTACGGCATCGTCAACGGGCACGTCGAAACCGTTCACTCGTTCACCAACGACCAGAACCTGATCGACAACTTCCACAAGGGCAGCCGTCGTGGCCGCGCCGCGCCGCTGAACATGGTTATCACCGAGACCGGTGCCGCCACTGCCGCTGCCAAGGCGCTGCCAGTGCTCAAGGGCAAGCTGACCGGCAACGCGATTCGCGTACCTACGCCGAACGTGTCGATGGCCATCCTGAACCTGAACCTGGAAAAGGCCACCACTCGCGAAGAAATCAACGAGTACCTGCGCCAGATGGCCATGCACTCGGATCTGCACAAGCAGATCGATTACGTCAGCTCGCAGGAAGTGGTTTCCACTGACTTCGTGGGCTCGCGTCACGCCGGTGTCGTGGATGCCGAGGCAACCATCACCCAGGACAACCGCGTTGTTCTGTACGTCTGGTACGACAACGAGTTCGGTTACAGCTGCCAGGTGGTTCGCGTGATGGAAGACATGGCCGGTGTAAACCCGCCAGCATTCCCGCGCTAAGCCTTAGCTGCAAATGAAAACGCCCCGACATTGTCGGGGCGTTTTTGTTTGTGCGCGATTTGGGTTAGCGAGGGATAGCGGCTTGTGCCGTGCGCAGTTCGTGCTTGTTGCCACGGAACAGCACCAAGGTCGCGACCAGGCCCAATACGGCTGCACCACTGAGCCAGATCCCCGGTGCCGCCTTGTTGTCCAGCACATGGATCAAATAAGTACAGGCGGCTGGCGTAAATCCACCGAAAGTCGCCGTGGCCAGGCTGTAAGCCAGCGAGAAACCGGTCGTACGCACCTCCACCGGCATGATTTCGGTCAGCGCCACCACCATCGCGCCGTTGTACGAACCGTACAGGAACGACAACCACAACTCGACGATCAGCAGATGGCTGAAACTCGGGTTCGCCACCAGCCAGGACAGCGCCGGGTAGGCGGTCAGGATTGCCAGAATCGTCGCTCCCAGTAGCAGGGGTTTGCGGCCGATCTTGTCGGAAAGTGCCCCCATCACCGGCAGCCAGAAGAAGTTCGACAGGCCGATGCACACCGTTACCAGCAACGCATCGAAGTCCGACAGGTGCAGTTCCGCCTTGCCGAAGGTCGGGGTGTAGGCGGTGATCAGGTAGAACGACACGGTGGTCATCACCACCAGCGCCATGCCGGCGAGGACGATGCCGAAATTCTGACCGATCGAGCGGACGATTTCCTGCAGGGTAGGGCGATGTTTGCGCGCCTGGAATTCCGGGGTTTCCTCCAGCGAGCGACGAATGACGAAGATCACCGGAACGATCATGCAGCCGATCAGGAACGGCACGCGCCAGCCCCAGTCGCCCATCTGGTCCGGGCTCAGCCAGTGGTTGAGGCCGACACCGAGCAGGCCGGCGAACACCACGGCCGCTTGCTGGCTGGCGGACTGCCAGCTGACGAAGAATCCCTTGCGCCCCGGCGTGGCGATTTCCGCCAGATACACCGACACACCGCCCAGTTCCACGCCGGCCGAGAAGCCTTGCAGCAACCGGCCGAACAGCACGATCAGCGGCGCAGCGACGCCAAGGGTGGCGTAGCCCGGCACGCAGGCGATCAGCACGGTGCCGGCCGCCATCAGTGCGAGGGTAATGATCAACCCCTGACGACGACCATGGCGGTCAATGTAGGCGCCAAGGAAGATCGCCCCCAGCGGGCGCATCAGGAAACCTGCGCCGAAGGTGGCGAGCGAAAGCATCAGGGAGGCGAAAGCGCTATCGGTAGGAAAGAAGGTCTTGGCGATGGCCGTGGCGTAGAAGCCGTAGACCATGAAGTCGAACATCTCGAGAAAATTGCCGCTGACAACGCGAAAAATCGCTTTGCCTTTGCCCGTGGAGGAGGACATGTTCAGGTACTCACTTTTTTGATTTTGTATGAAAGCGGTGCAGCCGTTTGGGAGCGAGCGGGCTCTGTGGCCATAATGGCCGGCGCGGTTTTGCTCGGAGATGAAGAATTGTTAACTGGACGGTTTGTGGTTTTCGTGGGTCTGCTCGGCGTTTTGTCCGGATGCGGCAATGGCGACTCCATGGAGAGCTTCGGTGGCCCGACCATGGGCAGCACGTATTCGATCAAGTACGTGCGTCGGGCCAATCTGCCGGCGCCGCAGGATGTCCGCGTCGAAGTGGAGAAGATCCTTGCCGACGTGGATCAGCAAATGTCCACCTACCGCGCCGACTCCGATATTTCGCGTTTCAACGCATTACCCGCCGATCGCTGTCAGACCATGCCTGCATCAATCCTTGAACTGGTGCGGATTGGCGAGCAGCTGTCACAACAAAGCGAAGGTTCCTACGACCTGACCGTAGAGCCGCTGCTCAATCTCTGGGGTTTCGGTCCACAAGGGCGTGTAGAGAAAGTACCGAGCGCCGATGCGCTGGCCGAGGTGGAGAAACGGGTGGGTTACCGGCATTTGCGTATCGATGGCGATCAGTTGTGCAAGGACGCGGCGGTCGAGGTCGATTTCAACAGCATCGCTGCCGGTTACACGGTCGATACCATTGCGGCGCGGCTCGATGCCATGGGCATTCATAATTACCTCGCCGAGGCCACGGGCGAGCTCAAGGCGTCCGGCAGGAAGCTCGATGGCTCGCCCTGGCGCATAGCACTGGAGGAGCCGCGTGACGATCAGCAGGTGGCAGAGCGCGTCATTAATGTCGATGGCTATGGACTCTCCACGTCCGGCGACTACCGCAACTATTTTCAACAGGACGGAAGGCGTTATTCCCACACCTTCGATGCCCGCACCGGAGCGCCCGTCGTACACGACCTGGCGTCAGTCACGGTGATTCATCCTTCAGCCTTGATGGCTGATGGACTATCGACGCTGTTGCTGATTCTCGGCCCGGAAAAGGCCTGGGACTATGCCGAAAAACACGACATTGGTGCATTCTTTGTGATTCGTGCCGATACAGGTTTCGTCACCCGCACCAGTCCGGCGTTCGAACGGCTCAGTGGCGCAAAAAATTGACCCGGAACAATGCGAAAGCTGGCGTTGTAGTGCAGGCAAAAGTAGCCTACGACGCGACCAAGGGTTAATGTGCGCGGCGTTGACGCTTCTATAGACTGTGTCCGGGTTTTCAACTGGCCCCCAATTGTTCCTTCGCGCCGTCGTTCGGCGTGATTTAGCCGCCGGTGCTGCTGGCACCGCGGCCTGTTCTGAGGAGTACGCATGGCTGTCTACAACTACGACGTGGTGGTGCTGGGTTCCGGCCCGGCGGGAGAAGGCGCGGCAATGAACGCCGCCAAAGCAGGGCGCAAGGTGGCGATGGTCGACAGCCGTCGCCAGGTCGGCGGTAACTGCACCCACCTGGGCACCATCCCGTCCAAGGCCCTGCGTCACTCGGTGCGGCAGATCATGCAGTTCAACACCAACCCGATGTTCCGTGCGATCGGTGAGCCGCGCTGGTTCTCCTTCCCGGACGTGTTGAAAAGCGCCGAGAAAGTCATCTCCAAGCAAGTCGCCTCGCGTACCGGCTACTACGCCCGTAACCGCGTCGACGTGTTCTTCGGCACCGGCAGCTTCGCCGACGAGCAGACCATCGAAGTGGTCTGCGCCAACGGCGTGGTCGAGAAACTGGTGGCCAAGCACATCATCATCGCCACCGGTTCGCGTCCTTATCGCCCGGCGGACATCGATTTCCACCACCCGCGTATCTACGATAGCGACACCATCCTCAGCCTCGGCCACACCCCGCGCAAACTGATCGTTTACGGCGCCGGCGTGATCGGTTGCGAATATGCATCGATCTTCAGTGGTCTGGGTGTACTGGTCGAGCTGGTGGACAACCGCGGTCAGTTGCTGAGCTTCCTCGACTCGGAAATCTCCCAGGCGTTGAGCTACCACTTCAGCAACAACAACATCACCGTGCGCCACAACGAAGACTACGACCGTGTCGAAGGCGTGGACAATGGCGTGATCCTGCACCTGAAGTCCGGCAAGAAGATCAAGGCAGACGCCTTGCTCTGGTGCAACGGCCGTACCGGCAACACTGACCAGTTGGGCCTGGAAAACATCGGGATCAAGGTCAACAGCCGCGGCCAGATCGAAGTCGACGAGAACTACCGCACCTGCGTGCAGAACATTTATGGCGCCGGCGACGTGATCGGCTGGCCAAGCCTGGCCAGTGCCGCCCACGACCAGGGTCGTTCGGCAGCCGGCAGCATCGTCGACAATGGCAGCTGGCGTTTCGTGAATGACGTGCCGACCGGCATCTACACCATTCCCGAGATCAGCTCGATCGGCAAGAACGAGCAGGAGCTGACTCAGGCCAAGGTGCCGTACGAAGTGGGCAAGGCGTTCTTCAAGAGCATGGCGCGGGCGCAGATCGCCGGCGAGCCGCAAGGCATGCTGAAGATCCTGTTCCACCGCGAAACCCTGCAGGTGCTGGGCGTTCACTGCTTCGGTTATCAGGCGTCGGAGATCGTGCACATCGGTCAGGCGATCATGAACCAGCCGGGTGAGCTCAATACCCTGAAGTATTTCGTCAACACCACGTTCAACTACCCGACCATGGCCGAAGCCTATCGGGTAGCGGCGTACGACGGCCTCAACCGGCTTTTTTGAGCGGCTCCGGCCGGTGGCCTGAGCCGGCCGGGGAGACCGATTTCAGCAATTCCCGAGGGTGGCAGTGGCCAAACCGGGAAAGTCTGTAATCAGGCTGTCAACGCCGAAGTCGGCGAGTCTGCGCATCAGCGCAGGCTCGTTGACGGTCCACACCGACACATGCAGCCCCTGACGCTGCGCTTTTTGCAGGCGTTCCGGCGTACACAGCGTCCAGTTCAAGGCCAGAATTTCACAGCCGTAGCTTGCCGCGACCTTGAGCGGGTCGAGCCAGGCATACTCGGCCACCAGGCCCCGTGACACGTCCGGCACCAGATCCAGTGCAGCCTTCAATACTTCCCGCGAACTCGAGGTGATCGTCACCTTGTCGAGCAGCCCGTGCCTGACCGCCATTTCACGGATGGCCAGAACGGTCGTCGCGGCGCGGGTGCGCGAAGCGCTTTTGACTTCGAGCTGCCAGTGATCGAAATCACATTTCTCGAACAACTCTTCCAGTGTCGGAATCGGGCACGGCTTGATCCAGCCGGGGCCGCCCTTGCGGGCGTCGTAGGTCACCAGATCGGCGGCGGTGTGCTCGACCACCTTGCCGCGGCGCTCGGTGGTGCGTTTGAGGGTCGGGTCGTGGATGACCATCAGCTCACCGTCCTTGGACAGGTGCAGATCCAGTTCACAGCGGCGTACGCCGTGCTTGAGACATTCCTGAAAACTGGTCAGGGTGTTTTCCGGTGCTTCGCCCTTGGCGCCGCGGTGGCCGTAGATAAGGGTCACGGTTCTTCCTTAATTAAATGCCTGATTCGTTCTGTTCGCGGGCCAGGCGTCGTTCCTGGGCCTGCTTTTGCAAGATATAGCGGGCGAGCAGCTGGCGCTGGGCATCGGTCAAGTGTTCGAACTCGGTGCCGATGTCGTAGCCGTCGCCCTTGCGGTCGCAATGGGTGACCCGGGCGCGCAGCAGCAGGCCGTGGGCTTGTGGCATCAACACCATTTTTACCGACAGGCGCGAGCCGGCGGCTATCGGTGTCGGGTTCTGGAAGTCGACACCGCCCTCGGAAATGATCACCGGTTGCGGCTCGCCGATCTGTCCCAGTGCGGTCAGGGCGATGACCTGGCTGAGCAGGTCGATGCGTTTGTTCTGGGATTTCAGGAATGCCGCGATGGCACGGTCGCGTTCGTTGATCTGTCGCAACAGGTGCTGCGATTCGAATTCGCTCAGGTGCAGTTCACTGAGCACGTTGAATAACGGGGAAGCATCCTGCAACACTTCCTGGCCTGCGGCTTCGGCAGCGGACAGGGGCCGAATTTCCAGTGCGATCGAATCCTCGATACGGTAGTATTCGCGGCGATCTTCTTCATCTAATGTCGACATGGCGAACCCATGGTAGCGGCGGTGGTCTGAGTGTAAAGCTGGTTATCGACCCCCGCCACAAGGACGTTCCTTTTCCCTCCGAACAAGCCCCGACATGTTCAGACCTCTCTTCGTATTTATCGGCACGCGTTACACCCGAGCAAAGCGTCGCAATCATTTTGTGTCGTTCATTTCCCTGACTTCGATGATCGGGCTCGCCCTTGGCGTGGTCGTGATGATCGTGGTGCTGTCGGTGATGAACGGCTTCGATCATGAGATGCGCACCCGCGTGCTGGGCATGGTGCCCCACGCGACCATCGAATCCGGTGAAGCCATCAGCGACTGGCCGAGCCTGGCCGCCAAGGTCAAGCAGAACCCGCAGGTGGCGGCCGTCGCGCCGTTCACCCAGATGCAGGGGTTGCTGACCAACAACGGCCAGGTGTCCAAGGTGTTGCTTAATGCCATCGATCCGGCGCTGGAACGCAACGTCTCGATCATCGACAACTTCATGAAGCAGGGCAAACTCGACGATCTGACGCCGGGCAGCTTCGGCATCGTGATCGGCGACAAGGCCGCGACCAAGCTCGGCGTGGGCATCGGTGACAAGATCACCTTCGTCGCGCCGGAGGTCAGCGTGACCCCGGCCGGGATGTTCCCGCGCATGAAACGCTTTACCGTGGTCGGCATCTTCCATGTCGGCGCCGGTGAACTGGACGGTTATCTGGGCGTCACCAACCTGCAGGATCTGGCGAAGATGCACCGCTGGAAGCCTGATCAGGTGCAAGGCCTGCGCCTGAAGTTCGACGATCTGTTCCAGGCACCGCGTGAAGCGTGGAACATCGCCCAGCGCCTCGGCGAAGACCATTATTACGCCCGCGACTGGACCCGCACCCACGGCAACCTGTATCAGGCGATCCGCATGGAAAAAGCCATGATCGGCCTGCTGTTGCTGCTGATCGTCGCCGTTGCCGCGTTCAACATCATTTCCACGCTGGTGATGGTGGTGAACGACAAGAAAGGCGACATCGCCATCCTGCGCACGCTGGGCGCCACGCCGGGCACGATCATGCGCACGTTCATGGTGCAGGGCACGGTGATCGGCGTGGTCGGTACGGCCATCGGCGCCGTGGTCGGCATCCTGGCGGCGCTCAATGTCAGCGCGGCGATTTCGGCACTCGAAGGCTTGATCGGACACAAGTTCCTCAATGCCGACGTGTATTTCATCGATTACCTGCCATCGCAGGTGCAGAGCCAGGATGTGATCATGGTCTGCGCTGCTGCGTTGGTCCTGAGTTTCCTCGCCACCCTGTATCCAGCCTGGCGTGCCGCACGCACCCAGCCGGCGGAGGCGCTACGTTATGAGTGAGTCGGGCATGAGTGAAAAAGCAATCCTGAGCTGCCGCAACCTGGGCAAGTCCTACGAGGAAGGCCCGGAGTCGGTGGAAGTGCTGGCCAACCTGCAACTGGAGTTGCACCCGGGCGAACGCGTGGCGATCGTCGGAAAGTCCGGTTCTGGCAAAAGTACCTTGCTCAACTTGCTGGGCGGCCTCGATACGCCGACCAAGGGCAGCGTCTGGCTCGACGGTGAAGAGCTGTCGGCGCTGAGCGAGAAGAAGCGCGGCCTGCTGCGTAACCGTGCCCTTGGCTTCGTGTACCAGTTCCACCACCTGCTGCCGGAATTCACCGCGCTGGAAAACGTCTGCATGCCGCTGCTGATTGGCAAGACCGCAATCCCCGAGGCGCGTCAGCGGGCCACGGCGTTGCTGGAGCGAGTGGGTCTGGGCCATCGTCTGGAACACAAACCGGCCGAGCTGTCCGGCGGCGAGCGCCAGCGCGTGGCCATCGCCCGTGCACTGGTGAACAACCCGGGCCTGGTGATGCTCGACGAGCCGACCGGCAACCTCGACTCCCACACCGCCGAAGGCATTCAGGACCTGATGCTGGAACTCAGCACCTCGATGCGCACGGCGTTTCTGGTGGTGACTCACGACATGAACCTGGCTCGCCAGATGGACCGCGTCCTGCAACTGCAGGAAGGTTGCCTGACCCCCATCTGACGGCTTGAAACCCGATGCCTGAAAAGGCGTCGGGTCTTTTATTTTTATACGGTGCCCCAGCGAATGTTCAGACCGTTATCGATCTTTATCGGCACGCGCTATACCCGCGCCAAGCGCCGCAATCGCTTTGTTTCGTTCATTTCGATGACCTCGATGATCGGTCTCGCCCTCGGCGTGCTGGCGATGATCGTAGTGCTGTCGGTGATGAACGGCTTCCAGCGTGAAATGAGTTCGCGCATCCTCGGCATGGTGCCTCACGCGACCATCGTCGGCGTCAAGCCGATCGATGACTGGCAGCCAGTGGCCGCCGCTGCATTGAAGAATCCTGAAGTGACCGCCGCCGTGCCGTTCACCGAGATGGAAGGCATGCTGTCCTACAAGGGCATGATGCAGCCGATCCAGATCAGTGGCGTCGATCCGGCTCAGGAAGGCAAGGTGTCGATCGTTGCCCAGCACATTGTTCAGGGCCGTCTCGATGCGTTGAAGCCGGGCGAATTCGGCGTGGTGCTGGGTGAAATCACCGCCCGGCGCTTCCGCTTGAACGTCGGCGACAAGATCACCCTGATCGTGCCGGAGGTCAGCACTGCACCCGGCGGCATCACCCCGCGCATGCAGCGTCTGAATGTGGTCGGCATCTTCAAGGTCGGCGCCGAACTCGATGGTTCCATGGGCCTGATCCATGTGGCCGACGCCGCGACCATGCAGCACTGGGAGCCGAATCAGGTGCAGAGCGTGCGTCTGGCGGTGAAGGACTTGTATGCCGCGCCGAAGGTTTCGTCGGACATCGCCACCGGCCTTGGCACTGACTTCAAGGCTGACGACTGGACCCACACCCAGGGCAGCCTGTTCAGCGCGATGAAAATGGAAAAGACCATGATCGGTCTGTTGCTGCTGATGATCGTCGCGGTGGCGGCGTTCAATATCATCGCAACCCTGATCATGGTGGTGAACGACAAAGGCGCGGACATTGCGATCCTGCGCACCATCGGCGCCACGCCACGGCAGATCATGGCGATCTTCATGGTCCAGGGCACGGTGATCGGCATCGTCGGCACCATCATTGGTGGCGTGCTGGGCGTGATTGCTGCGCTGAACGTCAGTGAGATGGTGGGCTGGGTCGAGCGAGTGACCGGGCAGCACATCTTCAGTTCCGACGTGTATTTCGTCAGCAACCTGCCTTCGGAATTGCAGGGCGGTGACGTGCTGCTGATCTGCTCGGCGGGCTTCATTCTCAGCTTCCTGGCCACGGTTTACCCGGCCTGGCGGGCGGCGAAGATCGAGCCGGCGCACGCGTTGCGTTACTCGTAAGTTCACCCATTGAGGCCGGCATTGCCGGCCTCAATCGTTTTGCGGCAACTCAATCACAAACCGCGTCCAGCCCTGAGCCGATTCGCAATGAATCTGCCCGCCGTGGGCCCTGATGATCGACTGAGTGATCGCCAGCCCCAATCCCGCATGTTCGCTGCTGCCTTCCTGGCGTGCCGGATCAGCCCGGTAAAAACGGTCGAACAAACGCGGCAACAACTCCGAAGAAATCCCCTCGCCACTGTTCTCGACGGTCACTCTCAAGGATTTCGCCTGCTCGGCTATCTGCACGCGCACATCGCCCGTTGCAGGGGTAAAGCGCAGCGCGTTATCCAGCAGATTCGACAGCGCCCGGCGCAGCATCGCGCGGTCACCCTCAAACCGACCCTCACCTTCACGGCTCAGGCTGACCTGAGCGTCTTCGGCCAGCGGTGCGAAAAACTCCAGCAACGCATCGGCTTCTTCCGCCAGTTCCAGGGTTTCGCGCTTGGGCGCCAGCAATCCGTGGTCAGCCTTGGCCAGATAAAGCATGTCGTTCACCAGTTGCGCCATCCATTGCAGCTCTTCGAGGTTGCTGTGCAGAGCCTCGCGATAGTCTTCGAGTGGGCGAGGGCGGGTGAGAGTGACCTGTGTGTGGGTCAGCAGGTTCGACAGCGGGGTGCGCAGTTCATGGGCGATGTCGGCGGAGAACGCCGAAAGTCGCTGAAAGGAGTCATCGAGACGTCCGAGCATGGCGTTGAAACTGTGGGCCAGTTCCGTGAGTTCCGCAGGCATCTGCGCTTCCGGCAGTCGGGCATTCAGCGATTGGGCGGAAATCCCGCGTGCCACGGCGCTCATGCGACGCAACGGACGCAAACCGCTGCGTGCCGCCCAGGCGCCCAACAGTGCGGTCGCCAGCGCCGAAAGACCGACGGTCAGCCAGATCAGATGCTGCATGCGTTGCAGGAAGTGCTGGTGGTGGGTGATGTCCAGCAACAAGGTCAATTGCTGTGAGTCGGGTTGTTCCGGAGAGAGCGGGGCGTTGAGCAGGCGATAGTCCGTGCCGTTGTCGTTAATGGTGGCCAGGCCGGGCTGCTGCGGCAGGTTTGCCGGCATTTGCAGGGAGCGGCCGAACCAGCGCTGACCCTCGGGGCTGCTTATGCGTAATGAGACATCGCCCTGTTGGCTCAACTCATCGGTGATATGTGCGGCATCGCTGCCACTCAGCAACGTCTGACGCACATTGATCAGCTTGCTTTCGAGCAATTGTTGATCGAGTTCAATGAAGTGCGCCTCACTGGCCCGATTGAAAACCACGCCCGCCACCAGCGAAACCGTCGCGGTGCACGCGGCGAACAGCAACGCCAGCCGACTGCCGAGTGACAGGCGGCGCATCAGACGGGACGCTCTTCAAGCACGTAACCCATGCCACGCACGGTGTGGATCAGTTTGTCGGGAAAGTCATCGTCGATTTTCAGGCGCAGGCGGCGGATCGCCACTTCGATCACATTGGTATCGCTGTCGAAGTTCATGTCCCAGACCTGCGAGGCGATCAGGGATTTGGGCAGCACTTCGCCCTGGCGGCGCAGGAGCATTTCCAGCAGGGCAAACTCTTTCGCCGTGAGGTCGATGCGCTGGCCGCTGCGTTCGACGCGGCGGCGAATCAGGTCCAGGCGCAGGTCGGCCAGTTGCAGGCAGGTTTCCTGCGGCGCGGTGCTGCCGCGGCGCAGCAGACTACGCACTCGGGCCAGCAGTTCGGAGAAAGCGAACGGCTTGACCAGATAATCGTCGGCACCGAGTTCGAGGCCGTGAACCCGGTCTTCCACGGTGTCTTTGGCGGTCAGAAAAAGGATCGGCGTTTCCAGCCCGGCACTGCGTACCGCTTGCAGAATCTGCCAGCCATTGCGCCCGGGCAGCATCACGTCGAGGATCAGCAGGGCGTAGTCACCGCTCAATGCCAGTTGTTGCCCGGTGTTGCCGTCCGCCACCAGTTCAGTGTTGAAACCGGCCTCGGTCAGGCCCTGGCGCAGGTAGTGGCCGGTTTTCGGTTGGTCTTCGACGATCAGCAGTTTCATGGGCAACTCGGGGTTGTAGGATCGAAAGCTTTATACCGTGGGACATTGTCACAAGCGCCAACCTGACAAAGTTGTAATCTACCTGTCAGGTAGCTGCCAGCGCGGGCGGGCTAGAGTTTCCCACAGGCTGAACCTTTTCTTGTTGGAGTATGACTATGTTTTTGCGCAACCCTCTGGCCGTCGCCGCCTGTTTGCTGGCGTTGAGTTCATCCGTCTGGGCCGATCCTGCGCACACGTATGACTTCGGCCAGCCGGCCCCGGCCGCCAAGGCCAGCCGCAGCATTGAAGTGGTGATGGGCGACATGTCGTTCGATCCGAAGGCCATCGATATCAAGGCCGGTGAGACCATTCGTTTTGTTTTGGTGAATAAAGGCCAGTTGCTGCACGAATTCAACCTCGGCGATGCAGCGATGCATGCCAAACATCAGCAGGAAATGTTGCAGATGCAGCAAAGCGGCATGCTGACGCCGACCGGCATGAAAGAAATGTCCCACGACATGGCGGGGATGGATCATGCGTCGATGGGGCACGTCATGAAGCACGACGACCCTAACAGCGTACTGGTCGAACCGGGCAAGACCGCCGAGCTGACCTGGACCTTCAGCAAGGCGACCAGCCTGGAGTTTGCCTGCAACATTCCCGGGCATTACCAGGCCGGAATGGTCGGCAAACTGACTGTCAGTCAGTAAGCACTCAAAGGCGGGAGCAAAGGCTGATAGAATCCGCTGATTCTTCAGTCAGGTTTCCGCCATGCATCCCGCAGCCGAACATTCGCCGCTGGGCAAGTCCAGCGAATACATCGCCACTTACACACCGTCCCTGCTGTTCCCGATTCCGCGCACCGCGAAGTGGGCCGAACTGGGTCTGACCGCCGAGACCCTGCCGTATAAAGGTGTGGATTTCTGGAACTGCTTCGAACTGTCGTGGCTGCTGCCGTCGGGCAAACCGGTGGTGGCGATTGGCGAATTCAGCATTCCGGCGGACTCGCCGAACATCATCGAATCCAAGTCGTTCAAGCTGTACCTGAACTCGTTGAACCAGACCCCGTTCGCCGATACGGCGAGCCTGGAAGCGACGCTGGTCAAGGACTTGTCCGCCGCTGCCGGCAAACCGGTGGGCGTACGGGTTCGCAGCCTGAAAGAGGTTGAAGCCGAAGGCGTGGTCGCGTTGCCGGGCGTGTGTATCGACGAACTGGATATCAGCGTCAGCAACTACGAGCATCCGCGTCCTGAACTGCTGCGCTGCGACGATTCGCGCGTGGTGGAGGAGAGCGTGCACAGCCATCTGCTCAAGTCCAATTGCCCGGTGACCAGCCAGCCGGACTGGGGCAGCGTGGTGGTGGAATACCGTGGTGCGGCGCTGGATCACGCCAGTCTGCTGGAATACATCGTCAGCTTCCGCCAGCATTCGGACTTCCATGAGCAATGTGTCGAGCGGATTTTCCTCGACCTGCAGCGTTTGCTGAAACCGGAAAAACTCACGGTGTTTGCACGTTATGTGCGCCGTGGCGGGCTGGATATCAACCCGTACCGCAGCACGGAAAGCGCGCAGTTGCCGAACCATCGTCTGGTTCGTCAGTAACCCGCAACGCGGACATGAAAAAGCCCTGCCATCACTGGCAGGGCTTTTTTGCATTTGCGGGTTTCAGATTCCCATGCTGACCAGGGAATTCACGATGTTGCGCAGGGTGCCGGCGATAGTGGGGTGTTCGAGTTCGAAGCGTTCGACGGCCAGGTTCACGCCGTCGGCGAGATTGGAATCCTGTGTCTTGGTTTCCAGCTCAAGCTCCAGTTCGATCTGTTGCATCAGTGCGTGCAGGTCCGCGCGCTCGGCTTCCGACAGCGGCGGATTCTGATCCAGTTGCTCGCGCAGGGTATTGAGCTGTTCTTGCAGTTCGCGGGCGGGCATGGTGTTTTCCTTTTATCGAGAGGCACTGGCATAGACCGCAGCCGGGCGCCAAAGGTCTATGGCTCTCCTTAAGACTAATCCACTCTGCTGCAACCTGCATGATCCCGGTCAGGGCTTTTCGCCTTTGAGACGGCGCAGGCTGATGTCGGCCAGACAGGTGTCGAGCTCGCCCAGATGATCGATCACCGAGTGCACGCCCAGGCCGAATAGCTGCACGGTGGCCTTGCCGCGCAGTTGTTCGCGTTCTTTCTGGCTGAGGGCCTGCCACTCACTCGGGGCCAGGCCGCAGAGTGAGCCGCAGGACGCCAGGCCAATCGTCCACAGCCCGGCATTCAGGCCTGATTGCAGCAGGCGCGGTTCGCCACTGACCAGCACGCAGCCGTCCAGGCGATCGACATTCAGCGTCATCAGGGCTTGCCAGCAGGCATTCGGTGCCGGCCAGGGATTGTGTGTTGCCGAATATTGCGAAGGTTTGATCCAGCCCGGCAGTCCGGATGCAAGCACCTGGGTGAGGGCAGGGGGCAAATCATCGAGCCAGGCGCAGGGGATCAGTTGGCGCTGCAAGCTGTGCAGGCTGTCGAGCGCGCCCGGCGTGGCGTCGGCGTGCTCCGTGCCGGGGCTGGCGTGATGACGGGCGCGGGCGCCGAAGTCCACCAGACAACCGCTGAGCCCGAACAGCACGGCTGTCAGGTTGGGGGCTGAAAGGGGCAAGGCTTCGGCTTGAGGCATGGAAAACGTCCCTGAAATAGAAGTCAGGCTAAGCATGGCCGGTGACAGTTGGATGACAAGTGCGTGACGATGCGTCCTACAGAGGTGTTCACGCCGGAAATGCCTAAAACCTTGTTTCCGTCTTATACTGCACCTCTTATGACCGTGGCCCGCATGCCGCGTATGTACAATCCAAGGAGTTTTTCTATGCGCTGGAGCAACCCTCTCGCTCAGCTTTGTGTATGCGCCAGCGTGATGCTGGTTCCGTTCGTTGCCCAGGCGGCAACGGAAGAAGACCCTTGGGAAAGCGTCAACCGTCCGATCTTCCAGTTCAACGACTTCGTCGACACCTATGCGCTGAAACCTCTGGCGCAGGGCTATGAATATGTAACGCCGCAATTCCTGGAAGACGGCATTCACAACATGTTCCGCAACGTCGGTGACATCACCAACCTGGCGAACAACATCCTGCAGGCCAAACCGGCCGCTGCCGGTGTCGACACCGCGCGTCTGATCTTCAATACCACCTTCGGCCTGCTGGGCTTCTTCGATGTGGGCACCAAGATGGGCCTGCAGCGCAGTGACGAAGACTTTGGCCAGACCCTCGGCTACTGGGGCGTCAGCAGCGGTCCGTACGTGATGCTGCCGTTGCTCGGCCCGAGCACCCTGCGTGATGCGCCATCCAAGTACGTGGATACCTACACCGCACCGTACCGCTACATGAACGACATCCCGGCGCGTAACACCATATACGGCCTGAACATCGTCGACACCCGCGCCAGCCTGCTGTCCAGCGAGAAGCTGATCAGCGGCGACAAGTACACCTTCATCCGCAATGCCTACCTGCAGAACCGCGAGTTCAAGGTCAAGGACGGTCACGTCGAAGACGATTTCTGATTTCGACTTGTGAACCCCGAAAAGGCGACCGAAAGGTCGCCTTTTTTTGTCCGCGCGTCCTTCCATTGAGTTACGGTTTCGAACGTTCTTATAACTCTCTGTGATTTGACAAACAAAGTCGTCAAGTGACGATCCGCGCATGCTTGAAACGCTCGAAGGATGGGAGTACCGTCTGCGCCTTAGAAGGGCACCTCTGGTGCATCCGTGTGCGGGGCAAACGCTCCGAAGCGGTGCAGCAGAGAGGCTAGAAAGCGAATCCAGTAGTCTGCGCCGGGCCTTTGCCCCGCCTGCTACGCCAACCTAATTCTGGCGCCGTTTGCCCACATGCCAAAAACCAGTGCCACGCTGCTGATAATCGATGATGACGAAGTAGTGCGCGCGAGCCTCGCGGCCTATTTGGAAGACAGTGGTTTCAGCGTCTTGCAGGCCAGTAACGGCCAGCAGGGTCTCCAGGTATTCGAGCAAGACAAGCCCGACTTGGTCATCTGCGATCTGCGCATGCCGCAGATGGGCGGTCTCGAACTCATTCGTCAGGTCACCGAGCGGTCACCACAGACGCCTGTGATCGTGGTTTCCGGTGCCGGCGTGATGAACGACGCGGTCGAGGCCCTGCGCCTGGGCGCGGCGGATTACCTGATCAAGCCTCTCGAAGATCTGGCCGTGCTCGAGCACTCCGTGCGCCGGGCCCTGGATCGTGCGCGTCTGCTGCTGGAAAACCAGCGTTACCGCGAGAAGCTGGAAAAGGCCAACCGTGAGCTCGAAGCCAGCCTGAACCTGCTCCAGGAAGACCAGAACGCCGGTCGCCAGGTGCAGATGAACATGCTGCCGGAAAGCCCCTGGACCATCGACGCGTTCAAGTTCGCCCACCAGATCATCCCGTCGTTGTACCTGTCGGGTGATTTTGTCGACTATTTCCGGGTGGACGAGCGGCGGGTCGCGTTTTACCTGGCGGATGTGTCGGGCCATGGCGCCTCTTCGGCCTTCGTCACGGTGCTGCTGAAGTTCATGACCACGCGCCTGTTGTTCGAGTCCAAGCGCAACGGCACCTTGCCGGAATTCAAGCCTTCGGAAGTCCTTGGTCATATCAACCGGGGGCTGATCAGTTGTAAGCTGGGTAAACACGTCACAATGGTCGGTGGAGTCATCGACGAGGAGACCGGTTTGTTGACCTATAGCATCGGCGGCCATCTGCCGTTGCCTGTGTTGTACACACCTGACAGTGTTCGCTACCTCGAGGGGCGCGGTCTGCCGGTGGGGCTTTTCAACGAAGCCACCTACGAAGACCACGTGCTCGAGCTGCCACCGACGTTCAGCCTGACGCTGATGTCCGATGGCATTCTGGATCTTTTGCCAGAACCCACACTCAAAGAGAAAGAAGCTGCCTTGCCCCAACGGGTCAAGTCGGCGGGCGGCAGCCTGGATGGCCTGCGGCAGGTTTTTGGATTGGCCACGCTAGGGGAGATGCCGGATGATATCGCCTTGTTGGTGTTGAGCAGGAATCTTTAATGAGTACCGGTAGAATCCAGTTCGCCGAGCAGGATGGCACCTTCGTCCTGAAGTTCGTCGGTGAAGTTCGCCTGACCCTGTGTTCGGCGTTGGATGCGACTATTGAAAAGATCTTCACCGCGCTGAATTTCAACGCGATCGTGATCGATCTGACCGAAACCCGCAGCATCGACAGCACCACGCTGGGCCTGCTGGCCAAGCTGTCGATCCTGTCGCGGCAGAAGGTCGGCCTGCTGCCGACCGTGGTCACCACCCATGACGACATCACCCGTCTGTTGCAATCGATGGGTTTCGAGCAGGTGTTCAATATCGTCAACCATCCCGTGCCTTGCCCGGAATGCCTCGATGACCTGCCGGATCAGGATCAGTCGGAGGAAGTCGTGCGGATCAAGGTGCTGGAAGCGCACAAGATTCTCATGGGCCTGAACGATTCCAACCGCGAAGCCTTCCATGATCTGGTGAATGCCCTCGAAAGGCATTGATTCCCCGGCCATCAGGCACAAAAAAGGGCGAACCTGTGAGGGTTCGCCCTTTTTGCGTTTGCCGTCAGCCCATTACAGCTTGGCTTGCAGCAGCGCCTCGAGTTTTTCCTGGTCGCGGGCAAACTGACGGATGCCTTCGGCCAGTTTCTCGGTGGCCATCGCGTCTTCGTTGGACAACCAGCGGAACTGCGATTCGTTGAGGCTCAGGCGTGCTTCGCCGGCGTGACCCGGGGCCAGTTTGCGCTCCAGTTTGCCAGTGTCTGCCGCCAGCTTGTCGATCAGGTCCGGGCTGATGGTCAGGCGGTCGCAGCCGGCCAGTTGCTCGATCTGATTGAGGTTGCGGAAGCTCGCGCCCATGACCACGGTCTTGTAGTCATTGGCCTTGTAGTAGTTGTAGATGCGCGTCACGGACTGTACGCCCGGATCATCGGCGCCGGTGTAGTCGTTGCCGTTGGCCTTTTTGTACCAGTCGTAGATGCGACCCACGAACGGCGAAATCAGGAACACGCCGGCATCGGCGCAAGCAGCGGCCTGGGCGAAGGAGAACAGCAGGGTCAGGTTGGTCTGGATACCTTCCTTCTCCAGCACTTCGGCGGCACGGATGCCTTCCCAGGTGGAAGCGATCTTGATCAGCACGCGGTCGCGGCCGACGCCGGCCTTGTCGTACAGCTCGATCAGGCGGTGCGCACGCTTGAGCATCGCGTCCTTGTCGAACGACAGGCGGGCATCCACTTCGGTGGAGATGCGGCCCGGGATCACGTTGAGGATTTCCTGACCCACCGCGACGCCGAAACGGTCGCTGGCCAGGCCGACATCGCCCTTGCAATCGCGAACGGCGGCGTTCAGCAGCTCGGCATAGGCCGGAATGGCCGCTGCCTTGAGCAGCAGGGAAGGGTTAGTGGTGGCGTCGACCGGCTTGACCCGGGCAATCGCTTCGAAGTCGCCGGTGTCGGCAACCACGGTGGTGAACTGTTTGAGTTGTTCCAGCTTGGAAGTCATGAGCGTGCTCTGTCCTATGGGTCTGACGACATTACCCGAGCGCTGACAGGCACTCAAGGGCATGTGGATGTATCGATAGCCCCGCAGGCAACAACCTGAAAACGGCTGTTTGAAAGGGCGGGGCGCGGTATCGATAGATACGATGCCAAATCGCGGCACAGGTTCAAAGCAACTGACTGATGAATATGAACGCTACTCGGACTCCAGTTGCGTCCTCGCGGCCGCTTCCGCCGGTTTCGGTTGCCCGCCTGCGGTCTGCAAACCGAAGTTCTTTTCGCGGTCATCGCTGCCCGCATCATTGTTTTTCCACTCGTAGATCGACGTCAGTGGGATCTGCAGCCGTTTCACATCGGCAATGAACGCCGCGACCTTGGTGGCCTGTCCGTCGGGACCGCCGTTGGAGGCGAGCGCCGAAACTCCCCATTCACTGATGACGCCCGGCAGGTGGAAATTCTGCTGGATGAAGGTCTGCGCATTGCCGATCTGCGTCGCCGTCATGCCATAGGGATGGTAGGAAATGGCGCTCAGGCATTTGGGATACGCACCAAGAATGCTGTTCAGCGCCACGGTCGAGGCCGACCCGGCGCTCGGTGGCCGGGCGAAGCCGAAACCGATCACGGGAGTGGTGGTGGGATTGTCTTGCAGCGCCTTGCACATCGAGCTCATGAACGGTGCAAAGGTGGTGCTGAAATTGCCCGTGGGCCAGTACGTGTTCAGATCCGGTTCATTCCAGATTTCAATCGCGACCAGTTGAGAGCCATAGGTCTGCTCCAGGCTGTTCACTGCACTGGCAAAAGCCGCGCCCGCCGTGGCCGGGTCTGTCGACAGCGGTTTGATGGCGCGCACCGTCATCAGCACCGGTAACCCGGCGGATCCGGCGGCGGCAAACGCATCGCCGAGCTGTTTCTGATAGGTCTTGTCGCCCAGGCTGTCGCTCCACGCGCCCAGACGCACGAAGCTGAAGCCGGCAGCCTTGATTTGCGCGGCATCGGAAGCCGAAAAACTCTGGACCTTGACCTGGATGCCGACCGTTCGGTGGGGCAATGCGGGGAACAACTCGCTGGCATCAACCTGAGCCGTTGTGCCGAACAACAAAAGGGAAAGGGCGCCGAGACGTTTGAGATGTGCTGCTTTCATGTCTGCTCTCCTGATGAGAAATGACATCTAGCCAATGTTTATCTCGTTACTTTCATGCGATGCCGAAAAGGCCGAAAAGTGCACGAATGTTATTTTTTGTCGGAAAACTTTCGGCGAAAGAAGCGCCGAAAATCACAGTTATTTTTAGTCCGGTAATTCTGGTTGGGTGACTTTTGGACCCCGTGGTACTTAATGCACCGGTACTAACAGGCGAAACTGTTTCCGAGTGCAGGAAAGTCCTGTGGATTCATTTAAGTCCACGGGGCATGTTGGCCGAATGACATTACACGGGAAAGTAAACCTTGTTCAAAAAGATCCTTGTCGTCTGCGTCGGCAATATCTGCAGAAGTCCGACAGCAGAACTGTTGCTGCGTAACGCACTGGCGCCCTCGACCATCACGGTCGCCTCCGCAGGCTTGTCTGCCAGGGTTGGCGAGTCCATGGAGGCAACGGCCCGCAAGGTGCTGGAAGACCGTGGGCAGTGCGCCGAAGGCTTCAAGGCGCGGCAACTGACAGCGGACATCGTCAATGAATCAGACCTGATTCTGGTCATGGAAAAAGAGCATGTAAAACAAGTACTGAAGATTGCCTCTCACGCCAGGGGCAAAGTGTTTCTTCTCGGCAAGTGGCAGAACGAACGAGAAATACAGGACCCGTATCGTCAAGGGCAGGCCGCATTTATTCATGCCCATGCATTGATTGAAGATGCTGTTGGCTCATGGGCACAGCGCCTCGGGCATTGATGAATATTCTTCAGAACAGTGAATGGTAAGAAAGACTTATGCAGTTACCGTCAGTAGTCGGCACCCGTGACAACGATCAAGACAGTATTGATCTTCTCGGCATATTCGGCAGTTTGATCGATCAGAAATGGTTGATCGGTGCCTTCACCGGCGCGTTCATGATGACCGGCGTCGCCTATGCGATTCTGGCCACACCGGTGTATCTGGCCAACGCGCTGGTGCAGGTCGAGCCGAAAAAGAACGACATGCTCGGCTTCTCCGATCTCAACAGCATGCTGGGCGGTCAGTCGCCGTCCGTGACCGAGATCGGCATCATCAAATCCCGTGCGGTGATCGGCAAGACCGTCGACGATCTGCGCCTGGACATCGACGTCACTCCCAATACTTTCCCGGTGATCGGCGGTTTTCTCTCCCGCCGCTATCGCGGTGAAACCGAACTCAGCGTCGCGCCGCCACGTTTCGGGCTGAGCAGCTACGCGTGGGGCGGTGAGCGTCTGGAGTTCGCCCGGCTTGATCTGCCTAAAGAACTGCTGGGCAAGAAACTCAGCCTGATCGCCGGCGAGCAGCAGCGCTTCCAGTTGTTCGACGACAACGACAATCTGCTGGCAGAAGGAACTGCCGGTGAAGCCTTCGCACAGGATGGCGTAGAAGGGCAGATCACGCAGCTGCTGGCCAACCCCGGCACCCGATTCGAAGTCGTGCGCTACCCACGAATCGTGACCATTCAGGGCTATCAGGACGCGCTGGATATTTCCGAGCAGGGCAAGGAGTCGGGGATTATCCGTCTGGCCCTGGCCAGCACCGACGCCGCCGAAGCGGTGAAGATCCTCAACAAGATCGCCTCGCTGTACGTGGACCAGAACGTACGCCGCACCTCGGCCGAAGCCGCGCAGAGTCTGGCCTTCCTGCAAAGCCAGTTGCCGCAGGTCAAACGCGATCTGGCCAAGGCCAGTGATGCGCTCAATGCCTACCAGACGCGCGGCAAGACCGTGAACATCTCCCTGGAAACCCAATCGGTGCTCGGCCAGTCCGTCGCCCTCGAAACGCGGATTTCCGAGCTGAAAATGCAGCAGGCGGAAATGGATCGCAAGTTCACCAGACAGCATCCGGCCTATCGGGCACTGATGACCCAGATCGGTGAATTGACCCAGCAACAGAAGTCGCTGGAAGGCAAGGTTGGCGACCTGCCGGCCACGCAACAGGAACTGCTCAACCTGACCCGCGATGTCGAAGTGGCTTCGCAGATCTACACCCAGTTGCTGAACAAGTCCCAGGAACTGGACATCATCCGCGCCGGCGCCGTGGGCAACGTGCGTCTGGTGGACTCGGCGGATGTCGACCTGACCAGTCCGGTCAAGCCGAAAAAAGCCCTGATCGTGCTGATTGCGACCTTTCTCGGCGCTTTCGTCGGCGTGGCGCTGGTGCTGTTGCGCAAATCCCTGAGCAAGGGCCTGGAAGGGCCGGAGGGCATCGAGCAGCTCGGCTTGCCGGTCTACGCATCGATTCCTTACAGCGCCCTGCAACAGGAAGAGGACACCAAAAAAGTCCGTGCCAAAGTCACGGCGGACACACCGGCCTATCTGCTGGCGCTGCGCAATCCGACGGACCTGTCCATCGAATCGATCCGCAGCCTGCGCACCTGCCTTCACTTTGCGGCGCTGGATTCGACCAACAACCGCATCATGATCTCCGGCCCGAGCCCGCAGGTCGGCAAGACGTTCGTGTCTTCCAACCTCGCGGCGGTCATGGCCCAGAGCGGCCAGCGTGTGGTGCTGATCGATGCCGACATGCGCAAGGGGCATCTGCACAAAACGCTGAACACACCGATCACCAACGGTTTGTCGGACCTGCTGGTCAAGCGCTGCACCCTGGAGCAGGCGATCAACAAGGTCGAAGTCGACAACCTGCATTTCATCAGCCGTGGCCAGGTGCCGCCCAATCCTTCCGAACTGCTGATGCACGCCAATTTCCGCGAACTGCTGGCGCAACTCAGCGAGCGCTACGACGTGGTGATCATCGATACGCCACCGCTGTTGGCGGTGACGGACGCGGCGATTGTCGGCCGTGAAGCGGGCATCAGCCTGATCGTCGCGCGCTTCGGGGTGAACCCGGCCAAAGAAGTCGAACTGACGATTCGCCGCTTCGCCCAGAACGGCATCGAGTTGAAAGGCGCGGTGTTCAACGGCGTCGAGAAGCGAGCGGCCAGTTACTACGGCAACGGCGGCTACGGCTATTACAACTACGAATACGCGTCCGACAAATCCTGAGTTTCAGCGATTGTTCTTACAGGCAACAAAGTGGGTGGGTTGTGAAAAAAATACTGCACGTGGCTGAAACGATAAAAGGTGGCGTCGCGACGGTGATCCGCACGATTTCGGCGTCCCCGGAAGATGAGCAAGCCAACTACGAGCTGGTGTATCTGGTGCCGCAGGATCAGGAAAAGGAACTGCACGGCATCGCCCCGCAGCAGATCCGCACTTTCGAGCGAACCGGGCGCAATGTGCCGTCGTTGCTGCGTTTTGCCTGGCGACTGATGCAAGTGATGCTCAAGGAAAAACCTGATGTGGTGCACCTGCACAGCACGTTTTCCGGGGTGATCGGCCGTTGCGTGTGCGTGCTTTTGCGGCCGTGGCGCAAACCGAAAATCGTCTACTGCCCGCATGCCTTTTCGTTCCTGATGGAAAGCTCGCCGATCAAGCAGAAAGTCTATGCGTGGATCGAGCGTGTGCTGCAGAAGGTCACCGACACGATCATCTGCGTCAGCCAATACGAGATGGACAAAGCCGCAGCGTTCGGCATCGAGCGCAAGCGCATGCGGCTGATCTACAACGGCATTCATCCCAAGGATGAGGAGCGTAAAGCCGAGGATCCGCAGCCGATTCATCTGCTCTTCGTCGGTCGGCTCGACTACCAGAAAGGCTTCGACGTGCTGCTCAAGGCCTACGCCAAGACCGGGCGCAACGACCTGAAACTGACGGTGGTCGGCAGTGCGGTCAACGAGGCAACGGTCGAGTGCCCACCAATGGATGGCGTTCAGTACCTGCCGTGGGTCACGCCGGCCGAGGTCAACGCCCTGTATCAGCAGGCCGATGCGCTGATCGTCCCGAGTCGCTGGGAAGGTTTTGCCATGGTGCCGCTGGAAGGCATGGCGCTGGGCTTGCCGGTGATCGCCAGCGACTGCACGTCGCTGCCGGAACTGGTTACCCACGGGGTCTCCGGCTACGTGTTCCCCACCGGTGACCACCACGCGCTGGCCGACCGCCTGAAGCTGATCCAAAAACCCGCGTTGTCAGCCCTCGGCATCGAAGGCCGGCGCATCGTCCGCGAGCGCTTCAGCGCCGCGTTGATGATCCGCCAGACCTACGACGTGTATTCCGCTCCCTCTTATTAAGTAGAACGCCGCTCATGAACGTAACGATTTTGCATGGCTACAGTGCCTCCAATTCCGGTGATGGTCTGCTGGTCGACCTGGCCATCGCGCTGGTGCAACGCAACTTTGGCGAAGACACCGCGATCAGCGTCGTGGCCTCCGATCCGGATTCCTTCAAATACCTGCCGCACCCGCGCTTTGACGCGCCGGTCATGGCAGCCAAGGGCCTGGGCCGGGTCAAGCAGGCGGTATTCCTCAATCAGTCCTACGCCGGGCTGGCGGATCTGTTGAAGAAAGCCGATCTGATTGTCGGCGTCGGCGGCGGCTACATGCGCTCCAAAAGCGCCTTCGAACACATCAAGCTGAAACTGGGCCACGCCAAGCAACTGGAAACGGCGATCCTCAGCAAAGTCCCGTCGGTGTACCTGCCGCAGAGCATCGGGCCGTTCCACGGTGACAGCGACAGGATCGTCGGCCACTACGCCAGCGCCGATGCGGTGTTCGTGCGCGATAACCGTTCCTCGGCGTTGTTCGATGCCTGCGAAAATGTCTACCGCGCACCGGACCTCGCGGTGCAGGCCCTGGCCGGCAAGATCCTGCAGCAACCCAAGTTCACCCGCTGCGCCTCGACGCCGGCCACGGTGTGCGTGGTGTTGCGCAAACCGCCGGCCTGGAGCAAGGAAAAGAAGCTCGCCTACGTGGCCAACCTGAAGGTGCTGCTGCAGCGTTTGAAGAACAAAAGCAAAGTGGTCTGCGCGGTGCAGAGCGCTGTGCGTGGTAACGATGACGGTGCGTTCTATCGCGAACTGGGCATCACTGAAGACCTGCTGTCGTTGAAGGCCACGATTGCCAAATATCAGCCGGACCTGGTGATTTCCGTGCGCCTGCACGGGGCGATTGAATCGCTGCTCTCCGGGGTGCCCGCGTATCACATCAGCTACGAGCGCAAGGGCTTTGGCGCCTATCAGGACATGGGCGTCGAGGACTGGGTGATCAACGGCGGCGACATTGATGTCGACACCATCATCGACACGGTCTACGCACCGAATGCGCTGTCGGATTTCGGCAAGCGCCTGACCGACACCTGCCGTGAAATCGAAGCCAAAACCGTGGCCATGGACGACATCATCAAGGGCGTCATTCGATGATATTCCGCTTGTTGCTGCGCGGCGGAGCACTGGGCGCGAAGTTCCTGCTGGTGCTCGCCATCACCCATTACCTCGGTTACGAGGCGCTGGGCTTTTACGGCGTGGTGGTCGCGGCGTCGTTGATCGCCTCGAAGTTCTACAGCGTCGGCTTCAGCTCCGAGATCAATCGGCTGATCAGTGTCGGCGGCAGTTCGAAGCGTGTGGTCGACAAGGTTCTGCTGCTGTACCTGGCCGTAGGGTTGCTGTTGTCAGTGCTGACGGTGCTGATCTATTCGCTGTTCCAGCAGGTCGAAGCGACGGCAGCATTGATCGCCTGCGTGACGCTGGTTCTGCTGACCGAGCACCTGTCCTTCGAGATCAACTCGTTCGTGTTTTCCGCGCAGAAAGCCACGGCGGGGGCGCTGCTGTTCTTCATCAAGACCGGCTTTTGGGCGCTGCTGGCCGTAGGCGGAATGATGCTCGGCTGGGTGTCGGGGATCGCCAGCGTGCTGTGGCTGTGGGTCATTGCCAACGTGTTGGTGATCGTCGCCGGTTACCTGATCGTGGTGAACGTCCATCGCGGGCGCGAAGAGGGGACGCTGGCGACGGCGACCGTGTGGAAAGCCGGGTTGCCGTTCTACCTGGGCACCGGCCTGATCGCCGTGAGTCAGTACGCCGAGCGCTTTCTGATCATTGATCTGGAGCCCTACGCCAGCCTCGGTAAATACGTGTACGCCTGGTCAGCGGCCAACACCTTGCAGGCGCTGTCCTATGCGGTGGTGGCGGTGGTCGGCATCCCGGTGCTCGCCAAGCGTTATCAGGCCGATCAACAAGCGTTCACGGTCAGGCAATTGTTCGTGAACAAATGGGTCGCGCGTTCGCTGGTGGTTTCAGCGGCAGTCGCGGTGGCGATTTATCTGTTCTTCAATATCGTGCTCGATTACGTCGGTGCAGCGGTGCCGCGCCCGGACAATGGGATTCTTGGCGTGCTGATCTTTTCCTTCGCCCTGCGCGCCATCGGCGACATCGTCTGGGGTGGTTTGATCGCTTCGAAAAACAGCCGGGTCTCCCTCGCCAGTTCGGCCCTTTGCCTGCTGATTTCGGTGCCGGTCAGCTATGTGCTGATCAAGCACTATTCGATTTATGGCGCGGCCTGGGGCAACGTCTTCGGGATCATTGTGCAACTCGGCGTGATTGCGCTGCTGACCCGTGCCACGCGTGCGAAAAAGGCTGTCGTGTCATGGGCCTGAAACTGCCGTGCATCGAGTTTCGCGGCAGGAAACTCGATTCGTCGCTGTCGTTCCTGATCCTGTTCACCGGCCTGTTTCTGTCGGTGGCCATGCCGCTGCTGATCCCCCGCGATCCCGGCCCGGATGCGATGACGTTGTGGTCGTCTTATGCCCGGGCCGACAACTGCAATTTCTGGAACCCGTTCTCGCCGGATCGCTCGTCCTACGAGTGTTCGGCGTTCCTGCTGCGGCCCACCGGGATCAACCTGACCAACGCCTGGGCCTACGGGATGTTCTGCAATTTCTTCCTCACGGCGATTCCGGTGGTGGTGTTCCGGCGCATGCCGCTGGCGATCTTCGGGACCCTGTGTCTGTGGGGCGTGGTGCGCTCGTTCTTCCTGGAGAACCTGACCAAGGAAATCATCGTGTCGGTGGCGGTGCTGAGCATTCTGTTCAGCTCGCTGACGCGCAAATATCGCGGCGGGTTTTTCCTGTCGGCAGTGATCTACGGCGTACTGATCCGGCCCTACTGGATCCTGTTTTCGCTGTCCTGGGTCGGTGTCTGCATGATGAAGAAGTACGTGTCGCGCATGACCTTCTTCGTGATGCTGTTCCTGTTCTACCTGGCGGTGGCCATGGCCATCCAGCTGGCGCTGGGCTTTCCGGTGTCGTCGATTCGCGCCAGCAACAACGAACTGCGCACAGCGGGCGAGGAGGGTTCCAAGTCGCTGATCGTCTCGTGGCTCAGTGGCAGCGACTTTGTTTCACAGGCGCTGGACTCGATGATCATCTTCTTCAGGCTGTCGTTCCCGGTTGAGCTGATCCTGCTGTCCGGGCCGGGTCAGGTGATCTTCGTGGCGCTGATGATCATGACCGCGCTGCTGCTGTTCAAAGTCATCACCTCGACCGATTACAAAGGCGCGCCGATCCAGACCAAACCCAAGGAACTGATCGCGATTCCCCTGGCGTTTCTGCTGGTTCAAGGCTTGTTTGAACCGGACTTCGGCTCGTTCGCCCGACACTTCTCGATGGTGGTGCCGGTGTTGTTCGTGGGCCTGGGGTTGATGCTGCGAGCGAACAAACCGGTGCGGGTCGAATCAAGAATTCTGAATTGAGGCGGGTGCTTTATGTCGAGCAAGAAAAAGTCCCTGGAGATCGAAACCCTGCGCGGGCTCGCTTGCCTGTCGCTGGTGCTCTATCACGTGATCGGCCCTTTGGGCGGCGGTTTGAAGATCGATATCGGCTCGCCGTTCCGGGTGATCGCCGATTCCATGGTGTATGTGCGCATGCCGCTGTTCACTTTCATTTCCGGCTACATCTATTCCATCTACAAGATTCGCGGCAATGACTTTTCGGCGTTCTTCACCGGCAAGGTGCGGCGGCTGATCGTGCCGCTGTTTTGCGTGGGTGTGCCGTTCTCCGTGTTGCAAGCGGTGGGGCCGGGCGTGAACAAGGATGTCGGTGTGATCGATGCGCTGTTGTCGTTCTATGTGCCGGTGAACCACTTCTGGTTCCTGCAGGCGGTGTTCATCATTTTCATGTTTGTCGGCCTGCTGGAGTGGCGTGGATTGCTGCGCTCGGCGACACGTCTGTACCTGCTGTTCGCGTTTTCTGCAGCGGTGTTTCTGTTGCCGCCGTTCAAGTTCGATGCGTTCGGCATCAACGGGGCGACCTATCTTTTGCCGTTTTTTGTGGCGGGCATGATTGGCCAGGAAAATGTCAGTGCGTTGAAGCAACGGTTCAAAGTCGTCGGCCCGTTGGTGTTCGTGCTGATTTCCCTGACGCTGTTGTACATCGCGTCGCTGGACCGCGAGCTGATCATCGATCGCCGCAGCCTGATCGGCCTGACGGTAGGTTGCGTATCCTGCTTCGCGCTGCTGTCGAGTGACATGCGTTCGAAGGCGCTGACCTGGCTCGGTGGTTACTCTTACGCGATTTTCCTGTTTCATGTGTTGTTCGCCGCCACCTCGCGCTCGGTGCTCGGGCGCTTGGGCATCAAGGACGAAAGCGTTCTGGTGTTCTGCGGCGTGGCGTGCGGGTTGCTCGGGCCGGTGCTGCTGTCGACGATCTTCAGCCGGTTCAACTTCACGTCGGTGCTGTTTCTGGGTGAGCGTGCGGCGACGAAAAAAACGGCGGGGAACGTCTCCCCGGCGCCGGTTTCGGCTAAAGGAAGTGCTTGATGGTTGCAGTGGATGACGCAGCGCCGGTCGCGGCGTCGGTGGTTGAAGTCGGCGATGCCCGCGAGCGGTTTGCCCAGTGGCGCGAGGGCAAGGCCGGGAAGGTGTTGTCGGTCTCGGTGATCGGCGACAGTTACAGCGCCGGGCAGGATTTCTATCTGAACAAACTGGTGCAACGGCTGGTTGGCGAGGTCGGTTTTGCCGGCCCCGGTTATGTCGGCTTCAACCATGGCGCGGCGCTGGGTGGCAGCCATTTCAAGTACACCCGCAGCAGCGAGAAATACTTCGGCGGCGACTGGAAGGTGTCGAACCTCGGCGTGGCCAGTCCTGACAGCCGTACCGTGACGGGAAGTCCCGGTGCATGGCTGCAGGTCGATGCGCATCCGAGCGAAGCGATAAACACCGCCGTCACCCAGGCCAGGTTACTTTATCTGGGCAACGGCGAATCCAGTGAACTGCGCTATCGCTGGGCACCCTCGCAATCCTGGCAGCCGATGAAGTTGAGCGGCGTCGGTGTTCAGGAAGTCCCATTGTCAGGTACATCCACCGCGACGGACTGGTCGTTCAGGCTGGAAGTGGTGAAAGGCGCGCCAACCCTGTTCGGCCTGTGGATGAGCAACGAGCAGGCCGGTTTACGCGTGTCGAAACTGGCGGCGTCGGGCGCCGCATCCGGCGATTTCTATCATGCCGATGGTCAATGGCAGACGCAGTGGAAATCGGTGGTGTCGAAGATCCCTGCGGATATCTACCTGATCATGCTCGGCGGTAACGATCAGGGTTTCGGCGTGAAGCCCGAGCAGTACCTGAAGAATGTTCAGGGGCTGGTCGGGATGATCCGCGAGATTCAGCCGGCAGCGAGCGTCAACCTGATCATGCGTCAGGACACCACACGCTCCAGCGCCTATCCAATGTCGGCTTACGCGCAGGTGCTCGAACCCTGGGCCCGCGAGCAGCATCTGGGCTACGCCGATCTGCAATGTGCGTTCGGTACGGACGTCAAACGTTATGCGGCGGCGATGATCGGTCCGGACAAAATACATCCGGTGCCGGCCACGGGAGGGAAGGTGATTGCCGATTACTTCTATCGGATGATCGTCGGCGGCAACCACGGGACTTCATGCGGCGCCGCCTCGGAATAGGAACTCAACCCTTGTCGAAGGTTTCGACGTGACCCAGAAGCTCTGCGGTCTTCTGCGGCATCAACTGCGTCACACAACGGGTTTCCACATTGATGATGATTGCCGGCTCGTTGCAGCAGAGGCGCACGCGGAATCGCCAGTCGCCGAGAATCACCTTCAGGCCGTCGCGGTCATCGACTTCCAGCGCCTGCTCACCATAGATCCTTTTCAGGTGGGCGAGCAGGGGATAGGGATCGCGCAGCGGCCGGCGAATGTCCCCGGACGATGGAAACATGCCGATCCGCTCCACCAGCAGGATGGTCCCGAGCCAGGATTCGTTGGCGCTGGGCAACGGCTGATGACGAGACAACCAGCTCATCACCCCGAGGTTGTCCACCTCCCGTTCAATGTCTGTCGAATGTTGTGCAATGTTCATGGTTGCCTCGCCGGATGTACGTGGGGCGCCTTTCAGCGGCCCTTGAGGTAGACGTTGTCGTAGCAGAAGTTGGTCGCCTGCAGGTAACCCTCGGCGTCACCGCAGTCGAATCGCAGACCCTTGAACTTGTAGGCCAGCACGCAACCGTTCTGCGCCTGTTTCATCAGGGCGTCGGTGATCTGGATTTCCCCGCCCTTGCCGGGCTCGGTGTCGGCGATCAGGTCGAAGATGTCGGGCGTCAGAATGTAGCGGCCGATGATCGCCAGGTTCGACGGAGCGTCCTGCGGTGCGGGTTTCTCCACCATGTGGTTGACCCGGTAAATGCCCTCGGAAATCGCCTCGCCGGCGATCACGCCGTACTTGTGGGTCTGGTCCCGCGGGACTTCCTGGATGGCGACGATCGAGCAGCGGAATTTCTTGTAGAGCTCGATCATCTGCGTGAGTACGCCGTCACCTTCCAGGTTCAGGCACAGGTCGTCGGCCAGGACCACGGCGAAGGGCTCGTCGCCGATCAATGGGCGACCGCTGAGGATCGCGTGGCCCAGACCTTTCATTTCCACCTGACGGGTGTAGGAGAAGGTGCAGGTATCGATCAACTCGCGAGTGCCGGCCAGGAACTTCTCTTTTTCGGTGCCGCGAATCTGGTGTTCGAGTTCGTAGCTGATGTCGAAGTGGTCTTCCAGTGCGCGCTTGCCCCGACCGGTGACGATCGCCATGTGCTGCAGGCCGGCGTCCCGTGCTTCTTCAACGGCGTATTCGATCAACGGCTTGTTGACGATCGGCAGCATCTCTTTCGGCATGGCTTTGGTGGCCGGCAAGAAACGCGTGCCGTAGCCGGCAGCGGGGAACAAACATTTACGAATCATAGAAGTTTCCTGGACATTCATGGCATACAGCCATCGGTTACATTGCAATAAGGAAAAGTTGCAAGTTGATGAAGCTGTACTTTAATACCTGAGTCAGGTTATGAGTGACAACGTTAGCTTGGTTTAAAAGGGGGTAATGTTATTAGATGTCGGCTTGATAAATAACAGTTATTTTTAGTCGGTATCTGTTGATAGTGGTGAAAGTGCGGGAGTGCTAATAAGTACCGGGCAATACAGTTTGGCCTTTAAAAATATTTTTGGCCAGCGATGGAACTGTTTTTGTTTTGGGTTGTTGTCGCCCTGTTTGTGTGAAGCAAGACACACATTAAACAAGTTGGGCTTGACACGCTAGTTGGCACTTTTCCCACTATGGACCGCGCTATGAAGATTCTGGTAACGGGTGGCGCCGGGTATATCGGCTCGCACACCACACTCGCATTGCTTGAAGCTGGTTATGAAGTTGTCGTTCTGGAT
Source organism: Pseudomonas sp. R43(2017) (assembly GCF_002112345.1). Taxonomy (NCBI): domain Bacteria; kingdom Pseudomonadati; phylum Pseudomonadota; class Gammaproteobacteria; order Pseudomonadales; family Pseudomonadaceae; genus Pseudomonas; species Pseudomonas sp. R43(2017). The sequence continues at coordinate 93,404 of NZ_NEHJ01000008.1, forward strand.
AATCTTTGCAACAGCAGCGACGCGGCACTGCACGCCGTGGAAGGCATTTGCGGCAAAAGTGCGCTGATGATTCGCGGCGATGTGTGCGACCGGGCGTTGCTGGACCGGATATTCCAGCAGCATTCAATTGACGCCGTCCTGCATTTTGCCGGGCTTAAAGCGGTCGGCGAGAGCGTGCGTAAGCCGCTCGAATATTACGAAACCAACGTCAGCGGCAGCATCACGCTGTGCCAGGCGATGGCGGCGGCGGGGGTCTTCCGGCTGGTGTTCAGCTCTTCTGCCACGGTGTACGGCGAGCCTGAGCAGATGCCGATCCGCGAGGATTTTCCTACCGGCATTCCGACCAATCCCTACGGCCAATCCAAGCTGATCGTCGAAAACGTGCTGCGCGACCTGAGCCAGGCCGAGCCGCGCTGGAGCATCGCGCTGCTGCGTTACTTCAACCCGATCGGCGCCCATGACAGCGGCCACATGGGCGAAGACCCGAGCGGCATCCCCAATAACCTGCTGCCGTACATCAGCCAGGTAGCGGTCGGCAGCCTGCAGGAGTTGTCGGTCTTCGGCGACGATTACCCCACGGCAGACGGCACCGGCGTGCGCGATTACATCCACGTCGTCGATCTGGCGGACGGGCACCTGAAGGCCTTGCAGGCCATCGACGGGCGCACCGGCATTCATACCTGGAACCTCGGCACCGGCGACGGTTACAGCGTGATGCAAGTGTTGCGAGCCTTCGAAAAGGCGTGCGGCAAGCCAGTGCCGTTTCGGGTGATGCCACGGCGTTCGGGGGATATTGCCGAGAGTTGGGCCGATGCTTCCAAAGCGCAAAAAGAACTGGGCTGGAAAGCCACGCGCAACTTGCAGGATATGGTTACCGATACCTGGCGCTGGCAGTCGAATCATCCCAACGGCTATCTGGAATGATGGCCTTTTAGTCCAATGTTATTTTCGGTCAGGTTGTTAGATATCGTCGGGAAATTACACTGGCAATGCCTTTTGCAAGTCCGTAGATATAAACCTGCCGTTCGACTTTTATCAGTTGCGTAGGACTGTGAAAGAACAACGGATCTTGTTCGCGCTTTTTGCGACTTGAACTCTACCACCTCTAACGAAACACCCGATGTAACGGTGCGATGTTAGAAAGGAGTTGATATGAAAAAAGTGATGGCGATTGCCTTGTTGACGATGTTGAGCAACTGGGCATCCGCAGCTGAAGCGCCGCTTACAGCGGTAACCAATGTATCGGGCAGTGTCGCGGCTTCTACAGCGCCTGCTGCCAGTACTGCAATGGTTGCCAGTGCCGTAGCGGCGTCCAACAGTGGTGGAAGTGCCAACGGCGGTACAACGGGTACCACCGGTACCACGGGTACAACCGGCACGCACAACTAACTGAAGTAACTGTTGGTGCAGTACAAGGTCGCCCGACGAAAGTCGGGTGACTTTGTTTTGGATTCGCCCTTGAATAGCGTAGTGCCATTATGACTCGTAGTTTTTCTCTTTTAATGCTGGCAAGTCTCGCTCTGCAAGGTTGCATGTTTTCCCCCGGTCAACACTTGAGCACCTTTGGCATCACTCGCCAGGGCGCCAGTGAAAGCAGCCGGGTCGAGTTGATTCCGATCACCCCCAAGCTGATCTCCATGAACCGTGCCACGCAAAAGCGTGAGTCAGTGCCCACGGAATTGCTGGCGACGCCGGCCGAGTACCGCATCGGCAACAACGACGTGCTGTACATCACCGTGTGGGATCACCCCGAGCTGACCGCGCCGTCGGGCGCGCAGCAACAGATCGACGCCAACGGCCGTCTGGTGCGCTCCGACGGCACGCTGTATTACCCGTACATCAAGGAAGTCCAGGCCGCCGGCCGGACCATCCAGCAACTGCGCGACGACATCGAACAAAGGCTGTCGGCGTTCATCGCCGAGCCGCAAGTGGACGTCGCCGTGTTGCGTTTCGCCAGTCAGAAAGTCGTGGTCACCGGCGCAGTCGCCAAGGCTGGCCCGCAAGCGATTTCCACCAACCCGCTGAGCGTGGTCGAAGCCCTCGGTTCGGCGGGCATCGACACCAACAATGCCGACCTGTCCGGCTTGTTGCTGACGCGTAACGGGCGGGTCTATCCGCTGAATCTGGATACCCTCAACCAGCAGGATTCCGAGTTGCAGAACGTCTACCTCCAGGGTGGCGACAAACTGTATCTGCCGTACAACGACAACAAGCGCATCTACGTGATGGGCGAGGTCAACCAGCCGCGCGCCCTGAGCTTCAAGACGGCGACGATGAACCTGTCCGACGTGCTCGGCTCGGTCGGCGGCCTGAGCCAGACCACCGCCAACGGCAATGCCGTGTATGTCATTCGCGGGGTGGAAAACCTCGATGTCGAGCCGGCCAAAATCTATCAACTGGAAGCCGAATCACCCACCGCCATGGTCCTCGCCACGCACTTCGAAGTGCGCCCCCAGGACGTCGTTTATGTAGGGCCTGCCAACGTGACTCGCTGGAACCGTCTGATCAGCCAGTTGGTGCCGTCGGCATCGATTGTCGGCACCGGCGCTTCCGCTGCGAAGAACTGGAGCGAATTCACCAACAACAGCAAATAAGGCTCGCCGACTTTGAAAACCTTGAATGTTGGCGTCTGCCTGATGGCGGCCTTGTTGCTGTGTGGCTGTAATCCGCTGATGGTTGCGTCGGTGACCAACCTCAAGTCGGCGGTGGTCGGCCCGGATGATATCGACGTGACGCCGGCCCAGGTGGCCGAGGTCAATTATCCGCAACTCAAACTCACCACGCCGTCCGGTTCCGGTGTGCTGGCGCTGGTGCGCAAGCGCGATGACCTGCAGTTCTGGGTGGCGTCCGGCAAGCAGGTCCTGCTGCTGCGTGACGGCCTCGCGGTGCGCAGCATCGGCCTGGGCGCGGAAGGCGATCTGGACGGCACGCGGCTGTCCGATGCGTCGCCGTTCAAGCGTGGTCTGCAACACGTTACCGATGGCCAGACCAGCCAGCGCTGGATCGACCTCTACAAGGGCCAGGAAGTCGGGCTGATCGTCAACAGCCGCTTCACCCGCAAATCCGTGGAAACCCTGAAGATTCTGAACAAGGAATACGCCGTGCTGCGTGTCGATGAACGTATCGACGTCCCGGCCATCGGCCTGCGGGCGACCAACCGGTATTGGGTCGACCCGGTGGACGGTTTCATTGTGCAGAGCGAGCAGCAACTGACCTCGCAACTGCGAGTGAAGATCGTGCAACTGACCCCAGATCGCAGGCATCTGCCATGAAGCGCTTGAGGGTTCTGTCGGCGGGTTTGATGTTGCTCGCCGGCGCAAGTCAGGCGGCGGTCATCGTCAGCGGCGATGTGGCCAACCCGGGGCCGGTAGCGTTGCCGCCGGGCGGCCGTTTGACCGATGTGATCAGCGAGGCTGTGCCTAACGCCGAGGGTTACTGGCTGGCCGGTGTGCTGCTGCGTCAGTCATTGCTGGAAGAGCAGACCCGGCTCAAGGTCGGCGTGCTGTTCGACCTGGACGTGTTGCAGCGCATGGCCGATCTGTTCGATCGACCGAGCCGCAAAGCCCTGGCGGTGCGCATGGCCGAGGACGTGCGGCAGATGCCGGTCACCGGGCGCCAGATCGCGGACCTGGACCCGGTGGCGCTGGAAGTCGGCTTCGCCCGCAACATTCGTTTGGATGACGGCGATCGCCTGATCTACCCGCAGCGGGTCGATGAAGTGGAAGTGCTCGGCGCGGTCGCCGGGACCTGCCGGCTGCCTTACCAGCCATTGCTCGAGGCCCGTGAATACCTGAGCGGTTGCGTGTTGCTGGAGGACGATGCCGACGCCGATTACCTGTGGCTGATCCAGCCCAACGGGGTTTCGCGGCGCGTTGGCATTGCCCACTGGAATCGTGAGAGCGGGCAGTTTCCCGTTGCCGGCAGCAAGATTCTGGTGCCGTTGAAAAACGATGATCTGGATCCGCCTATCCCTGAACTGAATCAGCAGTTGGCCGAATTTATTGCCACGCAGTTGGCTGAGGTGGTTCGTTGAATTTGCGTTTTGCAGCTGTGTTGTTATTGCCGTGCGGCCTGGTCCATGCCGAGCCGCGTATTACCCAGGGCGATTTCGGTGGCACCGGTCTGTTGCAGACGCCCACCGCACGCATGTCCCCGGCCGGCGAGTTGAGCGTCAACGCCAACCGCACCGAGCCTTACAGCCGCTACAGCGTTTCGTTGCAGCCGCTGGACTGGCTCGAAGGCTCGTTTCGCTACACCGCGATTACCAACCGTCCCTACGGCCCGGAATCCATGAGCGGCAACCAGAGCTATAAGGACAAGGCGGTCGACGTCAAAGTCCGGCTCTGGGAGGAAACCCATTGGGCGCCCGACGTCGCTCTGGGCTTCCGAGACGTCGGCGGTACGGGTTTGTTCGCCAGTGAATTCCTGGTGGCCAACAAGCGCTATGACAACCTGGATTTCAGCGCCGGCATCGCCTGGGGCTACATCGGTAATCGCGGCGACATCGACAACCCGTTCGGCTATCTCGATGATCGCTTCAAGACGCGCCCGTCCCTGAAAGGCACCGGTGACGTCAACGCCGGTTCGTACTTTCGCGGCCAGCCGTCGTTCTTCGGCGGCGTGAGTTACCAGACGCCCTGGGATCGCTTGAGCCTGAAACTCGAATACGAAGGCAACGATTACAAGCACGAACCCAAGGACAACGTGATCAAGCAGGACTCGCCGATCAACCTTGGCGCGGTGTTCAAGGTGACCGACTCCCTCGACGTGAGCGCCGCGTGGGAGCGGGGCAACACGGCGATGTTCGGCGTCACGTTCCACACCAATTTCGTCAGCCGCAAGGCCCCGGCCAAGACCTTCGATCCACCGCCGGAGCCACTGCCGGCGAAGGCACCGACTACGTCGATGGATCAGGTTGACTGGGCCAACGTATCGCAACGTCTGCAACAGAATGCCGGTTATCGGGTCGAGCGCATCGCCCAGCGCGATTCCGAGTTGATCGTGTATGGCGAGCAGCAGCGCTACTTCCATTCCTCCAAAGCGGTGGGCCGTGCGAGCCGGGTGCTGGACAACAGCGTCAACGACGACATCGACTGGTTCACCCTGGTGAACAAGCGCTACGACCTGCCGCTGGAAGAAACCAGTGTGCCGCGCCAGACCTTCCGCGAAGTGATCAACAACGAGGAACCGCTGCAAACGTTGCACCGCACCACCGAGGTCAACCCGGCGATGCCGCACAACGAGAAGACGCTCTACACCCAGCCGCTGCAACACTTCAGCTATGGCGCCGGCCTGGGCTTCAAGCAGAACGTCGGGGGCCCGGATGGCTTGCTCTATCAATTCAGTGCGGATCTGGACGCGGAGTTCCGCTTCAATCGCAACACCTGGTGGAGCGGCATGCTCAGCCAGAACCTGACGAACAACTTCGACAAGTTCAAATACGACGCACCCAGCGGCTTGCCGCGTGTGCGTACGGATCTGCGTCAGTACCTCACCACGTCCGACACCACCATGCCGTTATTTCAGGTCAGCCATGCCGAGCAACTGGACAAGGATCTGTACGGCATGGTCTACGGCGGTTATCTGGAGTCGATGTTCGCCGGTGTCGGCGGCGAGGTGCTGTTCCGTCCGACCGGCGAGCGCTGGGCGATCGGTGCGGATCTGAACTACGTGCGTCAGCGTGAATTCGATCAGGGTTTCGGCCTGCGGGACTACTCGGTGCTGACCGGTCATATTACCGGTTACACGGATCTGCCTTACGAAACACTGGCGGCTGTCAGCGTCGGGCGTTATCTGGCGGGTGACTTTGGCGGCACGCTGGATATCTCCCGGGAGTTTTCCAATGGCGTGCGCTTCGGTGCCTGGGCGACCATCACCACGGCGGGCAGTACGGAATACGGAGAAGGTAGTTTCGACAAGGGCATTTATCTGTCGATTCCGTTCGACGAGATGATGAGCATGTCGACCATGCGCCGGGCCAACCTGGTCTGGGCGCCGCTGACCCGTGACGGTGGTGCGAGGCTCAGCCGCAGCTTCCAGCTGCACTCGATGACCGATAGCCGTGAGGACGACATGTTCTATCGCAACTTCGGGAAGATTACCGAGTAAGTCCGGGAGACCGGGAAGCCAAAAACGGGAGCCCTTAGGCTCCCGTTTTGGTTTGGGGTGGATGGCCGTCTTGATCCATCCAGCACTACCGACGGAACGGACGTGTTCCGGGTGAGGAGATTGGCAAGTCCGAGCCCGTTGCTGAACGACCCGACGCTTTCGCGGGCAAGCCCGCTCCCACAGGAATCCGGGAAGTGCTGCAAATTGCGGCATCATCCAAAAACTGTGGGAGCGGGCTTGCCCGCGAAGGCGTCTGGCCTGTCGACATCCATATTGACTGATTCACCGAAATCGCCAGCCAATCCAGCCGCCAAATCCCGCCCACAAAAAAGGGGACTTTCGTCCCCTTGCGGTCCTGCCTTGTGAAGCGCTGCGTCTCAGTAAATATCCTTCGACAACAGGGTAAACGGCGTCTTCACCAGAATCTTCACATCCAGCCACAGCGACCAGTTGTTGATGTACTTGAGGTCGATTTCGACACGTTTTTCCATCTTGTCGAGAGTGTCGGTCTCGCCACGGCAGCCGCTGATCTGTGCCAGGCCAGTGATGCCCGGTTTGATTCGGTGGCGCGCCATGTAGGCGAGGATCTTGCCCGAGTAATAGTTGTTGTGTGCCACGGCGTGCGGACGCGGTCCAACCAGTGCCATGTGGCCTTGCAGTACGTTGAACAGTTGCGGCAGTTCATCCAGCGAAGTGCGGCGGATAAAGCGCCCGACGGCGGTGATGCGCGAATCGTTGCGGCTGGCCTGTTTGACGTCACGGTCATCGTGGACGCGCATCGAGCGGAACTTCCAGACCTGAATCACCTTGCCGTTCCAGCCATGGCGATCCTGCTTGAAGAACACCGGACCCGGCGAGCTGAGCTTCACCGCCAGGGAGATCAGCAGCAGTACCGGGCTCAACAGGATGATCGCCAGCAGCGCGACGCTTTTCTCCATCAGGCTCTTGCTCAGGGCGGCGGTCGGGCGGCTGGTCAGCGGGCTTTCATTGAGGTAGATCGCCGGCAGGCCGTCCACGACTTTTACCGAGTGATTGAGCAGCGTCAGGCTGTTCAGGTCCGGCACCCAGACCACGTCGACGTTGGCATCCAGCAGATCGACATACATCGCTTCGATCTTCGCCGCTTCGGACAGCGACAGCGTGATGTAGAGACGGCGGATATCGTGGCGTTTGATCAGCTCCAGGAGGTTTTCCTGGTCGCCGACGACCCGTGGAGCATCGGCGTCCAGAGCGGGCAGGGTGCCGTTGCTGACCAGTCCCACCAGCGGCAGGTTTTCGTGTTCGCTAAGTTTCTTCGCCAGGCCCAGAGCCAGTTCGCCGGTGCCGACGATCAGGGTCTTGTGCTCGCTTTTGCGGGAGCGCTGGTAGTACTTCGAAAACGCATGCAGCGGCGCATACAGCAGCGCCTGACCCAAGAAGCCGTACACCGCCCAGTCAAGAATCACCTGGCGGGAAAACAGCTCATCGGCCTTGCAGATGAACGCGATGAAGGTCAGCCCGGCCATGGTCATCGACCAGCCCATCAGCAGCCGTCCGAGGCCGGTCAGGTAGTTGTCGCGCTTTCGGTAGGCGCCGCTGAACGTGTAGGCCGGAACCGAAGCCAGCACGGCCAGCATGGTGCACATCCGGTAATAGAACTCGACCGTTCCCGTGTGCTGCTCAGCCAATACAAATAACAGTGAAACAATAAAGCACTGTGCCAGCGCCCATTGGCCCCAGAAGGTAAGTCCCTTGAGGCCGGTGTTTCGGTTGATACGTAGAGTGAGATCCATATGCGATATCCCCAAAAGACTTCCATTCAGGTTTCGACAGTTGAAATCCGAGTTGTTAAGCAGAGTTGTTTTTGTTTTAGGTGCCCATGTTCTGAGGTAACAACATCGGTATGCCGAACTGTCGTCAATCAATAGACTAAGTTATTGGGGAAGAAGCTGTCTGACGAGTTCTAACAAGATGGCAAAGTGCCAAGCAATTGATTGGGGAAATAATCGAACGTTAGAAAAGGTCAAAGGGCAAAGGGTGAACAAACAATAATCTGTTTGCTATCGTAGGAAGGGTGAGGAGGGAAGCATTACTGAAAAGGAGGTTCAAACAAGCAAAGTGCTTTTTTATTTTTGTTATTGCACTTGCTTCAGTTTCTGGATGTGGAGGCTGTGCTCAGGCAACAACTTCCTGGATCAGGCAATAACCACGATTGCGCACGGCACGAAACAGCCGTTCACCATTGCTGGCACTTTTGAACTTGTCTTGAAGACGGCTCAGGCACATTTCCAGTCCGCGATATTGTTCCGGTTCCCGGCCGATGCTGAGGATCAGATCGTCGCGACTGACAACGCGTTCTTCGTGGTGCAGCATCTTTCTGACCAGTGCGGTTTCGAGGCCGGTGAGGCTGATCTCGACACCTTCCTTGACGAGTGCACCCTGGTCATTGTCCAGATGCCAGGCCTCTGTGCAGGGAACATTGCCTTCAATGGAGCCGGTGTCTTCTATTGCAGGTGAGTTCTGGAGCGAGTTTACCGATTGTGCCGCCAGCCACTCGGACTCAAGGGTGGCCAATATGCGCTGTGTATCGTGTTCAATACTGCGAGCGACGCTTTTCCTTGTGCCGCGTGGGTAAGTGAACTCCATGAGCGTGGGAGTGGAAGAGGGCGAAGCAACACCTTCAACAAACATTTGTGCCTGGGACGTACCGAACGAATTGAAACGCTCACTGGAGAGAATGCTCTCGAGTTCACGTTGCGACGCGGAGTTATTGGTCACGACAACAAAATATTTTCGTGGGAGGGTTGTACTGGTTTCCATGTCTCTCTCCTGAATAACGCACCAAATTTGGCTAAAAGGTAATCGGCAGACGAGTTATAACGCGCTCGGAAATAATCGACAGGCAGGGTCTGGGCCCGATTTTGGCCCGCGACAAGTTCCACTGGGTCTGCTTTTAGAGTAATGATTTATTGTTATGTTTAAGTGTTGCAGCGCTCATTCAATTGACAGCTTTTTATTAGGCAGGTGTTGCGAGTAAAGCGATGAGACTTTGGATTGTTGTAGCGTTGCATCAGACGTTCCCTCGTATGCTGCAAATGGTGATTTCCCTGACTCAGGCGGTCGAGATCAACCCCCTCATCAGACGGTAGCCATACCCGCGAATGCTCTGTATGGCGTTCGTACCGTACACGTCCTTGATTTTCCCACGCAAGCGGCTGATGGATTTTTCCAGCGCGCGAGGGTCGTAGAAATGCGTGTTGAGCCCCATGATGCCGGCGATTTCGTCATGGCTGAGAATGTGATTGCTGGTTTGCGAAAACGCTTCCAGGATCTTCATCTCGGCAAAGGAAATGTCCAGTTTCTTGCTGGTGTCAGAGAGGCAGATACGGGTCGGGTCCAGTATCAGATCAATGTCACGCAGCCATTCTTCACTGCTGAAGAACTCACTCAGCAACTCGCCGCCCTCATCGGAAAGGGTATTGAGCTTGATACAGAAGTCTGCCCCGGCAAGATGGTATTTGATCTTGTTGTGGGCGCCGCGACCGGTAATCACCGCACAAATGATCGGCTTCAAGTTCTCGGTGCGCAGGTTCTCCACCAGCGCCAGATTGTCTTCCAGTGCTTGCGGAGTATCGATGACGATGAAAATGGCGCGATAGGCGCCGTGATATTCGTTTGGCTGATATGAACTAGTGAAAGAGTCGGCTTCCAGCGCCAGACCGGTCTGCACATGTTTGGCGATTAGCGCTCTGAAGTGTTCGGCCACAGCACGGGTACGCGCCAGGGCAAGAACACCTGGCGCGTCGTTTGTCTGGTGCGAGCTTCTAGTCGCTAAGTTCCCTGTAAGCATCATGCCTTGACTCGAAAAAGTGCGGACATCGGGATGTTAAAGCACCGGTTCTCATCTGTGACTGACAATTGGTAACATTCGCGCGATTTTTAGACGTGGCTCCCGAGTTTTTTAACAATAATTAAGCTTTTCAAGCTTTTAGTTGATTTTCTCGGGGTGCTGAACTAACGAAACGAACGTCGTTAGATGGTGGCGATGTGCAATGGTGCCACTATTTTGTAATTATGGCGACCGGTTTTTATGTCCTATGGCCAGTATGGTTCGTCGCCAGAATCAGGGGAGTGTGAGGTGGGTCACATTTTAGGGGCGCAAGGTTATTTTTGCCACTAAGTGAACAAGTTCACAGACAGACGATTATTAACATGGCTTGAGTGTGTCTTTTGATAAGACATATTCTCCGTCACCAAATCGGGCAATGACTGTAGATCTGCCAATTGTTTAATTGCAGATACTCAATGCCTGAATGCAGTTGACCGGGCGCTCTTGAAGAGCGTTCTGACGGAGGATTAATGGATTTACTGACCTTGTTCAAGGTGTTGGTTTTAGGTGCGGTAGAAGGTCTCACCGAGTTCTTGCCCATCTCCAGTACGGGCCACCAGATTATCGTTGCCGACTTGCTCGACTTCGGTGGCGAACGCGCGATGGCGTTCAACATCATTATTCAACTGGGCGCCATTCTTGCCGTCGTCTGGGAGTTTCGCCCGAAGATCTTCGAGATCGTCAAAGGCCTGCCGACCCAGCGCAATGCACAACGTTTCACCCTTAATCTGTTGATCGCATTTTTCCCGGCAGTGATTCTCGGCGTGTTATTCGCCGACGCCATTCATCATTACCTGTTCAACCCGATCACCGTGGCGGTCGCACTGGTGGTGGGCGGTATCGTGATGTTGTGGGCCGAAAAACGAAATCATGTGGTGAGTGTCGAGCACGTCGACGACATGGCCTGGTCCGACGCGCTGAAGATCGGTTTCGTACAGTGCCTGGCGATGATTCCCGGCACCTCGCGCTCCGGCTCCACCATCATCGGCGGCCTGCTGTTCGGCCTGTCGCGTAAAGCCGCCACGGAGTTCTCGTTCTTCCTGGCAATGCCGACCATGGTCGGCGCGGCGGTGTATTCCGGCTACAAGTACCGCGACCTGTTTCAGGCAGGCGACCTGCCGGTCTTCGCCTTGGGCTTCGTCACCGCATTCGTCTTCGCGATGATCGCCGTACGAGGCTTGCTCAAGTTCATTGCGAACCACAGCTACGCCGCGTTCGCCTGGTACCGGATTGCGTTTGGCTTGTTGATCCTGGCGACGTGGTTGTTTGGCTGGGTGAACTGGACGGAAGCGGCGGCCTGATCACTGACTGCTGATCAGCGCGGCGACGGCGAGGTCGCTCAACGCTGTATCAGGCGATTCCCGACGAAAACGCTGCAAGGCTGACGTGAAATACGCGGCTTGCAGCATGCCGTCGCTGGCGAGGAAATAACGTGCCGCTTCCATTTCCTCTACCGAATACACACGTTTTTTCAGTTCGGAAATGTCCGACATCCCGTCGACTGTGACCATCGTCGTCGTGAAAACCAGAAAACCAGACATCTGGGTAGATTGAAAAGGGCCATCTCCCCCCTCACCGCACCCCTTCAAAAAATCACAGGATGCATAGGCGCTTGCATAGAGAGTCGAGAGTAAAGCGAGGAGGGTGAAACGCTTGAATAAAACACAGCTGAACGCGGGCATAACCAAAAGACATCCTGTCGGTACAACAAAACACCGGGCAACGCTCATTCGTTGCCCGCACGCTCAACGCATCAATCAACGACCCGCCAGCAACTCCGCCGCCTGATCCAGCAACGCCAGCGGATCCTTGGCCTTGTGAATATCCACCGACAACAACTGCCGAAACTTGCGCGCCCCCGGGAAACCGGTGCCCAGGCCCAGCACATGGCGCGTGATGTGATGCATCGCCCCGCCAGTCGCCAGATGCTCGGCAATATAAGGCCGTAGTTGCGCCAACGCCTCGGCCCGGGTAATCACCGGCGCCGAACTGCCGAACAACTGCTGATCCACCTCGGCCAGCAGATACGGATTGTGATAAGCCTCACGGCCCAGCATCACCCCGTCAAAGGTCTGCAAATGCTCATGGCAGGCCTCCATCGTCTTGATCCCGCCGTTCAGAATGATCTCCAGTTCCGGAAAGTCCGCCTTCAACCGCGCCGCCACGTCATAACGCAGCGGTGGAATGTCACGGTTCTCCTTCGGCGACAACCCCTCCAGAATCGCAATCCGCGCATGCACGGTAAAACTGGTACACCCGGCATCCCGCACCGTGCCGACGAAATCGCACAGCTCCTCATAACTGTCCCGCCCGTTGATCCCGATCCGATGCTTCACCGTCACCGGAATCGACACCGCATCACGCATCGCCTTCACACAATCCGCCACCAACTGCGGATGCCCCATCAGGCACGCACCGATCATATTGTTCTGCACCCGATCACTCGGGCAGCCAACGTTCAGATTCACCTCGTCATAACCGTGCTCCTGCGCCATGCGCGCACAGGCGGCCAGGTCCAGCGGGACGCTACCGCCCAACTGCAAGGCCAGCGGGTGCTCGGCTTCGGTGTGACGGAGGAAACGCTCGTGATCGCCGTTGAGCAGCGCGCCGGTGGTGACCATTTCGGTGTAGAGCAGGGCGTTCTTCGACAGCAGGCGTAGGAAGTACCGGCAGTGACGGTCAGTCCAATCCATCATCGGCGCGACGGAGAAACGGCGGGAGAGTGGGGCGGGTGTAGCGGTGATTGGGGGCATTGGGGGTACGGAATCGGTGTGGCTGGGAGGTGGGGGAGTTTATCAGGAATGGCGGGGTGGGGCTTGGGAGGCATCTGAGAGGTTTTCTGACAGGTGCAGCAGCTTGAAAAAGGGGGCTGATAGATGAGTCCCCATTTCTGTTTTATGGAAAAACACCTTCTCTGCTTGCGACAAGCCCAGTGATCGATTCGAATAGCCCGCTCGAAATACTTCCCTGTCAGGACGACCTCAATGCCCGGCAACACGCTTGAAAAGAGGCTCCATAACGAGCTCCGGCTGTTCGTCATACCGCTGTGCGGAGACCTCGTCTATGCCGCCGTGAAAATGATGGTCTACGGCTTCAGCGATGCAGTGCTGTTCTCCGGCTTTCTTTTTGGTTGCATCCTCTCTGCCGTGTTGGGAATTCCCTTTTTGCTCCGACCGCCGTTGCCCAGAGTCTCGGGTGCGGCATGTGCTGAGCGGGTTGATTCAAAGCCTGCTGGTCAGCCTTTCCTACCGGGGACCGCTCTGGCAACTGCTGTTGATATCAGTTGTCGGCGGTGTCGCATTGGGCGGGTTGTATACCCTGGCCCTCGGCACCATAGAAAAAATCCCTGCCTCAAACCAGGACGGTGCAGCACGTGGCTGGGGGGCGATTGTTGCCATCCCGTTGTCGGGAGGGCTGGCATTGAATGGGCAAGGTGGGACAGATTTATTTGTTTTGTTTGGGGTAAATTAATCTGTCAAATTTTCTATAAATAAATCTGTCCCCGAATGGTACTACCAAGGCACTGGTGCACAAGCTGACGCGAGCGAGTTATCACATCCTGAAGGAGAAACAGCCTTTTGATGCCAGACGCTGTTTCGCCTGAGGGGCGAATCAGGTGATGGTTGGCCAACCAAAAAGGGACTGGGCTCGAACCACTAAATCCGAGTGGCGACCGACCATCACCGCCTGAGTGTGTTGTAACCGGGTCGTCTGCCAGGTGAGCCAGCTGGGACTGGACGTGTGTTTTGCACGAGCCACAGTTCTGTGACACGTTTTGGACGCATTGGCGGCACCAACGTTTCTCTGGGGCAGTTAACTGACAGAGCGGTGCTGGTCGTATCGCTACCGCTTGATCCAAATGGGTGTCTGGCACGACTCGTTCGTAGCCAATGAAGAGAAAACGGGATCGACGGGTTCAACCGATCAGGTTGAGTTGAAGAGCAAACCCTACAGTTGAGAACTGCAGGGCGCGGTGGCTTTTAACCTTGACTTGAGACTGGCTAATGGGTACCCCCATTGTTTCTTCTGCATTGTTTCTGCGAGTTGTTTAAATATCTCCAAGGATCAGCCGGGGGAAACTAAAGATGAGCCGTGTTACGTTTCCAGGAAAGTTAAAAAGGGGATAATTAATGTGGAGTGAGACAGGCGTTGCACTTCTACTATGTCAAGGATAATATCCCCGCAGGGGATAGCCCGGTGGAGAATTTTCACAACAAAAGCATAAGATTTCGAAAGCAAAAAATCTCTCTTTGGGGGTAAAGCTAAACTTTGAAAGAATTGAAATGAGGGTGCTTTGGGTATGATAAGTCACTATTGCAGGTTGGAAATGTAATAGGTTCATTCATCTCATGTTTGTCTAGTAATTAAAGTCTATAAGAATAGCCAGTAATCATAAGTTGTGAATTTCATAATAAGGTGCAGCTATCTAAAATCTACTTCCAAGTCCGACTGGTAATTGCTGAAGCAATAAAAAAGCTACTTATAGAGTGTCGACTTATAGAATTCATAAAGGCAGGATGACGTTTTGACAGGTAGGGCTAACATGGATCAAATCGCTCATTTTTTTGGTGATGCATACCGAAACCAAGAAAAACGTACCGCCAGTTACGACTTTATTGAAAATTTCATTGCTGCCGCTCACACCGATTGGTCCAGACCACCTAATACATCGTTAATTTTAAGAGATTTCTTAATTGTAATCTCAGAACTAACTTTGCAAGAGCTGGCTTTTCTTGTTGTTCATTCTGGATATATACCAGAAAGCTATGAGGCCGATTCAAGCGCAGAGACTCTCTACTCAAAGCTGATTGAGGCTGTTGTGATGGAGTGGGCAAAGCGAATAGGATTTTCAAATAGCGTTCTTCCAACGCAAAAATCCAGCATGGAAGATGTGTCAATTCTTGATGATACCAATGTCATTGTCTGTGACGCAAAGTCTTTCCGTTTAGGTCGAAGTCAAGCTGCCCCTAATGTAAAAGATGTACTCAAGCATGCAGATATTGATAAATGGTTGAGTGCTCACACAAACAAAAACAGACTTGGCGGATTAGTTGTACTTCCATCTCAGCATGACTGGAAAAGTGGCAGCGATTTCTATCAATATACTACAGATAAATTATCTCCAACTGCCTGCCTTTACTATGAGCACTTGGCATTTTTTCTTATATCCGGCATGCGGTCTGGAAATTTAATTGACTTATACGAAAGCTACTCGGAAATCTTCCCAAGAAAAATTACAAAAACAGAAAATAATCGTGCTGTCTATTATACATCTGTAGAGGATAAGTTGCTTTCAGGTCAAGCTGATTTGTGGGGGCAGTACTTGCCAACTGCAAAAAAAATAATCGCCGAAAAAGTTTATCATTGCGTACACAGCTTAGAGAGCCATATTGTTTTGATTAGAAAGGATATCGAAGAACGATATTTGAATGAAGTAGATATTGAAGTGCTTAGAAGAAAAGTTATTGAGTCCGAGTTCCAGCAGGCAACTCGAAATTTATCTAAGCAGCACAGTAGAATTAATGGGTTTAGGACGGCGGCTAAGGGTTATCATGAAGAATGATAACCCGGCGCTATCCGCGTGGGTTGGAAAGAGAATAAAACTATTTCGCAGCTCTCGCGGAATTACACAGGAGCAGCTTGCGGAATACTCCGGGCTTCACAGAACATATATAGGAGCATGCGAACGCGGCGAAAAAAACATTACAATTATGAACTTATCGGTCATCTGCAATCACCTTCACATCAGTTTAAAGACTTTTTTTGATGACGAAATTTATTAAATTAGTTGTTGTTGTTTCGGCTGAATAATTCTCTTGCGTGCCACTTCGCAAAGCTCTGGGTTGCTTTCCATCAAAATAAAATTGCGTCCCAGTTTATTTGCAGCAACACCAGTAGTACCACTTCCAGCGAACGGATCAATTACTGTCTGCCCTGGAATTGTAACCAAATCAATAAGCGCTTCCATCAACCTGACTGGCTTTTGAGCTGGGTGAAGGCCACCTTCGCCCGGTGCCATTCCACATTCAAAAACATTATCTTTAGTACCGAAATATTGCTCAAACTTGTCTTGATTGTATGCGCCTAATTGATGCTCCAATACGTTATCAGCAATCGTTATCCGATAAGGTTTGAACGCCCATATAATGGGTTCGAAAGTTGGCTTCAAGTTTCCAACGCGCCAACCCTCCCAAAACTCTGAAGACTCATTATTACTCCTGCGATCAAATACAATGCTAAGACGCTGCGCACGATGAACAGCTTTTGGTCGAGTCCATCCAAGAAGGTCTCTAAAATTGAAACCTGCATCCTCTAAAGCAGAGATAGCTCGATGAGAAAACCTACGACCTGCAAATATCATAACTGAGCCACCGGGCTTCAAGACCCGTAACCATTCAGCAGCCCATGTTGCACACCATTCCTGATACTCATAGGGAATTTTTTTGTCTGCTTCAGACCAACCATTTATAGGTTTACCCCGCTTTTTAAAAACAGCGCCAGCTTTTCCTTGAGCCGGGCTTGCCCCTCCATAAGCACTATTTGAATTAGCATGTAGAACATCCCAGTCATCCAACCCTATTCCGTAAGGAATATCACTTAAAATCAGATGAACTGAATTGGATGGCAGGTTTTTGATTAGCTCAACACTATCACCACACTGAATTGTGTTGTGTGGAATATCTACAAAGCCGTGTGGATCAGTAGCAATGCTCATTAGCGCTCCGCTCTAAATTTGAATGGTTTATTTTATCATTTTTTTTTCAAATATGCCACTTATAACATGCATATAACTTTTAACTTTACCATAAAACCCATGGCAATATTTTCTAAAATAGTAGGCAGGAGAATACTGGTGCGTAAACTCTAAAACTACTCGACTAAATGTCGTAATGAGCTGAAGAACGACGGAGACTGGCCTTCAAGACAAAAGATATCCGTAAACATGGATTAATGGTAAGCCTCGGAAAGGGCTTTTGAAAAAAAGTTAATATGAGCCGTAGAACGCATTGCAGGAAGATAAGCCTATTGCGGTAGGTTGTATTTTCAGCTCATTCATTGCAAAAGCATAAAAACTATAAATCTCTAATGAGATTGGATTATTAGAAAACAAATACTCAGAAAATTTTCTGGTATTTTTCTAAAATACTTTTTGCTTTTTCGTGCTTCTTCCCTTGCGCGGCCGGTTTCTGATTCGGAAATCATCTCTGTAAGAACCACGCTTAAAGAAGCATTAAGACTCTGCCTTTCTTTGAACTATCCACTTAATTTTACCTACCTATAATCCGTCTACGGAATGCGTAAAGAACGGTCACGGGACAGGTCTATGGTTCCTTTTGGTAATCGCGCTAGAGGATTCATCCATGATCAAACCAACCCCAAACCCACCCGAAACCGATCCAGTTTCCCCCTACAAATTCCCCGATTCCCGAACCCTGAACGAAGCCGCCGAACGCGCCCTCGACCATTACCTCACCCCGCAACAACGCATCATGGGCAGTCACACCGTACATGACCCCATGTTCCTGGCCAACCCTGCCTACACCAGCGAATCCCTGTTGGCCAACGCCAGCGAGTCCCTCGATTCCGCCAGTGAAATGCTCAGTAATTTCGCCGCGATCCTGGAACCCGCTCACCGCAAAACGGCGCTGGGTATCGCGCAGGTGGTGATGGTCGCGGGGCTAGCGGTGAATCAGGCGCTGGATCACGTCGAGCCGAAGTCGTAAATGCAAACACCTCCCGTGGCGAATGCCGCCACGGGAGGGCAGTGTTTCTTCAGAATTCTTCAACATGGACGACAACTTACGCATTCCATTCCGCGTTTTGAGTTGTCCATGAAAAAACTAGTTGTCGTGATGTTCGCCGTCCTGTTTCTCGCAGGCTGTGCCAATCAGAAGTTCAAACCCGAATACCGCACCCAGATCCACACGGTGAAAGTCCTTCCGGTGACCTGGAGTTTCAAGGAAATGACCTACATGGGCCGCGAGCAGGCCTGGGGCGCTGCAATCGGGGCCGGTGTCGGCGCGGGTGTCGGGATGGCGTCCCATGCCGGGAAACTGGGCACGGCGGCGCTCAGTGGGGCCGGGTTTGCGGCGGGGTTGAAGGCCGGGGATCTGGCGTCGATGTCCACGGTCGAGGCGATTCAATACAACATGACGAGTGCTGATATCGACCTGGGCAAGTTGGTGAAGAAGGGTTTCGAAGATCAACTGGCGGCGACCGGCCGTTTCAAGGTGGTTGCCGAGAATGAGCCGGCGGATGCGGAGATCAAGTTGACCGTGGTCAATTGGGGTTTTGCGCTGACTCAGGGTTTCAGCAGCGTGGTGTATCCGACGATTGTGGTGAACGGTTCGTTGAAGCGCGGCGAGGAGTTGATCTGGCAGCGCAATGAGCCGATTACCGCGTTCAACGGCGCCAACACCTATGGTTACGAGCCGCTGCGTTATCGCACCGAGCCAGAGCTGGTCCGTGAGGCGTTGACCGGTGTTTCGCAGATTGTTGGCACTTATCTGGTCAAGGATCTGAACGAGTAATCGCCGCTCTGCCTGAACCCGCGCTGTCGATGGCGAAAGTTTCATGTTGTCGGCACGCGGGGGCGCCTAGGATGCAGCGATAAGATCGTTTCATCAAAGGGGAGCCGTGCCATGAGTGCCAATGTCGTCAAAGTGCTGTTGATCGCTGCAGCTGTCTCGGTATTGAGTGCCTGTTCGGGCTCCGGTGGGTTGACCACCACCAGTTGTTTTTCTTCGGATTGCCAGTCGCCGGAAGGGCGCGCCAGCGCCAATACGCTGAAGTTCGGCGGCACCGGTATTGGTGCCAGCCTCAACCAGTACAGCTCCGGCATGTTGCATGACGATTGAATAGAAAAGGGCGCCCATCGCGGGCGACCTTTTTCGTATGGCCTAGATCGCGCCGATGCGCTCGACAACTTTCTGCAATGCCGGTCGCTTGGCCAGCCACTCATCCCTGGTAATCCCCAGCAGCACCACATCAATACGCTCGCCGTCCTTGAGGATGTTCTGCCGTCTGACACCCTCCAGCTCAAATCCGAACTTCTGATGCATTTTCACTACGGCCGGATTGCTCGCCAGCACTTCGCAATTGAGCTTTTCCAGCCCCGCTTCGGCAAACGCGTAATCCAGCATCCAGAACTCGACCACGCTGCCCAGGCCTTTGCCTTGCAGTTGAACGTCGAGGTAAAACGCCCAATCAGCCGTCTTCTGTACGGTGTTGATTGCATTGAGTGAAACAACGCCAACCGCGCGCTCATCCTTGAGCACGACAAACACTTGCTGGCGCGAATTGCCTTTGAGGGACGTCAGCCAGTTTGCATGTTCCTGGTCGCTGATTTCGTGGGAGGTGTACATGTACTTGCGCACGTCTTCCTGGTTTCGAAGGGTGCGGACGTGGGCCTGGATGGCGGGGCTGGCCTCGGTGAGGGGGACAAACTGCATGGTGCTTTCCTTGTCTCGCAGGCGCCTGAACTGAGCCCGCGGGGTCTATCGTTGAGGTTTCAGGTTGTGTTCCCGGGCAGGCGCGCGGGAGAGGGGGGATTTGGGGGTATCGTTTTTTCCAGAGCAATCACGAAATAAACACCAAATGTTTCAAGGGCTTATTGAACTGTGTCAGTGTTTTGCTCATAAAAAAGGGCACCTATGGAGGCGCCCTTGTGTGTTTTACGTGGTTCGTCCTGAAAGACTCACTGCGGCCCTGCCAGCCACTCGCCAATAACCTTCTGATATTTCCCGGTGACCTTGCTCAGGTGCAGCCACTGATCGACATACAGCTTCCAGCTCACGTCATCACGGGGCAGCAGGTAAGCCTTTTCCCCGTACTGCATGAACTGCTCCGGGTTGACCGCGCACAAACCGGGTTTCTGTTTCTGTTGATACCGCGCCTCGGAAGCGTCGGTGATCATCACGTCGGCCTTGTTGTCGAGCAGCTGCTGGAAAATCGTCACGTTGTCGTGCAGGGCCAGTTGCGCCTTGGGCAGGAAGGCGTGGACAAAGGCTTCGTTGGTGCCGCCGGCGGGTTCGACCAGGCGCACGCTCGGCTGGTTGATCTGCTCGATGGTCTGGTACTTGGACTGGTCGGCGCAACGCACCATCGGGATCTTGCCGTCGACGTCGAGGGTGTTGCTGAAGTAGGCCTTTTTCTGTCGCTCCAGCGTCACCGAAATCCCGCCCATGCCGATGTCGCATTTGCCGGCCTGCATGTCGGGCATCAGGGTTTTCCAGGTGGTCTGCACCCACTCGATCTTGACCCCAAGACTGTCGGCCAGCGATTGCGCCATGGCGATGTCGATGCCTTCGAAACTGCCGTCTTCGCGTTTGAAGGTGTAGGGCTTGTAGTCGCCGGTGGTGCAGACACGCAACTGGCCTTGTTGCTGGATGGTGTCCAGATGCGAGACTGGCTCTTGTGCATGGGCGGCGCTCGCCATGGCCAGCAGGCTGCAAAAGATCATCGTGCTTTTTTGAATTGTCATTGTGATCGGGCTTGTGCAGTGGGAGTGCGGGCCAGTGTAGTGAAAGGGTTTGCCGGGTGTCATCTCGCGTCCGGCCCGAGCGTTCCCAGCCACGCCACCAGCGCTACGATCAGCAACGCCATCCCGAGCTCCACGGCAACACTGCGCCGTAGCGCATTGGCTGCCACTTGATGCTGGCCGTCGCGCAACGATTGCTCCAGTAACGGGCCGAGGTGAAAGCGGTTCAACGCCGCTAAAACCAGCATGCCGGCGAACAGCACGACCTTGATCGCCAGCAAAATCCCGTAGGTGCCGAACAGGACTTCGCCCAACGTCGGGCCAACGATAAACAGGTAGTTCACCACGCCGGTCACCGACAGGATGATTACAATCGCCGCACCCACGCCTTCGAAACGTTTGACGGCATCGGCCAGCGAACGAACCCGCGCTTCGCTGCACAGAGCGTCGAGCCGCGACATCAAGATCAGCGCCAACATGGCGCCCAGCCACGCACCCGCCGCGAGCAGGTGCAGGATGTCGCTGAGCAGATGCCAGGCGCCATCCATCGCGCCGTGCCCGCTCCGGGCCAGAGAGGCGAGGGCGAGTGCGCCGGCCATCGACGCCAGCCACAATCCCGGCCAGATCATCACGACGACCAGCGCAACCATCCGCACCGCCCACGCCAGCCCGACATCGGTTTCGAACAGCATCATTTGCAGATGTGGCCACAGCGCCGCGAATTCCGTTTCGCCACTCATGGCGCGAGTCATCAGCACCAGTCCGGCCACTGACAGCAATGCCCCGATCAACGCCATCCCGCGCAGCATCGGCCGAAACCGCAGCGTCGTGCCAACGTTGTACAACCCGAACAACGCCACCCCGAACAACAACAGCAAATCCACGTACAACGCCATCCGCAGGAGGATGTTGATCAGGTCGGCCATCGGTCACTTCACTTTGAACGTGACGTTGCCGGTGATCGGGTGCGTGTCCGACGACACCGCGCGCCATTCGACCTTGTAGGTGCCGGCGGGCAAGGGCGCGGGCGGGGTGATGAACATGGTTTTCGGGTCGCTGCCGGCGCTGACCTTGGCCTTCATTGGCATTGGCGAGTGGGCCATGCCGGGCATTTCGGTCATCACCAGTTTGGCGCCGGAGAACTGGGTCATCAGGTTCTCGGAAAAGTGCAGTTCGATCTTCTCCGGTGGTGCGCCGTCCGCACCTTCGGCCGGGGTCGACGACAGCAGTTTCGGGTGGGCCTGGGCCAGTGAACTCAGGAGCAGGCCAGTGGCGAGGACGAGGGAGATTTTCAGTGTGCGCATGCAAGACCTCTGTGTTGTTTTTTGAAGGGATTCAGAACCACAGCCGCACGCCAAGGACGAGTCGCGCTTCGCTGCGATCCTCGCCTTCTTCCCGTGCGTAATCGGCGGTGTTTCCGTAGGTGCGATTCCAGGTCACGCCGATGTACGGCGCGAATTCGCGGCGGATTTCATAGCGCAGGCGCAAGCCGGCTTCGGTGTTCGAAAGGCCTGTGCCGATCCCGCGTTGCGGATCGTTTTTGCCGTAGACGTTGAGTTCGGCGGTCGGCTGCAAGATCAGCCGGTTGGTCAGCAGGATGTCGTAGTCACCCTCCAGCCGTACCGCGCTCTGGCCGTTTTCGCCGAGGAACGCCGTGGCTTCGGCTTCGAAGTTGTATAGCGCCATGCCTTGCAGGCCAAACGCCGCCCAGGTTTGCGGGGCGCCGGGTTTGAAGTCCTGGCGCACGCCGCTGACCACGTCCCACCACGGCGAAATCGCGTGGCCCCAGAGCGCCTGGATTTCCGCATCTTCAGTCTTGCCGTTGCTGCGTTCGCCTTCCGAGCGCAGCCACAGGCGATCGATATCGCCGCCGATCCAGCCGGACAAATCCCAGGCCAGGGTGTTGGCGTCGTCGCCGTTCTGCCATTCGAGTTTGTCGGCGAGGAAGTAAGTGTTGATGACGCTGTCGTGCACCTGGTGGCCGGCGTGGCTGGTGAACACGGCGGCGCGGTCGGCGTCGGTCAACTTCGAGATCGGCGTGCGGCTTTCGGTCGGCGCGGCGGGCTGCATCATGCCGTCGTCCATGCTTTGCAGATCGCCCATCTGGCTGTGATCCATGCCTTGCATGTCGCTGGCGGCGAACGCCGAAGACAACGACAGAAGTGACAACGAAAACACGGTAAATCGAGTCATGGTCGGTGTTCTCATTCTTCCACCCGCACTTCACGGAACATGCCCATTTCCATGTGATAAAGCAGGTGACAGTGAAAGGCCCAACGCCCCAGCGCATCGGCAGTCACGCGATAGCTGCGGCGCGTGCCGGGGGGCATGTCGATGGTGTGTTTGCGCACCTGGAAGTCGCCGTTTTCGTCTTCCAGATCGCTCCACATGCCGTGCAGGTGAATGGGGTGGGTCATCATCGTGTCGTTGACCAGCACCAGGCGAATACGCTCGCCGTATTTCAGGCGCAGTGGCTCGGCGTCGGAGAACTTGATGCCGTTGAACGACCAGGCGAATTTTTCCATGTGGCCGGTGAGGTGCAGTTCGATCGTGCGGCCCGGATCGCGGCCGTCGGGGTCTTCGAAGGTGCTGCGCAGGTCGGCGTAGGTCAGCACGCGGCGCCCGTTGTTGCGCAGGCCGAGGCCGGGGTCGTCGAGTTTCGGCGCGGTGGTCATGGCTTGCATGTCCACCAATGGATTGTCCTTTTCGCTGTCGGGGTGCGACTGCATCGGGCCCATGTTCATGCTGGCGTGGTCCATGGCGCTCATGTCCATAGAGCCATGATCCATGCCGCCCATGCCCATGTCGTCCATGGTCACCAGCGGTCGCGGGTCCAGCGCCGGCACCGGGGCCGACAACCCGGCGCGGGCGGCGAGGGTGCCACGGGCGTAGCCGGTGCGGTCCATGGCCTGGGCGAACAGGGTGTAGGCGTCGGCGGCAGGCTCGACGATTACGTCATAGGTTTCCGCCACGGCGATGCGCAGTTCATCGACGGTCACCGGTTTGACATGCAGGCCGTCGGCGGCGACCACGGTCATTTTCAAGCCGGGAATGCGCACGTCGAAGTAAGTCATGGCCGAGCCGTTGATCAGCCGCAGACGCAGCTTTTCACCGGGCAGGAACAGCCCCGTCCAGTTGGAATCGGGGGCGTGGCCATTCATCAGGAAGGTATACGTGGCACCGCTGACATCGGCGATGTCGGTGGGATTCATCTTCATCTGCGCCCACATCGTGCGATCGGCAACGGTGGCGCCCCAGCCTTTTTCGCCGACGTCCTGGATGAAATCGCCGACGGTGCGCTTGTGGTAGTTGTAGTAGTCGGACTGCTTTTTCAGGGTTTTCATCAGGCTGGCCGGGTCTTCGTCGGTCCAGTCGCTGAGCATCACCACATGCTCGCGGTCGTACTGGAACGGCTCCGGGTCCCGGGCGTCGATCACCAGCGGCCCGTAGACGCCGGCCTGCTCCTGCAACCCGGAATGGCTGTGATACCAGTAGGTGCCGTGCTGGCGGACCTTGAATTGATAGACGTACACGCCACCCGGTTCGATGCCCTTGAAGCTCAGGCCCGGCACGCCGTCCATGTTGGCCGGCAGCAGAATGCCGTGCCAGTGGATCGAGGTGTCGGCCTTGAGCCGGTTGCGCACCCGCAGCGTCACGGTGTCGCCCTCGCGCCAGCGCAGCAGGGGACCGGGGACGCCGCCGTTGATGGTCATCGCGGTACGCGACTGGCCGGTGAAGTTGACCGGGGTTTCGCCGATGAACAGCTCGAAATCGGTGCCGGTCAGTTCGTTGAGTTGGCCGGGACTGTTGAGTGCCCACGCTGGTGTGCGCCACAGACCGAGGCCGCCGAGCAGACCGCCGGCGGCCAGGCCTTTGACGAAGGTGCGTCTTGAGGTGTTGGAAAACATGCGCTGGAAGTCCCCGTTTGACCAATGACGGGGGAGGCTAACCAGCGGCAGCTTTCAGTTGGCTGAGGCGCGGATTACAGTTGCGTCAGGTTCAACCTACAACCCGAGTCCTTCCTGGACTACCAGCAGCAGGTTGTTTTCCGTCAGCGCAATCGCGTCCAGTTGTTGGCCGGTCTCGATGGTCTGCAACCACCAGTGACTCTCGCCGTGTTCGTCGACGGTGCGCAGCAGCGATGTTTCCTTTCCCGGCAGATTGATCTGCACGCGCCCGGCGCCATCTTCGGTGAATCGCGCAATGGGATCGAACGTCAGGCTGTGATGGTTGGCTTCGATGATCAACTGGTCGATGGCGTAGTCGTGGGGCTCGCCGTCCGGTGAGCTTTCGCAAACATGGGTAGGATTTCGCCGAATCTTCAGCCCCACCTCGGTGACCGGTTGCAACCAGCTCTCGATGCGGTGATACAGGTCGTACACCACCGCCGGCCAGCAATCGATTTCCAGTTCGGCGCAGGTGATGTCGTCCGCGTGAGTGTGCCGGGTTTGCTTGAGCTTCGCGGCGAGTTCGTCTGCTTTACTCATTTCGGGATCCCTGTTTGTGGTGTCTGCTTATTAATCGTAGACCTTTCAACGTAGTACAGCTTTGCCTTGCGTCATGCGCCTGCAACACTGGCATGACTCAATCAGCCCCTGACCATTTGACGGTCAGACCACAAAAACCACGGACGCACGCGTCCCAAGGAACGGGAATATGAAAAAGCTTTTTACAATTATGGCGCTGATTGCGCTGACGGTCGGTAGCATCGGCCTGAGTTCGGCGCGCCAGTCACACGCCAACAAGGCGCCGACGGAGTCGGTGGCGGGGGTGTTCGATTACTACCTGCTGACGCTGTCCTGGTCGCCGACGTTCTGCCTCACCCACAAGGACGACCCGCAATGCACCGGCAAGGGCTACGGTTTTGTCCTGCACGGTCTGTGGCCGCAATACGCCAAGGGCGGCTGGCCGGAGTCTTGCCCGCCAGTGACTACGCTCTCGGCCGCTGAAACAGCCAAGGGCATGACATTGTTCCCGACGAAAAAACTCCTCGACCACGAATGGAGCAAGCACGGCACCTGCAGCGGCCTCGGTGCGATGGGCTACTTCGACGAAGCGGACAAAGCCGTTGCGGCGGTGACAATCCCGCAAGAGCTGCAACCGTTCAGCAACTCTTATTACTTCGAAGCACAGGAAATCGCCGACCTGTTCCGCAAGAGCAATCCGGGCATTCCGGCCGACGGTATCGCCGTCATCTGCAGCGGCCCGGAACTCTCGGAAGTACGGGTGTGCATGGGCAAGGACCTGCAATTCGGTGCGTGCGGCAAGGGCGTGAAAACCCAGTGCCGGGCGGGGGATATTCGGGTTCCACCGTCGCGGTAACGCAATCGGTCACCGGCCATAAAAAACAGGCGCCTTTTCAGGCGCCTGTTTTTTTGCGTGCAGATTTGATCAGCGCCACGACTTTGTTCATGCTGCGCGCCCCACGGATGATGACGCGATACTGCAAGGAGTTTTTTCATGAGCGGAAAACCCGCTGCTCGAGTGACCGACCCGACAGCCTGCCCATTACCGGGACATGGCACCAACCCGATTGTCAGTGGTTCGCCGAACGTGAATTTCGACGGGCTGCCCGCTGCGCGTATGACGGACAAGTCGGCGTGCGGCAGCCCGATTACCGGTGGCGTTTCCTCCACGGTTTTCATCAATGGTCTGAACGCCGCCACCCTGGACAGCACCGGTGGTCACGGGAATGTGGTCATTGGTGGATCCGGCACGGTCATCATTGGCGATACCGTGACGAACGCACCGTTCAGCGGCCTGTTGCCAATGCCGGTGCACTTCACAGACAAGTTGCAGTTGGTGAATGACACGACCGGCGAACCAATGCCGAATCATCCGTACATGATCCAGCGTGCGGACGGTCGGATGGAGCACGGCGTGTCCGATGCTGGCGGTTTCACCCACACCATCAGTTCGCATCTTCCTGAATCCATCAAACTGTTTCTGGAGGAATGAGGCATGTGTGCGGAAACGGTTACGTGCGAGAAAGGCAACAATTACAAGCTGCACAAGGAACATACACTGACGGACAAGAAGGATGTCAGTGTGAAGGCTGTTCCGGTGGAGAGTACCAAGGCGGTTGTTGTGTTTGTGGGAGGCGCTGGGGATAAGGAAAGTTACTATTTTTCTGGGCCATATGGAAACATTCAAGAAGCACGTAAGTACTTCGATGAGCGCGTTCAGGATTTGGCAACCGAGGGGAAATATAAATCGGATTGGTTGGGGTACAACCAAGTCAAAGGAAAGAAAGATATTCAGCGGTATGTTCTGGGCCTGATCCCTTACAAGAGCTGCCCCGTATATATCGTTGGTCACAGCCTCGGTGGCTGGAATGGCGCGCACCTGACAAAGATCATGTCTGAATGGGGATACCGGGTTCAGATGCTGGTTACCCTTGATCCTGTGGGAGAGGGCGCTTTGGTCTGGTTGGGCTCAGATATTTATTTTGATCGTCCTGACCCGGTTGCGGCCAATTGGGTGAACATCAAGGCTACGCCCAGCAAAAGAGACTCTTCAGATGGTGTCGCCGACTTTGGCGAGAAATGGCTTATCACTTGTGGCCCGTCACTGAACGTGAATGTGGATACCAATCATGCAAACGCTTTGGGTCTGTTTACCGCACGTATTGCGGGAAACAAGTCTGCTGGTGATCTGCTGTTTGACTCGATCATGGAGGAATTTTCCTGATGTTTAGATTGTTCGTTTGCCTGCTTATCGTGATCTGTTCGGGTTGTGCAAAAGACCATGCATGGCCTCCAGCGAACTTGAGCTATGTCTCAGTTGAGAGAGACAGGTCTTTATATGTAATCAGATATCAGTCGAATGTTGATGTCTTGGATCTTTTTGGCCGGGGAGAGAGGGTCGGAATGGCTTCAGGCATGCTTCATTGTGCCTTGGCTGAAGATCAGGATTTCTCGGTTGGTAAAGCGATTCGGTTTTCAGCGTTTGGCCTGATATCGCCCGATAAAAGAGACGGAGCCCCAGCGGGATACTCTTATCTGACCCATGCTTTCATTTCCGAGACCTCTAGCGACCGAAGCTCGGAAAGATACTTGTCAGTGGCAGAAATCAACCAACTCCTCTCAGGCAAACAACAAATCCCCTGCAAAGTCGTCGTCACCGCCTACGGCTACAAACCCTACTACTCGAACACCATGAACCTCCCGGTCGCAGACCTGCTGCGCGAAGTCAACAAGCCCTGAGTTCAGCGCCAATCGGGGGGATCAAGCCAGTCCCCCCGCATCCACCCCCAGTTCCCCCCGCAGAAACTCCACCAACCCTCGCTGCAACCCGCTCAACACCCCCTCGCGGCTGACCAGCGCCAGCTCCGTCGGTGGAAGCAGCGGCAAGTCTGTGCACACCCGATGCTCCGGCAACACTGCTGATGCCGGCAATACTGAAACGCCGAGCCCGGAAGCCACTGCCGCTTGAATGCCGGTCAGGCTGTGGCTGCCGAAGGCCACGCGCCAGGGGCGTTGCGCCACGTCGAGCAGGCGGATTGCCCGTTGCCGGTACAGGCAGCCTTGTGGAAACAGCGCCAGCGGCAGCACGCCACTGGATGAGTCGAACTCCGTGCCCTTGACCCAAACCAGTCGTTCCGGCCACGTCGCCCAAGCGGGGCCGCTGTCGGGTTCGCGTTTGATCAGGGCAATGTCGATTTCGCCGCTGTCGAGGCGTTGTCGCAGATCGAGGCTCATGCCGCTGATGGTTTCCAGCCGCGCTTGTGGGTGGCTGCGGGTGAAGCCGGCGAGGATCAGCGCCATGCGCCGGGCGTCGAAGTCTTCCGGCATGCCGATGCGCAGGATTTCCAGATCCAGATCGCTGGCCAGGGCTTCGCTGGCCTCGGCCGACAAGGCCAGCAAACGGCGCGCGTAATGAATCAGCAGTTCGCCGTGTTCGGTGACGCTGACGTTCAGGCCGGTGCGGTCGCGCAACAATAGGGCGTGGCCGACCAGATCTTCGAGTTTTCGTACCTGTTGGCTGACCGTGGATTGGGTGCGATGGACGCGTTCGGCGGCGCGGGTGAAGCTGCCTTCATCGACCACACAGACGAAGGTTTTCAACAGTTCCAGATCCAGCATGGCGGCGGTCTCGATATTTGTTTGGCAACTGACGGTTGGCTATTTATTTAATTTCACACTATCACCCCGAATTCATAAGCTGAAGCCCTCACTTGCAGAGGAATGCCCCCATGACGTTGATCAACACACCGCGCCCGCAATGGCTGACCTTCGATTGCTACGGCACCTTGATTCAATGGGACGAAGGCCTGCGCGCCGTGGCCGGGCGGATCCTGAGCGAGAAGGGCGAACACCGGGTCGATGCCGGGCGCCTGATCGAGGTCTACGACCGCCACGAACATCGTCTGGAGCAGACGCCGCCACACCGCTCGTTCCGCGAGTTGAGTACCCTCGGCCTGCAACTGGCCCTGCAGGAACTGGGGCTGGCGAGTGCCAGCGAAGACAGCCAGCGCCTGGCCGCCGCGATTCCGCAGATGCCGCCGTTTCCCGAAGTCGTCGAAACCCTCGCTCAGCTCAAGGCCAAGGGTTTCAAACTGTGTATCGTCTCAAACACCGATGACGACATCATCGCCGGCAATGTCGCTCAACTGGGCGGCCATATTGACCGTGTGATCACCGCGCAACAGGCCGGCGCCTATAAGCCGGCGCCCCGGCTGTTCGACTACGCTCATGAGCAATTGGGCGTCAGTCGCGATCAGGTGGTGCATATCTGCGCCAGCCCTATGCTCGATCACACGGCGGCCCGCGACATGCATTTTCGCTGCGTATGGATCGACCGCGGGACCGGTCGTCAGTTGCTGCCGGACTACCGGCCCGACGCGATCCTCAGCACGCTGGACGAAGTGCTGCCGCTGTTCTCGTCCCTTGGCTGGTAATGAACCTCGCCCGTCATCAAGGAGCTTCGCCATGGCCCATACCCTGACCGGCAGCGTCCGAGCTGCACGTTTCACCTCGTTGAACCTCGACCGCGAAGCCGTCATCACCGCCCGCCAGGAGCTGGCGGCGTGCTTTCAACTGGCGGCGCTGCACGGGCTGGAGGAGGGGATTTGCAATCATTTTTCGGCGATGTTGCCGGGGCACGATGACCTGTTTCTGGTCAATCCCTATGGCTATGCGTTTTCCGAAGTCACGGCGCATAACCTGCTGGTCTGCGATTTCGAAGGGAATGTGGTGGACGGCGAGGGCCAGCCAGAGGCTACGGCGTTTTACATTCATGCACGCCTGCACCAGCGACTGCCTCGGGTGAAGGTCGCGTTCCACACGCACATGCCGAATGCGACGGCGTTGTGCCTGCTGGAGGGGCCGCCACTGTTGTGGCTGAGCCAGACCGCGCTGAAGTTCTATGGGCGCACGGCGGTGGACGAGCACTACAACGGGCTGGCGCTGGACGAACGTGAAGGTGACCGCATCGCCGGGGTGATGGGTGATGCCGACATTCTGTTCCTGAAGAATCACGGCGTGATCGTCGCCGCGCCGACCATCGCCGAGGCCTGGGATGATCTGTATTACATGGAGCGTGCCGCCCAGGTGCAGCTCTTGGCGATGGCCACGCAACGGGTACTGAAACCGGTGCCGCATGCGGTTGCGCAACGGGCGTACGAGCAGATGCGCGAAGGCGATCCCGAAAGCGCGCGGGCGCATTTGCGCAGTGCGATGCGACGGTTGGCGAGTCAGGGCTGATGCAGGCAAAACCGTGCGGGCAAAAATAATTCGCATCGCAGGTCATCCAATTGACCTGCGCGCCGATATCAACGGGGTCGGGATTGTCTCGGTGGCACTTGGTTGCCCCGCACTATCCGGTGGGCTACGCTCACAAAAAAACAAGGGTTTCGGGCCTTTGCCCCTGTCGTACCTGCCCAGGACACGCTTTTGCCTATCCCCATTCACGATCCGCATCAGGCCCCCGGCGGCACTCTCAAGCGTTTGCCCCTGCGCAAGGCGGCGGTGCTGTTCATCGTTGCCGTGTGTCTGTGCCTGTCCGGTTTGCTGTATTTGCAGATCGAACAGTCGCGCCGGCAGGATCTGGCGAATGCGCAGATGGCTTCGGCCAACCTGACCCGGGCGATGGCGCAGCAGGCCGAAGACACCTTTCTGGCCGCCGATCTGGTGATGACCAGCCTGGTCGACTGGATTCAGGAAGACGGTTATGGCGCGGCGCAGAGACCGCGATTGCAGAGGACCTTCGCACGCCGGGTGCAGCAGCTGGAGCAGTTGCACGGCATGTTCCTGTTCGATCGCGAAGGGCAGTGGGTGATTACCTCATTCCCTGATCTGCCCCGCGGTAACGGCGTGGCGGATCGCGAGTATTTCAAATATCACCAGCAGAACGTGTCGTCCGTGGCGCACATCGGCCCGGCGATACGCAGTCGCGAAAACGGCGAGTGGATCATCCCGATTTCCAAGCGAGTGAACGACCACGCCGGCAATTTTCAGGGCGTGCTGATGGCCGGCATCAAGATGTCGTACTTCGACAAGTTCTTCAAAAGTTTCAGCCTGGACGACAACGGCACCATGTTCCTCGGCCTGACCAACGGCACCTTGCTTGCGCGCCGGCCGTTCGACGAGTCCTTGATCGGCACCTCGCTGGCCAAGGGCGAGATCTACCAGACATTGCTCCCCAACGCCTCGGCCGGCACGGCAATGATCGATTCGGTGGTCGACGGGGTCACGCGCCTTTATGGCTATCGGCAGCTCGAAAGTTATCCGCTGGTGGTGTCTGCCTCTTCATCGCGGGACACGATTCTCAAGGGCTGGCATGACCGTGCCTTTCAGTCCAGCGTGATCGTGGCGCTGGTGATGCTCGGCGTGGGGCTGTTTGGCTGGGTGTTCATCCATCAGGTGCGCGACGGTGAGCGGATCGAGAAAAACCTGATCAAGGCCCAGCGGGCGCTGGAGCTGATTGCCACGCACGACAGTCTGACCGGACTGGCCAACCGGCGCCTGTTCGAGCAGTCGCTGGAGATTGAGTTCGCCCGGGGCGCCCGGCAGTCGAGCCCGGTCAGCCTGATCATGCTCGATATCGATTTCTTCAAGCGCTACAACGACGCCTACGGCCATGTGGCCGGCGACCACTGCCTGACCCAGGTTGCCCAAGTGGTGAAGAACTGTTGCCAGCGCAAGCCCGATCTGGCGGTGCGCTACGGTGGCGAAGAGTTCGCGGTGCTGTTGCCGGACACCGACATCAATGGCGCGCTGGCGATTGCCGGGCAGATCCGCCGCAGCGTCATGGACAAACACATCACCCACAGCGGCTCCCCCACCGGTTACCTCACCGTGAGCCTGGGCTGTTATTCGTTCATTCCGCTGGGCAACGACAGCCCGGAACTGTTCATCCAGCGCGCCGATGCGGCGCTGTATCAGGCCAAGAACGCGGGCCGCAATCGCGCGGCGGTGTTGTCGATGGACGGTGGCGTTGGCGAGTTGATGCGTTCGGATCGCTGACGGAAAAGGGTTCAGACACAGACCATGATGCGCTCACCATGGCCTGCTCTTGTTCGTTCAGCCGCCGGTGCCGGCCCCGGAACCACCCGTTCCGCCACCCGCTGCGCCCGTTCCACCACCCGCGCCCGAACCTGAGCCGCTGGCGCTGCCGTTGGTTCCGGTTCCTGTTTTCATCCCGTCGGATGGGCCGTCGTTAGGTCGTTTAGTGGTGTTGTCTGGCGGCATGCTCGTCCCGCCGTTGGCGCCGGACTGGGTGCCCGACGTGCTGGCACCGTCATTGGCGGCAAAACTGGCGGCGGACGCTGTGGCCAACAAACCGGCCAGCAGCATCGAGGTCAATGTGCGCGTCTTCATGGTACGTCTCCAGAAAGGGGATTTACCTGATATTGGTCTGAAGCGCGCATCGCTTGGTGCCGACCGGGTGACCAGTGGTACTCAGAAATCCACGGTGGCCGAAACCTTTAACGTACGCGGTGCGCCCTGGGTCAGGTAGCCGCCATTGGCCGAGGCCCAATAGGCTTCGTTGGCAACGTTTTCCAGATTGGCGCGCAGGGTGATCTGCTTTTCATCGAGTTTGAAGGCGTAGCGCGAGCCGAGATCGAATCGGTTCCACGACGGGATGCTTTGGGTGTTGGCCGCGTTCAGGTACTGGCCGCCGGTGCGCAACATGCGGGCGCTGAGGGCTGCGCCTTCGAGTCCCGGAACATCCCAGTCGGCGCCGATGTTGAACTGGAAGCGTGGCACGCCAATGGCGCGGTTGCCGTCGTTGACGCCGTTGCTGCTGCCGTCGAGTTCGGTCTTCATCACGGTCGCGCCGCTGAGCAGGCGCAGGCCGTCGACGGGTTCACCGTAGACGTTGAGTTCCACGCCTTTGTTGGTCTGTTGGCCGTCGACCCGGAAGATCCCGTCCTGGGTGTAGCTTGACGGCTGCTCGATGCGGTAGACGCCGAGGCTGGCGCCATAGCTGCCCATGTCCAGCCGCACGCCGGCCTCGACCTGTTTGCTGCGCACCGGGGCGAAGGTTTCGTCGCGGTTGATCGCGCTGGTCGGCGGCGTCGGGCCCTTGGCCAAACCTTCGATGCGGTTGGCGTAGAACGACACATGTTCCCAGGGCTTGATCACCAAGCCGTAGACCGGAGTGGTGATCGATTCGTCGTAACTCGAGGTGCGCGCGCCGGTGGCCGTGGCCCAGCCATCGACTTTCATTTGCTGGCGGCGCAGACCGAGGGTCAGCAGCACGCGGTCATCGAGGAAACCGAGGGTGTCGGAAATCGCTTCGCTGCGCAGGGTGTTCTTGCCGACGACGCGCGGATCGTTGATGTCACCGGCGAACGAGGTGGCCGGCGGGCGCGGCTTGTCGGTGACGTTGTACAGATTGGTGGAGTAGCGCGAGGCGTTGCCGATGGTTTCGAACGCCGAGCGTTGCTCGCCCCAGATGCCTGCCCAGCCGACATTCAACTGATGGCTGACGGGGCCGGTGTCGAAGTGACCGTTGAGGCCGGCCATTGCGCTTTGGTTGTCCTCGTCGTGGGGCGGATAGAGCATGCCGCCACGGGCGTTGCCGTTGAGGTCGGTGACGGTCAACGACGAGTACACGCCGTTTTCCCGGGTGTGCTTGGCGCCGCCGGACACGTAGGCGGTCCAGTTATCGTTGAGGTCGTATTCGGCGCGGGCCATGCCGAAAGTGTCTTCGAGTTGCGAGTAGCTCCAGCTCTGGGCGTAGCTGGCGTTGGCGTGCGGCACCTTGGGGGCTTTGCTCAGGCTTGAGTCGACATAGATCACCGAGCGGCCCTGATTGATCACCTGCTTCTGATAGCCGAAGTCGGTCGAGACCCGCAGGCGCTCGCCGCGGTAGTCGAGGCCGACGCTGAACAGCGACGAGCGCTGGTCTTCTTGATCGACCGCGGTGTCGCCCTCGCGCTGCATCAGGTTGACCCGGGCACCGAAGCGGTTGTCCTCGCCAAAACGCTGGCCGAGGTCCAGATGCGTGCCGACCCGACCGTCGGCGCTGTAGTCGAGGGTGATGCTGCGGGTCGGGGTGTCCATGGCGCGTTTCGGTTGCAGGTTGATCCCGCCGCCAATACCACTGCCGCTCGGGGTCACGCCGTTGACGAAGGCATTCGGGCCCTTGAACAACTCGACGCGATCCAGCGCTTCGGTGGCGATGATCTGCCGGGGCAGCACGCCGTACAGGCCGTTATAGGAAATGTCATCGGAGGCCAGCGGCAGACCACGGATCATGAACATCTGCGAGAAGTTGCCGAAGCCATTGGACTGGCGCACCGAGGCATCGTTGAGCAACACGTCGCCGATGGTTTGCGCCTGCTGGTCGGCCATGGTCTTGGCGGTGTAACTGGTGACGCTGAAGGGCAGGTCGTTGACTGCCTGATTGCCGAGCATGCCGACCTGCGCGCGACGGGCGACCTGTTCGCCGCCGTAGGTGTCATCGCTGTTGTCGTGCAGGGCGCTGACGGTGGTGGCGCCCAGTTCCAGCGCGCCGTCCGTCGCGACTTTCGGCGCCACGGTGTAGCCGTTGTCGCCGGTGCTGATCAGTTCGAAACCGCTGCCTTCCAGCAGCCGGGCAAAACCGCTTTGCGCGGTGTAATTGCCTTGCAGGCCCGGGCTCTGACGATTGCCCAATTGCGCCGGGTCGAACGACAGCGGCACGCCGACGCTCACGGCAAATTGCGCCAGCACGTGGCTGAGCAAGCCCGGGCCGATGTTGACGTTCTGGCTGGCACTTTCGCTGATGCTGTCGGCTGCGTGGCCGACAGTCGGCAACAGTGCGCCGAAAGCCAGGGCCAGGCTCAGGGCCTTGAATGGAAAAATGGCGGGGCGGGGCGTGAGCAATGCGGTCATTCGGCGATCCTGTCGGGCGCGTGGAATTGAAAGGTCTATCCACTCACCGGACGAGGCGCGAAAAGGTATCAGTGAACATTGAAAGTTTTTTCCAAAGGCTCAGACGCGAGGCTCCACCGACAGCCAATAGCGGGTCAGGCTGTTGATATTCAGCGGCAGAGTTTCACTGAGCAGACGCAGGCTGGCGTCGGTGTCGCGCAGGGAAAACGCGCCGGACACACGCATCGCCGCGACGTCCGGATGACAGCGCAAGACGCCGCGACGATAGCGGCTCAACTCGCCGAGCAATTCGTCCAGACGCATGTTGCTGGCCAGCAGCATGCCCTTGTCCCAAGCCAGGCTGGCGGTGTCGAAGGTTTCGGCGCTGTCGAAGCTGTTGAGCTTGAAGCGCTGGCGCTCGCCGGCATTGATGATCGCGTTTTGCTTGAGCAATTCCGGGGTGATTTGCACTTGGCCCTCCAGCACCGACACCAGGCTGCGCGAACCCTCGGTGCGCACGCAGAAACGCGTGGCGAGCGCACGAGCGAGGCCTTGCGGGGTTTCGACTATGAACGGGCGGGCGGCAGCATCGCTGGCGGTGTTGATCAGCACCTCGCCGTTGAGCAGCAGCACCCGGCGCTCGACCGGGCTATAAGCAATGTTCACGGCGCTGTCGGTGTTGAGCAATAGTTGGGTGCCGTCCGGCAGTTGCAGCGTTTTTTGTTCGCCGACGGCGGTGCGCTGGTCGGCGGTCCATTGCTGCCACGGCACATGTTGCGAGGCGATGCCCAACGGCCCGGCCATCAACAGCAGGCCGAGGCGGGTGAGGGTCTGGCGACGACTGAGGCCTTCTTTGCGCGAAGCCCGTTGCAGGGTCTGGATCGCGACATTGGCCGGCACGCTGCGCAAATCACCGAGCAGGGCTTCGGCCCGTTGCCAGGCAATGGCGTGTTCAGCGCTGCGATTGCGCCATTGGGCGATGGCCTGATGATCGGACGGCGAAGCGGTTCCCGAATGCAGCTGCACCAGCCAGTCGGCGGCTTCACCGAGAATCTGCGGATTGATCATCGACGAACTCATCAGGCGACACTCAGGCAGGCAATGAACGCGGCGCGCATATGGCGTTTGACGGTGATCAGCGAAACATTCAGGCGTGTGGCGATCTGCGCATAGGTCAGGCCTTCGATCTGCGACAGCAGGAAAGTGTCGCGGGTCTGCGCCGGCAACTCGCGCAGCAACGCTTCAATGCGCCACAGGGTTTCGAGAATCAGGTAGCGGGTTTCCGGCGACGGCACCTCGGCGGCGGGCAGGCTGGCGATGGTTTCCAGGTAGGCGCGCTCGATGTCCTGACGCCGCCAGCGGTCAATCACCAGACCTTTGGCGATGTGCGTCAGCAGTGCCCGGGGTTCGCTGCCCAGCGGTTTGACCACCTGACGGCTGAGCAGGCGCAGAAACGTATCGTGCGCAAGGTCGGCCGCATCGCAGCGATTGCCCAGCTTGCGCTGCAACCAGCCCTGCAGCCACCCGTGGTGTTCGCTGTAGAGCGTCTGGACTTGCTGATTCAATGGCGGATCAAAAGGCGACATGGGCGGCAGATACTCGTTGCGGGCATCCGATGCCTGGCTGCAATTAGAGTGCAATTAAGAATGGATCGCATTCTAGTGGCGTGGAACGAGCGCTGGCAATTGCCCTGTTGCACTTTCTTTTCTGGCGCCAGAAAGGAGTGGCCTACCCGTCTTCCGGGAGATTGGCTATTTGTTTGGCCCGGCCCCGGGACTAACGTAGCCACACATTCACTCGCCCCGGAGAACCACCATGAAACCTCGTGCCGATTTCTACACCGCTTCCCCAGATGCCCTGAAAGCGATGATCGCCCTGGAAACTGCCGTCTCGAAACTGCCGCTGGAAAAGACCCTGATCGAACTGGTGAAACTGCGCGCCTCGCAAATCAACGGCTGCGCGTTCTGCATCGACATGCACACCGCAGACGCGATCAAGGGCGGCGAAACTCCACGTCGCCTGTTCGCCGTGACGGCCTGGCGTGAAGCGCCATTCTTCACCGACCGCGAACGCGCCGCGCTGCTGTGGACCGAGTCCCTGACCCAACTGAGCCTGACCCACGCCCCGGACGAAGATTACGAAGCCGTCGCTGCCCAGTTCTCGCCAAAAGAAATGGTCGACCTGACTGTAGCCATCAGCACCATCAACAGCTGGAACCGTCTGGCCGTGGGCTTTCGCAAAACCCCACAGGCCTGATCGGTCAATGTGCATCGGCACTCGGCGCGGCCGGTGGTTGCACCTTGCGCATCAAGGGCACCATCGCCGTGGCGATCACGAAGCACACCATGATCATCAGGAACGTATCGCCGTAGGTTTGGGTCTGCGCCTCGCGGTAGGTCAGCAGCCATAATTGATGCAGGCCGGCGGTGATGCCCACGTCACCGCTTTGACCCAGTGCGGCGAAGTTGCCGCCGACCTGGGCCAGCCACTGGTTCAAGGCTTCGTTGCTGCTGTTCAGATGCTCGGCCAACCGGGTGAAGTGCAGGTTGGTGCGGTCGTTGAGAATGGTCGCGCACGCGGCAATCCCGATTGCACCGCCCAGGTTGCGCATCAGGTTGAACAGGCCCGAGGCGTGTTTCAACCGCGCCGGGGCCAAACCGCCAAGGGTCAACGTCACCGCCGGCGGCACCGCCAGTTGCTGGGCAATTCCGCGCAGGGCTTGCGGCAGCAGCAATTGCCCGGCACCCCAATCGTGGGTGATCGGACTGAATTCCCACATCGACAAGGCGAACAACGCCAGGCCCGCCATCATGATCCAGCGCAGGTCGATGCGATTGGCCAGAAAGGCGTACAGCGGAATCGCCATGATCTGGAACACCCCGGTGGAAAAAACCGCCAGACCAATGTCCAGCGCCCCGTAACCACGCACCCGACCGAGAAACAGCGGCGTCAGGTAGATCGTCGCGAACAGGCCGATGCCGGTGACGAAGGAAAAGAAGCAGCCGAGGGCGAAATTGCGATCCTTGAGGGCACGCAGGTCGACGATCGGATTGGCCACGTGCAGCGTGCGCCCAACGAACGCCACGCCGGCGAGCGCGCTGATCCACGCGGTGGTGAGGATGGTCTGGTCGCTGAACCAGTTCCAGCGCGGGCCTTCTTCGAGGGTGTATTCCAGGCAGCCGAGAAACAGCGCCAGAAACACCATGCTCAAATAGTCCGCACCCTTGAGCAGCGACAGTTCCGGCTGATCGATCTTGACCAGCATCGGCACCGCCACGGCAACGAAAATCCCCGGCACCAGATTGATGTAGAACAGCCAGTGCCAGGACGAAATGTCGGTGATCCAGCCACCGATGACCGGGCCCAATGTCGGCGCCAGCGAAGCCACGGCGCCGATGGTGGCGGCAGCAATCACCCGTTGCTTGCCGGTGAAGAAAAAGAACGCCGTGGTGAACACCAACGGAATCATCGAACCGCCGAGAAACCCTTGCAGCGCCCGAAAGGCAATCATGCTCTGGATGTTCCATGCCGCGCCGCACAACAGGCTGGCAAGGGTGAAACCGACCGCCGAGGCGCAAAACAACCAGCGCGTGGAGAACACCCGTGACAGCCAGCCCGACAGTGGAATCACGATGATTTCGGCGATCAGGTAACTGGTCTGCACCCACGCCGTTTCATCGGTGCCGGCGGACAGTCCACCGCCGATATCCCGCAGCGAGGCCGAAACGATCTGGATGTCCAGCAGCGCGATGAACATGCCGATGCACAGGGTGGCGAAGGCGAACACTTTGGTCGAGGTCGCCATTTCGGCGGCATTGAACGGCTGCGCGGGGACGGCGAGGGCGCGGCTCATGGCGCGCTGGCCACGGCGGTGGTTTCAGGCTGGGCGCGGGTGTCGACTTCAGCGGTCACCGACAGGCCTGGACGCAGATGGCCGAGCACGCTGTCGGCGGGGTCGAGCAGGATCCGCACTGGCACCCGCTGCACGATCTTGGTGAAGTTGCCGGTGGCGTTTTCCGGCGGCAGAACACTGAACTGCGAACCGGTGGCCGGGGCGAGGCTGTCGAGGCGGCCATGGAACTCCTGGCCGGACAACACGTCGGCGCGGATGCTTACGCGCTGGCCCGGTTTCATCCGCGCCAGTTGGTCTTCCTTGAAATTGGCATCGACCCACAAACCGCTGGCCGGCACCACCGACAGCTGTTGTGAACCGGCCTGGGCGTAAGCGCCGACCCGCGCGCGACGGTTACCGATCACGCCGTCGACCGGGGCGCGCAATTCGGTGTAGCCGAGGTTGAGTTGCGCCAGATCACGCTCGGCCCGGGCTTGCTGGAGGGCGGCGCGGGCCTGTTGTTTCTGGGTTTCGATCACCGAGAGCTGGCGTTGCGCTGCGAGCAATTCGGCCTGGGCCTTGGCGCTCAGGGCTTGGGCAGTTTTGAAGGTGGCGTCGGCCCGTTGCGCGGCTTCCACCGAAACCGCATTGGTAGTGACCAGACGTTTGTAGCGTGCGTTGTCGTCCCGGGAACGGGCGGTTTCGGCACCGGCAGCATCGATGCCGGCGCGGGCCTGACCGATTACTGCTTGCTGCAATTGTTCGGTGGCATCGAGGTTGGCCAGCAGCGCTTCTTCAGCGGCGACGGCACCTTCGGCCTTGGCCAGATTGGCGCGGTAGTCGCGGGCGTCAAGACGGATCAGCACGTCGCCGGCCTTCACGGACTGGTTGTCGCTGACCAGCACCTCTTCGATGTAACCGGCGACTTTCGGCCCGATCACCGTGACATCGCCGCCGATGTAGGCATCGTCGGTTTCTTCGAGAAAGCGTCCGGCTCCCCACCAATGCACGGCATACAGCCCGGCGAATACCAGCGCGGCCAGCCCCGCAGTGGGCAACAGCAGGCGTTTGAGCAGGGGAGGTTTGGGAGCGCTGACCGGAACGGCGAGGTCGGGTTCAACGGTGGGCATGCTGGTCATGGCGTAATACCTGCGAAGCGAGGGTGTTATTACGGCTGTAATATGACGCGAGTAATATTTTGTGGCAATTGATTTTTATCGCCGGTCGTCAGTTGCTTATCTGAGCCAGGTGCCGGGTGTGCTGCCAGTCATGGATTTGAAGAACGCAATGAATGCGCTGTCGCTGGC
This sequence comes from Pseudomonas sp. R43(2017), assembly GCF_002112345.1. Lineage (NCBI taxonomy): Bacteria > Pseudomonadati > Pseudomonadota > Gammaproteobacteria > Pseudomonadales > Pseudomonadaceae > Pseudomonas > Pseudomonas sp. R43(2017). Next base: position 133,302 of record NZ_NEHJ01000008.1, read on the forward strand.
GAAGCCCAGTTCAAATGCGCAATAGCCGAGGTTGCGCCCGGTGGCGAGCAATTCCATGGCACGCATCAGTCGCCACTGCTGGCGCCATTGTTGATAGCTCATGCCGGTTTCGCGCTGGAAGATCCGGCCGATGGTGCGGCTGCTGGCGCCGATCTGTTGCTCGAGCACTTGCAGTTCCGGGGGGAGTTTTTCGGGTGTGGCAAGAAGCGGCGCCAGACGTTTGTCCCGGGGCAGAGGCAGGAGCATCGGTTGCTGCGCCGCCCCGCGGATTTCACTCAGGCACAGCCCCAGCAGATGGACGAATTTGCCCTGCTGCCAATCGGTATCGAAATCGGCAATCGCCATCGGTTCCAGCACGGCGCGCAGCAGCGGGCTGACCTCGATCACGCAGACCTGTTGCGGCAGGTCGTGGCACAACTCGGGTGTCAGATAGATGGAGCGGTAATCGACGCTTTGCTGCATCACCGCTCGATGCGTGACGCCGCCGGGAATCCACGCTGCACGCGACGGTGGCAGCAGGCACAACTGCTGCGCCAGGGTGATGCGGGTGCAGCCCTGTCGGGTGTAGAGCAGTTGCCCGCGCTGATGTCGATGCAGACCGGAGTCGTGATCGCCGAGGGTGGAAGCGATGCCGACTACCGGCGCCGGGAAGCGATCCGGGTCAAAACGGTCGTGGGCTTCGAGCCAGGCCATAGGTTGTCCGATTTCAACGATAAATTGTCAGGGTTCGGATAATACGCCAGCCACAACTTTTTAAACTCCTCGGCGTTTTTGTTGAGGAGTCATGGTGATGAGCCATAGAACGTTTTTGATGTTGGCGATTGCACTGCTGATGTTTCCGCAGATCGCCCAGACGTTGTTCAGCCCGACGCTGGGGGATATCGGCCGGGCGTTCGATGTTGGTCCGCAAGTGGCGGCGCAGACGTTGTCGGTGTACTTCCTGGCGTTTGCCTTTGGCGTGGTGACATGGGGGCGGGTATGTGACCGGATTGGCCGGCGGCCTTCGATGCTCGCCGGTCTGGCGATTTATGCGGTTGCCTGCGTACTTGGCTTGAGCGTGCGCAGTTTCAACGGTCTGTTGATGGCCCAGGCGCTGGCGGCATTCGGCGCTGCTGTTGGCTCGGTGGTGACCCAGACTTTACTGCGCGACCGTTTTCGCGGAACCGAACTGGCCCACGTATTTTCTCTGGTGGGTATGGCACTGGCGGCCAGCCCCGCCATCGGTCTGTTCAGCGGGGCGAGTCTGGTTCAAGGCTTTGGCTATCGCGGTGTGCTCGTTGCGTTGTTGCTGCTGGCTTCGATCTTGTGGATTTGGAGTTGGCGCACCTTGCCGGAAACCCGTCCGCCACAACTGACCTCCGTCGGCCTGTTCGCAACCATGGGCGATATGTTGCGTGATCCCGGTATCTGGCGTTCGGCACTGTGGATTGCATCGTTCAACGTCGCGTTGCTCAGCTATTACAGCCTCGGACCTTTCCAGTTCGAACGTCTCGGCCTAAGCGGCGAGTGGTTCGGCTACAGCGGCGTGATGCTCGCACTGGCCTCAGGGTTTGGAGCATGGCTTAACAAAAAATTGCTGCAAATCGATTGCCATCCACTGCAGTTGATTCGCCTGGCAGCTCTGACCGGTTTGCTCGGTGGCATCGGCGTGTGGCTGCTGGAAGCGTACGTCTGGTTCGTATTGCCGATGCTGCTGGTGGTACTGGCGTTCGGCATGGCAATCCCGAATATCCTCGGCTCAGCCTTGCGCAATTACACGGATCGTTTGGGTACCGCCGGCGCATTGCTGGGGCTGTTTTATTACCTGCTGATCGGTGCGGGATTGATGTTGGCGGCGTGGTCTCAGGCCCTCGGGGAAACCCTGATGGTCTGCAACTTGCTGGCGTTATCGCTGGCGATCCGTGCTAAAAACGCATTTGTTTAAGAAATGTAAGCGATGTAGGAAGCGTCTTGCATTTGTGTAGGAAGGCTCTGACTATCACTGCAATTGATGGGATGGCATTAAGCCATTTGATTGCAAGGATGTTGAGTGCCGTATTCGATTCGCGCTGTTTCTCGTCGTAGTTATCTGCCTCGTCCGCTGTTGTCGGCCTTGTTGTTGAGTGTGTGTGCGCCCAGCGTTTTCGCCGCCGAACTGTCGAATCCAGGCCAGGAAGTGCTGCGCCAGCAGCAACAGCAACAGCGCGATCTGCAACAACTGCAACTTGAACAGCGCAAGCGGCAACTGGAGCGCGGCGCGTTCGGCCCGACGCCTGCCACCCCGGCCATTCCCGATTCGATCAAGCCCGACGAACGCTGCTGGCCCCTGAGCGGCACGCGCATCGGCGGGGTCACGCTGATCGACAAAGACCAGCTCAACGCCCGGATCAAACCACTGCTGGCGCCGTGCATGGGCGTCGGCCAGATCAACCATCTGCTGGCGACCATCACCGCGCTCTACGTGGAGAAGGGCTACATCGCCAGTCGGCCATATCTGAGCAGCGCGCCAGCGGCGGGGCAGTCGCTGGATATCCTGATCGACGAAGGCTACATCGAGTCCATCGAACTGGCCGACCAGAGCCTGCCGGTGTCTCTCGGTGGCGCATTCCCGGGCATGCTCGGCAAGCCGCTGAATCTGCGGGATCTGGAGCAAGGGCTGGATCAGTTGAACCGTCTGCGCTCGCTCGATCTGACCGCCGACATCGCCCCCGGCAGCCAGCCCGGGGCGTCAAAAATCATCCTGCGCTCGCGTACTTCCGGGCAGTCGCGCTGGGCCCTCGGCGCCGGTTTCGACAACCTTGGCAGCGCCAGCACCGGGCGCGACCGCAACACGCTGAGCCTGAGCCTCGATAGCCCGCTCGAACTCAACGACCTGTTGAGCGTGAGTGCCAGCGACACCCTCAATCAGGGCGACCGCTACAACCGTAACGCCAGCCTCTATTACGCAATTCCTTATGGTTACTGGACGTTCAGCACGTTCGCCAGCCATGCCGAATACCGTGCGCCGTTCAAACTGCCGGGCACGACGCTGTACAGCACCGGCATCACCGATCAGCTCAGCCTGCGCGCCGACCGCGTGTTGTGGCGCGACCAGAGCCATCAGCTCAGCGCCAACCTGCAACTGGCGCACAAGGATGTCGACAGCTATCTGGAAAACGTCCGCCTCGGCATCCAGAGCCCGACCCTGACCGTGGCCGAGGCCGGGCTCAATCTGTTCTGGCTCGACCGCGCGGTGTGGAACCTCGACTTCAACTACGCCCAGGGCCTGCGCTGGCTGGGTGCCGACGACGATGCCGATCATCAGGTCAAGAACCTGCCCAAGGCACAGTTTCGCAAGTACCGCGCCGGACTCAGCCAGTGGCGCAACGGCCAGTTCGGTGCGCAAGCCTGGCAATGGCAGAGCCAACTGAACGTGCAGTACAGCCCGGATCCGTTGCCGGCCATCGAACAACTGCTCGGCACCGACGATTCCGCCGTGCGCGGTTACCGGGTCAGCAGCGCGTCCGGCGCCAGCGGCGCGATCTGGCGCAACACCTTGCGCCTGCCGCTGCGCACCGATCTGCCGGTGCAGCTCACCCCGCGTGTCGGCCTCGACCACGGCTGGATCAAGGCCGATCACGGCGCCCCGGTTCAACGCCTGAGCGGCGCCAGCATCGGCCTCAACCTGGGCTGGAAAAACCTGCAGGTGGATGTCGATTACCAACGCAGCCTGAACACCCCGACCGGCCTGCACCGCGAGCCTGAAACCTGGCTGATGCGGGTCGGATTACAGATATGAACGTCAGTGAACAACAGCCATCGGACCTGAGCGCGACAGCCGTGGCCTTCAACTCAACGCGCAACGTGATGCCGCACTACATGGAGAGTTTTTTATGCCAATGAATACCTTTGCGTTTCATCTTTCCCCACGGGGCAAACTGCGCTGGGCCATCGCCAGCCTGTTCCTGGTCGCTCACCTGCCGGGCGCCATGGCCGGCGGTGTGGTGGTCGCGCCCGGCCCCGGCGGCACCGCGCAACTGCAAACCCAGGGCGGCGTCCCGATCGTCAACATCGTCGCGCCCAACGGCTCCGGCCTGTCGCACAACCAGTTCCTCGACTACAACGTCGACCGTCAGGGCCTGGTATTGAACAACGCCTTGCAGGCCGGGCAATCGCAGCTCGCCGGGCAACTGGCGGCCAACCCGCAACTGCAAGGGCAGGCCGCGAGCGTGATCCTCAACGAAGTGATCAGCCGCAACCCGTCGGCCATCAACGGCGCCCAGGAAATCTTCGGTCGCGCCGCCGACTATGTACTCGCCAACCCGAACGGCATTTCGGTGAACGGCGGCAGTTTCATCAACACGCCGAACGCCAATCTGGTGGTCGGTCGTCCCGAGCTGAACGACGGCAAACTGCAAGCCCTGAGCACCCGCGACGCTACCGGCCAGCTGCAGATTCAGGGCGGCGGGCTGCGCAATGGCGAAGGCTCGATCAACCTGATCGCGCCGCGCATCGACAGCCAGGGTGCGATCACTGCCCGTGATCAACTGAATCTCACCGTCGGGCGCAATCAGATCGACTACGCCAGCGGCCAGGTGAAAGCCGTGGACCCGGCGGGCAACACCACCGATCAACGAATCGACGCCAGCCTGTTCGGCGCGATGCAGGCCGGGCGCATCAACATCGTCAGCACCGCCGAAGGCGCGGGCGTGAAGGTCGGCGCGGTGCAAGTCGCCGGGCGTGACGGTGTACAGATCCGTTCGGCTGGCGACCTGAGCGTCAGCGGTCAGGCGATCCCCGACAGCCTCGACGTGACCCGCGCCGGCATTCGCAGCAGCCAGGGCGACGTCGGCCTGCACAGCGGCAAGGACCTGACTTTGGCCGCGACCGATGTCAGCGGTCGCGACGTCAAGGTCGATGCCAAGCGCAACCTGACCCTGACCACCGTCGAAAGCCGCAGGCTCCAGGAACAGCGCGAAAACTGGAACAACAGCACCATCGGCATCACCTGGGAAACCTACGAGCGCACCAAGACCGACAGCGATTCGCGCCAGCACGGCAGCCAGATCATTGCCAGCCGCGACGCGCAATTGTCGTCCGGCAAAGACACCGAACTGAAAGCCGCCAAGGTCGACGCGAAGAACAATCTCAGCGTGCAAAGCGGCGGCGACCTGCGCCTGACCGCCGCCACTGAAAGCCACGTGCAAACCGATCAAGGCAAACACCGCAAACACCTGTGGAAAGCCGACTGGGACAGCAGCAGCGAAGAGCAGCGCAGCGTCACCAGCCAGTTGAAGGGCGGCAACATCGCCCTGCAAACCGCTGCACTGTTGCGCTCCGAAGGCGCCGAAATCGACAGCGCCGGCGATCTGCAACTGGCCGGCAAACAGGTGGAAATCACCACCGCGACCCGCACCAACCGCAGCAGCGACAACCGCTATTCCGGTGATCTGGTCGGCGGCGGTTTCTTCGGCAAGACCGGCGACGCCGACAAGGGCCAGACCCAGCATCAGGGCAGCAAGATCAACGCCGCCGGCAAGCTGCTGGTCAAGGCCGATGACGTGCGCATCAGCGGCAGTCAGGTGCGTGGCGCCAAGGACGCCAGCGTGATCAGCGACAACGGTTCGCTGATCATCGACGGCGTGCAGGACACTTCGCACAGCAACAATCACGACAAGGACAGCAAGTTCTTCGGCATCACCAAGGACGAGTCGCGCCAGAACAGCAAGGACAGCACCACGGTGCGCAGCAAGCTGGCTTCCGACAGCAACCTCAAGCTGAAAAGCGCCAAGGACATCGAAGTCGCCGGCTCCACGGTCAAGGCCGGCGGCTCGCTGACGGCGGATGCGGCGGGTGATGTGAATGTGCATTCGACGCAGAACACCCACGACAGCAGCAACAGCACCCAGACCCGTGGCTTCGACGCTTACGCCAAGGAGCAGACGGCGGAGCAGTATCGCGCCGGCGTGCATTACGAAGACAAATCCCAGACCGTCACCGCCAACGACGTCGCGCAGCAGGGCTCCAGCCTCAGCGGCGGCACCGTGCAAGTGAAGGCGGGCGGCGACGTGACGCTCAAGGGCGCCGAGGTGAAATCCACCGCTGGCGACACCACCCTGAGCGGCAAGAACGTCTCGTTGTTGGCCGAGCAGGACAGCCACAGCACCTCGACCGAAACCCGCAGCACCGGCGGCGGTTTCTACTACACCGGCGGCCTCGACCGCGCGGGCAGCGGCGTGGATTTCTCGCACAGCACCTCGCAAGACACCACCGCTAAAACCACTGCGCAATCCACCGGCGTGCAGAGCAGCGGCAGCCTCAACATCAACGCGGACAAACTTGCCACCGAAGGCGCGCAGCTCAAGTCCGGCAACGGTCTGAACGTCGCCGCCAACGAAGTCGACAATCGTGCCGCCAGTAACACCGAAAGCAGCACCCACAGCGAGAGCAACTGGTCGGCGGACATCGGCGCCAACGTCGAGTACAAAGACATCGCCCGGCCGATTGCCGGCGCGGTGAAAGAAGTGCTCGACGGCAAGGTGCCGGACAAGGACGCACTGGCCAATCTCGGTCAGCCGAACGTCGGTATCGACGTGGCGGTCGGTCATGCCAGCGCCGATAAAACCGGGCAGAGCAGCAATGCCGTGGTCAGCCGGTTCGACGGCCAGACCGTGGACGTGAAGGTCGGCGGCACGCTGCACGATCTGGGCACCCAGTACAACGCCAGCGCCGGCAAAGTGAACATCAGCGCCGACAAACTGGTGGCCGACGCGGCCAGCAACACTCGCAGCAGCACCGACAACGCGGTGGATGCCAAGGTCGATGTGCGCGTCTACACCAAGACCGGCGAAGACGTGAACGTGGCCGGCAGCGGCGCGGGTGGCAGCAGCCAGTCGAGCAAGGACAGTTCCACGGCAGTGGTCGGCGGTTACGCTGGCAATCACGGCGTGAACATCAATGTCACCCGCGACGCACAATTCGAAGGCAGCCGTTTCGACGGCGGGCAGGGCGGTGTCAGCGTCAAGACCGGTGGTGATCTGGCGCTGAATCAGGCCAATGACCGTCAGAGCAGCGACAGCTCCAGCCTGCGCGGCAACGGCTCGCTGACCGTCGGCACCTTGCCGGGCACCGATGGCACCAACGTCGATCTCGGCGCCGGGTTCCAGCTCGATCACAAAGGCAACAAGATCACCGATAGCCAAGCGCACGTCGCCAGCCTCAGCGGTAACGGCCCGGTGCAATTGAGCAGCGGCGGCAATCAGGTTCAGCAGGGCACGAAGATCGACAGCGCTGGCGCTATCGACCTGAAGGCTGACGGCAAGCTCGACCTGCAAGCAGCCACTGATTCGCACATCGCCACCGGCAGCAATCTCGGCGGCGGTCTGAAGGCCGGCGGCAGCAAAACCAGCAGCGAGAAGAGCCGCGATCAGGGCGGCAACCTCAGCGGCAACTTCAACATCGGTCGGGTCAATGAGAACACGCAGACTCTTACCGGTGGCCAGCTCAACAGCCAGAACGGCATCGCGTTGAGCGGTGATTCGGTGCGCCTGCAAGGCACTCAGGTCACTGCGCCGAACGTCGGCATCGACGCGCAGAAGGGCGGTTTCGTTCAGGAGTCCGCGCAGTCCACCGACAACCGCAACAACTGGAATGTGGCGTTGAATGCCGGTGGCAATCTGAGCAAAAGCACACCGACCGCCGCCGATGAAAAAGTCAGCAGCGACCACGGCTTCAATGCCGGGGCCAAGGTGGGCGTGGATTACCTGCAAGGCACCACCCAGCAGAACAGCCAGATCAAGGCTGACTCTGTGGTGTTGAACAGCGCGGGCGATGCGAGCCTGAGCGGTGCGCGGATCGATGCGCGCAACGTCAGCGGCAACGTGGCCGGTGATCTGTCGGTAGAGAGCCGTCAGGACTCCAGCACTCATGCCAAGGTCGATGTGGATCTGGGCCTGACTGCCAAGAAAACCCCCGCAGACGACAAAGGCAAATTGGCCGGCACCGACTACAAGCCGACGCTGAAAGCCGAAGGCGAATACGCGCACAAGGACAGCGTCAAACAGGCTTCCGGCATCAGCGGTAGCCAGGGTGTGAATCTCACTGTCGGCGGCGCTACGCAGCTGACCGGCGCGCGGATTTCCGCCACTGAAGGCAAGGTCGATCTGGGTGGTTCGAAGGTCAGCAGCACCGACCTGAGCAACCGCGACTACGGCGTAAAAGCCGGCCTTGATCTGCCACACAAAACCGAAGAAAACGCACCGAAGGTTTCCCTTGAAAACGGCAACCTGAAAGTCGGCCCGGTGACCCTGAGCGGTCATCTGGACAGTCAGTCCCTGCAAGCGGGGATCGACGAAAAAGGTTGATTCACCGTCAGTGAAACCGGCGGGAGCGAGCCAGCTCGCTCCCGCTTCTGATGTGCGCCTCTCTCAAAACGGCAGCCACTGTCGTTTCCCGTCAAGTCGATAAATGCATGCGCTCTACACTCGGGTGAAACCGGGAGGCCGCGCCATGCACGACAACGTCCAACACCTGAGAATCCAGCTGGCCTGCGCCCTGCGCTGGGCCGCGCGCTTGAACCTGCACGAGTCCATCGCCAATCATTTCAGCGTGGCCACTTCAGCGGATGGCCGCGAGTTTCTGATCAATCCTTACGGCAAACATTTCTCGCGGATCCGCGCCAGTGATCTGCTGCTTCTCGACGCCGACGATCCGGCCAGTCTCGACCGCCCGGACGCCCCGGACATCACCGCTTGGGCCTTGCACAGTGCCTTGCACCGCAACCAGCCCCAGGCCCGCTGCATCCTGCATACCCACAGCAAATACGCGACGACGCTGGCCTGCCTGAAGGACTCGCGCCTGCCACCGATCGAGCAGAACAGCATGCGGTTTTTCGAGCGGGTGGCGATTGATGATGGCTTCGACGGCATGGGGTTGGGTGAAGAGGCGGAGCGGGTGAGCAGGCTGCTCGGCGACAAACCTATCCTGCTGATGGGCAATCACGGACTGCTAGTCGCGGCGCCCAGCGTGGCCCAGGCGTTTGATGATCTGTATTACTTCGAGCGAGCTTGCGAGGTTTACATCACGGCGTTGGCTACCGGGCGCGAATTGCGCGTGGTCAGCGATGAAGTGGCGCGCAAGACCTGCCGGCAGTGGCTGGATTATCCGGGGTTTGCCGACAAGCATTTCAACGCATTGATGGGCATCCTCGATGAGGAAGAACCGGTGTACCGGCAGTGACTCACTCCTGTGACACGTGCGCCTTGCTCAACGGCTGACGCATCACCGGCGCGCTCCACGCCTGACGCCGGTCCTCGCTCGGCGGGCAGCCGAAACGTGCGCGGTAAGTGCGGGAGAAATGCTCCAGCGAGCCGAATCCCGAGCACGCCGCCACCTGGGCCACGCTCATCTGCGTCTGTTGCAGCAGGTTGTGCGCCCGGGCCAGGCGCAGGGTGATGTAGTACTTGAGTGGCGAGAGTCCGGTCTGATGTTTGAACTGACGCTCCAGTTGCCGCCGCGACAGGCCGACTTCACTGGCAATCGCCTCGCAGTCCAGCGGTTCTTCCAGAGCCTTTTCCATCAATTGCACGGCGCGGCGGATCTTGTTGCCGTACATCCCGCTGTTGCCCAGTCCACCGTCGAGCTGATTGTCCGCCGGGGCGCGCATCTGGCCCATCAGCAGGTGCAGGCCGATTTCCCGGGCCAGATCAGGATCGATGCGCTGGCCGATCCAGCCCAGCAGCATGTCGAGAATGGTGGTCGCGCCGGCGCAGGTCAGGCGCTGGCGTTCGAGGGTGTAGAGCTGCGGTCGGGCGCGGACCTTGGGGTAACTCTCCTGAAAGCCTTGCAGGTTGTCCCAATGCACCGCCGCTTCGTAGCCGTCGAGCACACCGGCCGCCGCCAGCAACTCAGTGCCGGTTTCCACGCCGATCAACACCGCACCGAACAGCGCCTGCTTGCGCAGCCAGCTCTTGAGCGCCGGGTTGCGACTGTGTTGATGCACCTCGAAACTGGCCAGCACCACGCAGGCGTCGAAGGCCTGCTCGTTGCTCAAGCCGTCCTCGGCGATGCTCGCCAGACCGTTGCTGGCCGTCACCGGGCCGGGCTGCAACGACAACAGCGTCCACTCGAACAGCGTACGCTGGCTCAGCCAATTGGCGATGGCCAGCGGTTCCAGCACCGCCGCCAGACCGTAATTGGAAAACGCCGGCAACAACAGCACCGCCACTCGCAGCGGTGCTTCATGGCGCGGTACAGCTTCAGCGGATCGGGTCATCGCCATCTCTGCTTTATCGTTGTTCGGTCTGCCAGTGCGGATGGCTCCACACCGGTACATCGGCGGCTGGCAGCGGGGCGAGGTTGCGGATCAGGTCACTGGCCTTTTCCGCGATCATCACCGTCGGTGCGTTGGTATTGCCGCTGACGATCACCGGCATGATCGATGCGTCCACCACCCGCAATCCTTCGAGGCCGTGCACCCGTAGTTGTGGATCGACCACGGCTTCAGGGTCGCCAATCGGTCCCATCTTGCAGGTGCCGCTGGCATGGTAGCCGGTTTCCGTGACTTGCCGCGCCCAGGCGTCGAGTTCGGCGTCGGTCTGCACCGAACGGCCCGGCACCAGTTCTTCACCCTTGAACGAGGCCATGGCCGGCTGGTCGAGGATCTCGCGCACCAGCCGTGCCCCGGCGCGCATGTCGGCACGGTCCTGCGCGGTCTTCAGGTAGTTGAACAGAATCCTTGGCGGCCGCCGGGGTTCGGCGCTGTGCAATGTCACGCTGCCCAGGCTGGTGGGGCGCATCAGGTCGATGTGGATCTGGAACGCGTGGGTCGGCACCAGCTCGACACTGCCCGGTTGCACGGCCAGCGGCATGAAGGTCAGTTGCAGGTCCGGGTGCTCGATGCCGGCCCGGGAACGCAGGAATGCACCGGCCTCGAAATGGTTGCTCGCCGCCAGACCATCGTGACGGACGAACCAGCGCGCACCGATCCACCATTTGCCCGGCGCGGTGGTCCAGCGATACAGCGACACGGGTTGCTTGCAGCGAAACTGCACCACGGCGTCCGGGTGATCGTTGAGGCGTTTGCCGACGCCGGGCAGGTCGTGTACGACGCTGATCCCGAGGTCGCGCAGTTCTGCCGCCGGGCCCACGCCCGAGAGCAACAGCAACTGCGGCGAGTTGATCGCCCCGGCGGTCAGCAGCACTTCCCGACGGGCGCGGACGGTGTTCGTTTCACCGTTCTGTTCATAGTCAATCCCGACGGCTCGCCGACCCTCGAACAGAATGCGCAGCACCAGCGCATCGGTGACCACCCGCACATTGCCCCGGGCCAATGCTTCGCTGAGATAACCGCGCGAAGTGCTCCAACGCCGACCGTTGCGTGTGGTGCGATCCACCGGGCCGAAGGCTTCCTGACGGTAACCGTTCAGATCCTCACTGACGCCATAACCGGCCTCGGCACCGGCCGCGATGAACGCCGCGCACAACGGTGTTTCGACATCGCCGGGAGTGACGTGCAGATGGCCGCCGGCACCACGATAGTCATCACCACCGTCGGCGTGAGTCTGCGCACGCTTGAAGTACGGCAGCACTTCGCGATAGCTCCAGCCGGTGCAGCCCTGTCCGGCCCAGCCGTCGTAATCCCGGGCGTGGCCACGGATGTAGACCATGCCGTTGATCGACGATGAGCCGCCGAGAGTGCGGCCTCGCGGCGTGCCGATCCGCCGGCCGTCGAGGTACGGCTCCGGCTCCGACTGATAGCGCCAGTTGTAGCGCGACCCGCCCACCACAAGGCCTACGGCGGACGGCATGTCGATTGTCCAGCTCTTGTCCTCGGGGCCGGCCTCCAGCAGCAGGATGCGCACGTTCGGGTCTTCGCTCAGGCGATTGGCCAACACGCAACCGGCCGAGCCGGCACCCACGATCAGGTAATCAAACCCGGTTTCGTCCATGGTTTGCTCCGTTCTGACAAATGACGAAGGAAGGGCGGATCAGTCCACGGAGTGGCCGTGAATGCCGTTGAACACCAAGCGATGAAAGTGATGCACCAGATGCTCGCTTTCGTTGCTGCGCTGGGCGTCGATCATGTAGCGGCCCTGGTCGTAACCCAGCGAGCGCAGGCCCTTTTGCACCGAGATGTTCAGGGCGATGTCTTCGGGGCCGAGGTCTTCGTTCATCCACTTCATGCATGCCGTGCTGACGGCGGCCGTCTCGGGGTTGCTGGAGTAGTAACCGAAGCGCAGCAGCGAGCGCTCGGCATCCAGCGGAATCATGATGAACGAGCCGAGAAACTCGGAGAACGGGAAGGTGTAGAAGGTGTTGTTCGGCCACATGCCGATGTTGAAGAAGCATTCCTGCGGGTTCAGTTCGCTTTTCAAAGGCACGCCATAGGCCTCGGTTGCCGACAGGTTGGCCGGTGCGGCGTAGGTCCACCAGTTGTCGCGTTTGATCAACTGGTAACCCTTGAAATCGATCAGCCGGGCGAGGTCGATGTGGCACGGGCCGGACAGCTTGAAGTGATAGCCCTCGATGGAATTGTCCATGATCACCTTCCAGTTGGCCGGCACGATCACGTCCTGTTCCTCGATCAGGCGCATGTCGGTCAGGTCCGGGAACACCCGGTGCATTTCTTCGTGGGCGCCGGGGAACAGATCCCGCAGCGACGGCGCATTCGGGTCGAGATTGAAGTAGACGAAACCGCCGAGTTCTTCGGTGCGCACCTGGGGAATGTTGAACTGCGCCAGCTCGAAATTCTTCATCCGCTCGCAACGGGGCGCACCGCGCAGACTGCCGTCCATCTCGTAGCACCACGAGTGATAGGCACAGCGCACCACGCCGCCGGTAGTGCCACGGCGTTCTTCGAGCAAGCGATTGCCGCGATGCTGGCAGACGTTGTGAAAACCATGGATCTGCCCCTGCCGGTTCTTCGCCACCACCACGCTCTGGTCGAACAGATCGGTGACCACGAACTGCCCCGGTTCGGCGAACTCACTGACATGCCCGGCGACATGCCAGGCCTTCATGAAAATGTTGTCGCGCTCGGCACGGAACAGGCTGTCGTCGTAGAAATAGCGCGAGGGCAGGGTGAAGGCCTGCTCCGGATCCTGCTGATCCCAGGTATCGACCGGGCTGTGCTGCTTGCGGGTCTGGAAACTGTGCATGAGGCGATCTCCACGGCGTGTTGTTGTGGGATCTAATCTAGGGTGCGAGGCGGTGTAGGGGTTGATGGATTGCGACCAGTTGCTGGGCGGAATGATCAATCGCAGGCTGGGCCGGGGAGGCCTTGACAGCCCTGCGATAATCAAACTTCACCGCGATCATGATGCAGAGGAATTTTGTCCATGGACAATCAAGCACTCAAGGCTTTGTTCGACCAGCAGTCCGCTGTCTATGACAAGCAGTGGAGCGGCATGGCGCCCATTCGTGATGCGCTTTATTTGCTGCTGGATTCGGTGTTCGCGGGCCTGCCGGAGAATGCCCGGATACTCTGTGTCGGCGTGGGCACCGGTGTGGAAATGGCGCACCTGGCGCTGCGGTTTCCCGGCTGGCAATTCACCGGAGTCGACCCTTCGGGCGCGATGCTCGACGTGTGTCGTCAAAGAGCAACCGAAGGCGGCTTCCTGGCCCGTTGCCGTTTTCACGAAGGCTATCTCGATACGCTGACGGATGAATCCGCTTACGACGGGGCCACCTGTTTTCTGGTGTCGCAGTTTTTGCTCGACCCGCAGGCCCGTATCGATTTTTTCCATGAAATTGCCCGTCGTCTGCTGCCGGGCGCGGTTCTGGCGAATGCTGATCTCGCTTCTGACACCGCGTCGCCGGCCTACGAAGCATTGCTGCGTCACTGGATGACGCTGATGGCTTCGGCCCAGGTGCCGCCGCAAATGCTCGAACGAGCGCGTGCGGCGTATGCCAGCGATGTGGCGATCCTGCCGGCGCCAAAAGTCGCCGAACTGATCGAGTCAGCGGGGTTCGAGGCGCCGGTGCAGTTCTTTCAGGCGGGGTTGATGCATGGCTGGTTTTGTTCGCGCAAAGCGGAGATTGCCGCGAGTTAGAGCGCTGGAGTTATTGGAGGAAAACAGTTTGGTCGGCATTCCCGAGGAATCCATTGCTTCGGCTTAATAGGAAGCATTACTATTCACGCCCCTTTCCTCAGCACGCCGCAATGATCCCCATGCTGCCCCGCAGACCCGGCTTTCTCGAGCATTACGAAGAGTTGATCGGCACCTGGACCCGACGCCTGCGCAATCGCTCGCAGGCCGAGGATCTGGCGCATGACACCTTTGTGCGGGTGCTCGAATCCGATTCGTCGGCGGTGCAGCAACCCCGGGCGTATCTGCATCAGACGGCGCGCAACATCGCGGTGGACGGCTATCGGCGTGAGGACCGGCGGGGTGCCATGGAGTCGGAGGCGATCGATCTCAGTGAGTCGCCGACCGGCGACCCGGAGCATTACATGCATGCGATCCAGCTGGCCGATTCCATCGAACGGGCGCTTACCGAGTTGCCGGTCAACTGCCGTCGGATTTTCGTCTGGCAGAAGATCGAAGGCCTGACCCAGGCGGAAATCGCTGAACGCCTGGGCCTGTCCAAGAACATGGTGGAAAAGTATATGATCCGCACCCTGCGGCATCTGCGTGATCGCCTGGACGGGGCGCAATCATGAGCCGCGGCGTCTTTTCATCCCCAGCCAAACAGGACATTCCATGATGGATACTCGTGATTGCGCGTGCGGGCAAACAACGGTGCGCGATGAGGCGGCACGCTGGTTTGTGCGTTTGCAGGAGCCTGCTGTCGACGCCGAACAATATCGGAACTTCGAAGCCTGGCTGAACGAACATCCGCAGCACCGTGACGAATTCCAGTTGCTGCAAGGCCTGTGGACGGCGGCGGATCTGCTGCCGGCGCCACGGCTCAAGGCCCTGTGTGAAACCCCGCCAGCGCGTCGTGAGCGCCGTCCGTTGCTGCGTTATGCGGTGGCGGCCAGTGTGGTCGCGGTGGCCCTCGGGCTCGGTCTGTTCAGTGGCTTGAATCATCCGGCGGGTTACAGCGCCGAATTCGCCACGGCACTGGGCGAGCGCAGGCATGTCGCCTTGCCGGACGGCTCGGTGATTGATCTCAACAGCCGCAGCCGCCTGCAGGTGCGATTCGAGAAGGATCGGCGCCTGATCGAGCTGACCGAAGGCGAAGCGATGTTCAGCGTCGAGCACGACACTTCGCGACCATTTGTGGTCGAGGCCGGCAGCGGCAAGGTCACGGTCACCGGCACCCGCTTCGATGTGCGCCGTGATGTGACGCAAACCCGGGTCGCGGTGGAGCAGGGCACGGTCAAGGTGCAGGGGCGGCATGCGCCGGACAACGAGTTTATCAACCTGACGGCCGGCCTCGGCACCCATGTCGATGCCCATGGCGTTGTGGCCCAGGCCTATGCAGTCAACCCGGCGGAGCTGACGGCCTGGCGCAGCGGCAAACTGGTGTTCAACAATGCCAGTCTCAGTGAAGTGGTCGAAGAAGTGTCCCGTTACCGCGACAAACCATTGACCGTCGCCAACACGGCGGTGGCCAGTTTGCGTCTGACCAGCGTGTTCAAATCCGACAACACCGACGCCTTGCTCAAGGCCTTGCCGAGCATCCTTCCGGTGGCCGTGCGGACCCACGCCGACGGCAGTCAGGAAATAATTTCAAAATAAAATTCAGGTTTTTTTCGAGTTCGTCGTCTTCCTGTCCAACTGCAACTGGTTTGCATTAACAGCCGCACACTCTTGCGATCCACAGGACTCCGTACGACGTGAAAAACACCACTGCCAACAACAAAAAATCCCCCTGGTTGCCGCTGGCGCTCGCGCTGGCGGTCAACGCTGCGATGCCGCTGGCATTTGCCGCCGACGCCATTCATATCCGCGCGCAGCCACTGGGCCAGGCGCTGAGCGAATTGGGTCAGCAAACCTCGCTGCAGGTGTTTTTCAGCCCGGACCTGGTCGCCGGCAAACAGGCTCCGGCCGTCGATGGCAATCTTTCGCCGGAGGATGCGCTGCGCCAGTTGCTGCAAGGCAGCGGCCTGAACTATCAGATCAATGAAGGCTCGGTGACCCTGTCGCCAGCGCCGACCGCGGCCGCCAATGGCCCGCTGGAACTGGGCGTGACCGACATCAAAGTAGTCGGTGACTGGCTCGGCGACGCCGATGCCGCCGTGGTGCAGAACCACCCGGGCGCGCGGACCGTGATCCGCCGCGAAGCGATGGTCGAGCAGGGCGCAATGAACGTCAGCGACGTCCTCAAGCGTGTGCCGGGCGTACAGGTGCAGGACTCCAACGGCACCGGCGGCAGCGACATCTCGCTGAACGTCGGCGTACGTGGCCTGACTTCGCGCCTGTCGCCGCGCTCCACTGTATTGATCGACGGCGTGCCAGCCGCGTTCGCGCCGTATGGTCAGCCACAACTGTCGATGGCACCGATTTCCTCCGGCAACCTCGACAGCATCGACGTCGTGCGCGGCGCCGGTTCCGTGCGTTACGGGCCACAGAACGTCGGCGGCGTGATCAACTTCGTGACCCGTGCGATCCCGGAAAAAGCCACCGGTGAAATCGGCACCACCCTGGAAACCACCCGTTATGGCGGCTGGAAACACATCGATACCGCGTTCCTTGGCGGCACCGCCGACAATGGCATGGGCGTCGCGCTGTTGTACTCCGGCGTCAACGGCAACGGTTACCGCGAGCGCAACAACGGCAACGACATCGACGACGTGCTGCTCAAGACCCACTGGGCGCCGACCGATCAGGACGATTTCAGTCTCAATTTTCACTACTACGACGCCAGCGCCGACATGCCCGGCGGCCTGACGCAGAAGCAGTACGATGACAAGCCGTACGACTCGGTGCGTGACTACGACAACTTCAGCGGTCGCCGCAAGGATGTGTCGTTCAAGTGGATCCGCCAGATCGACGAGCGCACCCAGGCCGAAGTGCTGACCTATTACACCGACAGCTTCCGTGGCAGCACCATCGCCGCCCGCGACCAGAAAACCCTGAGTTCGTACCCGCGTTCCTACTACACGCTGGGCATCGAACCACGCGTCTCGCGGGTATTCGATGTCGGCCCGACCACTCAGGAAGTCAGCGTCGGTTATCGCTACCTGAAAGAGGCCATGCACGAGCAGTCGAGCCGTCTGGCGCTGGTCAACAATGAGCCGGTGGTCACCAAGACGTCCGACGGCCACGTGTTCCAGGACCGTACCGGCGGCACCGAGGCCAACTCGGTCTACGTCGACAACAAGATCGACGTCGGCAAATGGACCATCACCCCGGGCATTCGCTTCGAGCACATCAACACCGACTGGCATGACCGCGCCGTGCTCGACACCGCCGGCAAACGCGTGCCGGAGAAAAACCGCAGCATCGAGAGCAACGAACCGCTGCCGGCGCTGAGCGTGATGTATCACCTGTCGGATGCGTGGAAGCTGTTTGCCAACTACGAAACCTCGTTCGGCAGCCTGCAGTATTTCCAGCTGGGCCAGGGCGGTTCGGGTGACCAGACCGCCAATGGTCTGGAGCCCGAGAAAGCCAAGACCTATGAGATCGGCACCCGCTACAACGATGACGTGTGGGGCGGTGAAGTGACGCTGTTCTACATCGACTTCGACGACGAACTGCAATACATCAGCAACGATGTGGGCTGGACCAACCTCGGTGCGACCAAGCACCAGGGCATCGAGGCTTCGGTGCACTACGACATGGCGGCGCTCGATCCGCGCCTTGATGGCCTGACCGCCAACGCCGGTTTCACCTACACCCGCGCGACCTATGAAGGCGAGATTCCAGGCTTCAAGGGCCGCGACCTGCCGTTCTATTCGCGTCAGGTGGCGACGGTCGGCCTGCGTTACGACATCAACCGCTGGACCTACAACATCGACGGTTTCGCCCAGTCCAAGCAGCGTTCACCGGGCACCGGCGTGAATGCCGACGGCAGCTTCAGCAACAACTACATCACCGAAGGCACGGCGGACGGTCAGTACGGCGACATCCCGGGCTACGTGACCTGGAACGTGCGCGGCGGCTATGACTTCGGTGCGCAGCTGTCGAACCTGAAGCTCGGCGCCGGGGTGAAAAACATCTTCGACAAGCAGTACTTCACCCGCTCCAGCGACAACAACTCGGGGATGTATGTCGGCGCGCCGCGTACGTTCTTCGTGCAGGCCAGCGTCGGATTCTGACGCTGTTCGGCTCGTTCCCACGCTGCGTGGGAACGAGCTGGCTCAGACCTTCAGCGCTTTCCCGCCAATCGCTACTGCCACCAACAGCGCCGCCATCAACCCGAAGGCGAAACTCAGGCTGCTGGCATGGGCGACAAACCCGATCACCGCCGGCCCCGCCAGAATTCCCGCATAACCCAGCGTGGTGATCGCCGGCACGGCGATGCTTTCCGGCATCACCGTCTGCTTGCCCACCGCCGTGTACAGCACCGGCACGATGTTCGAGCAGCCAGCACCGACCAGCGCATAACCGACCAGCGCGGCTTCCCAGCTCGGGGCGAACGTCGCCAGAAACAAACCTGCCGCCGCCAGCAGACCGCCAAACAGAATGATCCGCGTCGCACCCAGTGCGCGAACAATCCGGTCACCGGTCAAACGACCTGCAGTCATCGTCAGCGCGAACGCTGCGTAGCCGAGGCCTGCATACGCCGTATCGATCCCGCGTTCCTGCGCCAGAAACACCGCGCTCCAGTCCAGCGCCGCGCCTTCGGTGAGGAACACGATGAAGCACATGCCACCGATGAACAGCACGATTCCGTGAGGGATCGCGAACGCCGGTCCCGAGCTTTCACTGCCGTAAGGCAACATGTGCGGCACAGCCTTGAACAGCGCCGCGATCAGCACCACGACCACCACCAGCATCGCCGCCAATGGCGACAACCCAAGGCCAAGCAGGGCGCTGACGCCTGCCGCGCCGACGATCCCGCCGAGGCTGAACAGGCCGTGAAACCCCGACATCATGTTCTTGCCGCTGGCCCGCTCGACGATCACCGCTTGCAGGTTCACCGTCGAGTCCACCGTGCCGAGCCCGGCGCCGAACATGAACAGCGTGGCGATCAACGCCGGGATCGACGACACCGTCGACAGCAACGGCAACGCTGCACAGATCAGCAACGTGCCGCCGGTAGCCACGCGCCGACAGCCGAACCGCGTAGCCAGAATCCCCGCCAGCGGCATTGCCAGAATCGACCCGACGCCAAGACACAACAGCAACAGACCCAACGTCCCTTCATCGAGCCCGGCCCGCGCCTTGGCGTACGGCACCAGCGGCGCCCATGCGGCGATGCCGAGTCCGGCGATGAAGAAGGCGATGCGCGTGGACATCTGTTGCAGGCGTCCGGGAGCGAGGGGAGGCGGGGTGTTGATGGCAGTCATGAAACGTCCTTGGTCTTGCGGTCTATGGCGTGATGCAGGGCAACATCCTTGCATATCAGTCCATGGGCCGCGACCTTGAGTTCCCGATCAGGCCGGTCGGCGAGAACGGATCACTGCTCGCGGATGCTTTGCGTCAACTTCAAAAAGCGCGGTACGACAGCCTCGGGCGGGGGCACCAGATCTTTCAGGCCGTCGGTGCCTTTCTGGAAAGTAAACATCTGCGCTGCGATCAGCGGGCTGGCGAGACCGCCGACATGGGCGATGGCGAACCAGGCGCGATCCTGTTCGGTGGTTTCCGGACGAGGGTCAAGACGCCAGCCTTCGAGGGTGGTCATGCGATCGCCGATGTAGAACTTCTCCATGATTTTCGACTTTTTCCAGATCTCGGCGTCGTAGCCGGGGCGGTAGTCGGTGTCGTAGGTGCCACGCGTCGGTTTGGTCGGATCGTTTTGCGAGGCGTTGATCAGACTCATGATCACGTTCGGAGTGCTGGTAAAGCGCAGGCTGTTTTTGACACTAAAACCGGTTTTGCCGTCGTCATGGATAAAGCCGTAAGGCATACAGACGCCGGGGCCTTCGGGCACTTGATAGAGGTCGCGGGCTTCGAAGCGGGCGGCAAGGTCCTTGATCCGTTGTGCGGAGTTTTCGGCGGGTTTGTTCATGTTGAAGTAGAACACCCGATTGTTGCGCCAGAGCAGGAATTCATAAGGCGTTTTTTTGCTGCCCAGGACATGGGAATCGGGTATGCCCAGGTCGTGTTCGTATTTTTTTGTCTTTTGAATTCGTTCGTCCAGCTGACTGATTCGTTCTTCTTGGGTTTTGACGATGTCGGCTGAGTATTTCATCTGTTTGATGGTCGCGAGCAGGCGCTTGTTGGTTTTGAGATCGTCCTGCAGAACCTTTTTATAGTGTTCGGTTTCGTAAACGATAGCGTTGCGTTGTCTTTCAAAACTCTCTCGTGTCGTGACATCGCTGACTCTGATGGTCATTTCGTCATAGTTGTAACTTACGAAATCGCTCACCGCATGAACGTTTTTCGAAAAAACATGGCCTCCAGCACTTTTCATGTTGCTGCGTTCAATTGCGAAGGTTGCCCACTCAAATGTTTCTGGCGACTGGAACCGCATGCGACCCAAGCACTCTTGCAGCTCAGTTTCAGCCCAAGCTGAGTGGGCGCCAAGCATGGTGGCGAAGGCGATGATGACTCTTATCATGAACTGTGCTCGTTTGAATGGGGCGTCTTGTTCGCGCTTGCGATGCGAACATCATTTTTCTTCTCGTCATGGTGAGCAATAATCGTCAGGTTCAATCCCGAATCGTTATTCTCACCCTTTGTCCAATTGATAGGTAACTCCGTGATGAAACCTTGAATCCCGATGGGGGCAGGATACGTTTTTACTCCAGCTAAAGTCTTGCTTTCCCAAAAGCCTTGTTCATGGGGCAATAGATCTGATGTCTGGCCACCTTGATCGAGATACAAAGTTGATCGATAAGTCCAAGTTGGCCAGATGGAAGCAGGGAAACCATCCTGATAAAGCTCTACAGTTGAGGACTCGATAACTTGCGATCGATTGTAGTTTTGCGGAATGAAGTTAAAGGAATACTCATAAGCCTTGGAATTGTCGGCTGCCTTGTTTTGAATGGCTTTCCAAGTTTTTTCAGCTGCTGGCTGATTGAGAAAGTCATCATCAACTTCAAAAGAGGACACAGGGCCATCTTTCTTCGCCTGACTCATCCCGAAGTGCTTCTTCCACAAATCCTTGCGCAACTTATTGATTGTCTTCCCTACCTTCTGGTTGTGTTTGCCGTCCAGCTTGGCTTCAGTCGATTCGCTGTCGCGCACAATGACTGCCAGCTCTGAGTCACGTGTCCCGCATTGACTGCGGTCATTGATATTGGCGCTGCCGAGAATCGCCACCCGATCATCCGCGATCAACAACTTGCTGTGCACGTAGATTTGTTCAGTGACGACTCTATCACCGAGGGTGGCCCAAGTCCGAAGGTTCAGCAGGGTCAAATATTTTGACCAGTCCTGTTGCGCATAAACTGGCTTATTTTTGCTATCCACCCGCTCAATAATCTTCCCTGCCTCTTCCTTGCTCGCCCCGCGATCCATCATGTCCTTCATCGCCATGTGCCGTTGAATGCGTTTGACCAGACTCTGTTCGCCAAATACCAGACTTTGCATGGTCAGATGAATCTGGTGCATGAGGTTCAGCACATTCAGCGCGCCTTCCGGGTGCACCGGCAAAATCAGGTACACGTGGAACGGACGGTTTTCGGCAATTGCCCGGCCGATGCGGTCGGCCAGCGCCTTGCCGATGCTGTTGGTGAGCTTCTGTTCTTTTCCCAGTTTCTGCGTCAGCCAGCCCTGTGCGTTGGTCTGCCAGATCGCCAGGAAACTTTTGAGAAAGGTGCGGGCCTCTTCGCCGGGTTCCTTGCTGATGGCGTTGACTTCTTTCCAGTCGATCCGGGTGAAGTCCTGGTCTTCCATCGCTTCACGCAACTTGATCCGGGCGACGAAATTCTCGTTCAAAGTGGACGGGTCGCGCAGGCTGGCCATCGGGCCGGACAGTGGCCGGCCTTCCGCCAGTTCGCCCTCGTCACCGAAGTCGGTCTGGAAGAACTGGTTCTCGATGTAGATGAAGTGCTGGGCACTGGAAATGGTCTGCAGCATGGCGCGCAGGCAATTGTCCTGGACGCCGCCAACGTTGAAACCTTCGGGCAGCGGCAGGTGGACCTTGGCCTGGTTTCGCCCTTTGGCTTCCTGAGTGGTCATCGCGGCTGAAGCGCTGCGCAACACCTGCACGCTGACGCCGCCTTGCGCCGTCTGTGGCGGTGTCGGCAGGGTCGGGGCCTGGTCGATCCACACCGGTTTGGGCATTGGCAACTTCAGGCTGATCTGATTGTTGAGGTCCAGGTGGTGGGGCAGGCCGGCGTCCCTGACCAGGGTGTTGACCCACTCCATCAGGGCGACGATGACAGTGGTCTTTTCCAGGCTCTTGATCTCGGCGATGTAGGCCTGTTGTCCGTTCCAGCGGTCGATGAAGTTGCGCGACAGGTCGTACACCGACGGCCCCTCGATGCGGCTGTGAACGTCTTGCCACGGCATGCGCGGCTGATCCTTGTCCAGCCGGCTGTAATCTGCCGAAGCCAGCGGCTGCGGTTTGTGTTTGAGATAGACAAAGGGTTCCTGGTGATTGGCCACGCGGTCTTGCAGCAACGCGTAAAAGTGCCCGAGCAATGAAGTGGTCAATTGACCGATGTTGTTCAGCCAGCCCATTTTTTCTGCGGGCATCGCGTCGTAACCCTTGTCGCAAAACATCGCGACGAGGCGGCCGAGATCGGTCGAATTCGTCCAGTTGTTGATCAGCTCGTAACTCTTCAGACGCAGCGAAGCCTGCAAATTGCCGGCGCTGCTTTCGACTTCGCGAATCCACACTTGAGCCTGGCCCTTGAGCGGTTCGGCAAGCGGCAGACGTGTCCAGTTGTGTTTGATCAGCGCGGTGATATTGCGGATGGCCGCGTCGGTCAGATATTCCCTGGGCCTGGCCAAAGGATCGATGGAGGACACGTATTCCTTCAGACTTTTGCCCGCCTTCATTGCCCGATCCAGAACGGGCAGGGGCGGGCTGGCGAAGAAGTTCTGAATCGCCGCGACGGCGTTGATCACGGCAGCGCGACTGGGCAACGCCAGTTTGACGTTGGTTTTTTCGGTGCCGATGGTCGTTTCGGCCAGTGGTCTGGACAGGTCGAACAGCGTGCCCAGCAGCAGGCCGGCTCGACTGACGTGTTTGTCCATGTCCATCCAGCCCAGATGCGGGATCCCCGGGTTGTAGGCGTCGTTACCCTTGCGGTCGCTGGCATCCAGGCTGAAGTTGTTGTCGTCGCGACGCCCGTACGCCAGGTCAATACCTCCGACATAGCCGATCTTGTTGTCGATCACCACGCACTTCTGGTGATGGGAAAAAGTCGAGCCCAGGCCCTTCATGTCGCTTTGCTGGATGGCCGGTGTGCAGAAGGCACGCGGCACCTTCAGCCCGGCGTTGAGCTGGAAAACCGCGAGCATGGTTTCGAAGTCATGAGTGCCGACGCTCGCTGCCGGGCTCAGCCACGGCATGACGTAGATTTTCAGGCCGGGCTTTTTCAGGGCGTTGCTCAGGCATTCCCACAAGGTCTGCTTGCCGTCCAGGGTGACGTCGTAGTTGACCTGCCAGCCGGTAATGAAAATCGAGGTTTCGGCCTTGGCGATTTCCTTGGCCAGATCCTTGTAGTAATCCTCGCCAGTGGTGAAAAAACGCACCTGGTTGCCACTGCGCTTGGGCGCGAAGGCAGACTTGTCCTGAATGAAAAAGTCTGGCGCATTGACGGCGGCCAGCGCTTTGCCGGCGGCCGTGTTGATCTGGCTGACTTCCTTGTGGCGAACGCCGTTGTAGGGGGTAGCGGAATCCGTCATGGTCATTCGTCCGTGCTGTGCAGTCGGCTGTACAAGTCACCGTCGGTGAGCAAGTCCTGCTTGCTGCGTTCGTTGCTGGCGCTGTTGATGGTTCGGTGGCGTGTGCTGTCATGAAAGTCGAGGGCGGCGAGGGCGAAGCGTTCCTTGTCGGCGTCTGCCGGCTCGTCATGCAGTGCCACGGGAACGCGTTGCCCCGGATAGCACAGCCACAACGGGCCGGCTTCGGCATAGGCTCTGGAGAGTTTCAGGCGTTGCGGTTCGTCGATATTGACGCGTCCGTTGTCGTCGGTCTGACCTTCGAGCAACGGTTCATCCACGCCGTCCTGGACGATCTGCCAGAGCGTGTGGGCCAACGGGAAACCTTCATCACCGGGCACGTCGGTCAGGGTAATGTCGAAAAAGTATTCCCGTGGCTCGGGCTTGGTCGGCATTACACCGGGTTGTGCGGGCACCATGAGATTGCCGGCCTTGGCCGACGGCGCAGGAATCGGCAACAGCGGCATCAGGATCGCAATCCCGGAACCCGTTCCCGCCGAACCACCGGCGTTGATCTTCACCACCGGCCCGACCACGGTGATGCCGCCGCCATCGAGTTTGATGAAGCTGCCACCGGCCTGGATGGTCAGTTCGCTGCCGGCCTCGATGACCATTTTGTCCCCGGCCTTGAGGTGGATTTCCTTGCCTACGCTGGTCAGTTGAGCCGTACCGAGCTTGATGTGCTGATCCTGGTTCACGGTCAGGTGGTCATTCGCCTTCACTTCCACCTTGCGATCAGAAATCGTGGTGCGATGTTCTTCAGCCTTCAGCTCGGTGTAGGTGTTTTTCACCACGGTGTCGTGGCGTTCATTGCCGACGCGGATTTTCTGGTCGTGCTCGACGTTTTCATCCCAGTCCCGCTGGGCGTGGATGAAGATTTGTTCGGCGCCTTTTTTGTCTTCGATGCGCAGTTCGTTGTAGCCACCGCCGCCCGGGGAGCTGAGGGTTTTGAAAACGGTGCGGGTTTTGTTCGCCGGGAGGGCGTAGGGCACCGGGTTTTCCTTGTGGTACAGGCAGCCGGTGACCAGTGGCTGGTCGGGGTCGCCTTCGAGGAAGGTGACGAGGACTTCCATGCCGATGCGCGGGATGGAGATGGCGCCGTAGCGGTCGCCGGCCCAGGAACTGGAAACGCGCAGCCAGCAGCTGGTTTTGTCGTCGGCCTGGCCTTCGCGGTCCCAGTGGAATTGCACCTTGATGCGGCCGTACTGGTCGCAGTGGATTTCTTCGCCTTTGGGGCCGGTGACCATGGCGGTCTGGCTGCCGAGCACGCGGGGTTTCGGGTGCTCCAGCGCCGGGCGGTAGAACACGTCCCATGGGGTGGCCAGGAAGCGGTTGCGGTAGCCCTGGTGGAAGTCGTCCTTGTTGTCGGTGGTGTCGCTGGTCACCGACTCTTCGAGGACTTGCGGCTGTTTGCCTTCGTGGAAGATTTCGGTGAGCAGCCACAGATCGTTCCACTCGCTGCGCGGGTGGTCGGACATTTCCATGAAGTGGCCGCTGACGAGTCTGGTCTGGTCGCCGCGACCCTCGGCCTGGCGGTAGTCGGCGCGGTGACGTTCGAGGGCGCGCTGGCTGAGGAACTTGCCGCGCGCGCGGTCGATGAAGCGGCCGGGGTAGTCGTAGTCTTCCAGATCCGGTTCGGTGCTCTCGCCATCGGGTTTGTAAGCCGCTTCCATTTGCAGGCGCGGTTTTTCGAAGTCGTAGTCGCGGCGGGTGGTGCGGCTGGTGCGGGTTTCCAGGCGCAGCCGGAAGCCTTTGATCACCGGCTCTTCAGCGACCATGCCGCTGCCCTGCACATAGGCGGTCGGTTGGCCGAGGTTCGGGAACACGGTCTGGTCATCGCCGAACACCAGCAGATGGCCCTTCTTGCTGTGCTGGAAGTGGTAGTGAATGCCTTCCTCTTCGCACAGGCGCTGGACGAAGTGCAGGTCGGTTTCGTCGTACTGCACGCAGTAGTCGCGATCCGGGCACGGCTGGCTCAGTTGGAAGCTGTAGGCGTTGCCCTTGATGCCGTGTTCGTCGAGGATCAGCGCGATGATTTTCGGCGCCGACATCTGTTGGTAGATGCGCTGGTTGGTGCGGTGATGCAGGTATTGCAGTTGCGGCACCAGCGAGACCTTGTAGCGGGTCAGGCGCTTGCCGGCATCGCCCTGGGCGACGCGGTAGATCTGGCCGTGGATGCCCGAGCCCTGTGGGTCGAGGGCGAGGAAGGCCTGTTTGTGCAGGAGCTTTTCCAGGTCCAGATCCGGGTTTTCGCTGACCAGTTCCAGGTCGAAACGGAACGGCTGGCTGATGCCTTCGGTGCCGGTGAACGACAGGACTTGCAGGTCGCCCACCTGCCCGCCTTGAGAGCCGTCAACGGTCAGGCTGAAGTGCGTTTCGTTAGCCGGATTGAACATTTGGCGCTCCTTGAAATGAAACCGAATCTCCTGAAAGTTCTACCGTCGGCGAAGACCTGATCCAGAACCGAGTCGGATCATAAAGGCTAAAAGTTGCGCAAAAAGTTGCGCACATGCCATGAAAGCACCGGTTTAGAAGGCTTTTTTGAAGTTGCTACGAAATATTTCTTGGCAAAGTGATATCGCTTTTGCTGATGCTTAAGCGTGGTTGTCGATCCCGTCAGGCAGTAGAGTGGAGCGCTGACAGGAACGTGAGAGCAGGAAGACGCATGGCCAGGTTCTACGATGCACGGGGCAATATCTATGGCGTGGTTTCACCCCGACAGGTGCGTGAGGCGGGCATCAACCTGCCGGCCAGCGCTGAAGATGCCGCTTTACTCAGAACCGCATGGAGCGAGCAGGCCATTGAGACATTCTGCCAATGGCCTGACGCGATTCGTCCTGCCGGTGCCAGACATCATCGCAGCGATGGCTTGTTGATCGGCCCGTTCCAGTTCTCGCCACCCTTCGATCTGCTGATCGTAAATACCGATGGCACACTGGCCGAGCGCAGTGGCAACGGCCTGACGATTTTCTCTCAGGCGCTGCTCGAACAGAAGCTGATGCCGGAAGTGGGCGTGACGTTGCGGGTGCATCACGACAAACAGGATGCGCCGTCGCCCGTACCGACCTCGGTCAAACCGGCCGAGGTGGCCGGCGTGCAAGGCTTCTGGCTGGATCTCGGGCAACCCGGTTTCGGTCCGGCAGCCGTCGGTGCAGTCGGCGTTGAACCCGTGCAGTTCAACAACGTGGAAGTCAGCCGCGTGAGGCCATTGGCGCAACTCGATCCTGCCTGGGAACACAGCCAGTTCGTGCGCATCGGCAATCCCCATTGTGTGACGCTGGTGCAGGATGAAGCCGCACTGCCGGGCAACGCGCAGATGCTTGAGTTGCCGCTGGCCGACAGCCTGACCGCCATCGCCTTCGCCATGCCCGTCGGCGCCGGCCAGCCGTGCCCGGCCGGGGTCAATCTGCAATGGGCGATGCACGCAGGCGATCAACGCATCGCCGCGCGAGTATTCGAACGGGGCGAAGGCCCGACGGCGTCTTCCGGCACCAGTGCCAGCGCGGTGGCGTGTGCGGCGTGGCGGGCGGGCTGGGTGTCGGCGGGAGAGGTGCAGGTGGTCATGCCGGGCGGGACAGCGCCGGTATTACTGGAGGAACAGGGCGGTGAACTGACTGGCGTGCGTCTGTTCGGCACCGCGCATCAGACAAAAAGGTGAAGTCCCTTTCATGATCGTCCCCCCGGGAACGATGGATCCCTTGGACTTCACTGTGAGCCGGTTCGCTGCGGTTGTCGCCTGTCAGATCTGACAGGGCGGCTCTATCGTTTTGCGATAAGGCCGCCCCGACCCATAACCTTCAGATCCCTTGAATCAGTAAGCCTTGAACAGTTTCACTGCAATCACGCCAGCGGTGTCCACCGTCAGATGCAGCAGTGCCTGCGGAGTGGTTTGAGCATCCTTGAAACATTCGACGATGACCGCTTGCGCCGCACAGGCCTGTATCGCCAGCCGGTCAGCGTCGCGCAGTTGCCGTTTCACCGCCGCACTGACCGGGATCGGTGGGTGGCCCTCACGAACCGCTGTGCAGAATTTCAGAGAGATTTCTCTTGGCGTGGGCGGTGGCGGTGAGGCCAGGCCTGCTTCTGCAAATAAATGATTGAGCTGCTCCGCCGCACTGACAGCTCGCGGAAAACCGGCAAAGGCTGAGGCTTGCAGCAGCACCTCGGTCATTTCGCCGGGCGCCAGGCCCGATGCGAGCCCGGTCTTGAGGTGCACGCTCAGCGGTGGCCCCACCATGCCCGATGCCACAACGGAGGCAAATGACACGGCCTCGCGCAATCGCGGGTCGAGACCGGGGCGCGAATGCAAATGCCCGTACACCACGCCAACGGCCAGTTCGCCCAACGCGGGAGCGGTATGAAACAAGGCATCGAGCCGGGCGCCGCCATCGGGCACCAGATCGATGAACGTATGACGGCCTTCGCGATACAGCGTGGCCATGGGATCGGAAGCAGTTTTGGGGTTCATGTCGCGTCCTCATGCAGCAATGAGGATGGCAGCGGAGCAACTACGCGCGAACTACGGCATGACAGGGCGTCCATCGGGAAAGGTCGGCGCCGTTGCGACGCCGACCTCTACACCTTAGACGAACTCCACCACCGGCATCTGCCGCTTCATCAACACCTTGCCGCCACGGATCGAATACAGCGGCAGGCCCTGGCTGCGGATGACTTCGTAATCGCTGTCCGCCGACAGGATCAACAGATTCGCCGGGCGACCCTGTTCCAGGCCATAACGCTCGCCGAGGTGCATGGCTTTGGCGCTGTTGTCGGTGACCAGGTCCAGTGCGCTTTGCAGATTGCGGTAACCGAGCATGTGGCAGATGTGCAGCCCGGCTTCGAGCACGCGCAGGATGTTGCCGTTGCCCAGCGGATACCACGGGTCGACGATCGAGTCCTGACCGAAACAAACGTTCATCCCGGCTTCGAGCAGCTCGTTGACGCGGGTCACGCCACGGCGTTTCGGGAAGTTGTCGAAGCGGCCCTGCAGGTGAATGCTTTCGGTCGGGCAGGAGACGAAACTGATCCCCGAGTGCCCGAGCAGGCGGAACAGTTTGGCGCAGTAGGCGTTGTCGTAGGAGCCCATCGCGGTGGTGTGGCTGGCCGTCACGCGTGCGCCCATGTCGCGGCTGCGGGCCTCTTCGGCCAGCACTTCAAGGAAGCGCGAATGCGGGTCGTCGGTTTCGTCGCAGTGCACGTCCACCAGGCAGCCGGTGCGTTCGGCCAGGTCCATCAAAAACTTCACCGAGCTGACGCCCTGGTCGCGGGTGTATTCGAAATGCGGAATCCCGCCGACCACGTCCGCGCCCATGCGGATCGCTTCTTCCATCAGTTCGCGACCATTGCGGAACGACTCGATGCCTTCCTGAGGGAACGCGACGATCTGCAGGTCGATCAGGTGCCGGCTTTCCTCGCGCACTTCGAGCATCGCCTTGAGCGCGGTGAGTTGCGGGTCGGTGACGTCGACGTGGGTGCGCACGTGCTGGATGCCGTGGGCGGCCAGTGTCTGAATGGTCTTTTTCGCCCGGGTTTTGGTGTCTTCCTGGGTGATGGTGACCTTGCGCTCGCCCCAGCATTCGATGCCTTCGAACAACGTGCCGCTCATGTTCCAGCGCGGCTCGCCGGCGGTCAGGGTGGCGTCGAGGTGAATGTGCGGCTCGACGAAGGGCGGCACCACCAGATTGCCGCCGGCGTCGAGGTCGTCGGGGCCCAGGGTCGGCGCTTCGGTCTGGCGCGCGATGCTGCGGATCAGGCCGTCCTCCAGGTGCAATTCGTGCAGACCTTCCTGGTTGCGCAGGCGGGCGTTGATGATGTGCATCAGGCAAATCCTTCTTATAGGTCTTGTAGTGGCGCGCTGGCGCGGCGGGCGCCCAGCAGGCCGGTGACGATGACATACGTTAGCGCGGCAGCGGCGATCCCCACCAGCGGCGCGATCCACGGCGAGTGAAACGCCGCGAGGGTGCCAACGGCGTAGGCCCCGAGCCCCGGCCAGTTGAAGGCCGGCAGCCGTGCGTCGGCCAGACGCGGATAGTGACCGCGCCAGCGGAAGAAAAAGTCCGCCATGATCACGCCGCCAATCGGTGGAATCACGGTGCCGAGCAGGATCAGATAAGGCACCAGCATGTCATACATGCCCAACAGCGCGAGCAGCGTACCGATCACCGCACCGGCCAGGGTGACGGTCTTGCGCCGACCGGTGCGCAGCAGGTTGCAACCGGCGACGGCGAAGTTGTAGATGGTGTTGTCCTGGGTGCTCCAGATGTTCAGCAACAGCATCGCCATCGCCGCCATGGCGAAACCTTGCAGCAGCAACACCTCAACCACGTCGGGCTGCTGATAGACGATCGCGCCATAGGCACCGATCAGCACCATCAGACCGTTGCCGATGAAAAAGCCGATCAGGCTGGCCAGCACCGCGACCCGCGCCGAGCGTGAGAAACGCGTCCAGTTGGTGGCCTGGGTCGCGCCGCTGACGAAGGTGCCGAACACTAGCGTGATGGCGGTGGACCAGTCCAGCGAACCGGTCGGCACCACGGCCAGCAAACCATCAAGGCCGCCGACCTTCACCGTGGCCACCCACATCGACAGCATCAGCAGCAACATCATGGCCGGCACCGCGATGTACGACAGAATCTCCAGCCCGCGATACCCGACGTACGCCGTGGCGCAGAACACCAGGCCGAACAGCACCATCAACCCGAGCACCGTGCCGTCGTCCAGGGCGAAATTTTTGCCGAGCACCACCGCTGCCGTCGCCGTACCCCAGGCGTACCAGCCGATCTGGGTGAAACCCAGGATCAGGTCGCTGAGCTTGCTGCCGACCTCGCCAAAACAGAAACGCCCCATCAGCACCGAATTCAGGCCGCTCTTGAAGGCGATGTAACCCAGCGCTGCGGCGTACAGGCCCAGCAGCAGATTGCCGATGATGATCACCGCCATCATCTCGCCAAAGCCGAACGCCACGCCGAGCTTGCCGCCGGCAAACATGGTCGCGGTGAAGAAGGTGAAGCCCAGCAGCACCATGGCCGTCGAGGCCAGGCCTTTGCGTGCATGGGGACTTCGCTCAGGGGGTAGTCGTTGCCGGGATCGTTCTGCGTCATGGCGGGCGTTCCTTGCTGGAAAGGGGAGGACGCGAAGAGGTTGCAGCGGTCGTGCCAGTTACCGATTGGCGAGATTATGTATAGACGAGGGAGCGGATTTGGCGCGAAAGCGGTGCGCCTGCCTCCGCTGAAGCACAATGTGGGAGCCATCAGGCCGGTTATTTTTCGGCTCAGAGAAAACGCAGCAGCGCGGCGACAATGGCTTCCGGCGCATCTTCCTGCACCAGATGCCCGGCATTCGGGATCGGATGAAACTGCGATCCGGGGATCATGTTGTGCAGCTCGCGTCCGCGTTCGATGGGAATCCACTGATCCTCTTCGCCCCAGAGAATCTGCACCGGGCAGCGGATCGTCGGGTACAGCGGTTGTACTTCCTGCGTGTAGCGCTGATCCATCTGCGCGATCTGCCGGTAGAACGCCGCTTGCCCCGGATCACCCAGCCACGGCTGCACGTAGGGCGCCAGTTCATCATCGGGAATATCCCGGTGAATGGCCCCGCGAATGTAGGTCGGGACGATGGCGCGCTGGATGTAATCCGGCAGGCCGCTGAACGCCGCTTCATGCTGGCGCACGTGCTGCACGAACGGCGAGCCCCAGGGCGTCAGCGCCACCGGGTCAATCAGGGTCAGGGTGCGGTAATCCTTGCCGTTGAGCAGATGCGCGCGCAGGGCGGTGGCGCCGCCGAAGTCGTGGGCGACCACGTCCGGGCGTTGCAGG
This sequence comes from Pseudomonas sp. R43(2017), assembly GCF_002112345.1. Lineage (NCBI taxonomy): Bacteria > Pseudomonadati > Pseudomonadota > Gammaproteobacteria > Pseudomonadales > Pseudomonadaceae > Pseudomonas > Pseudomonas sp. R43(2017). The sequence goes on from NZ_NEHJ01000008.1 coordinate 164,971, forward strand.
CCCCAGTGATCCAGCAACTGCGCGAGCAATTCGTTCTGCACGCCGAGGGAGACGTCGGCGTCCGGTTGCTCGGAGCGCCCGTAGCCCAGCAAGTCGAAGTAATGCACCCGATGCGTGGCAAAAAAATGCGGCGCGATGCGCTGCCACACACAGGAAGAGAAGGGCGTGCCGTGCACGAACACCAGCGGCGGGCCGTCGCCACGCACTCCGTGGCGAATCTGCCGTCCGTTGAAATCAAAGACCTGATCCAGCAGCCAGTCCGTCATGGGCCTGTCCTCTTGGCGGGTTCGAGCCAAAAAGCATAGGCGTAAAAAAACCACCGGTCTCGGTGGTTTTTTTGTGTCGCGAGATTTACTCGCCGCGATAGATGCAACCGCTGGTGCAGGTTTCGTGGATGCGGATCGCACTGAGTTCCGGCAGCAGGGGCTTCAATTCATTCCAGATGAACTTGGCCAGCACTTCGCTGGTCGGGTTCTCGAGGCCCGGAATGTCGTTCAGGTAGTTGTGATCCAGACGCTCGTACAGCGGCTTGAAAATCGCCTTGATCTCGGAGAAATCACGGATCCAGCCGGTGTGCGGATCGAGGTCGCCGCTCAGGTGAATCGCCACTTTGAACGAGTGACCGTGCAGGCGTCCGCACTTGTGGCCGTCCGGTACGTGGGGCAGGCGGTGGGCGGATTCGAACGTAAATTCCTTGAAGATTTCCACAGTGATTTCAGCTCTGTTCAGATGGCGTTCGCCGCAGCGAATTCGGGCAGGCGGCGAGTTTATCAGCTTGTTCCCGGCTGTGCTGACTAAAGGGTCAGCAAGCGCTCGGCGAGGCGACCATTGGCAGTCAGTTCAAGGAATTCATCGCCCAGCCGGCGACTTTCGTCCATCGCCGCGCGCCAGTATTTCTGCCGGCTCGGTGCATCGCCCATGAAGCGCTTGAAGTCGTTACGGTCAGGGAGTTTGCCGTAGGGCAGGCGCGCCAGGTATTCCTTGGACGGCGCCAGCAACAGCACGTCCTGCAGGCGCTCGGTTGAGGCCTTGCGCCACGGCAGGGTCTTGTCGAACCAGCCCGGGATCACCCGGTCGGTGAAGTGCGGATAGAGCACGATGCCGTCGCCGCTGTAGGGCAGGTCGAGGTGATAGTCCAGCAGGCCACCGTCACGAAAGGTGCCGGCGCCGGCACCCGGCAGGTCGCGCACGCCTTCCATGACCATCGGGATCGACCCCGAGGCCAGCAGCGCCTGACGCAGGTTGCCGGCATTGAGGGCGACGAAACGCGACGGGAAATCGTTCAGTGCATGCACCGGCGGCGCCAGGCGCGGGTCGTGGATGATCAGCCGTTCGAAGTGCCGCGACAACCGCGCCCGGCCCCGCAAGTTGTCGGCGATCACCGAACCCAGCGCCAGCCCGAGCCGGCCACGATGGTCGTTCGCCAGCCCGCCGTGGCTTTTGACCACCATGATGTTCAAGCGGTAATGGGCATTGTCGAGCAGTAGCGCATCGCGGCCGTCGAGCAGATCGTCGAGCATGCGCTGCGAACTGCGGCTGACGTCGCTGATGGTCACGCCCTTGTTGAAGTTCTGCTCGGTGTACAGATGACCGAGGCGGCGAATGCCTTCGGCGGCGTCCGGCAGACAGGCGCTGGCGAAGCGCCAGGAGCCGACCGACGCACCGATCAGCGACCGGTCACGCGGTGCCGCCGGCAGCCACTCGCCGAACAGCGCCAGATCCAGCCCCTGAATCCCCAGCGCCTTCGGTCCGCCGGCTGCGCCGGGCAGAGTACCGACGTCGGCAGCGTTCAGGCCCTGGGCGCGGATGCGTGCCATGGCGCGCGGGCCGGCCTTGAGGGTGAGGGCAGGGAACTTGATGTGGATGGCTGTCATACCGGTCTCGATCGTTAGCAAGCGAAAGATTATAAGCACATGTTGCCGGCCTTGCTGAAACTGGCCCGGTGATGGCCATTCAGCTTCAGTTAAGTTCGAATCACTAAGGTGGCGCTCAGGAAGAAACACCGGAAATCAGGAAAACCCATGAAAATTCTCGCGCCCCTGTTCATCGCGCTGCTCCTCTACGGTCTGACCTCGAACCTCGCCCATACCCGCGATCTGCTGGCGGATGAAGCCCGAAAACTGATCGACGCTGGTACCATTGTGCCGATTGAAACGGTCAAGGCCACGGTCATGACTCGCCATCCGGATTCGACCGTCATCGATATCGAACTGGAAAAGCGTTACGGCATTTATCTGTACCAGATCGAGCTGAAAGATTCGCAAGGCGTGGAATGGGAAATGGAACTGGACGCGAGCGACGGGCTGCTGCGCAGGGATCATCAGGACACTTAATGAAACTGTTTTTGCCGTATTCATCGACGCGCGCCACGGGACTTCTGGCCCTGGCGCTTGTTACGTTCTGCTCGGTGACGCTTGCTCGTGACCTGAATCAGGACGAAGCCCTGCGCCTGCGTCAGCAAGGCGTGATTCTGCCGCTGGAGCAGGTGCTGCATAACGCGATGGAACGCTATCCCGGTGCCAAATTGCTGGAAGCCGAGCTGGAAGAGAAACACGATGTCTATATCTATGAAATCGAGCTCCTGACCGCCGAAGGCGAGGCCCGCGAGCTGCATTTCGAAGCCGCCACCGGCCGTTTGCTGAAAGACAAGGAAGATTGATCGATGCGTTTGCTTCTGGTGGAAGACCACGTCCCTCTGGCCGATGAGCTGATCGCCGGCCTGCAACGCCAGGGTTATGCCGTGGACTGGCTGGCGGACGGTCGCGATGCGGTCTATCAGGGCCGCAGCGAACCCTATGATCTGATCGTGCTTGACCTCGGCCTGCCGGGCGTGCCGGGCCTTGAAGTGCTGGCGCAATGGCGTGCCGGCGGGCTGGCGACGCCGGTGCTGATCCTCACGGCCCGGGATTCCTGGGCCGAGCGCATCGAAGGCCTGAAGGCCGGTGCCGACGATTACCTGACCAAACCCTTTCACCCGGAAGAACTGTATTTGCGCATCCAGTCGCTGCTGCGCCGCTCCAAGGGGCAGGCCAACCAGCCGACGCTCAAGGCTGCGGGGTTGCATCTGGATGAGGGCCGACAGTGTGTCGTGCGTGACGGCGCCGACATACAACTGACCGCCGCCGAGTTCCGCCTGCTGCGTTACTTCATGCTGCACCCGGAGCAGATTCTTTCCAAAAGCCACCTCGCCGAACACCTCTACGACGGTGAAACCGAGCGCGACTCCAACGTGCTGGAAGTCCACGTCAATCACCTGCGGCGCAAACTTGGCAAAAGCGTGATCGAAACCCGGCGCGGCCAGGGTTATCTGTTCGGCGGACAGGCTTCGTGAGATCGATCCAGCGCCGCTTGAGTCTCGGCCTGATCAGCGTGATGGTGGTTGTCGGCGTGGTGCTGGCGCAAACCAGTTTGTGGCTGTTCGAAGTCGGTTTGCAGCGTTACCTCGAAGCCGGTCTGCGCAACGACAGCGAGAGCCTGCTGGTGGCGCTGGTCCGTGGCCCGCAAGGCTTGCAACTGGACGAGCGACACCTGTCGCCGGCTTATCAGCGACCGTTTTCCGGCCATTATTTCCGCATCGACTTTGCCGACAGTCACTGGCGTTCACGCTCCTTGTGGGATCAGGACCTGCCGCTGCTGCCGGAGCCCGGTCTGCACAGCAACCTGCAACTGGGCCCGGACGGACAGCAATTGTTGGTCCTGCGCTCCGACTATCGACGGCTCGGCCTGTCGATCTCCATCAGCGTTGCCCAGGATTACACCCCGGTGCGCGAGAGCTTCCAGCGCATGCGCCAGATCGGGCTGGGCCTTGGACTGGCCGGGTTGCTGCTGATCCTGATTCTGCAGCGGCTGACCGTGCACCGCGCCTTGCGACCACTGGAAAAGGCTCGCGAACAGATCGCCCAGTTGCAGCAAGGCCAGCGCTCACAACTCGATGAGCAAGTGCCGGCAGAACTGGAACCGCTGGTGGCGCAGATCAACCATTTGCTGGCCCACACCGAAGACAGCCTCAAGCGTTCGCGCAATGCCCTGGGCAATCTGGGGCACGCGCTGAAAACCCCGCTGGCGGTGCTGCTGAGCCTGGCCTCGAACGAAAAACTCGATCCCCATCCCGAGTTGCGCAAGATCCTCAAGGAACAACTGGAACAGGTGCAGCAACGGCTGAACCGCGAGCTCAACCGTGCGCGGCTGTCCGGTGATGCACTGCCGGGGGCACTGTTTGATTGCGATGCGGAGCTGCCGGGGTTGCTGGCGACATTGAACATGATCCACGGCGAACACCTTTCGTTGAGCTACGTCGCGCCGACCGGGCTGCAATTGCCGTGGGATCGTGAAGACCTGCTGGAACTGCTCGGCAACCTGCTGGACAACGCCTGCAAGTGGGCGGATGCCGAGGTGCGGCTGAGCGTGGTCGAGACGGCTGAAGGTTTTGTGCTGAGCGTGGAAGACGATGGGCCGGGGATTCCCGAGGCGCAGCGGGCTCAGGTGTTCAGCCGGGGCACGCGGCTGGATGAGCAGACCCATGGGCATGGGTTGGGGCTGGGAATTGTGCGGGATATCGTTGAGACGTGGGGTGGGGTTCTGGTGTTGGGAGAGAGTGAGTGGGGTGGGTTGAAGGTGGAGATTCAGTTGCCTCGGCGGTGAACCCGCCCCCCACAGGAATCTGTGGTGAGCGGGTTTGAGCGTCAGACCCGAAACTGATCCATCAAACTCTGCTGCTGATTCGCCAGGCTATTGAGCGACTGACTCACCCGCGCCGATTCATTCGCCTGCCCCGACAGCGACTCCGTCACGTCACGAATCGTCGCCACGTTGTTGTTGATCTCTTCGGCCACCGCGCTCTGTTCTTCAGCGGCGCTGGCGATTTGCAGGTTCATGTCGCTGATCACGGTCACCGCATCGCCGATCTGGCGCAGTGCGGTTACGGCCTGGCCGACCTGTTCGACACTGCCCTGGGCCTGACGATGGCTGTTGCCCATCGAACCGACCACATCCTGTGTGCCATTTTGCAGTTGCTCGATCACCTGGCGGGTTTCTTCCACCGATTCCTGGGTGCGGCGGGCGAGGTTGCGCACTTCGTCGGCGACCACCGCAAAGCCACGTCCGGCTTCACCGGCACGGGCGGCTTCGATGGCGGCGTTGAGAGCCAGCAGGTTGGTCTGCTCAGCGATGGCGCGGATGGTCTCCAGCACCGTGCCGATCTTCTCGCTGTTGGCGGCCAGGCCTTCGACCTGGACCATCGCCGCACTCATGTCGGCGGCCAGGGTGTCGATGCTGGCGGTGGTGCGGTCGATCACGGTCAGGCCCTGACGCGTGGCGCGGTCGGCATCCTTGGCCGCTTCGGCGGCTTGCGCGGCGCTGCGGGCCACATCCTGGGCGGTGGCGCTCATTTCGTGGGACGCGGTGGCCACTTGATCGACCTGACGGTATTGCTGCTCCATACCGGCGCTGGTCTGGGTCGCAATGGCTGAAGACTGGTCCGCGGTGTTACGCGCATCCTGCACCGAGCGTTTCACCTCGGCGATGATCGGTTGCAGCTTGTCGAGGAAGCGGTTGAACCAACCGGCCAACTGACCGAGTTCGTCTTTCTTGTCGTAGGCCAGACGACGGGTCAGGTCGCCTTCGCCGCTGGCGATGTCTTCCAGCATGTGCGCCACGCCGAGAATCGGCTTGGTCACGCTGCGTGCCATCAGCCACACCAGCAGCAGGCCGAGCAGTGCTGCAAGCACGCCAAGGCTCAGTTCGATCAGGGTGCCCGAGGTGTTGCTGGCATCCAGTTGTTGCTTGAGCGCTTCGGCGCGACTCACCAGCACTTTCTCCGGCACATCGAGCAGCACGCCCCACGACGGACCACCTGGAATCGGCTGGAACGGCGACAGCACTTTCAGCTGCGCGTTGCTGTGCAGGCTGCTGACGGTTTTGCTCGAAGCCAGCAAGCGCAGCAGTTCGGCGCCGCTGGTGGTGTCCACGACATCAAGACGCTGGCTGAGTTTGTTGGCGTCCGGGCTGTAACCGGCGAGCAGGCCGGCGGGGCTGATGATGCTCACGGCGGTCTGGCCGTCATAGAGCTTTTTGCTCGCGCCCTGGCTGATCGCCTGCAGGCTGTTGAGGTTGATGTCCACCGACAGCGAGGCGATGACTTTGCCGTTGACCATCAGCGGGAACACGATGCTGGTCATCAGCACCTTTTGCCCGTCGATCACATAGAAGTACGGTTCGATCACGCACGGCTTGAGCGTGGTGCGCGGGCAGGTGAACCAGGCGTTGGCGGCCTGGCCGCTGGGGCCGGTGCTGGTGTCGGCCATGTCGCTTTCCGGCAGTGCCATCGAGGTCACTTTGCCCGGCGTCGGCTGCGACCAGTACAGGGCGAAGCGGCCCTTGTCGTTGCTGCCTAATTCACTTTGCCCGGCGAACAGCTCGTCCTTGCCGTCCAGTGCATTGGCTTCGAACACCAGCGACAGGCCGAGCAGCTCCGGGTTGGCTTGCAGTGCGGATTTCACCTGACGGGTCATGTCTTCGCGCAGGTCGAAGGCATCGAGAAAACGCTTCTCGGCCTGTTCGCGCAGGAACAGCACCTGACGCGAGAATCCGTGGCCATATTGATAGGCGTCCATAAACTGCTGACGAATGCCCGCGGCTTGAACTTCGCCCTGGGATTCGATGCGCGCCTGGGCCGATTCGGTGAGCATCTCCATGCTGGAGGCTTTGACCAGTTCGGAACTGTGCTCCATGCGATACAGCGAAAGACCCACCAACAGGGTCACGATACCGGCCAGGCAGAGGCCGGCGAGCAGGGTGATTTTCCATTGGATGGAAAGTTGTCTGAGCGACATGGAGACGTCCTTATTCGATAAATATCTGAGACTTTGCACTGTAACGGCCGCGTTTCGACTTTCTTTATGGCGCAAACGCAATATGGCGAATTGACGCACTTTGTGGCGGATATGCCGTTGTCGCCGGTTTGATCATGGAAAGTTACACAGTGACGCGACCGGTCGCTTTGACACTGCGCGCGCTCTGCGGCACAGTGCGCGCCCTTCTAATAAGACCCTCTATGCAAATCCGCTGGCGACCCTCGTGGCTTGCCGGCCGGACTCATCCTGTCTGGCGGTGAATGGCTTTACCGTCGTGTTTTTGAGGTAGTGAAATGAATGCAGTGATTGCTGCGGTCGGCGTCATGCTGATCCTCAGCCTGTCCCGGGTGCATGTGGTGATCGCGTTGATCGTCGGTGCGCTGGTCGGTGGCCTGACCGGCGGCCTGGGCATCGACGCCACGCTCAAGGCCTTCAACAGTGGCCTGGGTGGCGGGGCGACGGTGGCGCTGTCCTACGCGTTGCTCGGCGCTTTCGCCGTGGCGATTGCCAAGTCCGGCCTGGCCCATGCGCTGGCCGACAAGGCCCTGGCGATGGTCGATCGCCAGCACGCATCCGGTGGCGGCAGCGTCAAATGGCTGTTGATCGGCCTGCTGTGGGTGGTGGCGATCGCTTCGCAGAACATCCTGCCGATCCACATTGCGTTCATTCCATTGCTGGTGCCGCCGCTTCTATATGTATTGACCAAGCTGCAACTGGATCGCCGGTTGATCGCCTGCGTCATGACCTTCGGCCTGATCACGCCGTACATGGTGTTTCCTGTGGGTTTCGGCAACATCTTCCTCAACCAGATTCTGCTGGCCAACGTCAGCAAGGCCGGCGTCGATATAAGCCAGGTCAACGTCATGCATGCGATGGCCATTCCGGCCGCAGGCATGGTGTTTGGTCTGTTGATGGCGGTGTTCTTCAGCTACCGCAAGAAGCGTGTCTACGATCTGGAGAAGATCGAACAGGTCGAACAGGTCAGCGTCGCCTACAACCCGATGACCATCGGGATTGCCGGTCTGGCGATCGCTGCAGCCTTCATTATCCAACTGCTGCTGGACTCGATGATTATCGGGGCGCTGGCCGGGTTCCTGATTTTCTCGGCGTCGGGCATCGTCAAGTGGCGCGAGACTGACGGCCTGTTCACCGAAGGCATGAAAATGATGGCGATGATCGGCTTCATCATGATCGCCGCTTCGGGTTTTGCCGAAGTATTGAAGGCCACCGGTGAGGTGCGCACGCTGGTCGAAAGCGCGGCGGCGCAGATCGATCACAGCAAGGCCATTGGCGCGCTGCTGATGTTGCTGGTGGGGCTGATGGTGACCATCGGCATCGGTTCGTCCTTCTCCACGGTGCCGATCCTGGCGGCGATTTTCGTCCCGCTGTGCGTGCAACTGGGTTTCAGCCCGATGGCGATCGTCTGCATCGTCGGCACAGCCGGGGCCCTGGGCGACACCGGCTCGCCGGCCTCGGACTCGACCCTCGGCCCGACCTCCGGCCTGAACATCGACGGCCAGCATCACCACATCTGGGACACCGTGGTGCCGACCTTCCTGCACTACAACCTGCCGTTGCTGGCGGCCGGCTGGATGGCCGCAATGGTCTTGTAACACCCCAACCGGATCGTTACTGCTCAGAACGTGGTAACGATCTGGTTAGACCTCAGCTCAACTTTTGCTTTCGCGTGCCGTTAACGCCTTTAACCACGCCAATAAAACCAAAAGAGTGAGCCCCCATGCGCCTGAGTCTCAAGGCTAAAGTCCTGTCCCTTGCCGTCCTTCCGGTCTTGCTCTTTGCACTGGTGATCAGCCTGACCACGCTGTTCATTCTCCAGGAACAGGCGCACAAGGAAGTCGAACAGACCCGCGAACGCCTGCTGGGCGATGCCAAGGCCACTCTGGCCAGTTATGTCGCGGTGGCCATGACCACCATCAAACCGCTTTACGACGCTGCCGCCCCCGGTGACAACGAGGCACGGGCGCAGGTGATCAAGCTGCTCTCGGGCATCAAGTACGGCAAGGACGGCTACTTCTTCGGCTACGATTCCGAGACCGTGCGCCTGTTCAAGTCCACCGATCCCGAAGGCGTGGGCAAAAGCTTCAAGGACAACCGCGACCCGAACGGCGTCTACGTCAACCGCGACCTGGTGAAAGTGGCGAAGGACGGCACTCATTACCTGCAATACAGCTCGCCGCTGCCGGGCAATGCGCAGGTACTGGTGCCGAAACTCGGCTACACCGAATACCTGGCGAAGTGGGACATGGCGGTCGGTACGTCGGTCAACCTCGACGGCATCGAGGCGCAAGTGGCGCTGGTCCAGGCCCAGGTTCAGGAGCGCATGGAAGGCGTGGTGCTGAGCATCGTCGGCGTGGCGGTGGTCGTGTTGCTGGTGATCGCGGTGGCGGGGCTGGTGCTGGCCAACACCATTCTGCGGCCGCTGAACCTGATGAAAGCCAACCTTGACGACATCGCGGCAGGCGAGGGCGACCTGACCCGCCGTCTGACCATCACCAGTCAGGACGAACTCGGCGAACTGGCCGGCTCGTTCAACCGCTTCGTCGACAAGATCCACGGCCTGGTGCGGCAGATCACCGAGATGACCACACAACTGACCGGGCTGGTGACGCAAGTCTCGGATCAGGCCCAGCGTTCGGATCAGGCCATGGAGCGTCAACGCCACGAGACCGATCAGGTGGCCACGGCGATCAACGAAATGTCCGCCGCCGCGCAAGAAGTCGCCAAGAGCGCACAGAACGCCGCCGTTGCGGCGCAGCAGACCGACGAAGAAGGCCAGACTGCCAAACGCGTGGTGGCCGGCAGCATCAAGCAGATTCATGCGCTGGTGGACGACATCCGCAGCAGCGGCGTGTCTCTAGATAGTCTGCAGCAGGACGTATCGTCGATTGTCGGCGTACTCGGAGTGATTCGCTCGATTGCCGAGCAGACCAACCTGCTGGCACTCAACGCCGCCATCGAAGCGGCCCGGGCCGGTGAGGCCGGGCGCGGGTTTGCGGTGGTGGCGGACGAGGTGCGGGCGCTGGCTTCGCGCACGCAGATCAGCACGCAGGAAATTCAGGGGATGATTGATCGCTTGCAGGCCGGTACGCAGTCGGCGGTCGAAGCGATGCGCCGGTCCAGCGAGGCGGGTGACGGCACGTCGGCTCAGGCCAATCAGGCGGGGGCATCGCTGGATGCCATGGCGGATTTGATTGCGACGATTAACTCGATGAACGCGCAGATTGCCAGTGCCGCTGAAGAGCAGACCGCCGTGGCCGAAGAGATCAACCGTAGCGTGCATCAGATTGCGGTGGCGGTGGATAACGTGGCGGATGAGACACAGTTGGGGGCGCAGACTTCGCGGAGTCTGGCGGATTTGGGGCAGCGGTTGGGCAAGCTGGTCGGGCAGTTCCGTATCTGATGGCGTTGCCGGGGCAGGCCGTCAGGGTCTGTCCCAATACGGCACCTCCCCAAAACACTCGATAAAGAAATCAATCACCGTCCGCACCTTCACCGACAACCGCCGACTCCCCGGCCACAGCACCGCAATCTGCTGCGGCTCCACACTGTTCGACACCTGATAATCCCCCAACACCGGCACCAGCGTGCCCTCACGCACTGCCTCGCCAATCAGCCATGACGGAAACATCACCAGCCCCAGCCCCTGCTCAGCGGCCTGGGTCAGGGTGTCTGCATGATTGCCGGTAATCGGGCCTTTGACCGAGTACGGCGTCCACTCGCCCTGATCCTGACGGAAGAACCAGCGTTGCTGTCCGGTCGCACCTTTGTAGGCCAGGCACTGATGGCGGGCCAGGTCTTCAGGATGCTGCGGCGTGCCGAAACGTTTGAGATAGACCGGGCTGGCCGCGACTTGAAAGCGGTGCGGCGCCAGTATCCGTGCCTGCATGCTCGAATCGTGCAGCGGGCCGATGCGGAACAGCAGGTCGGCGCCTTCCTGCAGCGGGTCGATGTAGTGGTCGGTCTGCTGGATGTCCAGCTGAAGCTTCGGATAGCGCTCGCACAAGCGGCCCAGCCATGGCGTCAGATGGCGCTGGCCGAACACCACCGGGGCGTTGATCCGCACCAGCCCGGTGGGTTCGCTTTGCTGTTCCTGCAACGCCTGTTCGGCTTCTTCCAGCTGCACCAGCACCAGCCGCGCGTGGTGGCCGAGCATGCGCCCGGCTTCGGTCGGCGTGACCGCGCGGGTGTGGCGATAGAGCAGTTGCTGGTTCAGCGCCTGTTCCATCAACTGGATTTGCCGGGAAATCGAGGAGGGCGCCACACCTTCGCGGCGGGCCACTTCGGAAAAACTGCCATGGTCGAGCACCGCCACAAACAGCCTTAGCGCCTTGAATCCCAGTTCGTTGAGCCCGTGCATCGTTGATCCTGCTATGCGAGTTGCGCAAAAGTGTTGTCAGGATGCTCCCATTTATCGCACAGCTGCGCCAGCCGATAATCCGCGCCATCGTTTCCTTCAGAGGTTTTGTTGATGCAGTCGTTTGATGAGGTGAGTACCGCGCCGGCGCCGGTCGCGCGGCCGGGTTTGCGATTGTTGCTGTTACCGCTGGTGATTCTGGCCGGCATGGGTTTGTCGGTGGAGGCCGGGTTGCTCGGGCCACTGGGTGAGCAGGTCGGGCATTTGTGGGCGACCTTGAGCATCTTCGGGGTTGGGTCGGCGATTCTGTTTTTGCTGTTGCTGTTTGCAGGGCCTCAGAAAGGCCCGGCGTTGACGGACTTGCCACGCTGGCAGTTGATCGGCGGGTTTCTGGGGCCGATGTACGTGGTGGTGCTGACGCTGGCGACGCCGCATATCGGGATTGCGATGACGATGATCGCGATTCTGTCGGGGCAGGTGGGCAAGAGTGTGCTGATTGACCATTTCGGCTGGTTTGGCGCTACGCGCAAGAAGGTCAACGGCGAGCGGTGGTTGGCGCTCGGGTTGATTGTGGCGGCACTGATTTTGATTGCGCGGGGTTGATGAGATGAGTCTGGTAATTTTGCTGGCGGTGGTGGTGTTGGCCGGTGCGGTGTTGAGTGTGCAGGCGGCGATCAATGGGCGGTTGGGGGAGACTGTTGGGGTGTTGCGCAGCAGCCTTCTGACGTTTGTGGTCGGCGCGGTGAGTACGGCTCTCCTGATCCTGTTTTTCGAGCCTGCTCATGCCGTCAGCCTGCTGGACGTGCCGAAATGGCAGCTCAGCGGTGCTTTGTTCGGTGTGGTTTATATGATGGTCATGGTCGGTGCGGTGCCGCGCGTTGGTACGGCCGTGGCCACGGTGGCGGTGATTGTCGGGCAGCTTGGAATGGGGATGCTGATCGATAATTTTGGGTGGTTGGGGAATCCGGCGATTGAGCTGTCGGGGGCGCGGGTATTGGCGATGATTTGTTTGGGGCTGGCGCTGGTATTCATGTATCGCAGTAGTGTTCGGCAGGCTGTTTGAACGTGGCGGCCTTTGGGCCGACCAGGTTCCCGGGTTATTGGGTACATATCCGTTTCTTCGGGTGCTGGCACTGGCGGTTTCGCCCTTACGGCGAGTCCCTTTGGCAAACGCCCCAAAGGAACCAAAGGTCTGGGCCCCTGCGTTCGGCCCCTCGCTGGGGCTCGGGGTTCCTTCGTTACGGGATTCATCCGGGGGCATCGCCTCCGGTTTGCTTCGCTGCACCTCCTCTCGATGTGTTCGACTTCGTCGAACGGCGCTTCGCGCCTACCCCCGGATGAATCCCTTCACTCAGCCTGCCGAAGGGGCCGGCACGGCAAAAGCGGTACTCGAGCTAACGCTCATCGTGGTGAGTGGTGAGTGGTGGAGGAGTGGGTGGTTTGGTTGTTGGGTTGTCTGGTGGTTTTCACCTTCTACACTGGTAGCACGGCTTGTTCCTTCAGCCTCAGACAACCAACACCAAAGGAGTCTGTTCCATGGCCGACAGAAAATGCGATTGCCCGGGATGTAGCTGCAAGATCAAGGAAGGCGAGCATTCCTATGTGGCGCACGGCAAGCACTATTGCTGTGAAGCCTGCGCTCATCACCATAAGGGCGGTGAAGAGTGTTCCGGCAAGGGTTGCCATTGCGCGCACCCGAAATAACGGGCTGCATGAAAAAGTGGAGCCTAGTCAGGCTCCACTTGCAGTTTCAGGCTGTCGTCGTCCAGGCGTTCGGTGTGGCGGACGGTGCCTTGCAGGCGTCGGCCTTCGACCCGGACGTCGACGGTTATGGCCTGTTCAAGGTCTTCCGGTTGTGGGGCCGGGACGCGCAGGGCGAAGCAGTAGGGATCGTTTTCGACGGGTTCCAGGCCAACCGGGCAGTCGATGCTTCGGGTGACTCGGCCGGAGGCAGTGTCCAGGCTGTAGTCCAGATGCGCCGGGCTGCTGATGGTCGTCATGTGTGTTCCCCCGAAATACTCCCCGCCTGCGCGCAAGTTTAGCTTGCCGGTCGCCACGTGACGTTTTCCACGCCGAATTTTTCTGCCATCGGCTTGCTGGTCTTTTGCACTTTCTCCCGGCCGAAGCGCGGGATGCGACCCACCCCGGCGTCGCAGCTTGCCCAGTGCCACGCCTCGGTGTTGTCCATTTTGTCCGAGCGGATAATGAACGACTTTGGCGTGCCGTGAAGGGTGTAATCGATGACGTACAGTTTTGCGTTGTTCATAAAGCCGTTCTTCCTCCCTGTGGTAATAGAAGGATCGCTGCGCACCGGGAAAATTCACTCGGATTGTCCGACGGTATCTATCAATGGCGATTGACCGGGCGCACTGGTTACCATGACGCCTTCGCCAACTCTGATGAATGTTCGCCATGGCCCTCGCCGCGCCCCCCGATCTGAGTGATACCGATGTGCCGGTGCAGCCGCTGGCGCGCACCTATCCGCGTGGGTTGTTCATCGAACCGCACGAGCATGTCTGGGGGCAGTTGCTGTATGCGATGAGCGGCGTGATGTGGGTCGAAACCCCGCACGAGGCGCTGGTGGTTCCGCCGCAGCGGGCGGTGTGGTTGCCGCCGGGGGTGCCTCACGGGATTCGCGTGGTGTCGGATTTGCAGATGCGCAATATCTACCTGCGCCCGGCGCTGGCGGCGACGCTGGATCAGACGGTGCAGGTGATCGAGGTCGGCGGCTTGCTGCGCGAGCTGATCGTCGGGCTGGTGGCGCAGGGCGACAGCGGCGATGCCGAATATTACGAAGCGCTGGTCGGTCTGGCGCTGCTGGAGCTGAAACGCGCAAGGCGTTCACAGTTGAAGATCCCGCTGCCGGACGACGCCGACCGGCGGCTGATGAGTCTGTGTCAGGCGGTGATGGCCGCGCCGTCGCTGGACATTCCTTTCGAGCAACATGCCGAAAACGCCGGGGCCAGCGTGCGAACGTTGGCGCGGTTGTTCAAGGAAGGTCTGGGCATGGGCTTCGCCGAGTGGCGGCGGCAGGTGCAACTGGCGACGGCAGTGGCCGAGTTGATCCAGGGCGTGCCGGTCAGCGCGATTGCCCGGGAGCTGGGTTATTCGCCAAGCAGTTTCAGCGATATGTTCCGTCGTGAGCTGGGCGTGGCGCCTTCGCAGTTCGGTGCCGGTCAGCTTCCGGGCTGATTTGGCCGAAATTCAGAAGTCCTTGGCCGGTGCTTTCGCACAGCCTTCCCTAGACTTTGCCCATTCCCTTTATGTGGCGGAGTGATCCCATGAACTACCTGATTTCCCTGGGCATCGGTCTGGGCGTCGGCCTGTTGTATGGCGCGCTGGATTTCCGTTCGCCGGCGCCACCGGCCATCGCGCTGGTCGGCCTGTTGGGCATGCTGGCGGGCGAGCAGTTGTGGCCTCTGGGCCGGCAACTGGTCAGCGGCTGGTTGTCCTGAATTTCCTTTTTTCATTCGGTGGATGAACTCATGAAAGCACTGCAATTCGATAAAACCGGCGACCTGTCTTCCCTGCGCTTCGTCGAGGTGCCGACGCCGGTGCCGGGGGCCGACGAGGTACTGGTGCAGATCAAGGCTGCGGGCCTCAATCCCAGTGATGTGAAGAACGTGCTCGGGCGTTTCCCGTACACCACGCTGCCGCGCATTCCCGGTCGGGACTTTGCCGGGGTGGTGGTTGAAGGGCCGCAAGCGTTGATCGGTCAGGAAGTCTGGGGCACCGGGCGTGAGCTGGGTTTTTTCGCCGATGGCTCCCATGCGCAGTTCGTCAAACTGCCGGCCAATGGCGTGGCGCACAAACCTTCGCACCTGAGTTTCACCCAGGCCGCCAGCCTCGGCGTGCCTTATACCACGGCGTGGGATGCGCTGGAGCGCAGTCTGGTGAATGCCGAAACCCGTTTGCTGGTGATCGGTGGCGGGGCGGTGGCGACGGCGGCACTGGCGCTGGCCAAGGTGCGTGGCGCGCAGTTGCTGGCGGCGGCGCGGCGGCCGGAGCAGGTCGAGGATTTGCAGGCGCAGGGTTATCAGACGATCCAGTTGGACAAGCCTGAAGAGCTCGGCGCGCAGGTCAATGCGGTGTACCGCGGCGGCGCCGACGTGATCTTCGACACCACCGGGTTCTGGCTGCCGGCTTCGGTTTCCGCATTGGCGCCGTTCGGGCGTATCGCGATCATCGCTGCGCCGGTGGACGGTCATGTACAACTGCCGGCGCTGGCCCTGTATCGCAAGGGGGGCTCCGTGGTCGGCATCAACTCGTTGCTGTACGGCGTTGAAGCCTGTGCGGCGATGCTCGAGCAGTTCGGCCGGTTCTTCGACGAAGACCTGCTGCCACTGCCGCAAGGACTGGTCGAAGCACCGTTGGCCGAAGGGCTGGCGCGCTATGCCGATGTCAATCAGGGCAGCGGCGACAAGGTCATCCTGATGCCTTGATCCTTATGCGTCCGGCACGCCGTGCTCCCACGCCGACCAGTGCTTCAGGATGTCCTGCACCAGCGGGTTCCCCGTGCGGTAGAGGTTTTCCAGTGCTGGGACAAATCCGCCCTGATCGGCGTACTTGAGCAGGTTGTCCACTTCGCTGCCGCCCGGCGCCGGGCGGTCGAAGTCGGAGCCGGCGCGCACCACGGCCAGGCGCTGCACGTCCACCAGACCTTCGCGGCTGGCGCGCAACAAAGCCTCGTAGGTGGAGTTGTCTTCCTGTTGGGTGGTGCAGTATTCACCCTTGTTGTCGGTCAGCAATCTGGTCCAGACCTCGGCGCGTTCGCTCAGACGCGTGCCGGAAAACCAGGTGTTGCCCGCCAGCGTGTCGCAGCGGGTGACCACCGGCGGCTGATTGGCCGGTGCTGCCGGGTATTTCTGGCGCCACGCGGCCGACTCCTTGCTCTCGCTCAGTTCGACCTTGTGGCTCAGGGCGAAGGCCTTGGCCTGCAGTTTCGGGTTGAGTTCGAAGACCTCGGTCTTGTAGTCCAGCGGCGGTTTTTCGTTCGGACCTTTGGTGTTGATGCCGAGGTAACCGGTCGGCCAGCTCGACGGCGCATCGCGTGAATCCAGTTCCCACTGGGTGCCGAACTCCACCAGATAGTGCGCCCAGGCAGCGGTGCCGATGGTTCCGTGTTTCGGGCTGATGCCGGCAATCCCGGCGATCAGGAAGTAGCTTTTGCGCAGGTCGAATTTCGGTGACAGCGCCAGTGCCAGGGTCGAGGCAGCGGCGTTGGTCTGGCCCATGCCGGTGGTCATCAGGCACACCTGCTGCGTGTTGCAGCGGATGGTCGGGTACTCGGCCGACAGGCCCGGCACGCGGATTTCCTGTTTGAGTTCGAGGCGCTCGATCCAGTTTTGCGCCTCCGGGGCGAACATGGTGATCAGCACCACTTTCGGTTGAATCGGCGCCTCGGCCGCCCAGGCGGTGGAGGAGAGCAGGGCCGCAACGGCCAGTGATACACGCGTCATTGCTTTCATGATGGCTCCTGGATTCAGAACTGATAACCGATGCCGGCGTAGTAACCCCAGCCGTTGGAACGTGCGCGGAAGTTGCCGTCGCCGAAGTTCAGCTCGCTGCCGTCCTCCCAGTTGCCGCCGTTGTGGAAGTAACGGCCGACCAGGGTGAAACGCAGGTGGGTGAAGGAGTACAGCAACACGTTGGTCGCCACCGTGGCATTGGCGGTGCGCGCCGGGTTGTCCTTGTGCAGGTCCGAGCCGAAGTCGAAGTTGGTGAAACCAATGTAGGTCAGCGAGGCACCGTTGCTGAATTTGTCGATCGGCACGATGTACTTCAGCTGCGCACGGTAGCCGTCCCACGAATATTCGTTGCTGGCGCCGTAGTTTTCCCACTGGTAGCGCCCGTACAGGTTGGCCGACAGGTTGACCCGCGAGTGGGTGTCGATGTCGGTCCCCAGACCGCTGTACAGCGTGTTGGCGCGGTTTTCCTTGCGGCTGCCGTGGTCGTAGATCCAGTCGAACGCCACGTACCATTCCTTGAACGGCCCGATGGCCAGGCTGCGGCCGGCGAGATAGTCGATGGAAATGCGCGGTTCGTGCTCCATGAACACCGGCGAGCCGTGATCCCACACGCCTTTGTCGTGGCTGTTGCCGATGTTGAAGATCTTCGGAATGTCGATGTAGCCGTACAGCTCGAACGGCCCTTTGCGCCCGAAGTATTCGTATTCCAGGTAAATATCGTCGGCCGGTTGCGGGCCGAAGCTGATGTCCTTGCTGCCGATCAGCATCAGGTCCTGGTTGTACCAGTCCGACAGGTACGCGCCTTTTTTCGGCGGGCTGGCTTCGGGGCTTAGGGCTTCGCCCTGGGCGGATTCCTCGGGCAAGGCAGGTTGCGCCAGCGCAGTGTGGCTGAGAAATCCGGTAACGCCGGCCAGTAGCAGGGAAACAGCAAACGGTCGCGCACCACGACGGCGGCGGCAGGAAGAAGCGTGCATTCAAAGTCCTTTTTGCGGATCAGGGCCCGGTTTTTCGGGGCTGTACGGTTTTGTTACGAAAATGCGGTCAACAGCGACTCGCAAACGTTTGCACAAGCCGTACCAATTTTCGCAATGCCCTGAAAAATCGATCAATTCGGTGGTTTATCTGGCACCTCGGTCAGGTGCGGGCCTGGCTCGTATCAAGCACCTCAAAACCCTGTTCAGAACGGCTGGAAGTATCACCGCAGCGCCTTATCGCACAAAAGTATTAACACTATTTAATCAATGCCCCATCGCAGGGCATCAACTAGCGTGTGTCTGGAATAGACGGTTTATCTGATGACCGTCATACGCTTGATACGCGTGTTGGATCTTGCCGCCGCACGCCTTCAAGGATGAAATTGGCCACGAAAGGAGTAACCCGTGGAAGCAAGGTTTGGTGTCGCCCTCGTTTCGCGCTTTTCCCCACTTTCCCTTGCAGTGCACCTGAGCGTCGCCGGACTTCTGTTCGGCGGGGTCAGCGAGCAGGCGTTCGCCACCTGCTCGGCCGCGGGCTCGACGATCACCTGTTCGGGTGTTCCGACGCTGCCGCTGTTTCTCAATGACTACAGCAGCGCCAGCAGCGGCGTGACGGTCAACGTCACCAACGGCGCGCAGATGAACTCCACCCTCGGCGGCAAGGTGATCAACCTGACCGGGGCCAACATCAACCTGAACAACTCCGGCACCATCGACCCGGCCTTGCTCGGCCTGGTTTCGATTCTCAGTGGCGGTGCGTTCATCGGCACCGGCGCGACCAGCACGGTGAGCATCGCCAACAACACCACCGGGATCATTCGCGGCACCGGCATGCTGCTCGGCCTCAACCTGACCAGCATCGACGGTCTGGGGATTGCCGTGAACAACTCGGTGTCGGGCACGACGACCATCACCAACGACGGCACGATTACCTCGACCGGGCTGTCGGTCGGCGGGATAACCCTGGCCGATACCCCGGTGGTCGGGGTGTATGGCGGTTCGCAGGTCAACATGACCAACAGCGCCAGCGGCACGATCAACGGCCGGATGGCGTTCGAAACGTCGGTGGCGGGCAACACCTTCACCAACGCCGGTAACATCACCGGCGGTTTGTCGATGGGGGCGGGCAGCACCAACACCTTCTACGCGATCACCGGTTCGAGCGTTAACGTCGGTGACGGCGTGCAAGTCTCTGTCGGCCTTGGAGGCCTGATCGGCGTCAACCTGACCTTCGCCCCGACCGGCACGATCGATGGCGGCGCGGCGGGGACCAACACGCTGATCCTGCAAAACCCGATCGGCCTCGGCGGCGGCACCACCGGGACCGGCACGGCGTCCAGCGCGGTCTATGTCAACTTCAACAACCTGACCCTCAATAGCGGCACCTGGACCTTGCAGGGTCCGTTGGTCAGCGGTGCGACCACCCTCAATGGCGGTGTCGCGCAGTTCAACGACAACGGCGCGTTCGGCAGCGGAGTGCTGACGTCCAACGGCGGCATCCTTCAGGCCAGCAACGCCGGTTTGACGCTGGCCAACCAGATCAACCTCGGTGCGGGCGGCCTGACCCTGCAGGGCATCAACGGCACAACCCTGAACGGTGTGATTTCCGGTACTGGCGGCCTGACCAAGATCGGCAGCGGCCAGCTCAACCTCAACGGCATCAACACATACACCGGCAACACCGTACTCAACGGCGGTGTGGTGCTGGTGGGCAACAACCAGGCGTTCAGTACCGGCGGCATCACCGTCGGCGGCTCTTCGAGCATCTCGGCGACGGCGCCGATTTCGCTGGCCAACGCGATCACGCTCAACAGCACCCTGACCGCGACCGGCACCGGTGCGCTGACCCTGGGCGGGGTGATCAGCGGCGCCGCCAACCTGACCAAGACCGGCAGCGGCAGCCTGACCCTCAACGGCATCAACACCTACACCGGGATCACCAGCCTCAGCGCCGGCACCTTGCGCGTCGGCAACAACAACGCCCTGGGCACCGGGGTCCTCAACACCAGCAACGGCACCAGCCTCGACAGCACCGGCAACGTGACCCTGGCCAACAACGTCGGCATCACCGGTGCGTTGAACGTGCTCGGCAGCAATGCCCTGACCCTGGCCGGCATCGTCTCCGGCACCGGCGCGATCACCAAGAGCGGCAGCGCCAGCCTGACCCTGACCGGTAACAACACCAACAGCGGCACCACCGCGCTTAACGGCGGCACCTTGTTCGTCGGCAGCAACACCGCCCTCGGCACCGGCGCATTGAACGCAGCGGCCGGCACTACGCTGGATGCGACCACGGCGGTGACCCTGGCCAACGCAGTGGCGCTGGCGGGCGGGCTGACCATCGGCGGCACCCAGGCGCTTGGCCTGAGCGGCGTCATCAGTGGCGCCGGCAGCCTGATCAAGGGCGGCACCGCGAACCTGACCCTCAGCGGCAACAACACCTTCTCCGGCGGTACCACGCTGAACAACGGGACGCTGATCGTCGGCTCCAACACCGCGCTCGGCACCGGCGCACTGACCACGGCGGCGGGCACCACCCTCGACGCCAGCACCACCGTGGCGCTGAGCAACGCCGTCGCCCTCGGCGGCAACCTGAACATCGCCGGCAACGCCAACCTGACCCTCGGCGGTGTGGTCAGCGGCAGTGGCGGGCTGACCAAGAACGGCGCGGCCAACCTGATTCTCAACGGCGCCAACACCTTCAGCGGCGGCACCACCCTGAATGCCGGGACGCTGACTGTCGGCAACGCCGCCGCACTGGGCAGCGGCGCCCTGACCGTCGCCAATGCCGCGACCCTCGACAGCAACACCTCGGTCATCCTCAACAACAACGTCGCCCTCAACGGCAACCTGTCCATCGCTGGAAGCAACGGCTTGATCCTGGGCGGTGTGCTCAGTGGCGCCAGCCAACTGATCAAGAACGGCACCGCCAACCTGACCGTCAACGGCGCCAACACCTTCACCGGTGGCACCACGCTCAACGCCGGCAGCCTGACCGTCGGCAACGGCGCGGCACTCGGTACCGGCACGCTGACCGTGGGGGGGAGCGCAACGCTCAACAGCAGCGCCAACGTGACGCTGAACAACGCGATTGCCCTGAACGCCAACCTGACTGCCGGCGGCGCCAACCCGCTGACCCTTGGCGGCGTGATCAGCGGTGGCAGCAACCTGATCAAGACTGGTTCTTCGACCCTGACCCTGACCGGCAACAACACCTACACCGGCGCTACATCGTTGAACGCCGGGACACTGATCGTCGGCTCCAACACCGCCCTCGGCACCGGCGTACTCAATGCCGGCAACAACACCACGCTGGATGCCAGCACCGCGACCAGCCTGGCCAACAACGTCAACCTCGGCGGCAACGTGACCATCGGCGGCAGCAACGCGCTGACCCTCGCGGGCGTGGTCTCCGGTGTCGGCGGCCTGACCAAAAGCGGCCCCGCCGACCTGATTCTCAACGGCGCCAACACCTACTTCGGCAACACCGCACTCAACGTCGGCAAGCTGATTGTCGGCAGCAATACCGCGCTCGGCAGCGGCGCATTGAACGCCGCGGCGGGCACCACGCTGGACACCAACACCGCCGTCACGCTGGGCAATCAGGTCAACCTGGCCGGTGCGATGAACGTGGGTGGCAGCGCAGACCTGACCCTCACCGGCACTGTCGCCGGAGCCGGCAGCCTGGTGAAAAACGGCGCGGCCAATTTGAACCTTAATGGCACCAACACTTACGTCGGCGGCACCACGCTGAACGCCGGTACGGTGACCGCCGGCAACAGCTCGGCCCTCGGCACTGGCGCCTTGACCGTCGGTGGTGCAGCAACCCTCGACAGCAGTTCGCCGCTGGTCAGCCTGGCCAACGCGGTCGTGCTCAATGCGGCACTGAGCGTCGGCGGCACCCAGGACCTGACCCTCGGCGGTGTGATCAGCGGCGCCGGCCAGTTGATCAAGAACGGCGCGGCTAACCTGACCGTGAACGGCACCAACACCTACAGCGGCGGCAGCACACTCAACGCCGGTACGTTGACACTGGGCTCGGCCGCTGCCTTGGGCAGTGGCGGCCTGACCGTCGGTGGCGCGTCGACGCTGGATACCAGCACCGGCATGAGCATCGGCAACAACATCACCCTCAACGCCGGCCTGACCCTGGCCGGCAGCAACACCCTGAACCTCAGCGGCGTGATCGATGGCGCCGGCAGTCTGACCAAGGACGGCTTCGGCGACCTGACGCTCAGCGGCAACAACACCTTCACCGGTGCGCTGAACATCGCCTCCGGCAGCGTCACCACCGTGAGCAGCGGGGCTCTGGGCAACACCTCCGGCGCCAACATCAGCGCCGGCGCCAATCTCTATCTCAACAGCAGCGCCAGCCTCAACGGGCTGAGCGGCAGCGGCAGTGTGCAGATCGCCGGCGGCAACACCCTGACCGTGGGCGGCGTGAACAGCACCAGCACCTTCGACGGCGACCTCGGCGGCAGCGGTGCGCTGACCAAGGTCGGTACCGGGACGCTGAACCTCACCGGCAGCAGCGGCATTACCGGCAATACCAATGTCAACGCCGGCACGCTGAATCTCACCGGATCGCTGGCCAGCACCCAGCTCAACGTCAACAACGGCGCCACGCTCACAGGTACCGGTTCGGCGCTTGGCTTCATCACTGTCAACAGCGGCGGTCATCTGGCGTTGTCCTCGGGCAATACCTTGTCCACCTCGTCGCTGATCCTTACGGCCAACAGTAATGTCGACGCGAGCCTCGCCACGCCATCGACTTCGTCGCTGATGAACATCGGCGGCAACCTGACCCTCGACGGTAATCTCAACGTCACCGATGCCGGCGGTTTCGGTGTCGGTGTCTATCGCCTGTTCAACTTCATCGGTGCACTGACCGACAACGGCCTGACCGTGGCCGGCGTGCCGGTGGGTTACGGCCTCGGCGACATCCTCGTGCAGACCCTGGGTAATCAGGTGAATCTGGTAGTGTCGGCGCCGAACACCAACCTGCGTTTCTGGGACGGCAGCCAGACAATCCCGAACGGCACGGTGGATGGCGGCACGGGCACCTGGGATGCCGGCGGCACCAACTGGACCAATTCCAACGGCACGCTGAACCAGACCTGGGCCGGCGACTTCGCGGTGTTCCAGGGCACGGCGGGCACGGTGTCGGTCAACGGCACGCAACTGTTCACCGGGATGCAATTCCTCACCAATGGCTACAACGTGGTCAACGGTACGTCGGGTCTGCTGACCGCCGTCAACGGCAGCGGTGGCACCACGGCGATGCGGGTCGATCCGGGCGTGACCGCCACCGTCGGTGTGAACATCGACGGTAGCGGCATTCTTAACAAACTCGACGCCGGCACCCTGGTGCTCAACGGCGCCAACAGCTACACCGGCGGCACGCAACTGGACGGCGGCACCCTGGTCGTCGGCAGCAACACCGCGCTGGGCACTGGCGCACTGATCGCCAACGCCGGCACGCAGCTCGACAGCAACACCGCCGTGACCCTGACTAATGCGACCACGCTGAACGGTAACCTCACCGTGCTCGGCAGCAATGCGCTGACCCTCAACGGTGTGATCTCCGGCACCGGCGGTTTGATCAAGAACGGTTCGGCCAGCCTGACCCTCGGCGGCAACAACGCCTTCCTCGGGCCGGTGGCACTGAACGCGGGCGGTCTGATCCTGGCGTCGAACAGCGCGCTGGGCTCGGCCACCCTGAACGCGGCCAACGGCACCACCCTCGATGCCAGCGGCGCCTTCAGCGCGGCCAACGCGATCAACCTGGCGGGCAACCTTGCTATCGTCGGCAGCAACGATCTGACCCTCAGCGGCGCCATCAACGGCGCCGGCAGCCTGACCAAGAATGGTGCGGCCAACCTGATCCTGAGCGGGGCCAACAACTTCCTCGGTGGCGTCACCCTCAATGCCGGCACCCTGACCGCCGGCAGCAACGGCGCCCTCGGTCTGGGCAACCTGACCGTGGCCGGTGCCTCGGCGCTGGACAGCAACACCTCGGTGTCGCTGGGCAACAACGTGGTGCTCAACGCCAACCTGACCAACACCGGCAACAGCGACGTAGCCATCAGCGGCGTAGTCAGCGGCACCGGTGGATTGATCAAGAACGGCGCCTCGAACCTGACCCTCAACGGCATCAACACCTACAGCGGCGGCACCACGCTGAATGCCGGCACTGTGACCCTCGGCACCTCGGCGGGCCTGGGCTCCGGCGCGGTGACCGTGGCGGGCGCCTCGACCCTCGACACCACGGCGCCGCTGGTACTGGCCAACAATGTCAACGTCAATGCCAACCTCAGCGTGGCGGGCAACAACAACCTGACCCTCGGTGGCGTGATCGCCGGGGCCGGCACCCTGACCAAGAACGGTCTGGCCGACCTGACGCTGACCGGCAACAACACCTTCAGCGGCACCTTCGATGTGCAGTCCGGCAGCCTGACCACCCTGGGCAACTCGGCACTGGGCAGCAACGCCGGGGTCAATCTCGGCGCTGCGGCGACCCTCAACCTCGGCGGCTCCGGCAGTCTCGCCAGCCTGACCGGCAGCGGCACCGCACTGATCGGCGGCGGCAACACCCTGAGCATCGGCGGCAACAACGCCAGCAGTATTTTCGACGGTGTGCTTACCGGCACCGGCGAACTGAGCAAACTCGGCACCGGAACGCTGACCCTGACCGGCCTCAACAGCCTGACCGGCAACACCACGGTCAACGCCGGCACCTTGAACGTCAGTGGCTCGCTGGACAGCGCCAGCGTACTGGTCAACAGCGGCGGCACCCTGACCGGCGGCGGCTCGCTCGGCGGGGCGGTGACCGTGGCGGATGGCGGTCATCTGGCCGGCGCCACCGGCAGCACGCTGTCGGTGAATTCGCTGGTGTTCAACGCCAACTCCAACTTCGACGTCGGCCTCGGCGCACCGGTGTCCGGTGGCGGCAACGCGCTGGTCAACGTTGGCGGCAACCTGACCCTCGACGGCACCCTCAACGTCAGCGACATCGGCGGTTTCGGCAGCGGCGTGTACCGGTTGATCAACTACACCGGCGGCCTCACCGACAACGGCATGCTGATCGGCACCGTTCCGGGCAGCGTCACGCCTGGCGACCTGACCCTGCAAACCGCGCTGGCCAACCAGATCAACCTGCTGGTCAGCGCACCGGGCGTCACCGTGCAGTTCTGGGACGGCAACCAACTGATCGCCAACGGTTCGGTGGATGGCGGCAACGGCACCTGGGGCACCGGCACCACCAACTGGACCGATGTCAACGGCACCACCAATCAGGCCTGGACCAACAGCTTCGCAGTGTTCCAGGGCGCGGCGGGCACCGTGACCGTCAACGGCGCGCAAACCATCACCGGCATGCAGTTCGTCACCGACGGCTACAACCTGCAGAACGGAACGGCGGGTTCGCTGAATCTGGTCAACGGTTCGCTGGGCAACGCCACCGTGCGGGTCGATCCGAACGCTACGGCGACCATTGGCGTTGCGCTCAACGGCGCCGGCACACTGGGCAAATACGACACCGGCACCCTGGTGCTCAACGCCGCCAACGGCTACACCGGCGGCACTGCGCTCAACGGCGGCAAGATTGTGGTCGGCAACAATGCGGCCCTCGGCACTGGCGTATTGACCGCCGCCAACGGCACGGCGCTGGACAGCAACACGGCGGTCAGCCTGGCCAACGATGTGGTGCTCAACGGTGGGCTCACCGTTGCCGGCTCCAACGCGTTGACCCTCGGCGGCGTGGTCAGCGGCAGCGGCAGTCTGATCAAGACCGGTCCATCAAGCCTGACCCTCAATGGCAGCAACACCTACAGCGGCGGTACCCAACTCGCTGGCGGTACGCTGGTTCTGGGCAACAACAGCGCGATCAGCAGCGGTGCTCTGACTGTGTCGGGCAACGGCACCCTCGACAGCACCTCGGCGCTGCAACTGGCCAACGCCATCAATCTGGGTGCGCAACTGACCCTGGCCGGCAACCAGAACACCACGCTGATCGGTGCGGTCACCGGCAGCGGCAGCCTGGTGAAAAACGGCAATGGCGATCTGTTGCTCAGCGGCGCCAACACCTACAGCGGCGGCACCACGCTGAACGGCGGCAGCACCCGTGGCGATACCAGCAGCCTGCAAGGCGCCATCGTCAACAACGCGACGCTGACCTTCGAGCAGAACAGTGACGGCAGCTACACCGGCAATCTGACCGGCGCCGGCATCCTGAACAAAACCGGCACCGGCGCCTTGCTGCTGACCGGCAACAACACCTTCACCGGCAACACCTCGGTTCAGGCCGGTACGCTGAACGTCAATGGCGTGTTCAACAGTGCCAGCGTCGATGTCGCCAGCGGCGCGAAGATCGGCGGCAGCGGCCAGTTCGGCGGGGCCGTGCAACTGGCCAGCGGTGCGACCCTGCTGGGTGGCGGCAGCGCGACGCCGTTGTCGGTCGGATCTCTGGCATTGTCTTCGGGGACCAATCTGGACTTCACCCTCGGCTCGGCCGCCAGCTCCACAACCGTGGTCAACGTTGCAGGCAACCTGACCCTCGACGGTACGCTGAACATCACTAACGCCGGCGGCTTCGGCACCGGTGTGTATCAACTGTTCAGCTACGGCGGCACGCTCACCGACAACGGTCTGGTCTACGGCAGCCTGCCGGTTTCGGCGGCCAATCTGACCCTGCAAACCGCGCTGGCCAATCAGGTCAACCTGCTGGTACAGAACACGCCGGGCGAAGTGCAGTTCTGGAACGGCGGCAAGACCAACCCGGACGGCAGCATCGGAGGCGGCAGTGGCGTGTGGGGCCCGAGCACCAACTGGACCGACCCGACCGGCACTCAGGCGCTGGGCTCCAATGGCCAGTTCGCGGTGTTCGGCGGGCAGGGCGGGACGGTCACGGTGCAGGGCAATCAGAACTTCACCGGGCTGCAATTCCTCGTCAACGGCTACAGCCTGGTACCGGATGCCGGCGATACGCTGACCCCGGTCAACGGACCTGGCGGCACACCGGCGCCGATCCGCGTCAATGCCGGCGCTACCACGCAAATCGATGTGCCATTGATTGGCGCTGGCGGGATCGAGAAACTCGACTCCGGCACCCTGATCCTCACCGCAGCCAACACTTACAGCGGTGGCACCACCGTCAGCGGCGGTACGCTGATCGGTAACACCACCAGCCTGCAAGGCAATATCGTCGATAACGCTTCGGTAGTGTTCCAGCAGAACACCGATGGCCAGTTCAATGGTCGTCTGAGTGGCGTCGGCGCACTGGCAAAACGCGGTGCGGCGCGCATGCTGTTGACCGGCGACCAACCGTTCAGCGGCACCGTGTCGGTGGATCAAGGCGTGCTGCAAGTCGGCAGCCGGGCAGCGCGGGCATCGCTGGGCGGTCAAGTGACCGTCGCCAACGGCGCAGCCCTGAGCGGTAACGGCAGCGTCGGTTCGGTGGTCAACCACGGTGTGGTGGCCTCCGGTGGCGGTGACGGCACCTTGAGTGTGGCGGGCAACCTGACCAACGCCCCGGACGGTGTGCTGGCCCTGACCGTCAGCTCGCCAACCGCTACGCCTCTGGCCGTCGGCGGCACGGCAACCCTGGGTGGAGGCCTGCAAGTGAACAGCCTGGCGCCGTTTACCGGCAACACCGTGTACTCGCTGATCACCGCCGGCGGTGGCGTGAATGGCACGTTCAGCGCCGCCGATCTGCCGCAATACGCGTTCCTCGACACGGCGCTGGTGTACAGCCCAGACGCGGTGAACCTGGTGGTCAGCCGCAACGGCAATTCGTTCGCCGACGTCGCCGCCACCCGCAACCAGCGCAACACCGCCTCGGCGTTGATGCGCAACGGTCCGGCGGGTGCTGCGTTGCAGAATGAAATCGTCAACCTCAGCGTGGCCGGTGCGCGTCACGCCTTCGACAGTCTGTCGGGGGAAATCCATGCCAGCACCGCCAGCGCGGTTCTGGAGGATTCACGTTTCGTGCGTGAAGCGGTCAACGACCGGATGCGTCAACCGACCTGCAGCGCATCGGACGATCCACGCCGGACCCTGGCACCGAGCGACACCCAGTTGAGCAGCAACGGTTGCCACGGTGAAATGGTCGGCTGGGCCCGCGTCATCGGTGCCTGGGGCGACATGGGCGGCGACAGCAACACGGCGAAAGTCGATCGCAGTCTCGGCGGTTTCATGCTCGGAACCGACAAGCAGCTCGACGATCAATGGCGCGCCGGGATGGCCGCGGGTTACACCCGTGGCAACCTCAACGCCCACGATCGCAACTCCGATGCCAAGGTCGACAGCTACCACCTGGCGGCGTACCTGAGTTCGCAGTTCGATGCACTGGCCGTGCGCCTCGGCGCGGCTTACAGCTGGCACAGCATCGAGACCAAACGCGACGTCAGCGTCGGTGCCTACAACGACCGTCTGAAGGCCGACTACGACGCCCGCAGTGCCCAGGTGTTCGGTGAAGTGGGTTACGCCATCAATGCGGCCGGCGTGGCCATCGAACCGTTCGCCGGCCTGGCCTACGTCAACTACGACAGCGACACCGCCAAGGAAAAAGGCGGGGTGGGGCGCCTGAAAGGCGATGCCGATCAGGACATCACCTACTCGACCCTCGGTGTGCGCATCGGCAAGTTGGTGACCCTGGCCAACGGCAGTCAACTGACCCCGCGCGCAGCCATCGGCTGGCGGCATGCCTACGGCGACACCAAGCCGGATGCCGACCTGACCTTCATCGACGGCGGCGCGTCGTTCAGCACCCAGGGCGTGCCGATCGCCAAGGACAGTGCGCTGCTCGAAGCCGGCGTGGACTTCCAGATCAGCCCGACCGGCAAGCTCGGCATCGGCTATTCGGGCCAGGTGTCCAGCGACAACAACGACAGCGCGATGACCATCAGCTTCAGCCAAAGCTTCTGATCGTGGTCGAAGCACTTTGACCGCCCGAAAGGGCGGTTTTTTTTGCTCGGCAATCCCCTCTGCTAGAATCCGCCCCATTCCCAGCCAGAGGTTGCCCCATGAGCGAACCCATCCGTCTGACCCAATACAGCCACGGTGCCGGTTGCGGCTGCAAGATTTCGCCGCAGGTGCTGGAAGTGATCCTTGCCGGCAGCGGCGCGCAGAACCTCGACCCGAAGCTGTGGGTCGGCAACGCCTCGCGTGATGACGCGGCGGTGTATGAAATCGATGCCGAACGCGGTGTGGTGTCGACCACCGACTTCTTCATGCCGATCGTCGATGACCCGTTCGACTTCGGCCGCATCGCGGCGACCAACGCCATCAGCGATATCTACGCCATGGGCGGTGACCCGTTGATGGCCATTGCGATTCTCGGCTGGCCGGTCAACGTGCTGGCGCCGGAAGTGGCGCGGGAAGTGATTCGCGGTGGTCGCGCGGTGTGCGACGCGGCGGGTATTCCGTTGGCCGGTGGCCATTCGATTGATGCGCCGGAACCGATCTTCGGACTGGCCGTCACCGGTCTGGTGGAAAAGCGCTTCATGAAGCGCAACGACACCGCCACCGCCGGATGCCTGCTGTACCTGACCAAACCGCTGGGCATCGGCATCCTCACCACCGCGGAAAAGAAGGGCAAGCTGCGTAACGCCGACATCGGCGTGGCCCGGGACTGGATGTGCACGCTGAACAAGCCCGGCAGCCGTTTCGGCAAGTTGTCCGGGGTTACCGCGATGACCGACGTCACCGGTTTCGGCCTGCTCGGGCATCTGGTGGAAATGGCCGATGGCAGCCACCTCACCGCGCGCATCGCCTATGACCGCGTGCCGCGTCTGGACAGCGTCGAGTACTACCTCGATCAGGGCTGTGTACCCGGCGGCACCTTGCGCAATTTCGACAGCTATTCAAGCAAGCTCGGGCGTGTGCAAGAACTGCACAAGCGAGTGCTGTGCGATCCGCAGACCAGCGGCGGCCTGCTGCTGGCCGTGACCCCGGAAGGCAACGCCGAATTCCTCGCGGTCGCTGCGGAGCTGGGCCTGAATCTGGCGCCGATCGGCGAACTGGTCGAGCGACAGACCCACGCAGTCGAGGTGATTTGATGCTCCCCGACTGCACCGATTACCGCGACATTTTCCTCAACGACCGGCCGCTGATGGATGCCCGCGCGCCGGTCGAGTTTCACAAGGGCGCGTTCCCCGGCGCGGTCAATCTGCCGCTGATGAATGACCTCGAACGGCAAAAGATCGGCACCTGCTACAAACAGCATGGTCAGCAGGCCGCCATCGAACTTGGCCACCATCTGGTGTCCGGTGCGGTGAAGGCCGAACGCATCGAGGCCTGGGCCGAATTCGCCCGGGCCCATCCCGACGGATATCTCTATTGCTTTCGCGGTGGCCTGCGCTCGCAGATCACCCAGCAGTGGCTCAAGAGCGAGGCCGGGATCGATTATCCGCGCATCGGTGGCGGCTACAAGGCCCTGCGCAACTTCCTGATCGACACCCTCGAACAAGCGGTGAGCCAATGTGATTTCGTGCTGCTGGGCGGCATGACCGGCACCGGCAAGACCGAATTGCTGGTGCAATTGCGCAACGGCCTGGACCTGGAAGGCCACGCCAACCATCGCGGTTCCAGCTTCGGCAAGCGCGCCACCGGCCAGCCATCGAACATCGACTTCGAAAACCGTCTGGCCATCGACCTCCTCAAGAAACGCGACGCCGGTATCGACCAGTTCGTCCTCGAAGACGAGAGCCGGGTGGTGGGCAGTTGCGCGCTGCCGCTGCCGTTGTATCAGGGCATGCAGCACTACCCGATGGTCTGGCTGGAGGACAGTTTTGATGATCGGGTGCAGCGGATCCTGCGCGATTATGTGGTGGATCTGTCGGCCGAGTTTTCGACGGTGCATGGCGAGCAGGGTTTCGAGCTGTTCTCCGAACGTTTGCTCGAGAGCCTGAACAATGTGCAGAAACGTCTGGGCGGCGAACGCCACCGGCGGATGCTGCTGTTGATGGAAGACGCGCTGGCCGAGCAGGGGCGCAGCGGTTCGGTGGACTTGCACCGGGGCTGGATCGAAGGCTTGCTGCGTGAATATTACGACCCGATGTATGTGTTTCAGCGCGAGAAAAAGGGCGCGCGGATCGAGTTCGCGGGGGAGTGCGGGGCAGTGATCGAGTATCTGCGCCAGCGGTTGAATCAGAAGCGCTGAAACGAGAGCCCCGGCAGGGGCTCCAAGGTACTCAAGTCGGGCAAGTGACCTTGCCGTTGTCCAGCCCCTGCTTGTAGCTGTGGCTCTGCAGGCTGGCCTTGCCGTTGTGCCAGGTCAGGGTCAGCACATACAGCGAGTCATAGTCACCGGACGCCCAGTCCTCGGTGATGGTCTGTTTCTCGCCCACCGCCTTGCCGGCGACCTTGTTGATCAGCTCCGGCAGGTAACCGTGGGACCACGCGGTGTAGATGATCGAGTTGTGGTACTTGTCGGCGATCAGTTCCCGGGCCAGGTCGCTGGTGTCGTTGGCCGAGAACTCGATGTTCACCGGCAGGCCGAGCTTGATGGCGGCGGGGCTGATGGTCATCAGGGGGCGGATGTAGCTGTAGGAGTTGTCCAGCTCGCCTTCCTCGACGTTGCGCGTCGGGTTGGCGGCGAACACGTAGTCGGCCTTGCCGAATTTCTCCGGCAGCAGGGTCGACAGTTCGATGGCGCGGTTCAGGCCTTGGCAGTTGAGCTGGCCGAGCCCGCCGGCAGGTTTTTCCCCGTGGCGCAGGAAGATCAGGGTCTGGGTGCCGTCCACCGGTTGCGCGCGGCTTTCGCTGGATTCGAGGGACAGGAACAGCGCGCTCATCGCCAACAGAGAGGGCAGGGCAACGTAGGCGCGATGTTTGAAACGTCTGGCGACTTTCATCAAGTTCGTCATGAAATAAAGGATCTTCAGTCTGTTCGGTTAAGGCTGACAAACCTCTGCACCGCAGGCTGCCGGGGCCGGGTGTTTTCCCTGTCTTGAGTGGTTTCCTTGGAGCCCTCTGCAGGCCTTTGGTTCGAACCGTTTGGCGGGGCACACTTTAAAGGCGTCGCCGCACGGCTGGAGGGCAGGTTAACGACAGGATGTTGCGGATTTAAGTAAGTCCGCTGGCCGGGACAAAAAGAACCCGAGCCAGCGCGGAAAACGTGGATTATGCTCAGGCCTTTCATTTTGTGACTGGATGCTACACATGACCGATCTGTCCGCGTTCCCGATCACCCAGAAATGGCCGGCGCAGTACCCTGACTGGATTCAGCTCTATTCCCTGCCGACCCCCAACGGCGTCAAGGTCTCGATCATGCTCGAAGAGATCGGTCTGCCCTACGAGCCGCACCGCGTGGGCTTCGACACCAACGACCAGATGTCCCCGGAGTTCCTGTCGCTGAACCCGAACAACAAGATCCCGGCGATCCTCGACCCCCACGGCCCCGAGGACAAACCGCTGCCGTTGTTCGAGTCCGGCGCGATCCTGATTTACCTCGCCGACAAAAGCGGTCAGTTGCTGGCCCAGGAAGGCGCACTGCGCTACGAAACCATTCAGTGGCTGATGTTCCAGATGGGCGGCATAGGCCCGATGTTCGGCCAGCTCGGCTTCTTCAACAAATTCGCCGGCAAGGACTACGAAGACAAGCGTCCCCGCGACCGCTACGTCGACGAAAGCAAACGCCTGCTCAGCGTCCTCAACACCCGCCTCGAAGGGCGCGACTGGATCATGGGTGAGCGCTACACCATCGCCGACATCGCCACGTTCCCGTGGGTGCGCAACCTGATCGGGTTCTACGAGGCGGGCGATCTGGTCGGCATCAAGGACTTCCCGAACGTCACCCGGGTGCTGGAGCGCTTCCTGGCACGGCCGGCGGTGGTACGCGGGTTGACCATCCCTTCATAAGTCGGTGTGGGCCGGGTGCGCACATTATTGCGCGCCCGGTAATGCACTGTTGATTGATCCAGGTTTGTACCCCGTCCCCAGCAAGGCATAAGCTTCGCCCCTACGACTTTCGTCTCATCTGCCCGTTTTTCAGGAAAGGCCCCATGTCCAGTCAGTTCCCCGAAGCACGTCCACGCCGTCTGCGCCGCAATGCGAGCCTGCGCAGCCTGTTCCAGGAAACCGAGTTTTCGCTTAACGATCTGGTGCTGCCGATCTTCGTCGAAGAAGAGATCGACGACTTCGTGCCGATCAAGAGCATGCCCGGCGTGATGCGCATTCCGGAGCGCAAACTGGCCGGCGAGATCGAGCGTTACGCCCGTGCCGGGATCAAGTCGGTGATGACCTTCGGTGTGTCCCATCACCTGGACGCCAACGGCAGCGACACCTGGCGCGAAAACGGTCTGGTGTCGCGCATGTCGCGGATCGCCAAGGACGCCGTGCCGGAAATGATCGTGATGTCCGACACCTGCTTCTGCGAGTACACCGACCACGGCCATTGCGGCGTGATGCACAACCATGAAGTCGACAACGACCAGACCCTGATCAACCTCGGCAAGCAAGCCGTGGCCGCCGCCCGTGCCGGTGCCGATGTGATCGCACCGTCGGCCGCGATGGACGGCCAGGTGCGGGCGATTCGCCGGGCACTGGACGATGCCGGGTTCACGCAGATTCCGATCATGGCTTACTCGACCAAATTCGCCTCGGCGCTCTACGGCCCGTTCCGCGAGGCCGGTGGCAGCGCGCTGAAAGGCGACCGCAAAAGCTATCAGATGAACCCGATGAACCGCCGCGAAGCCCTGCGCGAATCGTTGCTCGACGAGCAGGAAGGTGCCGATGCGCTGATGGTCAAACCGGCCGGCGCGTACCTGGACATCATCCGTGACATCCGCGAAGCCTCGAACCTGCCGCTGGCGGCGTATCAGGTCAGCGGCGAGTACGCGATGATCAAGTTCGGCGCCCAGGCCGGGGCCATCGACGAAGATCGCGTGGTGCGCGAAAGCCTCGGTGCGATCAAGCGCGCGGGTGCGGACCTGATCTTCACCTACTTTGCGATGGACCTGGCGCTGGCCGGGATCTGAAACCGGAACAGTGTTGCGCCGGCGTTTATCGCGCCGGTTTGAGGTTGAAGTTCGTTGGCAGTGTCTGTTCTCCAGCCGCATAAATACCCGAATACGGGGAGCGGCTAGGAGAAAGCTGTTGATGGAATCGCAAGTGGCAGAACTTGACACCCGGATAGATTCGAATGCGGTCGTGAGACAGGTTGATGATTTCCAGTGTCAGCCTTGAGGCGATGCCCATGCCGAAAGTGGCTGCCACGAAATTGGAACCGAAATTCAGATTCAGTCCAATGCGGGCATAGCACGACAGCAGACCCATATCGGCACACAGGTTGTGCCCCAACCGCAGCCTTTCCAGCGATGAAGCCAGGTAAAGTTTTCCGGGCTCCAACACATAACCTTCGGCCGGTATCGTGACTTCGGTGAATAAGGAAGCCGTGTCCGTTGAGCGGCTGTCGATGACGACCGGCGCGGAATCGCGAACCAGCAATCGGTCGTGCAACCGAAGCAGATAGCTGGACGAGCGCAGGCATTGAACATCGAAATCGATGATTTCCAGCTCCGCACCGTTCTGTGCTTGCAGAATATCGGCGTCACTCAAAACACTCACAAAACGATCTCCGTAGCCTGGTCGCACTGTTCGATGTCAAACAAGGCTGAGTAATTTTCCGGCGCGAGCAGATAGCTGCTGATGCCGGCGTCGCGGATGATTTCCAGTGACGCCCTGTCCATGATGTAGTGACCGGAGTTTAGGGCTTCAAAGGACTCGGCGCGCTCGATGAGGTTGTCTATCGGCCATTTCTCGATACGTGTGGGAGCATCGAATCCTGCGGAAAACAAAGGCACTTTTGCCTTGAAGACGATCAGTCGTTCGGCGGATATCGCCTGTGCCGCCGCCGCTGCCAGGGAGTCGGTGGATGCAAATCGTGTATCGGGATCGACAAAAAAGACCGATGCATCGCTGGCGGCCATGACCGTTTTCAACTCATGGACGGGCAGAAGTGTGTCATGGACGACGGCGTCGTATTTTTCGCAGCAGGAAAGGAAGATTCGCTGCAAGGTTCTCACATGATCTGTGCCGATTATTTTCAGGTCATCGCTGCTGGCACCCAGTTCTTTTGCAAGGTTCAGTTGCAGGTGCGAGCCGACGCCGCCCGAGACGATCACCAGTTTGTGGGTGTCATTCCGAGAGGAGATCAAGGTGAGCAGGTCACGGTAGAAACCGGCGTCTATCCGATAGTCACGGTAACCCAGCCATTCGATACTGGAGGCGGCCGGCCCCTTTTTGATCATGCCTGCACCTGGCAGTTTGATGACGATGGTCATGACAGATAGCCCAGTTGCTTGAGTACGCCGAGTGCGCCGGGGGTGAGTTTGTCCGTGTAGCCTGAAAGCTTCTCGACTGGAACAAACTTGTCGTAACTGATTTCGGAACTGTCGAGAATGAAGTTTTGACTGGTCAGTTGAGCCTTGAATACAAACCATAGATGTCTATTGCCCCCGTGACGGCAGGCGTCGTCAAGTAAAAACGCCGGTGCAATCAGTTGAGGTGAAGTCAGGGTAACACCCAGTTCTTCATAAACTTCTCTGTGGATAGCCTCTACTGGGGTTTCATGTCGATTCACGTGCCCGGCGACAATGCTGTATTTTTCCTGATAGAAACTGTCGGATTTTTTTATTAATAGTATTTTTTTGTTTTGTTCGATCATCAGAGCTACGGAGAAGTGAGTGACTGTCCCATCAGGTGACATGATTTCACTAACTTGATCGCCGGTCTTTAGGAGTTCGGAAACTTTTAACAGGGTGCGCGAGATGTCATTAATTATTTTGTCCGATTCAGGATCCTTGGCGGTGTCCCTTATTCTTTTTTGTGAGCTGGAAAGTTCTTTTGATGTGAAACCTTGTGTGTACAGCCATTGGCACATTTCTTTTATGGCTTGTTCGGTGATGGCTTTTCTTGACGTGCTGTCGAGTTTGATTGTTTCTACTTGATTGCTTTCGCGGAAGTTTTTCAAGTCTTCTTTTAAGGTTTTTATCTGATCGTACTGCACAACATCCACTGCAAATCGGTAGATGTTGTTGGCGTAAGTCAGAGGTCCGGGCTGAATTTGTGCATAACCCTGCTGCTCCAGCATTTTTATTTTCACGCCGGGATAACGTTCAGTGAAGAGGTGCAACTCGATGTTCAGGTCCTTCGAAAGCTTGGACAGTTCGCGAATGGCACCGAGAATCTTGATCATCCTGCGGATCATGTCAGCTTCAATGTTTACACCGTAATCTGCGTGGTCAACAAATTGGCCCCACTGTCTGGTGAACGCAGGGTTTTCATATTCCTGTTTGAGGTCAAGCAGAGATTGGTGAGTATCAATGTAGGGACTGCAGATATAAAAATGCAGAGTTTTAATATCTTCCTTGTGATTGGAAATGGTGGTGATGAAGTCAGAGGAAAGTTGTGAAGTTGTTGTGAAGATGTGAATGATTTCGTTGTCGGTGTCGTCAAGCTTTTTCGAGAATACGTCATCTGATACGAGCTTTAGATCGTCGCCAATCACATAGTCGGAAAGGGGGGTCAACGACTCTACGATTTTTTGGGTAGAAGGGAAGTCGGACGTCGCTTTTTTAAGAAGAA
Source organism: Pseudomonas sp. R43(2017) (assembly GCF_002112345.1). NCBI lineage: Bacteria > Pseudomonadati > Pseudomonadota > Gammaproteobacteria > Pseudomonadales > Pseudomonadaceae > Pseudomonas > Pseudomonas sp. R43(2017). Next base: position 201,224 of record NZ_NEHJ01000008.1, read on the forward strand.
AACGCCGATATTCGTGCCATTTCGAAGCTTTGCTGACGGCTGTTTTGAAGTCTGAAAATTTAAGTGAACTCGATTGTTTTATATCTTTCTCACCTTGTAGGGTAATCACCAGTGCTGCGGCTGATTTGTCAGAAAGCCCGTCAATGAATTCGCGTGTGAGGCTGTCATCTTTGAGAATCCAGCGTTTGAAAAAATCTTTGAGTTTTGTGAGGTTTTGCGGGCTTGGATCGGTGAGAAAGATTTTTGCTTTCCATTTCCAGATAAGCGTGAAGGGGGCGCTGAATTTTGTCAGATAGCGTTTAGTTGTAAGGTCCCAGAAAAGAACGTTTACAATGAGTGCGCCGATAAGCTGAAAGTAAAATTCTGATGTTTTGAAGGTAAGGTCGTATAGGTAAAGTATTGCGAGTGTAAGCAATACATGTTTGAAAATTCCTTTATACACAATCGTCCTCGGTACAGTAGGTCGGAAATGATCTGAAAAGATTCAAAATTACCAGTCAGAGTTAGACGGCGTTGAATGGATGGGTGGCATGGTAGCACAAAGCTATTATTTGATCAGGTTTCAGCCGCGCCGCGCCCTATGCTCAAGCAAAAAACGGCCGGACCCCATGGTCCCGAAAATACCGTTCGATCACCTTCGGATCCGCGCTGTTGTCGGCAATCGCCACGTACGTATCCGGGCGCAGCAGGTAAAAGCCGTTGCGCCCCAGTCCCGCCGTTTCAAACGCCGGCCGCCAGTCGAACACGTGCAGCGGCAAGTGATGTTCATTGCACCAGGCGATCATTTCGTCGCTGGTGTCGCCGTACACATGCACCTGCCAGCACGGGTTGCGCAACGGTTCGTAATTGTCCCCCTCGCCATCATGGGCCCACGGCAAACGGTCGCCGCCGTGCACGTGCCCGGCCACGCCTTCGCTCAATGCCATGCCCCGATAGTTGACGGTGATTTGCGACACCGTGCGAAACAGGAACTCGCGGCTGGTCTCGAATGAGGCCATTTTCGGGATCACGAACGGTGCCAGTCGTGTGCGCAACAGATCGGCCATTCGCCCTTCGGCGGTGACGAAGCTGAAGACCTTGTCGGTAGTCGACACCAGGCGCCGGGCGAAGGCGATGCGTTCGGTTTCGTAGCTGTCGAGCAGCTTTGGCGTAGCTGCGCCGCCGAGCACCGCCGCGAGTTTCCAGGCCAGGTTGATTGCATCGCCGATGCCGGTGTTCATGCCCTGGCCACCGGCGGGGCTGTGCACGTGGGCCGCGTCGCCAAGCAGAAACGCCCGGCCCTTGCGAAAGTGATCCGCTACCCGGTGATGCACGCGGTAGGTGGAGAACCAGTTGACGTCCTCAATGTGCACGTTCAAATGCTCGATGGCGCGGCTGCTGACATCGGAGAATTCCAGAGTTTCGGCACGATCCGCACGTTCGTCGCGCACCGTGCCGATCAGCCGCGCGCGACCTTCGCCGGCCAGCGGGAATACCGCGAGAAAGTCCGCTTCATCCAGATCCAGATGCAATTCGCCGTTGAGCGCCGGGCCGCTGGCCTTGACGTCGGCGACATAAAAAATCTGCTGATAGGTGCCACCCGGAAAACCGGTATCGAGGGTCTTGCGCACCACCGAGCGGGCGCCGTCACAACCCGCCAGGTAGCAGGCCTGACAGATCTCCTGCTCGCCATCCGGCAGGCGCAAATGGGCGGTGAGACCGTCGCCGTTTTCCGTGAAACTCTCCAGCGTCGTGTTGCGCTCGACGGTCACGTCGTAGTCTTCGAGGCGATCGATCAGCAGTCGTTCGTGTTCGTCCTGCGGGTAGATTTCCAGGAAGGCGTAAGGCGTCAGGCCTTCGCCGATGCGGTTGAGCGGCAGTTGCGCCACGGCTTTGCCCTTGACCCAGAAATTCGCCGCCGCCACCCGGTGCCCGTTGCGCACCACGGCTTCGGCGAGGTCCAGTTGCCGGTACAGCTCAAGCGTTCGCGCCTGCACCGCCAGCGCTCGCGAGGTGGTGCCGGGGCCGGAGGTCTTGTCGAGGATGCGCACGCGCACGCCCAGTTTGCTCAGCCACAGGGCCAGTACCAGTCCGGTGGGGCCCGCGCCGATGATCAGAACGTCACTGCGGTTCATGGTCTGTCCTCCTCGCGTGCCCTTTGCCACTGAGTGTGCAGCAGCAAGTATGGATCAGCGGGCGGGCACGGCCAGTCGGCCTGCCAAACGGGACGATGGAACAGCGTCGCCGGCCCGCAGTCCTATCCTGCAACCCGGGATTGAGCGTAGGGTAAACCCGGCTCAACGGACTTCATGGAGCGTTATGCAAAGCCCTCGATTATTTCTCAGCCTCGCCGCGCTGCTGATGCTGGCCGGTTGCGCCGGGCAGCGCAGTCAGGAACCGGCCCCGCGCCCGCCGGCCGAGGTCAAGGCGCAGATCGTGCGCCTGCTGCCGGCGAAAACCGCCGACCGCCAGGGCTGGGCCACGGACATCTACACAGCGTTCGCCGCCCAGGGCATCAGCCCGACCACGCAAAACCTGTGTTCGGTGCTGGCCGTCGCCGAGCAGGAGTCCAACTTTCAGGTCGACCCGCCGGTACCGGGTCTGGGCAAGATCGCCCGCGACGAGATCGACCGGCGTGCCGCCAAAGTACACATCCCGAGCCTGTTGGTCAGTGGCGCCTTGCAGGTGCGCTCGCCCAACGGCAAGAGCTACAGCGAGCGCCTGAGTGCAGCACATACCGAGAAAGACCTGAGCGCCATTTTCGATGACTTCATCGGCATGGTGCCGATGGGGCGCACGCTGTTTGGCGGCTTCAACCCGGTGCACACCGCCGGGCCGATGCAGGTCAGCATCGAATTCGCCGAGCAGCACGCCAAGGGATATCCGTATCCGGTGAACGGCACGATTCGCCACGAAGTGTTCACCCGCCGAGGCGGCATGTACTTCGGCATCGCCCATTTGCTGGGTTATCCGGTGAGTTATCGCGAACCGCTGTACCGTTTCGCCGACTTCAACGCCGGGTGGTACGCCAGTCGCAACGCGGCGTTTCAGAATGCAGTCAGTCGCGTGTCGGGTGTGCCGCTGGCGCTGGATGGCGACCTGATCCGCTACGACTCGATCATGCCGGGCACCACCGAACTGGCGGTGCGCAGGCTCGGCAAGTCATTGGGCATGCGCAATCCGGTGATCCGCGAGCAACTGGAGAAAGGCAACACCCTGGGATTCGAGGAGACCAGACTCTATCAACGGGTCTTCGAACTGGCGGATAAGGCAGAAGGCAAATCATTGCCCCGGGCGGTGCTGCCGGGGATTGTCCTGCAGAGCCCGAAGATCACTCGCAAACTGACCACGGCGTGGTTTGCCAAGCGGGTCGATGAGCGTTATCGGCGTTGCATGGCCCGGGACTGACGATTCAGTCATCGGCTCGCGGCGGCGATATCCGCCGCGCCTTCTACACTCCTGAGCAGACGGGGAGTCGCTATTTAGAGGGGGGGAACATGTATCAACTTTACGGCCACAGGAATTCAGGGGCGGCGGCTATCGAGGCAGCGCTCGAACTGTGTCAGGTCGCTTACCGGTTCATTGATGTCGAAGCCAGCGCGGAAGCGGCACAGGAGTTGGCCAGGCTCAATCCGCTCAAACAGATACCGACCCTGCAACTGCCCGATGGCAGCGCACTGACCGAAAGCGCGGCGATCCTGATTCACCTGGGCCTGAGCTTTCCTAAGTCAGGCCTGTTGCCGGTCGAAGTTGCTGACCGTGACCAGGCCATTCGCGGCCTGGTGTACATCGTCAGCAATTGCTACGGGGCCATCGGCGTCATCGACTACCCCGAGCGCTGGCTGGTGATGCCGGACGAGGCGTCGCGGCAGAACCTGATGACGGGCGCCCGGGAGCGATTGCACTGGATGTGGGAGGTCTTCGCCGACCAGTTTTCCGCCGAGCTGTACCTGGACGATGAAACACCGGGAGCGCTGGATGTGTTGGCGGCAGTGGTGACGCGCTGGGCCGGCACCCGCGAACACTTGCGCCAGGCCCGGCCGGGGTTCTATGCGTGGCTGCAACGCATCGACCGGCACCCGGTGCTGGCGCCGGTCTTTGCAAGGCACTGGCCCGGTTGATCATTCCCCGCGAATGTACTGCTCCAGCTGTTTGATCAGTTCGGCCTGTTCGGCAATCGCTTCCTTGACCAGGTCGCCGATCGACAGCAGGCCCAGCAGCTTGCCGTTTTCCACCACCGGCAAGTGACGCAGGCGCTTGTCGGACATGATGCTCAGGCAGGTGTCGACGGTCTGGTGGGTGTCCACCGTGATCACGTTCGCCACCATGATGTCGCGCACTGGTGTGCCTACCGAGGAGCGCCCGTGCAGCACCAGTTTGCGTGCGTAATCGCGCTCGCTGATGATGCCCACCACTTTTTCGTCTTCCACCACGAGCAAGGCGCCGACGTTTTTCTCGGCCATCTTCATCAGGGCTTCGAGCACCATGTGATCGGGCTTGATCTGGTGCACTTCCTGATTTTTCTGATCTTTGAGCTTGAGCAGCTGGGCGACGGTTTTCATGGCGGTTACTCAGGTGTTGTCGTTGTTCTCCAAGCATCGTAGACCGTGGCGCACAGAGCAAGGTCGCAAAACGGCAGATAACACGCAAAAAACGTCATTTCCCGGTAAATGGCTTCAACCCACTGCCGATTGCAGGTGTGACCGCAAGTACTCACAAGTTTCGAAACAGAGTCCGGAGCGAACGGCGCAGCGTTTTTTGTAGACTCCAGGGCCCTGAATGTCATGGATGACAGCATTAAATGCAAAATGTACGGATCAGCAGTCAACAACCGCCCGAGAATGCAGCGGCCCGATCAATCGCAAGTTCAATGCCTTCCTGGTTGTTGAAGTCCAGAGATGCTCATCGTCTCGCCATGCGGACGGCAGCCAGGCGTGATCTGCCCTGGTATCACCAGGCGCATGCAGCGCAACGCATGGCCCTCAAAAAGGCACTTGCGGCCAGTTGGCACTCACGCAACGAGTCCGACAGGTTTTTTGGTCGTCTCCAGCAAATTGAAGCGTTCGCCGAGCCGTTATTGGTCGAAGCGCTCAAGACCCGATTCGCCGTCACAGTTGATATCAGAAATACCTTCCTCAGAACGTATCGTTCAACCGGGTTGGCCGATGGATTCGAAGTGCGGACAGTGTCCTTGCTCGACGCGGCGTTGAACAACTTCGAAGCAAAGGAAACCCGCGCTGGCTATTTCGACGCCGCAAGCCAATTCATAACCCGACCTTCGGCGGCGGGACAGTTCGAGATCGTGCCGATCAAGTCACGGCTGTCGGTCGGGGCCTTTGCCTCACTCTGTCGTGAGCTGGACATCGGGCGTCGATACCAGACTTATCTCGACGTTTTTTTTGACTTCACCCAACCGGTGGTCAAGGCACGGCTGAAACTGGCTTTCCAGGCCTGTGAAAAAGACGCTCTGGTGGTGGCGAGCGAACTCGCACTCATGAAAGGAGACATTGATTCGCAGACCCATGCGCTGCTTTTGCGGCTGGCACAAGGAGACCGGTCATTAACGCTCGGCGCAAAATCCCTGCATTGTCATACGGTCACGATGATGGGCGTCGATCTGAGTTCAATCCTGCTGATCGCGGGAGATCTCGAGGGCAGTCGTTCGGTCGAACCCGTCATTGCCTACGTCCCTCATGACCCCCATCACCCGATCAGGCGCTATCCCTCGGCTGCACGATTCGCTGCAGTGTTGACTGAGCAGTTGCGGACTCCGGCTTACCAGCAGTTTTTCAGCCGCTTCGTTCCCCATCGGCACCGTGGGAATTTCTTCTTCCAGCTCAATGAGCGGCTTGCAAAACTGCAATGGCATGCGCGTGATCCTTACTCGCAACTCCCGACGTGGCGCCCTGAGCCGGTTGCCAGTCCGGACTTGAGACTGACCAGCGCGAGGATTGTCGGTGATGTGTGGGAACACGCCTTTACCCGCCACTTGAACCAGTTGTTTGCCGATGCCAGGACCCGGGCCGTTCCTACCGGCGATGAAGACGCGAAGTCGCGTTGGGCGCGTTGGGACAGTTTTCAGAAAGTCGTCGTCACGGTGCTGGAAGTCGGTGCATTCGTCGCAGCCCCCTTTGTGCCGGTGCTGGGCGAGCTGATGCTGGCCTATACCGCCTATCAGCTGCTGGATGAAACGTTCGAGGGCATCGTGGAGTGGTCCGAGGGGCAGCGTACCGAAGCGGCGGAGCATGTGCTCGGTGTGGTTGAAGACCTGATTCAGTTAGGGGCACTGGCAGCGGCAGGTAGTGTGCTGGGGGCTCTGAAACCGCTCAAGTCATCACCGTGGATCGAACGGATGGAGGTCGTTGATTCAGGCGAGGGTCGATCACGTTTACGCATTGCAGAACCAGAAACGATCCTCCCACAGGACCCGGTGCGAATCGATGAGACGCCGCTGGGTACGGGGGATATGCCAAGTCTGGAGCAGAGGTTCAAAACACTGTATCCGCAATCGACCGAAGAGTCGTTCAATGCCTTTGCACGGGAGTCGGGCACACCTTCTCAGTTACGGCAACGCATTGGTGAGCAAGAACAAAGCTTTCAGGCATTGAACGACACTCTGGACGGGTGGGTGGCCATCGAAAGGGGCGATTTGTTACCGATGGATCAGCGCTACCACAAGGGGCGTTTTGCCGAGGCGATCAAGCGCTGCTGGCAAGCAGCTCATACTCCGTGGATGGACGGCTTCACTCTGGACCTGGACTTTCACTGGACCAGTGACTTCCTGGCTTACTTGCCTGCGCTTGACGTCGAATTCCCGCATGTCAGCGCCTTGCAGTTTCGTAGCGCGGAGCTGCATTCCGATATCGGCTGGTTTCTGGACTATTTCCCGAATCTGAAATCCCTGGACTTGAGTGAAAACAGTCTTGTGGCACTGCCGCGTCTGCAGGGGAAGCTGAAGGGCCTGGAGTCGCTGGATGTATCCGGCAATCAATTGACCCTGAGTGCTGAAGGCATAGCGGACCTTGCAGCCCTGACAAATCTGCAAACGCTGAATCTCGGGAGCAACCCGGAGTTGTCGTTAGCTCCGGATATCAGCCGAATGGCGGAACTCGGCACATTGGATCTGCACGACAGTAACCTCAACGAATGGCCGACAGGACTGTTTGCCTTGCCCAGACCAAGGGGTTTTGAACTGGATTTGCGCGGAAACTCCATTACCCGGGTGCCTGAAGTGATGCCCGGATCCGAGCAGGCCCGGCTGATTGCCCGCACACGATTGAACCGTGATCAACTGCCCGATCAGGTTCGTGAGCAGTTTCGCGATTACATGCGCTCGGTCGGTTATGACCCTGCGCGCAGCTACCCGCCCAAGGGCGAACAAACCTGTGTCCACTGGCTGGAAGGCATGGCCGATGCAGAACGCCTGAGCAGGCAGGCGAAGTGGGATGAACTTGAGGCACAAGACAACGCCCAGGGATTTTTCGAGGTGCTGGAGCAGTTGACCGAATCGGCCGACTACACGAACGAGGCGAGCCGTCCCGAGCTGGTGCAGCGTGTGTGGCGAATGCTTGAGGGGGCAGCTCAAGACGTGCCATTGCGTGAGGAGCTGTTTCGCATGGCCAGCAATCCGGAATCGTGCGCGGATGCCGGCGCGCAGATTTTCAACGAAATGGGCATCAAGGTCCTGATTCGGGAAGCCTGGCTGGCCGGAACGCCCGAAGAGGTCGAAAGCGCACTTGTGCAGTTGGCCAAAGGCAAGTCTCGTCTGGACCAGGTCAATGATATTGCCCGTGCCACCGTCAGAAGTCGCCTGGACGCTGGCGAGCATTTCGTGGTCATCGACGAAGACGGGGAGATGACCGGAACGATCGACGAAGTGGAAATCTATCTGGCGTTCCAGACCGGGCTGGCGGAACGACTGGATTTGCCGTGGCAATCGCGGGGCATGTTGTTTCGAGAAGCGGGCGGGGTCACAGATGCACAGATCGACCAGGCCTGCGAATTCGTTCTGGCACTTGAGGCCGGTGATGGTTTGGTCAACCGGATGATCGAGCAACGCTTCTGGCGCAAGTACCTGAAGCAAGTCCACGCATCGATGCTGGAGCAGAACTCAGGGTTGATACGCGAAAGGTCGGATGAGTTGATCAATCGCTATCTAACGGGGGTTGTCGCTCAAGAGACTTACGAGCGCGAATTAGCTGGGCTGGCTGAAGACCGCAAGACACTATTGAAGACATTGACCCGCCAGGCATTGGCGAAACTGGCCCCTGTGGGCCAGTAACGGCAGCGGGTTTACTTCTTTCCAAGGTTTGACAGGCAGCGTGCTAGCGTCTAAACGTCCTCTGCCTGTTCTCGACCGTGGCCTCTTTGTCCTGTATGTCGGTCCACATCAAGTGGGTCATGTTCGTTTTACCAGTCGGAACAATAAATGGAGCCGTTGTGCTTTCGTAGGTTGCGATCAAAGTCCCTGTGCAGTTGAAACACGCGGGAAAGGCTTTCGCCGCTCTTGCGTATTGCAACTTCTGAGTCACTATTTCAATGTTCGCCGGGTCAGCCATCCCGGTTAGACTTTGTTGCAAATGAAGCATGAAACTGCCCGCCTGGACCTCTGCGTGCGTACCTGGAAGTCCCGCCGATTGAGGTAAATATCCCCCGGAATTTGCTATGTGATTAAGGATGTTTTTCTGAATGATCGGATGAACAGGTGCGACTTCGTATTCCAGGCCGGCCAGGCTGATGGGTGCTGCGTGTTGCCCTTGGTAGAGCATTACCGGATACGCCGGGTCATTGAATCGTTGTATGTACCGCTTGCTCAAGTAATCAAGCATTCTATTGGGGGCCGTGAGGTGAAAGACTCCCCCTGCTATTGGATTATCTGGGTTTAGTGCCGGATCATAAGGTCGGCTGACCCGCATGCCATGAGTGGCCGGCTTTAGTGTTAACTTAAATGGGGCTCCACTTTTTGCGATCCCGCCCTCTCGTGGGATGTTGAAAAAGTCTGAGGCGCTGAAAATATCCTCCTCTCCTGATGCGGCGTGTATTGATGCCCCGGCATGAGCAACAAGGACTTTGTCCCGTAAATCTGCATTGAACTGTGCATCGCTGTTGTGCCGAATAAATGTCTTGCTATCACTTGCCTGCACGTTCTTGAGAGTTGGCGGATTGAGTATTCTGGTTGTTCGATTGCTTACCAGGCGATTGAGTTTGTCACCATGCAGCCCGTTGACGTCGACAGTGCTCATTGGGTTATTGCTCACCATCGCATACAGATTCCATCCGTCCACCGCTCCTGTCGGGTCTGGACTCGTCCAGCGCTGCAGCCACGGTGCGTAATAACGTCGCCCGTAGTAATACAGGCCGCTGTCATCCATCTCCTGACCTGAATAGCGGATCGTCTTGTAGCTGACCTCAAGCTCCGAATCTGCGGTCAAGAAGGCTGTGCCGCCGAACGGGTAGTATTCCTCACGGCTGATCAGACGGGCTGCCTGATCAAGTTCAATCAGGCTCGACCGTTGAGCGTCGTCGAGGCAATAACGCAGTTGATCGTTGGCGACCCCGCCGGGTTGTTTGTCCAGCCAGTGCAGGCAGCGTATGTTGCCGATCTCCTGCGGCAACGTGATGACATGCAGTCGCTCACCGTTGTCACGGCTGCGAATTTCCAGGCCGGGCAGATACAGGACTTCGTGAAAGTGAGTGGTCGAAGGCGTATAGGTCTGGTGATGCTTGTAGACCCTGACGCCTGCGCGGTAGCTATAGACCTCCCGGTCGTCGGGTGCGGTCTCGCGTTCAATCAGTGTGAAGCAGGCCAATTCATTGTAGGGATTCCACTCCAGTGGCATGCCCGGCTGAAGCTGTCGAAGATTGCCATGAGGGTCGAACAGCGTAGAAAAATCCGGATCGGGATCTCCCTCCTGCCATTGCACACCCCGATTGCTGGAGGGCTGGATGAACATCTGCCGGGTATAGCTGCCCACCGCACGGGAATGAACCAGTTTGATCAGGTTGCCCCCCGTGTCGTAATCATAGGTCTGGCGGTAATTGAGGTGTCGGGAAGGATCGCTTGGGGCCGGGCGGCCGGGAATGCCCGGGGCGGGCGGTGCATCGTGGCCGGTCGCGCTGGCGAGGCGGTAGAGCGAGTCGTAAGTGAAGTGGCGTTCTCCATCGATGGACTGGTTGGAAAAGAACCTCCGCTTGAGTGTCAGATCCTTGATGCTCAGTACATTGCCGGTTCTGTCATGGGAGTAATGCAGATTCTGCCGAAGGGCCTGGCCCGGTATCCCGGACCTGATGCCTGTCACCCAGCCGTTGGCGTCATCATGGATCCATTGGCGCACCACCCCGTTGCCTAACGCGTATTCAATGGGCTTGCCCTCGGCGTTGTAGTGAGCCTGCCTGAGTATTTCCTGCACGACGCTGCTGTTGGCCAGCTGCAAGGTCAACAGTTTCAATTGTCCGGCAACGTTGTAGAGCGATTGCTGCCGATTTCCACCGGCATCTGTCTGGCTGAACGGCCTGCCGTCGGCATCGTATTGCCAACGAGTGGTGTAGACATTGCCATCCAATAGCGTCTGCTGCTCTGCAAAGGGCAGGTATTTCAAGCTGAAGGGGCCGAAAGCCGTTGAACCCGATGTGTCGACCTTGTTGATCAATTGACCGCGCACGTTCAGATCGGGGGCGGCATCGGCCGGGCCATAGGTCAGCACCTCGACGTCAGGCAGGTTATTCAATGCAATCGTCCGCAAACGTAGTTGCGTGTCATAGGTATTGCGCCAACGATTGCCGCGCTCATCCCAGCGATCAAGCACTTCGCCGGCAAGCCCGTAAAGTTTCACCTGCCGGCCGGAGTCAACGCTGTCCACCTTGAGTGGATCTCCAGACAATCCGTAAACGGTTGTCAGATTGGCTTTCGAACTGCTGTCGGACAGGCGCGGATCCCGGTTTTCACGGGGTCTGCCCAGCGCATCGTGATGGTGTCGGGTGATCAGAGCCTCCACGGGCGTGCCGGGCAACTTGCGCAGGTAGGCTACTTCCCGGGCAACCAGGCCCCGGCCATCAAAGGCACTGATCGAGGGCGTACGCCAGTGAACGCTGATGTCCATGTTTCGGCTCCGATGGCGCAACTGCGCCAGCAGGGGTCCAGTATTTGCAGAGGCTGATGCTATCAACGTCACGGCACGTCGTAACCTGTCAGATCTGACAGGTGCGTAGGGTGTCAAGCACGCCAACACGAATGCACGAGGGCGCGTAGAATCGCCTCTTCGAATCATTTTCCGAGGTCGCAGTGGTGGATTTACAGCAGGGCTTCGTCCTGACCCGGCATTGGCGCGATACCCCGGCCGGCACCGAAGTCGAGTTCTGGCTGGCGACCGACGCCGGGCCGCGCCGCGTGCGCCTGCCGCATCAGCCGTCGGTGGCGTTCATCCCGGCGGCGCAGCGCGAGCAGGCCGAGCGGGTGCTGGCGGACGAAAAGAACGTCGAACTGCGCCCCCTGGCCCTGCAGGATTTCGAGCATCGCCCGGTGCTCGGGCTGTATTGCCAGCAACACGGTCAGTTGATGCGTCTCGAAACGGCGCTCAACCGCCACAGTGTCGATGTCTTCGAAGCTGATGTGCGACCGCCCGAGCGCTATTTGATGGAGCGTTTCATCACCGCGCCGGTATGGTTCAGTGGCACGCCCGATGCCGAGGGTGTGCTGCTTGACGCCAACCTCAAACCTTCGCCCGACTATCGTCCGCAACTGCGACTGGTCTCGCTGGACATCGAAACCACCGAGCAGGGCGAGTTGTACTCCATCGCGCTGGAAGGCTGCGGTGAGCGACAGGTGTACATGCTTGGCGCGCCGAACGGCGATGACAGCATCGTCGACTTTGATCTTGAGTACTGCGAATCGCGCACGCTGATCCTGAAGAAGCTCAACGACTGGTTTGCCCGCCACGACCCCGACGCGATCATCGGCTGGAACCTCGTGCAGTTCGACCTGCGCATCCTCCATGAACACGCCCGGCGCCTCGGCGTGCCGCTCAAGCTCGGGCGTGGCGGTGAAGAAATGCAGTGGCGCGAACACGGCAGCCGCAATCATTACTTCGCGGCAGCGGCAGGAAGGCTGATCATCGATGGCATCGAATCCCTGCGTTCGGCGACCTGGAGTTTCCCGTCGTTCAGCCTGGAGAACGTCGCCCAGACGTTGCTCGGCGAGGGCAAGTCCATCGACAACCCGTACCAGCGCATGGACGAGATCAACCGCATGTTCGCCGAGGACAAACCGGCGCTGGCCAAGTACAACCTCAAGGACTGCGAACTGGTCACGCGAATCTTCGCCAAGACCGAGCTGCTGAAATTCTTGCTGGAGCGCGCCAGCGTCACTGGCCTGCCGGCGGATCGCAGCGGTGGGTCGGTGGCGGCGTTCACCCATTTGTACATGCCGTTGATGCACCGTCAGGGTTTTGTGGCGCCGAACCTTGGCACCAACCCTCCACAGGCCAGCCCCGGCGGGTTTGTCATGGACTCGCAACCGGGGCTGTACGAATCGGTGCTGGTGCTCGATTACAAGAGCCTTTATCCGTCGATCATCCGTACGTTCCTGATCGATCCGGTGGGGTTGATCGAAGGCTTGCAGCATCCTGACGACAGCGATTCGGTGCCAGGCTTTCGCGGTGCGCGTTTCTCCCGTACCCGGCATTGCCTGCCGTCCATCGTCGCCCGGGTCGCCGAAGGTCGGGAAACCGCCAAGCGCGAACACAACGCGCCGTTGTCCCAGGCGCTGAAGATCATCATGAACGCCTTCTACGGTGTGCTCGGTTCCAGCGGTTGCCGGTTTTTCGATACGCGGCTGGCGTCGTCGATCACCCTGCGTGGTCACGAAATCATGCTGCGCACCCGGCAGTTGATCGAGGCGCAAGGGCATGCGGTGATCTATGGCGATACCGACTCGACATTCGTCTGGCTGCGTCGCCCCCACGGTCAGGAAGAGGCGGCGACCATCGGCCGAGCGCTGGTGCAGCACGTCAACGACTGGTGGCGCGAGCATGTGCGCGAGCAATACGGGCTGGAAAGCGCCCTCGAATTGCAGTTCGAAACCCACTACAAACGCTTTTTGATGCCGACCATTCGCGGTGCGGAGGAGGGCAGCAAGAAGCGCTACGCCGGTCTGGTGACCCGCGCCGATGGCAGCGAGGAAATGGTCTACAAAGGCCTGGAAACCGTGCGCACCGACTGGTCGCTGCTGGCCCGGCAATTCCAGCAGGAACTGTACGAGAAGATCTTCCAGCGCAAGCCGTATCAGGATTACGTGCGCGAGTACGTGCGCAAGACCCTGGCCGGCGAGTTCGACGAGCGACTGGTCTACCGCAAGCGCCTGCGCCGTACTCTCGATGACTACGAACGCAACGTGCCGCCGCATGTTCGTGCGGCGCGACTGGCTGACGATTACAACGCGCAGCACGGTCGCCCGCGGCAATACCAGAACGGCGGCTGGATCAGCTACGTCATCACCCTGGCCGGCCCCGAGCCGCTGGAAGTACGCCGCGCGGCCATCGACTACGACCATTACATCACCCGCCAGCTGCAACCGGTGGCAGATGCGATCCTGCCGTTTGTCGACGACGATTTCTCAACCCTGATCGGGGGGCAACTGGGCCTGTTTTGAGTCCAGCAGTTGCAGGGTCCATTCGTCCTGAATGCCGTGGAAATAACGCTCCAGCGCTTGATGCCAGAGGCTGTCGTCGTCAGCGAACTGGGCGAACAGGGTCATCGATGAGTGGAATTTCAGGTCGTCCGGGTGGCCGAAGATCTCGGCAATCGAACGCTGCGGCACATTGAGCACAAGCTGCGCGCAGGTGCGCAGTCGGGCGCCGAGCAGCTCATGGGCCAGATAGGCCCGGGCTTCACCGGCGGAGCCGATGGCGAAGCGCCGGGACATCTCGCTGCCCCCGAGCCCGGCGAACTGCGGGAACACAAACCACATCCAGTGGCTGCGCTTGCGGCCCTCGCCGAGCTCGCGCTGGACCCGTTCGAACACCGGGTCCTGGGCGAGCACGAAACGTTGCAGGTTGAATGGATCGTCCTGATCAGTGCTTCTCATGGCGAAGCCCTCTGTCAGTCGGCGGTGGCTCAGACCATGGCCAGCCGCTGCTTGCGTTGTGGCGCGTGAAACGCCTGGTCCAGCGCCGCCAGATCCCCGGCATCGAGTTGCAGCTGCGCCGCTTGTGCATTGAGCTGCACGTGTTCCGGGCGCACGGCCTTGGGAATCGCAATCACCCCATCCTGACGCAGAATCCACGCCAGCGAAACCTGTGCCGGGGTCACGCCGTGACGAGCGGCAATCTGTTTCAGCACCGGCTCGGCCAGCATCGCGCCGCCCTGGCCGATCGGGCAGTACGCCATCAGCGGCATGCGCTGTTGTTGGCACCATGGCAGCAGGTCGAATTCGACGCCGCGCTCTTCCAGGTTGTACAGCACCTGATTGGTTGCGCACGCCGATGAAGACAGTTCTTCGAGGTCGTCGACATCGAAATTCGACACGCCCCAGCGACCGATCTTGCCGTCCTCGCGCAGGCGCTCGAAGGCCTCGACGGTTTCGTCCAGCGGATACTGGCCGCGCCAGTGCAGCAGATAGAGGTCGATGTAATCGGTATCGAGCCGGCGCAGGCTGCGTTCGCACGCCTGGGGAATGCCTTTGCGGCTGGCGTTGTGCGGGTAGACCTTGCTCACCAGAAACACTTGATCGCGCAGGCCGGCGATGGCTTCGCCGACCACGCTTTCGGCACCGCCCTCGGCGTACATTTCGGCGGTGTCGATCAGGGTCATGCCCAGCTCGATGCCGCTGCGCAGGGCCGCCACTTCACGCTTGTGCGCAGATCGGTCTTCGCCCATGCGCCAGGTGCCCTGGCCAATCACCGGAACCTGCACGCCAGCCAGTTCGAGGGTACGCATTCAAACCTCCTATCTGAAAACGGTCGATACCTTTAAGTGGGCAGCAGGATAGCCCACGGGTTCCGTCCGGTTCCAGAAAGGAGGCGAGGGTGGCTATTTCGCGGAAAACTTCAACACCACACTCTGCGTGTAGGTCTGTCCCGGATCCAGACGGGTGCTCGGGAAGTTCGGCTGGTTCGGTGAATCCGGGTAGTGCTGGGTCTCCAGGGTGAACGCGCCCCAGTGCGGATAGACCTTGCCACCCTTGCCCTTGACCGTGCCGTCGAGGAAGTTGCTGGTGTAGAACTGCACGCCCGGTTCGTTGGTGAACAGCTGCAAATGCCGACCGGATTGCGGGTCGCTGACTTCGGCGGCGAGTTTGCTGACGTCACCCTTGGTGTCCAGCGCCCAGTTGAAATCGAAGCCGCCGTGTTTCTCTTCGGCGAATTTCAGTTGCGGGTGATCGGCCTTGATGTGCTGGCCGATGGCGGTGGGTTTGGTGAAGTCCATCGGTGTGCCGGTCACAGGCGCAAGCTCGCCGGTCGGGATCAGTTTGGCGGTCACCGGCGTGTAGTGGCTGGCGTGCAGGGTGGCGACCTGCTTGAGGATGTCGCCGTTGCCGGCGCCGGCAAGGTTGAAGTAACTGTGGTTGGTCAGGTTGAGCACTGTCGGTTTGTCGGTGCTGGCCTTGTAGTCGATACGCAGCTCGTTGTTATCAGTCAGGCGGTAGGTCACTTCGGTGGTGAGGTTGCCGGGGAAACCCATTTCGCCATCCGCCGACAAGTACGTCAGGGTCACGCCCACCGAATCCTTGTCCTTGGTTTCCTGTGCCTTCCAGACCTTCTTGTCGAAGCCCTGAGTGCCGCCGTGCAAGGCATTGGTCTTGTCATTCTGCGGCACTTGATAGCGTTTGCCGTCGAGCTCGAAGGCGCCATCGGCCAGGCGATTGCCGAAGCGGCCGATGGTTGCGCCGAAGTATGCGGTGCCTTTCTGGTAACCCTGCACATCGTCGAAACCGAGGACGATGTCGTCGAGCTTGCCGTGTTTGTCCGGCACCTGCAGCGCCTGCAAGGTCGCGCCGTAGGTGATGACCGTGGCCTGCATGCCGTGGCTGTTGCGCAGGATGTATTGCTCGACGGGCGTGCCGTCATTGGTTTTGCCGAAGGCTTTGTGTTCGCTGGACAGGCCGGCGGCCTGGGCGGAAAGGGTGGCGATCATCAGGGACAGTCCGAGGCCGCAGAGTGAGTGTCGGGATTGAAGCATGGTTGACCTTCCTTTTTGTTGTTGTTTTCAAAATCACTAAATAGTCATGCTAATTGGCGTGTGAGTGAAAATTTATAGACGATTAAACGTTTATTGCAAAAATAAAGTCGGACTAAATGCTGATTCGTCGAACGCCGAAAGTCGGGAAAACGCTGCGGCACTGCACTTTTGCGCAATCCCCGGCTCTATCCATGGCCAGGTTGCGGTGACTCCCGCCGCACAGGAATGTGTCCGTCAAAGAATTCATGCCGAGAGTTTTGCCCCACATCGCTGCATTCATTCATCGCCCGTGCCTGTTGCTGGCCTGCCTGTCGACGCTGTTGCTCGGCGCTTGCAGCCATCAGGACGGCAACAATTTCATCAGCCAGATGCGCGAGGGCAGGCCTCAGGAATTTCTCCAGACCAGCGTCGACCGCATGGCCACGCTTGCGATGCGCGACAACCTCGACAGCCTCTATCGCCTGATGGGCAAGTTGTACCTGCGCAACCCGGACGAACTGCGCAAATCCGGCTTCCTCGACATTCGCACGGCGGTCAAGCAAGTGCGGCTGGCCATCGAACAGCAGCAACCGCTGCCGACGCTGGGCGGCAAGAAAGATCTGGCGGCGCTGAGCTACGCCATGAGCCCGGAGTTCCTCGGTGACCGGGTCGGCGCCTTCATCTATGCCATCGGCAGCTTGTTGGTCACGGCCCACGGCAACCGCATCGAGTTCTACATGACCGATGCGATCAACCCGACCTTCGTCAACAACGCCGCACGCAACATCGAGAAAGCCACGTGGATCCTTGCCCAGCGGCAGAACAAGGAAGGCCAGCCGCTGCTGTTCTCCAACGAAATTTCAGAAGAGGGCAGCAACCTGAGCTTCGCCACGGAGTTCGGCAAAGTCGTGGCGCGCCTCGATCTGCTGACCCAGATGCTCGACGAACGCTACCGGCGCATTGGTTTGAATTACGCCCAGAGCTTGCTGTTCTTGAATTTTTTGCCAGTGCAGTGAGCCAAGTCGGGTAGAGTGGCGGACGACTGTGTTTGTATACAATCCGTCGTCCGATTTGACTCAAAGGGAGCTGCACCTGTCATGACCGACCCCGCAAGCGCCGAATTCACGAGCGTGGAACGTGCCACCCGCACCGACAAACTGCCTTACGCCGCGCTGCTGGCGTTTGCCATGACCGGCTTCATCGCCATCCTCACTGAAACCTTGCCGGCCGGTTTGTTGCCGCAGATCGGCGCGGGCCTCAACGTCAGTGAAGTGCTGGCCGGGCAACTGGTGACGCTGTATGCACTGGGCTCGATTGTCGCGGCGATTCCGCTGACGGTCGCCACCCGAGGCTGGGGGCGCAAGCGGGTGCTGCTGATGACGGTCGGCGGGTTTCTGCTGTTCAACACCGTCACCACGTTTTCCACTCATTACGGCGTGACCCTGGCGTCGCGGTTCCTGGCCGGGATGGCGGCGGGGCTGTCCTGGGGGATCATGGCCGGTTACGCGCGCGGGATCGTGCCGGTGCATCAGCAGGGCCGGGCGCTGGCGATTGCCATGCTCGGCACCCCGGTGGCGTTGTCGCTGGGTACGCCGGCCGGCACCTGGCTGGGCAATGTGATCGGCTGGCGCGCCTCGTTCGGGATCATGTCGGCATTGGCACTGGTGTTGGCGGCGTGGATCGTCATCGCGGTGCCTGATCGGCCGGGTCAGGCCCGCGCCGAACGTTTGCCGCTGATGCAGTCACTGCGCTTGCCCGGCGTGCGCCCGGTACTGTTCGTGGTGCTGACCTGGATGCTCGGCCACAACATTCTCTACACCTATATCGCCCCGTTCCTGATGCAGGCCGGCCTCGCCGGGCGGGTCGATCTGGTGCTGCTGGTGTTCGGTCTGTGCTCGCTGCTGGGGATCTGGATCATCGGCCTTTTGGTGGATCGCTGGTTGCGCGGGCTGGCGCTGATCAGCCTTGCGGTGTTTGCCGTGACCGCATTGGTGCTGGCGCTGGCCGCACCGTCGCCGTGGCTGATCTATGCCTGCATGGCGGTGTGGGGATTGTCGTTCGGTGGCTCGGCAACGTTGCTGCTCACCGCTGCAGCGGACTCTGCCGGTGACCATGTCGATGTGGTGCAGGCGATGCTCACCACCTCGTGGAACGTGGCGATTGCCGGCGGCGGATTGTTTGGCGGGTTGCTGCTGGACCGGGCGGGAGCGATGTCGTTTCCGTGGGCGCTGTTGATTTTGTCGCTGATCGCGCTGACCACGGTGTGGATAAATTCCACCCACAGTTTCAAACCTGGCCGCCGGCAACACTGAAGCACGAAATGGCATAACGATAGATCGGATCGATATAGGTGGTTATAAGAAAAATCGCTATGCTGCGGGCCAGATTTTTCCTGTCGTCTTCTGGATGTCTTCATGGAATTGGCAAATTTCGGCCTGGTGATTGCCGGGCTGGTGGTGGGCTTTATCGTCGGCATGACCGGTGTCGGCGGCGGTTCGTTGATGACGCCGATCCTGCTGTGGTTCGGCATCAACCCGGCCACGGCGGTGGGCACTGACCTGCTGTACGCCGCCATCACCAAATCCAGCGGCGTGCTGGTGCACAGGAAGAACAAGAACATCGATTGGGCCATCACCGGCTGGCTGACCCTGGGCAGTGTCCCGGCGGTGGCGATGACCTTGTGGTTCCTCAGCACCCTGCACACCGCGCCGGATGCGATGAACGCCATCATCAAGCAGGCGCTGGGCTACGTGCTGTTCGCCACGGCGATGGCGATTCTGTTCAAGAAACGCCTGCTGGAATTCGCCCACAAACGCGCCGGCGGCAACTACAACCCCAGCGGCACTCGCTTGAATATCATGACGGTGATCACCGGCCTGATCCTCGGCACCATGGTCGCCCTGACCTCCATCGGCGCCGGCGCCCTCGGCACCGTCGCGCTGTTCATCCTCTATCCGCTGCTGCCGACCCGCCGTCTGGTCGGCACCGAAATCGCCCACGCCGTACCACTGACTTTGGTCGCCGGCCTCGGCCACGCGAGCATGGGCAACATGGACTGGGGCGTGCTGGGCTTCCTGCTGGTGGGTTCGCTGCCGGGCATCTGGCTCGGCAGCCACCTGACCGGTCGGGTCTCCGATGAACTGCTGCGTCCGTGCCTGGCGACGATGCTGGTGTTGATCGGTTACAAACTGGCGTTCTGATCGGCAGGCAGCCATGAGCGAAACAACATTCCATTGCAATGGCCGCCTCGCCATTACGGTCGAGCCCCGGGAAATGCGCATGAGCCACTGGTTCTACGCGCCGCGGGTGGTCGATCGACAGCGCAATCAGACGCTGCTGGACTTGAGCGCAAGCCAGTGGGATCTGATCTCCAGCGAAGAAACAGCCGACGGCATCGACCTGTTGCTGCGCAAGTATCCGGGTGACATGCCTGCGGTGACCTTGAGCGTCAGCCTCGCTGACGGAGCGCTGCGGCTTGAAGGCCGACGTGTCGATTCGTCCGGGCTGGAAGCGGCGTTGGATTTGGTACTGCTCCAGGCGAGCACTTCTGGCTGAATCGTCATCCCGATACGGTCATAAAAGGTAATCAAATGCGCGACATGATCGAGCGCATGCGGTTGCGCAAAATCGTTGCTGACCTACGCTTTGAACAAGGCGAAACATATTTGCCGGACAACCCCGGAACAATCGCCACGATGCGCAATCATTAGAGCGTGGATATCAAAAGGAGATGCGCATGCTCATCAGGTCATTGACCCTGACACTCTTGCTGGCGATTGCCGGCCCCTTGTTCGCCGGGGACAACGATTCCCCTCTGGATGTCGACAAAGGCAACTACCGCCCCTTGATCGTCATCGCCAGCAGTACGGTCGACCCGGTCTGGGTGAGCCTGAAAAAGTCCCTTGAGGACCCGGCCAACAAGCAGGGGATCGCCGACCGCAAGCTCAAGGTCTACACCATCCTCAATATGGCCGGGCAGCTCGACGGCAAGGATCTTGGCCAACAGGACACCATGGCGTTGCTGCGCTCGCTGAAGCTGGGCGCCGGGGCCTATCCGAAAGTCTTTCTGATGGGCAAGGACGGGGAAACCAAACTGTCGGCCGCCGGGGAGGAGGCGAAGTCGGTGGACCTGAAGAAAGTCTTCGACACCATCGATGCATTGCCGGCCGCCGAAAAGGAACTGGTCGCCGCGCCTCCACCTCCAGCGGCCACCGAGGCGGCACCGGCCAAGGGAACGAAGAACGGCAAACCGGCAAAACCTGCGAAACCAACCAAGCCGCCGGAAATGCCGGACGATTGAGAGCGTGGCTCGGCTGGAATGAACAGAAAATGGCGAACGGATTTACCGTTCGCCATTTTTATTGCCCATTCATTACCAGTTGTAGCGATACCCGACATTCACCGCCCAGGGCTGTTCGATATCACTGCCTTTGGCGTACTGCCCCTCGACATACACATGGTGGTTTTGCGCTGCCGTCAGCATCAACCCGCCACCCAGTTCCGCTCGTGATCCGGGCAGGCGACTGTCCAGGCGTGCGCCGTTGACCTTCACTTCGCTGTCGCCGGCATGTTCGGTGACCCACGCGGCCTTGACGTACGGTTTGATCCGCAGGCCCTTGTCCAGTTGCAATTCGCGCCCGAACTGCGCACCGACCCGACTCTGCACCGAGGTCAGCGCATCCTGCTGTACATCCAGTCCATTGCTGGCGGTGTAACGTCCGCCGCTGATGTGCGTGACCTGCACGCCGACCTGAGGTTCGACGAACCAGTCCCGGCCCAGATCGATGACCTTGCCGATCTGCGCCTCGGCACTGACGGCGTGGTTGTCGTAATGGGCCTTGACCGGTTCGCCGAGGTTGCTGGTGATCTTGATCTCATTGTTCAGCCGCGAATATTTCAGGGCGCCGTCGACATACAACCCGCCCTGATCCTGATAGCTGGCGTAGGCACCCAGCGTGGTGCTGTCGATCGTGCCTTTACTGCGCTCACCGAAATCCTGGCGGCCCTGACCCTGGCCGAACAGGGCGCCGACATACAACGTTCCACTGGCCATCGGCAGCGCAGTGTCGGCACCGATTTCCATGCCGTTGGCCTGTTGCTGAAAAGCGCGGCTGGTGCGGGTGTCGAGTTTTTGTTCGGCACCGTAACCCCGGGCCCAGATGCCGCCCTGATCCTTGCCCGAACGCAAATCGGAAAAGTGCTGTCGGGTGCTGCCGTTTTGCGCATCGAGCAATGCGGCAGTGGCGGCCTGGTTGGCGACGGCGGCGTTCGCACCTTTACTCAGAATCTGTGATTGCGGCTGAGGCTGAAGCTGCGGTGTCGCTGGCGGTTGAATCACTACCGGTTGCACCACGGCTTCCGGTTGGTCATCGACCGGTGGAACCTGCGGCTCCTGGATACTTTCATCCGGAGTGCTGATCGCCGGTTTGCCCAGATACCAGTCATTCCCCTGTTTCTGCAGCGAGTAGCGGTAGGCCCCGGCATCGACCGTGCCGCCGAACAGCTGGAAATCACCATTGCCGCCATTGCCCTCGACCATTTTCAGAGCCTGCTGTGCGCCACTCGGTGCATTGCCGGAATCCGCCACCACCAACGTGTGCAGATCGCTGATCGGGCCTTGCACCTTGAGCAGATCACCGCGCAACGACGCCAGATCGGTGTTCATTGCAAACGTTCCGTTGCCGGTCAGCGGGCCGTTGATGGTCAGGGTGTGAAATGCCCCGGTGACGGCGGGGTCGGCAAACTCGACCCGGCCATCGAGGCGATTGGCTCCGTTCAATGCGGCGTCACCCTTGAGGCGCAGCAGGGCGCCGTCGTTCAGCGTGGTGTCGCTGGCGGTGGCTGCGGCGCCCAGCACCATCAAGCCGCCCTGATTGACCGTGGTATTGGAGACCGTCGTGCCGGCCACGCTGGTCATGGTGCCGCCCAGATTGATCCGCGTATCGTCGACCGATGCGGTGTCGTTGACCGCCAGTTCGCCGCCGGCATTGACCGTGGTCTGTTGCGCATGACCATTCTGGTAGACAGTCATCAGGCTGTTGGCGACGCGGGTATTTTTGGCCTGCGCATCGCCGTAGACATACATCTGGCCACCGTCGAGTCGGGTGTCGCTGACTGCGGCGTTTTGCGTCACTTCAAAAAAGCCGTCGTTGACCCGGGTCGTCAGCGCTGTGGCTGACCCGGTCAATAGCAGGATGCCGTCGTCCATCAGCGTATCGGTCAGCTTCGCGCTGTCCTGGGCGTGCAGTCTGCCGCTGTCCTTGATCGTGGTGCCGCTTGCCACGCTCTCCTCCAGCAACTGAAGCGTTCCCAGACTTACCGTGCTGTCGGTCAGTGTTGCGCCGGTGCCGGCGTAAACCGTCAAACCGTTATCCACCAACAGGTTGCTCTGTGGCGAAGTCAGGCAAGGTTGACTGTCGCAACTGGCAGCCTGCGCCACCATGGGCGCGGCACTGAGCACCAGCAGGGCACCCGAAAGTGATACCCGAGAAAACCGTACATTCAACGCAAGCATGATGATCCGCCGACAACCGCTATAAGAGGCGGCGAATTCTGCTCAGGCGAGTGGTCGGGGTAACGCAGGCACTTCCCAAGTTTCTGTAGGAAGCGTCCTACACGGAAGCGCTGTGCAAGGCCACTTGCAGGTGCGACTGCAAACGCTTCATCTGCTGCCCGAAGGCTTCGAACAAGCGGTGCACTTCCTGGCGCGTGGTGCTGACTTCGCAGGTCGCTTCCAGTTGTTCGCATGCAGCGATCAACGGCGCAGCATGAATGATCCGCGCGCTGCCGAGGATCTTGTGGCAGCAGCGTTTCATCCCGGAAAAATCACCGGCCTGGAACAGCGCCTGCATGGTTTCGAAATCTTCCTGATTGGTGCGCAGTACGGTGGCGAGCAGTTGCCGGGTCATGCTCAGGTCGCCTGCGGTGATGGCGGTGACCTTCGACAGATCGAAGCACGGCGCAGTGGCCTGCATGGCCCGCTCGGCCTCGCGCAGGTAGCGTTCGAGCACAGGGCGGGTGAGGGGTTTGAACAGGCAGTCGTTCATTCCGGCCTCGAGGCAGCGCTGGATTTCCTCGGGGCGGGCATTGGCCGTCAGCCCCAGAACATGGGTCGGTGCACGGCCTTCGGCGGCTTCGATGGCGCGCAACTGGCGGGTCATCTTGTCGCCGTTGAGCAGCGGCATGTTGCAGTCGGTGATCAGGTAATCAAAGGTGTCTTCCCGCCACAGGCGCAGGCCTTCGATGCCGTTTTCGGCGCAGGTGACACGCATGCCCAGGGACTCCAGTTGACGCTGCAGCACCACGCGGTTGAACTCGTGATCCTCGACGATCAACACGTGGCGCACAGGCAGTGGCGGCAGCGTTTCTTCGTTGGTTGCTGGAGTTGCCTCGTCATCCGGCAGGCGTTTGACCGGCAGTTCCAGGGTGAAGCAGGCGCCTTGTCCCGGCTGACTCTCGCAGGTCAGCCGGCCGCCCATCAGCTCGGTCAATTGGCGGCAGATCGACAGCCCGAGACCGCTGCCGACCTGAGCCTCACGATCACCGACCTCGAATTGAGTGTAGGGCTGGAACAGGCGCTGGCGCTGCTGTTCGTCGAGGCCGCTGCCGGTGTCGTGCACCGCCAGGCGCAGTCGGGCCAGTTCGCCGTCGGGCTCCAGGCGCAGCTCGACCGTAACGGTTCCCTGAGCGGTGAACTTGATCGCGTTGCTCAGCAGGTTGGAAAGAATCTGCCGAAAGCGCAGCGAATCCAGCTCTACGGCGCTGTCGGCGTGGTCACTGATGAAGTTCAGCTCGAGGTTTTTCTGCCGGGCCAGGCTGGCGAATCCCTCGATCACCGTGCGCGCCAACGGTTCGGGATGGCAGCGGCTGTTGCGCAGTTCGAACTGGCCGGCCTCGATTCGGGTCAGGTCGAGAATTTCGCCGATCAGTTCCATCATGCCGCCGGCGGATTGCTGGGCGATATCGATCAGTTCGGTGTCGTCCGGACGCGGTGCGGACTGGTGACGCAGCAGTTCGAGCACGCCGATCAATGCGCTCATCGGTGTGCGGATCTCGTGGCTCATCACCGCCAGGAAATGGCTCTTGCCGCGGTTGGCCGCCTCGGCCTGATGTTTGGCCGCGAGCAAGGCGTGTTGCAGATGCTGCTGTTCGGTGAAGTCGATCCAGCCGCCGATCACGCCGGTCATGGTCCCGTCGGAATCACGGTAGGGCAGGGCCCAATGGTAGATGTGATAGGTCTTGTCCTTGACCGTCATGGTGAAGCTGTCGAACGAGGGTTCACCGCTTTCCAGCGTGGCGCGGTGGATGCGTTTGTACTGGTGGGCAGTGTCCAGCGGCAGGATGTTCGCCTCGATCAGGCCTTTGTTCAGCACTTGCTGCGGCTCGACTTCCATCACTTGCAGATACGCGCGGTTGCAGCTCAGCAGCAGCCCTTTGCGGTCACGCACGTAGATCGGGTGCGGCGTGCCGTCGACCAGCACCTGCATGAACAGCAACTGATCGCTCAAGGCTTTTTGAGCCTTTTGCCGCTCGGCGATCTGCCGGCGCAGACCCAGGTTCCACGCCAGAATGACCAGCAGCACGGTCAGCAGCGCCAACACCGCACGTAGAATCCAGTTCTTGTAAGTGCTCCAGGTGTCCTGGCTTTCCTGGGAATTCTGCCAGCGGCTGGCCAGGTCACTTAACTCGTCCGGGGCGATATCGAGCAGTGCCTTGTCGAGAATCGAAACCAGCATGGCGTTCTGTTTGCCGGTGGCAAAACCGATCAGCGCCGGTTGTGCACCGAGTACCGAATCGATTTGCAGGCGACCGCGAAAGAATCGGTCGATCAAATATGCCGCGCCCATTTGCGGCTGGATCACGCCATCGACCTGGCCTTCGGCGAGCAGCTCATAGGTCTCGATCGGCGTGTCGACCTGCACGGTGCGGATATCCGGCCACTCGCGCTCCAGCCAGTTGGCGGCGGCCGAATCCTTGATGATCGCGACGCGCCGCCCCTTGAGGCCCGCAAGACCCGGGCGTTCCGCTTGGGTGCGGGTGACCAGGACGAACGGATTGATCGCATAGGGCCGGGAGAACGCCAGATGTTCCTCGCGACGGGCGCTGTAGGTCATTGCCCCGATCAGGCTGGGTGGATCCCGTTGCGCGCGACCGGTCACGGCGTCGATGGAGGACATCTTGCTTGGCCGGAACGTCAGGCCGGTGCGGTCATTGATGGTTTCCAGCAGATCGGCGGCCATGCCCCTGAGCTGGCCTTCGTTGTCGAAGAAACTGAACGGTGAATACAAGTCATTGGCCAACACTTCGATCTGCGGATGGTCCTTGATCCACTGCTGTTCGGCAGCCGTCAGTTGCAGGCGGTTGTAACCGAGTTTCGGGTTGGCGCCGATGCCCCAGCGCCGGGCGATGACCGTGCGTTCCTGCGGCGTGATCTTCGCCATCGCGGCATTGAGCAGGTTCAGCAGCCGCGTATTTTCCTGCTGCGTGGCAAAACTGAAGCCCAGGCCTTCGGAGTCGCGCTGGATGGTCTGTTTCAGGCTCTGCTGGTAACTGCGTTCGAGCAGGTATTGCGCGGAAATCGCATCGGTCAGCAGCACCGTGCCTTCGCCATAGGCTACCCGGCCGAGGCCTTGCTGGGTCGAGCCGACCGCTTGAAGAGGATGACCGGGGAACAGCGACGCCACCCGTTCCTCGGTAATCCAGTCCTGGTCGAACAGCACTGTGGTGCCGGCCGGTAACCGGTCATTCGGCCAATGGGTGCCGAAATGGCTGATCAACACGGCCTGATCGTACGCGTAGGGCGCACTCAGGCGCAGATCGTTGTAGTTCGCTTCGAGGTGGTTGATGCGCGGGACCAGATCGACATCGCCCCGTTGCAAGGCGGCGAGGGCATCCGACTGACTGTCGTATTGCTCGACTTCCACGCGCAGGCCGAGGCTGCGAGTCAGCAGGTCAAGATAGTCGGCCGACAGCCCTTCGTAATCCTTTTGATTGGCGGTGATGTCCAGCGGCGGTCGATCCGGCGCATAGACCCCGGCGCGCAACACGGTTTTGTTGGTCAGCCATTGGTGCTGGGCGCTGGTGAGGGGCAGGTCGAGCCGGTCGTCCCCTGCACGGCTGAGCAGGTTCAGCGGCCCGGCATTCGCCGCAAGCGTCAGCAGCGCAAGGCTCAACGCGCCCAGCCATCGCCCGAACCTCATGGTTCAGACCAGGTGATTGCGTTTGGCGAAATCGATCAGCTCAAGCAACGTGCCTGCGTTGAGTTTCTGCATCAGACGGGTCTTGTAGGTACTGATGGTCTTGTTGCTGAGCAGCATGTCATCGGCGATCTGCTTGTTGCTCTTGCCTTGGGCCAACCCGTGCAACACCTTGAGCTCACGGCGCGACACGCCATCGAGCAGTTGTGCATCGTCTCGGGCAAAGTCGCTGGCCCGCACCGAGTTCAGCGCATTGACCGGAAACCACGTCTTGCCACTGGCCACCGCTTTGAGCGCGGTGACGATCTCCACTGGATCATCGACCTTCGACAAAAACGCCGACACCCCGGCCCGCAGGCATTGCGCCGCGTAGGCCTGGCTTTTCAACCCGGTGTGCACCAGCACATGGGCCTTGCTGCCGCCGATGCGCAAGCGGTCGATCACCGCCATGCCATCGAGCTGCGGGATATCCAGGTCGAGCACAATCGCATCGGGCCTGAGCGCAAACGCCTGGCTCAACGCATCCACACCGTTGTCGCACTCACCCACAACCTCATGGCCCTCGCGGGCCAGAATCATCCCGATCGCCATGCGCACTACCGCGTGATCATCGACCAACAGCACTTTCATGGATCAACCCTCAGGCCCTGTTTCAGCATAGTCCGCGGGGGCTGACGAGCCCGGCGGATCGGATGCGTGGTGGTGGGGCGGTGAAAAAAAGGCGCGATCCTACAAGGTTTACGGGGGGAAGCAATGGGAGGTGTCGTGCAGAGGTATCTTTGGCGCTGGGGTGTAACTTTTTGTCAGGGGGGAGGGGCATTACCCCTTAACCGCCATTGAACTCGTGAAGTTCACCCTCTCTCAAGGCATAAACCAGAGCCTCTTTTGCATCCGCGATGACCAAGGGAGACTGGGTTGTCAGCACGAATTGGCAGTTCGGAAATGTTTTGCTCAACCGCTGGATAAGGTTGAACTGCCATTCCGGATGCAGGTGAAGATCCACTTCATCGATAAGTACGATGCCTTCGCCGTGGAGCGGATTGTCCAGTGACGGGTTCATCATGGCCAGTCGGCGGGCGATGTCACCGACCAGCGCCAGCATCGACTTTTCGCCTTGCGACAATTGGACGACATTGAAAGTGACGCCGTCCTTGTCTATCGCCATGTGCAGGCGAGGTTGTCGCTGTACTCGCAGGTTGCTGAAGCCCGGCATGAAGGCCGCGATGGCGCAGCGGACGGCCGTCAGTTGGGAGTCGCGAGACGAAGCTTTGAGATTGGATAACGTCTTCCAAGCTTCGCTCTCGGCACCCAGCTTTCGAGCTATTTCGTTCAATGCGGAATCGGAAATGCCGGACTCGTTTTCGCTGTCTTCACGCTCCCGAAACCATTCAAAGAAGTGGCGAAAGTCGGTGCTGTATTTCAGTGAGTCGTCGTAGCCCGCCAGTTGATCGAAGGTTTGTCCGCTTTTGATTTTCAGCGGGATTTCGAGAACCGAGCGCTCCACCGGATAGTAGGCGATCAGGGGAAGTGAGGCGTTGTCCCCGGCTGTCAGCAGGGCGCGATAGTGATCGGCGAGCAGATTTACGTCTTCCAAGGAGCTGCGCAGAGTAGCTTTCCCTTCCTGTTTGCTGTGTGACATGCCCCATACGAATACATCGTCTTCTTCATCGGGATCAGACTCGGCATTGACTCGGGGATGTGCAGGTTCTGCTACCGCGATCGAGACGATGGCAGCAGAAGTCCCGTTGCGAATGTATTCCTCTGCGATATGGCTGCCATTGCCTTTTCGGGTGCGAATTCTCGCTATCAGCCAGCTCAGGCAGGTGGTGAGCGCTTTCAGCAGAGTGGTTTTGCCTTCGCCATTGATTCCCACGAATACGGTGACGCGGGAAGGGGATCCGGAAAGAGGAGCCAAATGAACGGTGATGTCATTGAACCGACCGACATTTGTGAGTTTGAGGCTGTTGATCTTCACTAATCCCCCTCTGTTTTTCAGTCGCTCAGATGTTTGGCGAAAGTCATCTCATCCGCGATAACCGGGTAATGCGATGCAGTTTAGATGCATCTCTTTCAGCCGGTCACCTTTGAGAATCATTGCTGAATGTGCCCGGAAATTTACGCGGTAACACCCTTCAAAACCGTCGGACGTTTCCTTCAAAGCGCGGTGGCGTTGGTGAACTGGTGGCTTGAGTCGTACGCCGATAACCTCATTGGGCCGCTGCAAAATCAGCGGTCGGATGTGGAAGTCCGGTGAATCCCGAAAGCGCATGTGCGCCTGTAAACACTTGTTGGCGCCTTTTATGCCAACATTGTTTGCTTATGGCAGCTATGCGCAGGAGCACTCTTGAGTGCACCGGGTTTTTTCGGGGTCCCGGACTTCCACACCTGCGCAAAGCTGCCACCCTCTCGTGGAAGGGAGCTCGGCAGTTTTTTCTCTAACTGCACGAGATCTTCACATATGAAAAAATTTGATTCGAACGGACCCGAAACTTCCGCGAACCCAGAGTCCCCCGAACACATCGCCAACCCCAAACCCCGCTACATCCCCATCACCGGCATCGACTGCCAGATCCCCTGTCTCCTGATCGACCGCGAAGCCCCGGTAGACGTACTCCACGGCACCGCTGCATACCGATTACGTAGCGTGACCCAATTGCTGGAAACCATTTCGCTCGGAGAAGGCACCGGCCACGACGCCTTGTTGCTGCAGGACTTCGCCCGGGTGTTGGCAATCCCTCTGCGCGACAGCTGCGACCTGATGGATGTACTGGGCTGGAAGCTACAGGCGTAGTTTTCAAACCCTCAAACAAAAACGGGCGACCTTCTCAGGTCGCCCGTTTTTTATGGCGTGATTACCGGGTCAACTCACCCAGAATCCTGTGCGCGATTTTCACCCGCTCACCATTCGGATAATTGCGGTTGGCCAGAATCACGATCCCGACGTTCTTCGACGGCACGAACGCCACATATGCGCCGAAGCCACCGGTAGCGCCGGTCTTGTTCAGCAGCACATTCGCCGGCTCAGGTTGTGGCGGATTCAGCCATTTGACCTTGTGCGGTTCCATGGCCATCGGCGTCGAGTTGCCGTCCAGCAGGCGTTCGAGGCTGATCGGGTAGGCGTAGCGTTCCCAGCCCAGGCCCTGGGTCATGTCGCCGACGGTGTAGTAGCCGGTGTGGGTGAGGGCGATGGCTTTTTGCAGGGGTGTTTCGAGTTTGGCGCTGTCGAGGTTGGCCTGAACGAATTGCAGCAGATCTGAGGTGCTGGTTTTCACACCGTAGGCTTCGGAGTCGAGGGCGCCGGGGCTGACTCGAATCGGTTTGTTGTTCTTGTCATAGCCCTGGGCATAGAGCTTTTGTTCAGACGCGGGCACCGACAGGAAGGTGTGCTTGAGTCCGAGTTTCGGCAGCAGGGTTTCGATCATGATCTGATCGAACGGCTGGCCGAGGCTTTTCGCCGCCAGGAAACCGAACAGGCCGATGCTCGGGTTGGAGTACAGGCGCTGGCTGCCGGCCGGATAAGTCGGTTTCCACTGTTGGTAATAGCCGAGCATCTTGTCGGAAGAATCTGCGGCATCCGGGAATTGCAGCGGCAGGCCGCCGGCGCTGTAGGTGCCCAGTTGCAGCAGGCTGATCTGGTCGAAGGCACTGCCTTTCAGCTCGGGCCAGTGCTGGCTGGCCTTGTCGGAGAATTCCAGTTTGCCGCTGGCCTGGGCGTAGGCGCCGAGGGTCGCGGTGAAAGTTTTGCTCACCGAGCCGATTTCGAACAGGGTGTTTTCACTCACCGCTTGCCCGGTGCTCTTGTCGGCAACACCGTAGTTAAAGTAATGCGCCTTGCCATCGACGGTCACGGCCACGGCCAGGCCCGCGATATCCTGTTTCTGCATGACCGGTGTCACGGTGGCCTTCACCAGCGCCTGCAACTGATCGTCGGTTTGCGGGGCGGCCAGGCAGGTGGCGGCACTGAAGAAAAGTCCGAAAGCGCAGAGGGACTTGAGTTTGTTCAGGTTGATCGAAAACATGCTTGGGCCACTCTCCATGAGTGTTGATGGTGTTATCCCGCTACACTGCGAGCGTTTTCCGTCGGGCCGGCTGATCGGCGCCGCCAAATCTAAGCAGTCCGGCGTCTTTCGACAAACGATGAAAACTCGGACGAGCCATTAGAAAAATTTGGGACTGGGCATGATTCGACCTCAATTGCCTTTGAATGCATTACGCGCCTTCGAAGCTTCTGCGCGTCATTTGAGCTTCACTCGCGCCGCCGTGGAGCTGTGCGTGACCCAGGCCGCCGTCAGCCATCAGGTCAAAAGCCTGGAGGCGCAACTCGGCGTGATCCTGTTCAAACGCCTGCCCCGTGGGCTGATGCTGACCGGCGAGGGCGAAACCCTTCTGCCGGTGCTGACCACGTCGTTCGATCATATCGCGCAGATGCTCGAGCGTCTGGCGGGCGGGCAGTATCGGGAAATGCTCACGGTTGGTGCGGTGGGTACTTTCGCGGTGGGTTGGTTGTTGCCGAGGCTGGCGGACTTTCAGGCGAAACATCCGCTCATAGATTTGCGGCTGTCGACCAACAACAACCGGGTGGACGTCGCCGCCGAAGGGCTGGATTACGCGATCCGGTTTGGCGCCGGGGCGTGGCACGGTATCGAGGCGACCCGGTTGCTGGAGGCGCCGTTGACAGTGCTGTGTGTGCCGGAAATCGCCCGGCAACTGCACACGCCGGGGGATCTTTTGCAGCAGCGTCTGCTGCGATCCTATCGCACTGATGAGTGGCCGGAATGGTTTCACGCGGCCGGTCTGGCGACCCATGCCGCCCCGCCCCAAAGCATCGTGTTCGACTCGTCGCTGGCGATGATGGAGGCGGCGTTGCAGGGCGGCGGGGTGGCACTGGCGCCGCCGTTGATGTTTGCCCGGCAACTGGCGGCGGACCTGATCCGCCAACCCTTTGCCATCGAAATCACCACCGGCAGCTATTGGCTGACGCGATTGCAGTCACGGCCGGAGACCTCGGCTATGGCGGCGTTCAGACACTGGTTGCTGGAGGCCGCGCAGGCTTAGCGCACCAGACACGGACGCTTGTTATCGAACGTCCAGCCCGGAATGAGAAACTGCATCGCCACGCTGTCATCCCGCGCGCCGAGTCCCATGCCTTTATAGAGTTCGTGGGCCCTGGCCACCTGATCCATGTCCAGTTCCACGCCCAGCCCCGGTTTCTTCGGCACCTGCACGCAGCCGTCGACGATTTGCAGCGGCGCCTTGGTCAGGCGCTGGCCGTCCTGCCAGATCCAGTGGGTGTCGATGGCGGTGATGTCGCCCGGCGCGGCGGCCGCCACATGGGTGAACATCGCCAGGGAAATATCGAAATGGTTGTTGGAGTGCGAGCCCCAGGTCAGGCCCCATTCGTGACACATCTGCGCCACGCGCACCGAGCCCTGCATGGTCCAGAAATGCGGGTCGGCCAACGGAATGTCCACCGACTGCAACTGGATTGCGTGGCCCATTTCGCGCCAGTCGGTGGCGATCATGTTGGTGGCGGTTTTCAGGCCGGTGGCGCGGCGGAATTCAGCCATCACTTCACGGCCCGAATAACCGTTTTCCGCGCCGCACGGGTCTTCGGCGTAGGCCAGCACATGATGCTGGTCGCGGCACAGACGGATCGCTTCTTTCAGTGACCAAGCGCCGTTCGGGTCGAGGGTGATGCGGGCATCGGGAAAGCGCTCGGCCAGTGCGGTCACCGCTTCGATTTCGGCATCGCCGCTGAGCACGCCGCCCTTGAGCTTGAAGTCCTTGAAGCCATAGCGCGCATGGGCAGCCTCGGCCAGACGCACCACGGCGTCGGCGGTCATGGCTTTCTCGTGACGTACGCGGAACCAGTCGTTGTCGGCATCCGGTTCGCTGCGGTAGGCAAGGTCGGTTTCCCGGCGGTCGCCCACGTAGAACAGATAACCGAGCATCTTCACTTCGTCGCGCTGCTGGCCTTCGCCGAGCAATGCCGCCACCGGCACGTCGAGGTGCTGGCCGAGCAGGTCGAGCAGGGCGGCTTCGAGGCCGGTGACCGCGTGAATGGTGATGCGCAGGTCGAAGGTCTGCAGGCCACGGCCGCCGGCGTCACGGTCGGCGAAGGTCTGGCGGACCTGATTGAGGATCTTTTGATATGTGCCGATCGGGCTGCCGACCACCAGGCTGCGGGCGTCTTCCAGCGTCTGGCGGATACGTTCGCCGCCGGGCACTTCACCGACGCCGGTGTGGCCGGCGTTGTCCTTGAGAATGACGATGTTGCGGGTGAAAAACGGCCCGTGGGCGCCGCTCAGATTGAGCAACATGCCGTCGTGGCCGGCCACCGGGATGACTTGCATTTCGGTGATGATCGGGGCTTTGGCGATGTCGTGTGCGGTCATTTGGCGTTGTCCTTTCAAGCGTGTTTCGGCGCGGCATCGGCCACGGCGACGTCAGGTGCGGATTTGGGTGTCATGCGAGCGGCGAACACGATGATCGCGGCGATGATCGAGGTCGCGGCCAGGCCATAGAGGCCGCCCTGGATCGAACCGGTGTGTTGTTCCAGCAAGCCGAACGTGGTGGGGGCGACGAAGCCGCCGAGGTTGCCCACCGAGTTGATCAACGCGATCACGGCGGCGGCAATCCGCGCATCGAGATAGGCCTGCGGGATCGGCCAGAACAGCGACGATGCGGACTTGAAACCCAGTGCGGCAAAGCAGATCGCAACGAAGGCAAAAATCGGCCCGCCGGTGGTGGACATGAACATCCCCGCCGCCGCAATCAACAGCGCCGTGGCCACCCACGCCTGCTGGTGTTTCCACTTCGCCGAGAACGAGGCGAACGCGTACATGCCGATGATCGACAGCAGCCACGGAATCGAGTTGAACAGGCCGACCTGGAAGTCGCTCATTTCGCCCATCTTCTTGATGATGCTCGGCAGCCAGAACGTCGCGGCGTAGATCGTCAATTGAATGAAGAAGTAAATCAGGCAGAACAGAATGATCTGGCGATCCTTGAGTAGTTTGCCCAGCGACGGCCGGACCGGCGTTGCGGCTTCGCGGGCCTTCTGTTCGTCGTCGATGGCTTTGACCAATGCATCCTGCTCGGCGCGGGTGAGCCATTTGGCGTCGTGGGGTTTGGCGTCGAGCCAGAACCACACGAACACGCACAGGCCGACCGAGAACATCCCCTCAATGAAATACATCCACTGCCAGCCGTGCAGGCCCAGCCCTTCGATCTGCAACAGCAGGCCGGACAACGGGCCGGAAATCAGCGAGGCCACGGCCGAACCGCTGAGGAAGATCGCAATCGCCTTGCCGCGCTCGGCCCCCGGCAACCAGCGAGTGAAGTAGTAGATCACCCCGGGAAAGAACCCGGCCTCGGCCACGCCGAGCAGAAAGCGCAGGATGTAGAAGTGGGTTTCGTTCTGGATGAACGCCATGCCGGCGGCCACCAGACCCCAGGTGAGCATGATGCGGGTCAGCCAGATTCGCGCGCCGACCTTTTGCAGCAGCATGTTGGAAGGGACTTCGAACAGCGCGTAACCGATGAAGAACAGCCCGGCACCGAACCCATAGGCAGCGGCACCGATGCCGAGGTCATGTTCCATGTGGGTGCGGACGAAGCCGATGTTCACCCGGTCAATGTAATTGACGATGAACATGATCACGAACAGTGGCAGGACGTGGCGTTTGACTTTGGCAATGGCGGAGGACAGCACCGAATCGGCGCCCTCGTTCATCCCGGCAATGGATGATTTCACTTGGTTTTCTCCCACTCGTTATTTTTATGCGGGGTGTGGCTGGGTGCTGCGTTGTTGATAGACATCATACAACTGCATTTTTTTGTCCTACAAGTGGGAGCGCTCAATCAAATTTATCTACGGCGAAGGTTTTTTATGCTTTTCTGGATTTGAAGTGCCGTATTTGTTGGGTTGTAAAGGGTTGTTTCGGGCCGACGTGCAGAGTGACAGGCCGGTAAAGGTGGAGTGCTGGCGTGAAGCTATTCACAGTTTTCTAACGAGAAATCGCTTGTTGTCATACAAGTTTCTCGCCTGAAATCATAGGAGCTCATACAAGTCATCGCCTGCAGTGCTACGATCGGCTTGCCCCGTTCACCGGATCCGACCATGCAAGAAGATCTCGACGCACCTGCTCGCAAACGCGCCCACAACCTGGCCCACGATCTGGTGGAAAAACTCACCCAGAGCATCCTGCTCGGCCAGATGCTGCCCGGTGACAAGTTGCCTTCGGAAAACTCGATCGTTCAGGAACACGGCGTCAGTCGCACCGTGGTGCGTGAGGCGATTTCCAAGTTGCAGGCGTCGGGGCTGGTGGAAACGCGACACGGCATCGGCACGTTCGTGATCGAACGCGCGCCGGAGCAGGGGCTGCGGCTGAATGTCGACACCGCGCTGGGCGTGCGCAGCATTCTCGAATTGCGCATGGGACTGGAGACGCAAGCGGCGGCATTGGCCGCGCAACGTCGCAGCGAACAACAACTGGTGCAGATGCGTCAGGCGCTGGACGACTATCAGCGTCTGTTGGCCAACAACGACAGTTGCGTCGAGGCCGACCGGCGCTTTCATCTGCTGATTGCCGAAGCCACCGGCAATGTCTGCTTCACCGAAATCATGCAGCACCTGGGTAGCGCGATGATTCCGCGCACCCGGGTCAATGCGGCCGAGCGCGGGGCGGTGGATTTGAGCAAGCTCGGGCAATTGGCGAACCTGGAGCATGAGGCGATTTTCAACGCGATCAAGCGTCAGGATCCGGAAGCGGCGCGGGCAGCGATGTGGCTGCACCTGAGTAACAGCCGCGACCGGTTTTCGGCGGGCGGCGCCTGACGCTGCGACTCAAGTCTCAATGGCCCGGACCACCGCCGGCCGCTCCAGATTCAACGCCAGCACGCTGATCAGCACCACCGCCGAACCCACCAGCACCAGCAGTGTCGGGCGTTCGCCCAGACCCACCGAAGCAATCCCCATTGCGGTCGGCGGAATCAGATACAGCGTCATCGTCGCCCGGCTCAGATCGACATGCTTGAGCACGAACGCCCACGCCAGATAGGCAAGGGCGCTGGGAAATACCCCCAGAGCGAGCACCGCCCATTGCACCCGCAGCGGCGCACTGGCCACGCTGTCGGCCAGCCCCGGCAAGTAGATCAACAGCAACAGCGTGCCGGACCACACCGTGTAGCAAACCAGCGTCAGCCCGTCATAGCGCCGGGCGTGGTGTTTTTGCAGAGCGAAGTAAACGCTCCACGAAACGGCGGCCAGCAGGATCAATAAAGCGTGGGCGTCGATACTGCCGAGGCCGCGATCGCCGCTGACCACAATCACCACGCCGACGAATCCCGTCAGCACACAACCCCAACGCCAGACGCTGACCCGATCCTTGAACAGAAACCGCACCAGCAGCGTGCTGAACAGCGGCGTCGATTGCGCCAGCACACTGGACGCGCCGGCGCTGACGCTTTGCTGGCCGATGTTCAGCACCACGTGATGCAGGCTGACGGCAAAGAAGCCCAGGGCCAATAACAGTGGCAAATCCTGTATGCGCGGCAGATGAATGCCTTTGAAACCAGCAATCACCGCCATGAACAGCGACGCCAGCAGAAACCGCAGCAACGCCAGATGACCCGGATCGTAGGCTTGCAGGCCGATATGGATGCCGGTCGGCGAATAGGCCCAGCAGCCGACGACGAAGGCCATGGCCAGCAGGATTTTCAAAGGCGAAGTGGAAGGCATGAGCGAGGCACCGAGAGGGTTGATGCGCCGAGTATCCGGGTGGCTAATCATTCGCCACAACTGACTTATACTGCGCTAACCGTTCACTCAGAGTGATGATTATGGAGCTGGCACAGATCCGCATGTTCAAGACCGTGGCCGAGGTCGGCAGCATCGCCAAAGCCGCTGAAAAGCTGTTTTGCGTGCCGTCGAATATCACGGCGCGGATCAAGTCCCTGGAAGCGGAGCTAGGGGTGGCGCTGTTTCTGCGCGAAGGACGCGGGCTGCGGATCAGTCCTGCCGGGCAGACCTTTCTGGCTTACGCGCAGAAGATTCTGGCGCTGACAGCTGAAGCCAAAAGGGCGGTCGATCCCGCCGCCGAACCGTCCGGGCCGCTGCGCATCGGCGCCATCGAGTCTTCGGCCACCGGGCGTCTGCCACGCCTGCTGGCGAAATTTCACAAGCGCTATCCCAACGTGGCACTGGAACTGACTACTGGCACCTGGGGCCAGTTGCTCGACGATACCGTCAGCCATCGTCTGGACGGCGCGATCGTCGCGGTGGACGTCGAGCGCTCCCAGCTCAAGCGCACGCCGATGTATCGCGAAGAATTGTTGCTGATCGCTTCGACTTCTTTCGGGCCGATACGCAACCTCGACGACTTGCAGGACAAAAACGTGTTCATGTGGCCGCAAGGCTGTCCGTATCGCGCCGCGCTGGAGCACTGGCTGTTGCGTCAGGGCCTGGCGTTGCCGATTGTCAGCCTGGCCAGTTACGGGGCGATTGTCGGTTGCGTGAGTGCCGGCGCCGGTGTGGCGCTGGTACCCAAAGGCGTGTTCGAGCAGTACGCCAAAGGCGCGGGGTGTGCGGGTTACGAATTCCCCGAACTGACGGCCATCGATAACTTGTTCTACTGGCATGAAAACGCCGGGGTGCACCCGGCGCGTGAGGCGTTTGTGGCGATGTTGCGCGAGGAGTTTGTCTGAGCCGGATCAGGTCCCGCTCACGTCGCGCATCAACAGGCCGAAGCGCAGATCCACCGCATCCGGAATCGGCAGGTACACGGTGTGCCCGTCCCCCGGCGCCACATCGATGGCCTCGCCCTTGAGGCTCTGCAATTCATGCAGATCAAAATGGAAATTGCCCTTGGGCGTCATCAGTTCCAGATGATCGCCCAGAGCAAAGCGGTTCTTCACTTTGACCTCGGCCAGCCGATCCCGGCGCTCGCCGGTCAGCTCGCCAACGAATTGCTGACGCTCTGACACCGAACTGCCGTTCTGATAGTTCTGGTATTCGTCATGCACGTGCCGGCGCAGGAAGCCCTCGGTGTAGCCGCGTTGGGCGAGGGATTCCAGATCGGTCATCAAGCTGCGGTCGAATTCGCGACCGGCCACTGCATCATCAATGGCCCGGCGATAGACCTGAGTGGTGCGGGCGCAATAGAAGTGGGATTTGGTCCGGCCTTCGATTTTCAGCGAGTGCACGCCCATGCGGGTCAGACGCTCGACGTGCTGCACGGCGCGCAGGTCCTTGGCGTTCATGATGTAGGTGCCGTGCTCGTCTTCGAAGGCCGGCATCATCTCGCCGGGACGGTTGGCTTCCTGCAACAGGAACACCTGATCGGTGGGGGCGCCGAGGCCGAGGGTCGGCTGCGGTTCGAAGGTCTGTACGATTTCGCCGAGCTGATTTTCCGTGGCTTCCTGCGCCGAATATTTCCAGCGGCAGGCGTTGGTGCAGGTGCCCTGATTGGCGTCGCGCTTGTTCATGTAGCCGGAGAGCAGGCAGCGGCCGGAATAGGCCATGCACAGCGCGCCGTGAACGAACACTTCCAGCTCCATGCCCGGCACTTGCTCGCGGATTTCGCCGATTTCTTCGAGCGACAGTTCCCGGGACAGGATGATCCGGCTCAGCCCCTGTTGCTGCCAGAACTCGACGCTCGCCCAGTTCACCGTGTTGGCCTGCACCGACAGGTGAATCGGCATCTGCGGAAAGTGCCGGCGCACCAGCATGATCAGGCCGGGGTCGGACATGATCAGTGCGTCCGGAGCCATCTCGATCACCGGCGCCAGATCCTTGAGGAAGGTCTTGAGCTTGGCGTTGTGCGGCGCGATGTTGACCACCACGTAGAAACGCTTGCCCTGGGCCTGGGCTTCACGAATGCCGAGGGCCAGATTGGCGTGGTCGAATTCGTTGTTGCGCACCCGCAGGCTGTAGCGCGGCTGGCCGGCGTAGACCGCATCGGCGCCGTAGGCGAAGGCGTAGCGCATGTTTTTCAGGGTGCCGGCGGGGGCGAGCAGTTCCGGGGTGAAGGAGGGCGTCATGGCGGTGTCGGTCGCAAAAGCGCGGAAGGGTAAACGAGGCGCGGCGAGGGTTTATTGATCTGGATCTATGCTCCATGAACAAAGATGGCACTCGCGCGGGCGTGGGCTGACTAAGTTGGGCGGGTGCGCGTGGCGCCTGACTGACATGGACCGGACATGAACCAAAAGAGTCTGCAATTCAAATCCCTCACCGTGCTGTTGCTGCTGGTGACAGTGGCCTTCATCTGGATCCTGCTGCCGTTCTACGGCGCGGTGTTCTGGGCGGTAATCCTCGGCATTGTGTTCGCACCGATGCAGCGCCGGTTGCAGCAGAGGTTCGGCTGGCAACGCAACCTGACGTCACTGTGCACCTTGAGTGTCTGCGTGGTGATCGCGATTCTGCCGGTGATCGTCATCAGCGTGTTGCTCGTGCAGGAAGGGGCGACGCTCTACGACAACATCGAAAGCGGCAAGCTCGATATCGGCGCGTACCTGGCGCAGTTCAAGCACAGCTTGCCGCCATACTTTCAGCATCTGCTCGACCGTTTCGGCATGGGCGAACTCAATGCCTTGCGCGAGAAGATCGTCAAGGCGGCGATGCAGGGCAGTCAGGTGCTGGCGACCCAGGCGTTCAGTTTTGGCCAGGGCACCTTCGATTTCGTGGTGAGTTTTTTCATCATGCTGTACTTGCTGTTCTTCTTTCTGCGCGACGGCGCCGAACTGGCACGCAAGGTGCGCACGGCGGTGCCGCTGGAAGAGCATCACAAGCGTCGGCTGCAACTGAAGTTCAACCGGGTAGTACGCGCCACGGTCAAAGGCAACCTACTGGTGGCCATTACGCAAGGTGCGCTGGGCGGGGCGATTTTCTGGTTTCTCGACATACCCAGCGCGTTGCTCTGGGCGGTGTTGATGGCGTTTCTGTCGCTGTTGCCGGCGGTAGGGGCCGGGATCGTCTGGGCGCCGGTGGCGGTTTACTTCCTGCTCAGCGGGATGATCTGGCAGGGCGTGGTGCTGGGGCTGTTCGGGGTATTCGTGATCGGCCTGGTGGATAACGTGCTGCGTCCGGTGCTGGTGGGCAAGGACACGCGCATGCCGGACTACATGATCCTGATCTCGACGCTGGGCGGGATGGCGGTGTTTGGTCTCAATGGTTTCGTGATCGGGCCGCTGATCGCTGCATTGTTCATGTCGAGCTGGGCGCTGTTCGTCGAAACCAGACCGAAAGTGCAGTTGCCTTAAGCCTTGAACGGGCCGTTGATCAGTCGTTGCGACAGCGCCTGGGCGGCTGGCAAAGAGGTAAGCGGGCCGCTGACCGGTTCGCCGTCGCGCACCAGATACCAGCAGGCGAGCAGTCCAAGCTCTCTGAGGGATGCGGGAACCGCGCTGCCGACAACGGACATGATTTGAACCTGTGCCATGAAAAGTACCTCCATCAATCTATGGAGCTACCTTAGGGACTTGGCCGTTTCAGGGACAATCAACGCTTTCGATAGTGGACATTGATGCCGTTGAGGGCCGGCTCAGTCGACCACCTGATCGAGCATGTGCACGATCTCGTGCTCGTTGAGCAAACCCTTGCGCACCAGGTTTTCCGCCAGCAGCGACACAAACTTCGCCGTGCGGTGGCCTTCCAGGTGCTTGAGCTCGGTCAGGGCGTTGTACACCTTGCTCGAGGTGCATAAACCGACGATGCGGTGCGGATTCTGTGTTGGCATTCCAGTCGTCCTTGTTTTTATCAACCTGTTGTATGCGGACGGATTCAGATTGCGGTTCCGTCATGACAAATAGATGACCGTTTTGTGTTTCGGCCCGACGGTCGAGTCCATCATGCCGACTTTAACGGGTGAAACTGTCCCCACAGCGACCTTGGCGAGATTTTTTCAGACGTTGGCCGACGGACGGTTGGCTTTCTTAAGGCCAAAAAAAGCCCCGCTGTAAAGCGGGGCTCTGTCTGTGTGCTTACCAGCGACCACCGTAGTAGTGCGGGTGGCCGTAATAACCACGGGGCGGACCGTAGTAGACCGGGCCTGGTACATAAACCGGTTGTTGTACGTAAACCGGGGCCGGCTGGTAGTAGACCGGTGGTGGCGGTTGTTGCACGTACACCGGCGCCGGTTGAGCGTAAACAGGCTGTTGAACATACACCGGACGATCCTGGTTGATGAGCGCCGAGCCGATGATGGCCGAGCCGACGATCGCACCAAATACCGCCGGGCCCTGCCAGCCACCGCCGTGGGCTTCTGCCTGACCTGTGATCGCGAATGCACCAATCAACAAGGCCACGATGGGGAGTTTACGAATCATGATTAATCCTCGGTTCTTCGACCCGGCGTCCGGGCCTGCAACAGGCTCGGGATAGCGCGGGGATACTTCTAAGACAGCAACATTTGGAAAAACAGCACGGCGGCTGGGTAAATTTTGTGTAAGGTCTGTACCGGCTTGCTTACCGGGTTTCAGGCAACGGCTGTGATGCCCGGAACAGACCGCCTTATGATCGTTCAGAACCCGATGGTCTGGCTAATCCCGTCCATCCGAAAGTGCATTCGAAGGAGCCTCCCATGCAGATGAACCCCAACAAAGACACCCAATTGTGCATGTCCCTGTCTGGGCGTCCCGGGAATTTCGGTCTGCGTTTTCATAACCATTTGTACGAACAACTGGGCCTGAATTTCTACTACAAGGCCTTCAGCAGCCAGGATCTGCCGGGTGCCGTCGGCGGGATCCGGGCGCTGGGCATCCGCGGTTGCGGGGTGTCGATGCCGTTCAAGGAGGCCTGCATTGCCCTGGTCGACGAGCTGGATGCCTCGGCAGCGGCGATCCAGTCGATCAACACCATCGTCAACACCAACGGCCATCTCAAGGCCTACAACACCGATTACATCGCCATCGCCCAGTTGCTGGAAACCCACGCGGTGCCGAAGGACTCGACTTTCGCCCTGCGCGGCAGCGGCGGCATGGCCAAAGCCGTGGCCAGTGCCTTGCGCGATGGTGGTTACAAGAATGGTCTGATCGTGGCCCGCAACGAGCGCGCCGGCCGTGCACTGGCCGATTCCCTGGGTTATCGCTGGCAGGCGGAATTGGGCGACGAGCGCCCGCAGATGCTGATCAACGTGACGCCGGTTGGAATGGACGGTGGTCCGGAGGCAGGGCAATTGGCATTTGAAGTCGACGTGATCAAATCTGCCGATACCGTGTTCGATGTGGTGGCGATCCCCTCGGAAACCCCGCTGATCGTGCGCGGCCGCGCCGAAGGCAAAAAAGTCATCACCGGGCTGGAAGTGATCGCGATCCAGGCGCTGGAGCAGTTCGTGCTGTACACCGGCGTGCGGCCGACGGTCGAGCAGTTCGATGCAGCGGTGGCGTTTGCCCGCAGCTGATTGATCTCGGTGTCGGGGTTGGTCATTGCCTATACTGCCGGATCAGCAGGCACAGACTTGCCCCACGACAAAAACCGAGGTTTGCATGCACCCGCCCATTCTCAACCTGAATGATGTCGAACTCGAACCGTTGCCCGAAGCCCTGGCCCCTGAAGGCGAAACCGCCGGGCGTTATCAGCAGCGGTTCGCCCGCGTCGGCCAGCAACTGGGCGCGCAAAAGCTCGGTTATCGGCTGTATGCGCTGCCGCCGGGCATGCGCGGCAGCCCGTTTCACAGTCATCGGGTCAATGAGGAAATGTTCTACGTGGTGGCCGGGGAAGGGGAGGTGCGCTTGGGCGCCGAGCGTTTCCCGATCCGCGCCGGCGACGTGATCGCCTGCCCGCCGGGCGGCCCGGAAAAAGCGCATCAAATCATCAACACCAGCTCGCAGGAGCTGCGTTACCTGGCGGTCAGCACCCAGCAGCAGCCGGACATCTGTGAATACCCGGACTCGAACAAATACGCGGTGATGGATAACTTCAGCATCGATGCCGAGGGCAATGCTTCGGGGTTCGTCGCAGTGGCGCGGCAGTCGGACGGGGTGGATTACTGGGACGGCGAGTAACGCCGCCCCATTACGCTTATTCGAGGCGGGCCAGACGCTCTTCCAGCGCTGCAATCCGCGCTTCCAGCTCTTCGATGCGCTCCACTGACACACCGCTGGCAGCACCGCGATCACTCGGATTCTGTCGTGCCGCGATAATCGCCTCGATGTCCGCCGGATCGCCCAATGCATGGGTGTAGCGATCTTCGCGCTGGCCGGCCTGACGCGGAATCAGCACCGCCAGATCCCGGGCGATCAGGCGTTCCAGTTGATGCACCACTTGTTCGGCGTCTTCGAATTCATGCATGCGCCCGCTGCGGGTCAGCAGTTCGTTGACGGTCTGCGGGCCGCGCAGGAACATCAGCCCGGTCAGAATCATCTGTGCCGGCACCAGCTCCAGCGCCTTGTCGACCTTGTGCTCCCAGCGGTCGGCGCGGCTGCCCATGACCAGTTTCGCAAAGCCGCGACCTTCGAGGGCGCGCAGGCTCTGGCCGACCTGGCCCTGGGTCAGGTTCATCACAGGTTCCCGGCTGGTTTTCTGATTGCAGGCCAGCACCAGCGCGTTGAGGGTCAGCGGATAGGTTTCCGGGCTGGTGGCCTGTTTCTCGATCAGCGAACCCAGAATGCGGATTTCCGTGGCGTTGAGCCGTGGTTCGTTGACGTTGGTTTCAAGTTCTGTGGACATCGCGCGTTCCCTCTGCAGTCGAAGGCGCCTAGCCTAATCCTTGCTGGATAAAAGACAAGTCGCGCGGCCCGCGAGCATGGCTATAATCGCCCCACGATTCACCCAGCCACCACGTGAGACTGCCATGACCATTTCCCTGTACGCCGCATCCGTTCCGGTTTTCCAACAAATGCTCAACGCCCTGAGCGATGTGCTGAAAAAAGCCGAAGCCCACGCCACCGCGAAAAACATCGACCCGAACGCCTTCCTGCAAGCGCGTCTGTACCCGGACATGTTCCCGCTGGTGCGTCAGGTGCAGATCGCCGTGGACTTCGCCAAAGGCGTTTCCTCGCGTCTGGCTGAAGTCGAAATCCCGAAATACGACGACACCGAAACCACCTTCGCCGAGCTGCAAGCGCTGATCGCCAAGGTTCTGGCCTTCATCGGTGAGATCAAGCCTGAGCAAATCAACGGCAAGGAAGGCATCGAGATCGTGACCCGTCCGGGCACCCCGAAAGAGAAGCGCTTCAGTGGCCAGGCTTACCTGCTGAGCTACGGCCTGCCGCAGTTCTTCTTCCACGTGACTACTGCTTATGACCTGCTGCGTCACAACGGTGTTGAAATCGGCAAGCGCGATTACATGGGCGCGTTCTAAACCCGACGCATAAAAAAGCCCGCCAAGGTTTGCGCCTTGGCGGGCTTTTTATTGCGCTCGGTTTTTACGCCGGACGCTGGGCTTTTTGTTCTTCGCCCAGGCAAGCCGCAGCGGTGAACAGCACGTCGGTGGAGGAATTCAGCGCGGTCTCGGCCGAATCCTGCAGTACGCCGATGATGAAGCCGACCGCCACCACCTGCATGGCGATTTCGCTCGGGATGCCGAACAGGCTGCACGCCAGCGGGATCAACAGCAACGAACCACCGGCCACACCCGACGCGCCGCAGGCGCAGATTGCCGCGACGACGCTGAGCAGGATCGCGGTCGGGATGTCCACGGCGATGCCCAGGGTGTGCACGGCGGCGAGGGTCAGCACGGTGATGGTGATCGATGCACCGGCCATGTTGATGGTCGCGCCCAGCGGAATCGAAACCGAATAGGTGTCTTCGTGCAGGCCCAGGCGTTTGCTCAGTTCCAGGTTGACCGGAATGTTCGCCGCCGAGCTGCGGGTGAAGAACGCGGTGATGCCGCTTTCACGCAGGCATTTCAGCGTCAGCGGGTACGGGTTGCGGCGCAGTTTCCAGAACACGATCAGCGGGTTCATCACCAGTGCCACGAATGCCATGCAGCCCAACAGCACCGCCAACAGGTGAGCGTAGCCGACCAGTGCGCCAAAACCGGAAGTGGCCAGGGTCGATGCCACCAGGCCAAAAATCCCCAGCGGCGCGAAGCGGATCACCACGCGCACGATCAGGGTCACGCCGTTGGACAAATCGCTGACCACTTCCCGGGTGGTATCACCGGCGTGGCGGATGGCGACGCCCATGCCGATGGCCCAGGCCAGAATGCCGATGAAGTTGGCGTTCATCAGTGCGGTGACCGGGTTATCGACCACGCTCAACAGCAGACTTTGCAGGACTTCACCGATGCCGCCCGGTGCCGTCACGGCGACGTTGTCGGTGGACAGCACCAGATGCGAGGGGAACAGGGTGCTGGCAACCACGGCCACCGCCGCAGCGCCAAAAGTGCCCAGCAGATAGAGGAACAGAATCGGCCGGATATGGGTTTCCTGGCCGTGCTTGTGGTTGGCAATCGAGGCCATCACCAGTACGAACACCAGAATCGGTGCCACGGCTTTGAGCGCCGAGACGAACACCTTGCCGATGAAGGCGGTGCCTTTG
This sequence comes from Pseudomonas sp. R43(2017), assembly GCF_002112345.1. Classification (NCBI taxonomy): domain Bacteria; kingdom Pseudomonadati; phylum Pseudomonadota; class Gammaproteobacteria; order Pseudomonadales; family Pseudomonadaceae; genus Pseudomonas; species Pseudomonas sp. R43(2017). Next base: position 246,032 of record NZ_NEHJ01000008.1, read on the forward strand.
GCCGCTTCCGGCGCGAACAGCGCCAGGGCGATGCCGGCAATCAGGCCGATCAGGATCTGCGTGACCAGGCTGAGGCTTTTCAGGCGTTGCAATAGAGAAGGGGATGAAGCGGTCATAACGGCATCTCTGCTTTTTATAGGGTGCAAGGTTGCGTGATCCGGGCGATGAATCGGGGGCAGGCCACAGACACGAACCGAAAGGAATGACGCGACAGCCACGCCGTTAAACGGGCGGCTGAACAGGGTGTACGTTTTTCAGGGCGCGGACTTTATCACAGCGTAGGCCTTATCCTTCAGGCCTGTGACGATCTGCCACCGAAACGTTCGGCAACATAGACAGGTTTGTGCAAGTCACTCGGGAAACACTCTGTTAAGATTGCGCATCCTTATTTTCAAGTTCTGCCGGCGGGCCCTCGGGTCAGCGCTGGTGTCGTCGTTTTGCTGGAGTTCCTCATGCTGTTGCCCATCCTTCTGTTGTCTGCCGCCGGATTCACGGTGCTGACCACGGAGTTCGTCATCGTCGGTCTGTTGCCGGCGATTGCCCGCGACCTGGCCGTCACCATCCCGCAAGCCGGGTTGCTGGTGACTCTATTCGCTTTCACCGTGGCCATGTTCGGTCCTTTCTTGACCGCATATTTCGCCCGTTTCGAACGGCGCAAACTGTTTATCACCATCCTGATCATGTTCGGTCTGGCCAACACCGTAGCGGCATTGGCGCCGAACATCTGGGTCATGGCCATTGCCCGGTTGATCCCGGCGCTGGGGTTGCCGGTATTCTGGGCCCTGGCCAGTGAAACCGCCGTGGACATCGTCGGCCCGGACTTCGCCGGTCGCGCCATTGCCAAGATCGGCTTCGGCATCGTCTGCGCCACTGTGTTCGGCATTCCGGTGGGTACGCTGATTTCCGATGCATTCGGCTGGCGCAGTGCATTCGCCATTCTGGCGGTGATTGCGTTCGCCAAGGCCTTGCTGCTGTTTGTCTACCTGCCGAAAACCAGCCTGCACCAGCATCAGGTCAGCTTCGCTTCTCAGTTCAAGATCCTGCGCAGCCCGCTGATGCTTGGCCATGTGTTGCTGTCGATCCTGGTGTTCAGCGGCATGTTCACGGCCTACACCTATCTGGCGGACATCCTTGAGCGTCTGGCTGGCTTCAATGGCACCGTGGTCGGTTGGTGCCTGATGGGCTTTGGCGCGGTCGGGCTGATCGGCAACTCGCTGGGCGGTCGCGCGGTGGACCGTCACCCGCTGATGGCCTCGGTGATGTTCTGCGCGTTCATGATCCCCGGGATGGTGGCGCTGGTGCCCAACATCAATTCGTCGCTGGGTCTGGCGGCGGCGATGGGCATCTGGGGTGTGACGCAGGCGGCGCTGTTTCTTGTCAGTCATGTGCGTTTGATGAAAGCGGCACCGGAAGCACCGGCCTTTGCCGCGTCGCTGAACATTGCCGGGGCCAACCTCGGGATCGGTCTGGGTGCGATCATTGGCGGTCGGGTGATCGACAGCGCCGGTCTGGGTTTTGTGGGTTTCGCCGCAGCCGGATTCATTCTGCTGTCGATTTTCCTCGCCATGGTGTTGATGGTGCTCAAGCCGCGCGAGGTCTGCGCGCAGGCTTAAAACTCGGTAAACAGCTCGCGTCGGGCACCTTCGGTAATCGCTTTGATGCCGGGGTGCTTGACCTTGCGCTCCACCGAAATCGCGTAGAACGACTCGCTCACCGCATCGGTCTGGCCGATCAACTCGACGCCGTACTGGCGCTTCACCTCATCGGCAATCACGCTCGGCCCGATGAAGATCCCGCTCCCGGATTGGCCGAACGCCTGCATCAGGGCGCTGTCATCGAACTCCCCGACAATCCTTGGCTGAATCTGCTGCTCGGCGAACCAGCGCTGCAAACGGCTGCGCACAACGGTCTCCGCGCCGGGAATCAGCAGCGGCGCGCCGTGCAGGCTGCGCGGAAAATCCTGACCGTATAACGCCGCCAGCTCGGCGGTGGCAAAGAAACTGATCCCGCATTCCCCGAGTTTCTGGCTGTAGCCCTTGATGTCCAGGTGCGAAGGCATCGGGCTGTCGGAGATCACCAGGTCCAGGCGCTGGATCGCCAGGTCCGCCAGTAATCGCTCGAGTTTGTCTTCGCGGCAGGTGATGCGCAGCGGTTCGCTGAGCTCCATGGTCGGTGCGATCAGGCGATAGACGATGGATTTGGGCACCACGTCCGCCACGCCTACGCGAAACAGGATCTGCTGTTCGTTGGGCTGGGCGCGCAGCATCAGTTCCAGTTCGCCGCCGAGCTGGAACATCTGCTCGGCGTAGGGCAGGGCCTGGCGCCCGGCTTCGGTGAGTTCAAGTTGCCGGCCGACTCGCTGGAACAATTCGATGCCGTAGGTCTGTTCCAGCAGGGAAATCTGCCCGCTGATGGTCTGCGGCGTGAGGTTCAGTTGCTCGCAGGCGCGCACGATGCTGCCGGTCTTGGCCACCACCCAGAAGTAATGCAGTTGTCGGTAATTGAGCATGGGGTTTGATCCGTCAAATACAGTTCGTATAAATCGAAGTATAGCCGCTAAAAATACGAATTTTCCTGAAGTGTTTGTCTCCCTAGAATGCCCAGCCATCGACGGGCGGTCTGCGACCCTGTCTGTTCATTCGAAGGAAGCCTTATGAAATACACAATCCCGGCACTGATGTTTACGTCTTTACTGCTAATGACCGGTTGCGACCAGGCCGAAAAAAGCGCCCAGCAATTGATGGGCAAGGCCGCCGAAAGCGCCAAACAAGCGATCGACGACACGCACAAAGCCGCCGAGCAGGCGCTCAGCGAGGCCACTGGCAGCCTGATCGAGAAAAAAGAAGCCCCGGAAAAAGATGCGGAAAAAACCGAATCTTCCTCCAAGACCATCTAAATCGTCTTACAAGAGTCAGGACTGACCCATGGAATACCTGTTAGAACTCGCTTCCAGCCCGACGGCCTGGATTGCCTTGGCCACACTGGTGGTGATGGAAATCGTGCTCGGCATCGATAACCTGATCTTCATCTCGATCCTGACCAACAAACTGCCCGAGCAGTACCGGCAGAAGGCCCGTCGCCTCGGTATCGGTATGGCGCTGATCATGCGTCTGGCGCTGTTGAGCACCATCGCCTTCATCGTGCAGTTGACCGAGCCGGTCATCGAGATCCTGGGCCAGGCGTTCTCCTGGAAGGACATGATCCTGATCGCCGGTGGCCTGTTCCTGGTGTGGAAGGCGACGACCGAAATCCATCACAGCATGGACCCGGTGCCGGACGATCCGAAGTCGGCTACCTCGACGGTAACCCTGGGCTTTGCCGCCGCCATCGGGCAGATCCTGATGCTGGACATGGTGTTCTCGATCGACAGCATCATTACCGCTGTCGGCATGACCGAACACTTGCCGATCATGGTGATCGCGGTGGTGGTTTCGGTACTGGTGATGCTGTTTGCGGCTGACCCGCTGGCCAAGTTCATCAACGACAACCCGTCGGTGGTGATGCTGGCCCTGGGCTTCCTGATCATGATCGGCATGACGCTGATCGCCGAAGGTTTCGGCGCCCACGTACCGAAAGGTTATGTGTATGCCGCCATGGCGTTCTCGGCTGCGATCGAGGTGTTGAACATGATGTCCCGTCGCGCCAAGCAGAAGAAACTGGCTGCCCAGGCGTAACCGCTGGAAAAGCGAAGGCCGCGTCACTCGCAAGAGTCACGCGGCCTTTTTCGTTTGAATCGGTTGAAAGACGTCAGTGCGCGGTGGCGTGACGGGCGCTGTGTTTTTCGATCTTCTTGATCGGTGCAGGTTGCACAGGGTGGTGATGGCGGCGGGAAATCCGCAGCACGCCCCACAACATGGCGGCGGCCACGGCCAGCCAGCCGGCAATCAACATCACAATGGTCATGGTCAGGCTCATCGGTGCCTCCTCTTTGCCCTGCATCGGGCGCTCACTCTTTTGCTGTCTTTCGAGTGACAGTCTAGTCGCTGGCGTGTTTCAGGCTATTGACCAAAGGTCGGTGGTGACCAATCACTTCGCTCTATGCAGCCGATGCATCTGCCCCTTTGGGCTATACCGCAGCGTTGTGCCGTCCTATGATCCTCGACCAAGCCGGAACACGATGACCGGTAACTGATCAAGAGAGTGACGATGGTGCAGCTATTTTCCCGGATTCGCATGGCACTGCTGGTGGCCGGTTGCGTGACAGCTTTGGTGGGGTGTGCGGGCAGTGTGGCGCCGGAAGTCCAGCGCCTGCCGGAGCGCGTTGAGCTCAGCGGCACCTTCTATCGGGGCGAAGCCAATCAGAGCGGGCCGCAGGTGTTGGCCAGTCTGCTGTCGCAGCAAGGCATCGTGATCACCCCGGGTTTGCTGGAAAAGCCTCTGCACCTGCCGGGCGCCGAGGACAAGCTTCAGCAGAATATGCAGAACCTGGCCCGCGAATACGGCATGGTCGTGTACCCGGTAGATGCCCGTTTGCCGGCGTTGCTGACCCAGGTCGCGGCGGGTTACCCGGTGATGGTGCGTTTCAGCGAAGGGTCGGCGTTCTGGGCCGAGCCGCGGTACGCGATCCTTTCCGGCTATGACCGCAAGAAGCAGAAGGTTCTGCTGCGCGCCGGGATGAATCGTCGTGAGCTGATGAGTTTCAGTTCTTTCGAGTCCGCGTTGGAGAAATCCGGCGGTTGGGCAGTGCTGATTCAGAAACCGACCCAGATCCCGGCTTCCGTAGATCGTCAGCGCTGGCTGAAGGCCGCTGATGAACTGGCGCAGTCTGGCCAGGAACGCGAGGCGGCACAGGCCCGCAAGGCGTTGGCGGGGCAGTGAGGTTCCGTCCGTCTCCTGACGGGCACCCTGGCGCGCAGCTAAGCTCTTAAGGGTAACGCCCGGTTTTTTCGGGTGATTACCCGAATGAGAGGTGCGTATGAGTACCGATTCGAGCTTCGACGACCATAAACCAGAGAATGTGCCGACCACGCCGGAGCCGGAAGTTGATCCAGTGCTGGATCCGGACAGTCCGCTGCGCGATCCATTGGCCCGTCCTGCGGTAGTAACCCCGGAACATCGGCGCGACCCCAGTGCCGGCGACGGTATCCCCGATGATGACCAGATGCCGCTGCCCAACGACTGAACCGGCAGGCGAAAAAAAGCCCCGAATATTCGGGGCTTTTTCTTGTGTCGCGATTTACTTGGACGCTTCGACCACGCCGCTCTGGCGACCCTTGAGGTTTTTCTCGGCCTTGTATTGCTGGGCCACTGCCGGAACGTTGGTGCTCCGACCGGTTTCCACCCAACTGCGGATGCGGCTGGCATCGGCGAAGTGGGTGTACTTGCCGAACGCATCGAGAATCACCAGGGCAACCGGGCGGTTGCTCATCCGGGTCACGAGCACCAGGCAATGGCCGGCCGGATTGGTGAAGCCGGTCTTGGTGATCTTGATATCCCAGTCGGCCTTGTTCACCAGGTGGTCGGTGTTGCGGAAACCCAGGGTGTAATTGGGTTTGCGGAACGAGACGGTTTTTTCCTTGGTGGTGGTGAGTTCGGTCAGGATCGGATGCTTTTGCGCAGCCATCAGCAACTTGCTCAGGTCGCGGGCGGTGGAAACGTTGCGCTCCGACAGGCCTGTCGGTTCCACAAAGTGGGTGCTGGTCATGCCCAGCGCCTTGGCCTTGGCGTTCATCGCCGCGATAAAGGCTGCATAACCGCCCGGATAGTGATGGGCGAGACTGGCGGCGGCGCGGTTTTCCGAGGACATCAAAGCGATCAGCAGCATCTCCCGGCGCGGCAGTTCGCTGCGCAGTTTGACCCGGGAAAACACGCCTTTCATTTCCGGGGTGTGGCTGATGTCGACGTCAATCCATTCGTCCATGTTCTGGTGGGCTTCAACCACGACCAGGCCGGTCATCAACTTGCTGACGGAAGCGATCGGCACGATCACGTCCGGATTGCTGGAGTAGATGACTTTGTTGGTCTGCAGATCCATCAGCAGGGCGCTGCCGGAGGCAATCTTCAACTGTGAAGCGTCTCGTGGGGCAGCGGTGGTTTCGGCGGCGTTGACCGTTGGCGTGAGGAGCGTGCCTGAAAATGCAAAAACCAGGCTCAGGATGGACAGACGAATATTCACGCGGGCGAACTCATGAAGGTTGGAAATGCCGTTTTTTGTAACGGACTGTGTCGTAAAACGACGCATTCTAGGAGTATGGCTGAAGATCTGTCGATGGTTGTTTGAAGGGCATGAAAAAGTCGTGAAAAGCCCTGTAAAAATAGGGGTTTCCGGCGAACGGTAAAGGTTTTTTCGAGGATACGAAAAAACCCGCACTAGGCGGGGTTCTTCTGGAGCGGAAAAAGCGCTTTAAGCGTGCAGGGTTTCTGCCGCGTAGAGGGTGTTTTCCAGCAGGCAGGCGCGGGTCATCGGGCCGACGCCGCCCGGTACTGGTGTGATCCAGCCGGCGCGCGGCAGGGCGGTTTCGTACACGACGTCACCGACCAGTTTGCCGTCGTCCTGACGGTTGATGCCGACGTCGATCACGATCGCGCCTTCCTTGATCCACTCGCCCTTGACCAGGCCTGGCTTGCCGGCGGCAACCACCACCAGATCGGCGCGGCCGACGTGGCCGGCCAGGTCCTTGGTGAAGCGGTGGGTCACGGTCACGGTGCAGCCGGCCAGCAGCAGCTCCATGGCCATCGGGCGACCGACGATGTTGGAAGCGCCGACGACCACTGCATCCATTCCGTACAGATCGACACCGGTGCTTTCCAGCAGGGTCATGATGCCTTTCGGCGTGCATGGACGCAGCAGCGGAATGCGCTGGGCCAGGCGACCGACGTTATAAGGATGGAAACCGTCGACGTCCTTGTCCGGGCGGATGCGTTCCAGCAGTTTGGACGCGTCCAGGTGCTCAGGCAGAGGAAGTTGAAGCAGAACGCCGTCGATTGCCGGGTCGTCGTTCAGTCGATCGATCAGATCGGTCAGTGCTTCCTGAGTGGTTTCGGAAGGCAGGTCGTAGGCTTGGGAGAGGAAGCCGACCTCTTCACAGTCTTTACGCTTGTGCGAGACATAAACCTGAGAGGCAGGATCGCTGCCGACCAGGATCACCGCGAGGCCGGGAGTGCGCAAGCCTTGCTCGCGACGTTCGGCTACCCGTTGGGCGATCTGCTGGCGCAGGCTGGCGGCGATTGATTTGCCGTCGATTAGTTGTGCAGTCATTGCGCGTGATTAACCATCGAGAGGGGAAAAAAAGAGAACGCATTCTCGCATGTCAAACGGTGAGGGCAAAGGCGCTTGGTCAGCAAATTCCCCTAAGCCCTTTAATTAAATGAATTTTTTTCAAAAAGGATTTGACGACCTGCAGGTCGCTCTATACTATTCGTCGCACTTGTCGGGCACAGCCTAGCACTGGTTAAGAAGGTCGAGCGAAATCAAGGTTTTGCGAGACTGGAAAGCACTTAGTTTGTAGTCCTTCAAGGGTACAGCTAACAAGGCGCCCGTAGCTCAGCTGGATAGAGCATCCGCCTTCTAAGCGGATGGTCGCAGGTTCGAGTCCTGCCGGGTGCGCCATTAGGCAGCTTTGGCACAAGTAGCGCGATATGGTGGGCGTAGCTCAGTTGGTAGAGCACGGGATTGTGACTCCCGTTGTCGTGGGTTCGATCCCCATCGTCCACCCCATATTTCGAAAGGCGCCAGATGTAACAGTCTGGCGCCTTTGCTTTAAAAAGCTTCATCCGCGGATGTGGTGGAATTGGTAGACACACTGGATTTAGGTTCCAGCGCCGCGAGGCGTAAGAGTTCGAGTCTCTTCATCCGCACCAATCAAAGCTTCATTCATGCCGTTGGTAGGGTGAGGTTCTACAAAGAAGTTGTTTGGCTTCTTTGGCACGCAATATGGTGGGCGTAGCTCAGTTGGTAGAGCACGGGATTGTGACTCCCGTTGTCGTGGGTTCGATCCCCATCGTCCACCCCATATTTCGAAAGGCGCCAGATTTAACAGTCTGGCGCCTTTTTTGTTTTACGGTTTCGAGATTTCGGCGACTGCCGGTTTCGGGTCGCAGGGCAGGGCGCTTCGTCGTATCAATGTTGCTCGATGATGCCGCACTGCCCGTCGACCTTGCTTGCGAGGTCGGCTGTCAGGGAGATAATTCAACCGCCTCTATATATAGAAGAGGTTGGCGCAGGGCCCTGGCTTGATTGGCTGTATTTGCTAACAGGGCGAGGCGCAACCGTTTGTCCCCGCCTTCAATTTGCCTGCTGTTTTTTTACCCGTTTTCAGTAGGGTGACTTCTTGAGTTTGACCTACTAGAATGCTTGCCCTTGATTCTTGGGTCGGAAACGGCCGGCTAACGTCTGTGCAACGAGGAATATCCATGCAAGTTTCTGTTGAAAATACTACTGCTCTTGAGCGCCGCATGAGCATCACCGTGCCGGCTGAGCGCATCGAGACTCAGGTCAACAAGCGTCTGCAGCAGACTGCCCAGAAGGCCAAGATTGCTGGCTTCCGTCCAGGCAAAGTGCCTATGAGCGAAATCAAGCGCCGTTTTGGTGCTGATGCGCGTCAGGAAGCGATCGGCGACGTGATCCAGTCCTCCTTCTACGAAGCTGTGGTTGAGCAGAAGCTGAACCCGGCCGGTTCGCCGTCGATCGAGCCCAAGTCGCTCGAAGCTGGCAAGGACCTGGAATACGTAGCCGTATTCGAAGTGTTCCCTGAGTTCACCGTTGCCGGTTTCGAAGGCATCACCGTTGAGCGTCTGAGCGCTGAAGTGGCTGACGCCGATCTGGACAAGATGCTGGACATCCTGCGCAAGCAGAACACCCGTTTCGAAGTGGCCGATCGCGCTGCCCAGAACGAAGACCAGCTGAACATCGATTTCGTTGGCAAGGTTGACGGCGAAGTGTTCGCTGGCGGCTCCGCCAAGGGCACTCAGCTGGTGCTGGGTTCCGGCCGCATGATCCCTGGCTTCGAAGAAGGCCTGGTTGGCGCCAAAGCCGGCGAAGAGCGCGTTCTGAACCTGACCTTCCCAGAGGACTATCAGAACCTGGACCTGGCTGGCAAAACCGCCGAGTTCACCGTTACTGTAAACACCGTTTCCGAGCCTAAACTGCCAGAGCTGAACGAAGAGTTCTTCGCCCAGTTCGGCATCAAGGAAAGCGGCATCGACGGTTTCCGCACCGAAGTTCGCAAGAACATGGAGCGTGAACTGCGTCAGGCCATCAAATCCAAGGTCAAGAATCAGGTAATGGACGGTCTGCTGGCCACCAACCCGATCGAAGTGCCAAAGGCTCTGCTGTCCAACGAAGTTGACCGTCTGCGCGTGCAGGCTGTTCAGCAGTTCGGCGGCAACATCAAGCCTGACCAACTGCCGGCCGAGCTGTTCGAAGAGCAAGCCAAGCGCCGCGTTGTCCTGGGTCTGATCGTGGCTGAAGTGGTCAAGCAATTCGACCTGAAGCCAGACGAAGCCCGCGTTCGCGAAATGATTCAGGAAATGGCTTCGGCTTACCAAGAGCCTGAGCAGGTCGTGTCCTGGTACTACAAGAACGAGCAGCAACTGAACGAAGTCCGTTCGGTTGTGCTGGAAGAACAAGTTGTGGATACTGTTCTGCAGAAAGCTAGCGTGACCGACAAATCGGTCTCTTACGAAGAAGCGGTCAAGCCGGTAGAAGCTCCAAAAGCCGACTGATTGTTTCTGCGTTAGAAGCACACACCATAAGCCAGCCTTCGAGCTGGCTTATGCGTATTCAAGACATGACTATTTGGGAGTGACTGCAGAGCATGTTCCGTAATTCCTATATTCAGCAGAACTCTGATATCCAGGCCGCCGGCGGCCTGGTCCCGATGGTTGTCGAGCAATCTGCTCGTGGCGAGCGCGCCTATGACATCTACTCGCGTCTTCTCAAGGAGCGAGTAATCTTTCTGGTGGGTCCGGTAGAGGACTACATGGCCAACCTGATCTGCGCGCAATTGCTGTTCCTTGAAGCGGAAAACCCGGACAAGGACATCCATCTTTACATCAACTCCCCGGGCGGCTCGGTCACTGCAGGCATGTCGATCTACGACACCATGCAGTTCATCAAGCCAAACGTGTCGACCACCTGCATCGGTCAGGCCTGCAGCATGGGCGCATTCCTGCTGACCGCAGGTGCGCCGGGCAAGCGTTACTGCCTGCCGAACTCGCGAGTGATGATTCACCAGCCACTGGGCGGTTTCCAGGGCCAGGCGTCGGATATCGAAATCCACGCCAAGGAAATCCTCTTCATCCGCGAGCGTCTGAACACGCTGATGGCCAAGCACAGCGGTCGCACTCTGGAAGAAATCGAGCGCGATACCAACCGCGACAACTTCATGAGTGCAGAAGCTGCGAAGGAATACGGCTTGATCGACGAAGTGATCAACCAGCGTCCAGCTTAAAATAAGCAGCTCAAAACAGGCCTGATCGGCTGGTCCGATCAGTGGCGGGCTTGAAAAAGCCCGCAATAGCCTTCATCTTGTGTTGCAAGCCTATCGGATTTGGATCGAACGAATGACTGACACCCGCAACGGCGAGGACAACGGCAAGCTGCTCTATTGCTCCTTCTGTGGCAAAAGCCAGCATGAAGTGCGCAAATTGATTGCCGGCCCCTCGGTCTTTATCTGCGACGAGTGCGTCGACCTGTGCAACGACATCATCCGCGAGGAGGTGCAGGAAGCACAGGCCGAAAGCAGCGCGCATAAATTGCCTTCGCCTAAAGAAATCAGCGGCATCCTTGACCAGTATGTCATTGGTCAGGAGCGTGCGAAGAAGGTTCTCGCGGTAGCGGTGTACAACCACTACAAGCGTCTGAACCAGCGTGACAAAAAGGCTGACGACGTCGAACTCGGCAAGAGCAACATCCTGCTGATCGGCCCGACAGGCTCCGGTAAAACCCTGCTGGCCGAAACCCTGGCCCGCTTGCTGAACGTTCCGTTCACCATCGCCGACGCAACCACCCTCACCGAGGCGGGTTACGTGGGTGAAGACGTCGAGAACATCATTCAGAAGCTGCTGCAGAAGTGCGATTACGACGTGGAAAAGGCTCAGATGGGCATTGTCTACATCGATGAAATCGACAAGATTTCGCGCAAGTCCGACAACCCGTCGATCACCCGGGACGTTTCCGGTGAAGGCGTGCAGCAGGCCTTGCTCAAGTTGATCGAAGGCACGGTCGCTTCCGTTCCGCCGCAAGGTGGCCGCAAGCATCCGCAGCAGGAATTCCTGCAGGTCGACACCCGTAACATCCTGTTCATCTGCGGTGGTGCGTTCTCCGGTCTGGAGAAGGTGATTCAGAACCGTTCCACCAAGGGTGGCATCGGTTTCAACGCAGAAGTGCGCAGCAAGGAAGAAGGCAAGAAGGTTGGTGAATCCCTGCGTGAAGTCGAGCCTGACGATCTGGTCAAGTTCGGTCTGATCCCGGAATTCGTCGGTCGTCTGCCGGTTCTTGCGACGCTGGACGAGCTGGATGAGGCTGCATTGATGCAGATTCTCACCGAGCCGAAAAATGCCCTGACCAAACAGTACGCCAAGCTGTTCGAGATGGAAGGCGTGGATCTGGAATTCCGTTCCGATGCGCTGAAATCGGTCGCCAAGCGTGCCCTGGAACGTAAAACCGGTGCCCGTGGCCTGCGTTCGATTCTCGAAGGTGTGCTGCTCGACACGATGTATGAAATCCCCTCGCAGTCCGAGGTGAGCAAAGTCGTGATCGATGAAAGCGTGATCGAAGGCAAGTCCAAGCCACTGTATATCTACGAAAACAGTGAGCCGACGGCCAAGGCAGCGCCGGACGCGTAAGTGTCCACCCTGCCGGAACAAAGAAGGGGCCTTCGGGCCTCTTTTTTTTTATGTCGTTTTTTACATCCGCTTTGCGCTTGTTTTTTTTCAAGGCAGCCCCCATCTTGGTTTCAAGCTTAATTCCATCTGATTACGGCCATATGGCCGCCGTAGAGGCGAAATCATGAAGACCACCATCGAATTGCCTCTCCTGCCATTGCGTGATGTCGTTGTGTATCCGCACATGGTTATCCCGCTGTTCGTGGGGCGCGAGAAATCCATCGAAGCCCTCGAGGCCGCGATGACGGGTGACAAGCAGATCCTCCTGCTGGCCCAGAGAAACCCGGCTGACGACGATCCCGGAGAAGACGCTCTGTATCGCGTCGGTACCATTGCCACCGTTCTGCAACTGCTCAAGCTGCCTGACGGCACCGTCAAGGTTCTGGTTGAAGGCGAGCAGCGCGGTACTGTCGAGCGTTTCAGCGAGGTCGATGGCCACTGCCGTGCCGAAGTCTCCCTGATCGACGAAGTCGACGCCGCCGAGCGCGAATCCGAAGTCTTCGTGCGCACGCTGCTGTCGCAGTTCGAACAATATGTTCAGTTGGGCAAGAAAGTCCCGGCTGAAGTCCTGTCGTCGCTCAACAGCATCGATGAGCCGGGCCGTCTGGTAGACACCATGGCCGCGCACATGGCGCTGAAGATCGAGCAGAAGCAGGAAATCCTCGAAATCATCGACCTGGCTGCCCGGGTCGAGCACGTTCTGGCTCTGCTGGACGCCGAAATCGACCTGCTGCAGGTCGAAAAGCGCATCCGCGGCCGCGTCAAAAAGCAAATGGAGCGCAGTCAGCGCGAGTACTACCTGAATGAGCAGATGAAGGCCATTCAGAAGGAGCTCGGCGACAGCGACGAAGGCCACAACGAAATCGAAGACCTGAAAAAGCGCATCGACGCTGCCGGTCTGCCGAAAGATGCCCTGGCCAAGGCCACCGCCGAGCTGAACAAGCTCAAGCAGATGTCGCCGATGTCGGCCGAAGCCACCGTCGTGCGTTCCTACATCGACTGGCTGGTGCAGGTGCCGTGGAAGGCCCAGAGCAAGGTGCGTCTGGATCTGGCCCGTGCTGAAGACATTCTCGACGCCGATCACTACGGCCTGGAAGAGGTCAAGGAACGCATCCTTGAGTACCTCGCCGTGCAGAAACGCGTGAAGAAAATTCGTGGCCCGGTGTTGTGCCTGGTCGGTCCTCCGGGCGTGGGTAAAACCTCGCTGGCGGAGTCGATTGCCCATGCCACCAACCGTAAATTCGTGCGCATGGCCCTCGGTGGCGTGCGTGACGAAGCGGAAATCCGTGGTCACCGTCGGACTTACATCGGTTCGATGCCAGGAAGATTGATTCAAAAGATGACAAAAGTGGGCGTCCGCAATCCGCTGTTCCTGCTCGATGAAATCGACAAGATGGGCAGCGACATGCGTGGCGATCCGGCGTCGGCGTTGCTGGAAGTGCTCGATCCGGAGCAGAACCACAACTTCAACGATCACTATCTGGAAGTCGATTACGACCTGTCGGATGTGATGTTCCTCTGTACCTCGAACTCGATGAACATTCCGCCGGCGCTGCTGGACCGGATGGAAGTGATCCGTCTGCCGGGCTACACCGAAGACGAAAAGATCAACATCGCCGTCAAGTACCTGTCGCCAAAGCAGATTGCCGCCAACGGCCTGAAGAAAGGCGAGCTGGAGTTCGACGAAGAAGCGATCCGCGACATCATCCGTTACTACACCCGCGAAGCCGGTGTGCGTGGCCTCGAGCGGCAGATTGCCAAGGTCTGCCGCAAGGCAGTCAAAGAGCATGCGCTGGAAAAACGTTTCTCGGTGAAAGTGACAGCTGATCTGCTGGAGCACTTCCTTGGCGTGCGCAAGTTCCGCTACGGTCTGGCCGAGCAGCAGGATCAGATCGGTCAGGTGACCGGCCTGGCCTGGACTCAGGTCGGCGGTGAATTGCTCACCATCGAAGCGGCCGTCGTGCCGGGTAAAGGTCAGCTGATCAAGACCGGTTCGCTGGGTGACGTAATGGTCGAATCGATCACTGCGGCCCTGACCGTTGTGCGCAGCCGTGCCAAGAGCCTGGGCATTCCCCTGGACTTCCACGAGAAGCGCGACACCCATATTCACATGCCGGAAGGTGCTACGCCGAAGGATGGTCCGAGCGCCGGTGTAGGCATGTGCACCGCACTGGTGTCGGCTTTGACGGGTATTCCTGTGCGCGCCGATGTCGCCATGACCGGCGAGATCACCCTGCGTGGTCAAGTCCTTGCCATTGGTGGCCTGAAGGAAAAACTCCTCGCCGCACACCGTGGTGGAATCAAGGTCGTGATTATTCCGGAAGAGAACGTGCGTGATCTGAAGGAGATTCCTGACAATATCAAGCAGGATCTGCAGATTAAACCGGTTAAATGGATTGACGAGGTCCTGCAAATTGCGCTGCAATACGCGCCGGAGCCCTTGCCGGATGTGGCTCCGGAGATTGTCGCGAAGGATGAAAAACGCGAGTCCGATTCCAAGGAAAGAATTAGCACGCATTAATACGTCTTTGGCTGGGGGGCTTGTTGACAGTTTTTTAGAGCCCTTGTTATAAAGCGGCTCTTAAGTGTCTGTAGGCCATTCAGCACTCGTTTTTGCTTTCACCAAAAAACTTAGAATCATCTCAAAATAGATATAAGGGGACTTAGAGTGAACAAGTCGGAACTGATTGATGCTATCGCTGCATCCGCTGATATCCCGAAAGCTGCTGCTGGCCGTGCGCTGGACGCTGTAATCGAATCCGTCACTGGCGCTCTGAAGGCTGGCGACTCCGTAGTTCTGGTAGGTTTCGGTACTTTCTCGGTAACCGATCGTCCAGCTCGCATCGGTCGTAACCCACAGACCGGCAAGACTCTGGAAATCGCGGCAGCCAAGAAGCCAGGTTTCAAAGCCGGTAAAGCCCTGAAAGAAGCCGTCAACTAAGTTTGATTCAGGTTTTTACCCATCCGGGTCGGGGTCATGCCTGACTTGGCAGCGGAGCGGTAGAGCAGGCAGTCTGGAATAATTGCCTGCTACACCGGGATCGAGGGTTCGAGCCCTGTCCGCTCCGCCAGTTACGAGAAGGCGCATCCTCGGATGCGCCTTTCTTCTATCCGGATTCTACCCACGCTCCACGGTTGCCTAATTTTTGAAGTTCAACCGTTTCTGGGGGACGCATGCTGCAGAATATCAGGGACAATTCACAAGGCTGGATTGCCAAGACCATTATCGGGGTCATCGTTGCACTGATGGCCCTGACCGGTTTCGATGCCATTTTCAAGGCCACGACTCACACCAACGAGGCGGCCAAGGTCAATGGTGAAGAAATCAGCCAGAACGAGCTGAGCCAGGCCGTTGACATGCAACGCCGTCAGCTGATGCAACAGCTGGGCAAGGACTTCGATGCTTCCTTGCTCGACGAAAAAATGCTGCGCGAATCGGCCCTCAAGGGTCTGATCGATCGCAAGCTGCTGCTGCAAGGCGCAGAAAAATCGAAGTTCGCCTTCTCCGACGCGGCGCTGGACCAGGTGATCCTGCAAACGCCTGAATTCCAGGTTGATGGCAAGTTCAGCTCCGACCGTTTCGACCAGGTGATCCGTCAGCTGGGCTACAGCCGTATGCAATTCCGCCAGATGCTGGCTCAGGAAATGCTGATCGGTCAGCTGCGCGCTGGCGTAGCCGGCAGCGGTTTCGTGACTGACGCTCAAGTACTGGCGTTTGCCCGCCTGGAAAAGCAGACCCGTGATTTCGCCTCGCTGAACATCAAGGCTGACCCGGCCGCCGTCAAGCTGACCGACGATGAGGTCAAGGCTTACTACGACGAACACGCCAAGGAATTCATGACCCCGGATCAGGTGGTCATCGATTACCTCGAGCTGAAGAAGGCTTCGTTCTTCGATCAGGTTGCCGTCAAGGACGAAGACCTGCAGGCGGCGTATCAGAAAGAAATCGCCAACCTGTCGGAACAGCGTCGTGCGGCGCACATTCTGATCGAAGTGAACGACAAGACCACCGAGGCCCAGGCCAAGGCGAAGATCGAAGAAGTCCAGGCACGTCTGGCCAAGGGCGAGAAGTTCGAAGCCCTGGCCAAGGAGTTCTCGCAGGATCCGGGCTCGGCCAACAACGGCGGTGACCTGGGTTATGCCGGTCCTGGCGTCTACGACCCGGCCTTCGAGAAAGCCCTGTATTCGTTGAACAAGGATCAAGTGTCCGAGCCGGTTCGCACCGATTTCGGTTTCCACCTGATCAAGCTGCTGGGCGTCGAAGCGCCGGAAGTGCCGACCTTCGCCAGCCTGAAAGACAAGCTGACCCACGAGCTGAAAGCCCAGCAGGTCGAGCAGCGTTTCGTCGAGGCGACCAAGCAGCTGGAAGACTCCTCGTTCGAGGCGTCTGACCTGGCGCAGCCGGCGCAGGATCTGAAACTGACCGTGCACACCTCCAAGCCGTTTGGCCGTGAGGGTGGCGAAGGTGTTGCGTCCAACCGCGCCGTGGTCACTGCCGCGTTCAGCAACGAAGTGCTGGATGATGGTGCCAACAGCACCGCCATCGAACTGGATCCGGATACCGTGATCGTGCTGCGCGCCAAGGAACACCTCAAGCCTGCGCAACTGCCGCTGGAAGCCGTGGCGACTGCCATTCGCACCCAGTTGGCCAAAGAACACGCCAGCGCGGCTGCCAAGACCAAGGCGGAGCAACTGATCGCCGGTCTGCGTGACGGCAAGACCCCGCTGGACAAAGCCATCGACGGTCAGAACTGGAAAGTCACCCAGGCCGCCACCCGTGCCCAGGAAGGTGTTGATCCTGCAGTGCTGCAAGCGCTGTTCCGCATGCCGAAACCGGCAGCCAAGGACAAGCCGACTTTCAGCAGCGTGACACTGCCTGATGGCAGCCTGACCATCGTGCGTCTGAACGCTGTGAACGAAGCCGCTGCGCCGACCGATGAAGAGAAAGCGCAATACCGTCGCTTCCTCGCTTCGCGTGAAGGTCAGCAGGACTTCGCGGCGTACCGCAAGCAGCTGGAAAGCGAAGCGGACATCAAGCGTTTCTGATGCCTGACTGAGCGATACAAAAAGAGCCCCGGATGAAAGTCCGGGGCTTTTTTTTGCCCGCTATTCAGCGCGTGGGAATCCATGTTGTCGGGCATTCGCGGTCGCCCAGAGGGTCAGAATCAACAAGCCCGCAACGATCCAGGGAAAGGCACTGACGCCCGGATTCGCCAGCAACAGACCACCTGCCAGTCCGCCACCGGCAATGCCGACATTCCATAGAGTCACCAGCATCGATTGCGCGGTGTCGGCGGCGTCCTTTGCAGTTTTCGCCGAGGCCGTCTGCAGCAATGAAGGCATTGCGCCGAAAGCCAGCCCCCATACCGCCGTGGCGGCGTAGACCACGCCGGGCATTTCCCGCCACAGGGCCAGGGCAATAGCGGAAAGCATGAACAATGTGGTGCTGATCAGAACCAGCTCCCGCAGCCAGCGATCAATCAGGCTGCCGACGATCCACAGGCTCAACACTGACGCCAGGCCGAACACCAGTAATACGCGGTCGATTTCGGCACCGAGCCCGGAGGGTTCGAGGAACGGCGCGATGTAGGTGTACAGAAGGTTGTGAGCGACCACGTAGGACAGCGTCACGAACAGCACGGATCGCACGCCCGGCAGGGTAAACACCTGACGCAGGGGCAAACGCTTTCCGGCGCGCTCACCGGCAAAGTCTGGCACTTGCCAGCGTACCCAGATCACCAGCAGCACGGTCATTGCGCTCATGATCGCGAAGCTCAGTCGCCAGCCGACCACAGTACCCAGCAGCGTACCCGCCGGTATGCCCAGCGAAAGCGCGAGAGGGGCGCCGAGCATGGCCACGGTAATGGCGCGGCCCTGCAGATGCGGGGCCACCATGCGGCTCGCATACCCCGCCAGCAACGCCCAGAGCAATCCGGCAAACACGCCGGCAATGAAGCGTGCTATCAGCGTCAACCAATACAGCTCCGACAATGCGGTGATGCTGTTGGCGATGGCAAAACCGCCAATGGCCGACAACAGCAGCGGTCGGCGACGCCAGCCTCGGGTGGCGATGGTCAGCGGAATGGCCGCCAGCATCGATCCGATGGCGTACAGCGTGACCAGTTGCCCGATCAGTGCCTGAGAGACGTCGAGACCCGCGCTCATCTGCGGTAACAGGCCAGCGGGCATGGCTTCGGTCAGCACGGTAATGAATCCGGCGGTGGCCAGTGCGAGCAGGGCACCCAACGGTAATCGTTCTGCGGGTTCGACCGGGTTGGCAAGCGTTGCAGAAGTGAGTTGTGCATCGTTCATGAGCCAGCATCCATTTTGCCGAGGGAGATGAAGGCCACAGGGTAGGGCGCTGCACATTCGGGAAAAACAGGTTAGGGTTCCGAACATCTCGGACAGGAATGTCGTGAATCAGGGGGGAGGAATGGACAGTCTGGGCAGCATTTCGGTGTTCGTGCAGGTGGCGGAAACCCGCAGTTTTACCGAGGCGGGCCGCTTGCAGGGCGTGTCATCTTCGGCGGTGGGCAAGAGCATCGCGCGGCTGGAGGCTCGGCTTGGGGTCAGGTTGTTCCATCGCACCACCCGCAGCATCACGCTCACCAGTGAAGGCGCGCTGTTTCTCGAACGCTGCCGCAAGATTCTCGCCGAGGTCGAGGCGGCTGAATTCGAGTTGTGTGATGCCGCATCGGCGCCTCACGGCAAGTTGCGGGTCAGCTTGCCCCAGGTGCATGAACTGGTGATGCCGGTCATGAATGAATTCATGGCGCTGTACCCGCAGATCGAGCTGGATCTGGACCTGACAGATCGCATGGTCGATGTCGTCGAGGAAGGCTTCGATGCGGTCATCCGCACAGGAAAACCTCGGGATTCTCGGCTCATGGCCCGGCCTTTGGGGAAATTTCACATGGTGCTGGTGGCTAGCCCCGGGTATCTGTGCGAACGCGGAGTGCCGCTGATCCCCGCCGATCTGGCGCAGCACGCCTGTTTGCGCCATACGTTTCACGCCACGGGCAAACTGGAACCCTGGCCGCTGAAGCGCGAGGAGGGCGTTCCCGAGCCGAGCTTGCCGACACGTCTGGTCAGCACATCAATTGAAGCGGTCAGCCATGCGGCACTGGCCGGCCTGGGTATTGCCTGCCTGCCGGACTTCATGACCCATGAGGCGCAAAGGCAGGGGCGCCTGCAGCGGGTGCTGGATGAGCATCTGGAGCATGTCGGACAGTTCTGGGTGCTTTGGCCATCAAGTCGCCATGCAACCGCCAAATTGCGGGTGTTCATTGATCATTTGTCGGCGCGACTTTTTCCGGTCGCCGAGGGTCAGTAGAGTTGTAACTGTTTTAAGACACTAATCCGTACGCCGCGGGGCAGCGATCTGTTGCACAATACGCCCCGGACCGTTTTCCCTCAGGATGTTTAATGTTGAATTCTATTCCCGTGCGTTTTTTCGGGTTGGCGTTGTTGCTGACCGCCGCTGCCGGCTGCTCCAAGGACAAGCCTATCTACGAGCATGAGAACTTCGACGACTCCGGCACCTTTTCGCGCAACTATCCGGTCACCGATGCCGCCAGCTGCGAAGCGGCGCGCCGTGCGTTGCTCAGCCAGGGCTACATCATCACCAGCAGCGACCCGAAACTGGTCAGCGGGCACAAGAGCTTCCAGCAGACCGGTGAAACCCACATGGAGATCAGCTTCAACGTGGTGTGTACCGATGACGGCAGCTCCGCGCACCACGCGACCGTGTTCGCCAACGCCCTGCAGGACCGCTACGCGCTGAAGAAGACCAACAACTCGGCCAGCCTCGGGGTTGGCGTGCTGGGCTCGGTGTCGATGCCGATCGGCTCCTCTGACGACTCGATGGTGAAGGTGGCCAGCGAAACCGTGTCTTCGCAGAAGTTCTACGAGCGCTTCTTCACCCTGGTCGAGCTGTTCCTGCCGGCCGATGCGAAGAAAGCCGCCCACATCACCGAGAAGCCGAAGGCCGATCTGGGCGTACCGGAACCCAAGGCTGCGCCGGCCGCGCTGGCCCCGACGCCAGCGGCCGAGCCGACTCCGGCTCCCGCCCCGGCCGCCGAACCTGCCGCGGCCCCGGCGCCTGCCGCCGCCGAGACTACTCCGGCCAGCTCGGAACCGGTCGTTCCACCTGCCGAGGCGGCGCCGATCACCCCGGCCCCGGGTTCGGAGCTGGTTCCAACATCAGCGCCGGCACCGGAAGTCATCACGCCACCGGCCAATCCGACGGACTTGCCGCCACCGTCCGAGCCGATCCCGGCGATGCCAAGCGGGCATTGACCGGTTGTGGGAGCGACGCAACGTCGCTCCCGCTTCGTTTCCTGTGTGAGCTGAAATGTCGGTTCACACCTTCTGAAAAAATCCCCGCGATAAATCCCTGACCGCCTGCTACGTTTATTTCATGAAGGCCGTGTTTCATTTTTCCTTCATACGGGCACTTTATGCTCGAGGCACTGGTCATTTGCTCCAGGCCATTTCAGCAAAGCAGTGAGGGGGATTACACGATGGATGACTATCAAGAAGAACTGCTTGAATTCCAGGCCTACGAACTGGATTCGCCGGAGCCTGCGGAAGACGCCACCGAGCTCTGAGGCTTCAGCCCGTCTTGCGGTGACTGCGGCGGAACTCGCCCGGTGTCTGGCCGTTCCAGCGCTTGAAGGCGCGCTGGAAAGCTTCGGCCGAGGCAAAGCCCAGCAGGTAGGCGATTTCACCGAACGCCAGTTCAGTGTCGCGGATGTAGGTCATCGCCAGATCACGGCGGGTGTCGTTGAGGATCGCACGAAACTGCGTGCCTTCTTCGGCCAGCTTGCGCCGTAACGTCCAGGTCGGCAGCTTCAGGCGCGCCGCCACTTCTTCCAGGTCGGGTTCCCGGCCGCCATTGAGCAACGGCCCGAGCAATTGCGTGATGCGCTCGCGCAGGCTGCGGGTGCGCGTCAGTTGTTCCAGTTCCCGCTCACACAATTGCAGCAGATGTTTCCAGGTGCTGGGGCAGTGTTGTGGATTGCGTTGGGCCAGGCTGGCGAGGCTCAGGCGCAATTGATTGTGTTCGGCGCCGAACTGGATCGGGCATTCGCCGAGCACGGCGTAGGCGTCGCGGTAGTCCGGGGTGTCGAACTCGATTTCGATTCGTTCCGCGCGCAGCGCTTCGGGGCTGATGCTGGACAACTGATGCAGCCAGCCGGCGATGATCGAATCCACCACAAAGCGGTTATAGGCGTTGTACGGGCTGATCGAGTAGAACCGCAGCCACGCGCCGCTGGCGTCTTCGTGGAAACTCGACTGGCCACGATAATTGGAGCCGTACAACGGTTCGAAGCGCGTCAGGCAGCGGGCGGCCTCGCGCACCGTCGGCGCCTGCGCTGCCGTGACGCCCGCCAGTCCCGCCTGACTCAGACGACTGAGCTGGCCCATGCGCAAACCCAGCGCCGGATCGCCGGTCAACTGGATCGCACCATGACCCAGGCGCATGTAGCGCGGGATCGACAGGCGTGCGCCGGCCTCGGCCAGTCTTGCGGTGTCGAGCCCATATTGTTCAAGTAACGGCTGCGGGTCGGCGTCATGGCTGCGCACGGCATCGGCCAGGCTATGGACGAAGCCCACCGACAGATCTCCGAGACGCATCGGCAGCGGCTTCATGGTCTACAACCAGAGATTGAGCAGGCGCGCGCCACGAGCTTCGCCGTCGGCGAACTGCTGGCCATTGCTGCTGAGGAAGCTCTGTCCGGAACTCGGTTTGTCCCAGAACTGCCCGCGCAGGAACACGCTCATGCCGGCAATCGCCCGGCTGCCCGGCGGTTGTGCCGTAAGGGTCAGGCGATGCCAGGCCTGGCCCTCGCTGACCTCTCCCGGTTTGAGGCTGACCGAGTCCGGCACGTTCATGCCCCGGTAACCCTGCCAGGGCTGATCCCACACACCATGCCCGATGACGTACGCCGGCACCGCGATCAGTTGCGCACCTTGCGCGTCAAGCCTGCGATAGTTGTCCGGATACCAGCTGTCGTTGCCGATCAGCACACCGAGGCGCCCGGCGGGGGTGTCGACCACATTGATCTGTGAAGCCTCGCCGGTGCCGGCCGCTTGATCCTGATCGAAGATCGGGCGCATCTGCCGCTGCGGCTGGCCGAGCGGGGCGCCGTCACGACCGAACACCACACTGGTGTTGTACAGCGCGCCGCTGCCGGCCTTGAGTCGGCCGTCGATGATGTTCGGTTCCGGCAGCACGATCGAGCCAGCGACCAGAGTGATATGGAATTCCCTGGCCAGGCCGCCGAACAGCAGCTGATAGTCCTTGGCCATGTCTCGGGATTTCATCCGCAGGTGGGCGTCATCCAGACGGCTGCTGCCCCTGGCGGTGAGCCAGGCGCGGGCAAACTGCAACGGGTTGCTGGCGGCCAGCCAGTTCATCGCCTCTTCGAGGGTGGGGGCCTGGTACAGCTCGTCTTTCTCGCCGCTGATCATCAGCCAGGTGCCGACATGCTCGGGCAACACCACGATGGTTTTGTCATTGAGCAGACCCTGATCCTGCGCCTGCTGCAAATAAGCCGCGAGTTTGCGGTGCAGGCGCTCGGAGCTTTGGTAGTCGGTGGGGAACAGCTCGGGCTGGATTCCCAGCAGATTGCCACGATCGGCGCGGGTGCCCTGATCGACCGCCAGTTTGATCCGCAGGTCCGACAGGTAATGACCGGCCGGGCGGTCAGCCGCCCACATGGCGTAGAAGGTGAGCGCGGCGACCAGCGCCATGGAAAAGGTCAGGTACAGAAGTTTGCGCATGAAATCCAACAACAGCCGGGTACAGAGTGTGGGACTAGGGTAGGGCCCATGCCTGCGCTTGCCAAGGGGCGCTGCGCATTTGGATCAATAACTTGTCAGTTACGGTCATTGAGTGACAGCGATGCGACTCTTAGGCTGTCGAACATGACTGACGGGGGACGCAGAGCTCCCGCATTTTCCGTGATCGCTCGCTGTGGAGTTACCGATGACCGCCACTTACCCGCACCTGCTGGCCCCGCTGGACCTGGGATTCACCACGCTGCGCAACCGCACCCTGATGGGCTCGATGCACACCGGCCTGGAAGAGAAACCGGGTGGTTTCGAGCGGATGGCGGCGTATTTTGCCGAGCGCGCCCGTGGCGGCGTCGGCCTGATGGTGACCGGCGGTATCGGCCCGAACGATGAGGGCGGCGTGTATTCCGGTGCCGCCAAGCTGACCACCGAGGAAGAAGCCCTCAAGCACCGCATCGTCACCCGTGCGGTGCATGACGCGGGCGGCAAGATCTGCATGCAGATCCTCCACGCCGGCCGTTATGCCTACAGCCCGAAACAGGTCGCACCGAGCGCGATTCAGGCGCCGATCAACCCGTTCAAGCCCAAAGAGCTGGACGAGGAGGGCATCGAGAAACAGATCCGCGATTTCGTCACCTGCTCGGTACTGGCCCAGACCGCCGAGTATGACGGCGTGGAAATCATGGGTTCCGAAGGCTACTTCATCAACCAGTTCCTCGCGGCCCACACCAACCATCGCACCGACCGTTGGGGCGGCAGCTACGAAAACCGCATGCGCCTGCCGGTGGAAATCGTTCGCCGGGTGCGTGAAGCGGTCGGTCCGAATTTCATCATTATCTTCCGCCTGTCGATGCTCGATCTGGTGGAAGGCGGCAGCACCTGGGAAGAAATCGTCACCCTGGCCAAAGCCATCGAGCAGGCCGGTGCGACCATCATCAACACCGGTATCGGCTGGCACGAAGCGCGGATTCCGACCATCGCCACCAAAGTGCCGCGTGCGGCGTTCAGCAAGGTCACGGCCAAACTGCGCGGTTCGGTGAGCATTCCGCTGATCACCACCAACCGCATCAACACCCCGGAAGTCGCCGAGCAGATCCTGGCCGAAGGCGACGCCGACATGGTGTCGATGGCGCGGCCGTTCCTCGCCGACCCGGACTTCGTCAACAAGGCTGCCGAAGGCCGCGCCGACGAAATCAACACCTGCATCGGCTGCAACCAGGCCTGCCTCGATCACACCTTCGGCGGCAAGCTCACCAGCTGTCTGGTCAACCCGCGTGCCTGCCACGAGACCGAACTCAACTACCTGCCGGTCAAGCAGATCAAGAAGATTGCCGTGGTGGGTGCCGGCCCGGCGGGCCTGTCCGCTGCCACCGTGGCTGCCGAACGCGGGCATCAGGTGACGCTGTTCGATTCGGCCAGCGAAATCGGTGGCCAGTTCAACGTCGCCAAGCGCGTGCCGGGCAAGGAAGAGTTCTACGAAACCCTGCGTTACTTCAAACGCAAACTGCAGACCACCAACGTCGAGGTGTGCCTGAACACCCGCGTCGATGTGGCAAAACTGGTCGAGGGCGGTTACGACGAAGTCATCCTGGCCACCGGCATTGCGCCGCGAGTGCCGGCGATTCCGGGTGTCGAGAACGCCAAAGTGTTGAGCTACCTGGATGTGCTGCTCGAGCGCAAACCGGTGGGCAAGCGTGTGGCGGTGATCGGCGCCGGCGGTATCGGTTTCGACGTCTCGGAATTCCTCGTTCATGAAGGCGTGGCCACCAGTCAGGATCGCGCCGCGTTCTGGAAAGAGTGGGGCATCGACACGAACCTGGAAGCCCGTGGCGGCGTGGCCGGGATCAAGGCTGCACCGCACGCACCGGCCCGTGACGTATTCCTGCTGCAACGCAAGAAATCCAAGGTCGGCGACGGTCTGGGCAAAACCACCGGCTGGATTCACCGTACCGGTCTGAAGAACAAGCAGGTGCAGATGCTCAACAGCGTTGAATACCTGAAGATCGACGACGAAGGCCTGCACATCCGCATCGGCGAAAACGGCGAGCCGCAAGTGCTGCCGGTGGACAACATCGTCATCTGCGCCGGCCAGGATCCGTTGCGCGAGTTGCACGACGGTCTGGTGGCAGCCGGGCAGAACGTGCACCTGATCGGCGGCGCCGATGTCGCGGCCGAGCTGGATGCCAAACGTGCGATCAATCAGGGTTCGCGTCTGGCCGCCGAGCTGTAACGCTGCAACCAGGTCCAGCGTGCCAGCGACCATCGCGAGCAAGCTCGCTCCCACAGGTTTTGCGTCGTTCACAGATGTTGTGAGCTGCACAAAGCCATGTGAGAGCGAGCTTGCTCGCGATGGCGTCTTTAGAGCCACTACAATGCTGGCTTTATTTAGATTGATAATTCGCCAATGCTTCTTCCCCCCGCTGACTGGCTACCTCAAGCCCCTCTCGAACCGCTTCATCTGGGCTGGCTCACTGCCGCCGGCATTGAAGTGGCGATCCTGCGTCTGGACCGGATCGACCCGCTGATCAGCGGCAACAAATGGTTCAAACTTGTCGAACATCTCAAAGACGCCGACCGTGCGAGTGCCGAAGGCATCATCAGCCTGGGCGGTGCGCACTCCAATCACCTGCATGCGCTGGCCGCTGCGGGCAAACGACTGGGATTCACAACGGTCGGGCTGTTGCGCGGGCATCCGCAGGACACGCCGACAGTCAGGGATCTGCAGGAGTTCGGCATGCAGTTGCACTGGCTCGGTTATGGCGGTTATCGGGCGCGGCACGAGCCTGGATTCTGGCAGCCGTGGCGGGAGCAATACCCGACGCTGCATCCGGTGCCCGAAGGTGGCGGCGGGTTGCCCGGTGCACAGGGTTGCGCATCACTGAAGGATCAGGTCAGTCAACAACTCGGCAAGCTCGGCTGGGACAACCATGACGGCTGGTGGCTGGCCTGTGGCACCGGCACCACGCTCGCGGGACTGGTGCTGGCAGAGGCGGGTGAACACCCGGTGTTTGGCGCAATGGCCGTGCCCGATGATCACGGCGTCGCGGCCAATGTCGAGGCGATTGTCGGTGATATCGGCGGCTACGAGCTGATCGGCGCCAGCCGTGGCGGCTTCGCCAAAGTCGATGCGCCGTTGCTTGAATTCGTTACGCAAACCGAACAGGCCAGCGGCGTTCCCCTCGAACCGCTGTACACCGGCAAGGCCTTGCTCGCGCTCAAACAACAAATCGAGGCCGGCCGTTTCAAGCGTGGAACGCGCCTGATCTTCATCCACACCGGCGGCTTGCAGGGCCGGCGTGGATTCGACGGTCAACCCTGATTGCGCTTGGGCATCATCCGCAACAGCGTGTTATCGCCCACCACGTAATGGTGATACAGCCCGGCCAGCGCGTGCAGGCCGATCAGCCAGTAGCCGATGTTGCCGATCAGTACGTGCCAGTGTTCAACCTGCTTGGCGAAGGCTTTGTCCTCGTGCACCAGCAACGGCAGGTCGAAACCGTAGAACATCACTTGATGGCCCTCGGCGCTGGTGATCAGCCAGCCCAGGATCGGCATGGCGATCATGAACAGGTACAACACCCAGTGCATCAGCCGGGCCAGTGCGGTCTGCCACTGCGGTGAAGCGGGGAAGATCTTCGGCGCCGGGCCGATGCTGCGGGCCAGCAGGCGAAACCACACCAGCACGAACACGGTCAGGCCGAGCATGTAATGCACTTCGCGGATCAGCGAGCGGCCGCCACTGCCCTTGGGAAAGATGCCTCGCAATTCCATGCTGGCATACACCAGCACCAACAACACCAGCATCAACCAGTGCAACAGGACTGACACGGTGCTGTAGCGTGATTCGGAACTTGTCCACGGCATACGGTATTTCCTCACGGATCAGGGTCGAAACGTGCCGTTCTTGAGCGACGGCATGCTTTAACTGTAATCCGCTTTGGCCGAATTGCCCGCGTCTAAAAACTCTTTCATTGCGCGAAATCAGGGGTTTGCCCAAAAAAAAACGCCAGTGTCGGGCAGACACTGGCGTTTTTGTTTGCTGCAGGCGGCGTTATCAGCTGCTTTGCGGCATCTCACCCTTGGCCAGGCGCTTGTTGATGTCGGCGATCACTTCCGGCAGGTCGGTGATGGTGTCGATCATGTAGTGCGGACGCGAGCCTTCGAACAGGGCGTGGATACGCTTGCGCTCGCTGGCCAGGGCGTCGCTGCCCAGTGCGCGGTAGCCTTCGTAATCCAGGCCCAGCGCGTTGCCGGAACAGATCAGCGCCACGGTCCACATCCCGGCGCGTCGACCTTCAAGAATCCCCGGCACGGTGTCGTCGATCTTCACGCAGGCAGCGACATCGTCGATGCCCAGCGCAATCACGTTGGCCAGGGCCTGGGCCGGCCATGGGCGGCCGTTCGGCACTTCGTCGGTGGCTACCACGTGGTCGGCGATGTAGCCGTTGGTGGCGGCCAGTGCCACGACCTTGTCCATCACCTGCTTCGGATAACCGGAGCAGGAGCCGATCTTGATCCCTTGCTGGCGCAGGTTGGCGATGGTCTCCAGTGCGCCGGGAATCAGTGCCGAGTGCTCGGCGATTTTTTCGATCTGCAGCGGCATGAAGCGGTTGTAGATCGCGGTCACGTCATCGTCGGTCGGGGTGCGGCCGAACGCCTTGCGATAACGCTCGGCAACCTGCGGCTGGTCACACAGGGTGCGGATGTGATCCCATTTGCCCATGCCCATCGGGCCCCGGGCTTCTTCGATGGAAACCTGGACATCGAATTCGGCGAAGGCTTCGACGAAGATCTGGGTCGGCGCGAAAGAACCGAAGTCGACGACGGTACCGGCCCAGTCGAGGATGGCGGCTTGCAGCTTGCTTGGGTTGTTGTAGTTCATGCTGGTCAGAATCCTGTGTTGGCAATGCAATTCAAATAAGGGAGCGGGCCGGGTGAATCAGATGTCGAGCACTTCCATCTCGCGCAGTACTTCGCCCACGGCCGCGACGGCTTCGCGCATCTGCGCCGGGGTGACGTGGCCGATACAGCCGACGCGGAAGGTTTCGACCTGGGTCAGCTTGCCGGGGTAGAGGATGTAACCCTTGGCCTTGACCCGTTCGTAGAAGTCCTTGAACTGGTAGCGCGGATCTTTCGGTGCGTGGAAGGTCGCGATGATCGGCGCCTGGATCGCGGCGGGCAGGAAGCTGCGCAAACCGAGCTTGCCCATCTCTTCCATCAGCGCCTGGCAGTTGGCGGCGTAACGCGCATGCCGGGCCGGCAGGCCGCCTTCTTCGTTGTATTGCAGCAGGGCTTCGTGCAGCGCGGCGACCACGTGGGTCGGCGGGGTGAAGCGCCACTGGCCGGTCTTCTTCATGTAGCTGTGCTGGTCGAACAGGTCCATCGCCAGCGAATGGGAGTTGCCGGCGGCAGCCGCCAGGGATTCCTTGCGGGCAAACACGAAGCCCATGCCCGGTACGCCTTCGAGGCATTTGCCGGAAGCGGCGATCAGCGCATCGAACGGGACTTTCTGCGCATCCACCGGCAACGCGCCGAAGGAACTCATGGCATCGATGATCAGGCGTTTGCCGTGCTGTTCGACGACCTGGGCGATTTCCGGCAGCGGGTTGAGGATGCCGGTGCTGGTTTCGCAGTGGATCAGCGCGACGTGGGTGATGTCGCTGTCGGCGCGCAGCAGGCGGTCGACGTCGGCGGCGGTGGTCGGTTCGTCTTCAGCGGTTTCAAAGGTGCTGAACGAGCGGCCGAGGACTTCGCAGATCTTCGCCAGACGCTTGCCGTAGGCGCCGTTGATCAGCACCAGCACCTTGCCGTCGCGAGGGACGAGGGTGCCGATGGCAGCTTCGACGGCGAAGGTGCCGCTGCCCTGCAAAGGCACGCAGTGGTGGCTGTCGGCGCCGTTGATGATGGCCAGCAGTTGCTCGCAGAGGCTGGCGGTCAATTGATTGAAGCGGTCATCCCATGAACCCCAGTCGACCATCATCGCCTGACGGGTGCGGGCCGAGGTAGTCAACGGGCCGGGAGTGAGCAGGATGGGTGCGGCAGTACTCATTCGTGTGTCCTCGCGATAGCGCTGTGGGATGAAGCTACGGGGCATACGTTGCAATTCGGCGGATCATCAATCAAATTGTTTGTTGTTATGCCAGCCATCAGTGAGGGTTATTCATGAACCTGTTCCAGCTCCGCGCCTTCGACGCCGTGGCCCGGGAAGGCAGCTTCACCCGTGCCGCCGCGCGGTTGTTCATCAGCCAGCCGGCGGTCACCGGGCACATCAAGGCGCTGGAGGAGCATTACCAGATCACCCTGTTGCGACGGACGGCGCGCCGGGTCGAGCTGACCGAGGAGGGCACCAAACTGGCGGCGATCACCCGGGCGATGTTCGGCATGGCCGAAGAGGCCCAGGCGTTGCTCGAAGCCAATCGGCAGTTGCTGACCGGGCGTCTGGAGGTCGCGGCGGACGGCCCGCACATGGTCATGCCGATGCTTGCCAGCCTGCGGGCGCGGTATCCGGGGATCACGGTGAATTTGCGGTTGGGCAACGCTCAGGAAACGTTGGCGGCGTTGTTGTCCGAGCACGCTGATGTGGCGGTGCTGACCGAAGTCGAGCCGCGCAAGGGCCTGCACCTGCAAGCCCTGAGCGAATCGCGGATCTGCGCGCTGGTGCCGGCCGGGCATCCCTGGGCGACTCGCAGTGGCGAGGTCAGGCTCAAGGAGCTGGATCAGGTGATCATGGTGTTGCGCGAGCCGAGTTCGATTACCCGACGCACCTTCGATCAGGCCTGTGCCCAGGCGTCAGTCAATCCACGGGTGTTGCTGGAGCTGGACAGCCGTGAGGCGGTGACGGAGGCGGTGGCGGCTGAGTTGGGGGTTGGCGTGGTGTCATCGGTGGAAGTCAGCCACGATCCCCGTGTCGTCGCGATCCCCATCGCGGGAGAAGGGTTGGTGAACCGGCACATGATCGGTTGCGTGGAGCGGCGGCGAGAATTGCGGCTGATTCAGGCGTTTTTTGGATTGGCTCCCAACTGATAACCGTATCGCGGCCATTCGCGAGCAAGCTCGCTCCCACAGGATTTGTGCACGTCGCGGCTCCAGTGTGGGACCGAGCTTGCTCGGGAAGGGCCGGAACTGACTACACAAGACTTTCGCGCACCATCTCAAGAAACGTCGCCACCACCCGCCGCGAACTCTGCTCACGCAGGCACACCAGTGTCTCGGTCAACCGCCGGGTGCAATCGGTGATCGGCAGCGCGCAAACCCGTGAGTCCGCACCAAACTCCGCCGCCGACACCACGCCCACGCCAATCCCCACCACCACCGCTTCCCGCGCCGCTTCCCGGCCTTCGACCTGGATCGCCGGGCGGATGCGGAAACCGGCGCGGGCCATTTCTTCTTCCAGGGTCTGGCGGGTGACCGAGCCGTGTTCGCGCAGCACCAGTGGCGTGTCGTCCAGATCTTCAAGGCAGATCGATTCGCGCTCGGCCCACGGATGATGACGCGACACGAACGCCACCATCGGATCGTTACGCAACGGCACGCACAGCAGGCGTTCATCGCTGACATCGCGCCCGAGCAACGCCAGATCGGCCTGATAGTTGAACAAGCGGAACAGCGACTCATCGGTATTGCCGGTTTCGATCTTCACACTGATCCCCGGGTAGCGCTCGCAAAACCGGGCGATCTGCGGCAGCACGTGCACCGGCGCGTCCACCGCCAGAATCAGGCTGCCGGTCTGCAGGGCCTGGGACTCCTGCAATAACTCCTGGGCTTCGGCCTCGACCACAAACAGGCGCTGGGTGATTGCTAGGAGGCGCTCGCCCAGATCCGTCAGGCGCACCGAGCGTTTGTTGCGATGGAACAGCAACACACCGAAGCGCTCTTCCAGCTTGCGCACCTGATCGGAAATCGCCGGTTGCGTCAGATAAAGCCGCTCGGCGGCCTTGGTGAAGCTTCCGTGCACGGCCACGGCGTGAAAGGCTTTGAGCTGGGCGTGGGAAACCGACATCGCTGATTCCTCATTGACGGATGGCGTTAAGTAACAAGCTGAGCTTATGTGTGAAATACGATAAATCGATTTTATTTATTAAACAGTAATTGCTTTGATCCGCTCACGCCAACGCTGACTGCCCGGTCGGGCAGTAACGCTGGCCATGAGCCTGTGCGTGCAACAGCAGGACTCATCTGACCGGTATCGCCGAAGGGACGGGGTGATATCGCAGTGCTCAACAATAAAAAACACAGGCGTTTACTTAACGATTCTGCCGGCACACTCACACCCTGAGGTCAGAACCACAATGAACAAGCACATCGGCACCATTGCGCGTTGGCGCATGCAGATCTTCGCTGTCACCTGGCTCGCTTACGCCGCGTTCTATTTCACCCGCAAAGCCTTTTCGGTGGCCAAACTGGGCATCGCCGAAGACCCCACCTTCATGCTCGACAAAATGGCCATGGCCAACCTCGACGCGATTTATCTGGCGGCCTACGCCATCGGCCA
The DNA here is from genome assembly GCF_002112345.1 of Pseudomonas sp. R43(2017). Lineage (NCBI taxonomy): Bacteria > Pseudomonadati > Pseudomonadota > Gammaproteobacteria > Pseudomonadales > Pseudomonadaceae > Pseudomonas > Pseudomonas sp. R43(2017). The sequence goes on from NZ_NEHJ01000008.1 coordinate 277,149, forward strand.
GTTCACCTGGGGCATGCTCGCCGACCGCTTCGGCCCTCGGGTCGTGGTGCTCGGCGGTTTGCTGATTTCCGCCGCTGCCGCGCTGGTGATGGGCAGCTTCGCGACTCTGCCGATCTTCGCCACCTGCATGCTGATTCAGGGGCTGGCGCAGTCCACCGGATGGTCGGGGCTGTGCAAGAACCTCGGCAGTTTCTTCCCCGCCGAACAGCGCGGACGAGTGCTCGGGTTGTGGAGTTCCTGCTACGCGTTTGGCGGCCTGGTGGCGTCGCCGTTTGCTGGTTGGTGGGCGTACACGCTGATCGGTTCGTGGCATGCGGCGTTCATTTCCAGTGCGGCGGTGGTGGCCGTGGTGGCGCTGTTGTTCTTTATCTTTCAGCGCAACAAACCGGAAGACGTGGGCCTGCCCGCCGTGGAGCCGGAGCCGGTCATCAGTGCCGAAGAAGCCGAAGCCAACAGCAAACTCAGCGTCTGGGAACCGCTCAAGGAAATCCTGCGCAACCGCACGGTGCTGGTGCTGGGTCTGGCGTACTTTCTGTTGAAACCGGCGCGTTACGCGATTCTGTTGTGGGGCCCGGTGATCGTATTCGAGCAGATGCCCACGGTCGGCAAGGTCGGGGCGGCGATCATTCCGACTGCGTTCGAACTGGCCGGGCTGCTCGGGCCGATCATGATCGGCATGGCCTCGGACAAACTGTTCGGCGCACGACGCATGCCGGCCTGCGTCCTGAGCTTGCTGGCGCTGACCGTGACCCTCGCGCTGTTCATGGGCGCTTTGCACACCGGCAGCGTGATGCTGGTAGTCGCGTTGTTGTTCGTGATGGGCCTGACCCTGTACGGCCCGGACTCAATGATCAGCGGCGCAGCCGCCATCGATTTCGGCAAGGCCAAGGCCGGTGCCACCGCCGCCGGATTCGTCAACGGCTGCGGTTCGGTCGGCGCGGTGCTGGGTGGCTTGCTGCCGGGCTACTTCGATTCGGTGACAGTATTCATCGTGTTCGCCGGTTGTGCGTTGTTCTCGGCGCTGGTGCTGATACCACACTGGAACAGCCGCCCGGTCGGCGTCATGGAACCCCGTGCCTCGGTGCCCAATCGGGCCCTGACCATCAAACCTCTGCGTAACTGAAAAACCTGCCTCGCGGCCTGCTGCGACATTCGCGGCAGGCTGTGCCGTGGCCGATTGACTGGAGAATGTTCATGAGACCGTTTTGGCTGGAGCAGGCCTTACAACTCGATTCGTCCGAACCGTGCCCGCCGCTGCAAGGCGAAGTGCGCACCGACGTGTGCATCGTCGGGGGTGGTTACACCGGGTTGTGGACGGCGATCATGCTCAAGCAGCAGAACCCCGAACTCGATGTGTTGCTGATCGAGGCCGACATCTGCGGCGCCGGCGCCAGTGGGCGCAACGGTGGTTGTGCGCTGTCGTGGTCGGCGAAGTATTTCACCCTGGAACGGTTGTTCGGCGTCGAAGAGGCGGTGCGGCTGGTCAAGGAGTCCGAGCGCAGCATCCACGCCATCGGCGAGTTCTGCGAGCAGTACGGCGTCGATGCCGATTACCGGTTGGACGGTACGCTTTACACCGCCACCAACCGCGCGCAGTGCGGCTCGACTGATGCGGTGATTGCCGCGCTCGAGCGCAACGGCATCAACTCGTTCACCCAGCGTCCCGTTGCCGACGTGCAGCGAATGGCCGGTTCAGACAAGCATCTGGAAGGCTGGTTTTCGCCGGCCGCCGCCAGTGTCCAGCCGGGCAAACTGGTGCGTGGGCTGCGGCGAGTCGCATTGCAACTGGGCGTAAAAATTCACGAGAACACGGCGATGACCGGATTGGAGGAAGGGCGTCCGGTACGCATTCAGACGGCTAGCGGCAGCGTAGTCGCCGACCGCGTGGTGCTGGCGATGAATGCGTGGATGGCCCGGGCCTTTCCGCAGTTCGAGCGCAGCGTGGCGATCGTTTCCAGCGACATGCTGATCACCGAACCGCGCCCGGAGCTGTTGCAGGAAATCGGCTTGACCAGCGGCGTGACGGTGCTCGATTCGCGGATCTTCGTGCACTACTACCACAACACCCCGGACGGCCGGATCATGCTCGGCAAAGGCGGCAATACGTTCGCTTACGGCGGACGGATGCTGCCGGTGTTCGACCAGCCATCGCCTTATGCCGGATTGCTCAAGCGCAGCCTCGACGATTTCTTCCCGGCCTTCGCCGATGTGAAAGTCGACGCAACGTGGAACGGCCCGTCGGACCGTTCGGTCACCGGCCTGCCGTTTTTCGGCCAGATGAGTGCCAGCGGCAATGTGTTCTATGGTTTCGGTTATTCCGGCAGCGGTGTCGGGCCGTGCCACATGGGCGGGCAGATTCTCGCCTCGCTGGTGCAAGGCCTCGACAACCCTTGGACGCGCTCGCCGCTGGTCAACGGGCCGCTGGGGTATTTTCCGCCTGAGCCGATCCGTTATCTCGGCTCGCTGATGGTGCGCAACGCCATTCGCCGCAAGGAGCGCGCCGAGGATCACGGGCGGCGGCCACGGCATCTGGATGTACACCTGGCGAAATTCGCCGCCGCTGCCGGCAAGGCCGACAAGGGTTGAACATCAGGACGAAGGCGGGGCGCGGTTGAGCAGCCAGTCGAGCAACAGACCGTTGTCGGACGGTTCCGGGGTTTTGCGTGCCGGGCGAGGCTGGCTGACGTCCAGGCACAGGATCGGTCGATCCGGGTCACTGTCGAGAAAACTCACCCACACTTCGTTGCCGGCTCGGGGCAGCGCTTCCCTGTTGATCCGGCCACCGCTGCCGACCACGGCAATCGTCAGCCACAAGCCGTCAGTGTCGGCATTGTGTGTCAGCGCGGGCCATAACCGCACGACGAGTCGACCCAGATCATCCAGCTGCGCAGGTTGCCCGGGCGAGCCCAGCACTTGCGCCGGGTGATAGCCCGGAATGCTCGGACGTGGCTGTCGCAACGGCGGGCGATACTCGGTTGACCAGGGCTGAGCGGTGAAATCGTTGTGATAACGACGGGGCGTGGACATCGGATCGAGAATCGACGGCTGTTGACCCTGATGGCGCAACTCGGTGATCAGCCACTGGTCGTTGAACGCGCCCACCGGATGATCCGTGACCTGCAACAAACGGCCGCTGAGCAGTTGCAGGCAATCGCTGCGCCCCTCGATGCCGCGGTAGTGGCAGCGCTGGCGTTCCAGCTGTCGGCGGCTGCGTTGATCGGCGTAGCGTTGACCGGTTGACGGAAGTCCTCGCAGGGGTATGACGCCTGTCACCGCGTGGTTGGCCGCTTGATCATCGTTGCCGGGCTGCCCGCGTTCGCGGACGGTGGGCGACACCTGCGCCGTGACGGGGTCGTGACGCAGGAACAGCGTGCCGAGGGTGGGGGCACGTGTCGCGTTCTCCGGGCGGAAAGGCACGGGTATCGGGGGCTGCGGCAGGCTCAGGCTGTCATCGGCAAACACCACGACATGGCCATCCGGCCGGTGCTCGAAGTGATAGTGGATGCCTTCTTCTTCACACAGTCGATGCAGCAGTGCCAGGTCCGACTCGTCGTACTGGATGCAGAACGGGCGCGGCGGGTAGTACCCCACCGTCAGATCGAAGCGGAAGCCGTTCGCGGGCAGGCGATGTTCTGTCAGCAACCGTTCGAGAATGTCCGGCACGCTCAATCGGGTGAACACCCGACGTCTGGGCTGTTGCTCCAGTTTCTGCAGGTCTGGCACCAGCACCAACTGGTAACCGATCCGGTGGGCGCCGCGGTGTTCACAACCGGCGCTGTGAAGGGTGCCGTGAAGGCCATGACCTTCACTCAAATGCAGGAAGGCCGGGCGATGCAACAGACTGGCGGGAGCCATGGCCGGAGCCAGGCCAATGACTTCAATCTCGAATCGATAGGGTCGGTTCAACGCTTCGTGGCCGCTGAAGCGCAATACCGGCAGGCACAGGCCACCGTCGGTGAGTGTCAGCGTGAAGGGACTTTCCTTGTCATTGAGCATTCGCACGGGCTCTGTCGGGTAATACGGGCCACAGAGGGTACGAAACCCCAGTGCGAAATGGTCATGACAAACCGGTTTTTCAGAATCGCCCTACAAGGCGTGTAGAAGATGTCGACACGTGACGGAATTTTTGGTCGATTGCCGACTTTAGGCCGTATAAACTTGGCGCCACGCGTCGGCCAATAGATGTCTCGGCGCCACAGATCAAGAGAGTGAGTAATGGGCGCACAGTGGAAGGTTAAACACAAAGAAGCGGCAGCCAACGCCAAGGGCAAGATCTTCGGCAAACTGGTGAAAGAAATCACCATCGCTGCCCGCAACGGTGCCGATACCGCCACCAACGCACACCTGCGTCTGGTGGTCGAACAGGCCAAGAAAGCCTCGATGCCCAAGGAAACCCTGGATCGCGCGATCAAGAAAGGCGCGGGCCTGCTGGGCGAGACCGTTCAGTACCATCGCGTGACTTACGAAGGTTTCGCTCCGCACCAGGTTCCGTTGATCGTCGAGTGCGTCACCGACAACATCAACCGCACCGTGGCGGAAATCCGCGTGGCGTTCCGCAAGGGTCAACTGGGCGCTTCCGGTTCTGTAGCGTGGGACTTCAACCACGTCGGCATGATCGAAGCCTCGCCGGACACCCCGGACGCCGATCCGGAAATGGCCGCGATCGAAGCCGGTGCCCAGGATTTCGAGCCGGGCGAAGAGGGCGCGACCCTGTTCCTGACCGATCCGACCGACCTGGATGCGGTGCAGAAAGCCCTGCCGGAGCAAGGTTTCACCGTGCTGTCGGCCAAGCTGGGCTATCAGCCGAAGAACCCGGTCAGCGGCCTGAGCGACGAGCAGATGGCAGAAGTTGAAGCGTTCCTCGAAGGCCTCGACAACCACGACGACGTGCAGGAAATGTTCGTCGGCCTGGCCGGCTGATCCGCTGCGTCATAAATGCTGCCATCGCGAGCCCGGCTCGCGATGGCGGTGTAGCGTTTACAACGCTTCCAGCTGCTGCACGACCTCGCTGAACCCCGGCCGCGCCAGCACCTCCGGCTGACAGCAGCGCTGTTCCAGCGCCTCCAGCACCTCACGCCGATCCGCACTCAGCCCCGAGTCAATTCGCGCCAGCAATTCCCCCAGCAAAATCCCGAACGCTCGCACTTCGATGCGTTGCAGCGCGCGGGTTTCCAGGTTGTCGGTGGTGGCATGGAACGACGCCGCGCCAAAGTCCCCCAGCAGACAGTCGCCCTGATCGTTCAACAAGATGTTGTGCCCATAGAGGTCGCCATGGGTGATGCCTTGTTCATGCAGATGTTCGGCGACAGACGCAATCCCTTTTGCGATGCGCAAGGCGACATCGGCACTGAACCGGCAGTCATCGGTGTAGATATCCCGCGAACAGGACGCCAGGCTCGGCAACGCGGCGAGGTTGCGATAGCTCGGATCGATCAGTTGCATCACCAGCCCTTGCTGGCCCTCGGGATGGTTGCCGATGCGGCCCTCGACCCGGATCAGGTTCGGGTGCAGCCCGGCGGTGATGCAGGCGTTCATCTCGTGCAACGGTGAGCCGTCACTGGTCATCTCGCCCTTGTAGAGCTTTACCGCCACCGAACGCTCAGGCTGGCCGCCCGGCTGCCACGACGCACGGGAAATGACCCCGGACGCGCCTTCGCCCAGCCGCTGTTCGAGACGCAGGCTCGACCAGTCGATCAACGGCGTGGCTTCCAGCGCGGCGGCATCGGCTTCGGTTTCCAGCGGATTGCCGGCGTAGGCCAGCCAGGTCAGGCTCGGCAGGGTCAGCAGCCACTGGGGCAGTTCCGTCAACTGGTTGGCGGCGATGCGGATCAATTCCAGCCGATGGCACTGACTCAGCGATGGCGGCAACGCGCGCAGACGATTACCGGCAAGCATGAGTTTTTGCAGGAGCGGGCGCTCGCCCAGTTCGGCGGGCAGGGTTTCGATGAGGTTGTCGGTCAGGATCAGCCAGCGCAGCTTCGGTGGCAGGGCGGTGCCGGACACTCGGACGATCCCGTTGGCCTTGAAACCGATCATGCTCAGGGTCTGGCACTGACCGAGGCACTCGGGCAGCTCGGTGAACAGGTTGTCGGAACAGAACAGCACCCGCAGACGGGACAAACGATGCAAATCGTCCGGCAGGCTGCTCAGTTTGTTGCCGCTGAGGTTGAGTACCTCCAGCGTGTCGGCCAGGTCGAAGATCTCTTGCGGGAACTCGGTCAAGCCTTCGACCAGATCCAGCCGGGTGATGCCCGACAGTTCGCCGGCGCGCAATTGAGCAAGGGTGTGCATGTAAATAAGGTCGCTATCGAGAGGGCGCCGTGACGCCGGGAATGGCCGGCATGATAACGGTAAATCAGGCCGGTTCGCGCGCTTCCGCCAATTGCCCCAGCCGGCTGCGGGTGCGGGCCAGGTCGATGGCGTTGCCGGCCAGGCTTTCATGCAGAGGCTGGCGCCCGAGCAGCGTCAGGTGTTTGTCCTGGTCGTAGAGCACGTCGATCAGGTTGATGAAGCGCTGCTGGACGGCGATCGAGCATTCGTCCAGCTCCGGCAGTTCATCGATGATCCAGTGGTCGAAGCGCCGGCACAATTCCAGATAATCCATCACGGCCGTGGGCTGTTCGCACAGGTCATTGAAGGTGAAACCGACGCGGCGACCTTCGCACAGACGCGCCTGCAAGACCCGGTTGCCAACCGTTATCGGTTGCGGCGCGGTATTCCGTGGCGGCAAATCCAGCGCCAGCCGTTGTGCCGGTGTGGCCGGCCACACGTAATGGCCCTGGGTGAACAGCTGATGTGCGTGATTGCGCGTCTGGCTGCGATAGTCATGGGGGCCGCCGACTTCCATGACCTGCATGCGCGCGTTGATCAGGTCGATCACCGGTTTGAACCGCGCGTGATACAGCGGGTTGGGCAACAGGCCTTCCGGCGGATAGTTGGAGGTCACCAGCAACAGAATCCCACGCTGGAACAAGGCCTTGTACAACCGGGTGATGAGCATCGCGTCACCGATGTCATGTACATGGAATTCGTCGAAGCACAGCACCCGGCAGTCCAGCAGCAGTTCGTCGAGCGTGGCAGCGAGGGCGTCTTCCTGCTCGCGATGCCGGAACATCCCCTGATGCAGGCGGGCGAAGAATTCATGGAAGTGCAGGCGTTGTTTCTGCTGGATCGGCAAGGCCTGAAAAAAACCGTCGAGCAGCCAGCTCTTGCCGCGTCCGACGGCGCCGTGCAGGTACAGACTGGGCGGGGTTTGCGCGGCAGGACCGAACAACATTCCGGCCTGTTGTGCCATGCAGTCGATCACCCGCTGCTGGCTGTGGCTGAGGGTATAGCCCTGGCCATGGGCCTTGAGCCGGAAGTAATCGCGGATTGACTGGGCGCTGGCGCAATGGCCGGCACTGGCCAGATTTCGCTTGCCGAACAAACGGCGCAACCCTGAAAGGCGCTGGGACAGACGCGAACGTTCGGGCGGTCGGGCGGGCACGGTGAGGTCACTCCGTCATCGTCGGGCCGGCTCCCCCCGAGCGCGGCGGCGTAGTGTAACCAGATGGGTAGTTTGCCTTCCACTGCGCTTTATCGGCCAACGGTCTTTCTGGACAGTAATCTGCGGCGCGTACAGGTTTTTTCAGGGCCATGGGGTAACGGATCGACAACTTTTCGAAACATATCCCGCACGTTCAGTGGATCCAATCGACTGGCGCAATCGGCGTCCGTTGCTAACCTGAAACACTGTAACGGCAGAGACGCTGTCGCCATCAAGGATCGGACGGTGAATGCAAGGGTGGTCTGGGCATTGCTGGGCGGGCTCGCAACACCGGTGCAGGCGGCCGACCTGCAGGTTGAAGTGCGGGTCGATGTGCAGCGCGGTTGCCAGTTGATCGGTCAGCAGCGCGGAGCCGGTATCGAGCAACTGGGTGTGCTCGATTTCGGCAGCACTGCACGCCTTGATGATCCGGCCGGGCCACTCGGGGCGGCGCTGATGAATGCGCGATTGCCGCGCCTGGAATGCAATCCCGACACGCCGTATCAGCTGCGCGTTGATGGCGGGCTGCATGGCGGGACCGGAGAAGTGCGCTACATGACGGGCGAGGCGGGTGGCAAAGCCATTCCTTACCGCTTGTACCAGGACGCCGCACGGCGGGTGCCGCTGGTGGTGGACGTGCCGGTCAGCGGGCGGGTGCCCGACAGCGGTTCGGTGGACCTGCCGCTGTACGGCCGGATCGAGCGGATGGCCGAGGTGCCGAGAGCCGGTCGTTATTCGGATCTGGTCAAGGTGACGGTGACCTGGTGATCGGCCGGGAGCGTGTGCGGAAGGAGCGTTCAATGACGAACGCAGTCAGGGATCGGAAGGAGTAGGGATGCATGACAGGCAAGCACTGGCTGGTCATCACCGCAGGCGCATTGCTGTTGCTCACCGAGGATGCCCAGGCGGCCATCAACGGGCAGATTCACGCCCGCCTGACCCTGATCGCCGGCTGTGAAGTGACCAATACATCCAGCCCCGCCAGCCCGGTAGGCGATTTCGGCAAGCTCGACTTCGGCCAGCAAGGCCCGACCTGGAACGCCCCCATCAAGGCCAGCCTGGCCAACGACAGCAGCGGCAGGCTCAACGTGGCCTGCAACCCCTCGGTGACCGGTTTCACCGTGAGCATAGACGGTGGCACTCATGGTGACGGCAATACCCGTCGCCTGAGCAACGGCCGCCAGACCATCCCCTATCAACTGTTTCTCGATGCCTCGGGCAGCCAGAGCTACAGCATCGGCCAACAACACAATTTCGCTGTCACCAGCGGCGCGCAGATACCCATCCCGGTATTTGGCTCGGTGGTGGCGAACACCCGTGCGGTACCGGCCGGTGTCTATACCGACACCCTGACGGTGACGCTCGATTGGTAAACCGTAGAGGAAGGACACCATGGGTACGATTGCATCAAGGATAGGTTTGTCGTTGCTCGGCCTGACGCTGGCCTCCAGCATCAATGCCGCCACCACGGTCACCGGTCAGATCACTTCCAGCCTGATCCTGATCAGCAGTTGCCAGGTCAACGGTTCCGGCGGTTCCACAGGCCTGAACTTCGGTGCCCTGAACTTCGGCACCGCCAACAGCCTGTTCACCACCGCGACCGGACAGGTGCTGGGCGGCGGTGGCGGGGCGTTGTCGATTCTCTGCTCGGCCGGCACCACGCCGTCGGTCAAGGTGCGGGCCGGTGCCCATGACGGGTTGTCGCCCGGCGGCACCCGCGCACTGTACGACGGTGTTGCCAACTACGTGCCCTACGACCTGTACACCGATGCCGGGCACTCGCAACTGCTGGCCATCGACGGCGTGATTAACCTCGCCGCCAGCACCGGCGTGGCGCAGACCGTGAACATCTACGGTCAGGCGGTGGGCAAGGCCGGCCTGCCGGCGGGCACTTACACCGACACGATTTCCGTTGAACTGACGTTCTAGTGCCATGGGCCGGCATGGCTGTGCAGCGCTGCTACTGCTGTGCGCGGGGGCTGTGCCGTTGCCGCTGGCGGCGGTGACCAGCCAGAGCTTTCAGGTCAGCGCAACGATCACACCGGGCTGCCTGGTGGTGGGAGGCGTGTCGAACTATGGCGGACTGAATTTCGGTTCGAGTTCGGCCCTGGCCACCGGCACGGTGCAAGTGGCATTGACCGGTGGCGTGCAGTTGCAATGCACGCCGGGGGTGACGCTGAACATGACGGTCGATGGCGGCCAGTACAACAGCGGCGGGCGCAGGATGCAGATCAGTGGTGGCAGCGCGAAGGTGGCGTATTCGCTGTTTCGCGATGCGGCCTACAGCCAGAGCCTGGGTATCGGGCAGAGCGTGGCGGTGGCTTATAGCGATGCGAACAACATCAGCCTGCCGATCTACGGTCAGGTGCAATTGCCGGGCAATCAGCCCGGGGGGACGTACAGCGATGTGTTGCAGGTGCAACTGTCGTGGTGATGAAAGGCACAAGGAGCGGGTTTATGGGGGTTGTCTCGTCACGGCTGTTGCGGGCGGGTTGCGCAATGCTGGTGTTGGCTTCACTCGGAGCGGTCAAGGCGCAGGCGGCCAGTTCTGTGCTGATCTGGCCGATCGATCCGGTGCTCGAAGCCGATCAGCAGGCCAGCGCGTTATGGCTGGAAAATCGTGGCGGTGAAACTGCGAATCTGCAGATCCGCGTGTTTGGCTGGAGTCAGAACGGCTTCCAGGAGCAATACCAGAATCAGCGTGACGTGATCGGCAGTCCGCCTGTGGCGAAGATCGAGCCGGGGCAGAAACAACTGGTGCGCCTGACCCGGACCAAAGAGGTGCCGCCCGGCCAGGAACTGGCCTACCGGATCATCATCGACGAAATTCCTTCGGCGCAGCCACCTGCCGCCGATGCCGGAAAGACGGCTGCGGCCATTCGCTTCCAGATGCGCTATTCGGTGCCCCTGTTTGCATACGGTGCCGGCCTGTGGAGCAAGGAGGACACCACCCGTCAGCGTGATCCCAAGGGCATCGGCCTGCCGCAATTGAGCTGGCGCACGGTCTCGGTCGACGGCAAACCCTATGTGGAAGTGCGCAACCAGGGCGCGGTGCATGCGCGGTTGACCGATGTCGCGCTCAAGCAGGGCGGGCAGAGCAAGCCGTTGGCGGAGGGGCTGTTGGGTTATGTGCTGCCCGGCGCGGTCATGCGCTGGCCGGCGCCGGGATCAACAACGGGAGAACTGGCCGGTCGGATCAATGGCGCGGCACAGGTACAGAGCATCGCTCCGGCGAAGTAAGGATTTCGGCCTGCGGGCCGGGTAGTGCGGGGCCGCCGGGCAAGCGATTGGCCGGCGGGCAGCAGCGGTTTCAGGAGGAACCAGTCCATTGACGGACGAAGCACGCTAATGAGCCCGGGATGGGCTCGCCGTATTCAGCGTCCGTTGTGGCTTGTCACCGGCGCGTGTTGCCTGATGTTCATTCATCCATCCGGGGCCGGCGAACTGCCGCCGCCCCCCAGCGGCATGGAGGCCGTCAGCGATGCACAGTTGTTTCTGGAACTGGTGGTCAACCAGATGAATACCGGACGCGTAGTGGCGGTAGAGCAGCGCGGCGGGCGGTTGTTCCTGCCGGCCAGTGTGTTGCGCGACACCGGCATGACACTGCCCGAGAGTGCCGCTGCCGAAGTCGATCTCGACGGTCTGCCGGGACTTCACAGCGACTACGACAGTGTCGGCCAGCGACTGCTGCTCGATGTGCCACCGGACTGGCTGCCGGAGCAGTTCATCGGCAATCGTCAGGTCTACCCGCGTACTCCGGCGCTGAGCAGTTTCGGCGCGCTGTTCAACTATGACCTGTACCTCAACGATACCGACGACGCGGGGACTTATCTGGCGGCGTGGAACGAGGTGCGGGTGTTCGACAGTTGGGGCACGCTCTCCAACACCGGGCAGTACCGGCGCACCTTGTCGGGTGATGCAGTCAGCACGCTGAACAATGGCTATTTGCGCTACGACACCACGTGGCGTTACTCCGACGACGAGCGGATGCTGACCTACGAGGCGGGGGACGTGGTCAGCGGCGCGTTGCCCTGGAGCAGCTCGGTGCGTCTGGGGGGCGTGCAGTTCTCTCGGGATTTTGCGGTGCGCCCGGATCTGGTGACCTATCCGCTGCCGCAGTTCGCCGGTGAAGCGGCGGTGCCATCCTCAGTGGATCTGTTCATCAACGGCTACAAGTCCAGCAGTACCGATTTGCAACCGGGACCGTATACCCTGACCAACATCCCCTTCATCAACGGCGCGGGCGAAGCCGTAGTGGTGACCACCGATGCGCTGGGTCGGCAGGTATCGACCACCGTGCCGTTCTATGTCACCAGCAGCCTGTTACAGAAGGGCTTGAGCGATTTCTCGATCAGCGCCGGTACGCTGCGCCGGGATTACGGGCTGAAGGATTTCAGCTACGGACCGGGCGTGACTTCGGGCAGCCTTCGTTACGGCATCAGCGACAGTTTCACGCTGGAAAGCCACGCCGAAGCGGCCGATTCACTGACCCTCGGCGGGCTCGGCGGCAACCTGCGGCTGGGCAATTTCGGGGTGCTCAACAGTGCGATCAGCCAGAGCCGTTTCGACGGTGAGGGCGGTCAGCAATACAGTCTCGGTTATCAGTACAGCGCCCAGCGTTTCAGCTTTTCCTGGCAACGGTTGCAACGGCGTGACCAGTACGCCGACCTCACGGTGGTTGACAGTCCTTACACCAGCCTCAGCAAGCGCAGCGAGCAGGCGACCCTGAGCCTCAACCTTGAGCGCTGGGGCAGTCTGGGTGTCGGCTATTTCGATATCCGGGCGGCGGACGATTCCCGCACGCGGTTGCTCAACCTGAGCTGGAGCAAACCCTTGTGGCGCAACAGCAGTTTCTACCTGTCGGCCAACCGCGAAATCGGCGACGCCAACTGGGCGGTGCAGGCGCAACTGGTGATCCCCTTCGACCTGCGCGGCAGCCTGGCCATCAGCAGCGAACGCAGCAAGACCGGGCAGACTCAACAACGGGTCAACTACAGCCGCGCCGTACCGTCCGAGGGCGGGGTGGGCTTCAACCTCGGTTATGCCAACGGCGACGGTCCTGATTATCGTCAGGCTGACGTGACGTGGCGTCTGCAATCGGTGCAGTTGCAGGCTGGCGTCTACGGCACTTCGGAGGCAGAAACCCGCTGGGCCGATGCCAGCGGTTCGCTGGTGTGGATGGATCACCAAGTGTTCGCCGCCAATCGCATCGACGATGCGTTCGTCGTGGTCAGCACCGATGGTTACGCGGATGTGCCGGTGCGTTACGAGAACCAGCAGGTCGGCCAGACCGATCGCAACGGTCACCTGCTGGTGCCGTGGAGCAGCGCCTACTACCGTGGCAAATATGAAATCGATCCGCTGAACCTGCCGGCCAACGTGCGCAGCCCGAATGTCGAACAGCGCATTGCCGTGCGTCGTGGCAGTGGCTATCTGCTGGAGTTTCCGCTGAGCCGTGTGATTGCCGCGAGCATCGTGCTGGTGGATTCGCAGCAGCAGGAATTGCCGCTGGGCAGCGGCGTGCTCCATGAGGAGAGTGGCACGCGCACCGTGGTGGGCTGGGACGGGCTGGTCTATCTGGAAAACCTGCAGGCGCAGAATTCGCTGCGGGTGACGCTGGCGGATGGCAAGACCTGTCAGGCGCAGTTCAAAGTTGACCTGCAACAGGATCAGATCCCGCTGATCGGGCCGCTGGTATGTCAATGACGTGGGTACGGCTCTGCCTGTGGCTGGCACTGATGCTGCCGGGCGCGGCGCAGGCGCTGTGTTCGGTGGTCACCACCACACCGGCTGGGTTCGGCACGATCAGCTCGATTGCGGTTCGCACCACATCGCAACCCAGTTCCACACTCAACGGCGGGTTGAGCTGTACAGGATCGCTGTTGTCGTTGTTGGCCAACAACGATCACTTCTGGGCCACGGTGACCTCCACCCAGAGCGGCTTGCTCGGGCCCACCGGAGACGTCATCGGCTACACGATCTACGCCAACAACAGCACCAGTTACCCGCTGACCCGGGGCACGGCTTATGACTTCGCCCGCAACGGCATTATCGATGCGCTGGGATTGTTGGGCGGCACCGTGCCGAAAACCGTGCCGCTGTACCTCGGCACAACGATTGGCAGCAATGTGGCAGCCGGGGTGTACACCGAAACCCTGAGTATCTTCTGGAACTGGAATTACTGTTCGGGCATCGGGGTCGGCGGACTCTGCCTGGGGCGCGACATCAACAGCGGCACCACGACCCTGACGGTCAACCTGACCGTGTCCAACGATTGCACCATCACCGCGCCCAACATCGCGTTTGGCAGCGCACCGGTGATCAGCGCGTTCACCCCGGTGACTGGGCAGACCATCAATCTGGCGTGCACCAAGGGCAGTGCCTACACCGTGGGTTTGGGCGACGGGCAGAATCCGGTCAGCGTCGGTGGTCGACGACGAATGATTTCCGGCAGTAACTATCTGGCCTACGACATTTTCAAAAGCGCCGGCACCACCCGCTGGGGCAGTGTCGGCGCAGCACGTCGGGCCAGCACCGATGCCGAGGTCAATCCCGGCAATGGCCTGGGCACCGGCAGTCAGATCTTCAACTACAACGCGAAGATCTACACCGACCAGACCACGCCGCCCGCCGGCACCTATCTGGACAATGTGGTGCTGGATGTCGGCTTCTGAGCCGGTCAGAAGCGCTCGGTGTGCTGGAGCAACGGCGCCGCCGGGGTATCGGTCGGGCTGACCATGGCGTAGTTGTAACCGTCGCCGGACCAGTACTCGGCCTGCAGATCCCCGTCGCGACGGCTACCCCGTGGCAGAAAGGTATTCTTCGGCCCCGGCGGGCGCACGTAGAAACTGACTTTGTGCCCGTTTTGATCCTCATACATGACCATCGCTGCCGGGCCTTCATCGGTACTCAGCAGGCGCCCGCTGACCGGTTGAAACCCGGCTGCGGTAAGGTCCGGCAGACGGTTGGCCTGCGTGAAGTAGCGGTCGAGCCAACGCTGCATGTCACCTGCGCCGCCGACCTTGTAGTCCGCCGGCAGGATCCCTTGCTGAGCGATCAGACGGTACGCCTGCAGGGCATCGCTCATCGGCGCTATCGAGCGCACGAAGGTCATTTCCCGGGCCTGCCAGCCACTGACACCGCCGAGGCTGACCGCTATCAGCAACACTGCCGCGCTGGCCCAGCGTCGGCGTGAACGATGCTTGAGCCGCTGGCGGATCAGCGCCGGGTCCAGATCCGGGTTGGCCGGTTGTTGCAACGCGCCACCGAGAGCGGCGCGCAGGTGCTGGGCATCCTGTTGCCAGGCGCGGATCAACGCGGCGTCGTCGGGGTGGCTGGCCAGCCAGTTTTCCAGCACACGCCGGTCGGCGTCGCTGAGCTGGTGGTCGATGTAGGCGTGCAAATCACGCTCGCTGGGGGGCAGGCTGATCATTTGAGTATCCGCAAGGAAGGGCTGCTGATTTCGCCGTCGCTGAGCTGGCGCAAAGCCTGGCGGGCGCGGGACAGGCGCGACATCACGGTGCCGGTGGGGACGTCGAGAATCTCGGCGACCTCCTTATAGGTCAAGCCTTCCACCGACACCATCAACAACAGGGCGCGCTGTTCGGTGGGCAGGCGATCGAAGGCTTGCAGGGTCGATTGGGCAATGACGGTGCGTTCCACCGAAGGTTCGGCGTCATCGCGACCAGTGAAGAATTCGAGCATCCGGGCGTAGCGCCGGGAGCGCCGGTGCGCATCGAGGAACTGGCGGTACAGGATCGAAAACAGCCACGCGCGCAGATCGCCCTCGGCGCGCTTGTCACCCCAACTGGAGAGGGCACGTTCAAGGCTGGCCTGGACCAGGTCGTCGGCGCTGCTGGCGTTGCGCGTCAACGACACGGCAAAGCGCCGCAATCTGGGAATGATTTCTCTCAGTTGTTCGTCGAATTCGCTCATGAAGTTCTGCTAGTCACTACGCTGTGGACTAGGAAGACGCCCGGCATTCGAGGTTATTCCACGTTCGGAAAAATAAATACCGGGCTGTGGAATAAATCCTGATGGCGTGCGTCTTGCTGATTCTTCCTACTTGTGGCCGATGGCCCTGGAGTCTTTCATGGTTGATCGCAGCTCACCGCCCGGCGGCCCACAACGCCCGCCTCTAAGTGCCGCGAGCCTGGTGTTGCGTCTCGGCGGTATCGCCGTTGTTGTCGCAGCCGTGGCCGGGGCGTTTGCCTACGTTCACGGCAACTTTGACCCACAACGACTGACACCAAAAGCGTTGGTCGATGTGCTGGAAAAGAACAACGGCGTGCATCCGGGGTTTCGTCGCAATCACGCCAAGGGTGTTTGCGTCATCGGCCATTTCGAAAGCAGTGGTGAGGCGCGCCCTTACTCTGTCGCGCAGGTGTTCAATGAGCCACGCACCCCGGTAGTCGGGCGATTCGCGCTGCCGGCGGGTAATCCTTATGCACCGGACAGCGCCGTACCGATTCGCAGCCTGGCGCTGCGTTTCACCCAGGCCAACGGCCAGCAATGGCGCACCGGGATGAACAGCATGCCGGTGTTCCCGGTCGGCACCCCGGAAGCGTTCTATCAGTTGCAGCAGGCGCAGTCGCCGGATCCGGCAACGGGCAAACCGGATCCGACCAAGGTCCCGGCGTTCTTTGCCTCACACCCGGAAGCCGTACCGTTCCTGACCTGGGTGAAGACGGCCAAACCGTCGGCCAGCTATGTCACGGAAACCTACAACAGTATCAATGCGTTCTATCTGGTCGATGCCAGCGGCAAGAAGCAGGCCGTGCGCTGGAGCATGACTCCGTTGGCACAGGATGCAGCGGGCGCTACGGCTCCGGAAGGTAGCGACTTCCTTGAAAAGGACTTGGTGCAACGTCTGGCCGAAGGGCCGCTGCGCTTTCAGTTGAACATCACGTTGGCCAACGCTGACGATCCGGTGAACGATGCGAGCAAGAACTGGCCTGCCGGTCGCAAAGTACTGAACGCCGGCACCCTGGTGCTGGAAAAGACCCAGCCGCAACTCAGTGGCGAATGCCGCGACATCAACTACGACCCACTGGTCCTGCCCGCCGGGATTGAAGGTTCCGACGACCCGTTGCTCGCTGCTCGTTCAGCCGGCTACGCCGATTCCTACCTGCGCCGCACCAGCGAAGTCAGCCAACTGCCCACTGCCAAACAGGAGGCACGCCCATGAGAACGCCACCGACGCATTTCAATCCGCTGGCGCGGCTGCTGCACTGGATGATGGCTTTGATGATCATTGCCATGTTGTTCATCGGGGCCGGCATGGTCACTTCGGTGTCGGCGCGGCATGAATGGCTGATCAACCTGCACAAGCCGCTGGGTATCGCGATCCTGCTGTTGGTGATCGTGCGCATTCTGGTGCGACTGGGTACGCGTCAGCCGCCACTGCCGGAGGATCTGCCGGGCTGGCAGGTGATGGCAGCCAAGGCGTCGCACCTGTTGCTGTACGCCTTGATGCTGGTGTTGCCGCTGCTGGGCTGGGCGATGATCAGTGCTGCGGGCGATCCGGTGATGCTTGGCCACTCGCTGCAGTTGCCGTCGATCCTGCCGGCAGATGCCCAAGTGTTTGCGCTGTTGCGAAAGGCGCACGGTTATCTGGCGTATCTGTTGTTTCTGACCGTGCTGTTGCACCTGGCGGCGGCGCTGTTCCATGGTTGGGTGCGCCGCGACGAGGTGCTCGACAGCATGCTGCGGGGACGCAATCGCAACTGACTGCAGACGTTAATCCGGCGTGGCGAGGGAGCACATTTGCTCGCCACGTTTTTGCGGTGCCAATGTTCGCCACCAATACAGCAGTGCGACGATGTTGATTCCAGCACCCAGCCAGCAGACACCCGGCCATCCTGCCCAGGCGTACATGGCTGTCGAGGCGATTGAGCCCAGGGCGCTGCCAATCGAGTAAAACAGCATGTAGCCGGCGGTCAGTCGGCTCTGTGCCTCTGGGCGGACGCTGTAGATCATGCTTTGGCTGGTGACATGCACAGCCTGCAAACCCAGATCCAGGGTGATCACGCCGAGCAACAGCGCCCATAATGAGGATTGGGTGAATGCAATCGGCAGCCAGGAGCCGAGCATCAGCAGCAGGGACAGGCCGCTGACCCATTGCCCGAATCCGCGATCCGCCAAGTGTCCGGCTCTTGCGGCGGCCAATGCCCCCGCCGCGCCGGCCAGTCCGAACAATCCGATTTCGCTGTGGGAAAGTGAAAGCGGCGGGGCGGCCAGCGGCAAAACCATTGGCGTCCACAGGACCATGGCACTGGCGAAGGTCAGCAGGGCCAGAATCGCCCGTTGCCGCAACACTGGTTCCTCTCGAAACAGGCCGAACACCGAGGTAATCAAGGCTGCGTAGGACGTTGCCGGTTGCGGGCTCTCGTCCTTGGGCAGTACACGAAACAACAACAGCGCCATGACCAGCGTCAGTCCCGCCGACAACAGATAAATCGCCCGCCAACCGGCCAGATCCGCCATCCCGCCCGCCACGGTGCGCGCGAGCAAAATGCCGACCACGATGCCGCTGGTGATCACACCGACGACACGACCGCGTTGCGCCGGAATGGCCAGGGTTGCCGCATAGGCCACCAACACCTGAGTAACGACGGCGAGCAGGCCGGTCAGGGTCATGCCGATCAGTAGCCAGATGCCGTTGGTTGCCAGTGCGATCATCAGCAAGGCTGCAGCCGATAGCAGGGTTTGCGTGACGATCAAGCGTCGACGGTTGAGCAGATCGCCGAGCGGCACGAGTAAAACCAGCCCTATGCCGTAGCCTACCTGGGTCAGCGTGATGACGATGCCGATGCTCGCGGGTGACAGGTTGAAGGCGTCGGCCATGGCGTCCAGCAACGGTTGCGCGTAATACACGTTGCCCACGGCCAGGCCGCAGGCGATAGCGAACAGCAGCACGACACCACTGCCGAGATTTTGCGCGTTCATGTCCTGATTCCTTTTCTGGTTTCAAATGGAAACTGGAATGACGGTAGGTAATCTGGTTTTGTTTTGCAACCTGATTGGGTAAAAGTGCGGCGCAAAAAAAAGATCGCAGACAGAGCTGCGATCTTTCATGGGGCGAGAAACAGGGGGGATCAGCGCAGGGTGTCGACCATGTCGGCGATGGTGGTCAGCACGTCCTTGCCCAATTGTTTCGAGCGTTGGCCCGACCAACCGGTGAGCGGGTTCGGCGCGTCGTCGTGATCCTTGAACGGCATTTCCAGGGTCAACGACAGGCAGTCGAATTTCTGGCCGACGCTGTTGCAGGCCAGGGTCATGTTGGCCTGGCCCGGTTCGTCGCGGGTGTAGCCGTACTTGGTCTGGAAGTCTTTGGTGGTGTGTTTCAGGTGGCTGCGGAAGTGCTCTTCCAGTTTCTCGATCCGTGGCGTATAGCCCGGATTGCCTTCGCAACCGGCGGTGAATACGTGGGGAATTTCTTCGTCGCCGTGTACGTCGAGGAACAGATCGACGCCGTACTTTTCCATCTGCTGCTGTACGAAAAGGACTTCCGGGCTGACTTCCTGACTGGCGTTCTGCCAGGCGCGGTTCAGGTCCTGGCCCATGGCGTTGGTGCGCAGGTGGCCGTGGAAGGCACCGTCCGGGTTCATGTTCGGCACCAGATACAGATCGGCACCTTCCAGCAGCTTGTTCAGCACTGGATCGTTGTGATGTTCCAGACGCTCGATCACGCCTTCCATGAACCATTCGGCCATGTGCTCGCCCGGATGTTGCTGGGCGATGATCCAGATCTTGCGTCGACCTTCGGCGCCGGTGCCTTTGCGCAGCAGCTGGATATCGCGGCCTTCGACGCTTTTGCCGGTGGCCAGCAGTTCGGTGCCGGCCTTGGTCAGCGCTTGCTCGATCAGCCAGTCATGACGGCCACGGCTGTAAGGTTCGAAGTAGGCGAACCAGGCGTGGGTCTGCTCGGCTTCAAGGCAGAAACGCAGGCTGTCGCCTTCGAATTGGGTCGGAATGCGGAACCAGTTGACGTGGTCGTAGGAAGCGACGGCCTGATAGCCGGTCCAGGCCTTGTTGTAGGAGGACTGGCTGGCGTTGACCAGGCGGAACCAGTGTTCCTGATGAACATGCAGGCCGCTGGCCTTGAAGTGGAACCACTGGAAATGAGCGCTGCGGGTATCTGGCCGAATTGCCAGAACCGGGTTGAGCGGGTTGCTGATGTCGATGACTTGGATGTTGCCGCTGTCGAAGTTGGCGCTGATGTCGAACGAAGATTTGGCCACGGTCATAATCGGTTCCTGAATATGATTTTTATGGCGGCTACTTTACACGCAAGACAGGGGTGAAACCGAGGGAAATTGCGGGGTGTGGCGGGGGGCGTCTTCCATGACGCGGGTGCAGCTTAGTAGCTGTGCGATTGATTCTCAAGTGCTAATTGGCATTACTTTTCCCCAATGCGGACGGGGTTCCCTTGCCAAGCGATATTCTTTTGATATTATCCGCGCCACCGAATTTGCAGCACCCAAAGACTTCATTAGCCTGAAGCCACAAGCCAGAAAACTGGCAAAAAAAAGACCCGGCAAAAAGCCGGGTCAAAAACCGTGATTAGCCTGATGAGGAGATAGTCCAGAAGACCGACCTAAGGTCTCTGGTCCATCGACTGATCTCGCGACCAGTTGCTTGCAATAATAATCATTATCATTTGCAAGTCAAACGTTTTTATCTGCGCGATTGGAAAATTCTTTCCTGTCCGTCTTCAGCGAACACCGCCATCGAGCGAGTGATCGACCATCGCCCGTGCCATGTCCACCATGTGCACTACCGAAAACGCCAGATCCCTACTGACGCCTTGCAAGCCGTCTGCAGCCTTGAACGCCGTGGCCGCCGCACATCGCAGCAAATCCGAGGCGTGGACCAGGGATTCTTCGCCACTCAAATTACTGTTCACGCCGAAAAAACGTTCTTCCACTCCCTGTTCTGACACAGCCGGTTTCAAGTAATAGTCCAATGCCCGCTGCGCGGCGGCGCAGCCCTGTGGAGACTTGAAAGTGGTATCCATTTGAAGGTCGGGCAGGTCGTTGCTGGTGATATTCATGGTGAAAGGTCACTCCTTGGTCGATTCAAATCCGTGACCCAAGAATAGTACCTATAGTATTTGTGACCAGAATTTAAATACTACAATATGTGTTTTGCCGGCCGAAGGCGGGCACGTATGGTGCCGCACATGGATAAATGGATTGAGTTGGTCAAGGCCAAAATGAGTGAACTCAACGTCACTCAAGTCGAGCTCGGCGAGCGCGTCGGCATGTCTCAGGGCGGCATCGGCCATTGGCTGAACAAACGCCGTGAGCCCGGCATCACGCAGATGAACCGCGTGCTGAAAGCGCTGGGTATGGAGTATCTCGAAGTCGCGGTGGTGATCCGCGAACCGCAAGTCGACAAGGACGACGAAATGCCGCTGGCGCAGAAGTACAACCCTTACTTCCGTTACCCGGTCAGCGATTGGAAGACGCCCATCGAGGCACGTGAAACCCAACCGGCCTATTCGAGCGGCAAGGACAAGCGACGTTTCGAACTGACGGATTACCACGCCCGTGGCCCGGCGTTCTGGCTCACAGTGGTGGGCAACTCGATGACCGCGCCTACCGGGCAGAGCATCGGCGAGGGCATGCTGATTCTGGTGGATCCGGCGCTGGAGGCAGAACCCGGAAAACTGGTGATCGTCCAATGGCCGGACAGCGATGAAGCGATTTTTCGCAAACTGATCGAAGAGGGCGGCCAGCGTTACCTGGTACCGCTCAATCCGACCTGGCCGAAAGCACTGTTCACCGACGAGTGCCGAATCATCGGTGTCGTGGTTCAGGCGTCGGCCAAATACTAGTCAGATCGATCCTCGCCAGGCGTAGGATCGATCCACCTCTCAAGCCTCTTCCAGCTCGACCAGTGCGCTGCCTTCGCTGACCATTTCACCTTCCTGGCAATACAGCGCCTTGATCACGCCGGCATGGGGCGCGCGGATGCTGTGTTCCATTTTCATCGCTTCCAGCACCACCAGTTGAGCGCCGGCTTCAACCGATTGACCGGCCTCCACCAGCACCCGCACGATGCTGCCGTTCATCGGCGCAGTCAGACCGCCCTGATGACTGTGACTGGCTTCGACAGCGCTGATCGGGTCGTACGTTTCAACGCGTCGCAGCTCGCCGTCCCATTGCAGAAACAGAACCTCTCCACGACGAATCGCCCGTAGCTGTCGACGCAAACCATCACGCTCGATCACCAATTGCTCGCCGATCAGTTTTGCATTGCCACTAGCACCGAGCGTCAGCGCCCGATCCTGCCCCTCGCAGCTCAAATGTAGAGTGATTTCTCGTGGCAAACCTGCGCGCAAACCACTGTGAATTGCCCAAGGCGAAGCCGGATCATCCACCCGAGCCGTCCCCGACAAGCTCTGCGCAAAAGCCTGCGCCGCCGCATCCCAGAACTCATCGCTCAGCGCAGCAGGCGCTGGCAGCAACTGCTCCTGATAGCGCGGAATGAACCCGGTATCCAGCTCCGCCGCCGCAAACGCCGAATGACCGATGATCCGCCGCAGGAAGTTGATGTTGGTCTTCAACCCGCCAATCGCGAACTCATCAAGCATGCTCAGCAGTCGCAAACGCGCCTGCTCACGATCCTCGCCCCAGGCAATCAGCTTGCCGAGCATCGGGTCGTAGAAAGGCGAAATCTCGTCGCCTTCCTCGACGCCACTGTCCACCCGGCGCCCTGGCCCGGCGGCGGATTCGCGATACAGCTCCAGACGTCCGGTGGCCGGCAGGAAATCATTGGAAGGATCTTCCGCATACAACCGAACCTCAATCGCATGCCCGTTCAGCGGCACCTGATCCTGAGTGATCGGCAACACCTCACCACGGGCGACACGAATCTGCCAGGCCACCAGATCAAGGCCGGTGATGGCTTCGGTGACCGGGTGCTCGACCTGCAACCGCGTGTTCATCTCCATAAAGAAGAACTCGCCGCGCGCATCCAGCAAAAACTCCACCGTACCGGCGCCGACGTAACCGATGGCCTGCGCCGAACGCACCGCCGCTTCGCCCATCGCCCGACGCAGTTCTGGGTTCAGACCCGGTGCCGGTGCCTCTTCAACGACCTTCTGGTGCCGGCGCTGAATCGAGCAGTCGCGCTCGTTCAGGTACAGGCAATTGCCATGCTGATCGGCAAACACCTGGATTTCCACGTGACGCGGCTTGAGCAGGTATTTCTCCACCAGCATCCGCGAATCGCCAAACGACGACTGCGCTTCACGCTGGGCCGAGGCGAGGGCTTCAGCCAGTTGGCTAACGTCCTCGACCACTTTCATGCCTTTGCCGCCACCGCCGGCAGTGGCCTTCAGCAGCACCGGATAGCCGATGCGTTCGCAGGCGTCGCGGAAGGTGTCCAGATCTTGCGCCTCGCCGTGATAGCCCGGCACCAGCGGCACACCAGCAGTTTCCATCAACGCCTTGGCGGCGGACTTGCTGCCCATCGCATCGATGGCCGAGGCCGGCGGGCCAAGGAAAATCAGGCCGGCCGCTTCGATGGCGCGGGCAAAACCAGCGTTCTCCGAAAGAAAACCATAACCCGGATGAATCGCCTGAGCGCCGCTGGCCTTGGCCGCTGCAATCAGTTTGTCGATTTGCAGGTAACTGTCAGCCGCTTTGCTGCCGCCCAGATCGACGCGGATATCCGCTTCACGGCTGTGCCGGGCTTCACGGTCGGTGGCGCTGTGTACGGCGACGGTGGTCAGGCCCAGCGCCTTGGCGGTGCGCATGACCCGGCAAGCGATTTCGCCACGGTTGGCCACCAGCAGGGTGGTGAGAACAGGTGCGCTCATCAACGCGGCTCCTTGGTGGTGGTTGCGGCTTGCCAGCTCGGTGGACGTTTCTGCAAAAAGGCCCGCAGACCTTCCTGGCCTTCCGGGCTGACGCGGATGCGGGCGATGGCGTTTTCGGTGTAGCGGCGCAGGGCCGGGGTCAGTGCGCCGTTGCCGACTTCACGCAGCAGATCCTTGCTGGCGCGCATGGCGGCGGGGCTGTTGAGCAGCAGGTTGTCGATCCATTGTTCGACTTTCTGCTCCAGTTCAGTCGCCGGATAGCTTTCCGACAATAAACCGATTTCCCGCGCCCGCTGCCCGCCGAAACGCTCGGCCGTCAGCGCATAACGCCGCGCTGCCCGCTCGCCGATGGCTTGCACCACGAAAGGGCTGATCACCGCCGGCGCCAGGCCAATGCGCACTTCCGACAGACAGAACTGTGCGTCATCGGCGCCAATCGCCATGTCGCAGCAACTGATCAGCCCCAACGCGCCGCCGAACGCCGCGCCTTGCACCACGGCCACGGTCGGGATTTTCAGTTTGGCGAGGTTGTACATCAGCTCCGCCAGTTCCCGGGCGTCGTCGAGGTTGGTGTGGTAATCGAGTTCGGCCGATTGCTGCATCCAGGCCAGATCGGCGCCGGCGCTGAAGTGTTTGCCGCGTCCGCGCACCAGCAGGAAACGCAGGCTGGCGTCGCTGGCGACCTTGTCCAGCGCCAGGATCAGTTCGCGGATCATCTCGGCGTTGAACGCGTTGTTCTTTTCTTCACGGCTCAGCCACAGGGTCGCGAAGCCCCGTGGATCGCTCTGCAATTCGAGGGTGTTGAAGTCGCTCATGAGGTTCTCCCGATCACATCCGGAACACGCCGAAACGGCTCGGTTCGATAGGCGCGTTCAACGACGCGGACAAGGCCAGGGCCAGTACATCGCGGGTCTGCGCCGGGTCGATGACGCCGTCGTCCCACAGCCGTGCGCTGGAATAGTAGGGGTGACCCTGCTCTTCGTACTGGTCGAGAATCGGTTGCTTGATCTCGCTTTCCTGCTCGGGGCTGAAGACCTGGCCGCTGCGTTCGGCCTGTTCGCGCTTGACCTGAACCAGCACGCCGGCCGCCTGTTCGGCGCCCATCACGCCGATCCGCGCGTTCGGCCACATCCACAGGAAACGCGGATCGTAGGCCCGCCCGCACATGCCGTAGTTACCGGCGCCGAAGCTGCCGCCGATGATCACGGTGAATTTCGGCACTTTGGCGCATGCCACGGCGGTCACCAGTTTCGCGCCGTGTTTGGCGATGCCACCGGCCTCGTACTTCTGACCGACCATGAAGCCGGTGATGTTCTGCAGGAACAGCAGCGGGATGCCGCGCTGGCAGGCCAGTTCGATGAAGTGCGCGCCTTTCTGCGCGGCTTCGGCGAACAGGATGCCATTGTTGGCGAGGATCGCGATCGGGTAGCCGTGCAGGTGAGCGAAGCCGCACACCAGCGTCGTACCGAACAGTGCCTTGAACTCATCGAATACCGAACCGTCGACCAGCCGCGCAATTACTTCGCGCACATCGAACGGCTGCTTGGCGTCCGCCGACACCACACCGTACAACTCGTCGCTGGCGTACAGCGGCGCAATCGGCGTGCGCCGCTGTACTTCGCCGAGCTTGCGCCAGTTGAGGTTGGCGATGCTGCGGCGGGCGAGGGCGAGGGCGTGCTCATCGCTTTCGGCGTAATGGTCGGCGACCCCGGAAATCTTGCAATGCACATCGGCCCCGCCGAGGTCTTCGGCGCTGACCACTTCACCGGTGGCGGCTTTCACCAGCGGCGGGCCGGCGAGGAAAATCGTCGCCTGATTGCGCACCATGATCGCTTCGTCAGCCATCGCCGGCACATACGCCCCGCCCGCGGTGCACGAGCCCATGACCACGGCAATCTGCGGAATGCCCATGGCGCTCATGTTGGCCTGGTTGAAGAAGATCCGCCCGAAGTGCTCGCGATCCGGGAACACTTCGTCCTGACGCGGCAGGTTGGCGCCACCGGAGTCCACCAGATAGATGCACGGCAGGCGGTTCTGCTGGGCGATGGTCTGGGCACGCAGGTGTTTCTTCACAGTCAGCGGATAGTACGAGCCACCTTTCACTGTCGCGTCGTTGGCGACGATCATGCACTCGACGCCTTCCACGCGACCGATCCCGGCAATCACGCCAGCGGCGGGCACGTCTTCGCCGTACACAGCGTGAGCAGCCAGCTGACTGATTTCCAGAAACGGCGAGCCCGGATCGAGCAAGCGGTTGATCCGCTCACGCGGCAGCAGTTTGCCCCGCGAGGTGTGCCGTTCCTGAGCTTTCGCGCCACCGCCCTGTGCCACTTGGGCGAGCAGGGTGTGCAGGGCGTCGACCTGAGTGAGCATTGCCGCGCTGTTGGCGGCGAACTCCGCTGAACGAGGGTTGAGCTGGGTATGCAGGATAGCCATGGACAGCTCCGTTTAGCGGGTTTCGTTGAACAGTTCGCGACCGATCAGCATGCGACGGATCTCACTGGTGCCGGCGCCGATTTCGTACAGTTTGGCGTCACGCAGCAGACGGCCGGCTGGGAATTCGTTGATGTAACCGTTGCCGCCGAGAATCTGGATTGCGTCGAGGGCCATTTGCGTGGCGCGTTCGGCGGTGTAGAGGATCACGCCGGCGGCGTCCTTGCGCGTGGTTTCGTTGCGCTCGCAGGCCTGGGCCACGGCGTAGAGGTAGGCGCGGCTGGCGTTGAGCTGGGTGTACATGTCGGCGACTTTGCCCTGGATCAGCTGGAATTCGCCGATGCTCTGGCCGAACTGCTTGCGGTCGTGGATGTACGGCACGATCAGGTCCATGCACGACTGCATGATCCCGGTCGGTCCACCGGACAGCACGACGCGTTCGTAATCGAGGCCGCTCATCAGCACTTTCACGCCGCCGTTGAGTACGCCGAGGATGTTCTCTTCCGGCACTTCGACGTCATCGAAGAACAGTTCGCAGGTGTTGGAGCCGCGCATGCCGAGCTTGTCGAACTTGTTGCTGCGGCTGAAGCCTTTCCAGTCGCGCTCGACGATGAACGCGGTGATGCCGTGGGGGCCTTTTTCCAGGTCAGTCTTGGCGTAGATCACGTAGGTGTTGGCGTCGGGGCCGTTGGTGATCCAGGTCTTGCTGCCGTTGAGCACGAAACGGTCGCCGCGTTTATCGGCGCGCAGTTTCATCGAGACCACGTCGGAACCGGCATTCGGTTCGCTCATCGCGAGTGCGCCGACGTGTTCGCCGCTGATCAGTTTTGGCAGGTATTTGGATTTCTGTTCGTGGTTGCCGTTGCGGTTGATCTGGTTCACGCAGAGGTTGGAGTGGGCGCCGTAGGACAACGCCACGGAAGCCGAGCCACGGCTGATTTCTTCCATCGCCACGACGTGCGCCAGGTAACCCAGGCCTGCGCCGCCGTACTCTTCCGGCACGGTGATACCGAGCAGGCCCATGTCGCCGAACTTGCGCCACAGATCGGCCGGGAACAGGTTGTCGCTGTCGATCTGCGCGGCGCGCGGGGCGATCTCTTTGGCGACAAAGGACTGAACCTGATCGCGCAGCATGTCGATGGTTTCGCCGAGGGCAAAGTTCAGGGATGGGTAGCTCATGGGTCACCTTTTGGCTTTTTTGTAGGGCGGGGAGGGCGGCGGTTTGGCTCTCACCTTTACGTTAACGTAAGCCTGTGACGAATGGCTGTCAATCACCCTTTACGTTAACGTCAACTTGAGCGAGAGTAGGGCCAGTTCTGAACGGTCGGAGCTCATATGGCTCCCGTCCAACACCCACTAATAAAGACAATAGGGGTCGTCATGGATCAACCCAGTACAAACCCGCAGCGCAGCTACACCCGTGGTTCCCAGGACAAAGCCTTGCTGGCGATGACCATCGGGCAGAAGTTCGACGAGACCGTCGCGCAGTACCCGGACGGCGAGGCGCTGGTGGTGCGTCATCAGCAGCTGCGTTACACCTGGCGGCAACTGGCCGACGCGGTGGACGTGCATGCCAGAGCGCTTCTGGCGTTGGGTTTGCAGGCCGGCGACCGGCTCGGCATCTGGGCGCCGAACTGCGCGCAGTGGTGCATCACTCAGTTCGCCACCGCGAAAATCGGCGTGATTCTGGTCAACATCAACCCGGCCTACCGCAGTTCCGAACTCGAATACGTGCTCAAGCAATCCGGTTGCCAATGGCTGGTCTGCGCCGGGGCGTTCAAGAGCTCCAACTATCACGGCATGCTGCAAGGCTTGCTGCCGGAACTGGCCGAGCAATCCATCGGCGAACTGCACAGCGAACGCCTGCCGGAGTTGCGCGGTCTGATCAGTCTCGATCCACAACCGCCTTCGGGTTTTCTCCCGTGGTCGCAACTGGCAGATCTGGCCGCCAGTGTCTCTCCAGAACAATTGCGTGAACGCAGCGACAGCCTGCACTTCGATCAACCGGTCAACATTCAGTACACCTCCGGCACCACCGGTTTCCCCAAGGGCGCGACCCTCAGTCACTACAACATCCTCAACAACGGTTACATGGTTGGCGAAAGCCTCGGCCTGACCGCCGCTGATCGGCTGGTGATCCCGGTGCCGCTGTATCACTGCTTCGGCATGGTCATGGGCAACCTCGGCTGTATCACCCACGGCAGCACGATGATTTATCCCAACGATGCCTTCGATCCGCTGCTGACCCTGAACACCGTCGCCGAAGAAAAGGCTACGGGGCTGTACGGCGTGCCGACCATGTTCATCGCCATGCTCGATCAGCCGCAACGTGCCGAGTTCGACCTGTCGACCCTGCGCACCGGCATCATGGCCGGCGCCACTTGCCCGATCGAAGTGATGCGCCGGGTCATCAGCGAAATGCACATGAGCGAAGTGCAGATCGCCTACGGCATGACTGAAACCAGTCCTGTCTCCCTGCAGACTGGGCCATCCGACGAACTGGAACTGCGTGTCACCACCGTCGGTCGCACCCAGCCACAACTCGAAAGCAAGATCATCGACGAGGCCGGCAACCCGGTGCCACGCGGCACCATCGGCGAACTGTGCACCCGTGGCTACAGCGTGATGCTCGGCTACTGGAACAACCCGAATGCCACCGCCGAAGCCATCGACGCAGCGGGATGGATGCACACCGGCGACCTGGCGAGCATGAACGACGAGGGTTACGTGTGCATCGCCGGCCGTAACAAGGACATGATCATCCGTGGCGGCGAAAACATTTACCCGCGCGAACTGGAAGAGTTCTTCTTCACCCATCCAGCGGTGGCGGACGTGCAGGTGATCGGCATTCCCTGCTCACGCTACGGCGAAGAGATCGTCGCCTGGATCAAATTCCATCCCGGCCACAGCGCCACCGAACAAGAGCTGCAAGCGTGGTGCAAGGAACGCATCGCCCACTTCAAGACGCCGCGTTACTTTAAATTCGTCGAGGAATTTCCGATGACGGTGACGGGCAAGATCCAGAAATTCCGGATGCGTGAGATCAGTATCGAAGAGTTGCGTAGCAACGAGGGCTGACACAGTTTCAACTTTCTATATCGATCAGAACCTTCGAAGCCAGGGCGCGGACCCTGGCTTCGAAAGCGGCGCTTATTGCTTTACCTCTACATTTTCCAACGCCTGATTAACTGCCAACTCCCCCAACATCACCACTTGCGCAATGCCCAACAGGGTCTTGCGGTTCGGCCCTTCCAGCAGGCCGGCAAAGTCACCGAGCATGACCGTGGCTGACGCGAGTGACTCGCAGGCGTTGGCCAGCAAGGACTCCGTGTCGGTTTGCGGGTTGACCATGAACATGTCGTTTGGGGTGTAGGGCGTGGCCATGATCCGGGCTGCGGGTGTGAGGTAATAGTCGAGGGCGCGTTCGGCCGCGTCGTGGAGTTTTCTTGAATCGGGAAATTCGTAGGGGGACACCGGATCTTCTAACGGTGGAATGACGGTCGTGGACATCAGCTAAAACTCCGGACAAGAGTCGCTTGAGGATTTGTGTAGACGGCTGCCAGGCAGTGAGGGGACAAGCCCCCCACCGAGGCGGCAACTACCGCGAGACGTGATGGTTATCCAGCACACGATTGACCAGCAGCTCACTCAGCATGATGACCTGCTGCAGAATCTGCATCGCCTTGCGCTGCGACGGATCGACGGTGTCGCCGAGATCCCGGGCCATATCACTGGCCGACGACAGCGTTTCGCACGCTTCGACCAGCAGCGTTTCGTCATCCACCGTTGGATTGACCAGATAGATCTTTCCGGGCTTGCGCGATGGCTTGGACGTCTTCTGCGCCCCGGGATTGAGGTAATGATTGATCGCCCGCTCGGTTGCCGTTTTTATGTTTTCGGCTTCGAGTGCGGCGTCGTAGGGGATCGGATCTGCATCCGGAGGGTTAGGCGTAATCTTGAACATATATCTAATTCCTGAAATAGGGCCGCGACCGTTCTCTACTAAAAGAAGGGTGGCGGCTGTGCGCAGGTTAGTAGACCGGAGGAATTAGCAAGACCGGCGCGCTCGAGAGCGCCCTGCGCACAACCACCATCAAGTGCAGGACTAGATGTACCTGACTGAATGGGGCTCATGCACTTACTAAGACCATACGGGCTACTAAACCCGACCACTGATGGGCAGTGGCAGGTAAACGATAGAGTCCGAGGTCTAAGCGCACAAGCCGGCGGATTCTGGCGTACGCGTAGGCAACGACGCAAGGTGTTGTAGCCCTTATGGCGTAACGGTTCGTGTATTTTAAACGCCCGTGCGGCGTGGTGTTTACACACAGCGAAAGCCGTGAATCCTTAGTGTTTTAGATGGGGTTGCTAGCAGTGAGTGGCTGGAAGTCGAGGCGCGTGAATCTATGCAGAGTGAGCGCTTGTAGGAAGATCGAGATGAGGGAGGAGATCCGTCGCGGACAATTTCAGAACGCCAGACAGCACAAAGGGGAGCCGAAGCTCCCCTTTAATTTTGTCGTCGCGTGCTCTTTTTATTATTGAGGGGCGGTCTGTTGTTGTTTTTGGCAACCGTGGCCCTTTACCGCTGTTTTTGGCGACCCCCATCCGGGGTCAAGAGCAAACGTATTTTTTTGAGCGCTGATCTGCTTTCTCGCCAGGCGATCCAACCGATTCGGGAGCTACCTGAAGGTAGTTTTATTGTTCTCTGCCCGGTTGCGGGTCATTCCGAGGAACACCCTGAAAAGCACACCTTCTCCAAAAAAATCTGTTAGCTGCGTCTCTGCCGTGTTGTTTTTGTTATGTCAGAGTCGGTACGTCTTATTTTTATTGGTTTGCTGCTTTTTATTCTTGTTATGCCATAGAGATAGCAGAAGCCGTGCCAACTTTTCAAAACCCTTGTAAATCAAGGGTTTGAGTTTTTTGAAGGATTTTTCCTTCAGGCAAAACCAGACAATTTGTTTCCGTGTTACTCGTCTATGCCCACGTTTCGGACACAGCGGTAACACCTTCGCCCTCACTGTGCGCTACGGGCCTTGGCCACGCGCGAACCCGTCGGGCGACCCAGTACCGCGCTGATCTGCTGGCCGGCGGCAATCAAGGCGTCGAGGTCGATCCCGGTCTCGATACCCAGTCCGTTGAGCAGGTACACCACGTCTTCGGTGGCGACGTTACCGCTGGCGCCTTTGGCGTACGGGCAGCCGCCGAGGCCGGCGATCGAGCTGTCGAACACTGCGATGCCTTCCAGCAGGCTGGCGTAGATGTTGGCCATGGCCTGGCCGTAGGTGTCGTGGAAGTGGCCGGCGAGTTTTTCTCGGGGCACCTGCTTCGAGACTACTTCGAACAGCCGGCGGGTCGCGCCAGCGGTGCCGGTGCCGATGGTGTCACCCAGCGAAACTTCATAGCAGCCCATTGCATATAGCTCGCGGGCCACCATGGCCACCTGTTCCGGGGCGACCTCGCCTTCATAAGGGCAACCCAGCACACAGGAGACGTAACCGCGCACGGTAACGCCGTGCTGTTTCGCCGATTCCATGATCGGCGCGAACCGCGCCAGGCTTTCGCTGATCGAGCAATTGATGTTGCGCTGCGAAAACGCTTCGGACGCAGCGGCAAACACCGCGACTTCCTTGACCCCGGCCGCCAGCGCGTCTTCAAAGCCGCGCAGGTTCGGCGCCAGCGCGCCATAGGTCACGCCGGGTTTGCGCTGGATCTGCGCGAACACCTCGGCGGAACCGGCCATCTGCGGCACCCACTTGGGCGAGACGAAACTGCCGACTTCTATATAGCCGAGGCCGGCGGCGCTCAATGCGTCGACCAGTTGCACTTTGTCGGCAACGCTGATGGGCTGGGCTTCGTTCTGCAGGCCGTCACGGGGGCCGACTTCGATCAGGCGTACTTGGGAGGGGAGGGACATGGCGTTGACCTGCTCTTTTGAATTCCTGCGGAGACCTTGTGGGAGCGGGCTTGCTCGCGAAAGCGGAGTGTCAGTCGACAAATATGTTTCTGAAACACCGCTTTCGCGAGCAAGCCCGCTCCCACATCGGGATTTATTTGGATTACTGAACTGATTGCTGACTCTTGAGCGTCTGCTCCAGCGCCTGCACGCAGCGTTCTTCGGCGGTGTCGAGTTCCAGTTTCATCTGTTCGATGTCCAGCAACTGCTGCTCAAGCTGTTCCCGGCGCTCGCTGATTTTCGCCAGCATGCTGTTGAGTTGTTTGGTGTTACCGCTGGAGGGGTCGTAGAGCTCGATCAGCTCGCGGCACTCGGCCAGGGAAAACCCGATGCGCTTGCCCCGCAGGATCAGCTTCAGGCTGACCTTGTCGCGCGGCGAATAAATGCGTTCCTGGCCTCGGCGCTCGGGGCTGAGCAGGCCTTGTTCTTCATAGAAGCGGATCGCCCGGGTGGTGATGTCCAGCTCGCGGGCGAGGTCGGAAATGCTGTAGGTCTGGCTGCTCATGAAAGCGCTCGAAATAAGGTCTTGGCGCTAAGCTAATGGCAGGTTGACGTTTACGTCAAGTGGCGGGCGCCTGCAGCTTGTCGAGCTTCTTCTCGTGCGCTGTCACTTGCTGGCACAACTCGATCATCTGCTCGCGCATCCAGCGGTTGGCCGGGTCCTGATCGGTGCTTTCGTGCCAGTACAAATGGGTTTCCACCGGCGGCACATCGTTGACCGGCAGATTGAATGCGTGCAGGTCATGACGGCGGGCGAAACGCTCCGGCACGGTCATCACCATGTCGGTCTGCTGCAACACCTGGGACGCCATCAGATAGTGCTGCGAGCGCAGGGCGATCTTGCGCTGGATGCCCATTTTGCCCAGCGCCAGATCGACGTGGCCCAGGCCACTGCGACGGCTGGAAATATGAATGTGGGTCAGCGACAGGTAGTCATCGAGGGTGAACTTTTCCTTGGTCGCCAACGGATGACCCTTGCGCATCGCGCAGACGTAACGGTCTTCCATCAGCTTGACGTGGCGCACCTGCGGGTCGGTGTTGAGCGGCGCGTCCACGGCGAAATCGAGACGCCCGGCAGCCAGTTCCTTGGTGGTTTCCCGGCGTTTGGACAGGAAGCTCTCGATGATCACCGTCGGCGCCAGGCGACGCAGACGCTGGAACAGCGGCGGCAGAATCACCGCTTCGGTAAGGTCAGTCATGCTGATGCGGTAAGTCTTGACCGCTTGCGAGGGGTTGAAAATCCGGCTTTCCTGAACCGATACCCGCAACAGCGACAGCGCGTTGCGCACCGGGCCGATGATGTTCTGCGCCATGGGCGTCGGCACCATGCCCTGAGCCGTACGTACGAAGAGCGGGTCGTTGAAGGTCTCGCGCAACCGTGCCAGGGCGTTGGACACCGCCGGCTGGGTGATGCCGACAATCTGCCCGGCGCGGGTCAGGTTGGCTTCGGTGTAGATCGCGTCGAAGACGATGAAAAGGTTGAGGTCGACCTTGCTCAGATTCATTACGCGGCTCTCTTTTTATAGGTGGATGGCGCGGGTCAGGGCGGCCAGGAAAATCAACCAATCATATATCGGTGATGAATGTTTATACACGCCGAGAATAGGCTAGGTAAATTATCAGCGCTGTTCTAGCATCGATTGCATGACCTAAACAACCTCTGCCACAGAAGGTAATTGCTCATGGATTTCGCTTATTCGCCCAAGGTTCAGGAACTGCGTGAGCGCGTGACCGCGTTCATGGACACTTACGTTTACCCCGCCGAAGCCGTGTTCGAACGGCAGGTTGCCGAGGGCGACCGCTGGCAGCCGACCGCAATCATGGAAGAGCTCAAGGCCAAGGCCAAGGCCGAAGGGCTGTGGAATTTGTTTCTGCCTGAGTCGGAACTGGGTGCCGGCCTGACCAACCTCGAATACGCGCCATTGGCGGAAATCATGGGCCGTTCGTTGCTCGGTCCCGAACCGTTCAACTGTTCGGCACCGGACACCGGCAACATGGAAGTGCTGGTGCGTTACGCCAACGAAGAACAGAAACAGCGCTGGCTCGAACCGCTGCTGCGCGGCGAGATCCGCTCGGCGTTCGCCATGACCGAGCCGGACGTTGCGTCCTCCGATGCCACCAACATGGCCGCCCGTGCCGTGCGCGATGGTGACGAGTGGGTCATCAACGGCAAGAAATGGTGGACCTCCGGCGCTTGTGATCCGCGCTGCAAGATCCTGATCTTCATGGGGCTGAGCAACCCCGACGCCCCGCGCCATGCCCAGCACTCGATGATCCTGGTGCCGGTCGACACCCCCGGCGTGAAGATCGTCCGCCCGCTGCCGGTGTTCGGTTACGACGACGCGCCTCACGGCCACGCCGAAGTGCTGTTCGACAACGTGCGGGTGCCGTACGAAAACGTCCTGCTCGGTGAAGGACGCGGCTTCGAAATTGCTCAAGGTCGTCTCGGCCCAGGCCGGATTCACCACTGCATGCGTTCGATCGGCATGGCCGAGCGCGCGCTGGAACTGATGTGCAAACGTTCGGTGAGCCGCACTGCATTCGGCAAACCGCTGGCGCGTCTGGGCGGTAACGTCGACAAGATCGCCGACTCGCGGATGGAAATCGACATGGCACGTCTGCTGACGCTGAAAGCGGCATACATGATGGACACCGTGGGTAACAAGGTCGCCAAGAGCGAAATCGCGCAGATCAAGGTCGTCGCACCGAACGTCGCGTTGCGGGTGATCGACCGGGCGATCCAGATTCATGGCGGGGCAGGGGTGTCGAACGATTTCCCGCTGGCCTACATGTACGCCATGCAACGCACCCTGCGCCTGGCCGACGGCCCGGACGAAGTGCACCGCGCGGCGATCGGCAAGTTCGAGATCGGCAAGTATGTGCCGAAGGAAATGCTGCGTAGCGGTCATTGAGACCGCGGTGCCTGCTATCGCGAGCAGGCTCTCTCCCACGGATTTGCAGGTGTCCACACACTTTGTGTTCGCTGGAGATCTAATGTGGGAGCGAGCCTGCTCGCGATGGGGCCTGCTCGTTCAACGCATCAACATCAGGCTCAGTAAACCCAAACCTCAACCCGCCGATTCTTGATCCGCCCTTCATCCCCGCTGTTGGTCGCCACCGGCATCAGCGCGCCAAACCCGCGCACTTCGCGCAACACCACGCCGTTCTTCACCAACTCCCGGCGTACCGCCATCGCCCGCAGCTTCGACAGCAAATCCGCCCGGGCCGGGTCGTCCTTGGCATCGCCGAATCCCACCAACGTTACCGCGCGGTCGGTCTTGTCGTGGTGCTTTATATAGTCGAACACCCGGGCCAGATCCTGACGGGCCTTGTTATCGAGGCTGGCGCTGCCTTCTTCGAAGCGGAAATTCACGGTCAGACGCTGGGCATGCCGGCTGAGGGATTGATAACCCTCGGGCATCAGCGCATTCGGCGTGACCGAAATGGCGTGCACGGTCTGGGCGATAAAACCGTTGGCCGCGACAATCGCCTGGCCCTGGCGGCTTTGCGCAAAATCCACCAAGGCTGCGGCCCATGGATTTTGATTGTCGGGTGGCAAATAGAAGAACAGCCGACGGGACAGTGGATAGTCTTCAGTCGCAATCAGGCTGGCCAGGGGCAGCATGGCCTGGGACTGCCCGTCGACGATTGCCACGGCTTTTGCCTGGCGCACGTAAGGCAGGCCGATAAAACCGATACCTTGTGGATCGGCACTGACCGCGTCGGACAATTGCTCGCTCGACTCGAAACGTTTCGCGGAACTGTTCAGAGTTTTTCCACGACGGCTGAGGACCAGTTCCTTGAACGTGTCGTAGGTGCCGGACTGATCATCCCTCGCATACAGATGAATCGTCCCACCCTTGCCGCCGAGTTCTTCCCACGTCTTGGCCTCGCCGCTGAAGATCCGCGCCAGTTGCTCGGTGTTCAGTTGATTCAGCGGATTGTCGGGGTGAAGGATGATCGCCAGGCCATCGATGGCGATGACCTGCTCGGCGCCGGGGCTTTTCAGATCGCCGAGCGAAACAAGGCTGGCGAGTTCGCTGTCCTTGATCGGACGGGAAGAGGCAGCGAGATCGGCGCTGTTGTTTTTGAGCGCGGAGAAACCGGTGCTGGAACCATGGGCGGCGATTTCCACCACGACCCGTTTACCTTGAGCCGTGAGACCGACGACCCGTTGCTCGTTAGCGGTGTCCGGCGTTTCGCTGTGGACTTTCACTAGTCCCTGATCTTCGAGCAGGCCTTCAACCAGCGCCGGGCCGAGGGCTGCGCCAATGGTGTTGGAACCCTGGATGCGCAGGACCGCGCCGTTCTCGGGAATGGGCAATGCAGCGGCCGAAACCTGCAGCCAGGCACTCAGGAGAAAGACGAACAGAACGCGCAGGGTCATGCCGGCACCGAATGCAGCCAAGGGGATTGCCGGGGAGATTAAGTCAGGGACGTTTCTGAAAGATGACAGTCTTCAGGCTGTGGGAGCGAACTCCCACAGCGATGTGAGGTGATTGAGCTATCAGCTCAACTCGAGCCAGATCGGCGCATGGTCCGAAGGCTTTTCCATCCCGCGCAGTTCATAGTCGACACCGGCGGCTTTCACCCGTGGCAGCAAACCATGGGAAGCCAGGATCACGTCGATCCGCAGACCGCGCTTCGGCTCGTCTTCAAAGCCACGGCTGCGGTAGTCGAACCAGCTGAAGACGTCGGCCACGTCCGGGTTCAGGTGACGGAAGCTGTCGGTCAGGCCCCAGTTTTTCAGGCGGGCCATCCACTCGCGTTCCTCCGGCAGGAAGCTGCATTTGCCGGTTTTCAGCCAGCGCTTCATGTTGTCCGGGCCGATGCCGATGTCGCAGTCTTCTGGGGAAATGTTCACGTCGCCCATCACCACCAGCGGCTGCTCATTGTTGAACTGGCTTTCCAGCAGCGTTTGCAGATCGCTGTAGAAACGTTGCTTGGCCGGGAATTTGGTCGGATGGTCGCGGCTTTCACCCTGTGGGAAATAGCCGTTCATGATCGTCACCGGCACGCCGTTGGCGTCGGCGAAAGTGCCCCAGATAAAGCGCCGCTGCGCGTCTTCTTCATCGGTGGCGAAGCCTTTGTGCACGGCAATCGGCTCCTGGCGCGAGAGCAGGGCGACGCCGTAATGACCTTTCTGGCCGTGGAAATACACGTGATAACCCAGGGCCCGCACTTCTTCCAGCGGGAACTGGTCGTCGTGGACCTTGGTTTCCTGCAGGCCGATGACGTCCGGCTGATGCTTTTCGATCAGCGCCGCCAGCTGATGCGGACGGGCCCGCAGTCCGTTGATGTTGAAGGAAACGATCTTCATGGTCGGCAGTCCTGGCAAAAGGGCGATGCTAGCTGACATGTAGGATCTGGGCCAGCGTGGCGGTAGTCCATATGCGCTGCTAATGTCTTTCGGGTGTGGGAACGATCCCTTCAGCCCAAGGCTCGTATAACAAGAACGGGGCCTGTTGAGTCCCGTCCAGGGAGAATCACCGTCATGCCTGAAACCTCGACCGCCATCGCCGACATCCACATGCTCGACCGCGGCTATTCCCGTGAAGCGCGATCCCTGCTGTATCAGGCTTACCGTCACGAGCCGACCTTCGCTTACCTGTTCGAGGCCGAACGCCCGGGTTACGAACAACGGGTGCGCGCCACGGTGCGGGAGCTGGTCAAACAGCATTTTTTGCAGGATCTGCCGGCCATTGGCCTGTTGGTCAACGATCGCTTGATCGGCATCGCCCTGATCGCGCCGCCGCAACGGCGTCTGGGCGTCACCGAGAGCTGGGCCTGGCGTTTGCGCATGGTGCTGAGCACCGGTTTCCGCTGCACGCGGCGTTATCTGGAATATCACGCCGCCGTTGAAGCCTGCGTGCCGACCGATTCGGTGCACATGCTGCCGCTGCTGGGCGTTCATCCACAATTTCAGGGCAAACACTTCGGTGAACAGCTGCTGCAAGCGGTGCACAACTGGTGCGCGGTGGACGAAAGCTCCCAGGGCGTGATCCTCGATACCGGCAATCCGCGTTACCTGGAGTTTTACAAACGTCAGGGGTATGAGGAGATCGGCGAAGTCGCCGTCGGCCCGGTACGTGAGCATGTGTTTTTCCACGCCAATCCACAGGTGTTACAAACTGCAACGGCATAACCATCGAACTTTTTCAGAAAAGTCTGGTTCTATCACGCTCCCAAGCACGTGATAGCATCCGCCCCTATGAAGTTTCCAGGAAGATTTACCAGTGGCGTGCTCATGCTGTTAACCAGCTGCGCGGCGCTGGCGCAAAGTGAATTGGATGTGCGGGTCAAACCGTCCAACGATGAACTCAAGGCCAATATAGAAGGCTATATCGGCAGCCTCGGCGATCGTGACGAAGAAGCCTTGCAGCGCTTCAGTCGCGGTGCCGAAGAGCAGGCGCGCAAGGCCGCCCAGGCTTTGGGCTACTACCAGCCGCAGATCGACAGCGAAGTGAAGGGCGGTGAAAAACCGCGCCTGGTGCTGAAGATCGATCCCGGCGAGCCGATTCGCCTGCGCAATGTCACCGTACGTGTCGACGGACCCGCTGCCGCCCTCAAATCCTTTCGTGTACCGAAAAGCGACGTGCTCAAGCCCGGCGCGGTGCTCAACCATGGCCGCTACGAAGACGCCAAGCGCCTGATCCAGAATCAGGCCTCGCGCTTCGGTTTCTTCAGTGGTCATTTCACCAGTCAGAAACTGATGGTCGATCCACGTGCCGGGGTGGCCGATGTCGAGTTGATCTATGAGAGCGGCCCGCGTTATGCGCTCGGTAAAGTCAGTTTTGAAGGCGATACGCCGTTCGACGAAGACCTGCTCCAGCGAATGGTGCCGTTCAAACCGGGCGAGCCTTACGACTCCGAGCTGATCGCCGAACTCAATCGCGACCTGCAATCGAGCGGCTACTTCGAAGGCGTGCGGGTCGATGCGGCACCGACCGCTGCCAAAAACGACGTGATCCCGGTCGCGGTCAAACTCGATACCCGCAAGCCGCGCACCATGGGCCTCGGCCTCGGTTACTCCACCGACGTCGGCCCGCGGATCAAGGCCAACTGGACCCGCCACTGGGTCAACCCGCAGGGCGACAGTTACGGCTGGGAGGCCGAACTCTCGGCGCCACGACAGAACGTCGGCCTGTTTTATGACATTCCGCTGGACCCGCCGCTGACCGACAAATTGCGCTGGGCCGGCGGTTATCAGTACGAAGACATCGACGGCTCCGACACCCTGAGCAAACTGCTGACCTTCGGCCCGGAATGGCACAGCAAACTGCCCAGCGGCTGGCAGCGGGTGATCTCGCTAAAATGGCAGCGCGAGGAATACCAGCTCGGTGACGATTCGGGCCTGAGTACCTTGCTGATGCCCGGCATCAGTTACTCCTACCTGAAAAGTGACAATCGCATCGACCCGCACAACGGTTATCGCCTGACCTTCGAAAGCAAGGTGGCGAAAGAAGGCCTCGGCTCGGACAACAATCTGCTGTACGGCACGGCGCTGATCAAAGGTCTGACCACGGTGTTCGACAACCACCGATTCCTCGGACGTGTCCAGGTCGGTGGCAGTGCCACCAACGGTTACAGTTCGGTGCCGCCATCGCTGCGGTTCTTCGCCGGTGGCGACCAGAGTGTGCGCGGTTACGACTATCAGAGTCTGTCCCCGGAAAACTCCAAAGGCGACCGCATCGGCGGGCGCTACATGGTGGCCGGCAGCGTCGAGTACCAATACTCGATCGCCGAAAAATGGCGGGTCGCGACCTTTGTCGACCAGGGCAACTCTTTCAACAAACTCGAACTGCCGAACCTCAAGACCGGGGTCGGTATCGGTGTGCGCTGGGTCTCGCCGGTGGGGCCGATCCGCCTCGACCTGGCCCATGCGCTGGACGACGATGGCGGCATCCGGCTGCACTTTTCCATGGGGCCTGAGCTGTGAAGCGTGGTTTGAAAATTTCGGCGCTGGCGCTGTTGTCGCTGGTGCTGTTGATTGTATTGAGCATTGCCGCCGTGCTCGGTACCCAGGCTGGCAGCCGTTGGGTGCTGGGTCTGGTTCCGGGTTTGAGTGCCGACAATTTCCAGGGTCGCCTCGGTGGACAGTGGAGCGCCGATCACTTGCTCTGGCAGCAGGATGGCAGCCGCGTCGAGCTCAACAAGCCGATCTTCGAATGGTCGCCGCTGTGCCTGACACGCATGACGCTGTGCATCGAGCAGCTCAAGGCCGATCAGGTCATTCTGCAATTCCCGCCCGGCGAAGAAACCACCGACAGCGGCCCGATCAAACTGCCGGATCTGCAATTGCCGGTGGCCATCGAGCTGGGTGACGTGCAAGTCGGCAGCCTGCTGTTCAACGGCAGCGAACAGCTTAAAGGCCTGCAACTGGCGGCACACTGGACTGCCAAGGGCATGCAGATCGACAGCGTGAAACTGCAGCGCGACGACCTGAGCCTGAATCTTTCCGGCCTGTTGCAGCCCACCGGTAACTGGCCGTTGAACATTGCCGGTGATCTGACCTTGCCGTCACCGGGCACCGGCCCATGGACGCTGGGACTGAAAGTCGATGGCGATCTGCTCAAGACCCTCAACCTGCACGCCGACAGCCGTGGCTACCTCGACGGCCAGTTGAGCGGCGAGTTGCAACCGCTGGCGGAAAACCTGCCGGCCAAGGTGCGCATCACCTCGGAGGCGTTCAAGCCGAGCGCCGATCTGCCGGACACCCTGCAACTCAATCAACTGGTATTGACCGGCGAAGGCGACCTGAAAAACGGTTACCAATTGCTCGGCAATGCGACGTTGCCTGCGGATAAAGGCCCAGTAGCGTTGTTGCTCAAAGGCAAAGTCGACGCCAAAGGCGCACAGATTGCCGGCCTCGACCTGACCGCTAATGACAAACAAAGCCTCAAGCTCACCGGCAATGTCGACTGGAGCAAAGGCCTCAGCGCCCAGGCCAACATCAACTGGCAGGACTTTCCGTGGCATCGGCTCTATTCCGAGATTGATGAACCGCAAGTCGCCTTGCGCACATTCAACGGCGAAGTCTCCTACACCGACGGCCAATACCTTGGCAATTTCGCCGCCGCACTGGATGGCCCGGCGGGGGCGTTCAGCCTGAGCAGTCCGTTCAGTGGCAACCTCAAACAGATCTTCCTGCCGCAATTCAAGCTCGAAGCGGGGCAGGGCAAGGCCGAAGGGCACGTGAACGTGCAGTTCGCCGACGGCATTGCCTGGGACACGGCGCTGGAACTGTCCGCGCTCAACCCGGCGTACTGGATGGCGGAGCTGCCGGGCACACTGGCCGGGCCGCTGAAAAGCACCGGCGAAATGAAGAATGAACGCCTGAGCCTCAACGCCGACCTCGACCTCAAAGGCAAACTGCGCGGGCAACCGGCGGTGCTGCAAGCCAAGGCTGACGGCGCCGGTGAACAGTGGAATCTGAACGCCCTGCAAATCCGTCTCGGCGACAACAGCATTAACGGCAAGGGCAGCCTGCAACAGAAGCTCACCGGGCAGATCGACATCAAGCTGCCGCGTCTGGCCCAGCTCTGGCCGCAGCTGCGCGGGCAGGTCAACGGTCGGGTCGATGTCGCCGGTACGCTGAAAGCCCCGCAAGGCAAGCTCGATCTGCAAGGCTCGCAACTGGTGTTCCAGGACAATCGCCTGCAAAGCCTCAATCTCGACGCCACCCTCGACAGCGCGCAGCGGGCGAAAATCGATCTGAAGGGCAGCGGTATCCAGGCTGGCGACACGAACCTGGGTGTGCTGACTGTCAGCGCGCAGGGCGATATCAAAAGCCAGAAACTCAACCTCGACCTGCTCGGTCCGAAGCTGAAACTTGCGCTGGGCCTGGACGGCAATCTGGACAAAGGCAACTGGCGCGGGCGTCTGGCCAGTGGCGACATTCAGGCCGGTGGTCAGGACTGGAAGCTGCAGAACCCGGCGAAACTCGAACGTCTGGCCGACGGCAAGATCAACTTCGGCGCCCATTGCTGGATGTCCGGCAACGCCAGCCTGTGCGGCGAAGACCAGCGCTTGATGCCGGAACCGAAGCTGCGTTACCACCTCAAGCAATTCCCGATCGAAAGCCTGGCGCAATGGTTGCCCAAGGACTTCGCCTGGCAGGGCAAGCTCAATGCCGACCTGCAACTGGACCTGCCGGCCAGCGGCCCGAACGGCCAGATCAGCGTCGATGCCAGCGGCGGCACCTTGCGCATGAAGGAAAAGGACCAGTGGCTGGACTTCCCGTACCAGACCCTCAAGCTCACCAGCAAACTCACGCCGAAACGCATCGACACCGACCTCAATTTCGTCGGTGGCAAACTCGGTGAACTGATGGTGCAGGCGCAGCTCAATCCGCTGCCGAAGAACAAACCGCTGAACGGCTCGTTCCGCCTCAGCGGGCTGGATCTCTCGGTGGCCCGGCCGTTCGTGCCGATGGTCGAGAAACTCACCGGGCGCCTGAACGGCAGCGGCACGATCTCCGGCGGGCTGCTCGCGCCGCTGGTCAACGGCACCGTGCAACTCAGTGACGGTGAGGTCTCCGGCCCGGAACTGCCGTTGCAGTTGCAGGATCTGCGACTGCAAGCGGTGATCGCCGGCGAATCGGTGCGCCTGGATGGCGGCTGGAAAAGCGGCAAGACCGGGCAGGGCAGCCTCAGCGGCAACGTCGCCTGGGGTCAGGCGCTGATGGTGGATCTGGCGCTCAAGGGCACGCAATTGCCGGTCACCGTCGAACCCTACGCCAAGCTTGAAGTGGCGCCGGACCTGAAGATTTCCATGGCTGGCGACGAGCTGGCGATTGCCGGCAAGGTACTGGTGCCCCGAGGCGAAATCACCGTGCGCGAACTGCCGCCATCGACGGTGAAAGTCTCCGATGACACGATCATCGTCGGCGCGCAGACCGAAGAGGGCAAACCACCGATGGCCATGAAGATGGACATCGACGTGGTGGTCGGCGAGGACAAACTGAGCTTCGCCGGATTCGGCCTGACCGCCAATCTGCAAGGACACGTGCACATTGGCGACAACATGGACACCCGTGGCGAACTCTGGCTGAACGACGGTCGCTACCGCGCCTACGGCCAGCGCCTGACGGTGCGTCGTGCGCGTCTGTTGTTTGCCGGGCCGATCGACCAGCCGTATCTCGACATCGAGGCGATTCGCCAGACCGATGACGTCATTGCCGGCATCCGCCTGAGCGGCAGCGCCGAGCAGCCGACCACGCAGATCTTCTCCGAGCCGGCGATGAGCCAGGAGCAGGCGTTGTCCTATCTGGTGCTGGGGCGTCCGCTGAGCAGCAACGGCGAAGACAACAACATGCTCGCGCAAGCGGCGCTCGGTCTGGGCCTGATGGGCAGTTCCGGGGTGACCAGCAACCTGGCCAAGGATCTGGGCATCCAGGATTTCCAGCTCGACACCCAGGGCAGCGGCAACACCACCAGCGTGGTGGCCAGCGGCAATATCTCGGAGAAGCTCAGCCTGCGTTATGGCGTCGGCGTGTTCGAACCGGCCAAC
The DNA here is from genome assembly GCF_002112345.1 of Pseudomonas sp. R43(2017). Lineage (NCBI taxonomy): Bacteria > Pseudomonadati > Pseudomonadota > Gammaproteobacteria > Pseudomonadales > Pseudomonadaceae > Pseudomonas > Pseudomonas sp. R43(2017). The sequence continues at coordinate 320,400 of NZ_NEHJ01000008.1, forward strand.
ACCATTGCCTTGCGCTACAAGTTGAGCAAAAAGGTCTACCTCGAAGCCGCCAGCGGCGTGGCCAGTTCGCTGGACATCTTCTACAAGCGGGACTTCTAGGCCTCGCTCCCACAGAGCCGGATCATGTCACCACGATCCGGCTTTTTTTTGATGTATTAGACTGACCTCAGCTTCAAGGCTGCAGATTGCGACTGCCCGAAACGTCCCGGGGGCGCCTATGGTCCGTTTGAGTATGGTCTTGCTCGGTAAGGATTTTGTCCGTCGGCGTTGGTCAGCACTGGCGTTGACCGGCATCGTCTGGGGCGCGGCCGGGGTGGCGATCTTCATCGATGCGCTGGATGGCGTTCTGTACTTCCCGCTGCATGTGTTCGGCTATCTGTTGTTGCTCGAAGCCTTGATCATCTTGCTGGTGCCGGCCCCGCAAACCGGCACGGCGGCGGCGTTGCGCAAGGCACGGGGGCTGGCTTTTCTGCTGTTGGGGCTGCTGATCGTCGACCGGCAACATGCTGCCGGCCTGATTCTCGCGGTGCTGTTCGGTGCGGCTTTTCTGCTCGACGGCGGTTTTCGCCTGGCGGCCGCCGTGGTGGTGCGTTTTGTCGGTTGGCAAATGTCACTGCTGGCGGGGTTGTTCGAGATCGGCTTCGCGCTGTTCATCCTCGAACCGTACCCGACGCTTTACAAGGGAACGGTGCCATTCTGCATTGGCATGAGTATCTTTCTCTCGGGCTGCGCCTTGTTGCAGCAGGCCTTGCGGTTCAGGAACGGGCATACGCCGGTGGCACCTTCCCCGGTGTACGCACCGGCAAACGGTGGCGCGTTGGTGATCCATGTCTGGACGCCCAGCGGTACGGTTGACGACACCCTGGTGCGTAACCGGTTGCTTAACCGTTACATCGCCGCCGTCGACATCAACGGCGTTATCTCCGCCGGCCATGCGGCACTCGAATGTGGGCCGGACCTCTATATCAGCCATTACCCGCTGGATGACATCGATCGTTCGGCGGGGGATTTCGTGCGGTTGCTGCGGGCCACGCCGAACAACGATGTTCCCGGCAGGTTTCTGCAGGACTATGCGAGTGAAGTCGCCGACTGGTGCCCGTCGTCGGTTCAGGTGAGTTTCGTGCATTACGACGCCGCACGGCTGCAGGCTTTCTGGGCGGATTATCGGCAGAACACCACCTATAACCTCACCAGCCGCAATTGCTCGAGTGCCGTTGCGCACAGCCTGGAAGCGGCACTGGAAGGTGCGATGAACCGCGGCCATTCGAGCATGCTGGATTTTGCCCGGGTCATCATCAGCCCTGAGTTCTGGGTCGCGGCCCAGGTGCGCAAGCGCGCTGAGGCCATGGCCTGGACGCCGGGGTTTGTGCTCGATTATGCACTGGCATTGCATGCTGCCATCGAGCCGGCACCGCCGGGCTGGCACGGCATTTATGCGGGAGCCCGACGCGCCTGCGGTTATGTGGCGACCGCTTTGCGTGGACAGGAAGTCCATCCACTTCAGCCGCCCTCGATGAATCATCCCTCCGATAAATCCTGACTGGCTCTATACCGAGTCGCTGCCTTCGCGAGCAAGCTCGCTCCCACAGGGATCTCATGCCTGCACAAATCAATGTGGGAGCGAGCTTGCTCGCGAAGGCCTCCGCTTGGGCGCCCGAAAAACCCAGTCCGCTGGTCAACTAATTACAAAGCAACCTAACTATTACGTTGACATTCGCTGCCTAGGCAGTAACATCTCGACATACATTCACTGCCTAGGCAGTTATTAGGTGCGCACATGAAGCATTTCACCCCGGACGAATTCAAGCATTGCCATCTCGGCCTGTTGCTCGGCCGTGCAGCCTTGCTCAAGGACAGGATCATCGACACCCACATGGAACCCCACGGCATCACCGCCGCGCAGTTCAAGGTGTTGATCATCATGGCCCAGTACGGCGTCGACACCCCGGCCGAGCTGTGCCGGCACCTGTCGCTGGACAGCGGTTCGATGACCCGCATGCTCGACCGTCTGGAGCAGAAAGACTTCCTGGTGCGCCAGCGCAGCGAAGGCGATCGCCGTCAGGTGCAGTTGAAGCTCACCGGGCAAGGTCAGGCGCTGGCCGATCGTCTGCCGCACATCGGTGCCGACGCCATGAACGAGTTGGCCGGCGGCATTACTCCGGACGAGTTGAAAACCCTGGAATACATCCTCAAGAAAATTTTGCTGGCGGCCGGTGACCCCATCACCATCCAGCGGTTAGGTGAACACAATGAGCGGTAAAACCTTGCGCAGCAGCCTGACACTGGTGCTGTCGGCGATGATTCTCGCCGGTTGCGCCAACTACAGTGGCCTCGATACCCATGGCAAAAACCTTGATGCGAAAGACCTCAAGGTCGGCCAGTCCCTCAACGGCGTGACACTGTCGCCGGCCGCGTGGCCGAAGAGCGACTGGTGGACCAGCCTCGGCGATCCGCAGCTCGACGGTCTGATCCGAGAAGCCCTGCACGACAGCCCGGACATGCAAATCGCCGACGCCCGCGCCCATCAGGCCAGCGCCGCCGCGTATGCCGCCGATGCCGAACGTTATCCGACCCTCGACGCCAGCGCCGGCATCAGCCGTTCGCGTCTGGCCAAGGATCAGGACCCGCGAGGGCAGGGCGATGCCTACGCCACCGTGCGCAACATCAGCGCAGGCTTCAATTACAACTTCGACCTTTGGGGCGGTCAGCGTGACGCCTGGGAAGCCGCACTCGGCCAGGCCCGAGCCGCTGAAGTCGACCGTCAGGCCGCGCAACTGACCCTGGCTGCCGACGTGGCCCGGGCCTACAGCGATCTGGGTCAGGCGCATATCGTTTATGACCTGGCCAACGAAGATTTGAAGCGCACCAAACAGATGCTCGACCTGAGCCAGCGCCGTTTGAGCTCGGGGATCGACAGCCAGTACCAGTTCCAGCAGACCCAAAGTCTGGAAGCCAGCTCCGAAGCCAGCCTGATCGACGCTGAAAAGCGCCTGAACAGCGCGAAAATCGCCCTGGCCGTATTGCTCGGCAAAGGCCCGGATCGCGGCAACGAAATCGCCCGGCCGAAAGTCTTGCAGGCCAGTGCCGTCGCTGTTCCATCTGTTCTGCCTGCGGAACTGCTCGGTCGTCGCCCGGATCTGGTCGCCGCGCGCTGGCGCGTCGAGGCCGCGAGCAAGGACATCGACTCGGCCAAGACCCGCTTCTATCCCAACTTGAACCTGTCGGCCTCCGCTGGTGCCGAATCGTTATTGGGTGACGCGATGTTCGGTTCCGCCAGTCGCTTCTTCAACATCGCGCCGACCATTTCGCTGCCGATCTTCGATGGCGGACGCCTGCGCGCCAACCTCGACGCTCGCGATGCCGATTACGACCTGGCCGTGGCGCAGTACAACAAAAGCCTGGTGAAAGCCCTGGGCGATGTCGGCGACACCATCAACCAGTTGCGTGACATCGGCCGGCAGATCGGCGCCCAGCAGCACGCGACCGAGATTGCCCAGGATTCTTACAACACCGTGGTCCAGCGTTACGGTTCCGGAATCGGCAACTACCTGGACGTGCTCAGCATCGAGCAGCAATTGCTGCAGGCCCAGCGTCAGCTGGCGACCCTGAATGCCGAGCAGATCGACCTGTCGATTCAACTGATGCAAGCGCTGGGTGGCGGCTTTCAGGGGCAGACCCTGACCGCAAGCAACGCCAGCCCAGCCACCACGCACAACTAATTCAAGGTATTTGTCATGGCCACTGCCGAAAACACTCAAGCTCAAGACAACACCCCCGACACCGGCAATCCGCGCAAACGCAAAGTGATGCTGCTGGTGCTGGCCGTCGTGGTTGCCCTCGCCGGTGCCGGCGTCTGGGCGTATCACGAATTCATCGGTCGCTGGAATGAAAGCACCGATGACGCCTACGTCAACGGCAACGTCGTGGAAATCACCCCGCTGGTCACCGGCACCGTGGTCAGCATCGGCGCCGACGATGGCGATCTGGTCCATGAAGGTCAGGTACTGGTCAACTTCGACCCGAACGACGCCGAAGTCGGCCTGCAAAGTGCCCAGGCCAAACTGGCGCGCACCGTGCGTCAGGTTCGCGGCTTGTACAGCAACGTCGATGGCATGAAGGCCCAGGTCAACGCGCAACAGGCGAACGTGCAGAAAGCCCAGGACAACTACAACCGCCGGAAAAACCTCGCCGCCGGCGGCGCGATTTCCCAGGAAGAACTGTCCCACGCTCGCGATGACCTGACCTCGGCACAAAACGCCCTGGCCAACGCCCAGCAACAACTGAAGACCACCAGCGCGCTGGTGGATGACACCGTGGTTTCGTCGCACCCGGACGTGATGTCGGCCGCAGCCGATCTGCGTCAGGCCTACCTGACCAACGCTCGCAGCACGCTGATCGCGCCGGTTACCGGTTACGTCGCCAAGCGCACCGTGCAACTTGGCCAGCGTGTGCAGCCGGGCACCGCGTTGATGGCAGTGATCCCGCTGGATCAGCTGTGGATCGACGCCAACTTCAAGGAAACCCAGCTGCGCGACATGCGCATCGGCCAACCGGTGGACATCGAATCCGACATCTACGGCAGCGACGTGAAATTCAGCGGCACCGTCGACAGCCTCGGCGCGGGCACCGGCAGTGCGTTCGCCCTGTTGCCGGCGCAGAACGCCACCGGTAACTGGATCAAGATCGTGCAGCGTGTACCGGTGCGGATTCACATCAACGCCGAAGAGCTGGCCAAGCATCCGCTGCGCGTCGGTCTGTCGACCAATGTCGAGGTCAACCTGCACGACCAGAGCGGCCCGGTTCTGGCGCAGCAACCGCCGCAACAGGCCTCGTTCAGCACCAGCGTCTACGACCGTCAGTTGGGCGAAGCCGACGCGATGATCGCGCAACTGATCCACGACAACAGCGCTGCAGTCAGCAAGACCGCGCAACGCTGATTCGCCAATCCCTTCGCTGCGCCCCGTAACGGGCGCGGCGCCCGTCTCCGCTCCAGAAAATTCGGCTCCAAAGGATTCGCGATGAGCAATAACGCCTCTTTTTCGCCGCCCAGCCTGTTGCTCAGCACCATTGGCCTGTCGCTGGCGACCTTCATGCAAGTGCTCGACACCACCATCGCCAACGTGGCGCTGCCGACCATCTCCGGCAACCTCGGTGTGAGTTCGGAGCAGGGCACCTGGGTCATCACCTCATTCGCCGTGAGCAACGCCATCGCGCTGCCGCTCACCGGCTGGCTGAGCCGGCGTTTCGGCGAGGTGAAGCTGTTTCTCTGGGCCACCATGCTGTTCGTGCTGGCCTCGTTTCTCTGCGGCATTTCCACGTCGATGCCCGAGCTGATCGGCTTCCGCGTCCTACAAGGACTGGTGGCCGGGCCGCTGTACCCGATGACCCAGACGCTGCTGATCGCGGTGTATCCGCCCGCGAGGCGAGGGATGGCCCTCGCGTTACTGGCGATGGTCACGGTGGTGGCGCCGATTGCCGGCCCGATTCTCGGCGGCTGGATCACCGACAGTTACAGCTGGCCGTGGATCTTCTTCATCAACGTACCGATTGGCGTGTTCGCGGTGATGGTGGTGCGTTCGCAACTGGCGAAACGTCCGGTAGTCACCAGCCGTCAGCCGATGGACTACGTCGGGCTGATCACGCTGATCATCGGCGTAGGTGCGTTGCAGGTGATCCTCGACAAGGGCAATGACCTGGACTGGTTCGAATCGAACTTCATCATCATCGGCGCGGCGATTTCGGTGATTGCCCTGGCGGTGTTCGTGATCTGGGAAATGACCGACCAGCATCCGGTGGTCAATCTGCGCCTGTTCGCCCACCGCAACTTCCGCATCGGTACGCTGGTGCTGGTGTTGGGTTACGCCGGGTTCTTCGGTATCAACCTGATCCTGCCGCAATGGTTGCAGACCCAGATGGGCTACACCGCGACCTGGGCCGGGCTGGCGGTGGCGCCGATCGGCATTCTGCCGGTAGTTCTGTCACCGTTTGTCGGCAAATACGCGCACAAGTTCGACCTGCGCCTGCTGGCCGGGCTGGCGTTCCTGGCGATCGGCCTGAGCTGCTTCATGCGCGCCGAATTCACCAACGAAGTGGACTTCCAGCACATCGCCCTGGTGCAACTGTTCATGGGCATCGGTGTGGCACTGTTCTTCATGCCGACCCTGAGCATCCTGATGTCGGACCTGCCACCGAGCCAGATCGCTGACGGCGCCGGTCTGGCGACGTTCCTGCGGACCTTGGGCGGCAGCTTTGCGGCGTCGCTGACCACCTGGATCTGGATTCGCCGGGCGGACCAGCATCATGCCTACATGAGTGAAAGTATCAGCACTTATGAGCCGGCGACCCGTGAGGCGTTGAATCAGTTGGGTGGGGCGGGTAATCCGGCGTATGCGCAGCTTGATCATGTGCTGACCAGTCAGGCGTACATGCTCTCCACCGTGGATTACTTCACGCTGCTGGGGTGGGGGTTCATGGGGTTGATTCTGATTGTGTGGCTGGCGAAACCGCCGTTTGCCGCTAAAGCAGGCCCTGCCGCCAGCGGTCACTGAGTCGGCGAGATCGTTCCCACGCAGAGCGTGGGAACGATCATGCGGTTGGGGCGGGCAGTGCCGGCGGCGGTGCGAAGTCAAACGGCGCCAACACAAACCCGTTCTCATCCACCTGCAAAGCCCAGCCCTGACGATCCCAATCCCCCAGCACAATCCGCTTCGCCGCCTGATCGCCGATCTGCAACTTGTGGATGGCCGGTCGATGGGTATGCCCGTGAATCAGGGTTTTCACGCCGTATTCCTGCATGATCCGCGGAATTTCCTCCGGCGTGACATCGACGATGTCATTGGCCTTCATCCGCGTTTGCGCCCGGCTCTCACTGCGCAGCTTGCGCGCCAGTTTGTGGCGGGTGCTCAACGGCAGGTGCCGCAGGATGAACAGAGTGACCGGGTTGCGCAGGTAGCGACGCAGCTTCATATAGCTTTCGTCGCGGGTGCAGAGGCTGTCGCCGTGCATCAGCAGCACCGGCTCGCCTGCGAGTTGCACGACACTCGGATCCTTCAACAGCGTGCAGCCGGCTTCCTTGCAGAAAGCCTTGCCGAGCAGAAAGTCGCGATTGCCGTGCATCAGAAAAATGACCGTGCCGCTGTCGCTCAATTCGCGCAGGGCCTGGCAGATGGAACGCTGGAAAGGGGTCATGGCATCGTCGCCGATCCACGCCTCGAAAAAGTCGCCCAGGATGTACAACGCACTCGCCGAGCGGGCGCGTCCGGCGAGCAAATCCAGAAACGCCCGGGTGATGTCCGGGCGCTCCTCTTCCAGATGCAAGTCTGAAATCAGCAATATCACGCTTCGATGATCTCGGCTTTCTCGATGATCACGTCGTCGCTTGGTACGTCCTGGTGGCCAGCCTTGGAGCCGGTCGAGACTTTCTTGATGCTGTCGACCACTTCAGTACCGGCGGTCACTTTACCGAATACGGCGTAGCCCCAGCCTTGAACGTTCTTGCCGCTGTGGTTCAGGAAGCTGTTGTCAGCCACGTTGATGAAGAACTGCGCGGAAGCCGAATGCGGCTCCATGGTGCGGGCCATGGCGATGGTGTATTTGTCGTTGGAAAGACCGTTGTCGGCTTCGTTCTGGATGCTTGGACGCTTGTCTTTCTTTTCCTTCATGCCTGGCTCGAAACCGCCGCCCTGGATCATGAAGTTACCGATGACACGGTGGAAAACGGTGTTTTCGTAGTGACCGGCTTTGACGTACTCGATGAAGTTGGCCACGGTGATCGGGGCTTTTTCAGCGTTCAGTTCGATGACGATGTCACCGTGGTTGGTGGTCAGTTTGACTTGAGTCATGGTCAGTACTCTTTATAAGGAATTCGTGGTCTTGGAGCCTCACGCCCCGCAACCGGTTCAGCCTGCTTAGGCCAAGGTGCGCAGTTTAGCGTGACAGGCGCGAATTTCGAGGCAGTTTTTCAATTGCCGGCGATTAAATGCGCGCCTTTATAAGAGTGTGCTCTGTCAGGCCCTTGACAGCATCGGCTATGATAGCGGCTTTGTTTTGTCTGGCCCCCTTTGCGGCCGCGCACATGTAAGTCAAGGATCCTATGAGCAAGCCCACTGTCGACCCTACCTCGAATGCCAAGTCCGGCCCTGCCGTGCCGGTCAATTTCCTGCGGCCGATCATCCAGGCAGACCTGGACTCGGGCAAGCACACCCAGATCGTCACCCGTTTCCCGCCTGAGCCCAACGGCTACCTGCACATCGGCCACGCCAAGTCGATCTGCGTGAACTTCGGCCTGGCCCAGGAGTTCGGCGGCGTCACGCACCTGCGTTTCGACGACACCAACCCGGCCAAGGAAGACCAGGAATACATCGACGCGATCGAAAGCGACGTCAAATGGCTGGGCTTCGAATGGTCCGGCGAAGTGCGCTACGCCTCGCAATACTTCGACCAGTTGCACGACTGGGCCGTCGAGCTGATCAAGGCCGGCAAGGCCTACGTCGACGACCTGACGCCTGAACAGGCCAAGGAATACCGCGGCAGCCTGACCGAGCCGGGCAAGAACAGCCCGTTCCGCGACCGTTCGGTGGAAGAGAACCTGGACTGGTTCGCCCGCATGCGCGCCGGTGAGTTCCCGGACGGTGCCCGCGTGCTGCGCGCCAAGATCGACATGGCCTCGCCGAACATGAACCTGCGCGACCCGATCATGTACCGCATCCGCCACGCTCATCACCACCAGACCGGTGACAAGTGGTGCATCTACCCGAACTACGACTTCACCCACGGTCAGTCGGACGCCATCGAAGGCATCACCCACTCGATCTGCACCCTGGAGTTCGAAAGCCATCGTCCGCTGTACGAGTGGTTCCTCGACGCACTGCCAGTGCCGGCGCACCCGCGTCAGTACGAATTCAGCCGTCTGAACCTCAACTACACCATCACCAGCAAGCGCAAGCTCAAGCAACTGGTCGATGAAAAGCACGTCAATGGCTGGGACGATCCGCGCATGTCCACGCTGTCGGGCTTCCGCCGCCGTGGCTACACCCCGGCGTCGATCCGCAGCTTCTGCGACATGATCGGCACCAACCGTTCCGACGGCGTGGTCGACTTCGGCATGCTCGAGTTCAGCATCCGTCAGGATCTGGACGCCAACGCTCCGCGCGCCATGTGCGTGCTGCGTCCGTTGAAGGTCGTGATCACGAACTACCCGGAAGACCAGGTCGAAAACCTCGAACTGCCGCGTCATCCGCAGAAAGAAGAACTCGGCGTGCGCCAGCTGCCGTTCGCCCGTGAAATCTACATCGACCGCGATGACTTCATGGAAGAACCGCCAAAGGGCTACAAGCGCCTGGAGCCGAATGGCGAAGTGCGTCTGCGCGGCAGCTACGTGATCCGTGCCGACGAAGCGATCAAGGACGCCGACGGCAACATCGTCGAGCTGCGTTGCTCCTACGATCCGGACACCCTGGGCAAGAACCCTGAAGGCCGCAAGGTCAAGGGCGTGATCCACTGGGTGCCGGCCGCTGCCAGCGTCGAGTGCGAAGTGCGTCTGTACGATCGCCTGTTCCGCTCTCCGAACCCGGAGAAGGCCGAAGACAGTGCGAGTTTCCTGGACAACATCAACCCTGACTCACTGCAAGTGCTGACCGGTTGTCGTGCTGAACCCTCGCTGGGCAATGCACAGCCGGAAGACCGTTTCCAGTTCGAGCGCGAAGGTTACTTCGTCGCGGATATCAAGGACTCGAAACCAGGTCAGCCGGTATTCAACCGTACCGTGACCCTGCGTGATTCGTGGGGCCAGTGATCAAGTCTTAAGGAATGACCGTGCTTTCGATCTACAACACGCTCACCAAGAGCAAAGAAGTCTTCAAGCCGCTGGATGGCAACAAGGTGCGCATGTACGTCTGCGGGATGACCGTGTACGACTACTGCCACCTGGGCCACGGCCGCAGCATGGTCGCGTTCGACCTGGTGACCCGCTGGTTGCGGTTCAGCGGTTATGACCTGACCTACGTGCGCAACATCACCGACATCGACGACAAGATCATCAACCGGGCCAACGAGAACGGCGAGTCGTTCGAAGCGTTGACCGAGCGCATGATCGCCGCGATGCACGAAGACGAAGCGCGCCTGAACATCAAGAAGCCGGACATGGAGCCGCGCGCCACGGATCACATCCCTGGCATGCACGCGATGATCCAGACCCTGATCGACAAGGGTTTCGCCTACGCCCCGGGCAATGGCGACGTGTACTACCGCGTCGGCAAGTTCATGGGCTACGGCAAGCTCTCGCGCAAGAAGATCGAAGACCTGCGCATCGGTGCGCGGATCGAGGTCGACGAAGCCAAGGAAGATCCGCTGGACTTCGTGCTGTGGAAAGGCGTCAAGCCGGGCGAGCCGAGCTGGGAATCGCCGTGGGGCGCCGGGCGTCCGGGCTGGCACATCGAGTGCTCGGTGATGTCCACCTGCTGCCTGGGCGAGACCTTCGACATTCATGGCGGCGGCAGCGACCTGGAGTTCCCGCACCACGAAAACGAAATCGCCCAGAGCGAAGCGGCCACCGGCAAGACCTACGCCAACGCGTGGATGCATTGCGGCATGATCCGTATCAATGGCGAGAAGATGTCCAAGTCCTTGAACAACTTCTTCACCATTCGCGACGTGCTCGACAAGTATCACCCGGAAGTCGTGCGTTATCTGCTGGTGTCGAGCCACTACCGCAGCGCGATCAACTACTCGGAAGACAACCTCAAGGACGCCAAGGGCGCCCTGGAGCGTTTCTATCACGCGTTGAAAGGCTTGCCGAACGTGGCGCCGGCTGGCGGCGAAGCCTTCGTCGAGCGTTTCACCACGGTGATGAACGACGACTTCGGCACGCCGGAAGCCTGCGCGGTGCTGTTCGAGATGGTCCGCGAGATCAACCGTCTGCGCGAGAGCGATCTCGATGCGGCGGCCGGTCTGGCGGCGCGCCTGAAAGAACTGGCCAGCGTGCTGGGTGTGTTGCAGCTCGAAGCCGATGACTTCCTGCAGGCCGGCGCCGAAGGGCGTGTCGATGCAGCCGAAGTCGATGCGCTGATCGCTGCGCGTCTGGCGGCTCGTGCCGGCAAGGACTGGGCCGAATCCGACCGCATCCGCGACCAGCTCACCGCCATGGGCGTGGTGCTGGAAGACGGCAAGGGCGGTACGACCTGGCGTCTGGCTGACTGATTGCGGTGATTGCTACAAACAAAACCCGCCTTGTGCGGGTTTTTGTTTTTCTGCTGTTCAAGTGGTGTTGCTTTTGCTCTGCGCGTAGGTCTTGATGTCTGGCGCGACCAACATGGGCTGCAGCCCTTGTAGCGGGATGCTGGTCAGCGACGTATATGGAAGGGAGAAATCATGGCAAACCACTATCGCGAACTCCTGACAACCCCGGGCGCAACGGGGTTGGTGCTCGCGAGCGCTATCGCACGATTACCGCAAGCGATGATCGGCATTGGCATCATTACCATGCTGGTGGAGCAAAGCGGTATCTACTGGCTGGCCGGTGCAGTCGCCGGTACGTTCACCCTCGCCAATGCACTGATCGGCCCGTACATCTCGAAACTCGTCGATCAGCGTGGCCAGAGCCGTGTGCTGCCTGTCGTGACGACTTTCAGCATCGGCATGTTGCTGGCGCTGATATTTGCCGTCTATATGAGGGCACCGGCGGCATTGCTTTTTGTTCTGGCTGCATTGGCGGGCACCATGCCGAGCATGCCGTCGATGATCCGGGCCCGCTGGACGCAATTGTTCCGGGGCAAGCCGCAACTGCACACGGCGTTCTCTCTGGATACGGTGCTGACCGAACTCGCTTACATCATCGGCCCACCCATGGCGATCGGTTTGAGCGTGAGTCTTTTTGCCGAAGCCGGGCCGCTGGTCGCGGTCGGGCTGCTGGCCGTCGGGGTGACGGCGTTTGTCCTGCAACGTCAGACCGAACCCAAGGTTGTTGTGGGTCAAACGAGGCATACGGGTTCAACTTTGCTGATTCCCGGCGTTCCCACCATCGTGCTGGCGCTGTTGGCGATGGGGGCAATCGGAGGCTCGATCGATGTCGCCGTTGTCGCCTTCGCTAATGCGCAAGGATGGCCTGCCTCAGCGACCTTCATCCTCGCCGCCTATGCATTCGGCTCGCTGGTGGCGGGCCTGACGTTCGGTGCCTTGAGGGTTACCCTGCCGATAGAAAAGCAGTTCTTTATCGGGATCCTGGTCACGGCCATCACAGGCGTATTGCCTTTGTTTTCACCGGACGTTTATGTCCTCTCGGCGATGCTGTTTATCGCCGGCATATCGTTTGCGCCAACCATGGTCGTGGTCATGAAGCTGGGGACGATCATCATCCCGCCATCGAGGATTACCGAAGGGCTGACCTGGATGACCACTGGCATCAGCATCGGCGTCGCCCTGGGTGGATTGCTCTCGGGTTTGATCGTTGATGCCTATGGCGCTCGGGCAGGTTTCGGCGTAGCCGTTTTCGCCGGGCTGGGGATGCTGATAGTGGTGCTGGCCGGGCTGCGTACCTTGGGTGCCGTATCAACGAGTGTTGAGCCGACCTGCCAGTAACCTGCGTTGTACGAAGGCGCAATAAACAAAACCCGCACCAGGCGGGTTTTGTTTATTGCGGTGGACCTTAACTCAAGAGCCCGGTGCTGACCGCGACGATCAGGAAAATCCCCAGTACTGCGCGGTAAATCACGAATGGCCAAGTGGAGAATTTCTCCAGAAACCGCATCAGGCCCCAGATTGCGAAAAACGCCGAGATGCTGGCAATCACCAGACCGAAAATCAGGTGCGCCCAGGCCTGCGCCGGCAGTTGCGCATGAAACAACACCCACAACTCCTTCAACCCCGCCAGCGCGATGGCCGGCAGCCCGAGCAGGAAGGAGAAGCGTGCCGCTTCCTCACGTTTGAAGTTGAGGAACAGCGCCGCCGTCAGCGTCGAGCCGGAGCGCGAAACGCCGGGAATCAGCGCCCCGATCTGCGCGATCCCCACGATCAGCGCGTCGCGCAAACGCATTTCGCCGACGGTACGGCGATGGCGACAGGTGAGTTCGGCAATGGCCAGCAACACTGCCATCACCACGCAGGAAATCCCGATCACCATCAAACCGCGCAACGGCGAGTTGCAGGCATTGAGTGTCGACGACAAGGCGATGCCGGCAATACCGATGGGGATGGTCGCCAGCACGATGGCCACCGCGAGGATGAACCATTGATTGTTGAAATCCCGTTGTCGCACCGCCTCCAGACTGCCGGTCGCGACCTGTCTCACGTCGCGCCAGAAATAACTGACCACCGCCGCCAGTGCGGCCAGTTGCATGGCGGCGGAAAACGCCGAGCCAGGATCCGGCCAGCCGAGCAGGGCCGGGACGATGCGCATGTGGGCGGTGGAGGAAACGGGCAACAACTCGGTGATGCCTTGAATGACGCCGAGGATGCCGATTTGCAGGTAATCCAGCGAGGCGAAGCCGATATCAAGGCCGGTAGAACAGATGTTGGTCAAAGAACTTACCCTGTGAGGATCAGGAAGAGGGGGCGAAAACCTGAAACATTTCGTCACAGTCTAGCGGGTACGGTCAATGGGTGCAGTGAAGGGTTTTTTAGGGTGATCGGGCTGACGCCTTCGCGAGCAGCAGTCAGCCTTCAGCCTGACGCAAACGCTTATAAAGGGTATTGCGGCTCACCCCCAACCGCCGCGCCAGATGGGAAATATTGCCCCCGGCCGCCAGCAGCTCTCGATTCAACGCCTCGCTGTCATTCAGATCGATCCCCAACGGTTCAGGGGTTTCCAGCGGCTCCATCTCCAGGTCGACAAAGAAATCATCCGGCAGATGCTCAGGTCTTACCGGTTGCTCTTCGGCCATGGCCAGCGCGACCTGCATCACGCTGCTGACCTGACGCAGATTGCCCGGCCACGGGTGCCGGTCGAACAATTCCAATACTTCGCGGCTCAATCCTGCCCACTGCGTCGGTTCCCGATGCTGTTCCCACAAACGTTTGAACAGCGCCTGTTTGTCACTGCGCTCGCGCAGCGGCGGTAACTCCAGGGTCAGGCCGCCGATGCGGTAGTACAAATCCTCGCGAAAGCGCCCCAGTTGCACCTGTTCGCGCAACGAGCGGTTGGTGGCGGAGATGATCCGCAGATCCACCGGGAACAACTCGCTGCTGCCCACCGGTTGCACGCAACGTTCCTGCAATACCCGCAGCAGGCGGGCCTGGGTTGGCAGCGGCATGTCGCCGATCTCGTCGAGGAACAGCGTGCCCTTGTCGGCCTTGCGGATCAGGCCGATGCTGCCTTTCTGGTTGGCACCGGTGAAGGCGCCTTTCTCGTAGCCAAACAGTTCTGACTCCACCAGTTCGGCGGGAATCGCTGCGCAATTCACGGCGATGAACGCCTGTTTGCTGCGAGAGCTGGCCTGGTGCAGGGCTTTGACGAAGACTTCCTTGCCGACCCCGGTTTCACCGTGGATCAACAGCGGAATGTCTTTTTCCAGCAGGCGCTCGGCCTGACGCACGGCTTTTTCCACGCGGCTGTCGCCGAAGTGCAGAGTGTTGAGGCTGATCACTGCAGGTGGGACAGGTTTGGATTCCTCTGTAAACACCCGCGCCTGAACCGGTGCCTGCTTGGGCCGTTTCAACAGGCACTGGAATCGATTGCGCCCCGACGTCTGCAAGGAAAACGGCAAACCGTCCGGCTGATTCAGCAACTCCAGCAACGACACCTTGAACAGACTCTCGACACTCACCCGCGACAACCGCACGCCCAACAGATTGTCAGCCCGGCGGTTGGCCGACAGAACCTGACCGCTCTCATCGAAAATCAGCAAACCCGCCCATTGGCTGTCGAGGTTGTTCAACCCGGTGTTGAAGGTCAGTTGAAAATGCTGGCCGTGGAACAGGTTGAGGATCAGCCGGTTCTCAACGGTCTGACTCATCATCTTGACCATGCCGAGGGTGTGCGAGGGCGGCAGGTAGCTGTCGCTGGACACATCAAGCACCGCGATGACCTTGCGTTCGGCGTTGAAAATCGGCGCGGCGGAACCGGTCATGAAGCGGTTGGCCTTGAGGAAATGCTCGTCGTGCTCGATGTGCACCGCCTGCTCGCAAGCCAGCGCCGTGCCGATGGCATTGGTGCCGCTGGCGTGTTCCATCCAGCTTGCCCCGGCCTGAAAGCCCCGCGCCAGATTCGGCTCGATAAAGCGCTGGGTGCCCCAGGACGTCAGCACCTGGCCCTGATTGTCGGCCAGCATGATCAGACAGTTGGAGTTGCTCAGGATGTTCTCGTAGTACGGCAGCACTTCCTGATGGGTGGTCTGTACCAGCGAATGGTGACTGTCGAGCAACTGCGCGATACCGGAGGCGGGCAACTGGTCAAACGCCGGAGCATTTTGATGCTTGAGACCGAAGGCGCGGCAACGGGACCAGGAGTCCTGGACGATGGCTTCGTGGGAAAGCGGCGGGGCAGGTGCGGACATGGCAGTCAGCCTCTGAAAGCAGCGTTTTTATTATTGTTATGAGGCCCCTCGGGACCCGAAAAGCATCGATAGAGTGTTGTTCACTATTGTTCATTGTCAATCGTTGAACTGTTCAAATGTGTTCAGCAATGAAGGTGGCTTATCCGCGTTTTCGGCGATTTTCGCGGCGAATCAACGGCTTGGGATTTCTGGCACGAATGTCGCTCTGTTGCACACGTCGCTTGACTCCAATAATAAAAAGGCCGAGCCATGTCACTCACCCTGGAGCACGTCAGCCGCACCGTCGAGGGCCAGACCTGGATCGACGATGCGAACCTGAAATTCGAAGCCGGATCCTTCAATGTCCTGCTCGGGCGCACGCTGTCCGGCAAGACCAGCCTCATGCGCCTGATGGCCGGTCTGGACAAGCCCGACAGCGGCCGCATCCTGATGAACGGCGTCGACGTCACACAGAGGCCGGTGCGTCTGCGCAACGTGTCGATGGTGTATCAGCAGTTCATCAACTACCCGACCATGACGGTGTTCGAAAACATCGCCTCGCCGCTGCGTCAGGCCGGGATCTCCAACGAGCAGATCCAGAGCAAGGTGCAGGACACCGCGAAGATGCTGCGCATCGAGAAGTTCTTGAAGCGCTATCCGCTGGAGCTGTCCGGCGGCCAGCAACAGCGCACCGCCATGGCCCGGGCGTTGGTCAAGGATGCCGAGCTGATCCTGTTCGATGAGCCGCTGGTCAACCTCGACTACAAACTGCGCGAAGAACTGCGCCAGGAAATGCGCGAGCTGTTCAAGGCCCGCCACACCATCGCCATCTACGCCACCACCGAGCCCAACGAAGCGCTGGCGCTGGGTGGCACCACCACCATTCTTCACGAAGGCCGGGTGATCCAGAGCGGCCCGTCGACCGAGGTCTATCACCAGCCACAAACGGTGCTGGCGGCGGAATTGTTCTCCGAGCCGCCGATCAACCTGATGCCGGGGCGCATCGCCGGTAACGAGGTGAGTTTCGCCAACTTCGTGCACTTCCCGTTGAACGTCGACCTGCGCCCGGTGGGCGAGGGCGAGTTCCGTTTTGGCGTGCGGCCCAGCCATATCTCGCTGGTGCCGAGCAACGACGACGACCTCGAATTGGCGGTGACCGTCGAGGTGGCGGAGATCAGCGGTTCGGAAACCTTCCTCCACGTGCGCAACGAGCATTTCCTGCTGGTGCTGCACTTGCCCGGCGTTCACGAATACGACGTCGATGCGCCGATCCGCATCTATATCCCGACCCATAAACTGTTTGTGTTCGATGCGCAGGGCCGTCTGGTGCAGGCACCGGGCCGGCGTGTCGCGAGGGTTGCCTGATGGCCGAAATCCGTTTGCAGCACCTCGCCCACAGTTACAGCAAAAGCCCTGGCGGGCCGGAAGATTACGCGATCCGCGAAATGGACCACATCTGGGAGCAGGGCGGTGCCTATGCCTTGCTCGGGCCGTCGGGTTGCGGCAAGTCGACCTTGCTCAACATCATTTCCGGCCTGCTCAGCCCGTCTCAGGGGCATGTGCTGTTCGACGGCAAAGCGGTCAACGACCTGACCCCGGAGAAGCGCAATATCGCCCAGGTGTTCCAGTTCCCGGTGGTCTACGACACCATGACCGTGTTCGACAACCTGGCCTTTCCGTTGCGCAATCAGGGCCTGGCCGAGGCCAAAGTCCATAGCAAGGTGCAGGAAATTGCCGAAGTCCTCGACCTGCAAAACCTGCTGAGCAAAAAGGCGCGCAACCTCACCGCCGATGAAAAACAGAAAGTCTCCATGGGCCGTGGGCTGGTGCGCGACGACGTTTCGGCAATCCTCTTCGACGAGCCGCTGACGGTGATCGACCCGCACCTGAAATGGAAACTGCGGCGCAAGCTCAAGCAGATCCACGAGCAGTTCAACATCACCATGGTCTACGTCACCCACGATCAACTGGAGGCCTCGACCTTCGCCGACAAGATCGCGGTGATGTACGGCGGCCAGATCGTCCAGTTCGGTACACCTCGGGAATTGTTCGAGCGCCCGAGTCACACCTTTGTCGGCTACTTCATCGGCAGCCCCGGAATGAACCTGATCGAGGTGCAGCCGCAACAGGGCGGGGTGGGTTTCAACTCGACCCACCTGCCGCTTTCCGACGCCTTGCAACGCCATATCGAACACGGTCAATGGAAAAATCTGAAGGTCGGCATCCGCCCCGAGTTCATTCATGTGTGGGACGAGCCGTTTGACGACGCGATGCAGGCGCGGGTCGTACATGTCGAAGACCTCGGCACCTACAAGATCATGACCCTGGATCTGGACGGCGCACCGCTGAAAGTGCGTCTGGCCGAAGACAAACCGGTGCCCCGGGGCACGGCGTACATCAGTTTTCCGGCGCAGTGGCTGATGGTCTACGCCGATGAATTCCTGCTCGAAGCCAGCGAAGAGGTGCAGCCATGAACAAGGTGCAGAACAACAAGGCCTGGTGGCTGGTGTTGCCGGTGTTCCTGCTGGTGGCCTTCAGTGCGGTGATCCCGATGATGACCGTGGTCAATTACTCGGTGCAGGACATCTTCGATCAGTCCAGCCGCTACTTTGTCGGCGCCGATTGGTACAAGCAGGTGCTGCTTGATCCGCGTCTGCATGACTCGTTGCTGCGCCAGTTCATCTATTCGGCGTGTGTGCTGCTGATCGAAATCCCGCTGGGAATTGCCATTGCGCTGACCATGCCGACCAAGGGCCGCTGGTCGTCGGTGGTGCTGATCGTGCTGGCGATTCCGCTGCTGATTCCATGGAACGTGGTCGGCACCATCTGGCAGATCTTCGGCCGCGCCGACATTGGTCTGATGGGATCGAGCCTCAATGCGATGGGCATCAGCTACAACTACGCGGCCAACACCATGGACGCCTGGGTCACGGTGTTGGTGATGGACGTGTGGCACTGGACCTCGCTGGTGGCGCTGTTGTGTTTCTCCGGGCTGCGGGCGATTCCCGATGTGTATTACCAGGCGGCGCGGATCGACCGGGCTTCGGCCTGGGCGGTGTTCCGGCATATTCAACTGCCCAAGCTGAAAAGCGTGCTGCTGATCGCGGTGATGCTGCGCTTCATGGACAGCTTCATGATCTACACCGAGCCCTTCGTGCTCACCGGCGGCGGGCCGGGCAATGCCACGACCTTCCTGAGTCAGACGTTGACCCAGATGGCCGTAGGCCAATTCGACCTGGGGCCGGCGGCAGCCTTTTCGCTGGTGTACTTCCTGATCATCCTGCTGGTGTCCTGGCTGTTCTATACCGCCATGACCCACAGCGACGCCAACCGCTGAGGCCCGGCCATGAGCAAACGTCTTACCCCTATGAAAAAAGTGATCCCACTGCTGCTCTACATCCTGTTCCTGCTGGTGCCGATTTACTGGCTGCTGAACATGTCGTTCAAGAGCAACACCGAAATTCTCGGTGGCCTCACGCTGTTTCCCCAGGACTTCACGCTGCACAACTACAAGGTGATCTTCACCGATCCGAGCTGGTACACCGGTTATCTCAACTCGCTGTATTACGTGAGCCTGAACACGGTGATTTCCCTGAGCGTGGCATTGCCGGCGGCTTACGCGTTTTCCCGTTACCGCTTCCTCGGTGACAAGCACCTGTTCTTCTGGCTGCTGACCAACCGCATGGCGCCGCCGGCGGTGTTTCTGCTGCCGTTCTTTCAGCTGTATTCATCGATTGGTCTGTTCGACACCCACATCGCGGTGGCGCTGGCGCACTGCCTGTTCAACGTGCCGCTGGCGGTGTGGATTCTCGAAGGATTCATGTCCGGCGTGCCCAAGGAAATCGACGAAACCGCCTACATCGACGGCTACAGCTTTCCCAAGTTCTTCGTGAAGATTTTCATCCCGCTGATCGGCTCCGGGATCGGGGTGACAGCGTTTTTCTGCTTCATGTTTTCCTGGGTCGAACTGCTGCTGGCGCGCACGCTGACGTCGGTGAATGCCAAGCCGATTGCGGCGGTGATGACGCGCACGGTGTCGGCGTCCGGCATCGACTGGGGCGTGCTGGCGGCGGCGGGGGTGCTGACCATTCTGCCGGGCATGCTGGTGATCTGGTTTGTTCGCAACCATGTGGCCAAGGGCTTTGCCCTGGGCCGGGTCTGAGGAACTGATGATGGAATGGATGAGCTGGACCGTCCCGACGGCGGCGTTTTTCATCGTGATTGGCTTGATCCTGGTGGGCATGACCACCTGGGAGCTGCGCTCGCCGAGCATCCTGCGGCGAGGGTTTCTGCCGATTGCCACCACCCGTGGCGATCGCTTGTTCATTGGTCTTCTCGGCAGCGCCTACCTGCATCTGCTGGTGATCGGCGTAACCGACTGGAGCATCTGGGTGGCGTCCGCGTTGTCCCTGGTGTGGCTGTTGGCTGTGATGCGTTGGGGCTAGTCGAATCGCTCGGCAATGTTGCTCCAGAACTTAAACAGGAGGTCTCTATGTTCGACAAAAACAATAAGCTGCGACATAGCATTTCATTGGCAGCCATGCTGGCACTCAGCGGTTTGAGCGCATCCGCCTGGGCCGATGCCTACGAGGACGCGGCAAAAAAATGGATCGGCAGCGAGTTCAAGCCGTCGACCCTGACGCCGGAACAGCAACTCGAAGAACTGAAGTGGTTCATCAAGGCCGCCGAGCCGTTTCGCGGGATGGACATCAAGGTCGTCTCGGAAACCCTGACCACCCACGAATATGAATCCAAGGTGCTGGCCAAGGCCTTCAGCGAAATCACCGGGATCAAGCTGACCCACGACCTGCTGCAGGAAGGCGACGTCGTGGAAAAAATGCAGACGGTGATGCAGTCGGACAAGAACATCTACGACGGCTGGGTCAATGACTCGGACCTGATCGGTACGCACTTTCGCTACGGCAAGACCGAGTCGATTACCGACCTGATGGCCAACGAAGGCAAGAACTTCACCTCGCCGACCCTCGACATCAAGGACTTCATCGGCATCTCCTTCACCACCGCGCCGGACGGCAAGATCTATCAATTGCCCGACCAGCAATTCGCCAACCTGTACTGGTTCCGCGCCGACTGGTTCGAGCGCGCCGACCTGAAAGCCAAGTTCAAGGAGAAATACGGCTATGACCTGGGCGTGCCGGTGAACTGGTCCGCTTATGAAGACATCGCCAAATTCTTCAGCGAAGACGTCAAGGAAATCGACGGCAAGCGCATCTACGGGCACATGGACTACGGCAAGAAAGACCCGTCCCTGGGCTGGCGCTTCACCGACGCCTGGTTCTCCATGGCCGGTGGCGGCGACAAGGGCCTGCCCAACGGCTTGCCGGTGGACGAGTGGGGCATCCGCGTCGAAGACTGCCACCCGGTGGGTTCCAGCGTGACCCGCGGTGGCGATACCAACGGCCCGGCGGCGGTGTTCGCCACGACCAAGTATGTGGACTGGCTCAAGGCCTACGCGCCACCGGAAGCGGCAGGCATGACCTTCTCCGAGTCCGGCCCCGTGCCGTCCCAAGGCAACATTGCCCAGCAGATCTTCTGGTACACCGCGTTCACCGCCGACATGACCAAACCGGGCCTGCCGGTGGTCAACGCCGACGGCACGCCGAAATGGCGGATGGCGCCGTCGCCACGCGGACCGTATTGGGAGGAGGGGATGAAGCTGGGGTATCAGGACGTGGGTTCCTGGACCTTCATGAAATCCACGCCTGAGAAACAGAAACTCGCGGCCTGGCTGTACGCGCAGTTCGTGACCTCGAAGACCGTATCGCTGAAGAAAACCATCGTCGGCCTGACACCAATCCGCGAGTCGGACATCAACTCGCAAGCCATGACCGACCTGGCACCGAAACTCGGCGGTCTGGTCGAGTTCTACCGCAGCCCGGCCCGGGTGCAATGGACGCCGACCGGCACCAACGTGCCGGATTACCCACGTCTGGCACAACTGTGGTGGAGCCACATCGCCGAAGCCGCCAGCGGCGACAAGACACCGCAACAGGCGCTCGACGGTCTGGCCAAGGATCAGGACGCGATCATGACCCGTCTGGAACGCTCCAAGGCCCAGGCCACCTGCGCGCCGAAAATGAATCCCGAGCGCGACGCCCAATACTGGTTCGACCAACCGGGTGCACCGAAGCCGAAACTGGCGAACGAAAAACCGAAAGGCGAAACCGTGAGCTACAACGAACTGCTCAAGTCGTGGGAGGCAGCACGCAAGTAAGCGTTTTTGCGGGACGGAACGGCACCTCCGGGTGCCGTTTTTTTCAGCCCTCGATTTCACGTTTCACTGCCCGGCGCACGGCTTTGAGAATGGCGCTTTCAAAGGCGTTGTGCCCGGCATGCAGCAAACGGCAGTGAATGTTCATGCGTTGTCTGAGCCAGCGCACGCTGGCCATGCCGAAGGTATCCCGAATGCCCTGGATCAGCAGGGTGTTGTCGTCGAGGGTCAGCTTCTGGTCCCTTGGCTGGAAGAAATAGCCTTGAAGGTGATAATGCAATTCCAGACGGATGGCGAGCACCGCTTCCTGATCGACGAAACTCTCCAGTGAGTCGGGGCAAACCGTCTGGCCCGTGCGGCGTAGAACAGCACTCAGCCATTCGATGGCGGCAACGCGCTGTTGCAACGGGCAGCCTTCGCCGAGTATCCGGAAGATGTCTCTGGCGCGATGGCTTGAGGTCGCTGGTGGCGACTGCGCCAGCCCTTCATTGAGTGCCCGGTCGTACGCCCGGACATTGGTCGCGAAAGGTACGAACACTGATACCAGCGTGGTTTTCAGCAGGTGCTGCGGATAGCGCTGCTGGTACTGGATTGCCAGCCAACTGCCCCACGAAACGCCGAGCACACTGATCTTTTCGAAGCCGAAATGCTGGCGCAGAGCGTCGATGTCTTCGACACACAGGCCTGTGGTGTTGTCGCGCAATTCTCCGTAAGGCGTCGAGCGCCCGCAACCGCGTTGGTCAAACAGGATGATGTCGAAACGGCGCAGGTCGAAGAATTCCAGGTGATGGCGGCTGATTCGCCCGCCGGGGCCTCCATGCAGGAAAAACACCGGTTCGCCTCCCGTGATTCCATGCCGTTCCCAATAGAGTTGATGTCCGTCGTCGGTTGGGTAAAAGCCTCTGCCTTGCAGGGAAAACGTCATGCGGTTGCGACCTTCAGGCGATAGAACTGGAACAGTTCCGTTTGTCCCGGACGTGCCGCGACGCTGGATTCCAGTTGCAGGTTGTGAGCGGCGGCGAGCCAGACGACAGGGATCAGCACCGGGGTGTGACCGAAGACGAGGATTCTGCCGCCAGGCTTGACGCAACGAATGAGCGATTCGAATGCGGTCCGGGCTTCAGAGCGGGTCAAGACTTCGGCATTGAGGAAACGCAGGATCAGCACATCGCAGCGGATTCCCGCATTGAAGGCTTCCATCGCATCCAGCAAGTGGAAATCAACGGACGTCCCGCCATGACATTGCCGGGCGTGTTCAATCATCGAGGCTGAGCGATCACTCCCCAGGCACATGCAGTCGGGCAGGGCGCGGGCGAGGTGAGCGATGAATTCGCCCGTCGAACAGGCGGGGTCGTAGATCAACGCGCCGGTTTCGGTGATTGCCTGGAGCAGCCCTGCGCACTGTTCGCGCAGGTGTTGTTCATCGTTGTTCAACTGTTCGGCCAGTGATTCGCTGCATTGCCAGAAATCAGCCGGACAGACCGCTTCCCGTCCTGCCGCGTCAACTATCGGAAGCGGGAACAGAATCTCGCTGTCAGGCAGACGTAATGCTCGTTCAAAGGTCTGCGCTTTCTGTTCGACAGAGGCCGTCCGATAGCCGATCGACAATCCTTCATCCCCCCATAGTGAGTGGAGATGCGGACCCAGCAACATGCAGGGTTTGAGCACGCTGCTGGTGTGCCATCGAAAATGCCGGTCACGTTGCAGGCGCTTGCGGCCGACCCAGACCTCGCCATTTACCCGCAGGAAAAAAACGTGATGCAGTCCGCTGCCTGGAGGTTCGAGGTAATGGCCGACAGTACCTTTCTCGTCGATGTGAAGGTGCATGGAACTGGCCAATGCCAGTTCCCGGGAGCGATCGAGTCGGTTCATGGGGCGGCTCTCTCCAGAGTACGACCCCGGGCCAGCGGGATGACAACGTTGCCGCTGGAGACCACGAAAAACCTCTCCAGTCCGGGAATCACCACGTTGAGCAGGGTTGTACCGAGCCCGGTTTGCTGCAGGATCGAAGCGCCCAGCCTACGGCCGTGGCTTTGCAGGTCTTGAGTCAGCAAGTGAAGTTGATCGTGCACGGACATGTCCTCACTGACGCCGGGCAGCACCACCTCGTGTTGCGGGCAGCGATGCAGCAGCGTCTGCGGATCAAATTGCGCGCAGCGCAGCAGGCGCGGGAAGGGCTGCAGGTTGCGCAGTGCATTGGTCAGGGACTTGTGGTATTCGGGCTCGGCGGCACTCAATTGCAACTGCACCAGTTCACTGAGCGCACGCCATGCGGCGTGACGTGGGTCGAGTGAACAGCCACTGCCGTAAACCTGTGGATGAGGCCCCGGTTCAGTCGTGAAGGCCAGAAAGGTTCGTGCCTTGAATTCGCTGCTGATATCCGCCAGCACGATTTCGCCGCCGATTTCCTGTTCGGCATCGGCCCACAGACGACCGAGGTCATCGCCGTCACTGAGGCGGGCCACCCGTCGCAGAGGCGGGTGGTTTTCGTAATAGAAATGGTTGAGCAGAAACAGCGATACGGCATCGCGTTCGATGCATTCGTTGGCGGCGTGCAGCATCGCTTCGCTGTAAGTGGCGCCAATGGCGGTGCCGCTGTTGCTGGCGTAGCGTCGCACGGCACGGCAGTCGGCCGTGCCCGGTGATGAAGGCTGACGTGAATTGTTTGGCGAAGTCAGCGCAACCGGATAGGAAAAACGGTCATGCCACGGCGGACAGACGTAGGTCCTGCAGGGGATGCGCACATTCTGCTGACAGGTGAGCCTCTGCAGAAGCGAGTCATCGGCAAAGATCGACGAGTCTTTGAAATAGCGCTCCGTCTCGTGGTGAACATCGGTCGCAAAGCGTTCATCCGTCCAATAATGTTCGAGGGCTTCATACAGCGCGCCCAGGTGTGCCTGATCCGCATAACCCTTGCCGCCGCCACGGGCATGACGATTGTCGCTACCGTGAAGACTCGCCTGAACGGCGACCACCTTGCTGCCGAGTGTACGGGTTACCGGCGTGAGGCCGAGGCGTGAAAGCTCGGTCTGGATACGTCGCTCTGCCTGATCGGCCGTCAGCTCACGCTCGGCCATCCTTGTCTTGTCCATGGGTACCTTCCTGGAAAGTCCGCGAGGGCGCGCGGCCCTCGCGGGTCTTGTCACTCGGCGTTCAGTTCCGCCTGTTCTTCTTCGGTCAGTTGCAGTGCTTCAATCTGCTCGGCCGAAGGAGTTTCCTGTTCGTCGAGTTCATCGATCTGGTTGGCGTTCCAGCTGCCCATGTAGCCCATGAGGTTTCTCCTTGGTTGTTGTGTGGGTGTGCTGTTGCAAGCACGAGCAGAATCTAAGAGGGCAGTGACGAGGGGGTCAAAAATGTCCAGACGTTTCCGTTCGCGGTTTTTGCCCACGCCGAAACACGTACTGATAAATCTTGAATAGACGCGTCAGGATCAACGCAAAGGTTTGTTTTAGAGGGGAGGGAGCGGCGTGCAAGAAGGCGAACGAAGCGATCAGGAACCAATCGTCTGCGAAGTTTTTCCCTGTCCTTGTCAGACGCTTCATCGTGAGACTGACGCAAAATCGCACTGAAGGATTTGCATGGAGGTATGGCGCACTTGTGCGGTGATTTTTCTGACGGAGATTGAGAAAACACCGCACA
The DNA here is from genome assembly GCF_002112345.1 of Pseudomonas sp. R43(2017). Lineage (NCBI taxonomy): Bacteria > Pseudomonadati > Pseudomonadota > Gammaproteobacteria > Pseudomonadales > Pseudomonadaceae > Pseudomonas > Pseudomonas sp. R43(2017). Next base: position 345,735 of record NZ_NEHJ01000008.1, read on the forward strand.
AATCTGCTTGAAGGTTTTAGTGCTTTTCCGCAAACACGGGGAACACCAGACTGAAAACCGTCATCGCCCCTGGACGGCTCTGCACCTGTGCGGTACCCGAATGCAGGCTCATGATCGAGCGCACGATGGCCAGCCCCAGTCCCGTGCTGCCCTGTGAGCGGGTGCGGCTGCTGTCGACCCGGTAGAAACGGTCGAACAGATGTGGCAAGTGCTGCGCCTCTATACCCGCGCCGGGATTGCTCACCCGCAGCGCCACTTGTGTCGGTGACTGTTCAATGAACAACGAAACGGTTTTGCCGGCAGGGCAATGGCGCAGGGCATTGGACAGCAAGTTCGATATCGCCCGCTGGATCATCAAACGGTCGCCCGACACCCGGGCGCTGCCGACCACCTTCAGATGGATCTGCCTGTCCTGCGCCGACAGGGAAAACAGGTCGGCCACCCGTAATGCCTCATCTTCCAGTGCAATCGGTTCGAACGACGCGTGCGCCATCGGCTGACTGGCCTGGGCCAGAAACAGCATGTCCGAGACAATTCGCGCGACGCGTTCGAGCTCTTCGGTGCATGACACCAACACGTCCTTGTAGTCCTCGACCGAACGCTTGCGCGAGAGCGTGACCTGCGCCTTGCCCATCAGGTTGTTGATCGGCGTACGCAGTTCGTGGGCCAGATCATCGGAGAACTGCGACAGTTGCTGCACACCGCTGTCCAGGCGATCGAGCATCACGTTGATGCCTTGTGCCAGTTCGCTGAGCTCCTGGGGCATGTTCACCACTGACATCCGATGGTCGAGGTCCTGGGTGGTCACCCGGGCCGCCACCTTGCGAAACTCGCGCAGCGGCGCCAGTCCGCGCTGCACCGCGCCCCAAGCGGTCAGGCCGATGAACACCAGCAGCAACGGCAAGGCCATCAGCGTCGAGCGCAAATAGGCGCTGAGCAGGGCCTGATCGTGAGCATTGTCCATCGACAACAGCACCGGCACGTTGCTGCCGTCCTTCAGACGAATCAGCTTCGAGGCGGTGAGAAACTTCGCGCCATCAGCATCGGCGCTGTCGGTGTACGACAACTGATCGGTCGTCGCCCGCACCGCTTTCAATTCAATCCGTGGGTCCGTCAATCCTGTTCCGGACTTGAGCAACGGCGAGCGCAAATTGCCCCGGTCATAAATCGTCAGCGTCAGGTTGTCATGCCCCATGACCTGATCGAGCAGAATGTGCGGCTTGCCGCTGACTTCATTGGCATCGACGTACAGCGACAGGCTGTGTTCCACCTGCGCCATCTTCTTTTCCAGGCTGTCACGGGACAACGCGTTCAGTTCATGGGTCAGGGCGAAATACGCGAGGATCGCCAGAAACACCACCAGCAGCGCGCCAAGAATGCTGACGGTCAGCCCCAGTCGCAGCGACAGGCTGGCCGGCTTCATTCCCGTGCCTCCAGCACATAGCCCACACCACGCAGGGTGTGGATCAGTTTGCTGTCGAACGGGTCGTCGATCTTCGCTCGCAAGCGACGGATCGAGACCTCGACCACGTTGGTGTCGCAGTCGAAGTTCATGTCCCACACCAGCGAGATGATCTGAGTGCGGGTCAGCACTTCGCCAGACTGGCGCATCAGCAGATGCAGCAGAGCGAATTCCTTGGTGGTCAGGTCGATGCGCTGCGTGCCCCGAAACGCCCGGTGACGGCCCGGGTCAAGTTCCAGATCGGCGACCTTGAGTACCTGCGGTACCGGGATGTTTTCGCTGCGGCGCATCAGGGTGCGCACCCGGGCCAGCAGTTCCGGAAACTCGAACGGCTTGACCAGATAGTCGTCGGCGCCCAGATCCAGCCCCCGGATCTTGTCCGCCAGGCGACCGCGTGCGGTGAGCATCATCACCCGGGTGGAGTGAGTGCGCCGCAGTTGTTCAAGCACGCTCCAGCCGTCGAGTTCCGGCAGATTCACATCCAGAATGATCAGGTCATAAATCTGTTGTTGCGCCAAGTGCAAACCGTCGGCGCCGTTAACGGCGTGGTCAACGATATAACCACTTTCGGTCAGACCCTGATGCAAGTATTCGGCAGCTTTAAGCTCGTCCTCCACGACAAGGATTCGCATGATCTTTCACCACTTTTATTCAATGGATATTTAATTAAGGTGGCCAGGAAAGTTGTTGTTTTTGTAAGGTCTTCCGGACGGTTTCTGTTGCTGGATGGCGTGCAAGGTAAAGGCTGTAGTGGCTACAGAGTCAACGTTCAAGCCCTTTAAACCGGCTGTCCGCGACAGCCTGTCGCAGCAGCAGAGCGGTTTTTTCATGACATCCATTTCGGCAAGTGCTGTTCGGCAGATAACTAACGTGTATTTGTTTCCATGTGTTGCTACAACGCCATTCGAATCCGGAATCCTAGAGCAAAATAACTTCGATGAACTGTTGATAACGGATTTGTAATTTTCCAGTCACCTTGTCGATAAGTTCAAAACCCTACCGTGGCGCAATCAAAGATTCTTGATTAAAGGAAGTCTTCCATTGCCCGGTTTAATAGAACGGACGGCGCGCTCACGCCTGAAAAAAACCGCCAGCGGCCTCATGTTGCTGGCCTGTACAGGTCTTGCCAGTGCATCGACCCTGACCCTCGATCAAGCCCTGCAAACCGCCTTCGCCGGTAACCCGGACCTGGCGGCCGCGCAGTGGGAAATCGGCATTGCCGAAGGTGACCGCAAACAGGCGGGCCTGATCCCCAACCCCGAGGTTTCGTGGGAGGCCGAAGACACCCGGCGCCAGTCGCGCACCACCACGGTGATGCTCAGTCAGCCGATCGAGCTGGGCGGCAAGCGTGGCGCACGGATCGATGTGGCGAGCCGTGCTCAGGATGCCGCAGGCATCGAGCTGGAGCGCAAGCGCAACGCCTTGCGCGCCGATGTAATTCAAGCGTTCAACGGCGCACAAACTGCGCAGCAACGTTTGCAACTGAGCCGTCAGTCGCTGCAACTCGCCGAACACGGTGTGCGTGTGGCCCAAGGGCGGATCGAGGCGGGCAAGTCATCGCCGGTGGAAGGCACGCGGGCGCAAGTGCAGCTCTCTGAGGTTCGCCTGGAACTGAGCCGCGCCGAGCGTGATCAGGCCAATGCGTACCAGCAACTGGCGCAGGTCATGGGCGCACCGTTGCCGACTTCGACCACGGTGCAAAGCGCTGCTCAAAGCCTGCCAAGCGTCCCACCGCCGACCCGTTTGCTTGAGCGTCTGAACGAAACCGCTGAACTGCGTCTGGCGAAATTGCAGATCGATCAGCGCGAGGCATCGCTGGGGCTGGAGAAGTCCCAGCGGATTCCCGATCTCACCGTCAGCATCGGCAGTCAGTACAGCGAAACCGAGCGCGAGCGGGTCAACGTGGTCGGGCTGTCGATGCCGATTCCGCTGTTCAACCGCAATCAGGGCAATGTGCTGGCGGCGGCGCGGCGTGCCGATCAGGCACGGGACCTGCGCAACGCCACCGAGCTGCGCCTGCGCACGGAAATCCAGACCACCCTTGAGCAATGGCAGACCGCCAACGGCGAAATCCAGGCGTTCGATCAGACCATCCTGCCCGCCGCGCAAAGTGCGGTCGACAGCGCCACTCGGGGTTTCGAAATGGGCAAGTTCGGCTTCCTCGACGTGCTCGACGCCCAGCGCACGCTGATCAGCGCCCGCACCCAATACATCCAGGCGGTGAGCGAGGCGACCGACGCCCGGGTCCGCATCGAACGTATTTTCGGCGACCTCGGCGTCAACCGTTGAATTTCAATTTTCTGATCACTGCGCGACGGCACGGCGCAGAGGAGTTTCCATGGATAAAAAACTGATCGTGGTCGCTGCGGCGACCTTGGCGTTGGGCATTGGTATCGGCTCGATGTGGGCGGGCAACTCTGGCATCGATGCGCATGCCGATGAGGCCTCCGAGCATGCGGATCACGCCGAAGAGGGCGCCGCTGCTGAAGGCGAACATGGCGAAGAAGGACACATTGAATTGACGGCGGAGCAGATCACGGCCGCGGGGATTCAACTGGCCCAAGCGAAGGCGCAAAGCATCAGTCTCGGCTTGCCGTTCCCCGGCGAAGTGCGCTTCGACGAGGACCGCACCGCCCATGTGGTGCCGCGTGTCCCGGGGGTGGTCGAGTCGGTGTCGGTCAATCTCGGGCAGTCGGTGAAGAAAGGTCAGTTGCTGGCCGTGATCGCCAGTCAGCAGATTTCCGATCAGCGCAGCGAACAGGCAGCCGCGCAGCGCCGGCTGACCTTGGCGCGCACGACGTTCGAGCGCGAGAAAAAACTGTGGCAGGACAAGATCTCCGCCGAGCAGGATTTCCTCCAGGCGCGTCAGGCCCTGGAAGAGGCCGAGATCGCCGTGAGCAACGCCCGGCAAAAGATCAGCGTGCTCAGCGGCAGCGTGGTAGCTACCGGCGGCAATCGCTATGAACTGCGGGCACCGTTCGACGGTGTGGTAGTGGAAAAACACCTGACGCCGGGCGAGGTGGTCGATGAAACCACGGCGGCCTTCACGCTCTCGGATTTGTCGCGGGTGTGGGTCACCTTCGGCGTTTCACCCAAGGATCTGAACAAGGTGCAAGTGGGCAAACCCGTCACGGTCAGCGCGGTGGAACTGAATGCGGAAGTCAGCGGCACCGTGGCTTACGTCGGCAGCCTGCTCGGCGAGCAGACCCGTACCGCGACCGTGCGCGTCACTCTGGAAAACCCGCAAGGTTCATGGCGCCCCGGGCTGTTTGTCACCGCGCTGGTCGCCACCGACAGCCGTCAGGCCAAGGTCGCCGTACCGGAAACCGCGATCCAGACCGTCGAGGACAAACCCACGGTATTCGTGCGCACCGACGACGGCTTCAAGGCGCAAGTGGTGGAATTGGGCAGTCGCGCGGCGGGGCAGGTGGAAGTCATCGCCGGACTGGAACCGGGCGTGCAAGTCGCCAGCGCCGGCAGCTTCGTCCTCAAATCGGAGCTGGGCAAAGCCTCGGCCGAGCACAGTCATTAATCGCGGAAGACTCCCATGTTCGAACGCCTGATCCAGTTTGCCATCGAGCAGCGCATCATCGTGCTGCTCGCCGTTCTGCTCATGGCCGGCCTCGGCATCGCCAGTTATCAGAAACTGCCGATCGACGCCGTGCCCGATATCACCAACGTCCAGGTGCAGATCAACACCGGCGCGGCCGGGTTCTCGCCGCTGGAAACCGAGCAGCGCATCACGTTTCCGATTGAAACCGCCATGGCCGGCCTGCCCGCATTGGAGCAGACCCGCTCGCTGTCGCGCTCGGGGCTTTCGCAAGTCACGGTGATCTTCAAGGACGGCACCGATCTGTTCTTTGCCCGGCAACTGGTCAACGAGCGCTTGCAGTCCGCCAAGGAGCAATTGCCCGAAGGCGTGGAAGCGGTGATGGGGCCGATTTCCACCGGGCTCGGTGAGATCTTTTTGTGGACGGTCGAGACGAAAGAAGGCGCGCTGAAAGACGACGGCACGCCCTACACGCCGACCGATCTGCGGGTGATTCAGGACTGGATCATCAAGCCGCAATTGCGCAACGTCCCCGGTGTGGCCGAGATCAACACCATCGGCGGCTTTGCCAAGGAATACCAGATTGCCCCCGATCCGAAAAAACTCGCGGCCTACAAGCTGACCCTCACCGATCTGGTGACGGCGCTGGAGCGCAACAACGCCAACGTCGGCGCCGGTTACATCGAACGCAGCGGCGAGCAATTGCTGATTCGCGCACCGGGGCAAGTGGTGAGTACCGAGGACATTGCCAACATCGTCATGGCCAACGTCGACGGTACGCCGATCCGGATCAAGAACGTTGCCACCGTGGATATTGGCCGTGAACTGCGCTCCGGCGCCGCCACAGAAAATGGCCGGGAAGTGGTTCTGGGTACGGTGTTCATGCTGATCGGTGAAAACAGCCGCACGGTCTCCCAGGCCGTCGCCGCCAAGCTGGAACAGATCAACAAGTCCTTGCCCGCTGGCGTGATCGCGGTGCCGGTGTACGACCGCACGCATCTGGTCGACAAGGCCATCGCCACGGTGAAGAAGAACCTCGTCGAAGGCGCGATTCTGGTGATCGCAATCCTCTTCCTGTTCCTCGGTAACATCCGCGCCGCGCTGATTACCGCGATGGTGATTCCGCTGTCGATGCTGTTTACCTTCACCGGTATGTTCAGCAACAAGGTTAGCGCCAACCTGATGAGTCTTGGTGCGCTGGACTTCGGCATCATCGTCGATGGCGCGGTGGTGATCGTCGAAAACACCCTGCGACGGCTGGCTCATGCGCAGCAGCACCATGGACGGTTGCTGACGCGGTCCGAGCGTTTCCATGAAGTGTTCGCGGCAGCGAAAGAGGCGCGGCGACCGCTGATTTTCGGCCAGTTGATCATCATGGTGGTGTACCTGCCGATCTTTGCCCTGAGCGGGGTCGAAGGAAAAATGTTCCATCCGATGGCGTTTACCGTGGTCATTGCGTTGCTGGGCGCCATGCTCTTGTCCGTGACTTTTGTTCCTGCTGCGATTGCGCTGTTCGTCACCGGCAAGGTCAAGGAAGAAGAGGGCGTGGTGATGCGCGGCGCGCGTCGCGTTTATGCACCGGCGCTGGCCTGGGTGATGTCGCATCGTGCTGTTGCCGTGGGTGCGGCGCTGGGTGTGATCGTGCTCAGTGGCGTGGTCACCAGCCGCATGGGCAGCGAGTTTGTGCCGAGTCTCAGCGAAGGCGATTTTGCCTTGCAGGCGTTGCGCGTGCCGGGCACCAGCCTGACGCAATCGGTGGACATGCAGCAGCGGCTGGAAACGCTGATCCTCAATAAAGTGCCAGAGGTTGAACGCGTGTTCGCCCGCACCGGCACGGCGGAAATCGCCTCCGACCCGATGCCGCCGAACATCTCCGACAGTTACGTGATGCTCAAGCCAAAAGAGCAATGGCCGGATCCGGGCAAGTCCCGCGAAACCCTGATGGCCGAGCTGCAACAAGCCGCCGCGACGCTGCCGGGCAGCAACTATGAGTTGTCGCAGCCAATCCAGTTGCGTTTCAACGAACTGATCTCCGGTGTGCGCAGCGACGTGGCGGTGAAGGTGTTCGGCGATGACATGGACGTGCTCAACGCCACGGCGACGAAGATTGCTGCCGCGATGCAGAAGGTCAACGGCGCGTCCGAGGTCAAGGTCGAGCAAACCACCGGGCTGCCGGTGCTGACCATCAACATAGACCGCGATAAAGCGGCGCGTTACGGGCTCAACGTCGGCGATGTGCAGGACACGATCGCGGTGGCTGTTGGCGGGCAGAAGGCCGGGACGATGTATGAAGGCGACCGCCGATTCGACATGGTCGTGCGTTTGTCCGACGCCATGCGCAAGGATGTCGAAGGGTTGTCGGCGCTGCTGATTCCAGTGCCGGCGGCTGGCGGTGATGCAGCCAGTCAGATCGGTTTCATTGCACTGAAGGATGTCGCCAGCCTCGATCTGGTGCTGGGGCCGAATCAGGTCAGCCGCGAGAACGGCAAGCGCCTGGTAATCGTCAGCGCCAACGTACGCGGGCGGGATATCGGCTCGTTCGTCGCCGAGGCGGGCGAAGTGATCGAGCGCGACGTGCAGGTGCCGGCGGGTTACTGGACCACCTGGGGCGGGCAGTTCGAGCAACTGCAATCGGCGGCCAAGCGTTTGCAGATCGTGGTGCCGGTGGCGTTGCTGCTGGTGTTCGGGTTGCTGTTCATGATGTTCAACAACCTCAAGGACGGCTTGCTGGTGTTCACCGGGATTCCGTTTGCGCTGACCGGCGGGGTCATGGCGTTGTGGCTGCGGGACATTCCGCTGTCGATTTCGGCGGGGGTCGGGTTTATCGCCTTGTCCGGTGTGGCGGTGCTCAATGGCCTGGTGATGATCGCATTCATTCGCAATCTGCGGGAGGAGGGGCGTTCGCTGTCCGAGGCGATCAACGTCGGCGCGCTGACACGGTTGCGACCGGTGTTGATGACTGCGCTGGTGGCTTCCCTGGGCTTCATTCCGATGGCTCTGGCGACCGGCACCGGGGCCGAGGTGCAGCGACCACTGGCGACGGTGGTGATCGGCGGAATCCTGTCCTCGACCATTCTCACGCTGCTGATCCTGCCGGCGCTGTATCAGATCGCGCACCGCCGGGACGAGGAATCACCCACGGCAGCCTAGTCATTTTTTGCTTTAACAAAAGGCCCGCAACTGCGGGCCTTTCTACATAACGGATATGTAATTTCGGCGCCACCGTCACGAAAGGTTCGGATTGTTACCTTGATCCCGTCAGTTACTTAAATGAGGAATCAACCATGAAACCTGTACAGATCGGTGCGTTTTTGTTGGCGTTGGCGGTGTCTTCCCTGGCGATGGCCGAAGGTGGCGGCGACCGTACTTTCGACCGGATGATGACCAGCAACGACCGCTCCATGGAGCTGTTCGTTGCCAAGGAAAAGGCCCGGGATCCTGTTGTCGTCAATGACAAGAAAGGCGACAGCACACAGGACCTTTGAGCCCGCAGCACTGAGACGAGCCCGCTGTCGCATGCCGGTGTCGGGCTTTTTATGGAGGAGAAAACATGAAGTTGATCAAGTGGATGGCCTTCGCCGGCGTCATGACGATGTCCTTGAATGTGCTGGCCGAAGGGGGCGGTGATCGAACCTTCGAGCGCGCGTTCAGCGCTAACGCAAAGGCCATGGAGCAATACGCGGCCGAACGAGGCAAAGCAGCTCCGGTGGTGAAGGACTACGAATACGGGATGAAGCTGGACGTGGTGAAAATAGTCAGCGTGGTGAAACCGCAGCCGGCCTGCAACGTCGTTCCCACCGCGATGACCTATGAAGATTCGAACGGACAGCTCAATACGCTCAAATACAGCGTGGCAGGTGTTTGCCGAAACAGTGGTGGCTGATGCTGCGCACCGCCATGGTGTGCAGCCTGTCATCGCGGCTGTGCGCGGGAGACTTTCGGGTCTGCCGCGCTTCGCCGTTCCCGGACTATTTGACCGGCAATGGTACTGTGTTCGCGCCGGCTGCTTCGGGGAGCGCTTCATGGCTGAGTTTGCGGCGGGCAATTTCGGCTCCACGCTGGCGCAGCGGCGTTTCGACCAGGCGGTAATTGAGCTCGCTCAGCACCACCAGCAGACCCACCGACGTCAGCAACAGCTCAAGGGTAAAACGCCCGTCGAGGGGCACGCCCTGACTGGCGGCTACACGGGTCCAGATTTCGGTACTCAAGTGATTGGTGAAAACATGGATCACGTAAAGTCCATAGGACCGTGAACCGAGCCACTGCATGAGACCGCGCATGAAAACCGGGCAGTAGATGTAGCCTTTCTGGTAACTCGCCAGCCAGACAATCAGCACCGCAACGATCGCAACGATACCGACGGCAATCGGCATGGCAATCAGCTGGATCGCGACGGACCCCAGCATGTAGAGCAGGAACAGTGTGCACAGCAGCGGTTTGAGCGTTCCCTGACCCAGCCCGACAGGTTCTATCTGTCGATAGAGGCGGGTTCGGGTAAACAGGCACAGGAGAATTCCCCAGAGCATTGCATCCAGACGAAAGTGCGTGAGTATGCTTCCGGGTTCGGGATAGGGGTTGCGATCGATACCGAACTGCAGGGCATTGAGCGCGAACAGGGCAATGATTCGCCAGCGGGGGGACGTGACAAACAGCAGAAACAACGGGAATACGAAGTAAAACTGCTCTTCAAGCGCCAGGCTCCAGTATTGCGGGCTGGGCCCCAGCAGCGAGTTGAAATGCATCCCCAGATTACCGCTGAAGGTCGCGACGGCGGTGAAGCTGCGCAGATTGTCATACCACGAGCCAAAGGCATTCGACTGGTTGTAAACGATGGAAAACAACAGTGGAACGAGTATCCAGAGCCAGGCTGTGGGCAACAGGCGGTAGGCACGGCGCAACCTGAAACACACCGTTGCCAGACCAGACTGACCTTGCGCGCGATGGTTGTCGAAATAATCGAGATAGGCCTTGCTGACGACGAAGCCGGAAATGCAGAAAAACAGATCGACCCCGGTCCAGGGCATGAAGATCGAGAAGATTCTCAGCAGGGTATCGGTATGGAACGGCAGCATCATGGTGACGTGACACAGGAAGGTCATGGCAACCGCGGCCCCCCTCAATTATTCGATTTCCAGGTTTTTACGGTTACTCATCAATCCCTCGTTATTCTTGTTTTTCAACGCAGGCGAAGATGGCAGTTCGCTCGCTGCGCGGTCAAGAATACGATCTTTTATCAAGGCAAAAAAAGGCGCCCCGAAGGACGCCAAAGGATTCACCTCTTACCAAAGGAGCAAGGAGCTTCTAAAGGTGAATGTGTGTTGCTCGTTAAACTCAGAGAATCGCCAGCGGGTATTCGACGATCACGCGGACTTCATCCAGATCCGACTCGAACGCTGTGGCACGGGTGGTGGCCTGGCGAAGGCGCAGCGACAGGTCTTTCATCGAACCGCTCTGCACCACGTATTTGACTTCGATGTCACGCTCCCAGCGCTTCTGGTCGGTCAGCGGATTGCCTTCGGCATCGCGGCGCATGTACACGGCGTTGGCGTTGGAGTAATCGGCGTCGGTGCCGCGGGCATAACGGGTCATGAGCGACAGGCCCGGCACGCCGTAAGTGGTCATGTCGAGGTCGTAGCGCACCATCCATGAACGCTCTTTCGGCGAGTTGAAGTCGCTGTACTGGATGGAGTTGTCGAGGAAGATCGAGTCGGACTGGCGCAGATAATCGAAATCGTCGTTGCCGTTGTTGCGCTGGTGGGAGAGGGCGACCGAATGGGCGCCGAGTTTCACGCCGACCCGGCCGCTCCAGATGTTGTTGTCGAACTGACCGAGCAACTGTTTGCCTTCATCGACCGCCTTGTAATAGTTCAGGCCACCGAACAGCGACAGGTCATCCGACAGCGGATACGTCCAGGCGCTGCCGGCGTAATACTGGTTCCAGGCATCTTTCAGGCGACTGGAGTAAAGGCTGAAACTGAGGTTTTTGTTCAGCGCATAATCGCCACCGCCGTAAGCGATCCACGGCGAATTGACCGGGCCGGCATAGAAGGTCGCGAAGTTTTCGCGCATGTCGCTGGACACCGGTTGGCTCATCGCATGCAACCGGCCACCCTGGATCGACAGGCCCTCGATGCTGGTGTTGGTCGCCGTCACACCTCGAAAACTTTCCGGCAGCAATCGCGAGTCACCCGCCGCAACCACCGGGTTGGCCGGGAACACATCGCCGATTTTCACCACCGTATCGAAGGCCCGCACTTTGGCAGCACCGCCGACCTTGGTGTATTCGTCCCGTGCTTTGCCTTCGCTGTCGACCGGCAGCACATCGAACGAGCTGCGGCCACCGTTGCGCCCGTCACCGGTGTCGAGTTTCAGGCCGATCATCGCGAAAGCATCCACCCCGACCCCGACGGTGCCCTGGGTGAAACCGGATTCGAACTTGCTGATGACCGCATGGGCCCAGGCTTCGGAATAACCATTGCCGGTGGGACTGGACTGGCCGTTGCGGTGATCACGATTGAAATAGAAGTTACGGTTGAGGACCGACAGGCTGCTGCCTTCGATAAACCCTTCGGGTTTGTCTTCTGCAAACACCGTGGACGGCCCGGCGCCGACGACCACTGCTAAAGCGGCCATCGATATTTTTGTGTTGTTAACCATCAATCACTCCTGAGTTCGGCAGAACGGGAACGTGCTTCGGCGTGGGTTTTATTGTTCGACGGGCAAGGGCCCGCCGGGAGAGTCGCCGGGTGACATCGTTGCAGGCTGCGGATAACGGGGAGGTGATTGGGGGATTACAATTTTGTTAGATCCCGGAAGTCAGGTCAGAGCCGCAAGGTGGTCGATCGTTTGTGGAAAACGCTCGACCAGTCGAATGAGTGTCGTTGCTTGGGCATTTGGCGTTGCTCGACCTTGTTCCCAGTTTTCGAGGGTTCGAGTGTTGGTTCGCAGGTACATGGCGAAAACTGACCGGGAAAGGTTGAGTTGCTGGCGGATCGCAACCACTTCCTCGGCCGTGATCGGCAATAGTTTTGGTAACTGGACTTTGTGGGTACGAAGGGTGACCTTGCCCTGGCGCTCGTCGGCCAGAGCCTCAAGGCCCTCCATCAGTTCGGAAAAAATGTCACGTTTCATATTTGGGTTCTCGTGTTGATTTCTGTATCCAGCGCCTGTTTGAAGACTCTTTTCTGGGAAGGCAACAGATCGTCTTGCTCGTTTTTGCTGTACACGGTGAACAGCCAGAATTGGTCGAAACCGGACCACCCGTAATAAATCACTCGTAATCCGCTGCGCTTGCCTTTACCGCGTCGTTGGTCGCAGAAGCGAATTTTGCGCAGCCCGCCCGTGCCTTCGATGAGATCGCCCGCTTCGGGATTTTTCAGCAACTCCAACTGAAAGCTGCGGAACAGATCATCATCCAGGTAATCGTCCCGGTGTTTCTGGAACGCGGGTAATTCGATAAAAAGAGCATCCATGTTCTGTACGCTACCTACGTATAGTTTTGTCCCGATGATCGAATTGGTCAAGGCCTCCAGGCCATCCTTTTCGCCCCCTTTTCAACGGTAGTCATCCATCGTAAAAACACCTGTAGGACGAATCGGCCAGTATGGCGGGAGCATTCGACTGAATAGGGAGGAACCTTGTAATTGACGTGACTGAACAATCCGCAGCACTATCCAGCCATGACTGCCCAACATCGAATGACCATGATGTGCTCCGCTATGACCGCTTCCGGCGGGCCATAAGGTCATGCATGTCTGGTCAATGACGTGTTACCCAAAGCCCCGCCAGAAATGGACGGGGCTTTTTTCATTGCCTGTCCGCACATGGCTCATGGAGAGAGAAATGTTCGAAATCAAAAGAGCTACCCCGGAGGATGCCTGGATAGCGTTCGAGATCCGGCGACTGGCGATCCGTCACCAATGCATCGGCGCCTACAGCGAGCAGCAGATGCTCGACTGGACAAAAGGCTCGGCGCAGGACGGTTACGACACGCTCATGCAAAAGCATTTTTATCTGGGTTACGTTGAGGGTGAGCCCGTGGCAACCGGCATGCTCGATCTGGTGCATCGCGAAATTGGCGCAATTTTCATCCACCCGGATTTCATGCAACGCGGTCTGGGTAAACGGATGCTGAGATTTCTTGAGGCGCTGGCACGGGCTCTGGGAGTGGCAGAGGTTTGCCTGGATGCGACTTTGAATGCAGCCGATTTCTACAGGCGCTGCGGTTACGTCGGGGAGGGGAGTGCGGTTTATCAATCGCCTTCAGGTCTGCAACTGGCCTGCGTGCCGATGGTGAAGAAACTGTGATGGCATAAACGCAAAAACGGCACCCGAAGGTGCCGTTTCTGTTTGTAGCCATTCCAGCAGGGTAATCAGCCCGCCAGGCCCGCCTGCTGAACCAGGGTCAGCAATGGTTGCGGGTACACACCGAGGAAGAACGCGACCACGGCGATGGCCAGCAGCATTACGCCGCCTGCCTTCTGTTCCCAGTGCAGCTGGGCATCGTGGCGGCGCAGGTTCGGTTCGATCAGGTACAGGGTGACCATCACGCGCAGGTAGTAGAACACGCCGATGGCGCTGCCCAGTACCAGCGAACCGACCAGCCACCATTGGTGCGACTCGACACCGGTAGCGATGATGTAGAACTTGCCGATGAAGCCAGCGGTCAGCGGGATACCGGCCAGGGACAGCATCATCACGGTCAGTACGGCGGTCAGGTACGGACGGCGCCAGAACAGGCCGCGGTACTCGTACAGCGCATCCGCGTCGCGGCCGTTGTACGGCGAGGACATCAGGGTGATCACGCCGAAGGCGCCGAGGCTGGTGATCACGTAGGTGACCAGGTACACGCCGATGGCTTCCACCGCCAGACCCTTGCTCGCCACCAGTGCGATCAGCAGATAGCCGAAGTGCGCGATGGAGGAGTAACCGAGCAGACGCTTGAGGTTGCTCTGGGTCAGGGCCAGCAGGTTACCGAACAGGATCGAGGCGATGGCGATGATGGTCAGCACGTTGCTCAGAACACCACTGCTTGCGGCAGGGGAGATCTGGAACAGACGAACCATTACCGCGAACACAGCCACTTTCGACGCGGTGGCGAGGAACGCGGCCACCGGTGCCGGAGCACCTTCGTACACGTCCGGCGTCCACAGGTGGAACGGTACCAGCGACAGCTTGAACGCCAGACCGATCAGCATCATGCCCAGGCCCAGTTGCGCCAGTGAGCTTGGCAGGTTGGTGGTGGCCAGTGCCTGACCGATACCGACGAAGCTCAGGGAACCCGAGTCTGCGTACAGCAGTGCCATACCGAACAACAGGAACGCCGAACCGGCGGCCGACAGCACCATGTATTTGATGCCGGCTTCCAGCGAACGCTTGTTGAAGAACGCGTAGGCCACCAGACCGTAGACCGGCACCGACAGCAGTTCCAGACCGATGAACAAGCCGGCCAGGTGCTGCGCGCTGACCAGAACCAGGCCACCGGCGGCGGCCATCAGGATCAGCAGGTACAGTTCTTCACGGTTGCCCGGGTAACCCGAACCGCCATCGCCGAGGTAGGCGTGGGCGAGGGTGACACAAGCGAGGGTGGCGACCAGGATCAGCGCCATGTACAGGCAGGCAAAGGTGTCGATCTGCAGCAATGGAGTCACGGCCAGAGGCGCGACTTTCAGGGCCGGCAGGATCGACAGCAAGGCCAGGTTCAGACCCGCCACCGAAATCAGGAAGGTCTGCGAGTGGTTGCGGCGCCAGGCGATTGCCAGCATCACCACGATAATGGTGAGGCTGGTGATCAACAGTGGCGCTAGCGCAATAAAGTGTTGAATCGTGAATTCCATAGCGCTCTTACCGGGCCGAAGCGAGTTGAGTGAAGGCGGTGCCGAGCCACTGCTGTACGCCATGCATCGTGGCGGCAGAAGTGTCGAGGAACGGTTGCGGGTAGACGCCGAGGTAAATCAGCAGCACCGCAAGGCCCAGCACCATGATCAGTTCGCGACCGTCCATGCCGTGCAGGATCGAATCCGATTTGGACGGACCGAAGTAGGCACGGTGGATCATGATCAGCGAGTAGACCGAACCGAACACCAGACCGGAGGTGGCAATCGCGGTGATCCATGGCGCACTGGCGAAAGTACCGATCAGGATCAGGAACTCGCCGACGAAGTTACCGGTGCCCGGCAGACCCAGCGAGGCGGCTGCGAAGAACAGGCTGATCGCCGGCAGGTAAGCGATACGCGACCACAGACCGCCCATCTCACGCATGTCGCGAGTGTGCAGGCGCTCGTACAGCTGACCGCTGAGGATAAACAGTGCCGCCGCCGACAGACCGTGGGCCAGCATCTGGATCACTGCACCTTGCAGCGCCAGTTGGCTGCCGGAGTAGATGCCGATCAGTACGAAGCCCATGTGGGAAACGGACGAGAAGGCGATCAGACGCTTGATGTCGGTTTGCGCGAACGCCAGGAACGCACCGTAGAAGATCCCGATCAGACCGAGGGTCATGGCGATCGGCGCGAACTCGGCCGAGGCGTTCGGGAACAGCGGCAGGGCGAAACGCAGCAGACCGTAGGCCGCGGTTTTCAGCAAGATACCGGCGAGGTCGACGGAACCTGCGGTCGGTGCCTGGGCGTGAGCGTCAGGCAGCCAGGAGTGGAACGGAACCACCGGCAATTTGACCGCGAAGGCGATGAAGAAGCCGAGCATCAGGATGTACTCGGTGGTCATCGACATCTTGGTCTTCAACAGGTCGGCGTAGTTGAAGGTAATCACGCCGGTGCTGTTGTAGTTGACCAGTACCAGACCCAGGATCGCCACCAGCATGATCAGGCCGGAAGCCTGAGTGAAGATGAAGAACTTGGTCGCCGCGTAGATACGGGTTTTCTTGCCGTCCGAAGAACTGTGACCCCAGAGCGCGATGAGGAAGTACATCGGCACCAGCATCATTTCCCAGAAGAAGAAGAACATGAACAGGTCGAGGGCGAGGAACACGCCGACAACACCGCCCAGGATCCACATCAGGTTCAGGTGGAAGAAGCCAACGTGACGCTGGATTTCTTTCCACGAGCAGAGTACCGACAGGATACCCAGCAGACCGGTCAGCAGGATCATCAGCAACGACAGGCCGTCGAGGGCCAGGTGCACGTTGATGCCGAAGCGCTGGATCCAGACGTGCTTGAACTCAAGCGCCCAGGTCGGATCGGCGCCAGGCGCCGGAGCAAATGAATAGTCACCGTGGGCCCACAGCCAGAGGCCGAGGGCGAGTTCCAGGGTCATGGTCAACAGCGCAATCCAGCGGGGGAGGGTAGCGCCGAAGCGCTCACCCATCCAGCACAGCAGGCCGCCGATGAAGGGGATCAGGATTAGCCAAGGCAGAATCATGACGGGCTCGTTTCCTTTCGCAAATTCGCAAGGTTCATATCAGACCGCTACCAGCACGACAGCGCCGATTACCAGTACGGCACCAGCAGCCATCGAAGCAGCGTACCAACGCAGTTGACCGGTTTCGGTACGGCTCAGGGCGGTGTGACCCCCCTTGGCCATGCGCGGGATCAGACCGATGGTCTGGTCGAGCGGGTCTTTGCGCAGCATGTGGCTGATCGCAAGGTACGGCTTCACGAACAGTTTGTCGTAGATCCAGTCGAAGCCCCAGGCAGCGAACCACCAGGCCGAAAGGAGACGGCCGATGCCGCTGTTGGCGATCGCGGTCACGAAGCGACGCTTGCCGAGGAACAGCAGGGCCGCCAGCAGGATACCGGCCAGGGCGATGGCGCCCGAGGCGATTTCCAGACTGTGCTTGGCTTCGCCACCGGCATGGCCAACGCTCTCAGGCAGTACGCCGTGCAGCGGTGGAACGATCATGGCGCCGACGAAAGTCGACAGCACAATCAGCACCGACAGTGGCAGCCAGTGAGCGATGCCGTGACCGGCGTGGGCTTCGGTCTTGGCTTCACCGTGGAACGCGATGAAGATCAGGCGGAAGGTGTACAGCGAGGTCATGAACGCACCGACCAGACCGGCGTACAACAGACCGTTGTGGCCGCTGGCGAACGCTTCCCAGAGGATTTCGTCCTTGGAGTAGAAACCTGCGGTCACCAGCGGCAGGGCGGCCAGGGCGGCACCACCGACGATGAAGCTGGCGTAGGCCAGCGGCAGTTTCTTCCACAGGCCGCCCATCTTGAAGATGTTCTGCTCGTGGTGGCAGGCAACGATCACCGCACCGGAAGCAAGGAACAGCAGGGCCTTGAAGAAGGCGTGGGTCATCAGGTGGAAGATCGCGCCTTCCCAGGCACCAACGCCCAGCGCCAGGAACATGTAGCCGATCTGGCTCATGGTCGAGTAGGCGAGGATACGTTTGATGTCGGTTTGCACCAGTGCCGCGAAACCGGCCAGCACCAGGGTCACACCACCAACGATGCCGACCAGGTGCAGGATGTCCGGCGCCAGGGCGAACAGACCGTGGGTACGGGCGATCAGGTAGACACCCGCAGTAACCATCGTTGCAGCGTGGATCAGTGCCGAAACCGGGGTAGGACCGGCCATCGCATCCGCAAGCCAGGTCTGCAGCGGCAGTTGAGCCGATTTACCGACCGCACCACCCAGCAGCATCAGGGTTGCCAGCACGATCCAGAAATCGCCGACCTTGAAGTGCTCAGGCGCCTTCACCAGCAGTTCCTGGACGTTCAGCGTGCCCAGTTGCTGGAACAGGATGAACAGACCGATCGCCATGAACACGTCGCCGATACGGGTGACGATGAAGGCTTTCAGTGCGGCGTTACCGTTGTTGCGGTTGCTGTAGTAGAAACCGATCAACAGGTACGAGCACAGGCCCACGCCTTCCCAACCGAAGTAGATGAACAGCAGGTTATCGCCCAGGACCAGGAACAGCATGCTGGCGATAAACAGGTTGGTGTAGGCGAAGAAGCGCGAGTAACCGGCTTCACCGCGCATGTACCAGGAAGCGAACAGGTGGATCAGGAAACCCACGCCGACCACCACACCGAGCATGGTCACGGACAGGCCGTCCAGGTACAGGGCGAAGTTAGGCTGGAAGCCTTCCACCGAGATCCACTTCCACAGTACGTGGACGTACACGCCACCTTCCGGTGGAGCGACGTTGAACTGCCAGATCACGTAGGCCGCGACGATGGCAGACAGGCCGATGGAGCCGACACCGATCAGCGCCGACAGGTTTTCCGAGAGGCGGCCGCGCGAGAACGACAGCAACAGGAACCCGATCAGAGGGAATACGAAAGTCAGAAAGAGTAGGTTCATCCGCGCATCTCACTGGCAGCGTCGATATCGAGCGTGTGGAAGCGGCGATACAGTTGCAGCAGGATCGCCAGGCCAATACTGGCTTCGGCGGCTGCCAGGCTGATCACCAGGATGAACATGATCTGTCCATCCGGTTGCGCCCAGCGGGCGCCCGCAACGATGAAGGCCAGTGCAGAGGCGTTCATCATCACTTCCAGACTCATCAACACGAACAAAATGTTGCGGCGGACCATCAGGCCGACCAGACCAAGGCAGAACAGGATGCCGGCAACGGCTAATCCATGTTCGAGAGGGATAGCAGGCATGTCTTACTCCTTCGCCTCGTTACGGCCCAAATGGAACGCCGTGACGGCTGCAGCGAGCAGCAGCATCGAGGCGAGTTCGACCACCAGTAGGTACGGACCGAACAGGCTGATGCCCACGGCTTTCGCGTCCACGGTGGTTTGACCGATGGCCTGACCGCTCTGGTGAGCGAACAGCACATACAGCAGTTCGGCCAGCAGCAGGGCGGCGAGAATCACCGGTCCTGCCCAGATGCCGGGCTTGAGCCAGGTGCGTTCCTGCTGAACCGAGGCCGGGCCCAGGTTCAGCATCATCACCACGAACACGAACAGCACCATGATGGCGCCGGCGTAGGCGATCACTTCCAGCACGCCGGCGAACGGAGCGCCGAGGGCGAAGAAGGTCATGGCCACGGAGATCAGCGAAATGATCAGGTAGAGCAGGGCGTGCACAGGATTGGTGTTGGTAACCACACGCAGTGTGGACACAACAGCGATACCCGATGCGAAATAGAAAGCGAATTCCATCGTTCTTCCTTAAGGCAGCAAGCTCTTCACGTTGATCGGCTCGGCTTCGTTTTGTGCGGCGCCTTTCGGCTTGCCCGCAACGGCCATACCTGCAACACGATAGAAGTTGTAATCAGGGTTTTTGCCGGGGCCGGAGATCAGCAGATCTTCTTTCTCGTACACCAGGTCCTGACGTTTGAACTCGGCCATCTCGAAATCCGGCGTCAGCTGGATCGCGGTGGTCGGGCAGGCTTCCTCGCAGAGACCGCAGAAAATGCAGCGCGAGAAGTTGATACGGAAGAAGTCCGGGTACCAGCGACCGTCTTCGGTTTCAGCTTTCTGTAGCGAGATGCAACCCACCGGGCATGCCACGGCGCACAGGTTGCAGGCTACGCAGCGTTCTTCGCCATCGGGGTCACGGGTCAGGACGATACGGCCACGGTAGCGTGGCGGCAGGTAGACCGGCTCTTCCGGGTATTGCAGGGTGTCGCGCTTGCGAAAGCCATGACCGAAGATCATGACCAGGCTGCGCAACTGGGTACCGGTACCCTTAATGATGTCGCCAATATATTTGAACATGGGTCAAATCCTCACTGAACCGCAACTGCAGGCGTGTTCCACAACACGATTGCAGCGGTCACCAGCAAATTGATCAGGGTCAGTGGCAGGCAGAATTTCCAGCTGAAGTCCATCACCTGGTCATAACGCGGACGCGGGATAGATGCGCGCAGCAGGATGAACAGCATGATGAAGAACGCGGTCTTCAGTGCGAACCAGACGAAGGACAGTTGCGGCAGGATGCCGAACGGACCGTGCCAGCCACCGAAGAACAGGGTGACCAACAGCGCCGAGATCAGGATGATGCCGATGTATTCACCGACGAAGAACATGCCCCATTTCATGCCGGCGTATTCAATGTGGTAACCGTCGGCCAGTTCCTGTTCCGCTTCCGGCTGGTCGAACGGGTGACGGTGAGTCACGGCCACGCCAGCGATGAAGAAGGTACAGAAGCCGAAGAACTGCGGAATGATGAACCACAGGTTCTGCGCCTGGTACTCGACGATGTCGCGCATGTTGAACGAGCCGACCTGCACCACGATGCCCATCAGGGCCAGGCCCATGAATACTTCGTAGGACACGGTCTGTGCCGAGGCACGCAAGCTGCCCAGCAGGGCGAACTTGTTGTTGCTCGACCAGCCGGCGAACAGCACCGCGTAGACCGACAGACCGGCCATGGCGAAGAAGAACAGCAGGCCGATGTTCAGATCCGCCACGCCCCAGGTCGGGGTGATCGGGATGATCGCGAACGCGATCAGCAGGGCGGACATGGCCACCACCGGTGCCAGGGTGAAGATCACCTTGTCGGCAAACGGCGGGGTCCAGTCTTCCTTGAAGAACATCTTCAGCATGTCGGCAGCGATCTGGAACATGCCGAACGGACCAACGCGGTTCGGACCGTAACGGTCCTGCCACCAGCCCAGCAGGCGACGCTCGACAAAGCTGAGCAACGCGCCTGCGACCACAACGGCCAGCAGGATCACGATGGCTTTGATGACCGTCAGGATCACATCGATCACTTCAGGGGTGAACCAGGTCATTGCGCTGCCTCCTGCAGACCATCAACGGATACGCCGGCGAATGCCGGTGGAATGCCGGCGATGCCCGCAGGCAATGCCACCAGACCTGCGCCCAGCTCTTCATTGATGCGCAGCGGCAGACGCAGGGTCTGGCCGGCAACGTTGAGGCTCAGCAGTGCGCCGTCGTTGACGCCCAGGCGATCGGCTTCGGACTTGGCCAGAGCAACGTAGGCCGCCGGGATGCGTTCCTGAACCGGAGCGGCTTTCGAAGAGTTCTCTTCGCTGCCGAACAGGTGGAAGAACGGCACGGCTTGCCAGGTGCCCGGCGCCGGGTTGAATGCACGTGGCGCGGCGGCGAACCAGTTCAGCGAATCACCGGTGCTTTCGATCAGACGAGTGCCTGGATCGCCAGCGCGCAGGTGACCACCGACTTCGTCCTGGAACTTGTTCCAGGCTTGCGGCGAGTTCCAGCCCGGCGACCATGCAAAAGGAACCTGCTGACGCGGTTCGGCGGAACCCGAGTAACCTTCCATGGAGAAGGCGAACGCGGTGTCCTTGTCTTGCGGGGTGCGCGGTTCGTGAACGCTGATGTCGGCACGCATTGCGGTGCGACCGGAATAACGCAACGGCTCACGTGCCAGTTTCAGACCCTTGATGCGGAACGAAGCGGACGGCGCCGCGTCGACGATACGGGCCAGTTGCGCGGTGCTCGAAGCAACGGCAGCGGTCACGTGGTCGAGTTGCGTCCAGTCGATCGGCTGGTTCAGCAGGGTGGCGCGCAGGGCGTGCAGCCAGCGCCAGCCTTCGTGGACCAGAATGCTCGCGTCCATGTATTGCGGGTCGAAAACCTGGAAGAAGCGCTGGGCGCGACCTTCCTGGCTGACCAGCGTACCGTCGCCTTCAGCGAAGCTGGCAGCTGGCAGGACCAGATGCGCGCGGTCGCTGGTGGCAGTCTTCTGGTGGTCGGCAACGATCACTGTTTTCGCAGCGTTCAGTGCCGCATCGACCTTGGCTTTCGAGGTGCGGGTGTACAGATCGTTTTCCAGCACGACGATGGCGTCGGCCTTGCCGTCGATCACGGCTTGCAGCGCGGCGTCAACCGATTCACCACCGAGCATGGCCAGACCGAGGCTGTTGGCTTCCGGCACGATCAGGCTGATCGAGCCGTTCTTCTCGCGCAGCTTAAGGGCTTTGGCGATGTTCGCCGCGGCTTCGATCAAGGCTTTGGAGCCCAGCGAAGTACCGGCGATGATCAGCGGGCGCTTGGCGGCGAGCAGGGCGTCGGCGATGCGCTTGGCCAGTTCCAGGGCTTCGGCGTCCAGACCTTCGACGGCCGGTGCGCTGGCGTCCAGGGCGTGAGCCACGGCGAAACCGATGCGGGCCAGATCGTCAGGAGCGGCGTGTACACACTCTTCGGCGATGTCGTCGAGCTTGGTTTCAGCCAGGCTGGCGATGAACAGCGGGTTCAGTTCGTGCTGACCGATGTTCTTCACCGCAGCGTCGAGCCAAGGCTGGACGCGCATGGCTTCGGCCATGTCTTCGGCCTTGCCTTTTACCGACTGACGCAGGGCCAGGGCCATGCGGGCGGCGGTCTGGGTCAGGTCTTCACCGAGGACGAACACGGCGTCGTGGTCTTCGATGTCGCGCATGTTCGGCACTGGCAGCGGGCTGTCTTTCAGCACTTGCAGGACCAGACGGATGCGTTCCAGCTCGGAGGCTTCGATACCGGAGTAGAAGTGCTCGGCGCCCACCAGTTCACGCAACGCATAGTTGCTTTCCAGGCTGGCACGCGGCGAACCGATACCGACGATGTTGCGACCGCGCAGCAGGTCGGCGGCTTTGTCCAGCGCGTCGTCCAGGCTCAGCTTGGTGCCGTCGGCCAGCAGCGGCTGACGTGGACGGTCGGTGCGGTTGACGTAGCCATAACCGAAACGGCCACGGTCGCACAGGAAGTACTGGTTCACCGAACCGTTGTAACGGTTTTCGATGCGACGCAGTTCGCCGTAACGCTCGCCCGGGGAGATGTTGCAACCGCTGGAGCAGCCATGGCAGATGCTCGGCGAGAACTGCATGTCCCATTTGCGGTTGTAGCGCTCGGAGTGAGTCTTGTCGGTGAACACACCGGTCGGGCAGACCTCGGTGAGGTTGCCGGAGAACTCGCTTTCGAGGGTGCCGTCTTCAACGCGACCGAAGTACACGTTGTCGTGGGCACCGTACACACCGAGGTCGGTGCCGCCGGCGTAGTCCTTGTAGAAACGCACGCAGCGGTAGCAGGCGATGCAGCGGTTCATTTCGTGGGAAATGAACGGGCCCAGTTGCTGGTTCTGGTGGGTGCGCTTGGTGAAGCGATAACGGCGCTCGTTGTGGCCGGTCATCACGGTCATGTCTTGCAGGTGGCAGTGACCGCCTTCCTCGCACACAGGGCAGTCGTGCGGGTGGTTGGTCATCAGCCATTCGACGACACTGGCGCGGAACGCCTTGGATTCTTCATCGTCGATGGAGATCCAGGTGTTGTCGGTGGCCGGGGTCATGCAGGACATGACGATGCGACCACGGGTGTCGTTCTCGTCGGTGTACTGCTTGACCGCGCACTGGCGGCAGGCCCCGACGCTACCAAGCGCGGGGTGCCAGCAGAAATAAGGGATGTCGAGGCCCAGCGACAGACATGCCTGTAACAGGTTGTCTGCCCCGTCGACTTCGAGCGCTTTGCCGTCTACGTGGATAGTGGCCATGGTTCAAAGGTCTTCGTTGGCCCGGTGTCAGCGGGCGTGGCTAATGGAATCTTGTTATCCGTCCGAATCCAGTCAGCCCCGAAAGGCGTCATCGGACGAAAGGCGAAGGGCACGGACCCTTCGCCTTTTTTTAAGCGTTTACGCGCCGACTACAATCGGCTTCGCCAGATGCGGGACGGCGGCGCTTGCAGGCGCGATACCGGCTTCGAACTCTGGACGGAAGTATTTGATGGCACTGCCCAACGGCTCCACGGCACCCGGTGCGTGAGCACAGAAGGTCTTGCCCGGGCCGAGGAAGTTGACGAGACCCAGCAGGGTCTCGATGTCGCCCGGCTGGCCACGGCCTTGTTCGATGGCCATCAGCAGCTTGACGCTCCATGGCAGGCCATCACGGCAAGGGGTGCAGAAACCGCAGGATTCGCGAGCGAAGAACTGCTCCATGTTGCGCAGCAGGGACACCATGTTGACGCTGTCGTCCACCGCCATGGCCAGGCCGGTACCCATACGGGTGCCCACCTTGGCGATGCCGCCGGCGTACATTTGTGCGTCGAGGTGTTCCGGCAACAGGAAACCGGTACCGGCGCCGCCTGGCTGCCAGGCCTTGAGCTTGTAGCCGTCGCGCATGCCGCCGGCGTAGTCTTCGAACAGCTCGCGGCCGGTCACGCCGAACGGCAGTTCCCACAGACCAGGGTTCTTGACCTTGCCGGAGAAGCCCATGAGCTTGGTGCCCATGTCTTCGCTGCCGTCGCGGGCCAACGATTTGTACCAGTCCACGCCGTCGGCAATGATCGCCGGCACGTTGCACAGGGTTTCAACGTTGTTCACGCAGGTCGGCTTGCCCCACACGCCAACGGCGGCAGGGAAGGGCGGTTTGGAGCGCGGGTTGGCGCGGCGGCCTTCGAGGGAGTTGATCAGTGCGGTTTCTTCACCGCAGATGTAACGCCCGGCGCCGGTGTGGACGAACAGCTCGAAATCGAAGCCGCTGCCCAGGATGTTCTTGCCCAGCAGGCCCGCAGCCTTGGCTTCTTCCACGGCACGGTTCAGGTGCTTGGCGGCGGTGGTGTACTCGCCACGCAGGAAGATGTAGCCACGGTAGGTTTTCAGCGCGCGGGCGCTGATCAGCATGCCTTCGATCAGCAGATGGGGCAGTTGCTCCATCAGCATGCGGTCTTTCCAGGTGTTCGGCTCCATTTCATCCGCGTTGCACAGCAGGTAGCGGATGTTGATGGATTCGTCCTTGGGCATCAGGCCCCACTTCACGCCAGTGGGGAAGCCTGCACCGCCGCGACCCTTGAGGCCGGCGTCTTTCACGGTCTGGACGATGGCGTCCTGATCCATGTCGGCGAAGGCTTTGCGCGCAGCGGCGTAACCGTTCTTGGCCTGGTATTCGTCGAGCCATACGGCTTCGCCGTCGTCACGCAGGCGCCAGGTCAGCGGGTGAGTCTCGGCCGAACGCTGGATGCGGTTGGCCGGACCGAAAGAAGTCAGGGTCATACGTAGCCCTCGAGCAGTTTGGCGACGCCGGCAGGCTGGACATCGCCAAAGGTGTCGTCATCGATCATCAGCGCCGGTGCCTTGTCGCAGTTGCCGAGGCAGCAGACCGGCAGCAGGGTGAAACGACCGTCGGCGGTGGTCTGCCCCAGGCCGATACCCAGGTTGTTCTGGATTTCGCTGACCACCGACTCGTGGCCGCCGATGTAGCAGACCATGCTGTCGCAGACGCGAATGATGTGACGGCCGACCGGCTGACGGAAGATCTGGCTGTAGAACGTGGCCACGCCTTCAACGTCGCTGGCCGGGATGCCGAGGATCTCGCCGATGGCGTACAGGGCGCCGTCGGGCACCCAGCCGCGTTCCTTCTGGACGATTTTCAGGGCTTCGATCGACGCCGCGCGCGGGTCTTCGTAGTGATGCAGCTCGTGCTCGATGGCCGAGCGCTCGGTTTCACTCAAGGTGAAACGGTCTGTCTGGATAAGCGTGCTGTTCATGCTTAGCGGTCCACGTCGGCCATAACGAAGTCGATACTACCCAGGTACGCAATCAGGTCCGCGACCATGCTGCCTTTGATCACCGAAGGGATCTGCTGCAGGTGGGCGAAGCTCGGAGTACGGATCCGGGTACGGTAGCTCATGGTGCCGCCGTCGCTCGTCAGGTAATAACTGTTGATGCCCTTGGTCGCTTCGATCATCTGGAAGGATTCGTTGGCCGGCATGACCGGGCCCCACGAAACTTGCAGGAAGTGCGTGATCAAGGTTTCGATGTGCTGCAGCGTGCGCTCTTTCGGCGGCGGCGTGGTCAGCGGGTGATCCGCCTTGTACGGGCCTTCCGGCATGTTGCGCAGGCACTGGTCGATGATCCTGACGCTCTGGCGCATCTCTTCGACGCGAACCATGCAGCGGTCGTAGGCATCGCCGTTGGCGGCCAGCGGCACTTCGAACTCGAAGTTCTCGTAGCCGGAGTATGGACGCGCTTTACGCAGGTCGAAGTCGCAACCGGTGGAACGCAGGCCGGCACCGGTGACGCCCCATTCCAGGGCCTCTTTGGTGTTGTACTGGGCAACGCCGATGGTACGACCCTTGAGGATGCTGTTCTGCAGGGCGGCCTTGGTGTATTCGTCGAGGCGCTTTGGCAGCCATTCAACGAAGTCTTTCACCAGTTTGTCCCAGCCGCGCGGCAGGTCGTGGGCGACGCCACCGATGCGGTACCAGGCCGGGTGCAGACGGAAGCCGGTGATGGCTTCGATCACCGTGTACGCCTTCTGGCGGTCGGTGAAGGTGAAGAACACCGGAGTCATTGCGCCGACGTCCTGGATGTAGGTACCCAGGAACAGCAGATGGCTGGTGATCCGGAAGAACTCGGCCATCATGATGCGGATGACGTCGACCTTCTCCGGCACCTTGATGCCGGCCAGCTTCTCGACCGAGAGCACGTACGGCAGGTTGTTCATCACGCCGCCGAGGTAGTCGATACGGTCGGTGTACGGAATGAAGCTGTGCCAGGACTGACGCTCGGCCATCTTCTCGGCGCCACGGTGGTGGTAGCCGATGTCCGGAACGCAGTCGACGATCTCTTCACCGTCCAGTTGCAGGATGATGCGGAACGCACCGTGAGCCGAAGGGTGGTTCGGACCCAGGTTGAGGAACATGTAGTCCTCGTTCGGGCCGGAACGCTTCATGCCCCAGTCTTCAGGGCGGAAGCGCGCGGCTTCTTCCTCGAGCTGTTGCTTGGCCAGGTTCAGGCTGAACGGATCGAATTCGGTGGCGCGCGCCGGGAAGTCCTTGCGCAGCGGGTGACCTTCCCAGGTCGGCGGCATCATGATGCGCGACAGGTGAGGGTGACCTTTGAAGTCGATGCCGTACATGTCCCAGACTTCACGCTCGTACCAGTTGGCGTTCGGCCAGATGCTGGTGACGGTCGGCAAGCTGAGGTCGCTCTCGGACAAGGCGACCTTGATCATCACGTCACTATTACGTTCCAGCGACATGAGGTGATAGAACACGGTGAAGTCGGCGCCCGATGGCAGCCCTTGACGCTTGGTGCGCAGACGCTCGTCCACGCCGTGCAAGTCATAGAGCATGACGTACGGCTTGGGCAGGTTGCGCAGGAAAGTCAGGACTTCAACGAGCTTGGCGCGGGCCACCCACAGCACCGGCATGCCGGTGCGGGTCGGCTGAGCGGTGAACGCTTCGGCGCCAAAACGGTTGTTCAGTTCGACGACCACATCCTGGTCGTCTGCCTTGTAAGGCGGGATGTACAGAGCACTGCCTGTAGTCATGGTTATTTTTTCGCTTTCGGTCAACGTAAAGAATGAAGCCAGCTTCTCGTTTCTTTGAAACAGATCTGGATCAGACTTCGTCAGGGCTACGCAGATTGGTGACTGCGATTCGCTGTTCGCGGCGCTGTTCCTTCTGCGAAGGCATGTCGGCGCGATAAACGCCTTGATCGCCAACGACCCAGGAAAGTGGGCGACGCTCCTGGCCAATGGATTCCTGCAACAGCATCAAGCCTTGCAGAAATGCTTCTGGACGGGGCGGGCAGCCAGGTACGTAGACGTCCACGGGCAGGAACTTGTCCACCCCTTGAACCACGGAGTAGATGTCGTACATGCCACCGGAGTTGGCGCACGAACCCATGGAGATAACCCATTTCGGCTCGAGCATCTGCTCGTAGAGACGCTGAATGATCGGCGCCATCTTGATGAAGCAGGTCCCGGCGATAACCATGAAGTCGGCCTGACGCGGTGATGCCCGGATAACTTCGGCGCCGAAGCGCGCGATGTCGTGGGGCGCCGTGAAGGCGGTGGTCATTTCCACGTAGCAGCACGAAAGACCGAAGTTGTACGGCCACAGGGAGTTCTTACGTCCCCAGTTGACCGCGCCACTCAGCACGTCTTCCAGCTTGCCCATGAAAATGTTTTTGTGGACTTGATCTTCTAACGGATCGGAAACGGTTTCCCGCTGGCCGATCGGATACTGCTCGTTAGGAGCATCGGGGTCGATTCTGGTGAGATTGTATTGCATTGCCAAAGCCTCATTGTTTCAGCTTCGCCTGCCGCTTGCGACGAGCTTCCGGAGCCCAGTCAAGGGCGCCCACTCGGAACAGGTAGACAAGACCTGCCAACAGAATTGCTATGAAAACGAGAGCTTCGACGAATCCGGTCCAGCCGCTTTCGCGGACGGACACAGACCATGCAAAGAGAAAGAGGGCTTCGATATCGAAGATCACGAACAGCATCGCGACCAGATAGAATTTGGCTGAGAGCCGCAAGCGGGCGCCACCGGTAGGTAGCATGCCGGACTCGAACGGTTCGTTTTTGCTGCGGCCCCAGGCTTTTGACCCGAGGAGGCTGGAGACGCCGAGCATGAAGGCACACAGGCCGACTACACCCAGAAGGAAAATGGCAAAGCCCCAGTTGTGGGCCATGAGTCCTGTCGCTTCGGGCATGCTGGAAATCCTTAACAGAGAGCAAAGGTCTCTGAGCTTGATAAAGAAATAAGGCAGTGACGATATGTCGCAGCAATCAATCGCGCTGATTTTATGGCTAAACACCCTGCAAGTAAAATTCCTATAGCGAAATTATTTATTGGAATAAGGACATAGCGCACCTCTATGGCCCTGTAGCCCATGCGTTGCGGGCATTAGCCGGGATTTCACGAATTATGTTTTGTAGGAAATGTAACGAACATAGTTGTCGCTAAATGATAATTAATATCGTTTGGAGTGGTTTTGTAACTGTTTAGCGATTGGGCAGTTGGGAAGTTGTCTTATATCCGCGTTACTGCAAGTAGCGGCGGCGCCCGTTTTAACCGATTTTTGTGACGCGGATACCGCTCTGGATCAATGTTTCGCCTGAAAGGCTGTGCCAGCTCTGGGGCGTTCAGCAGGTCGCAGGCAAAAAAAACGCCCCGAACCAGTCGGGGCGTCAGTCTTTCGGCTATGCGGTTAGCTTTCTATACGGTCCGCAAAGGCCGTTTACTCGGTGAAGTCGATCAGTGGAACTGTTCTTCTTCGGTCGAACCGGTCAGCGCGGTCACCGAGGACGTGCCACCCTGGATCACGGTGGTCATGTCGTCGAAGTAGCCGGTGCCCACTTCCTGCTGGTGAGCCACGAAGGTGTAACCCTTGGCGGCGTCAGCGAATTCCTGCTCCTGCAGCTTCACGTAGGCAGTCATGTCGTTGCGGGCGTAGTCGTGCGCCAGGTTGAACATGCTGTGCCACATGTTGTGAATGCCGGCCAGGGTGATGAACTGGTGCTTGTAACCCATGGCGGACAGTTCGCGCTGGAACTTGGCGATGGTCGCGTCGTCCAGGTTTTTCTTCCAGTTGAAGGAAGGCGAGCAGTTGTACGACAGGATCTGGTCCGGGTATTCCTTCTTGATCGCTTCAGCAAAGCGACGGGCTTCGTCCAGGTCTGGTTTAGCGGTTTCGCACCAGATCAGGTCGGCGTACGGCGCGTAGGCCAGGCCACGGGCGATTGCCTGGTCCAGGCCGGCACGCACCTTGTAGAAGCCTTCCTGAGTGCGGGTGCCGGTTACGAACGGCTGGTCGTACGGGTCGCAGTCGGAAGTCAGCAGGTCGGCAGCGTTGGCGTCGGTACGGGCCAGGATGATGGTCGGTACGCCGGCAACGTCGGCAGCCAGGCGAGCAGCGGTCAGCTTCTGCACGGCTTCCTGGGTTGGAACCAGTACCTTGCCGCCCATGTGGCCGCATTTCTTCACGGAAGCCAGCTGGTCTTCGAAGTGAACGCCGGCGGCGCCTGCTTCAATCATGCTCTTCATCAGCTCGTAGGCGTTCAGTACGCCGCCGAAACCGGCTTCAGCGTCAGCCACGATCGGCGCGAAGTAGTCGATGTAGCCTTCGTCGCCCGGGTTCTTGCCGGCTTTCCACTGGATCTGGTCGGCACGACGGAACGAGTTGTTGATGCGCTTGACCACGGTTGGAACCGAGTCCACCGGGTACAGCGACTGGTCCGGGTACATCGATTCTGCGGAGTTGTTGTCCGCAGCGACTTGCCAGCCCGACAGGTAGATCGCCTGGATACCGGCTTTGACCTGCTGTACAGCCTGGCCGCCGGTCAGGGCGCCCATGCAGTTGACGAAATCTTTCTCTGGGCGGAAAGACGGCTTGGCACCCTGGGTGACCAGGTTCCACAGCTTCTCGGCGCCCATTTTCGCAAAAGTGTGCTCTGGTTGAACCGAGCCACGCAGACGGACGACGTCAGCAGCGGAGTAATTGCGAGTCACGCCTTTCCAGCGCGGGTTTTCAGCCCAGTCTTTTTCAAGGGCTGCAATTTGCTGTTCGCGTGTCAGTGCCATGGAGATAAACCTCGTCGCGTCTTTATGAAAAGTTGTTCTGCGGTGGAAAATTCCTTGCGCTCGCTGACCAGAAGCTTAGGTGGTCAGGTCGGGTTCGGCGGGGCAGGCGACGGGATGAACGATGGGCTCGAGGGGAGGTGAGCAGGTAAAGGCGAACTGGCGGGCGCATTCGGGCGTCGTGGGCCTTTGTGCGAACTACAGTGTAAAGCCGGGTTACCTAATTACGCTTCCGTCCCTCGGGACAACTTCGTTCCAGTCGGCAACCTCGTCAAACACACCTTGTGGGCGGTACAGACACGAAACGGCTCGCGGGGATGGTTGCGAGCATCGCTTCGAAGGCCCTTGCCAGGGCCTCTGATTAGCGGGAGCGAGGCCATCATGCCTTCGCTTTTTTGGCTCGTCAAACGTTTTGTAGTGCTTTTTTTCAAGCACTACATCTTTCGTCTAATACGACTAATCAGTCAGTTTTTGGTGCTTTAGTCCAGCGTGTCGACTTTCACCCGCAACGTCATGTCATCCCGGCCTTGAGTCGAGTAGCTGCGGGCCAGGCCCTGTTTGTCGGCCTGAGTCTCACGGTTTACGCCGGCGAGGGTGATCCACTCGCCCAGGCGCCCTGTGACAGTTGTGTCGGTGCTTTGCACGTTCACTACATCGGGACGTTCCTGGCTCATGCGGTCACGGTTGGTACTGATTGCCAGGTGAACGGTGTCGCCGGTAACGCTGGCGGTGACATAGAAGCCCTGAGTGACGTTGCGATATTGGGTCTGGCTGCTGTAATCGCCATAGGAGTTGGTCTGGCTGCTGGTGATCGGCACGCTCTGGCCGACCTGGATCAGCGCGGGTGCGCCTTCGCTGGCCTGAATCTGCTGAATGCCGCCGTCACGGCTGGCGGTGCTGTAGTTGATGATTCTGGTTTGCTGGTCGCCGGTGTTCTGCTGGTTGTTTTCGTTGGTGTCGACGGTGATCAGCAGGCGTTTGGGTGCGGTATCGAGCTGGGTGAGCAGGGCTTTGAGCTCCTGGATCTTGTCCGGCTCGGCTTTGACGATCAGCTGATTGCCATAGGCGCTGACCTGGCCGTCCTTGCCGATGAAGTCCTGAGCTACCGGCAGCATGTCGGCGCTGGTGTGGTACTTGAGGGGCACGATTTCTGTGGCTGCCAGCACCGAAAAACTGCAACCGAGCAGCAAGGTGGTGAGCAGGGTGCGTAGGGACATGTCCGTTATCTCCGCTTTCGAAAGGCTTGATATTGCCAGTTTGTCGGCCCGGGGTGGGGCAAGTTGAATCCTAGACAGCAAAACGCCCCGGCATCGGTCGATGGCGGGGCGTTTTGAGTTTTCTTGAGGCCGCTATCGCGAGCAAGCTCGCTCCCACAGGTTCAGCGTAAATCCTGTGGGAGCGAGCTTGCTCGCGAAGGGAGCGCCTCGGGCTTAAGCCGAATGGCGAACCATGTCGACATGCGGAATCCCGGCTTCCAGGAATTCCTCACTGACCAGATTGAAACCCAGACGCTCATAGAACGCCGTGGCCTGCACCTGCGCGCTGAGCATCTGCTGCTTCAGTCCGCGAGCTTCAGCTTCGGCGATGACCGCTTGCATCAGCGCGTCGCCGACCTTCAGTCCGCGCCAGTCCTTGAGCACCGAAACCCGGCCTATGTGCCCGTCGGGCAGCAGGCGGGCGGTGCCGATTGGAAAGTCGCCTTCGAAGGCCAGGAAATGCACCGCCGTGGCGTCATCGGCGTCCCACTCAAGCTCGGGTGGAACCGATTGTTCGGCAATGAACACCGTTTCGCGAATGCGGCGGATCTCGGCGTTGTCCTTTTGCCAGTCTGCAACGCGTACGCGAATCTTATTCATCGTCGGCGAACCCCAGGCTTCCCTGTTTGACCAGTTCGCACAGCAGGCCACGGCCGTCTTCGTCGCTCAGCCAGTCGCCGAGGTTGTCGGTGTGCAGGGCGTCAGCCGAACAGATCAGCTTCAGCAGCTCGCGCAGCTTGCCCGGCAGGTAACGGCTCTTGCCGCTGGCGAACAGCAGCAGATCGTCATCGACTTCCGACCATGCCAGGCGTGCGCTCGGGTTGCGGATCAGGATGGCACCGTCTTCGAGGGCGCTGAGGAAGTCTTCTTCTTCGACTTCTTCCGGGCCGACTACCAGCTCCGGATAACGCGGCTCGGTCATGTACTGGCCGAACCAGGTCAGCAGCAGACGTTCGTCGCTCATGTGCTCGGCGAGCAGCGCTTTCAGGCGGCCCAAAGCATCGTGCTGGATCTGGTGCGGATCATCGCTGACCGGTTTCGCATCGGCGTCGGTGTAGCGCTCTTCGTCAGTCAGGAACTGGCTGAGGAAGTCGGTGAAGTGGGTCAGCACTTCAGCGGCGCTCGGTGCGCGGAAGCCGACCGAGTAGGTCATGCAGTCATCGACGGCCACGCCGCAGTGGGCCAGGCGCGGCGGCAGGTAGAGCATGTCGCCCGGTTCCAGGACCCACTCTTCGGTCTCGTGGAATTCGGCGAGGATGCGCAGGTCCGCATGTTGCAGCAGCGGGCTCTCGGAATCGCACATCTGGCCGATTTTCCAATTGCGCTTGCCGTGGCCTTGCAGCAGGAACACGTCGTAGTTGTCGAAGTGCGGGCCGACGCTGCCGCCCGGTGCTGCAAAGCTGATCATCACGTCATCGACACGCCAGCTCGGCAGAAAGCGGAAGTTTTCCAGCAGCTCGCTGACTTCCGGCACGAACTGATCGACGGCCTGCACCAACAGTGTCCACTCGCGCTCCGGCAGTTTGCTGAATTCGTCTTCGGCGAACGGGCCGCGGCGCAGTTCCCATGGGCGCTCGCCGTGCTCGATCACCAGGCGCGATTCGACTTCTTCTTCCAGGGCCAGGCCGGCGAGTTCGTCGGCGTCGATCGGGCTTTCGAAATCAGGAATCGCCTGACGGATCAGCAGTGGTTTTTTCTGCCAGTAATCGCGCATGAACTCGCGCGCCGTGAGACCACCCAGAAGTTGAAGAGGAATATCGGGATTCATATGTAACCTATTGAAAAAAAGCATTTTTCAGACGGGAATAAAAACGCCCGGCGCGGCCGGGCGTCTCAAACGGGTCAAGCAGTCGATCAGATGCGTTTGGCTTGCGCTACAGCGTTGCCGATGTAGTTGGCCGGAGTCAGTTGCTTGAGCTCGGCTTTCGCAGCGGCCGGCATGTCCAGGCCATCGATGAAAGTCTGCAGCGCTTCAGGGCTGATGCCCTTGCCGCGAGTCAGTTCTTTCAGCTTCTCGTACGGGTTTTCGATGTTGTAGCGACGCATCACGGTCTGGATCGGCTCGGCCAAGACTTCCCAGCAAGCGTCCAGATCGGCAGCGATCTTGTCAGCGTTCAGTTCGAGCTTGCTGATGCCTTTGAGGCTGGCTTCGTACGCGATCACGCTGTGGGCGAAGCCGACACCGAGGTTGCGCAGCACGGTGGAGTCGGTCAGGTCGCGCTGCCAGCGGGAGATCGGCAGTTTGCTCGCCAGGTGCTGGAACAGCGCGTTGGCGATGCCCAGGTTGCCTTCGGAGTTTTCGAAGTCGATCGGGTTGACCTTGTGCGGCATGGTCGACGAACCGATTTCGCCGGCGATGGTGCGCTGCTTGAAGTAACCCAGGGAGATGTAGCCCCAGATGTCACGGTCGAAGTCGATCAGGATGGTGTTGAAGCGCGCAATGGCGTCGAACAGCTCGGCGATGTAGTCGTGCGGCTCGATCTGCGTGGTGTACGGGTTGAAGGCCAGGCCCAGCTCGTCTTCGATGAAGGCGCGGGCGTT
The DNA here is from genome assembly GCF_002112345.1 of Pseudomonas sp. R43(2017). Lineage (NCBI taxonomy): Bacteria > Pseudomonadati > Pseudomonadota > Gammaproteobacteria > Pseudomonadales > Pseudomonadaceae > Pseudomonas > Pseudomonas sp. R43(2017). The sequence goes on from NZ_NEHJ01000008.1 coordinate 379,722, forward strand.
GGCTTCCCAGTCGATCTGCGGGTAGGCCGACAGGTGAGCGTTGTAGTTGCCGACAGCACCGTTGATCTTGCCCAGCAGCGGAACGGCAGCGACTTGAGCGATCTGACGCTCGAGACGGTAAACCACGTTCGCCAGCTCTTTACCCAGAGTGGTCGGCGAAGCCGGCTGACCGTGGGTGCGCGACAGCATTGGCACGTCGGCAAAGCGCAGGGCCAGTTCGCGGATGGCGTTGGCGGTCTGGCGCATCAGCGGCAGCATCACGTCGTCACGGCCTTCGCGCAGCATCAGGGCGTGGGACAGGTTGTTGATGTCCTCGCTGGTGCAGGCGAAGTGGATGAACTCGCTGACCTTGGCCAGTTCCGGCAGCTTGGCCGCCTGCTCCTTGAGCAGGTACTCGATCGCCTTCACGTCGTGGTTGGTGGTGCGCTCGATCTCTTTCACGCGCTCGGCGTGCTCCAGCGAGAAGTTTTCGGCCAGTTCGTTCAGAACGGCGTTGGCTTCGGCGGAGAAGGCTGGCACTTCCGGGATGCCGGCGTGAGCGGCCAGGCGCTGGAGCCAGCGCACTTCAACCAGAACGCGGGCACGGATCAGGCCGTACTCGCTGAAAATCGGGCGCAGGGCCTGGGTTTTGCCGGCGTAGCGGCCGTCAACAGGGGAAACCGCAGTGAGCGAAGAGAGCTGCATGGGGTGTTCTCGGACAGTCGGGCAACGAAATGGGGCGCGTATCATACATGAAAAAATCCGCCGGTCCGTCGCCAACTGACCGGCGTATTACGCGTTACAGACTACAAAGCTTTTATTGCGCGGTGATTTACTCGCTGCGCATCAACGGATACAGCTCTTTGAGCAGCTTGCGACGACTGATCACCAACTGCCAGCGATGACCGCCGAGCTGACGCCACAGGCGTGCCGAACGAATGCCGGCGAGCAGCAGGGCGCGAATCTTCGAAGCGTTGCTCGGCTGCTGCAGGTTGCGCATGTCGCCGTGCACCTGGATGCGTTGGCGCAAGGTGCTCAGGGTGTCCTGATACAGCGCACCGCAGGCTGCGATCACGTTTTCGTGGGCCGGGCCGAAATGTTCGACCTGCGACTGGATCTGCGGCAGACGCTTGCCGATCACGTCGAGCATGTCGTTGCGCTTGGCCAGTTGTCGCTCAAGACCCAGCATCGACAAAGCGTAGCGAAGCGGCTCGCGCTGAAGGGTGCTCGGGTCGCGCTCGAGGGCGCCGATCAAGGCGCGATAACCCTCGCGCAGATTGATGTCGTCGCCGCCGTACACGTCCAGCGTGTCTTTCGGGTCGCGAACCAGCAGGCTGCCGAGCATGCAACTCAGGCCGGCCTCATTGGTCTGGCCGGTCTTGGCGATCCGGTCGACCAGTACGGCGGCGAGAAACACGCCACCCAGAGCCGTCAATTGCTCCTGAGTCGGACTCATGCCTGGCCGCTCCACGGCTCGGCGACTTCGATCACGCCGCCACCGAGGCAGATTTCGCCGTCATAGAACACCACCGACTGGCCCGGCGTGACCGCGCGTTGTGGCTCGTCGAACACGGCGCGATAACCGGTCGCGGTTTTTTCCAGGGTGCAGGCCTGATCGCTCTGGCGATAACGGACCTTGGCAGTCAGGCGCAGCGGTTGGCTCAAGTCGATCGGGTTGACCCAATAGATTTCCGAAGCGAGCAGGGCGCCGGAGAACAGCCATGGATGGTTGTTGCCCTGGCCGACGATCAGCTCGTTGGTGTCCAGATCCTTGCGCAGCACGTACCACGGCTCGTCGCCGGCGTCTTTCAGGCCGCCGATGCCCAGGCCCTGGCGTTGACCGATGGTGTGGTACATCAAGCCGTGGTGACGGCCGATGACTTCGCCTTCGGTGGTCTTGATCTCGCCCGGTTGCGCCGGCAGGTATTGCTTGAGGAAATCGCTGAAACGACGCTCGCCGATGAAGCAGATTCCCGTGGAGTCCTTCTTCTTGGCAGTCGCCAGCTCGTACTTCTCGGCAATCGCACGGACTTCCGGTTTCTCCAGCTCACCGACCGGGAACAGGGTCTTGGCGATCTGTTCACCGCCGACGGCGTGCAGGAAGTAGCTCTGATCCTTATTCGGATCCAGGCCCTTGAGCAGTTCGGTACGGCCATCGATGTCGCGGCGACGCACGTAGTGGCCGGTGGCGATCAGGTCGGCGCCGAGCATCATGGCGTAGTCGAGGAACGCCTTGAACTTGATCTCGCGGTTGCACAGGATGTCCGGGTTCGGCGTGCGGCCGGCCTTGTATTCGGCCAGGAAATGCTCAAACACGTTGTCCCAGTACTCGGCGGCGAAGTTGGCGGTGTGCAGCTTGATACCGATTTTGTCGCACACGGCCTGGGCATCCGCCAGGTCGTCCATGGCAGTGCAGTATTCCGTTCCGTCGTCTTCTTCCCAGTTCTTCATGAACAGGCCTTCCACCTCATAACCCTGCTCGATCAGCAGGAGAGCGGAAACGGAAGAGTCCACGCCGCCGGACATGCCGACAATGACGCGCTTCTTGGATGTGTCAGAAGGGGCTGGATCACGCATAGGGATTCAATGAGTGTCTTGAAAAAGGACGCGATTCTATCAGGCTCACGGCCTCAAGGCTAAAGGGAAGGGCGGATCAGTTCGAGACCGAAGCGATTGCCGGCCAGATAATCATCGATGCAGCGGATGATCAGCTCGCTGCGCCAGTTGTCGCGCTGGACCAATAATTCGTCGCGGGTCAGCCACTTGGCGCCGACGATGCCGTCGTCCAGTTGGTAATCCGGGTGGTGTTTCACGGCTTTGGCGCTGAAGCATACGCGCTGGTAAGTCACGCCATTGCTCGGCGCGGTGTACAGATAAATGCCGATGACGGCGGTGGGTTCGACGTCCCAGCCGGTTTCTTCGAGGGTTTCGCGCACGGCGGCTTCGATCAGGGTTTCGTCCGGATCCAGATGGCCGGCGGGCTGATTGAGCACGTTACGGCCAGCCTTGTGTTCCTCGACCATCAGGAAACGACCATTGTCCTCGACGATAGTGGCGACGGTGATGTGGGGGAGCCATTGCATTGATTGAATCTCCTGGGCGGAAGGCAGAAACACAAACCCCGGCGCATGGCCGGGGTTTGTGATGTTCCCTTTACAACCTTATACCAGCGCAGCAATCGCCGCGTTGAGGGTTGCGCTCGGGCGCATGGCCTTGCTGATCAGCTCGGCATTGGCGTGGTAGTAACCGCCGATGTCCACTGGCTTGCCTTGAACGGCGTTGAGCTCGGCGACGATGGTCGCTTCGTTCTCGGTCAGGGTCTTGGCCAGGGTTGCGAACTGCGCTTGCAGTGCAGCGTCTTCAGTCTGGGCAGCCAGGGCTTGTGCCCAGTACATGGCCAGGTAGAAGTGGCTGCCGCGGTTGTCGATGTTGCCGACTTTGCGCGATGGCGACTTGTTGTTGTCCAGGAACTGGCCAGTGGCCTGGTCCAGAGTCTTGGACAGAACCAGCGCTTTCGGGTTGTTGTAGTTCACACCCAGGTGCTCGAGAGACGCGGCCAGAGCCAGGAATTCACCCAGCGAATCCCAGCGCAGGAAGTTCTCTTCGACCAGTTGCTGCACGTGCTTCGGAGCCGAACCGCCGGCGCCGGTTTCGAACAGGCCACCGCCGTTCATCAGCGGCACGATCGACAGCATCTTGGCGCTGGTGCCCAGTTCCATGATCGGGAACAGGTCGGTCAGGTAGTCGCGCAGTACGTTGCCGGTCACCGAAATGGTGTCCTTGCCTTCGCGGGTGCGCTGCAGGGTGTACTTCATCGCGTCGACCGGCGCCATGATCTGGATGTCCAGACCGGCGGTGTCGTGATCCTTCAGGTAAGCCTGAACCTTCTCGATCACCACGCCGTCGTGGGCGCGCATCGGGTCCAACCAGAAAATGGCCGGGGTGCTGCTTGCGCGAGCACGGTTGACGGCCAGTTTGACCCAGTCCTGGATCGGCGCGTCTTTGGTCTGGCACATGCGGAAGATGTCGCCGGCTTCGACAGCCTGTTCCATCAGCAGGGTGCCTTTGCTGTCGGTCACGCGAACCACGCCGTCGGCCTTGATCTGGAAGGTCTTGTCGTGGGAGCCGTACTCTTCAGCCTTTTTGGCCATCAGGCCAACGTTTGGCACGCTGCCCATGGTGGTCGGATCAAAAGCGCCATTGGCTTTGCAGTCTTCGATCACGGCCTGGTAGATGGTGGCGTAGCAACGATCCGGGATCACGGCCTTGGTGTCGTGCAGCTGGCCATCGGTGCCCCACATCTTGCCGGAGTCACGGATCATGGCCGGCATCGAGGCGTCGACGATGACGTCGCTCGGCACGTGCAGGTTGGTGATGCCTTTGTCGGAGTTGACCATTGCCAGCGACGGACGAACGGCGTAGACCGCTTGAATGTCAGCTTCGATCTGGGCTTGTTGCTCGGCCGGCAGGGCTTTGATGCGGGTGTACAGGTCGCCGATGCCGTTGTTCAGGTTGAAGCCGATTTCGGCCAGCACGTCAGCGTGCTTGGTCAGGGCGTCTTTGTAGAACTCGGCAACGATCTGGCCGAACATGATCGGGTCGGAGACCTTCATCATGGTGGCTTTCAGGTGAACCGACAGCAGCACGCCTTGTTGCTTGGCGCTGTCGATTTCAGCGGCGATGAACGCGCGCAGGGCTTTTTTGCTCATTACGGAGCAGTCGAGGATCTCGCCCGCCTGAACGGTGGTTTTTTCCTTCAGGACGGTAGCGGTACCGTCTTTGGCGATCAGCTCGATCTTCACGGCGTCAGCGGCGTCGATCAGGGCAGCTTTTTCGCTGCCGTAGAAATCGCCGGTGCTCATGTGAGCGACGTGGGACTTGGAGTCCTTGGCCCAGGCGCCCATTTTGTGCGGGTGCTTGCGCGCGTAGTTCTTGACCGACAGCGGAGCGCGGCGGTCGGAGTTGCCTTCACGCAGAACCGGGTTCACGGCGCTGCCCTTGACCTTGTCGTAACGCGCCTTGGCGTCTTTGTCGGCGTCGCTGGTCACGGTTTCCGGGTAGTCCGGCAGGTTGTAGCCCTGGGCCTGCAGTTCTTTGATCGCGGCTTGCAGTTGCGGAACCGAGGCGCTGATGTTCGGCAGCTTGATGATGTTGGCTTCAGGCGTAACGGCCAGGTCGCCCAGTTCGGCGAGGTGGTCGGCTACGGCTTTGTCGCCCAGTTGCTCGGGGAAGCTGGCCAGAATGCGTGCTGCAAGAGAGATATCGCGGGTTTCCACGGCGATATCGGCCGAGGCGGTGTAAGCCTCGATGATCGGCAGCAGGGAATAGGTGGCGAGGGCTGGAGCTTCGTCGGTGAAGGTATAGATGATCTTCGAGCGGGTGGGCATATTCGGATTAACTCTCTCTTCTTTGCTAAAGCGTGCGCAGAAACTCGAGGGGCGCCGGGTAAGCGCGTTCGTTCAAAGTCATCCATGAACCGAATGTCGAGAATCTTCGCGGTGATGTTGGGTGCATCAGTAGAGCGTCAAGCAGTCGGACTGCGGTAACAACCCGACCAATCAGGCGGAAAGTCTCGTGCTAGAGAGGCCAGCCGTCGTGACCCTTTGGTCAGCGGGCGGCATTATACATAGGTAGCTGGCAATCTGCCGATGGTTCATATGCAACGATTCTCGTCCATTGGTCTAAAGGTCGCAGGGCAGGGTGGGGCGTAGAGTCGCCGTGAATGCTTGAGATTGGCGCTTTTCCCTTTGCTTTCAGGCTTGTACGAAACGAGATGTGGCCGCGCCCGGAACAGAGGGTTTGCGTGTTGATTCAACTGGGTTACGCTCGAACCAAGCCAGATGTTCAATCCAAACAATGGAGTTCAGCATGGGTTACAAGAAGATTCAGGTTCCAGCCGTCGGCGACAAAATCACCGTCAACGCAGACCATTCTCTCAATGTCCCTGATAACCCGATCATTCCCTTCATTGAAGGTGACGGCATTGGCGTCGACGTCAGCCCTGTGATGATCAAAGTGGTTGATGCTGCCGTGGCCAAGGCCTACGGGGGCAAGCGCAAGATTTCCTGGATGGAGGTTTATGCTGGCGAAAAAGCAACTCAAGTCTACGACCAGGACACCTGGCTGCCCCAGGAAACCCTGGACGCCGTCAAGGATTACGTCGTTTCCATCAAGGGCCCGCTGACCACCCCGGTCGGTGGCGGCATCCGCTCCCTCAACGTTGCCCTGCGTCAACAGCTCGACCTCTATGTCTGCCTGCGCCCTGTGGTGTGGTTCGAAGGCGTACCGAGCCCGGTGAAAAAGCCCGGCGACGTCGACATGGTGATCTTCCGCGAGAACTCCGAAGACATTTATGCCGGTATCGAATGGAAGGCCGGCTCCCCTGAGGCCACCAAGGTCATCAAGTTCCTGAAAGAGGAAATGGGCGTCACCAAGATCCGTTTCGACCAGGATTGCGGTATCGGCATCAAGCCGGTTTCGAAAGAAGGCACCAAGCGTCTGGTGCGCAAGGCCCTGCAATACGTGGTGGATAACGACCGCAAGTCGCTGACCATCGTGCACAAGGGCAACATCATGAAATTCACCGAAGGTGCCTTCAAGGACTGGGGCTACGAAGTGGCGCGGGATGAATTCGGCGCCGAGCTGCTCGATGGCGGCCCGTGGATGAAATTCAAGAACCCGAAAACCGGTCGCGAAGTCATCGTCAAGGACGCCATCGCCGACGCCATGCTCCAGCAGATTCTGCTGCGTCCGGCTGAATACGATGTGATCGCCACCCTCAACCTCAACGGTGACTACCTCTCCGACGCCCTGGCGGCGGAAGTGGGCGGTATCGGTATCGCGCCGGGCGCCAACCTGTCCGACACCGTAGCCATGTTCGAGGCGACTCACGGTACCGCGCCGAAATATGCCGGCAAGGACCAGGTCAACCCGGGTTCGGTGATCCTGTCGGCGGAGATGATGCTGCGCCACCTGGGCTGGACCGAGGCGGCAGACCTGATCATCAAGGGCACGAACGGCGCGATCAAGGCCAAGACCGTGACCTATGACTTCGAACGTCTGATGGAAGGCGCCACGCTGGTGTCGTCGTCGGGCTTCGGTGAAGCGATCGTCAAGCACATGTAAGAACGACAGCTGCAACGAAACCGCCCGGCTCGAGTGATCGAGCCGGGCGGTTTGTTTTCTGGCAGGTGTTCTGGTCGTTTCAGCTGGTCACTGACTGCTGATGAGCCGCTGGCGAGACGGCGTCTTTTGCGGCCTCGACATTCTGAATTTTTGTGGCGTGCAGGCCTTTGGGCCCTTGCACGATCTCGAATTTGACGATTTGCCCGGCTTTGAGGGTTTTGTACCCGTCCATTTCAATGGCGGAGTAGTGGGCAAAGAAATCGATTTCCTTGCCGTCCTCATCTTTCCCCTCGCGGGCGTCGGTGTTGATGAAACCGAACCCCTTGGCATTGTTGAACCATTTCACCTTGCCGACAACCATGCTCAAATCCCTCTGCAACAGTCTCCATCGCTGGAGTATCATCCAATTCATCCGCAGTCGAATCCGTTAAAAAGATTGACTCCGCGGATCTTTTTTACCCACTGTGGGTTCTATTGGTTGTAACACCGTTTTCCCGATAGTCAAGGTGACCGGGCAGTCGGAGTTGAAAACGTGTCAAGCCGCCCCCACCACTGTATTTGCACAACTGACGAACCTTTCTTTCCATGCATGCAATCAGCCAGATTCGACTAACATTCAATCAGGATCGCCCGCTTCTCCAAAAGGATCTTCCACAGGAGCACGACGACGATTCGGCAGGCGTTGCTGTTCAGGAAGCAAAGCCTGCGTTACAGGCGCCGCCGATGTACAAGGTGGTTTTGTTTAATGATGACTACACACCGATGGATTTCGTCGTCGAAGTGCTCGAGGTGTTTTTTAACCTGAATCGCGAGCTGGCGACCAAGGTCATGCTGGCCGTCCACACAGAAGGGCGGGCAGTATGTGGAGTGTTTACCCGCGACATCGCCGAGACAAAGGCCATGCAGGTCAACCAGTACGCCAGGGAAAGCCAGCATCCGCTACTCTGTGAAATCGAGAAGGACGGTTAATCGCCGACCACTTGGGTATGAGGTGAAGCTATGTTAAACCGCGAGCTCGAAGTCACCCTCAATCTTGCCTTCAAGGAGGCTCGTTCGAAGCGTCATGAGTTCATGACCGTCGAACACCTGCTGCTGGCCCTATTGGATAATGAGGCTGCCGCCACCGTATTGCGTGCCTGCGGCGCAAACCTCGACAAACTCAAGCACGACCTGCAGGAGTTCATCGACTCCACCACGCCGCTGATCCCCGTCCATGACGAAGATCGCGAAACCCAGCCAACCCTGGGCTTCCAGCGTGTGCTGCAACGTGCTGTCTTTCATGTACAGAGCTCGGGCAAGCGCGAAGTAACCGGCGCCAATGTGCTGGTTGCAATCTTCAGTGAGCAAGAGAGTCAGGCAGTGTTCCTGCTGAAACAGCAGAGCGTTGCACGAATCGATGTCGTCAACTATATCGCCCATGGCATTTCCAAGGTGCCGGGGCATGGCGATCACTCTGAAGGTGAACAAGACATGCAGGACGACGAGGGCGGTGAGTCTTCTTCTTCAGGCAATCCGCTGGATGCGTATGCCAGCAATCTCAACGAACTCGCACGCCAGGGCCGGATCGATCCGCTGGTCGGGCGTGAAACGGAAGTCGAGCGTGTCGCGCAGATTCTCGCGCGTCGGCGCAAGAACAATCCGTTGCTGGTAGGCGAGGCAGGTGTGGGTAAAACCGCGATTGCCGAAGGTCTGGCCAAGCGCATTGTCGACAACCAGGTGCCGGATCTGCTGGCCAACAGCGTCGTTTATTCCCTCGATCTGGGCGCCTTGCTCGCAGGCACCAAATATCGCGGCGATTTCGAGAAGCGCTTCAAGGCACTGCTCGGCGAGCTGAAAAAACGTCCGCAGGCGATTCTGTTCATCGACGAGATCCACACCATCATCGGTGCGGGTGCTGCGTCCGGTGGCGTCATGGATGCCTCGAACCTGCTCAAGCCGCTGCTGTCGTCGGGTGATATTCGCTGCATCGGTTCGACCACGTTCCAGGAATTCCGTGGCATCTTCGAAAAAGACCGTGCCCTGGCGCGTCGCTTCCAGAAGGTCGATGTGGTCGAGCCGTCTGTGGAAGACACCATCGGCATCCTGCGCGGCCTGAAAGGGCGCTTCGAGCAGCACCACAACATCGAGTACAGCGATGAGTCGCTGCGCGCCGCTGCAGAACTGGCATCGCGCTACATCAATGACCGGCATATGCCGGACAAGGCCATCGATGTAATCGACGAGGCGGGCGCCTACCAGCGTCTGCAACCGGTCGACAAGCGCGTGAAGCGCATCGACGTGCCACAGGTTGAGGATATCGTGGCGAAGATCGCGCGGATTCCGCCAAAACACGTCACCAGTTCCGACAAGGAGCTGCTGCGTAACCTGGAACGCGACCTTAAGCTGACGGTGTTTGGTCAGGATGCGGCGATCGATTCGCTGTCGACCGCGATCAAACTGTCCCGTGCGGGCCTCAAGTCGCCGGACAAGCCAGTCGGTTCGTTCCTGTTCGCCGGGCCTACCGGTGTCGGTAAAACCGAGGCTGCGCGGCAATTGGCCAAGGCGCTGGGGATCGAACTGGTTCGTTTCGACATGTCCGAATACATGGAGCGCCACACCGTATCGCGTCTGATCGGTGCGCCTCCGGGTTATGTCGGTTTCGACCAGGGCGGTCTGTTGACCGAGGCGATTACCAAGCAACCGCATTGCGTATTGCTGCTCGATGAAATCGAGAAGGCGCATCCGGAAGTCTTCAACCTGCTGCTGCAGGTGATGGATCACGGCACGCTGACCGACAACAACGGGCGCAAGGCCGACTTCCGCAACGTGATCGTGATCATGACCACCAACGCCGGTGCCGAAACCGCGGCGCGTGCTTCGATCGGTTTCACTCATCAGGACCACTCGTCCGATGCGATGGAAGTGATCAAGAAGAGCTTTACGCCGGAATTCCGCAACCGCCTGGACACCATCATTCAATTTGGTCGCCTCAGTCATGAGGTCATCAAAAGCGTGGTGGACAAGTTCCTCACCGAACTTCAGGCGCAGCTGGAAGACAAGCGGGTGCTTCTGGAAGTTACCGACGCGGCGCGCAGCTGGCTGGCGGCCGGTGGCTACGACTCGGCAATGGGCGCTCGTCCGATGGCGCGTCTGATCCAGGACAAGATCAAGCGTCCACTGGCGGAGGAGATTCTGTTTGGCGAACTGGCCGAGCATGGCGGTGTGGTGCACATCGACATCAAGGATGGTGAGCTGACGTTTGACTTCGAGACCACCGCAGAAATGGCCTGATGGCTGGTAAGTGAAAAGGCGCCTTCGGGCGCCTTTTTGTTGTCTGGTTGTTTGGTGTGAATATCCGTTGCTGCGGTAACGGCTTCTTGGGGTTCCGCCCTTACGGCGGGTCACCTTTTCCAAACGCCGAAAAGGTAACCCAAAAGGCTTTACCCTGACGTACGGCCCTCGCTGTGGCTCGGGTTCCTTCGCTCCGGGATTGATCCGGGGGCATCGCCTACGGTTTGCTTCGCTGCACCTCCTCTCGATGTGTTTGGCTTCGCCAAATGGTCGCTGCGCTCCCACCCCCGAATCAATCCCTCCACTCAGCCTGCCGACGGGCCTTGCGATCAAAAGCGGTACTCGAGCTTACGCTCATCGTGGTGAGTGGGGAGGAGCACGGCGTGTTCGGCTTTGGTTTTGTGGTGGATTTACCCACCCCAGCCCTCTCCCCTAGGAGAGGGAGCCGACTGGTGTGCTTTTCAAAACCTGAGTTCAACGCGGTATCGCACGTCGGCGAACTTCTCCCAAACCACTCGATCAGTTCCCTCTCCCTCCGGGAGAGGGCTAGGGTGAGGGGAGGCTCTTGATCTGGCTTTTGCTCTGGCTCTGGCTCTGGCTTTTGATTTTTTGCCCCTTCGGCAGGCCGAGCGGAGGTGTCCATCAGGGGGTAGGCGCGCAGCGCCGTGCGGCGAAGCCGCATACATCGAGAGGAGGTGCAGCGAAGCAAACCGTAGGCGATGCCCCCTGATGGACACCGTAGCGAGGGAACACTGAGCCTAAGCGAAGTGCCGTACGCCGGGGGCCAAGACTTTTTGGTTACTTTTTTGGCGTTTGAAAAAAGTGACCCGCCGTAAGGGCGGAACCCTAAGAAGCCGTTACCGCAGCAACGGATATACACTCAAAACTCAAGTACAAACCCAAAGCGCCAAATCCCGGACAAACAAAAACGCCCGGCAAATGCCGGGCGTCTTGTATTGACTTGATTAGCGAGCGCGGTAAGTAATACGCCCTTTGCTCAAGTCATAGGGCGTCAGCTCGACGCGCACTTTGTCACCGGTAAGAATACGAATGTAGTTCTTGCGCATCTTGCCGGAAATATGCGCGGTTACGACGTGCCCATTTTCCAACTCCACACGAAACATGGTGTTGGGCAGGGTGTCGACGACAGTGCCTTCCATTTCGAAGCTGTCTTCTTTCGACATGCAGTAAAGCCCTCGGTATCCAATGAATGGCCCGGTGCAACTGCGCCAGGCAAAAGCGGCGTGCATTGTGCCCGAAAAATGGGGTTTACGCCAAGGGGTTTAGGGCTTGCATTCAGTTCAAGATAACCCAGCGCTGATTAATCAGCAGTTCGATAGGTCGATATTGGGTCTTGTAGTTCATCTTTTTGCAGTTTTTGATCCAGTAACCCAGGTACACCGCTTCGAGCCCCAGCCGCTGGGCTTCGCCAATCTGCCAGAGGATGGCATAGCGTCCCAGGCTGCGGCGTTCTTCTTCCGGTTCGTAAAAGGTGTAAACCGCCGACAGGCCATTGGGCAGCAGGTCGGTGACGGCGACGGCCAGCAACCGTCCGTCGAGCCGAAACTCATAGAAGCGTGAGAAGGGCAGGTCGCGAACCAGAAAAGTCGAGAATTGATCACGGCTTGGCGGGTACATGTCGCCGTCGGCATGACGCTGTTCGATGTAGCGCTGATAAAGATCGAAATATTCTTCGCTGAAGGCCGGCTTGACCGGGCGCACCTGCAGGTCGGCGTTGCGTTTGAAAATGCGCTTCTGCTGGCGATTGGGATTGAACTGCGCGACCGGAATGCGCGCAGGCACGCAGGCATTGCAGTTCTGGCAATGCGGGCGGTACAGATGATCGCCGCTGCGACGAAAGCCCATTTCCGACAGGTCTGCGTAGACATGCACATCCATGGGCTGGCTCGGATCGAGAAACAGGGTCGTGGCCTGTTCCTCGGGCAGATAACTGCAGGAGTGAGGCTGAGTGGCATAAAACTTCAACCGCGCCAACTCGGTCATGATCAACCCTCAGGGGTAAGCTGGTGAATTAAGTGTAAGCCACGCGCGCAAAAGTCGCTCAGCAAACCCAGGTGGCCAGGTTGGGTCGGTCGAGGTGCCGGGCCAGATACTCGGCAAAGGCGGGGCGGGAAATTGCCCGGGCGCCCAGGCTGTGCAGATGATCGGTCGGCATCTGGCAGTCGATCAACACGAAACCGGAGTCTTTCAGGTGCCGTACCAGTGTGGCAAAGCCGTACTTGGAAGCATTGTCGGCGCGACTGAACATCGATTCCCCAAAAAACAGCTGCCCCATCGCCAGGCCATAGAGGCCGCCGACCAGTTTGCCCTCATCCCACACTTCCACTGAATGGGCGAAGCCCCGCTGGTGCAGTTCAATATAGGCATCCTGCATGGCCTGGGTGATCCAGGTGCCATCGGCATAATCCCGTGGCGCGGCGCAGGCGCGGATAACCGCTTCGAAGTCCTGATCGAAGGTCACTTGATAGCGTTGCTGGCGCAGCAGTTTGCCCAGGCTGCGCGAGACGTGCAGTTCGTCGGGAAACAATACGGTGCGCGGATCCGGCGACCACCAGAGGATCGGCTGTCCTTCGGAGAACCACGGAAAGCAACCGTGGCGATAGGCCTGGATCAGGCGATCGGCGGACAGGTCACCGCCGGCCGCCAGCAATCCGTTGGGATCGCGCATGGCCTTTTCCAGCGGCGGGAAAGTCAGTGAATTGCGTTGTAACCAAGTCAGCATGGCGTCCAGGCTTGCAGAAGGGGAGGGCGGTGGGCGGCATGGCCCGTTGCAAAGTGTGCCGTTAAATGGCGCGAATGTCCTCCCGAACCTGCGCGAAGTCGACGCTGCTGCAACTTGCCTTCCGGGATGCGGTCGTAGACGGGCGACGAGCTTGAGGGTGCATGCTTCGCTACGTTCATCAAATACACCTCATAAGCCTTTGTCACAAAAGACAATGCATGCTCAAATTGCGTCGCAGGTTTGGTCTGCTTGGCTATGCTTGAACATGGGGTTCGAAGCATGGCATCGAACGCGCAAACCCGTACAATGCCGGGCTGTTACAGAATATTCGCAGTGTGCCGTGTTTATAAAAGAGCGGGCGCAGTGTTAAAAGTAGTCTCAGTTGCGCCCGTCAATTTTTTACCTGCCTGGATTGGGCAGTTTTTTATCGTCATTCAATAGATGGACGCGCCGCTGGCGCAGGAAAAGAAGCGTTTTGAAGAAATCCACGGAAGCACCAAAAACAGTCGTTCCGCTTTGGCGCCAGCAATTGCACTACCGGCTCAAGGAAGGTGCATTGATCGCCATCGGCGCTCTGTGCCTGTTCCTGATGATGGCCTTGCTGACCTACGGCAAGGACGATCCGGGCTGGAGCCACAACAGCAAGATCGACGACGTGCAGAATTTCGGCGGTCCGGCGGGCTCCTATAGCGCCGACATCCTGTTCATGGTGCTGGGTTACTTCGCGTACATCTTCCCGTTGCTGCTGGCGATCAAGGCGTATCAGATCTTCCGTCAGCGTCACGAGCCGTGGCAGTGGAGCGGCTGGCTGTTTTCCTGGCGCCTGATCGGCCTGGTGTTTCTGGTGCTGTCCGGCGCTGCGCTGGCGCACATACATTTCCATGCGGCCACCGCGTTGCCGGCCGGTGCGGGTGGCGCGCTGGGTGAAAGCCTCGGTGACCTGGCCCGCAACGCCCTGAACATTCAGGGCAGCACATTGCTGTTCATCGCACTGTTTCTGTTCGGCCTGACTGTGTTCACCGACCTGTCGTGGTTCAAGGTGATGGACGTCACCGGCAAGATTACCCTCGACCTGTTCGAACTGTTCCAGGGTGCGATCAATCGCTGGTGGTCGGCGCGTACCGAGCGCAAGCAACTGGTGGCGCAACTGCGTGAAGTCGATGACCGGGTGCACGACGTGGTCGCGCCGACCGTCACCGACAAGCGCGAGCAGGCCAAGGTCAAGGAACGCCTGATCGAGCGCGAGCAGGCCCTGAGCAAACACATGTCCGAGCGCGAGAAGCAGGTTCCGCCGGTCATCGCCCCGGCCCCGGTCAAGGCGCCGGAGCCGAGTAAGCGCGTGCAGAAAGAGAAGCAGGTGCCGTTGTTCGTCGACAGCGCCGTGGAAGGCACCTTGCCGCCGATCTCGATCCTCGATCCTGCGGAAAAGAAACAACTCAATTATTCGCCCGAATCCCTGGCAGCGGTCGGTCACTTGCTGGAGATCAAGCTCAAGGAGTTCGGCGTCGAAGTCACCGTGGACTCGATCCATCCGGGCCCGGTCATTACCCGTTACGAAATCCAGCCGGCTGCCGGTGTGAAGGTCAGCCGTATTGCCAACCTGGCGAAAGACCTTGCTCGTTCGCTGGCCGTGACCAGTGTGCGGGTGGTGGAAGTGATTCCGGGCAAGACCACGGTCGGTATCGAGATCCCCAACGAAGACCGCCAGATCGTGCGCTTCTCCGAAGTGCTGTCGACGCCCGAGTACGACAACTTCAAGTCGCCGGTCACTCTGGCCCTGGGCCACGACATCGGCGGCAAACCGGTCATCACCGACCTGGCGAAGATGCCGCACCTGCTGGTGGCCGGTACGACCGGTTCCGGTAAGTCGGTGGGCGTGAACGCGATGATCCTCTCGATCCTGTTCAAGTCCGGCCCGGACGACGCCAAGCTGATCATGATCGACCCGAAAATGTTGGAACTGTCGATCTACGAAGGCATTCCGCACCTGCTGTGCCCGGTCGTGACCGACATGAAGGACGCCGCCAACGCCCTGCGCTGGAGCGTTGCCGAGATGGAGCGTCGCTACAAGCTGATGGCGAAGATGGGCGTGCGAAACCTGTCCGGCTTTAATGCCAAGGTCAAGGAAGCCCAGGACGCCGGCGAGCCGTTGAGCGATCCGCTGTACAAGCGCGAAAGCATCCACGACGAAGCGCCGCTGTTGCAGAAGCTGCCGACCATCGTCGTGGTCGTGGACGAATTCGCCGACATGATGATGATCGTCGGCAAGAAGGTTGAAGAACTGATCGCCCGTATCGCCCAGAAGGCGCGTGCGGCTGGTATCCACCTGATCCTCGCGACCCAGCGGCCGTCGGTGGACGTGATCACCGGTCTGATCAAGGCCAACATCCCGACGCGCATGGCGTTCCAGGTATCGAGCAAGATCGACTCCCGGACCATCATCGACCAGGGCGGCGCCGAACAACTGCTCGGCCACGGTGACATGCTCTACATGCCACCGGGCACCAGCCTGCCGATCCGGGTTCACGGCGCATTCGTGTCCGACGATGAAGTTCACCGGGTGGTTGAGGCCTGGAAACTGCGCGGCGCGCCGGAATACAACGACGACATCCTCAACGGCGTCGAAGAGGCGGGCAGTGGTTTCGAAGGCAGTAGCGGCGGTGGTGACGGTGACGATCCGGAAGCCGACGCGCTGTACGACGAAGCCGTGCAGTTCGTGCTGGAAAGCCGTCGTGCCTCCATTTCCGCCGTACAGCGCAAGCTGAAGATCGGCTACAACCGTGCCGCGCGCATGATCGAAGCCATGGAAATGGCCGGGGTCGTGACGTCCATGAACACCAACGGTTCCCGCGAAGTCCTGGCCCCTGGCCCGGTGCGCGACTGATTCAAATGCAATGGGCGGTGCATGAGGCGCCGTCCACTTTCCTACGCGTATTCAAGAGGACTCCCATGCGTCTTATCCGCATGTTGCTGCCGGTACTGGCTCTGACCACCCTCACGGCTCACGCCGATGACAAGGATGTGGCTCGCCTGACCCAATTGCTGGAAACATCCAAGACCCTGACCGCCAACTTCTCCCAGCTGACCCTCGACGGCAGCGGCACCCAGTTGCAGGAAACCACTGGCGACATGACCCTGCAGCGTCCGGGCCTGTTCTACTGGCACACCAATGCACCGGCCGAGCAGACCATGGTCTCCGACGGCAAGAAAGTCACCCTGTGGGACCCGGACCTGGAGCAGGCCACCATCAAGAAACTGGACGAGCGTCTGACCCAGACCCCGGCCCTGTTGCTGTCCGGTGACGTATCGAAGATCAGCCAGAGCTTCGACATCAGCGCGAAAGAGGCGGGCGGCGTGATCGATTTCACCCTGAAGCCGAAAACCAAGGACACCCTGTTCGACAGCCTGCGCCTGTCGTTCCGCAACGGTCTGGTCAATGACATGCAACTGATCGACAGCGTCGGCCAGCGCACCAACATCCTGTTCACCGGGGTGAAGGCCAATGAAGCGGTCCCGGCCTCGAAGTTCAAGTTCGACATCCCGAAGGGTGCCGATGTGATCCAGGAATAAACACAGAGGTTTCAACGGTACGTGATGGATCTGTTTCGCAGTGCGCCGATTGCCCAGCCGCTGGCCGCCCGTTTGCGGGCGACCAATCTGGATGAGTACGTCGGTCAGGAACACGTGCTCGCTCGCGGCAAACCACTGCGCGAAGCGCTGGAGCAGGGTGCCCTGCATTCGATGATCTTCTGGGGCCCGCCGGGCGTGGGCAAGACCACCTTGGCGCGGTTGCTGGCGGAAGTCTCGGATGCGCACTTCGAAACGGTGTCGGCCGTGTTGGCCGGCGTCAAAGAGATCCGTCAGGCGGTGGAGATCGCCAAACAGCAGGCCGGCCAGTATGGAAAGCGCACGATCCTGTTTGTCGATGAAGTGCACCGCTTCAACAAGTCGCAGCAGGATGCGTTTCTGCCGTACGTTGAAGACGGCACGCTGATCTTCATCGGCGCGACCACCGAAAACCCTTCCTTCGAATTGAACAACGCATTGCTGTCGCGGGCGCGGGTCTATGTACTCAAGAGCCTCGACGAAGCGGCGTTGCGCAAACTGGTGCACCGCGCCCTCACCGAAGACCGTGGCCTGGGCAAGCGGCATCTGACCCTCAGCGATGAAGGCTTCCAGATGCTGCTGTCCGCCGCCGATGGCGATGGCCGGCGCTTGCTCAATCTGCTGGAAAACGCCTCGGACCTGGCCGAAGACAACAGCGAGATGGGCACCGAGCTGCTGCAAAGCCTGCTCGGCGATACTCGCCGACGTTTCGACAAGGGTGGCGAAGCGTTCTACGATCAGATTTCTGCGCTGCACAAATCTGTGCGCGGTTCGAACCCGGACGGCGCGCTGTACTGGTTCGCGCGAATGATCGATGGCGGCTGCGATCCGCTGTACCTGGCCCGCCGCGTGGTGCGCATGGCCAGCGAAGACATCGGCAATGCCGACCCCCGCGCGCTGAGCCTGTGCCTGGCCGCGTGGGAAGTGCAGGAGCGTCTTGGCAGTCCGGAAGGTGAGCTGGCAGTGGCTCAGGCCATCACCTATCTGGCTTGTGCGCCGAAAAGCAACGCGGTGTACATGGGCTTCAAGACCGCGCTGCGCGCCGCCGCCGAGCACGGCTCGCTGGAAGTGCCGCTGCATTTGCGCAATGCCCCGACCAAACTGATGAAGCAATTGGGTTACGGCGACGAATACCGCTACGCCCATGACGAGCCGGACGCCTATGCCGCCGGCGAAGACTATTTCCCGGATGAACTCGACCCGATTCCGTTCTACCAACCGGTGCCCCGTGGCCTGGAGTTGAAGATCGGCGAGAAGCTCAACCACCTTGCCCAACTCGATCGTTTAAGCCCCCGGCAGCGGAGAAAATAGTGGTTCCATTGATCGTTGCAGTCTCCGTCGGCGGGGTTGCCGGCACCTTGTTGCGCTTCGCCACCGGCAATTGGGTCAACGCCAATTGGCCGCGGCACTTCTATACCGCGACGCTGGCCGTTAATATCGTGGGCTGCCTGTTGATCGGCGTGTTGTACGGCCTGTTTTTGATACGCCCGGAAGTACCGATCGAGGTGCGCGCCGGGTTGATGGTCGGCTTCCTCGGGGGGCTGACGACTTTTTCATCCTTTTCACTGGATACGGTGCGTCTGCTGGAAAGCGGGCAAGTGCCGCTGGCCCTGGGCTATGCGGCCATCAGCGTATTCGGCGGGCTGCTCGCGACGTGGGCCGGCCTGTCCTTGACCAAACTTTGATAACGAGAAACCGACATGCTCGATTCCAAACTGTTACGTAGCAACCTCCAGGACGTAGCGGACCGCCTGGCTTCCCGTGGCTTTGCCCTGGATGTCGCGCGCATCGAAGCGCTGGAAGAACAGCGCAAGACCGTCCAGACCCGCACCGAAGCACTGCAGGCTGAGCGTAACGCGCGTTCCAAATCCATCGGTCAGGCCAAGCAGCGCGGCGAAGACATCGCGCCGCTGATGGCGGACGTCGAGCGCATGGCGGGCGAACTGAGCGCCGGTAAAGTCGAGCTGGACGCGATCCAGACCGAGTTGGACTCGATCCTGCTGGGCATCCCGAACCTGCCGCACGAATCGGTACCGGTTGGCGAAGACGAAGACGGCAACGTCGAAGTGCGCCGCTGGGGCACCCCGACCGCGTTCGACTTCCCGGTTCAGGACCACGTAGCCCTGGGCGAGAAGTTCGGCTGGCTCGACTTCGAAACCGCCGCCAAGTTGTCCGGCGCACGTTTCGCCCTGCTGCGTGGCCCGATTGCCCGTCTGCATCGCGCACTGGCGCAGTTCATGATCAACCTGCACGTCACCGAGCACGGCTACGAAGAGGCCTACACGCCTTATCTGGTTCAGGCTCCTGCGCTGCAAGGCACCGGTCAGTTGCCGAAGTTCGAAGAAGACCTGTTCAAGATCGGTCGCGAAGGCGAAGCCGATCTGTACCTGATCCCGACCGCCGAAGTGTCGCTGACCAACATCGTGGCCGGCGAAATCGTCGATTCGAAACAACTGCCGATCAAGTTCGTTGCCCACACCCCGTGCTTCCGCAGCGAAGCCGGCGCGTCGGGTCGTGACACCCGCGGCATGATCCGCCAGCACCAGTTCGACAAGGTCGAGATGGTGCAGATCGTCGAGCCGTCGAAGTCGATGGAAGCGCTGGAAGGCCTGACCGCCAACGCCGAAAAAGTCCTGCAACTGCTGGGTCTGCCTTACCGTACCCTGGCGCTGTGCACCGGCGACATGGGCTTCAGTGCGGTCAAGACTTACGACTTGGAAGTGTGGATCCCGAGCCAGGACAAATACCGCGAAATCTCGTCGTGCTCCAACTGCGGCGACTTCCAGGCTCGCCGCATGCAGGCGCGTTTCCGCAACCCGGAAACCGGCAAGCCTGAGCTGGTGCATACCCTGAACGGTTCCGGTCTGGCGGTCGGTCGTACCCTGGTGGCCGTGCTGGAGAACTACCAGCAGGCCGACGGTTCGATCCGTGTGCCGGACGTGCTGAAGCCTTACATGGGTGGCCTCGAGGTCATCGGCTAAATGAAATATCTGCCGCTGTTTCACAACCTGCGCGGCAGTCGTGTGTTGGTTGTCGGTGGGGGGGAAATTGCCTTGCGCAAATCCCGCCTGCTGGCCGATGCCGGTGCGCTGCTGCGGGTGGTCGCACCTGAAATCGAAGCGCAACTGCGCGAACTGGTTGCCGCCAGCGGTGGTGAGTGCCTGTTGCGCGGTTACGCCGAGACGGATCTGGACGGTTGCGGGCTGATCATTGCCGCCACCGACGACGAAGCCTTGAACGCGCAAGTCTCCGCCGATGCCCATCGGCGCTGCGTGCCGGTCAACGTGGTGGATGCGCCGGCGCTGTGCAGCGTGATTTTCCCGGCGATTGTTGATCGTTCACCGTTGATCATCGCGGTGTCCAGCGGCGGCGATGCGCCGGTGCTGGCCCGGCTGATTCGCGCCAAGATCGAAACCTGGATTCCTTCCACCTACGGCCATCTGGCCGGTCTGGCCGCGCGTTTTCGTGATCAGGTCAAAGGCCTGTTTCCCGATGTGCAGCAGCGTCGTGCCTTTTGGGAAGATGTATTTCAGGGCCCGATTGCCGACCGCCAGCTGGCCGGGCAGGGCGCCGAAGCCGAGCGTCTGTTGCAGGCGAAAATCGATGGCGAAGCGACTGTGGCGACCGGCGAGGTGTATCTGGTCGGCGCAGGGCCGGGTGATCCGGATCTGCTGACCTTCCGTGCCTTGCGCCTGATGCAGCAAGCCGATGTGGTGCTGTATGACCGCCTGGTGGCGCCTGCGATTCTTGAGCTGTGCCGTCGTGATGCCGAGCGTGTCTACGTCGGCAAGCGTCGCGCCGATCACGCCGTGCCGCAGGATCAGATCAACCAGCAACTGGTGGATCTGGCCAAGGCCGGCAAGCGTGTGGTGCGGTTGAAGGGCGGAGATCCGTTCATCTTCGGCCGTGGCGGCGAAGAGATCGAAGAACTGGCGGCCCATGGCATCCCGTTCCAGGTGGTGCCGGGCATAACCGCGGCCAGCGGTTGCGCGGCGTATGCCGGGATTCCGCTGACTCATCGCGATTACGCGCAGTCGGTACGTTTCGTCACCGGGCACCTGAAGGACGGTTCCACCGATCTGCCGTGGGCCGACCTCGTCGCGCCGGCGCAGACGCTGGTGTTCTACATGGGCCTGGTGGGGCTGCCGGTCATCTGCGAGCAGTTGATCAAGCATGGTCGTGCGGCCGATACCCCGGCAGCGTTGATCCAGCAGGGCACCACGGTCAATCAGCGGGTCTTCACCGGCACCCTGGCCGATCTGCCGCGTCTGGTGGCGGAGCATGAAGTGCATGCGCCGACATTGGTAATCGTCGGCGAAGTGGTGCAACTGCGCGCGAAACTGGCGTGGTTTGAAGGGGCTCAGGCGCAGGTCTAGAGACCGAGCTGCCCCCATCGCGAGCAAGCTCGCTCCCACAGGTATTGTGCTGAAGCTGAAATCTCAGCGATCGCACAAATCCTCAGTGGGAGCGAGCTTGCTCGCGATGGGGTCTTCACAATCGGGGTAATCCCCTGATCAGCTCCGGCGCCAAACCTCTTTTCCGCCCAACCGGTTCCGGTCATGGGCCACACTGAAATCCTGTTCCGGCCCCTTCGGCACCACCCCGGTCGGGTTGATGGTCTTGTGGCTGCCGTAGTAGTGATTCTTGATGTGCTGGAAATCCACGGTCTCCGCAACGCCCGGCCACTGGTACATCTCACGCAGCCAGTTCGACAGGTTCGGATAATCGCTGATCCGCCGCAGATTGCATTTGAAGTGCCCGTGGTACACCGCGTCGAAACGAATCAGCGTGGTGAACAACCGCACGTCCGCCTCGGTCAGGTATTCGCCCGTCAGATAACGGTTGGCGCTCAGCACCTGCTCCAGATGATCGAGTTCGGCAAACACATCATCGAACGCTTCTTCATAGGCATTTTGCGAGGTCGCGAAACCGGCGCGATACACGCCGTTGTTCACGGCGGGGTAGATCCGCTCGTTCAGCGCATCGATTTCGTTACGTAGCGGTGCCGGGTAGAGGTCCAGATCGTTGCCGGTCAAGTCATCGAAGGCGCTGTTGAACATGCGGATGATCTCCGCCGATTCGTTGCTGACGATGCGCTTGAGTTTCTTGTCCCACAGTACCGGCACGGTGACGCGCCCGGTGTAGTCGGCGGTGTCAGCGGTGTAGCGCTGGTGCATGAAGTCGAAGTGGTCGAGCTTGTCACCGGTCGAGCCGAGGTTCTGGTCGAAGGTCCAGCCGTTTTCCAGCATCAGCCAGCTGACGACTGAAACGTCGATCAGGCTTTCCAGGCCCTTGAGCTTGCGCAGGATCAGCGTGCGGTGCGCCCACGGACAGGCGAGGGAGACGTAGAGGTGATAACGCCCGGCTTCGGCGGCAAAACCGCCTTCACCGCTCGGGCCCGGCTCGCCGTTACGAGTGACCCAGTTACGGCGCTGCGCCTGTTCGCGCTGGAACGCGCCGCCCTTGCTGCTTTCGTACCACTTGTCCTGCCAGCGGCCGTCGACGAGTAAACCCATGATCAAGACTCCAGAAACCAATAATCGTTGGAGTGGAGTCTATTCCGATGAGTTCGAACAAAAAGCGCAAAGATCGGGCGTGAATGATCGGTTAAATCGATTTGTTCCGTGCAGCCCAGTATTGCTCGGCGGTTTCGAACGCCTGTTCCCGGTTTTGGCCAAGACCACGCAGCGCCAGTGCCATGGTCGAAATCAGCGCCATTTGCGGGTAGCTGTCGACCACATCACCGCGCCAGACGGCTTTCAGATGCTCGATATCCAGCGACGCCGGTTTGACGTGACGCTGCGCCGACAGCTGCGGCCATTCCTCGTCCCAGCTCTCGCCGCCAGTGGTGCCGTACAAGTGACTGTCGGCATCCGGGTTGATCTCGATTTCGCCGCCGTCGCCCTTGATCACGATCGCCGTATCGCCCAGCAGACCGCTGGCATCGCGGTGCACCGCTTGGTAGCCGGGGTGGAAAATGCTCTGCAAACCGCAACGCGCGCCCAACGGATTGAGAATTCGCGCCAGCGAGTGGATCGGCGAGCGCAGGCCGAGGGTGCTGCGCAGGTCGATCATCCGTTGCAGCTGCGGTGCCCAGTCCACCAGTGGCATGAAGGCCAGGCCACCGTTATCCAGCGCCGCGCCGACCTGTTGCCAGTTGCGGCACAGCGGGATGTTCAGCTCGCCCAGCAGTTGTTCTGAATACAAACGCCCGGCCGTGTGCGCGCCGCCGCCGTGCATGAAGATGCGTACACCGTTTTGCGCCAGGCACTTGGCCGCCAGCAGATACCACGGCAGGTGGCGCTTCTTGCCGGCATAGGTCGGCCAGTCCAGATCCACGTTCAGCGCTGGCGCCTGCAGGCGTTCACGCAAGGCCTCGGTGAAACCGGCCATTTCCTCGGCGCTTTCTTCCTTGTGCCGCAGCAACATCAGGAAGGCGCCGAGCTGGGTTTCTTCAACCGCTTCGTCGAGCACCATGCCCATGGCTTCCCGGGCTTCCTCGCGGGTCAGGTCGCGGGCGCCGCGCTTGCCCTTGCCGAGGATGCGCACGAACTGGGCGAACGGATGCTCGGCGGGCGTTTCGAGGGTCAGCGCTGGATAGTCGGTCATAGGCAATTCGTCGGTTTGGGCAGGCCCGCCAGTTTCGCGGCGAGTTTGGCAGGGGTGCCTTTGAACAGTCGGTTCAGGTGCAGGCTGTTGCCTTTCTCCGCGCCGAGCTTGAGCGCGGTGTACTTGATCAGCGGCCGTGTGGCCGGCGACAGCTGGAATTCGGCATAGAAGCTGCGCAGCAGTTCGAGGACTTCCCAGTGTTCCGGGCTTAGTTCGATGTCTTCGGCAGCGGCGAGGGCGCTGGCGACTTCGGCCGACCAATCGTTGAGGTCGACCAGGAAGCCGTCCTTGTCCAGTTCGATGGCGCGAGCGCCGACGGTCAGCGCATTCATAGCCAGCTGTTGACCTTATCGTGATGGATCGACAGCTCGACAAAGGCCGGGTAATCGATGGCTTCGGCCCAGTCCGGAACCTGCACGGCACGGGCTTGCGCATCTTCGGCCAGCACGAACAGTTTCACTCGGCGAGTTTCTAGCGCATTGAACGGCGCGGTGCCGGCTTGCAGCGCGTAAGCGGCATCACCACACAGCAGCAGCGCGTCGGCAGCACCGAGCAAGCGCAGGCAACTGGTCAGACGTTCGTCGCCGAACGGGGAATGAGACAACACATGCAAAGTCGACATCAGAGGGTGATCACCTGGTCGTAACGGTCAATAAGGGCGGTGATTTGCTCGGCGGCCAATGGCTGCGCCTCGTCCAGCGAACGATCGCCGAGGCCGCGAGCACTGGCGCTGTCGGCGCAGTAGAACAGCTCTTCGACGCCGAACATCGGCAGCGCTTGCAGGTTGGCGCTCAGGTCTTTTTGTTGCAGGGCCCTGGCGTTCTGCCCGGCGGCCAGTTGCAACACACCGTCGTCGAGAAACAGCAAACCGATCGGCAGATCGAAGGCGCCGCCGGCCAGCACGATGTCCAGCGCTTCGCGGGCACCGGGGCCGGACCATGGCGATTGACGGCTGATAATCAGAAGGGATTTGGCCATGTCATGCGCCTCCGAAGCAGATCAGGCGGTCGGCATCCTGCACCGCGTCATGCAACTGGCCGAGACCGGACAATTCCCACGGCGCGCTGACCGCCACGGCATCACGCTGATAACGCCCGGCTTCTTCGGTATTCAACACGCCACGGCGCAGGGCGGCGGCGATGCACACCACACCGTCGAGGTTTTGTTCGGTGATGAAGGTTCGCCACTGTTTGGGCAGGTCCAGTTCGTCCTGGGGCGTGACCACGGCGTCGGACGCGTTGTAGACCCCGTCCTGATAGAAAAACAGCCGGACAATTTCATGCCCGCCCGCCAGCGCAGCCTGCGCGAACAGCAGAGCGCGGCGCGAGGAGGGCGCATGGGCGGCGGAAAACAGTGCGATGGCGAACTTCATGACGGACTCGATCAGCAAAACTGCGGCCATGATAATGCTTTCTCGGCGGGGCGGCGAAGTCGATGTTGCCGCAGACGTCAGCGCGGCATGTAACCCAACTGCCAGCGCCGTGGGATTTTCAGCGAGACCAGGCCGATCAACGCAGCCAGCAAACCGCTGGCGTACAGCGCTTTGAGCCCCAGGTGATGCTCCAGCACGGCACCGAGGATGGCGCCGATGAACATCCCGCTCCACGGCACCAGTTGGACCCGCCAGCCATTGCGTCGCTCGCCCATGATCCAGCGCCCCAGACCGCGACCGAACCGCGAGAGTGCACCGGTGACATAGGTCAGCCCCACCGCCAGACCGTTCACTTCCTCTACCGCAGCATTGAGCATGCCCATGGCGATGATTGCCGCCAGCAGCGCCGGGAGTTGCACCTCGGACGGCCAGGCGGCGGCCCCGCAGAGCAGCGTCGCGATGCACAGCAGCAACGGCAGTGCGCGGCGCCCGCCGAGGCGACCGATCACCACACCGAGGGCATTGCCGACGATGAACGTGGCGACGAGGATCACCAGCCGCAGCGTCAGACTCATATCGCCATCACTGATCGCCACCGCCAGCCGTGTCGTGTTGCCGCTCATGAATGAAACGAAGTCGCCGCTGGCCATGAAGCCGATGGCATCGGTCATCCCCGCCAGCACCGAGAGCGCGGCCACCATTGCCAGCCCTATGCGGCCGCGCCATTTTTGCGTGTGCAAGTGGCCGGGGCTGGCGCGGTGAGTCGAGGCGGTTGGCAGCATTGGCGCGGATGTCCTTGCTTAGAGGTCAGGGTTCTATGCCATAAAGGTCGCAATATTCCAACCAGTCCATCCCGGCCATCTCTGCTACTTCGCGGTGCACTTCCAGGCGTTGCGCCTGATATTCCTCGGGAGTGGCTGCAGTCAGTTGCAGCGTCAGCTCCCAGGCGAACAGACCCTGGCTTTCGGCCTCGGCTTCGAAGGCTTCGTGCAGACGCTCCTCGCGGTACTGTGCCGGGGTCTCACCCTTGGCCTGGGCCAGCAGCGGATTGAGATGGTCGAGGGTTTCGCGCAGCTCGGGGCGTGCGTCGAGAAACAGTTTCAAAGCATGTTCATGTCGCTGGTCGGTAGGCGCCATGGGGCTTCCTTGTGGGGCTGATGACCTTAATGTGCCGCAGCTATCGGCGGGTGTCGCGCTCTAAATGCAGTAAAGCAGAACGATTTTGCGCGTTGCGGTGATACAGTCCGCTTTTTTCCGAATGAGCGAATGCAATGCGAATGCTGATGGTGGCACTGGCGGCAACCCTGCTGGCCGGTTGCGCGGGTTCGGTGATGGAAGACGCCCGCACTCAAACTCCTTACAAGGTCCTGAATTCGGACAAACCTGAAAAAGTCGTGGCCGAATGTGTGCAGTTCGCCTGGCAGGACGAAGCGGTGTTCGGCGTGGATGCGGCGGCCTATCTGCAACCGGGCAAGAAGGGTGGCTCGACGGTTTATACCCGTTCGGCGGAGTCGTTCGTCGACTTGACCACTGATGCGTCCGGCACCGTGCTGAACTACTACGCGCAGAAGGACGACTTTGTCGCCAAGCGCCGGTTGGCAGCGTTGGCGACCTGTCTGTAACGAGCGGTTGAATGCGCTGAAATGTCTGCGACCCTCGCCAGTTTGCTGGCGAGGGGGACGCTGAACTCAATCAATCAAGCGTTTCTGGAAAAAGTGCCGCTTGTGCCCCAGCGGATAATCCTTGATCTCGCCACATTCGACATAGCCAAGTTTCTTGTAGAACCCGGGCGCCTGAAACTCAAAGGTGTCGAGCCAGATTCCCACGCAGTCTTTTTCTCGCGCAAATTCCTCGACCATCTGCATCAGTTTTGAGCCGATACCCTGGCCCCGGCCTTCTTCCGGCACGGCCAGCAACTCGATGAACAGCCACCGATAGAACGTGTGCCCATAAAGGCCACCGAGGATCGCGTCGTTATCGTCGCGCACCAGCAGCGCGACCGGCTCGTACAGCGAAGGCCCGGCCTTGGCGATGTTATAGGCACGCAGGGGCGCCAGGATGGCTGCGCGCTGTTCTTCGGTGGGGTCCTGTGACAGCTCGATCCGCAACGTCATGTTGTCTTCCTTGTAGTAATGAACCCGCAGCCTATCGTGCGGCAGTCGATTGAAGCAATCGCCCGGAACCGTTGCTCCCGCGCCGGGGTCTAGCCCTTGAAGGCGTTCATTCCGAATGCGTCTGCCGAGGAGAGTCCATGAATATTTTCGAAGCCCTTCGCGAGAGCCACGACCGCCAGCGCGGCTATGCCAAGACCTTGATCAAGACCAGCGGCGACACCCCGGAACGCGTCGAAGCCTACAAGCAACTCAAGGCCGAGCTGCAAGCCCACGAGACAGCCGAAGAGCGGCACTTCTACATCCCGTTGATGGAGTTCGACAATGGGGTCGATCTCAGTCGCCACGCCATCGCCGAACACCATGAAATGGACGAAATGATGGAGGAGCTCGACGAGACCGAAATGTCCAGTCCAGCCTGGCTGGCCACGGCGAAAAAGCTCTCGGACAAAGTCCATCACCACTTGAAGGAAGAGGAGCAGAAGTTCTTCCAGATGGCCGGCAAGCTGCTCGACGACAAACAGAAAGAACAGCTCGCCGGGCAGTATGAAAAGGAGTTCAAGGCGCAACTTCCCTGAGTGCTTGAATGCAGGTTTTTGTAATGACGCCGTGTAGGCTTTTTGCCATGCGTCGGGTGAGCGTCGTCGCAATGCACTGTATTTATATCCAGTATTTTCGGTGTTTTTCGACTATTGCCAAGACGGTCTGCGACAAAACCGCCGATGGACAAAAAATCCCCCTCCGTTAGCTTGAAGACCTCTCCCCGGAAAGGAGAGTTCTTAAATCAATGGAGTGAAAAACATGAATCAACCACAAGCTCAATCCCAACTGCGACACGGTCGCGTCATTTCCCCTGCAAGCCGCGGTGCGGTGGCCATCGAACAAGGATTGCTCGGTGGCTGGCAGGTCAACGAGATGGAGGGCGGCAAGAACTTCCCGGCACTGGTGGCCGGTCCGTTCCCGGCGCCTTTCGAGTCGGACAACCCGAGTGTCGTGCCACCGGCCGACGGGCACATTCTCAGCGGCGGCAAGGACGACGCCCGTGACTGTGTGAACTTCACCGACGAGGAAATGAGCAAGAAGCTCGGTCGCCCGTTCACCTGGCCGCTGCTCAACGTCACCCCTGGTCAGACCCTCGAAGTGAAATGGGAATACACGGCGCCGCACACTACTCGCGGTTACCGCTGGCTGATCACCAAGGATGGCTGGGACCCGAAACAACGCATCACTCGTGCGCAACTGGAAACAAAACCGTTCGCCGAGGACTTCTATCCGCAAGTGCCGTACTACAGTCATTCGGCGGAGCTGAAGGCCAAGGTCAATCACGCGGTGAAACTTCCGGCCAACAAGCAAGGTCGTCACGTCATCGTCCTGATGTGGATCGTCGCCAACACCGGCAACGCCTTCTATCAGGCCTTCGATGTGGACTTCAAATAAGTCCGCAACACCTACCTACACGTTCTGAAGGATTAGAACATGTCAAATATCGACTTCACGTTAATGCAAAACCAGGCGAGCGACGCGGCTTCGCTGATGCCAAGCATCGCCGGCAAGAAGATCCTCATGGGCTTCTGGCACAACTGGCCCGCGGGCCCGAGCGATGGTTATCAGCGCGGTCAGTTCGCCAACATCGCTCTGGAAAACGTGCCCAAGGACTACAACGTGGTTGCGGTCGCGTTCATGAAGGGCAGCGGGATACCGACCTTCAAGCCGTTCAATGTCTCCGATGCCGAGTTCCGCCGTCAGGTCGGCGTGCTCAACAGTCAGGGCCGGGCGGTGCTGATTTCCCTCGGCGGCGCCGATGCGCACATCGAGTTGCGTGCCGGTCAGGAGCAACCGCTGGCCAACGAAATCATCCGTCTGGTGGAGACCTACGGCTTCGACGGGCTGGACATCGATCTTGAACAGAGCGCGATTGATTTCGCTGCCAACAAGACCGTGCTGCCGGCCGCCCTGAAACTGGTCAAGGGCCACTACGCAGGCCAGGGCAAGCATTTCATCATCAGCATGGCGCCGGAGTTTCCATACCTGACCACCTCCGGCAAATACGTCGGTTACCTGCAGGCACTGGAAGGCTACTACGACTTCATCGCGCCGCAGTACTACAACCAGGGCGGTGACGGTGTCTGGGTCCCTGAGGCCAATAACGGCAACGGGGCGTGGATCGCGCAGAACAACGATGCGATGAAAGAGGACTTCCTCTACTACCTGACCGAAAGTCTGGTGACCGGCACTCGCGGGTTCACGAAGATCCCTGCGGACAAGTTCGTCATCGGCCTGCCAGCCAACGTTGACGCCGCTGCCACTGGTTACGTGATCGACAAGAATGCGGTCGGCAACGCGATGAAACGTCTGGCCGTCAAAGGGCACCCGATCAAGGGCCTGATGACCTGGTCGGTAAACTGGGACAACGGCACCAGCAAGGATCGTGTGCCGTACAACTGGGAGTTCAGCCGGCGTTATGGACCGCTGATCAACGGCGTGGCGGCTGCCACTCAGGTGCCAGATGTCGCAATGGCCGACATGGCTCGTCAGCGGTAATCGAATGAAAAAGCCCGGTAGCGCTGCCGGGCTTTTTTTGAATTACTGAAAAAATAAAATGAGGCCAATGTTCTGTAGCTGTTCATCAATTGCAAACAGTGTACCTGACTGGATGAGGGCTTTATATTGTGCTGCTCAAGGTGCTTTGAGGCTCATTCTTTGGGCGCGTTGAGTGAATTTAACCATGTTTTAAAATAATCTTGCTGCTCTTTCGGTGTTTTTGAAATGTTGCAATCTTCATGGTCGAAAATATGGACTATGTTTTCTCTTCTTGCTGATTTTCCTAGCGTTAATTCATACGCAATTGAGCCGCCACTCATTTGTGAACTCATTCGGGAGGGCGTCACATTCAATTTGGCTCCCTTGCAAAGAAATGTTATTTTCGGATGCTCATTCCTGATTTTCGCCAAACAAAGATATAGGTCGTCTGCCTCGTATACTTTTTTAAATCCGTTGCTCATCGAAAACTTAATGGTCCCCTTGGCGGCATCGTAGGACAGATTTGCCTGTTCGAGAGCCTCATTAACGATGATTGAAATTTTTTTGTGTTCCATTTCTATTTTCTTTTTGGATTAGGGATTGAGTAGCCTACATAGCTACCATCTTTTTTTAGCGGTGTAACTCCAATAATGTCAGCGCTATGAATGGAGCCTGGAATTGCAACTTCTATCTCGTCTGCAAATGGCACTTGGTTTCCGAGTGTTTTGTTTACATTTATTCCTAGTATTTTTCTAAGTGTGTATAGGTAACCTTTTCTTGTTTTTGAACTTGTACCAAATTCGATCGCGACAAACTCAGAAGGTGAAGTACTGATAAAGTAGCTCGGTGGGTTATTGCTGTCCATGGCGTGTAGCAACAGATCAGTACTTTGGCCTTTGCTTTTGAACCCGTTTTTAAAAACCTCATCGGGATGTTTCACGTCACCGCGATATAAGTATTCTCCTTCTTTTTCTCGGAGCGGAAGCTTGGGCTCACCTTCATTAACTTTGGACCCTTCCACCCCATCCGGAGCCGAACATCCCGGCCTATTCGGCGGCGGACAGTTGGACGTCAACCCCAACGGATCCACCCACCCCGTCGGATTCGGCACGTACCGGTACTGGTTCAACCCGCCCGCCAGCTTCACCGGATCCGGCGTCAGATACCGTCCAGCGTCCGGGTCGTAGTACCGATGCCGGTTGTAATGCAGCCCGCTTTCCGCATCGAAGTACTGCCCCTGAAAGCGCAGTGGCTGGTCGAGGTAGTCGTCGGTCGCGAGCTGCAGCGAGGTGACCTTGCCGTAGGCGGCGTACTTGGCTGACCAGACGATGTCGCCGCTGTAGTCGGTCAGCTCTTGCGGGGTGCCGAGGTGGTCGAGCTGGTAGTAGAACGGGCAGGCGCGTTTCGGGCCTTGGCCGTCGAGCATCGCCAATGGGCGGAAGGTGCCGGGTTCGTAGATGAAGCTGCGGTGTTGTGTC
>NZ_NEHJ01000009.1:0-358097 GCF_002112345.1 Pseudomonas sp. R43(2017)
ACCCCATCCCCCTCCACCGCCACCAACTTCACCCCAGGACTCACCCGCTCCCCCTGCAAAAAACTCCTCGGCGGCCCATCGTTCAAACTCAAAATCGCCACCGCCCCGCGACTCCCCGCCATCACGCCACTCACCTTGATTTCCACCGGCGCCGTGCGGTTGGAAAACCATTGCAACGCGGGGTTATCGCTGCGCGCCGCGAGCAGTTGCGGGGTGGCGGCCGGAGTGTGGGATTCGGCGGTGGTCAGTAGCAGGGATGACCAGGTGGCGACGCCGACCAGGGCGGCCAGCAGTGCGGCGGCCTGGGTGATTTGGGGGGGTGAAAAGCGTGCGGTGAATCTCATGGGCTGAATCTCCTTTTAGTCCCGGTTACCAGACTACGCGGCAATTCTCACGGTTTTATTTCACACGCCTTACATGTTGGCCGTGCAGGATGGTTTTTTGGGACGGGCTGGACGCAAGGGAGTGCGCATTCGATGAACCGGTGCAGGCAGCAGGGTTTTACGCTGATCGAGTTGATGGTGGTGCTGGTGATCATCGGCATCGCCAGTGCGGCGATCAGTCTGAGTATCAAGCCCGATCCGTTGCAGTTGCTGCGCAAGGATGCTGAGTGCGTGGCGCAGTTGCTGCAGATTGCCCAGGCCGAGGCCCGCGCCGATGGCCGGCCGATTGCGTGGTTGAGCGATGGCAAGGGGTTTCGGTTCAGTCGGCGCAGTGACAGTGGCAAGGGGTTTGATCATTTCGATCGGGACCCGCAGTTGCGGCCGCGTCCCTGGCAGAGTCCGAAGCTGGAGGTGCGGGTGGAGCCGAAGCAGAAAGTGGTGCTCAACGCGGAGTGGATCAATCCGCCGCTGCAGTTGACGCTGTCTGACGGGCTCAATCGGTTGAGTGTGCTGCGCGATGCCTCGGGCCGGATTAGCGTGCAATGAACAGACAACAAGGTTTCACGCTGATCGAGGTGATGGTCGCGATTCTGTTGATGGCGGTGGTCAGTCTGATTGCCTGGAAGGGGCTGGACAGTGTCACGCGCGCCGACAGCCTGTTGCGGGCGTTGAATCAGATGCAGCGGGATGTGGAGAGGTGAACAAAGGCGACTGATTTATTTCTGGAAATAAATCAGTCGCCATTTTTTAACTTCAATTTCAGCGTTCCTGCTTTAGGCATTCGATTTTATGTCACATCGAATTACGCCTGGCGATCGTGGAATTATTCTGCGAAGTCCTTGTAAGTATGCGCATATTGGTTTTCACCCGTTCACTGTAAAATCTACGCTGCTCGCTGGTAAGCCGGTGCGTTTGCCATTTGAATCCTTTCATTTCTGGCGTACTCGGAACCCATTCTTGAATTCCTACAGGTGTGGAAATGGCAGCTGATGCCTCTGTATGCGCAATACGTCGAGATGATAGTTCCGCTTCGACGGCCTCCCTTCTATCTTCACTTACAGCACCACTTGCAAGCTCTCGATCTAAAGACCTTATAGCCTCATACCGAACATGCCCTTCGCTTTTAATCTTATAACTCTGACTTGTATGAACCTGAATTTCAAACTTAGTCTTTCCATCCGGAAGCAAAAAGTTTGCATTAATTCCTTTGTATGCCTGCCCCGAAGAAAAAGTATTTCGAATGAGCGCAGGTTTATAACCACTACTCCCCAGAACATAAAAAGACCTCACAACCCCCTGCAAAAAGTCTTGCTGATCCTGCTCACTTATATCTCCTTGCTCGCCATATGGAAACCCTATCGTATAACGCAATACGTCATTCATTTGATTGGGTGGAGCGACGCTTAATTTTTGCGCCAGTGACTCAGCAGTTTTCAAACGATACTCTCGCCCATATAACGTGGCCCCTAGCTCTGCAGAAACCTGATCCAGTAAAGAGGTAACAGCGGGCTCATATTGGCTGATCTCATTTATCATGCCCTGAGCCACATACAGCCGTTCATGCGCAGGGACTATCTGATCCATTTCCGATGCTTTTAATCTATTGAGGCCGTGCGAATCAATATATGAGACCGGGTTATTCCCCACCATGCAGTAGCGATTTACTTCTTCAGCCGTTGGGGCAGGATCCGCACTGAGCCACCGAAAAATCCAGGGTGCATAATACCTATAGCGATAATAATAAAGCCCTGTCGAATCGCGTTGTTTACCTGAGTAGCGAATGGTTTTGTACTTGGCTTCGACCGCTGATCCAGAGGCCCACCAGGCCGTAGTTCCGAAAGAATGATATTCTTCTTGGCTAATCAATCTTGCATCTTCGCTCAATTCAAGCAAAACACTACCCAGTTGATCGGAAAAACCAAATCGGAAACTGTCGTTGAGCAACCCTTCTGGTGGCCCCGAGTCCCAATGCAATATCTGAACCGTACCACCTTCGAGTTCCACACAAACAACTTGAAGCTGCTCACCCGCAACAAGATCTTCTCTAATCTCAAGACCAGGCAAATAGCTCACGACCGATGTACTGACTAATGACTTGGCTTTCTTCACGCTTAACTTTCGCAAACGACTGCTTGAACTATCATACTGATAAAACTCTTCATCATTTACGCCCTCCGCTCGAACAACCTGACTGGCACGAACCAGTTGATTACGCAAATCCCAGCCCAATTCTTGGCCTTTGAGTAAGTTTTTCTGGTTACCGTTAAGATCAAATCCCGAATCTGGATCTGAATCATCTTCGCCTTCTTGCCAATAAAGGCTCCGATTCGTGCGTTCAGCCACTTTCATTTTCTTTTTATAACTGCCCTCACCGGCTTGATGATGCAGTTCTAAAAGATTATTGGCCGCATCGTAAACAAATGTATCCAGATAATTTCGCTGACGACTGGCATCACCAATAGGGGACAACTCAGGCAAATCAGCCCCACCTGTCGCCAAGATACTTTCTTTACCTGACGCGGATATGAGTCGATAAAGCGTATCGTATTGATAGATCGCAATCGGTTCGATTATCTGATTTTTGAAATATTGCACCGATTGCGCCCGATCTTCTTTTTTAACCACATTGCCAACTGCGTCATAGCTGTATCTTAAATCCTGAAGCAATTGGCCGCTCGATTTTCGCACCTGACTTTGTCGTAGATATCCAGTGAGAGGGTCGAATTCTGCGCTGATAAAAATTCCCTTTCCGGATGTTTGGGAAACAACACTACCTTGTGCGTTGTAAACCATCGAAGAAGCTAGACAATGGGGCTTAGAAGTTCCAGCCAAGGTAAGCCAGACCTCAGTGGCCTGGCCACATATGTTAAAAACCCGTGAAACATCATTTCCCTTGGCGTCAACAAAGTTAATTGTTTTACCTTCTGCATTTCGCATCCACTGCGTTTTGTAGCTCGACGACTCCAGCAACGCTTCACGCTCCGGTTCATTTTCAGGCCAATCCGGAACATTCATTGTCTTGAGAAATCGCTGTACCTCTCTAAGCGGCTGCGAATGCAGATCGTAGCCTTCCCAACTTCGACTACCTCCTGCATCGTCGTGGCGCAGAAGCCGTCCGCGCAAATTATATGCGGGCTCTATTTCATTGCCTGCATACCGCAAACGTTCTATACATCCAAAAGGCTCATTCAGTGTTCGTTCGTGCAATTCCAACACACGTAACTGGTCATCGTAGACACGATGAAACCGGCTCCCACGTGAATCCCAAACATCCAGTGCTTGCGCCGCGTCACCCAAAAGAGTCAATCGTTGCCCCCCATCCACACTTCGCGTAAGGATGGGCAGACTGTTAAGAGTAAACGTCACCCGATTATTGGGTAAAACATCGTGACCTTGCTCGACCAGCGCCCACAAGCGAGGATCCCAGTTCGCAGTCAATCGGGCAGACTGATCGAATACTTGTCGACTGATTCGGCTTTGTACCATTTCATCTGGATCACACCGATAAAAGCCAATATTACGAATGACTAAACCACGCGGGTCAAAAACTTCAACTGTTGGCGTGTGAAAATGCACATTGGCTACCATATTCATAACCCCACACCATAGTTAAACACTCCCTCACGCAGCCTTCACTGGCAGGCGCTCCTGCGGTTTAAATCAAACCGATTACTCGTTACTCTTTCAAGTTAAACATCTCATTGCAGGCAATTAATGCTTCATTTTTTTAAGACGCGCCACTGTCATAACTGACATTTTTTAAATATTTTTTTGAATAAAAAATTTAGCTATTATTCCATTCGACTGAAAACGAGAAAACGCTGTTTGCTTGTCCGTTCTATTTGTGCAGAGGCGTCTGAGCCGTTACCCCGGACGCCTTGTTTCAACTACAAACGGTACTCTTCGATTCCAGTCACGGCCTAACCAACCTAGGCATCTCCCACCCCATCCCCATCCCCATCCACCGCCACCAACTTCCCCCCAGGACTCACCCGCTCCCCCTGCAAAAAACTCCTCGGCGGTCCGTCGTTGAGGCTGAGGATCGCCACCGCTCCGCGACTCCCCACCATCACGCCACTGACCTTGATCTCCACCGACGTCGTGCGGTTGGAAAACCATTGCAACGCCGGGTTATCGCTGCGCGCAGCGAGCAGTTGTGAAGCGGCGGCCGGGGTGTGGGATTCGGCGGTTGTCAGAAGCAGGGACGACTACGCGGCAATTCTCACGGTTTTATTTCACACGCCTTACATGTTGGCCGTGCAGGATGGTTTTTTTGGGACGGGCTGGACGCAAGGGAGTGCGCATTCGATGAACCGGTGCAGGCAGCAAGGTTTTACGCTGATCGAGGTGATGGTCGCGATTCTGTTGATGGCGGTGGTCAGTCTGATTGCCTGGAAGGGGCTGGACAGCGTCACCCGCGCCGACAGCCATTTGCAGGCCAGTGGTGAGCAGAGCGACAGCCTGTTGCGGGCGTTGAATCAGATGCAGCGGGATGTGGAGATGCGCGCCGGGATCGAGCTGACGGAGCCGAAGAAGGTCGGCACCGAGGATGAACCGGCGACGGCCCCGCCTGCCGTTACGGTGCGCAGCAGTGACAGCAAGGGGTTTCGGCTGGACATCATTCGGAGCGCGGCGGATCAGCCGGGGGCTTTGCAGCGGGTGCGCTGGTGGCTCAAGGGGGACACGCTGTATCGCGCGGTGGCGCCAGCGCGCAGTCGTTATCCGTTGCCGGCGCCTACGGCGGGGGTGGCGGTGTTGGGTGAGGTGAGTGATTTGCAGGTGCGGGTTTGGGAGGCGGACAAGGGGTGGCGGCAGTTGAGCGGGAATCGGCGGGAAGATCCGTTGGGGTTGGAGGTGAAGTTGACCCGGCAGACACCGCAAGGGGTGGAGAAGTATCGGCAGGTGATGGGGCCGTTGCAGTAAGTCCTGCCTCCTCAAAAACCTGTGGGAGCTGACTTGCCAGCGATGGGGCCGGAACATTCAACATCTCATTGACTGAACTACCGCTTTCGCGAGCAAGCTCGCTCCCACAGGGTTCTGTGGTGTTTTTGAGTGCTGTGTTGATTAGCTGAGGACGACTACGCCGCCCGGCAACTCGGTGCATTTGACGCCGTAGGCATCGCGGATCAGTGCGCCTACGCCGGCCAGTTGGTCGAGGGAGAAACGCGCCTGCACGCGGCGTTGGCCGAGTTCGCGGTTCAGCAGCAGCAACATGCCTGGGCGGTAGCGGTTGATCTCGTCGATCATCTGGCTGAGGGTCGTGCCGTTGAACACCAGGACCTGTTGGCGCCAGTTGGTGACCGCCGCCGTGTCGACGCTTTGCACGGTGCCAACCTGTTGCGCGTCGTAGGTCAGTTGCTGGCCGGGTTCCAGTCGCAGGCTGCGGCCTTCGACTTCCACATCCACCGCGCCATCCAGGCACGTCACGCATACCTGCTGATCAAGGTTGCGCAGGTTGAACCGCGCCCTGCTCGCCCGCAACCAGCCGCCACCGGCCTGCATCGCCATCGGCAGCCGTGCGGTCTGCACTTCGACTTCGCCGCTGACCAGTTCAAAGCCTTGCACGCCCTCATCCACCGAACGCTGGTTGATGCGGGTCTGGGTGTTCAATTCCAGGCTCAAGCCATCGGCCGGTTCGACGCGACGTTGCTGGCCGACTTCGGTGATGTAATCCGCACCGAGTCCGGAGAACCCGCCCGGTATCGTGCCGCGGACCAGCAGGAACGCTGCCGACGCGGCAATCGCGCCGCCGAGAAAGGCCCGTCGTCCGAACCGGCGTGGTGCCTGCGTCGCTTCGGCCGCCGGTTGCAGCAGGTGCCACAACGCCTTGCACTCTTCGAAGGCGCGGGCGTGTTCGGGGCTCTGGGCGCACCACTGGCGCAGCGCTCGGGCGTCGGCGACCGTGGCGCGGCCGGAGGTCAGCAGGATCAGCCAGTCGCGGGCTTCGCTTTGCAGACGCTCGGCAGGCGTGGGCTCGGCAGGTGTCAGACGGAAGATGTTCAAACGCGCAGGTACTCGACGGGTTGATCGGGAGCTTCATTCACTAGACGGTTTTCCGGCCCCGCGACCGAACCGCTGAAACACTTTTCTTTCCAGTTTGGCCGCGCAGTGTCCGAGGGCGGCCTTGATTTCCTTCTCGACCATGCGCGTGGAGATGCCGAAACGCTGGGAGATTTCCAGGTGCGGCGCTTCTTCCAGCCGCGCGGCGATGAAGATCCGGCGGCGCCGGGCCGGCAGTTCGTAGAGGGCGCTGAGCAGGGACTGGATTTCCTTCTGGCCGCCGACCACGCGCATCGGGTCCAGCGCTTCGTCGCTGACTTGCAGCAGTTCTTCGACTTCGCTGCCGGTGAGCAATCGCGCATCGGCCTGGCGGCGGTCGGCGGCGATGTTCAGGGCCATGCGATAGAGGTAGGCGTTGGGCCGCAGCAGGTTCGGCGGCGCTTCCATGCGGTCGACCCGCAGGTAGGTTTCGTGCAGCACGTCGTTGGCCAGGTCCTCCGAGCCGAGACGGCGTCGCAGGCGCACCCGAAAGTCCTCGTAGGACGTCAGGAACAGCTGGACCATCGAACTTTGTCCGGCGTCTTTCATCCCCCGGAAACTCCTTCCCATTGTGTGCATTCCATGCGCTTTCCTGACGATTCGGGTAACAACAGCAACGTGACTGGCTGGCGCAATGCGCCGGGTGTGGGCCGGTCGATCTTGAGCGTGTGAAAACTGTCTACCAGCGCTGCATCGCGCCGAACATCACCGGTCGAGGTGACCAACCGGTTGTGCTGCACCACGCCGTCGCGGCCGATCCACAGCTGCAACACCGCGCGAAAACTGCCGGGCCGGGTCAACGGCGAGCGGCACAGGTTGCGTTCGATGGCCGCCTGCACCGCCGTGGCGTAACTGCGGTTGACCGCGACGCTGGCGGGGGTCGGTTTCTCCGCCGGCAACGGCACGTCCTCGACTTGCGCCACCTGCAAGGTGAACGCGTCGTCGCGGCTGTACTTGGCCATCAACCCGCTGCCGCCGAGCATCCGCCGCAGCGCTTCGGCGGCGGTGAATTCGCCATCCACCGCCAGGGAGCGCCGACCGCGACTCAACTGACTGTCGACCAGCACCGCCATGCCGGTGGCGCGGCTGAACTGATCGAGGGCGCGGGCCAGTTCCTGGGCCGGAATGTGCAAGGTCAAACGCATCGTCGCCGGCACCGGATCGGCGCTGGCACGGCTCAAAAACAAGCCAAGCAGCAGCCCCAGACAGAGCTGGCGCACGAGCGCTGAGCGCACAACATCCTCCCTGGCACGGCCTCGCTGCACGGCTGATGTATCCCTGAAAACCGTCATCCTGAGGGCTGTTTATGAATCTGGTGTGACGGCCACTGCAAAAAAACCATCACGGGATCGGCGCGCCCGTTGCACTAGACTCTTGAGTTAGAGCGGCCCCTTCGGGCCGGCCAGGAGGCACACATGAAATCACTGTGGACATTGGCGCTGAGCGGGCTGTTGTTGACGCTGTCAGGCGGTGTGCATGCCGAGCAGGCAGTGGGTTGCGTCGAGGTGACCGTGGGCGGTTACAAGGCGCCGAATTACGACTGTCTGAGCCAACAGATGGGCAACAACCCCGACGGCGCGGCGGCTGCGCAAAAGAATCAGGAAGCGATGAATGTGCCGGTCAACAAGCGTCCGCCGAATCAGGTTGGGTTGGCGACGCCGGCGGCTACGAGTACGCGGATGGGCAATACGTTTGGCACGTCGGTGAAACCGCAGCGGCCACCGAACTAGTTTCGTAGATCAGTCACTGGGGACTTGCCGAAAGCTCACCGCCAGGCGATTCCAGCTGCTGATGGTGCTGACGGCCATGGTCAGGTCCACCAGTTCGCCTTCATTGAACTGTGTCCGCGCCTGCTCATAGACGTCATCCGGCACATGACTTTCCGCCAGCAGCGTCACCGCATCGGTCCACGCCAGTGCGGCCCGCTCGCGCAGGTTGAAAAAGCCGCTGTCACGCCAGACCGCGATGGCGTACAGCCGCCGATCCGTCTCCCCTGCCCGCCGCGCTTCCACCGAATGCATGTCGGTGCAGAACGCGCAGCCGTTGAGTTGCGAGGCGCGGATCTTGATCAGGTGCAGCAACGGCGCCTCGATGCTCAGGCTGCTGGTCAGCGCTTCCAGGGCAATCATTGCTTTCATGGCTTTGGGTGAAGCGCTGTAGTAATCCAGACGCGGGGACATGGGCGGGTCTCGGGCAGCAGAAGAGTGATTTCACGGTAAGCGCTGACAGGCCAGCGTTACAGCCCCAATTGCACGGAAAACCGGTACACCACTGAGCTGCGGATACACACTGAACCTGTGGGAGCGAGCTTGCTCGCGATGGGGGCATTACATTCAACATTGATGTCAACCGAGACACCGCTTTCGCGAGCAAGCTCGCTCCCACAGGGTCCTGCGCCAATTTCGGGGATTTTCACTACTCAACTTCTGCCCCGCGTGCATTCGGGAGTAATCTGGCGGGCGCACAATCCACCTCATTCGCCCCCAGGAGCCCCGTCGGTATGGAACTTCATGTCGTGATCAACGGCCGCAAGGATCTGGCCGGTCAGTTGTACCAGCAACTGCGCGGCGCCATTGAATCCGGGCGTCTGGCCGCCGGCACGCAGCTGCCGCCCAGCCGCTTGCTCGCCGAGCAACTGGGGATTTCGCGCAAGACCATTTCCGACACTTACGCGCAGCTGACTTACGAAAACTTCCTCACCGGGGTCATCGGCAAAGGCACCTACGTCAACGCCCGCTCGACGCCAGTACAGCGCAAACAAAGCCATTCCGAGCTGGCCAGTTCCGAGGTGATCGAGAGCTGGTGCAACCTGCCGGTGTTCCTGCGCCATCCGACGCTGGAAGGCTCGCTGCGTTACGACTTCATCGGCGGCGCCACCAGCAAGGGCCAGTTTCCCCACGATGACTGGCGCCGCTGCGTCTCCCACGCCATGCGGCAAATGGCGGGGTCCAAGGGCTTTTACAGCGTGGCGGAAGGCTTGCCGGCGCTGCGCAATGCGATTGCCCGGCACATCGCGTTTTCCCGTGGCGTGAACTGCCAGGACGAAGACATTGTGGTGTGCAACGGCGCGCAGCAGGCGCTGGACCTGATCGCTCGGGTGCTGCTGCGCCCCGGAAATCTGGTGGCGATGGAAGATCCGGGTTATCCGCCGGCGCGGCTGCTGTTCGGCACTCATGGCGCCACCGTGGTCGGTGTACCGGTGGATGCGGAAGGGATTCAGGTCGAGCAGATTCCCGATGGCACCCGGTTGATCTACGTGACGCCGTCGCACCACTTCCCGCTGGGCATGCCGATGAGTCACGCCCGGCGCGAGGCGTTGCTGGCCCGGGCTTACGAGCTGGGCGCGATCATCATCGAAGACGACTATGACAGCGAATTCCGCTACGAGGGCCGGCCGACCGATTCACTGCACAACCTCGATCAGCACGGCATCGTCGCTTACGTCGGCACCTTCTCCAAAACTCTGCTGCCAGAGCTGCGGCTCGGCTACGCGATCCTGCCGCCGGCCATCCTCGAAGCGGTAATCCGCGCCAAGCAGCTCACCGACCTGCACGCCTCCACCCTGCCGCAATGGGCGCTGGCCAAGTTCATCGCCGAGGGCTGCCTGCTCAAGCACATTCGCCGCTGCCACACCGTTTACGCCCAGCGCCGCGAGCGGATCCTGGCGCGCATGGCCACTGACCTCTCGCCGTGGCTGGAGGCCGTGCCGGCGAGTGCGGGCTTCCATATGGCGGTGTTCTGCCGGGTGCCGATCGACTTGCCGCTGGTGATCGAACTGGCGAAAAAGGTCGAAGTCGGGCTGTACGCCATCGACGGCTTCTATTACCAGCAGCCGGCCAGAAGCGGGATGTACTTCGGTTTCGGCGCCATCGAGACGCTGGATATCGATATCGCGCTGGATCGCCTGCGCGACATTCTGCAACAGGTTGCCGGGTAGATTGGTCTAACGGATTACCCGCCGATTGGTTATTGGTGATCCGGGGGTGCAGGCCTATTCTGCACAGGCGTTATCCCTCAATGAGCAGGATTCGTCCGGCCTGGTTCAGGAGTGTGAGCAATGTCCAACGAAGTGATCAACACCGTACAGGTGCAGGCTGCGGCCGGCCGCTCCGAGGAGCTGGGCAGGCAGTTGCAGAAGATCGTCGAAACCCTTCGCGAAACGCCGGGCTGTGATTCCTATCTGGTCGACCGTTGCCCTGACGACAGCCACCGCTGGACGGTCAGTGCTCGCTGGCAGTCGGAGGCGGCGATGCAGGCGCATTTCAACCGACCTGAGGCGCAGGGGTTTATTGATTTGATCGACAGTCGGCTGGCCAATAGTGTGGATTTCAACAGCTTCCCTATCGTCTGACTCGACGCCTTCGTCGGAACGCCGCCCGGAGCAAGCCCGCTCCCACAGGGTTTTGTGTAGTTCACAAATAATATGAACCACACAGAAAACTGTGGGAGCGAGCTTGCTCGCGATGGCGTCATGGAAAGCACTGACATTCTTAAATCGAGCCCCCTGATATTGGTCACCTGAACTTCCCGAATATTGGCGGTGTGATTGGCCCGGCACGCGGACTACTGTGAAAGCCGACTCCCCCACTTCACAGGTGACCCGCCATGAAACTCCTGCCCATTTTCGCCGCCGCTCTCGCCCTGTCTGTTTCTGCCGCCGCCATGGCCCACGATGCCTCCGAGAAGGTCTCGGTCCTCCAGGACCAGATGCTGAAAAACGTCCCCGGCAAAAAAGCCATGATGATCGAAGTCGACTACAAACCCGGTCAGTCCTCCATCGCCCACAAACACGACGGCACGGCCATGGCCTATGTGCTCGAAGGCGAAGTGACTTCCCAGGTCAAGGGCGAACAAGCGATCACCTACAAGAAGGGCCAGTTCTGGTACGAACCCGCCGGTTCCGAACATCTGGTGTCGAAAAACGCCAGTAAAACCAAACCTGCCAAGTTGCTGGTGTTCATGGTGCTGTCGCCGGACGAACAAGTGCTGATCCCATTGAAAAACTGATGGTTGTTTAACCAGCCATAAATAAAAGGCGCAAATTGTTGATTTGCGCCTTTTTTATTTCTCGCGGCAATTAATCAAAAACGCTTACAGCCAATAAAACTATTGCATGACAGTCATTCAGCAAATTGTCAGGTTGTTTTCAGTTTGGCGGGAGTAGTCTGAGGCAACTGTCGCCGATTCTATTTAATGAACCCCGACATTCCTGACTTTCCGACTGAAGTTGCTTCACGGGAGACTCACCATGAAACTTGCCTTTGCCAGTACCTTGGCGATATCGGTTTTAGCGTTGTCCGCCTGTTCAGTTCCTACCGCCCCCAAAGCGGTTTCTTCCCTCGACACACTGTTCACCCAACCTGTCGGCCGCAGCAGCGCCGCCCAGGTGAAAAGCGGCCCCCGTGTCTCGCTGGGCGTCGTCTACAGCCCGAGCACCCAGACCAACCGCGAATACTTGCGCGAGTATCAGGCCAACGCCGGCACCGGTTTCGGTCAGAGTTTACTGGTGCAGCCGATCCACGACGCCTACGTCGCCACCTCAAAACCGGACATGGCCGTGGACTGGGTGAAAGCCTCGCTGCAACGCCAGTTCGGCTCGGTCACGGTGTACCCGGACATGCAGAGCTTGCGTGCGGCGAATCCGGATGTGGTGGCGATCGTCGATACTCACAGCCAGTTGATTACTTCGCGCAGTTCGGACATCAAGGCGGATGTGAGTGCGGACTTCTATGACGGCAAGTTCAACTACATCGGGACCGCCAAAGGGTCCGAGGCGAAAGAGTTGACGCCGGTGTGGGCGGACTTCAAGCGTTCGGAGGAGATTGTTGCTGATATTAATCAGCAACAGGAAGTTCAGGTTCGGGCGTTGCAGAAGTTTGACCAGTCGCTCAGTAATTTGTTGACCAAGTCGGCAGATAAAGTGTCGATGCTCGATAAAAAACAAGGACATAACTTGCAGTAACGAGAAAACCATCAGGCAAAAAAAAGCCCCCGCATCTCACAATGCAGGGGCTTTTTCATTCAACGGCTACTCAAGCAAGCTCAAGCTCCGCAGTCGCCGCAGCAGGCACGACCGCCTGACCGCTCAGCGCCACGTCGTTCAGCTCACGGTTGGCCACCGCGTACATGGCGTAGTCGGTGCCGCTGGCGGCACGGATTTCCACCAGCATGGCGCGCCAGCGCTGGATCATCGCGTCGTGTTGCGCCATCCACAGCCCCAGACGCTCTTCCACGTCCAGGTTGCCGCCGCCCGCTTGCAGAACGGCGATGGTGATCGCGCGTTGCTGCCAGTCGACGTCGTCGCGGAACGCTTCACGGGCCAGGGCCTGCCAGTTGTTTTCAACCGGCAAGGCGCTGATCTGCGAGATGTACCAGGTGATGTCCAGCGCGCTGCCCACGGCGAAGTACGCCTTGGCCACTTCGGCCGGATCCTGGCCAGTCACGTCGGCCGCTTCGATGATCGGCAGCAGCGTGTAGAGGTGGGTCGTACCCGCCACCATACGCGCCAACAATTCCGGTACACCGGCCGCGACGTAAGCCTGATAACGCTCCTGCCAGTTTTCACGGATTTCGCCGCTCAGCAGCTCGTCCAATTTCAGGCCCAGCTCCTTCAGGTGCGGACCGAAATGC
Source organism: Pseudomonas sp. R43(2017) (assembly GCF_002112345.1). Taxonomy (NCBI): domain Bacteria; kingdom Pseudomonadati; phylum Pseudomonadota; class Gammaproteobacteria; order Pseudomonadales; family Pseudomonadaceae; genus Pseudomonas; species Pseudomonas sp. R43(2017). The sequence goes on from NZ_NEHJ01000009.1 coordinate 13,053, forward strand.
GCGACGTCACGGGCAGCGTTCTGCTCGTTGCGACGGGCACGCAGGAACCAGCGCGTAGCGCGACGGCCCAGACGCATCAGCTCGTCCATCAGCTCCAGTTGCACGTCAGCGGAGACCTGATAGTCCAGCGCTTCGATCTGACGGAACCAGTGCGGGAGGTGGAAGATGTCACGCACGATCACGTAAGCGCCGGCCACGTTCGCCGGAGTCATGCCGGTGGACTCTTTGAGTCGCTGAACGAAAGTGATGCCCATGTGGTTGACCAGATCGTTGGCGATCTGGGTGCTGACGATCTCGCGCTTCAGACGGTGACGGCGCATGGCATCGGCGAACTTGCTGACCAGACTCGGCGGGAACGCGGTTTCCATGTCGCGGGTCAGGTAGTCGTCGTCCGGTACCAGCGAGTCCAGCAGCTGCTGCTTGAGGTCGATCTTGCTGTACGAGATCAGCACCGACAGCTCCGGACGCGTCAGGCCCTTGCCGGTCGCGGCGCGCTCGGTGAGCTGCTCTTCGGTCGGCAGGTACTCGATGGCGCGGTCCAGCTTGCCACGGCCTTCCAGATCGCTCATCAGGCGTTTGTACTCGGCGGCACGCTCGTAGGCACGGCGGGCAGCCAGGGACAGAGCCTGGGTCTGCTTGTAGTTGTTGCCCAACACCAGACCACCGACTTCGTCGGTCATGCTCGCCAGCAACTGATCGCGTTGCTTGCCTGTCATGTCGCCGGCCTGAACCACTTCGTTCAGCAGGATCTTGATGTTCACTTCGTGGTCGGAGCAGTCCACGCCACCGGCGTTGTCGATGAAGTCGGTGTTGGAACCGCCGCCATTGAGACCGAACTCCACACGACCCAGTTGGGTCATGCCGAGGTTACCGCCCTCGCCCACTACCTTGCAGCGCAGTTCGTTGCCGTTCACGCGCAGTGCATCGTTGGCCTTGTCGCCGACATCGGCGTGGCTTTCGCTGCTGGCTTTGACGTAAGTACCGATACCGCCGTTCCACAGCAGATCCACCGGCGCCTTGAGCAAGGCGTTCAGCAGCTCGGTCGGGGTCAGCTTGTCGGCCTGGATGTCGAAGCGCTCTTTCATCTGTGGCGAGATGGCAATGCTCTTCGCGCTGCGCGAGAAGATACCGCCGCCTTCGGACATGATGCTGGTGTCGTAGTCGGACCAGGCCGAACGCGGCAGGTCGAACATGCGCTGACGCTCGACGAAGCTGGTGGCCGGGTTCGGGTTCGGGTCGATGAAGATGTGCATGTGGTTGAACGCGGCAACCAGTTGCAGCTTGTCGGACATCAACAGACCGTTACCGAATACGTCGCCGGCCATGTCGCCGATGCCGACCACGGTCACGCTGTCTTCCTGGACATTGATGCCGCGCTCGCGGAAGTGGCGCTGTACGCCGACCCACGCGCCCTTGGCGGTGATGCCCATTTTCTTGTGGTCGTAACCGGCCGAACCACCGGATGCAAACGCGTCACCCAGCCAGAAGCCGTAGTCGATGGCGATGCCGTTGGCGATGTCGGAGAAGGTTGCAGTGCCCTTGTCCGCCGCGACCACCAGGTACGGGTCATCATCGTCATGACGCACGACGTTGACTGGCGGAACCAGTTTGCCGTCCTTCAGGTTGTCGGTGATGTCCAGCAGACCCGAAATGAAGATGCGGTAGCAGGCGATGCCCTCGGCCGCGATCTCGTCACGGCTGCCGCCCAGTGGCAGGCGACGCGGCAGGAAGCCGCCCTTCGCACCCACCGGCACGATGACCGAGTTCTTCACTTGCTGGGCTTTTACCAGGCCCAGGACTTCGGTACGGAAGTCTTCTTCACGGTCGGACCAGCGCAGACCACCACGCGCGACGTTGCCGAAGCGCAGGTGCACGCCTTCGACGCGTGGCGAGTAAACGAAGATTTCGAACTTCGGTACCGGCTTCGGCAGCTCAGGGATCAAGTGCGGGTTGAACTTGAAGCTGAAGTACGACTTGTTCTGACCGTTGGCGTCGGTCTGGTAGAAGTTGGTACGCAGGGTCGCTTTGATCAGGTCCAGGTAACGACGCAGGATGCGGTCTTCGTTGAGGACTTGAACGTCGTCCAGTGCGGTCAGGATCGCTTGCTCCAGACGCAGTTGCTTGTCGTCCAGATCATCGCTGCCCAGCTTGCGTGCCAGGTAGAAGCGGGTCTTGAACAACCGGGTCAGTTCGCGAGCGATGTCGGTGTGGTTGTTCAGGGTGCTGGCGATGTAGCCGAGGTCGAAGCCCAGGCGGATCTGCTTCAGGTAGCGAGCGTAGGCACGCAGCAGCGCGACGTCGCGCCATGGCAGGCCGGCGGTCAGCACCAGACGGTTGAACGCATCGTTTTCGGCGTCGCCGCGCACGATGTGGACGAACGCGTCCTGCAGGGTGTCATTGAGCTGCTGGATGTCCAGGTCCATGCCTTCGGCGGCAGTGAACGCGAAGTCGTGGATCCAGAACTCGCGGCCGTTGTTGTGACGCAGGCGATACGGGAACTCGCCCAGCACGCGCAGGCCGAGGTTTTCCAGGATCGGCAGCACGTCGGACAGGGCCAGCGGGGTATCGGCGTGATACAGCTTGCAGTGCAGCTCGCGCGGGCCGGAAGCCAGCGGCTGGTAGAAACTCATGGCCAGCGGCTTCTTCTCGCTCAGGTTGAGCAGGTGCTGCATGTCGACCACGGCCGAGTGCGCAGCGAAACGCTCGCGATAACCGGCCGGGAAGCCTTTAGGGAAGTCGGCCAGCACGTTGGTGCCGTTGGCTTCGCCGAAGGTTTCGACGGTCAGTGCGGCGTAGTCGTCCTGCCAGCTGCGGCAAGCCTGGATGACTTCGTTTTCCAGTTGCAGCGGGTCGATGTCGATGCGGTTTTTCGGGTCGACGCGCAGGATCAGCTGCACGCGGGCCAGCACGGACTCGGAGAAGAAGGTCCAGAACTCGCAGTCGGTCGCCTTCAGGCGCTCCATCAACACTTGCTGGATCTTCTGGCGAACTTCGGTGGAGTAGATGTCGCGCGGCACGTAGGCCAGGCAGTAGCAGAAACGACCGTACGGGTCTTTGCGCAGGAACACGCGGATCTTGTTGCGTTCCTGGATCTGCACGATCGACATCACGGTGCTGAACAGTTCGTCGACCGGGGTCTGGAACAGGTCGTCACGCGGCAGCACTTCCAGAACCTGGGCCAGTTCCTTGCCCAGGTGAGCCTTGGCCTGGAAGCCGGAGCGACGCTCGATCTCTTCAACCTTGCGGCGGATGAACGGGATGACACGAACGCTTTCGCCATACACCGACGAGGTGTACAGGCCCATGAAGCGGTGTTCCTTGATGACTTTGCCGTCGGCGTCGATTTCGCGGATCGACACGTAGTCCGGGTAAGCCGGACGGTGCACGCGGCTCGGGTGTGCAGCCTTGGCGAACGACAGCAGCGTCGGTTCGCGCAGGTAGTTCACGGCGTAGTCTTCGATGTGGCGGTCTTCGTTGGTCAGACCGGTGCGCAGCATCTTGGTCAGGCCGAGGAACGAATTCTGGTCGTATTCGATGTGGCCGCCATCGGCCTGATCGACCACGGTGAATTCTTCGTAGCCGAGGAAGGTGAAGTGGTTGCCCACCAGCCATTCCAGGAAGCTCTTGATTTCGTTCTTCTCGCCGGCATCGACGGCAAATGCGCTGTTGTCGAGCTTGGTGAGGATTTCCTGCACCTTGGCCTTCATCGGCTCGAAATCGGCGACCGCGACGCGGACTTCACCCAGAACCTGTTCCAGTTCCTTGCTCAGCACATTCAGTTCGGCCGCGTTGGCGCAGCGGTCGATTTCCAGGTACATCAGCGACTCGTGCAGGATGCCTTCGCCGGTGGTGCCCTTCGGCAGGATTTCCAGCAGTTCGCCCTTGCTGCCACGACGCACGCTGAGCACGGTGGTCTGCAGGGTGTGGATGCTGTAGCCGCGGCGGTTCAGCTCGGTACGCACCGAGTCCACCAGGAATGGCAGGTCGTGGTGCAGCACTTCGACCGCGGTGTGGGTCGACTGCCAGCCGTGACGTTCGTAATCGGGGTTGTAGACGCGCACTTGCGGTTGCGCGTGATCGAAGCGCTCAAGCAGGCGCCACGCAGAAAGAGTACAGCCAGCGAGGTCGGAGAGGCGACGTTGGGTCAGCTCGTCCAGGGAAATGATGCCGAAGAATTGTTCAGCGAACAGCGCCACTTGTGGCAGTGCCTGTTCACTGATGTGCTGCGCCAGTGCCGCTTGCAGTTGGTGCTGGAAGTCGGCTTTGCTGGCTGCGGTGAAGAACGCCATCTGTGGTACTCCGCTTGGGCTTGTTATTGATGGAAAGCGTCGCGTACAAAACCCCTTTCGGGGCGTTCCGTCGCCCTGTTCCTGAATCTCGGGCAGAGGAAACAGGGTGACAGGTGGGTGAAGCTGGACGAGACACTCAGGTCACATTCACCTTCCATGAATGGGCATCTGCAAAAACGACTGTCCGGCATGCCGACAATGTCTTTACGGGTGCTCATCCGTTGCGCAGCTTAATGGGTGCGACAATGTGTCTGCTTGCGGTGCTGCGACATATTCGGTCATTGGCACGTAACCCCGGGCAGGCGCATCGGTAAACACTAGCATTCATGGGGCGGAACGCCGGTCTGAATCCCCGGTTTTACGGTACAGGCGTGCCAGAAATGACCATTGACCTGTGTCGCGTTCACGACACATCCTCTGACACTCTCACATGCAGAAATTCCCGGGGGCTGGCAGAATCGCGCCCAATTGCGACCAACAAGCCCGTCGAGGCAGGAATTCCCCATGCAAATGACCACCGCCCTTTTGATCGTCAACCCGTGCGACGACGAAGAAGACAACATGGCCATGCTCTGCTGCCACAGCGACAAGGGCGAAATGTTTCTGATGAGCCGCTACCCGGACGAGGATGAGCTGGAGATCACCCTCGATGGCGAACCGTCGACCCTCGATGGCGTGAAAGTCACCCTGACCAAGACCCTGCTGAAGATCGAAATCGCGGCGGCGGATGCCGATGCGCTGAATGGCGATGATGTGCTGGAAATCACCTACAACCCTGACATGGTGGATCTGGCCGAGGTCGAGGAAACCCTGAAGAACATTCTTGACGGTACTGGCACCTTTATCAGCCAGATTTGAGGCTGCTTGGGCCGGCCCCTTCGCGAGCAAGCCCGCTCCCACAGTGACCGCGTTCTGTCAGGAGAATATGGTCCATTGTGGGAGCGGGCTTGCTCGCGAAAGGGCCCGAAAGAACACCGTACCTCCCCCGCCCTACAAATTTCCAACAATTGCCCCGGTCATTTCCCGCACTTTGCGCAAAATGCCGTTAGTCGCCACCCCCCGCGATGGATTAAAGTAACGCCCCCAGCCCCGGCGTTATCCGAACGCCTGTGGCCACCCTTTCCAGGAACAGTCATCGATGGAACATCGTGAAGCGCTGCTGGCGCTGCGAACCTTTCTTTCAACGCAGATTCTCGGCCAGGAAAAACTCATCGAGCGCTTGCTCATCGCCCTGCTCGCCGACGGCCACATGCTGGTCGAGGGCGCTCCGGGTCTGGCCAAGACCAAAGCGATCAAAGAGCTCGCCGAGGGCATCGAAGCCCAGTTCCATCGCATCCAGTTCACCCCGGACCTGTTGCCTGCCGACATCACCGGCACCGAGATCTATCGCCCGGAAACCGGCAGTTTCGTGTTCCAGCAAGGCCCGATCTTCCACAACCTGGTGCTGGCGGACGAAATCAACCGTGCCCCGGCCAAGGTCCAGTCGGCATTGCTCGAAGCGATGGCCGAGCGTCAGGTTAGTGTCGGGCGCAGCACTTATGAACTGTCGCCACTGTTTCTGGTAATGGCCACGCAGAACCCGATCGAGCAGGAAGGCACCTATCCGCTGCCCGAAGCCCAACTCGACCGCTTCCTGATGCATGTGAAAATCGGTTTCCCGGACGCGGCTGTCGAACGCCGGATCCTGCAACAGGCACGGGGCGAAGCTCTGAATGGTGAAACCAAACCCGAACGGCGGGTCAGCCAGCAGGCAATCTTCGCCGCACGCAAGGAAATCCTCGGTCTGTACATGGCGGATGCCGTGGAGGAATACCTGGTGCAACTGGTGATGGCCACGCGCAACCCGGCCAAGTTCGACCCGGAAATGGCCGAATGGATTGCCTACGGCGCCAGCCCCCGTGGTTCCATCGCCCTCGACCGCTGCGCCCGCGCCCACGCCTGGCTGGCCGGTCGCGACTTCGTCAGCCCGGAAGACATCCAGGCGGTGTTGTTCGATGTATTGCGTCACCGCATCATTCTGTCGTTCGAGGCCGAAGCCGCCGGCATTGACCAGGATCGGGTGGTGCAACGGATTCTCGACGTCGTAGCCGTCGCTTGACCCCCATGAACGCCTCTCTGCCGTCCGAACCCGGTATCCGCATCTCCCTCGCCGAATTGATCGAGATGCGCCACCGCGTGCGCGAAGTGCAGCTGTTTTCCACGCCGAGCCAGCGCAGCCCGCTGATCGGCCTGCATCACTCGAAATTCCGCGGTCGTGGCGTGGACTTCGATCAGGTGCGGGTCTATCAGGCCGGCGACGACGTGCGCACCATCGACTGGCGCGTCACAGCACGAACTCAGGAGCCGCACACCAAGCTGTTCCATGAAGAACGCGAGCGGCCGATTTTCATCATGGTCGAGCAAAGCACGCGGCTGTTCTTCGGCTCCGGGCTGATGTTCAAATCGGTACTCGCGGCGCAGGCTGCGGCGCTGATTGGCTGGGCCGCGTTGGGCCATAACGACCGGGTCGGCGGGCTGGTGTTCGGCGACAACGAGCATTACGAGATCAAGCCGCGCCGCAGCAAGCAAAGCCTGCTGCAATTGCTCAACCGGCTGGTGAAGGTCAATCAGTCGCTGCACAGCGAGCGGGAGCCGGATCGCGATGCGTTTGGTGTCGCGTTGCGCCGGGCCCGTGAAGTATTGCGTCCGGGCAGTCTGGTGATTGTGATCTGTGACGAGCGCGCCTTGAGCGACAGCGCCGAGCAGCAACTGAGCCTGCTGTCACGCCATTGCGATCTGCTGATGCTGCCGCTGTCCGATCCGCTGGACCACGCCCTGCCCGCTGCCGGTCTGCTGCGATTCGCCGAACGTGGCGCACAACTGGAACTCGACACGCTGAACTTTGACCTGCGCCAGACCTATCGCGCCCAGGCCGAAGCGCGCATCGCTCGCTGGGAATTGCTCGCGCAGAAACTGCGGGTCTTGCTGATGCCACTGAGCACCCAGAGCGAAATGGTCGAGCAGATGCGCGAGTTCCTCAACCCGCAGCGCCCGGGGAACGTTCGATGAACGGCCTCGAACAACTGCAACCGCTGATTTCCCCGCCACCGATCGCCTTCTGGCCTCCGGCGCCGGGCTGGTGGCTGCTGCTTTTGCTGCTGCCGCTGATCGGCTACGCGTTGTGGCGTCTGCGCCGTTTCATCCCGATCAAGAAAAAACCGGTCGTGCGCGCCGAAATCCCGCTTGATCCGGTGCGCGTTGCCGCGCTGGCCGAACTGGCACAAATGGTCAAACCCTACGACGGCGCACCGGCCGGCGCATGGTTGCAACAACTGAACGGCCTGTTAAAACGCCTGTGTCGCAACCACTACCCCTACAGCCAGAGCCACACCCTCAACGGGCGCAAGTGGCTGGCGTTCCTCGACAACCGTTGCCCTGCCGCTGGCCTGACCCGCTGGATGGTGCTGGTGGAAGGCGCCTACAAGCCCGAATGCAAACTCGACGACAAGGCCATCGCCGGCCTGACGCAAGCCGTCGATACCTGGATCCGCAAGCATGTTTGAGTTCGCCTGGCCGTGGATCTTTGTGCTGTTGCCACTGCCGTGGCTGATGCGCCTCTTGCTGCCGGTGGCCGACAGTGGCGAGCCGGCGTTGAAAGTGAGTTTTCTCGGTGACCTGGAAGGCCTCGCCCGCCGCCGCGCCCGGGCCAATTTGCCGGCCTGGCGTCAGCAAGCACCGTTCATGCTGCTGTGGTTGCTGCTGCTGATCGCCGCCGCCCGCCCGCAATGGCTGGGCGAGCCGTTGCCGATTGCTGCGAGCGGTCGCGATCTGCTGGTGGCGGTGGACGTGTCCGGCTCGATGGACTTCCCCGACATGCAATGGAACGACGAAGACGTGAGTCGTCTGTCGCTGGTCCAGCATTTGCTCGGTGACTTCCTCGAAAGCCGCGATGGTGACCGGGTCGGTCTGATCCTGTTCGGCAGTCAGGCTTACCTGCAAGCACCGCTGACGTTTGACCGGCGCACCGTGCGGGTGTGGCTCGACGAAGCGCGGATCGGCATCGCCGGCAAAAACACCGCCATCGGCGACGCCATCGGTCTGGCCCTGAAACGCCTGCGCATGCGCCCGGCGCAGAGCCGCGTGCTGATTCTGGTGACTGACGGTGCCAACAACGGCGGCGAAATCGAGCCGCTGACCGCCGCAAAACTGGCAGCCAACGAAGGCGTGAAAATCTATCCGATCGGCATCGGTGCCGATCCTGAAGAAAGCGGCGCCACGGCACTGCTCGGCGGCAACCCGACCCTCGACCTCGACGAGCCGGCACTCAAGGCGATTGCCGACGCTACCGGTGGCCGTTATTTCCGCGCCCGCGACGGCAAGGAACTGCAAGCGATCAAGGACACCCTCGACCAACTGGAACCGGTGGCCCAGCAGCCGACTCAGGCGCGCCCGGCCCAGGCGTTGTATCAATGGCCGCTGGCATTGGCGTTGCTGTTGAGCATGTTGCTGGTCGCCCGTGAATTGTGGCCGGACAACCCGCTGCAACGGCTGTTCACCAAGGAGCTGTATCTGCAAAGCCCCCTGCCTGACTGGCGCGAGCGCCTCAAGCGTTTGCGTCTGCGGAGGCGCCGATGATCGCCCTCTGGCCGCACTGGTTCCGTCCATGGTGGTTGCTGCTGTTGCCGCTGCTCGGCTGGTTGATCTGGCAGCTCTGGCACCGACAGAAACGCGCCGGACGCTGGCAGATGATTCTGCCGCCGGCGTTCCATGCCGCGTTGCTCAGTGGCGGCAGCGGGCGCGACAGCAAGTTGCCGTGGGTTGCGCTGGGCGTCGCGTGGTTGCTGACTATTCTGGCGCTGCTCGGGCCGAGCTGGGAGCGGGTTGAACAGACCAGCCAGAAGCCGGCCGATCCACTGGTGGTGGTGCTGGAACTGACCCCGGAAATGCTCGCCACCGACTCGCCGCCGACCCGTCTGGAGCAAGCCCGGCGCAAGCTGTTCGATCTGCTCAAAGCACGCAGCGACGCGCAGACCGCCATCGTCGTTTACGCGGGGAGCGCCCACACGCTGGTGCCGCTGTCGGATGATCTGGCGACCAGCCGCAATCTGCTCGATGCCCTCAAGCCGTCGCTGATGCCGGAAAGCGGCCATCGCGCCGATCTTGCCGTGAGCAAAGCGCTGACCTTGCTGGAACAAGGGGCGCTGGGTCAGGGCCGTATTCTGCTGATCGGTTCTTCGCTGTCCGATGAAGAGCGCCAGGGCATTCGCCGCGCACTGAGCGGGCAATCGGCGCAGTTGCTGATGCTCGGCATCGGTACCGCCGAGGGCGCGCCGATTGCTCAGGAGGACGGCAGTTTCCTCAAGGACGCCCAGGGTGCGATCCGCGTGCCGCAACTCGACAGCCCCGGCCTCGGTGCCTTCCTCAATTCGGTGGGTGGCGAGTACCACAGCGCGCGGCTGGATGAATCGGACTTGCGCAGCCTCGGCCTGCTCGATGGCCCGCGCAGCCTGCGCAATGACGGCCAGACCTTGCGCCTCGATACCTGGGCCGATCAGGGTTACTGGCTGCTGTTGCCGTTGTTGCTGCTCGCCGCCTGTGCCGGGCGCCGTGGCTGGTTGTTCTGTCTGCCGCTGCTCTTCTGCCTGCCGCAACCGAGCTACGCTTTCAATTTCGAAGACCTGTGGCTGCGACCTGACCAACAGGGTTTGCACCTGCTGAAACAGAAGCGTCCGGCCGAGGCTGCGCAACACTTCGAAGACCACCAATGGCAGGGGCTGGCGTTGTACGAGGCCGGCGATTACAGTGGCGCCGCCGAGCGTTTCGCCGAGGGCAGCGATGCCCGCGCCCACTACAATCGTGGCAACGCACTGGCGAAAAGCGGTGAGCTGGAAGCGGCGATCGACGCCTATGAACAGGCCCTGGAATTGCAGCCGGACTTGCGCCCGGCGCTGACCAACAAGGCGCTGGTGGAGAACCTGCTCAAGCAGAAAAACACTCCGCCGCCAACCGAGCCCGAGAAGCAACCGACGCAGCAAAACGTGCCGGGCGACGAACCACCGCCCGCCACTGCGCCGCCACCAGCGATCAAGAATGACGCGCAAAGTGAGGCCCAGCCTGCGGAGTCAGCGAGCGAACCGCCGCCGACCACCCCGCCACAGCCGGGCCCCAACGAATTGCCGGACAGCGCGCCGGACGCGGAACAGAACACGGCCCCGACGCTGAGCCCCGGCGAGGACAACCTCGAAGCCGAGCAGCGTCAGGCACTGGAACAATGGCTGGGCAAGATCCCGGACGATCCGGGCGAACTGCTGCGACGCAAATTCTGGTACGAACAGCAACAACATCAGGATCAGGAAAACACTCGATGACCCGTTTCACCGCTCTCTTGCTACCCCTGCTGATCTGCACGGCCACCGCTCAGGCGGCCGAGCTGACGGCCAGTGTGGATCGCAGTCGCCTGAACTCCGGCGAGACGGTGGAACTCACCCTCGAATCCAACGATGTCACGCAATTCGGCAAACCGGACCTGACCCCGCTGGAGCCGCTGTTCGAAGTGCGCGGCACGCGGCAGGTCAACCAGCTGAACACCCTCAACAACGAGAACCGCGCCACCACCCGCTGGATCATCACCCTGTTGCCGAAACAGAATGGCAGCGTTGAGATTCCGTCATTGAAACTGGGTGAAACCCAGAGCCAGCCGATCACCGTGCAGGTGGTGGAAAGCGACGTCACCGAAGAAAAGAACGTGCTCGATCCGGTGTTCATCGAGTCCAGCCTCGACCAGAGCAGCGTCTACGTGCAGGCCCAGGCCGTCCTGACCCTGCGCATCTACCATTCGGTGTCGCTGTACGACGACAGCAGCGTCACGCCGTTGCAGATCACCGATGCGCGGGTCGAACAGTTGGGCGATACACGCACCTACGAAAAAGACATCAACGGCGTGCGGCATGGCGTGATCGAAATGCGCTATGCGATCTTCCCGCAGCACAGCGGTTTGCTGACCATCACCCCGCAGACCTTCAGCGCCACACGGGTGGACACCCAGCCTGCCAAGGACGCCAACGCACAGGGTCCGAAACCGGGCAAAGTGTTGCGAGTGACTTCTACGGAAATCCCGCTGACGGTCAAACCCAAGCCGATCACTTATCCGGCCGACGCGCCGTGGCTGCCGGCCCGCAGCCTGAGCCTGAGCGAAAGCTGGAACCCGGAGCCGGATCACACCCAGGTCGGCGACTCTCTGACCCGCAGCCTGACCCTCAAGATCGAAGGCCTGGCCAGTTCGCAACTGCCCGCCCTGCCGGCCACCGAGGCCAACGGCCTGCGTCGCTACCCGGACCAACCGGTGCTCAACAACCAGAGCAGCGAGCGTGGCCTGATCGGCAGCCGTGAAGAACGCGAAGCCTTGGTGCCGAGCCGCAGCGGTTCGATCGAACTGCCGACCGTGGACGTGGTGTGGTGGAACACCTTCGAAGATCACCTGGAACACACCAGCCTGCCGGCCCGCACCCTGCAAGTGGTGAACAACCCGAGCCTGCAGGTCGACACCCCGGCCGGCAGTTCGCAATCCTTCAACACCGCCGACAGCGAAGCGCTGTGGTGGTGGAAACTCAGCACACTGATCCTGGCCTGCACCACCCTGCTCGGCTTCGGCCTCTGGTGGCGTGCCCGCTGGCAACCGGCAATCCTGCGCGCCGCCCAAACCGGCCCGAGTCCGCGCACCCTGCTCGACGACATCAAACGCGCCAGCCAGGCCAACGACCCGCAAGCCACCCGCCAGGCGCTCGACGCGTGGGCCCGTCAGCAGCCGGAAACCCTGGCAGACATGGCGGCGCGTTTTGTGCCGCTGTCGAATGCGCTTGATGGTTTGAACGGCGCGCTGTACAGCGAAACCGGGCAGCATTGGCAGGGTGAAGATTTGTGGCGCGCGATCCGCACGATTCCGACGGCGGAGCGGGTGCAGGATCCGGTGGGCGATAGCGGGTTGCCGCCGCTTTATCCGAAGTAGGTCATCCCCGGCTACGCTCAGTCGACGCCAGTAAAGTCCACATAAACAGCCTCGACGTATGCGTCGGTTGGGATAGAGGAATCCGGATTTTTCAAAAACTCGTCAAAGGGGCTTTCAAGGGCCGACCTCGAATCGTCACGGGTCATACCTGCGCGAATCGGCCCAAGGTCTCGAGGGCCGAGCAAATCAAATTCAACAGTCATTCATAAAAGCCTTTCGAGTTATTGAGCGATTACCACCATTTCCGAAAGAGTCTCCAACTCAGAGAACTGAAAGACCGAGAGTTGTCGCCTCAAGAAATCCTCTGTCGCCCGAGTTGATAGTAAGCACTGCTTGCTCATACCCCTCAAGGTCATCGCTCAACCAGGATTCATCAGGACGGAGCACATGAACCTTGACCGTAGCACCGAATTCGTCGTTTGAAACGCTCCCCTGAAGAACACCCGGCAGAGCAGACTTATTCCACTGATCAAGTACCAGGGACAACCAGAAAATAGCGGTCGCTAAAAAATCAGCACTGACATAATCATCAATATGAACCGAGTTGACGAAACACTCATAGCCGGTTCTATCAGGAAAGCTATCGAGGTTCATATGACTTTGAGGATTCAGGGCTGCGATAAAAATACAACCATCACGCTCGACAAAACCAGAACGTGCAATACGGCCCAGCTCACCCTCCAGAACAACGTGTGGGAGGTCAGCCAGCAGCGACTCCATTGCCTTGTTAGCTTTCACAGAAACCCTCAAACATCAGCTCATATTCTCAAGCACTTTGGCTAAAGCCAAAGCGCTCCTTGACAACGCAGAATCTACACTTGAAACATTAATCATCGCCAAGATCGCTCACACTCAATTGATTCAGGGGAATATCGCGAACTAATCAAATCAAATAAATCTGTCCCCTTTTGTCTTAAAATCCTCTTCATCCTGAACAAACGAGACAGGAACACTACCCCATGCCTGATTGACCAAAAATGTTCTTTCGGGCAATTCAGCACTTGACTGCAAAACAACAGCATATCCATTAGTCATCACATGCCCCCCTTTTATCGTCCAAAAAAAATCGTCTCTCCTTCAACTCTTCAACTCTTCAAACCTTATAACCTGCCTCTCTCATCTTCCTTAGAAGTGCCTCATCAAGTTGCTGATCAGAAGTACCTCTCATCGATTTAACACTTTTCCAATGCCAAATCACAGAAATAATCTTATCATCCAAACGATCATATTCCTCCAGAAAAGCCTCTGCCAAAACATACTTATCCAGATCACTAACAGCTTTCAGCATCATATTAAACACTGCGCTCGGCAACTCTCCATCCAATATTTTTGCGAATAGACGCCTATTTTCCGAAAGTGACATAAGTGGTGCACCCATAACATACAAGAAGCACAAGAAGGGGACCACAAGAAGGGGACAGATTTATTTAATTTTTTCTACTGAATTAAATAAATCCGCCCCCCCTTTCACCCATTTGCCCATTTGCCCATTTGTCCTTTTGCCCCTCACTATGGCAAAGTTAATAGATCTACCTCGCCGGAATCCTCAGGGCGCTGAAGAAGACATTTCCATCTTTCAATAACCATCCGCCACTCCACTAATGAAAAATGACTTTCCGGCTGCCCCACCCAGTCATCATTGACCAAAATGTCCACTTGTACACCTGAGGCGTCCATGTTCAGCAGTACATCATTCCCACCTTCAATGATGGTGGTTTCCAAACCTTCTTCAATTGATTCGATGGCGTCAAGAATTCGGTCACAACTCTCGGCGGTTTGAGCTATCGCAATTAACACTTCACATACGTACCGGTCATATCGTTTCGCTCCTGCTTGCCCCGGCAAGGTCTCCGCGGCAGCGTAATACACATGACCCACTACAGGGTGGGTTCCACCGTACCTGTAGAAAAATTTCAATTCCACCTTCTAATCCTTTTTTTGCAATAAAGGCAATAAAGGGGACAGATTTATTAAACAAAACAAAACCGGGTAAAAAACCGCCACCTTTAAACCATAGAAAAATCAAATATTCCGCACTTCTTTAATATAGGCAGAAAATCTTCCTCCCCCTTCATCCACGTGCAATCGAGCACATTGGGGACAGCGATAGACTGTGACAGCCCCGGTTTCGAAAAACTGATAAAACTCTTCTTCAGTCAAACCACGGCTCGAGAGCGCATTACCGATATCATCTATCTTTTGCTCTGAGACCAGAGAAAGCTCAGCTTCAGACGTGCCTTTGGACAGGTTTATTACATAACCGCAAACACAAGCAAATTTCGGCATAGCCTCTCACTTAGCGCCAAGCAACTAGTCACACTTGCAATCAATAGAGAGCAGAACTATTCAATCAAATAAATCTGCCCCCCGTTTTCAACAGCTTTATCTCGGAATAATGACAGGAATAATCATCGGTGCCGGCGGTGCAGGTGGGTTGATCATCCCCTTGCTTTCCACCACAAGAACACCCTTCTTCTTGATGGTGTCAAACAAACGCTCAGTCGCGGCAGCATCAACGTAGCCACCCTCATCAATCGATACACTCAATGCCAGTTGTCGCCGTTCCTCAGTCAACTGTAGTTGCTTGGTACGGAAGAAAGTATGAAGCGACATTTCCTTGATGTTCGACAATTCAACATGCACGACCTCGACGTACTTCAACGCTTTCGCATCCCATCCCTGGACATAAAGCCCATTGGCAGTCAGCGCAAAAGTACAGAATTGGTAGGTGCCCGTATTCGATCCTGGCGTGGAGATAATCAATGAGCAACGCCCGTGCTGAAGAATTGGATCACTCAGAGAAGGATCATCTTTTACGATCTGCGAAGAAAATTGTGCCCGATCATAGTAAACCGTCGCCTTGTCTACGGGCGTGGTATTGCAGCCTGACGTCAGCAGAGTAATGCCCAGCAATAACGAGATTCCGAAACAGCGCATAATCATCCTTTAAAAGCAGTAAAAACGGGGACAGATTTATATTCATCACGATCATCACGGCACGCCTGTAAACACCCGGCTCAAGGCTGAAGCGTTCCGGACCTTGTTCCAGATCCCGAAATCTCATGCCCGGCTCCCAAATCAGTTGCAAGGGCCGCTCCGATCCTGATTGATATCAATATAGTGGCGCGATGGTAGATATCGGGTGTAGGCCCGTCAATCAAGGATTCATCGAGATCGTGCCCCCGCCTCCCGGACAAGCCTGCCTGCCGCAATAATCTGTAAACTCCCCCTCTTTCGCCGCCCTCTCCTTCCACGCGGCCATCACCTCTTTATATTGCGGAGTCAGCCTTGCGTCTGTTTCACACCTCCGACTGGCACCTTGGGCAGAACCTGCACGGCCAGGAGCGCGATTTCGAACACAGCTGTTTTCTCGAGTGGCTGCTGCGTCAATTGAAGCTGGCGCAGCCGGACGTGCTGCTGATCGCCGGCGACATCTTCGATACGGTGAACCCGCCGGTCAAAGCCCAGGAACGCCTTTACGATTTCATCGTCAACGCCCACGAGCAGCAGCCGCTGCTGACCATCGTGATGATTGCCGGCAACCACGATTCCGGCTCGCGGATCGAGTTGCCCGCGCCGTTGATGCGGCGTTTGCGTACCCATGCGTTGGGCCGGGTGTTGTGGCTGGACGACGGCGAGCTCGATTCGGAACGCCTGTTGTTGCCGCTGCCGAATGCCTCGGGCGAGATCGCCGCGTGGTGCCTGGCGCTACCGTTCCTGCGCCCGGCCGAAGTGACCGGCACGCATCTGGGCGACAACTATCTGCGCGGCATTGGCCAGGTGCATGAATGGCTGATCGAAGCGGCCAACGCCAAGCGTCAGCCTGGCCAGGCGCTGATCGCCATCAGCCACGCACACATGGCTGGCGGTTCGGTGTCGGAAGACTCCGAACGCAGCCTGATCATTGGCAATGCCGAAGCCCTGCCCGCCAGCCTGTTCGGGCCGAGCATCAGCTATGTCGCCCTCGGCCATTTGCACAAACCGCAGAAGGTCAATGGCGAAGAGCGGATTCGCTACAGCGGCTCGCCGATTCCGTTGTCGTTTTCGGAAATCAGTTATCAGCATCAAGTTCTCGACGTCGTGCTCGACGGCGAAACCCTGGTCAGCGTCGAGCCGATACTGATCCCCCGTTCCGTGAATCTGCAACGCCTCGGCCCTGCGCCGCTGGCGGAAATTCTGCTGCAACTGGCGGATCTGCCGAACATCGACCTGCTGGCCGAAACCCAGCGCCAGCCGTGGCTGGAAGTGCGCGTGACCCTCGACGAACCGCAACCGGATCTGCGCCATCAGGTCGAAAGTGCCCTGCAAGGCAAGGCCGTGCGACTGGTGCGGATCGCCGCCGAATACGCCGGCAACCGTGGCGCTGACGGCGTCGAGGACGGCAGCGCGCTGATCGAACTGGACCAGCTCACACCACAGGAATTGTTCAGCCGCGCCTGGCTCGACAATTACGGCAACGAGGTCGATGAGCAAACGCTCAAGGACTTCGCCACGCTGCTGCAGGACGTACAAATGGAGGGCGAGCAGCCATGAAGATTCTCGCCATTCGTTTGAAGAACCTTGCTTCGCTGGCCGGACCGTTCGAGATCGACTTCACCGCTGAGCCGCTGGCCAGCGCCGGTCTGTTCGCCATCACCGGCCCCACCGGTGCCGGCAAAAGTACCTTGCTCGATGCTTTGTGCCTGGCGTTGTTTGGCGCCGTGCCGCGTCTGAACAACACCGGGCGTGACGCCAAGGTGCCGGACGCCGACGGCGAAATCGCCACCGGCGACCCGCGCACCCTGCTGCGTCGTGGTACGGGCGAAGGGTTTGCCGAAGTGGATTTTGTCGGCGTCGATGGTCGCCGCTATCGCGCGCGCTGGGAAGCCAACCGCGCCCGGGAAAAGGCCGGCGGTAAGTTGCAGGCCAGCCGCCAGAGCCTGCGCGACATCGATCAGGATCAACTGCTCGCCAGCCAGAAAGGCGAGTACAAGGTTCAGCTCGAAGCCGCGCTGGGCCTGAACTTCGAACAGTTCACCCGCGCCGTGCTGCTGGCCCAGAGCGAGTTCAGTGCGTTCCTCAAGGCCGATGACAACGACCGCAGCGAGCTGCTGGAAAAACTCACCGATACGGCGCTCTACACCCGCCTCGGCCGGCGTGCGTTCGACAAGACCAAAGAGGCTCGCGAAGCCCACAAGCAGTTGCAGGATCAGGCCACCGGCGTGACCCCGCTGCCGCCCGAGGCTCGCGCCGAACTCGACGAGCGCTTCAACGCTGCCCAGCAGCAATTGAAGTTGCAGCAGGCACAACTCAAACAGCTTGAGCAACAACACACCTGGCTCAAGGATCTGCACCTGTTGCAGGACGCGCAGCAAGCAGCTGCCGAGCAACTGCAGAGCGCCGAACATGAGCGCGAAACGCTGGCCGGCGAACGCTTGCGACTGACGCGCCTTGAACAGCTCGCCCCGCAACGGCACCAGTTCGCCCGCAAGGCTGAAATCGATGCGCGGCTGACGCCACTGGCGGCGCAAATCCAGGCGCATACCCAGCAACAAGCCGAGTTGACCGAACGTCAGGCTCAACTTGAACAAGACCTGAGTGCTGCGCAAATCGCCCTGACCGAAGCGCAGAAGCAACAGAGCGAAAGTGCGCCGCTGTTGCGTCAGGCCTTCGATGAGCAAAGCACCCTCGCCCGCCTCGTCAGGGAAGTCGCGTCCGGTGCCGAAACGAAGCAAGCTGCCGAACAGGCCTGCACTCAGGGCCAAAGCGCAATCCAGACCCTGCTCGATCAGCAAAAGCAGGTCGCGGAACGCCTGCAACGCATCGCCGCCGATCTGGAGCAAAGCGCTCATCTGGCACCGTTGAGCGAAGCCTGGAATGCCTACCGCGACCGGTTGCAGCAACTGATGCTGATCGGCAACCGGTTGAACAAGGGCGAAAGCGAACTGGCGAGTCTCGAACAGAACGCCGCCCGCGCCACCGAAGAACTGTCAACGCAAAAACAGCAACTTGAAGTGCTGTTCAAAGAGGCCGGCGCTGAGCCGGACGCCGTCGCCGAGCAGATCGGCATCCTCGGCACCCTGTTGCAGGACAACCGCAAACAACTGCGCGCCGTCGAAGACCTGACGCGCCTGTGGGCCAGTCAACAGGAACTGGACAAACGCAGTGCGGAGCTGCAACAGCGCCAGCTCGATGCGCAACAGGAGCGTGAGCGCCTGACCCAGGACGGAGTAAAAACCAAGTCCGAACTGACCGTCGCCGAACAGACCCTCAACGTCACCCGTGAACTGCTCGAACGCCAGCGTCTAGCCCGCAGTGCCAGTGTCGAAGAGCTGCGTGCGCAATTGCAGGATGACCAGCCATGTCCGGTCTGCGGCAGCAACGAGCATCCATATCACCAGCCGGAAGCCCTGCTGCAAAGCCTCGGTCGTCACGATGAAAGCGAGCAGGCCAGCGCGCAGCAGGCGGTCGATCAACTGAAGGAAAAACTCACCGAGCTGCGCGCCAGCGTCGGTGGCGTGATTGCCCAACAGAAAGAGTTGCTGCAACAGCAGGAACAACTAGCGGTACAACAGCAGGCACTGACGCCGAGCATCGAATCTCATCCGCTGGCCGCTCAGTTGCTGAATCAGGACAGCGACAAGCGCGCTGCGTGGCTCACTCGCCAGAACGATCAACTGAACCAGAGCATCGCCCAGGACGAACAACGCCAGACCGCCCTGCTCACCTTGCAACAGGATGCGGCGCGCCTGAACCAGCAATTGCGTCACGCCGAAACCGCACACCAGCAAGCCACCCAGAACCTGAGCAATCAGCAACGCGAGCTGAATGCCGACCGCCAGCGTCTGGACGAAGAACTCGCAGCCTTCGCCACGCTGTTGCCTTCCGAAACTCACGAAGCCCTGCGCGCCGAACCGGCCGCGACCTTCATGCAGCTTGACCGGCAGATTGCCGAGCGTCTGGCGCAAGTCGATCAGCAAAAAGAAGAACTGGCTGAACAGCAACAACGCCAGCAGACGCTCGAGAAGGAACAAGATCGTCAACAGAGCCGTGTCCAGCAGTTGCAAACCGCTGAGCAACAGCTCAACACGCTGACCGCTCAACAACAGGCCAGCCAGGAGAAACTGTCGCAATTGCTGGGCGATCACAACTGTGCCGAACACTGGCAGCAGCAGCTTGAACTCGCGGTGGAACAGGCGCGCAACGCCGAATCCACCACGACTCAGGCCCTGCAAGGCGTGCGCACGCAACTCGTGCAAATCGCCGCCGAACTCAAGGCGCAGCAAGAGCGTTTGCAGGCGCTGGAAGCCGAAGACCGTGAATTGGCCGGCAAGATTGCCGACTGGCGCGCCCGTCATCCGGAACTGGATGATGGCGGTCTCGAAGATCTGTTGCGGGTCGATGACGCGCAGGTCAGCGAGCTGCGCGAGCGTTTGCAGCGCAACGAAAAGGCCCTGGAGCACGCCAAAGTGCTGTTGCAGGAGCGTGATCGCCAGTTGCTCGAGCATCGGGCGCAGCACAACGGCAACCTCGAAGCCGAACAACTCGCCGCCGCCCTCGCCGACTTGCAGAACCAGTGCGGCGCCAGTGAACAGCTCTGCGCCGAACTGCGCGCCGAACAAGTCGAAGATCAGCGCCGGCAGAACGCCAACTCCGTGTTGGCGCAGCAGATCGCCGACGCCTATGCCGAATATCAGCGCTGGGCACGACTCAATGCCTTGATCGGTTCGGCCACCGGTGACACCTTCCGCAAGATCGCTCAGGCCTACAACCTCGACCTGCTGGTGCATCACGCCAACGCGCAACTGCGGCAACTGGTCAAACGCTATCGCCTCAAACGCGGCGGCAGCATGCTGGGTCTGCTGGTGATGGACACCGAAATGGGCGACGAACTGCGCTCGGTGCATTCGCTGTCCGGCGGAGAAACCTTCCTGGTGTCGCTGGCTCTTGCATTGGGTCTGGCCTCGATGGCGTCGAGCACGTTGAAGATCGAATCGCTGTTCATCGATGAAGGCTTCGGCAGCCTCGATCCGGAATCCCTGCAACTGGCCATGGACGCCCTCGACGGTTTGCAGGCTCAGGGCCGCAAGGTCGCGGTGATTTCCCACGTGCAGGAAATGCACGAGCGGATTCCGGTGCAGATTCAGGTGCAGCGCCAGGGCAATGGTTTGAGCACACTGGAGGTGAAATGAACACGCTGTATTCGTTCCGCCGCTGCCCGTACGCGATGCGGGCGCGGATGGCGTTGCGCTATTCGGGCGTGCCGGTGGAGATCATCGAAGTCAGCCTCAAGGCCAAACCGGCCGAGATGCTGGCGATCTCGCCCAAGGGCACGGTGCCGGTGCTGGATGCCGGTGGTCAGGTGATCGATGAAAGCCTGGAGATCATGCGCTGGGCGCTGGCGCAGAATGATCCGGATGACTGGTTACTGGGTGGCGATTCAAGGATTGCCGAGTTGATCGAAGCCAACGATCAAGTGTTCAAGGTGCACCTGAATCGCTACAAGTACGCCGAGCGTTACCCGGAACAGCCGATGGAGGTTTATCGCGCGGAAGGTGCGCTGTTCTTGCAGCAGCTGGATGGATTGCTCGAAGGTCGTGATTACTTGTTGACCGATCATCCTTGCCTGGCCGATATCGCGCTGCTGCCCTTCGTCCGCCAGTTCGCCCATGTGGATCGCGAGTGGTTTGCGACGACGCCTTATGAGCGGTTGCAGGCTTGGCTACAGCGCTTTCTCGAGTCGGAGCTGTTTACCGCCATCATGAAAAAGTAAGCGCCTTACGCCAGTACCTGGCACATGCCGATGGCCGAGCAATCCACTTGGAACGGTCCGAGAAAACTCACTTCGGTTTTCACCGGTGGATTGCCGGCCAGCAGCCCCAGCGCATTGGCCCGTTCGATGTTGTGCGCAATGGTGTGGTTGGCCTCTATGGCCCGGGCCAGCCCGCCGACCGAGCCCTGACCGAACCCCAACAGGGACGCGCCATTGGTCATGATCGCCAGACCGGCGATGACCCAGAATCTGTAGCCTTTCATGCTCCGACGGCTCCCGCAAGTTCAGCGGAATCCACCGCTGCGCTTTGCGAGCGGAGTTCGAACTGGACGCCGGGATGCGCGACCTGGATCGGCGCATCGAAGCTGTGTTGCGACTGGGACGCGAGGCTGACGAACAGCACCATGACCAGGTACAGACCGATGGCCAGGTAGGCGCCGCGTTTGGCGGAAGTGAGGATTGAACTGGCCATGATGTGTGCTCCGTGGACAATGTTTCGACGCCCACAGAATCAATCAAAAAAGCCGGGGTAACCACTCAGCGTTTACCATAGTAACCATCAGCTTCGTTGATTATTTAGCCGGTCTATCCCGCCGTTTGAAAATGTCTATCGCCTGACGATACACGCGCAAAAAACTGCCCAAGGCTGCGATCTTTTGATTTTGCTTTTGATAAACAAGATCAAAGGATCGCAGCCTTGGGCAGTTCCAGGGTGTGACGGAAATTTCAGTGTTGGGCTTTGTGATCCAGCGCGGCGTAGAAGTTGGCGCTCTGTTGCAGGTATTTCTGGGTGTAGCTCTGGGTGTGGGATTTTTTGCTGCTGATTTCAACGTTGGCGCTGGCTGGCAGAGCAACGGTGGCGGAGATGGCGGAAGCGGCAATTACGGAGAAGAGATTGAAGTTCATGGCGGTAACCCTCGAGTTCGGTTGGCTTGCTTGCCCGGTTGGGCCGTGAAGCAAACTTAACGCTCGAGGGTTGCTCGCTTGAAATGCTTTGCACCATTACCTGTTATCAGCAGGATTAATACAAAGCGTCAGGCCCCGTAGACCGGGGCCTGCGGCTTATTGACGCACGAGAAACTTGAGGTCGCTCGGGGCGTCCATCGGCAGTTTTTGCACGGTTTTGCCGAGCAGACCGGTCTTGCCGTCGCGTTCGACCACGACAATCTGGTTGCTCTTCTGGTTGGCGATCAGCAGGAATTTGCCGCTCGGATCGAGGCTGAACTCACGCGGGTGATCGCCTTCCACCGAACGTCGCTGCAGTTCCTTGAGCTGGCCGCTGGCCGGGTCGATGGCAAACACCAGCAACTGATTGGCGGTGCCACGGTTGCTGACGTAGAGGAATTTGCCATCAGCCGACGCGTGCAGCGCCGCAGCGGCTTTGTCCGAAGTCGGCTGGCCGGCTGCCAGATCAACCATTTGCGTCTGGGTCAGCACGCCGTCCTTGTAGTCGAACACGGCAACCTGGGCGCTCATTTCCATGGTCAGCCAGGCATGTTTGCCGTCAGCGCTGAACAGCAGATGACGCGGCCCGCTGCCCGGTGGCAGTTGCACCGAAGCGGTTTTCGCCGGAGTCAGCGGCAGGTCCGGGTTGGCTTTCGGGTCGAATTGGTAGACGAAGACTTTGTCTGCACCCAGGTCGTTGGAGAACACATAACGGCCGTCCGGCGAGGAAATCGTCGAGTGCACGTGGTTCGAGGCCTGACGCTCGGGATTGACCCGACTCGCCGGGTGCGCGCTCATCTGCACCACCGGTTTGAGCTTGCCGTCGCTGCCCACCGGCAACACCGCGAGGGTGCCGCCCGGATCTTCGACCACGGAATAGTTGCTGACGAACAGATGACTGGCGTCGCCGCTGAGGCTCGAATGGGTCGGCTCATTGCCCAGGCTCTGCACCTGATTGATCAGGGTCAGCGCATGAGTTTTCGGATCGATCGAATAACTGCTGACGCGACCGACCGGGTCTTTCTGGCCCGGGCCGTTTTCGTTGACCACGAACACCCGGTGCTGATCCTTGGAGAGGGTCAGCCACGACGGGTTTTCGCTCTTGATCACCTGCAGCGGCTTGGCGTCGATCTGGCCGGTGGCGCTGTCGAAGTTCATCCGGTAGATGCCCTGGCTGGTGCCGGCGGTGTAGGAGCCGACCAGCAACTGGAAGCTCTCGGCCGAGGCACTGGACAGGCCCATCGCACCGACGCTGCCGGCCATCAGCAACGGCCAGAATTTACGCATGTTCATTCGGTTTCATCCTCGTCGTCGGCGCTGCTGAGTACATCACCGAGGCAGACCAGACGGTGTTCGCCGACGGTTTTGGTGTCGCTGGCAAAACCGATGATCAACCAGCTCTGCAGGTCCTGGTCGAACGTCGCCGCTTCAACCTGGGCCGGTGTGAACTCCCAATGCTTGGCCGTTCGGCCATCGATGCACTCGATATGCAGGTTGTCGTCTTCATCGAGGGCGAATTCGAAGGCGTGCAGGCCGTCGATTTCGACCATACCGCAGTGTTCGAGGGCGTTGAGAAGGGTGTCTGGTACGGCAGTCATGTCGATCATGTCTTTCAGGGGGAAAGTGGCAATGATAGCTCAATGTGGCCGCCGGGCCTCAGGGGAGCTTGCCCACACAAGACCCGGCGATCCGGCTTAGAGCGCTTCGCGTGAAGGCTTGCCGTCGACCAGCCGCTGAATCCGCAGCGGGTTGGCATTTTTCAACGGTTCCGGCAGCAGGCTGTCGGGGTAGTTCTGGAAGCACACCGGGCGCAAGAAACGATCAATGGCCAGGGTGCCGACCGAGGTGCCGCGAGCATCGGACGTTGCCGGATACGGCCCGCCGTGAACCATCGAATCACACACCTCGACACCGGTCGGGTAACCGTTGAGCAGGATCCGCCCGACCTTCTGTTCCAGCAACGGCGTCAGTTCCGGGAACTGCACGAAGTCTGCCGGCTCGCCGATGATCGTCGCGGTGAGTTGCCCATGCAGACCATGCAGCGCCGCACTCAGTTGCGCCTGATCGGCCACTTCGACGATCACCGTGGTCGGGCCGAACACTTCTTCCTGCAACACTTCATCGCCATTGATCAACAGACTGGCATCGGCCCTGAACAACTGCGGCTGCGCCTGATTACCCTGCTGCGGATTGCCGGCCAGATGCTCGATGCCGGCATGCGCCAAGAGTTTTTCCAGACCTTTGCCATAGCTGCCAAGGGTCCCGGCATTGAGCATGGTTTGCGCCGGTTGATCGCCGATCAGCGCAGCGACTTGCTCGACGAACGCCGTGAATTGCGGCGAGCGAATGCCGATCACCAGGCCCGGGTTGGTACAGAACTGACCGCAGCCTTGCACCACCGAGGCGGTCAGATCACGGGCGACGGATTCCGAACGCACGGCCAGGGCCTGGGGCAACACAATCACCGGGTTGATGCTCGACATCTCGGCGAACACCGGGATCGGCTGCGCACGCGCAGCTGCCATGTCGCACAACGCCCGTCCGCCCTTGAGCGAACCGGTGAAACCGACAGCTTGAATCGCCGGATGCTTGACCAGCCACTCGCCGACGCCACCGCCGTAGATCATGTTGAACACACCGGCCGGCATCGCGGTTTTTTCCGCCGCCCGAATCACCGCGTCAGCCACGAATTCGGCCGTGGCCATATGGCCGCTGTGGGCCTTGAACACCACCGGGCACCCGGCGGCCAGCGCCGATGCGGTGTCGCCGCCAGCGGTGGAAAATGCCAGCGGAAAATTGCTCGCGCCGAACACCGCCACCGGGCCGAGGCCGATACGGTATTGACGCAGATCGGGACGCGGCAGCGGCTGGCGATCCGGCAGAGGCAGGTCGATGCGCGCACCGTAGAAATCACCGCGCCGCAGCACTTTCGCGAACAGCCGCATCTGGCCGCTGGTGCGACCACGCTCGCCCTGAATCCGCCCGGCAGGCAGCGCGGTTTCACGGCAGACCACCGCGACAAAATCATCGCCCAGCGCATCCAGTTCATCGGCGATGGCATCGAGAAATTGCGCGCGTCGTTCGGCGCTCAAGCTGCGATAGGCCGGGTAGGCAGAAGCGGCCGCTTTGGCGGCGGCGTCCACTTCCTCCTGCGTCGCCTGAATGAAATCGTGAGGGAGCGCCTCACCCGTCGTGGCGTCGATGCTCTGCAACTTGACGCTGCCCGCCGCGCTGCGACGCCCGCCGATGTAGTTGTGACCGAGAATCTGAGTCATGGAATCTCCTTAAAGGGTGCCGATGCTGTCCGGTTGGAAAACCGCTTCAACCGGGGCAATGCCGTTGACCAGCGGCGCGCCGAATTCGGCCTGGCTGATCTCGAACACGTCGCCCGGCTGAGTGCGGATGCCATCGGCGAACGACAGAGTCGCGGTGCCGAAGAAGTGAATGTGCACGTCGCCCGGACGCAGGAACTGGCTGTACTTGAAGTGGTGGTATTCGAGGTTCGCCAGGCTGTGGCACATGTTGGCCTCGCCGCTGAGGAACTCGTTCTGCCACAGCACTTCACCGTCGCGCAGGATGCGGCTGGTGCCGGCCAGATGTTGCGGCAATTCACCGACGCGCAGTTCCGGGCCGTAGCTGCAACTGCGCAGTTTCGAGTGAGCCAGGTAGAGGTAGTTCTTGCGCTCCATGACGTGATCGGAAAACTCGTTGCCCACCGCGAAACCGAGGCGATACGGCTTGCCGTCGTGGCCGATAACGTAGAGGCCGGCCATCTCCGGCTCTTCGCCGGCGTCTTCGGCAAACGGCGGCAGCGGGAATGGCTGACCAGGACGCACGACAATGCTGCCATCGCCCTTGTAGAACCATTCCGGCTGCACGCCGGCCTGCCCCGCCGCCGGTTTGCCGCCCTCCACGCCCCACTTGAAGATGCGCATGGTGTCGGTCATCGCCGCTTCGTCGCCGGCCTGCTGGTGCATCTTGTCCCGGGCCGACGCGCTGCCGAGGTGCGTGAGGCCGGTGCCGCTGACCAGCAGATGCGCCGGGTCCGGGTGATCCAGCGGCGGCAGGACGCGCAGGTCTTTGAGCAACTGCGCGTAATCGTGGCTGATGCCGAGGCCGAGGGTTTGCACTTGCTGCGCCAATGTACTGCCGGCCTCGATCGCCGCCAGTGCCAGATCACGAACCGTGCGCGCATCCTGCACTTCGTGCACCAGACCGCCCTCGACCACCCCGACACGGCGCTCGCCGTTACTTAATTCGAATTGAACCAGATGCATATGTCCTCTCCTGTATACCAATTCTGAGTTCGGCGCCGCCCCATTGTGGGAGCGGGCTTGCCCGCGAAAGCGGTGTGTCATTCAACTGTGAGGGTGGCTGACCCAACGCATTCGCGAGCAAGCCCGCTCCCACATGGGTTGTGTATGGTTCCGCAGATTCAAGTGCGCGTTGCACCGCGTGCACTCGCTGCAAATTGCTCGACCGGCAGCACATGCTTGCGCTCCAGCAAGCGATAGACGACGCCCGTCAAAATCAACCCGAACACCATTACGCCGGCCAGGAAGTACAGGCCCGAAGCAAGGTTGCCGGTGTATTCCTTCAGCGCGCCGATCACGAACGGACCGATGTAGCCGCCGAGGTTGCCGACCGAGTTGATCAGGGCGATCCCCGCCGCCGCACTGGCGCCGGCAAAGAAGCGCCCCGGCAAGGTCCAGAACACCGCCGTGCAGGAGAACAGCGCGAACGCCACCAGACACAACGCCGCCAGTTGCGCCACCGGCAACGACAGCCAGGCACTGAGGAACAAGCCGAGGGCGCCCAGCACGTAAAGCACCGCCAGATGCCCGTAGCGATCATTCATGCGGTCAGAACTGCGCGGCACGATCAGGAGCCCGACGATGCCGAAGATGTATGGCACCGATGACACGAAACCGGTCACCAGATCGCTGCCGCCGAACTGTTTGATCAGAGTCGGCAGCCACAGGCCAAGTCCGTAGATGCTCAGGGTCACCGGCAGATAGAACAGCGCCAGCAGCAACACACGTTTGTCTTTCAGCGCATGCAACGGATTGCCGTGGCGGGTCTGGCCGTACTCCTGCAGATCCTTTTTCAGTTCGCCGGTCAGCCAGTCCTTCTCGGCCTGATTCATCCATTTCACTTGCTGCGGGCCGTCCGGCAGCCAGCGCAATACCGGCCAGGTCAGCAGGATCGCCGGGGTGCCGATGACGATGAACAGCCACTGCCAGCCGTGCAGACCGAGGATGCCGTCCATGCCCAGCAGGCCGCCGGATACGGGGCCGGTGATCATCATCGCGATGGGTTGGGACAGTATGAACAGCCCGAGGATCTTGCCGCGATGGCGCACCGGGAACCATTGGGTGATGTAGTACAGAACGCCGGGAAAGAACCCCGCCTCCGCCGCGCCGAGCAGAAAGCGCATCACATAGAAACTGTGCGGGCCCTGGACGAAGGCCATGCCGATGGTGATCGCGCCCCAGGTGATCATGATCCGCGCGAACCAGCGCCGCGCACCGAAGCGTTCGAGCATCAGGTTGCTGGGGATTTCCAGCAGAAAGTAGCCAATGAAAAACAGTCCGGCACCGAGGCCGTAGGCGGCATCGCCGATGCCGATATCGGCGCCCATGTGCAGCTTGGCGAAGCCGACGGCGGAGCGATCCACATAGGCGATCAGGTACAGCAGGATCAGGAAGGGAATCAGTTTCAGCGTGATACGCCGGACAAGCCGCAGTTCCTGGCTCATGGGATCGGTCTCCGATTGTTGTTTTTATGGAACCTGCGGGGACGCCTCTCGCGGAAAACCGCCAGGGCCATCCCTCAATCGAAAACGACTATATAGTAATACTAATTACGCAACAACACTTCCAAACCATCGATTTTGCGCTTATGTTTAGCCGAAGCTCGCAAACAATAGTCTTACAATAAGAGAATCGATCATGTCTGATAAGCAACCCACCCTGCGCTCCGCCCAATGGTTCGGCACAGCCGACAAGAACGGCTTCATGTACCGCAGCTGGATGAAGAATCAGGGCATCGCCGACCATCAGTTCCATGGCAAGCCGATCATCGGCATCTGCAACACCTGGTCGGAACTGACGCCGTGCAACGCGCATTTCCGCCAGATTGCGGAGCACGTCAAACGCGGTGTGATCGAGGCCGGCGGCTTTCCGGTGGAATTCCCGGTGTTCTCCAACGGCGAATCCAACCTGCGTCCGACCGCCATGCTCACCCGCAACCTGGCGAGCATGGACGTCGAGGAAGCGATTCGCGGCAACCCGATTGACGGCGTGGTGTTGCTGACCGGTTGCGACAAGACCACCCCGGCGCTGCTGATGGGCGCAGCCAGTTGCGACGTACCGGCGATCGTCGTCACCGGTGGGCCAATGCTCAACGGCAAGCACAAGGGCAAGGACATTGGTTCCGGCACCGTGGTCTGGCAGCTCAGCGAGCAGGTCAAGGCCGGCACCATCACCATCGACGACTTCCTGGCGGCCGAGGGCGGCATGTCCCGCTCGGCCGGCACCTGCAACACCATGGGCACCGCGTCGACCATGGCCTGCATGGCCGAAGCGCTGGGCACTTCCCTGCCGCACAACGCGGCGATTCCGGCGGTGGATGCGCGGCGTTACGTGCTGGCGCACATGTCCGGCATGCGTGCGGTCGAGATGGTGCGTGAAGACTTGAAGCTGTCGAAGATCCTCACCAAAGAAGCCTTCGAAAACGCGATCCGGGTCAACGCAGCGATTGGCGGTTCGACCAACGCGGTGATTCACCTCAAAGCCATTGCCGGACGGATCGGTGTGGAGCTGGATCTGGACGACTGGACCCGCATGGGCCGTGGCATGCCGACCATTGTCGACCTGCAACCGTCCGGGCGTTTCCTGATGGAGGAGTTCTACTACGCGGGCGGCTTGCCGGCGGTGCTGCGACGTCTTGGCGAGGCCAATCTGATTCCGAATCCTGACGCGCTGACCGTCAACGGCAAATCCATTGGCGAGAACACCAAGGACGCACCGATCTACGGCGAAGACCAAGTGATCCGCACCCTCGACAACCCGATCCGCGCTGACGGCGGGATCTGCGTGTTGCGCGGTAACCTGGCGCCGCTCGGTGCGGTGCTCAAACCGTCCGCCGCCACGCCGGAACTGATGCAACACCGTGGCCGCGCCGTCGTATTCGAGAACTTCGACATGTACAAGGCGCGAATCAACGACCCGGAGCTGGACGTCGATGCCAACTCGATTCTGGTGATGAAGAACTGCGGTCCGAAGGGTTATCCGGGCATGGCCGAAGTCGGCAACATGGGTTTGCCGGCCAAGCTGCTGGCCCAGGGCGTGACCGACATGGTGCGTATCTCCGACGCGCGGATGAGCGGCACCGCTTACGGCACCGTTGTCTTGCACGTTGCCCCGGAAGCGGCTGCCGGCGGGCCTTTGGCGGTGGTGAAGGAAGGCGACTGGATCGAGCTGGATTGCGCCAGCGGGCGTCTGCACCTGGACATTCCGGACGCCGAACTGGCGGCGCGCATGGCGGATCTGCAACCGCCGCAACAGTTGTTGGTGGGGGGTTATCGTCAGTTGTATATCGACCATGTGCTGCAGGCGGATCAGGGGTGTGATTTTGATTTCCTGGTCGGTTGCCGAGGTGCTGAAGTGCCCCGCCACTCCCACTGACACCACCATGCCTCCTGTGGGAGCGGGTCTGCTCGCGAAAGTGGTGTGTCAGCAACCTGTGTTTGTCTGACACACCGCTTTCGCGAGCAAGCCCGCTCCCACATTTGCTCTGTATCTGCCTCAAGATTGTGTGGTGCCTGCTATGATGCGCGGCATCTCCATCGCTCAGGATCGTGCCGCTCCCCATGGATTACCGCAAACCTTCCGACCGCAAAAGCATGCACTCGCGCATCGTCCAGGAACTGGGCATGCAGATCGTCTCCGGCCGTTTTCTGCCCGACGACAAACTGCCCGCCGAAGCCTTGCTCTGCGAAGAATACGCGGTCAGTCGGCCGGTGTTGCGCGAAGCCACGCGGGTGTTGGTGGCCAAGGGGCTGGTGTACTCGAAACCGCGCGTAGGCACAGTGGTCAAGCCGCGCCGCGAATGGCACATGCTTGATCCGGACGTGCTGCACTGGCTGATGCAAAGCAGCCCGCAGAATGAATTCTTCAACGTGCTGACCAGCGTGCGCAGCATCATCGAACCGGCCGCCGCCGCCCTCGCCGCCCAGCACGCTACGGATGCCGACATCGCCGCCATCGGCGAAGCCTACCAACGCATGGAAGCCGCGCCGACACCGGAAGCCTTGCTGCAACCGGACCTGGACTTCCACAGCCGCATTGCCGATGCGACCCACAACGATTTGCTGGCGAACCTGTGCAACATGCTGTCGGTGGCAATTGCCGAGGCGTTGAAGCATTCCAACCAGCGGCCGAATCTGCATGAACTGGCGTTGCCTCGGCACAAGGCGATACTCACCGCGATCGAGAACCGGGATGCGTTGGGGGCTCGGCATGCGACGTTGGTGCAGCTGGATGATGCGCGGAGTGCGCTAAGTGTTGTGCTCGGCACCGAACTGTCCTGAAGACATAAAAAAAGCCGCAACCCTTCAAGGTTGCGGCTTTTTCATTTCAGCCAAATGGATCAGTGGGCAAACAACGAATTCCCCTTCTGCCCCGCCAGTTTCTCAGGCTTGATCAGGAACTTGGCCAGCGCCGGCAACAGCCACAGCGCACCGAACATGTTCCACAGCAGCATGAAGGTCAGCATCAGACCCATGTCGGCCTGGAATTTGATCGCCGAGAAGATCCAGGTGCACACGCCGATGGCCAGGCACAGCCCGGTGAACAGCACCGCTTTACCGGTGGATTTCAGGGTCTGGTAATAGGCTTCCTGCAACGGCAGGCCGGCTCGCAGGAAACTTTCCAGGCGGCTGTAGATGTAGATGCCGTAGTCCACGCCGATCCCCACGCCCAGCGCCACCACCGGCAGGGTTGCGACCTTAACGCCGATGCCCATGAACGCCATCAGCGCGTTGCCCAGCACCGAGGTCAATACCAGCGGCAGCACGATGCACAGGGTCGCCGCCCAGGAGCGGAAGGTGATCATGCACATCACCGCCACGCAGATGTACACCAGAATCAGGATGGTCAGTTCAGCCTGTTTGATGACTTCGTTGGTGGCCGCTTCGATCCCGGCGTTACCGGCCGCGAGGATGAACTCCAGACCGTCCTTGTTGTTGTCCTTGGCGAATTCCTGCACGGCTTTGACCGCACGATCCAGGGTTTCCGCCTTGTGATCGTTGAGGAACACCAGCACCGGCGCCAGCGAGCAACTGTTGTTGTACAGGCCATCGGCACGGGCGATGGAGTTGTTCAGCACGTCCGGGTTGCGCGACAGGGTTTCCCATTTCAGGTTGCCCTCGTTCATGCCCTTGATCATCTGCTTGGACACGGTCACCAGCGAGATCGCCGACTGCACGCCCTCGGTGTTCTGCATCTTCCACATCAGCTCGTCGATCGGCGCCATCGCTTCATAGCGCGAGCAGCCTTCGGACTTGGTCTTGACCATCACCACCAATACATCGGAGCTGGTGGAATAGTTGTTGATGATGAAGTTGTTGTCCTTGTTGTAGCGCGAATCCGGACGCAGTTCCGGCGCGCCCTGGTCGAGGTCGCCGA
Source organism: Pseudomonas sp. R43(2017) (assembly GCF_002112345.1). Classification (NCBI taxonomy): domain Bacteria; kingdom Pseudomonadati; phylum Pseudomonadota; class Gammaproteobacteria; order Pseudomonadales; family Pseudomonadaceae; genus Pseudomonas; species Pseudomonas sp. R43(2017). The sequence goes on from NZ_NEHJ01000009.1 coordinate 44,712, forward strand.
TCTTCAGGTTCTGGCTGTACCAGAGGCCACCGCCGAAGGCGATCAGGGCCAGCGCGATGGACACCGGTGCAACTTTCGGGCTGGCGAAATTCGACAGCAGGCGCCAGAACGGGTGTTCGCGGTTCGCGTCCTTCTTGCTCTTGGCGATGGCGCGCTTGCTGATGCCGACATAGGAAATCGCCACCGGCAGCAGGATCAGGTTGGTGAACACGATCACCGCCACGCCGATGGACGCGCCGATGGCCAGTTCACGGATCACGCCGATGTCGATGATCAGCAGGGTGATGAAGCCCACCGCATCCGCGAGAATCGCGATCATCCCCGGCAGGAACAGTTGCCGGAAGGTGCGCCGCGCAGCGGTCAGGGCGTTGTCCGCTTCGCTCGATTGCAGGGCGATACCGTTGATCTTCTGCACGCCGTGGGAAATACCGATGGCGAAGATCAGGAACGGCACCAGCATCGAATACGGATCGAGGCCGAACCCGAAGAAGTGCATCAACCCCAGTTGCCAGACCACCGCCACCAGCGTGGTGCTCAGTACGGCCACGGTGCTGCGCAGGCAGTTGGTGAACCACAGCAGCAGGATCAGGGTGATGACGAACGCGATGCCAAAGAACATCACCACCATCACCAGACCATCGATCAGGTCACCGACCTTTTTGGCGAAACCGACGATGTGGATCTTGACGTTGGGGTTCTGTGCTTCGAACTTGTTGCGGATCTTGTCTTCCAGTTCATGGGAGAACTGGCGATAGTCCAGCGCCAGCAACTTGCCCTGGTCCTGCGGGTCCGGGTAGGACTCCAGCAGCGGGATGTCGACGATGCTCGACTTGAAGTCGTTGGCCACCAGACGCCCGACCTGACCCGACTTGAGCACGTTGTTGCGCAGCATGTCGAGGCTGTCCTGGGAGCCGTCGTAGCTCTGCGGGATCACTTCACCGCCGGCGAAACCTTCCTCGGTCACTTCGGTCCAGCGTACGCTCGGGCTCCACAGCGACTTCAGGCCGGAACGATCGACGCCGGAGATGTAGAACACCTCGTCGTTGATCTGACGCAGGGTCTCCATGTATTCCTTGGAGAAGATGTCACCGTCCTTGGCTTCCACCGAAATGCGTACGGTGTTGCCCAGGTTCGTCAGATCGTTGCGGTGCTCCATCATCTTCTCGATGAACGGATGCTTGAGCGGGATCATTTTTTCGAAGCTGGTGGACGGCCGGATCAGCGTCGCCTGCCAGAACAGGAAAATACTGACCAGCAGGCAGATCACGATCACTGCCGGGCGGTTGTTGAAGATCAGGCGTTCGAGGAACGTCGCCTTGTCCTGATGATGAGTGCTCAAGGAAGTCATAGCCCCGCCTTCTTATTATTGATTCGGCTCATTTGCCCAGCTCGGTGCCGTTGGGCGTGGTGGTGTGGACGCCACCCTGCCCGCTCAGGATCAGGTTGCCGTTGCCGGCGGCGGTGACCGACGACAGCGAGATGCGATCCGGGCGGTTGAACACGCTGAAGGTTTCACCGTTGTCGCTGCTGCTGATCACTGTGCCGCCGTTGCCGACGATGATGATGGAGCCGTCGTCGAGCCGCGTGGCGCCGGACAGGCCGAACTCCAGGGCGCCGCGCGCAGCCTTGAGTTCGACCTGCTGCCAGGTGCTGCCGAAATCGGTGGAGCGGTAGAGGTTGCCGCGCAGCCCGTAGGCCAGCAGCGTGGACGGCTGGGCAGTGCCGATTACACCGAACAGCGAGCCTTGATACGGGCCTTCGATTTTTTCCCAGGTCTGGCCCCAGTCGGCGGAGCGGAACATCGCGCCCTGCTCGCCCACGATGAACAGCCCGGCGTCCTTGACGGCGGCGATGGCGTTGAGGTGGAACTGGTCCTGGTTGTCGAGGCGGTCGCTGACGTCTTGCCAGTTTTTGCCACCGTCGGTGGTTTCCAGCAACGCGCCGTAGGCACCCACGGCCAGGCCGTTGTTGAGGTCCTTGAACCAGAGGTCGAGCAGCGGCGATTCGCGCTTGAGGTCTTCGAACTGTTTGGTCCAGGTCTGACCGCCGTCTTCGCTGGCGAGGATCTGCGCGTCATGGCCGACGGCCCAGCCGTGCTTGTCGTCGACGAAATACACGGCCGTCAGCAACTGGCGGCTCGGCACCTTGGCCTGAGTCCAGGACTTGCCCTGGTCGTCGGAGTAGAGAATGTGCCCGCGATCCCCGACCGCCACCAGCCGTGAACCGGCGTGGACGACATCGAGCATCAGGCTTTTCGGGGCCTTGGCCGATTCGATGGCGTAGACCACGTCGGCAGGCGCTTCGGCAGCCAGGACAGGCGCCGACAAGGTGGCAAAGCCCAGCAGAGAGAGTGCTGTGGCCAGCAACGCGGTGTTGCGTAACGCCGGCGGGCGGCAACGACTCATAGACCTTCCCCTATTTATTATTGTTAGGCCATTCGGCCTTCAAGGGCGCCGCAAGTGTGCTCCGGCGACGGCTGGTCAGAAGCATAGTCCTGAAACCCGCAATCCAGAGCCACTTCGGAAGCTGGCTCATCCTATCGGGCATTCGAAACGTCTGACAATCGGCGCAACGTTATCTTTTGTTAACCGAAAGGGATTACAGCGGCGGCTGAATGCGCGGGCATTCGTCCGACTGATGGACGGGAATCTTGCGTGGGGGACTTGCACGATCGGTATTATGGTATACCATCAGACGCACAGACACTCTTTATCCCCTACGGAGCAGCTCATGAGTTTCGAAATTCGCAAGATCGTCAGCTATGTCGAAGAGACCTTCATTGAAGGCGGCAAGGCGTCCGACACCCCAGTGACCATGGTGGGCCTGGCCGTCGTGATGAAAAACCCGTGGGTCGGCAACGGCTTTGTCGAGGATCTCAAGCCGCAGATCCGCGCCAACTGCTCCGACCTCGGCGCGATGATGGTCGAGCGCCTGGTGGGCATCATCGGCGGCGCCGAGAAGATCGAGGCTTACGGCAAGGCTGCGGTGGTCGGCGCCGATGGCGAGATCGAACACGCCTCGGCGGTGATCCACACCCTGCGCTTCGGCAACCACTACCGCGAAGCGGTCAAGGCCAAGAGCTACCTGAGCTTCACCAACAAGCGCGGCGGCCCGGGCACTTCGATCCAGATCCCGATGATGCATAAGGACGACGAAGGCCTGCGCTCGCACTACATCACCCTGGAAATGCAGATCGAAGACGCTCCGCGCGCCGACGAAATCGTCGTGGTGCTCGGTTGCGCCGACGGTGGTCGCCTGCACCCGCGCATCGGCAACCGCTACATCGATCTGGAAGAACTGGCCGCCGAAAAAGCCCAGTAATCACAATAAAAAAAGGCATTGCAGGAGCGCTCCATGATTCGGCTCACCGCTGAACTCACCCCGGCCGGCACCAGTTATCTGGCGACCGGCCAAGGCCACCCCGTGGTGTTGATCCACGGCGTGGGCCTGAACAAAGAAATGTGGGGCGGCCAGATCGTTGGCCTGGCCACGCAATACCGGGTGATCGCCTACGACATGCTCGGCCATGGCGCCAGCCCGCGTCCGGCCAGCGGCACCGCCCTGCTCGGTTATGCCGATCAGTTGCTGGAGCTGCTCGACCACCTGCAATTGCCGCTGGCATCGGTGATCGGCTTTTCCATGGGCGGTCTGGTGGCGCGGGCCTTTGCCCTGCATTACCCGGAGCGCCTGAAAAGCCTGGTGGTGCTCAACAGTGTGTTCAACCGTAGCGAAGAGCAGCGCGCCGGGGTCATTGCCCGCACCGCCCAAGCCGCCGAGCACGGGCCAGACGCGAATGCCGAAGCGGCGCTATCTCGCTGGTTCAGCCGTGAATATCAGGCAGCCAACCCGGCGCAAATCGCCGCGATTCGCCAGACCCTGGCCGGCAATGACCCGCAGGGTTACCTGACCACCTACGAATTGTTCGCCACACAAGACATGTACCGCGCCGACGACCTGGGCAGCATCCAGGCGCCGACGCTGATCGCCACCGGCGAGCTGGACCCCGGATCGACCCCGGAAATGGCCGAGCAACTGGCCGCGCGCATTCCCGGCGCGAAGGTTGCCGTGCTGCCCGAGCAACGGCATATGATGCCGGTAGAGTCGCCTCGGCTGGTGAACCAGACGCTGCTGGAATTTCTCGAAACCGCACACGCCCGACAAAACCATATAAAGGGGATCGTTGCATGACACTCGCACGCTTCCAGATGTGCATCGGCGGAGAATGGGTCGACGCCCTCTCCGGCAAGACTTTCGAAAGCCTCAACCCGGCGCTGGCCGAGCCTTGGGCCGAATTGCCCGACGCGGATGAAGCCGATGTCGAACGCGCCGTGCAAGCCGCACAGACCGCCTTCGACAGCCCGGCATGGCGCGGCCTGACCGCCACCGCGCGCGGCAAACTGCTGCGTCGTCTCGGTGACCTGATCGCCGAAAACAAGGAACAACTGGCGCAGCTGGAAAGCCGCGACAACGGCAAACTGATCCGCGAAACCCGGGGTCAGGTCGGTTATCTGCCGGAGTTTTTCCACTACACCGCCGGCCTTGCCGACAAGCTCGAAGGCGGCACCCTGCCCCTGGATAAACCTGATCTGTTTGCCTACACCGTGCACGAGGCCATGGGTGTGGTCGCCGCGATCATTCCATGGAACAGCCCGCTTTATCTGACCGCGATCAAACTGGCCCCAGCGCTGGCAGCGGGCAACACCATCGTGATCAAGCCGTCCGAACACGCCTCGGCGACCATTCTGGAGCTGGCGCGCCTGGCCCTCGAAGCCGGGATTCCGCCGGGCGTGGTCAACGTCGTTACCGGTTACGGGCCGAGCACCGGTGCTGCCCTCACCCGCCATCCGCTGATCCGCAAGATCGCCTTCACCGGCGGCGCGGCCACGGCCCGGCATGTAGTGCGCAGCAGCGCCGAGAACTTCGCCAAGCTGTCGCTGGAACTGGGCGGCAAGTCGCCGAACATCATCTTCGCCGACGCTGATCTCGACAGCGCGATCAACGGCGCCATCGCCGGGATTTACGCGGCGTCCGGCCAGAGCTGCGTATCCGGTTCGCGACTGCTGGTGCAGGACGAAATCTATGACGAATTCGTCAGCCGACTGGTGGAGCGCGCCCAACGCATCCGCATCGGCAACCCGCAGGACGACAGCAGCGAAATGGGCCCGATGGCCACCGCGCAGCAACTGGCGGTGGTCGAAGGTCTGGTGGCCGATGCCATCGCCGAAGGCGCGCGTCTGCGTCTGGGCGGCAAACGCCCGAGCGGCGTGGGTGACGGCTGGTTCTATGAACCGACGCTGTTCGAGTGCGACCGCAACTCGATGAAGATCATGCAGGAAGAAGTCTTTGGTCCGGTGGCCTCGGTCATCCGCTTCAAAGATGAAGCAGAAGCGCTGGCGATTGCCAACGACTCGCAGTTCGGCCTCGCCGCCGGCATCTGGACCCGCGATCTGGGCCGCGCCCACCGTCTGGCCCGGGACGTGCGCTCGGGGATCATCTGGGTCAACACCTACCGCGCGGTGTCGGCGATGGCACCGATCGGCGGCTTCAAGAACAGTGGCTATGGACGCGAAAGCGGCATCGATTCGGTGCTGGCCTACACCGAACTGAAAACGGTGTGGATCAACCTCTCTCAGGCACCGATGCCTGATCCGTTTGTGATGCGCTAGGAGTCCTGCGACATGATCGAACCCGGCATTTACAAAGACGTCATGAGCTCGTTTCCGTCCGGGGTCACGGTGGTCACCACCCTCGACCCGGACGGCGGCATCGTCGGCATCACCGCCAGCGCCTTCAGTGCACTGTCGATTGATCCGGCGCTGGTGCTGTTCTGCCCCAACTACGCCTCCGACACCTACCCGGTGTTGCGCGACAGCAAGCGTTTCGCGATCCATTTGCTGTCCGCCGACCAGACCGCCGAGGCCTACGCCTTTGCCGGCAAAGGCAAGGACAAGGCCAACGGCATCGACTGGCACTTGAGCGAACTGGGTAACCCGATCCTCGCCAAGGCCACGGCGATCATCGAGTGCGAACTGTGGCGCGAATACGACGGTGGCGATCACGCGATCATTGTCGGCGCGGTGAAGAACCTGATCCTGCCGGCGCAACCGGTGACGCCGATGATCTATCACAAGGGCAAGCTCGGCGCCTTGCCGACACTGGGCTGAGCGGAGGACACATGAGCAACGAAAAGTATGAGCAAGGCCTGAAGATCCGCACTCAGGTACTGGGCGAAGCCTACGTGCAGCGCTCGATCGAGAACGCCGACGACTTCACCCGCCCGCTGCAGGAAATGGTCACCGAATACTGCTGGGGCCATGTCTGGGGACGCGAGGGTCTGTCGCTCAAGGAGCGCAGCATGATCAACCTGGCGATGATCTCGGCGCTGAACCGCCCGCACGAACTCAAGTTGCATGTGCGCGGCGCCTTGCGTAACGGCCTGAGTCGTGAGCAAATACGCGAAATTCTGCTTCAGGTCGGTATTTATTGCGGCGTCCCGGCAGCCGTGGACAGTTTCCGGCTCGCCCGTGAAGCCTTCGCCGAAGCCGACGCCGAGGCCTCCAGTTAACCCCTCGGCTGTTTGAATGCCCGTCTGGCATGGACAGCCAACTTAAAGAGCGGACCCCATGAAACGCCTGCCACTCGACGACAGCTTCAAGGTCAATCGCAACCCCGTCACCCTGCGCGAAATCGTGCTGGATAAACTGCGAAGCGCCATCATGAACTTCCAGCTGCTGCCGGGCGATCGCCTGGTGGAGCGCGATCTGTGCGATCGCCTGGGCGTGAGCCGTACGTCGGTGCGTGAAGCCTTGCGTCACCTGGAATCCGAAGGTCTGGTGGAATTCGCCGACGCCAAGGGCCCGCGCGTGGCGATCATCACCCTCGCCGATGCGGTCGACATCTATGAACTGCGCTGCGTGCTCGAAGGCCTGATCGTCCAGCTGTTCACCCTGCGCGCCAAGGCCAAGGATATCAAGGCCCTGGAAAAAGCCCTCGACGAGAACCGCAAGGCACTCAAGGACGGCGAACTGCAGCAGGTGATCGACTCGGTGCAGGGTTTCTACGACGTGCTGCTGGAAGGCTCGGGCAACCATGTCGCGGCCACTCAACTGCGCCAGTTGCAGGCGCGTATCAGCTACCTGCGGGCGACGTCGGTGTCCCAGGAAAACCGTCGCGGCGCGAGCAACCAGGAAATGGAAAAAATGGTCGAGGCGATCAAGAGCGGCGACGCACTCGCAGCGCATCAGGCCTGCGTCGATCACGTTCGCGCTGCAGCTGCCGTGGCCCTCGATTACCTCAAGCGCAAACAGGAAGAGACCGGCGCCACACCGGCGATCACCCTGCCCATCGCGCTGAAAGAACCGCGCATAGGTCACTGACATGTTCAGCCCGAGCTTTTGCCCGAAATGCGGTGGCGCCGACCTCGGTCAGCAAGTGCCGCCGGGCGATACGCACGAGCGCCTGATGTGCCGCGGCTGCGGCTACATCCACTATGTGAACCCGAAGATCATCGCCGGCTGCATCATCGAGCAGGACGGCAAATACCTCTTGTGCCAACGGGCGATCCCACCTCGCCCCGGCACCTGGACCCTGCCCGCCGGTTTCATGGAAAGCGGCGAAACCACCGAACAGGCCGCCCTGCGCGAAGTCTGGGAGGAAAGCGGCGTACGCGCGGAAATCGTCTCGCCCTATTCGATTTTCAGCGTGCCAAAGATCAGCGAGGTCTACATCATCTTCCGCGCCCTGGCGCTGGAAATCACCGGCCAGTACGGCCCGGAAACCCAGGACTGCAAATTCTTCGCCCCGGAAGACATCCCGTGGGAGCAGATCTACTACCCGGCAATCCGGCAGATCCTCGAACGCTACATCGAGGAACGCCAGGCCGGGGTGTATGGCATGTACATGGGCAATGACGACAGCGGCAAGATTCATTTCATGCGTTGATTAAACGTCACTTGCCAGAGATGCAGAGCCGGGCCTGGGGCCTCGACAGTTGCTCACTCAATCCGGCATCGCACGAATGATATCCGCCAGATCATCTTTGGTGATTTCATTGGCTTTGAGAGCAGCGGAGATGTCTTTCTTGGAGAGTGGGAAACGCTTGAAAATGTCTTTCAAGGTATCGGCATCAATATTGGCCAGCCAAAGAGGATCGATAAAGGAACCGCCATATTCAGGCTTCATCGGGACTTCTTCGTGGGCAATGGCACCTTTGTGATTCAGATACACCACATAACGATCGTGCCCTTCTGGAAAGCTTTTATCGTGATATAGCGTTGTCCCCATCGGCAGGACATAGTAATTGTCATCGCCACCTTGCCCTTCGATCAGCAGGGGTTCTTTGGTTTTAATCATCTCCAGATCGCGTCCCTTCGCACTGTTCCCGAAAATCAGAAAAGCCAGAAAGGCTGCATTTACAAATAGCGCAACCACCAGCCAGAGGCCCACTCGCCCACCTGCAAACATTCCTTTTGTCATGCGCATCAATATTCCCTTAGAGCACACCGTGCAAAATCGCAGGCATTAAATTCCGTCCGGCGGACGATCTCCTGATCCAGAAAAAATATCAAAAGATCGCGGTCGCGTTCGATTCTGTAGTTCCTGCGGGTTTGCAGGCAAGACGTTACGGCGCCATCCCTTCCACAATAATGATCTCCGCCCGCGCCCATTCCTCGCGATAGCTTTTCGCTTCCTGATACGCCGCCGAGCGGTAGCACGCCACCGCCTGTTCGTAGCTGTCGAATTCAATCACCACGCTGCGCTGCGGCGTCGCCCTGCCTTCCATCGCTTCGCTGCGCCCGCCTCTGGCCAAGAACTTCGCGCCGAACTCGGCGAACGCTTTCGGCGCGCGCTGGGTGTATTGGCTGTAGTGATCGGGATCGGTGATGTCCACGTGAGCAATCCAGTACGCCTTCATAGTGACCTCTTGGTTGAATTTGTATTATGGTATACCACAAATTTCATCCACATCGAGAGTCCAGCATGGCCTTCAACAGCATTGAAGAAATCATCGAAGATTATCGCCTCGGCAAAATGGTGTTGCTGGTCGATGACGAGGACCGGGAAAACGAAGGCGACCTGCTGCTGGCCGCCGACCGTTGCACGCCCGAGGCAATCAGTTTCATGGCCCGTGAGGCTCGGGGGCTGATTTGCCTGACGTTGACTGACGATCATTGCCAGCGCCTGGGGCTGGAGCAGATGGTGCCGAGCAATGGCAGCGTGTTCAGCACGGCGTTCACGGTTTCCATAGAAGCGGCAGTCGGTGTGACTACGGGCATTTCCGCTGCCGACCGCGCTTGCACGGTGGCCGCTGCGGTGGCGCCGAACGCACGCGCAGAAGACCTGGTGCAGCCCGGCCATATCTTCCCGCTGCGCGCCAAGGAAGGTGGCGTGCTGACCCGCGCCGGTCACACCGAGGCCGGTTGCGATCTGGCGCGGCTCGCCGGGTTCACGCCCGCCTCGGTGATCGTCGAGGTGATGAACGACGACGGCACCATGGCCCGCCGCCCGGATCTGGAAGTCTTTGCGCGCAAGCACGGGATCAAGATCGGCACCATCGCTGACCTGATCCACTATCGCCTGAGCACCGAACACACCATCGAGCGCATCGGCGAGCGGGAATTGCCGACAGTGCATGGCACCTTCCGTTTGATCACCTTCGAAGATCGCATCGAGGGTGGCGTGCACATGGCGATGGTCATGGGCGAATTGCGCCGTGAGGAACCGACGCTGGTGCGCGTGCATGTGATCGATCCGCTGCGCGATCTGGTCGGCGCCGAGTACAGCGGGCCGACGAACTGGACATTGTGGGCGGCGCTGCAACGGGTCGCCGCCGAAGGACATGGCGTGGTCGTGGTGTTGGCCAATCATGAGTCTTCCCAGGCGTTGCTGGAGCGGGTGCCGCAACTGACCCAGCCGCCTCGGCAGTTCAGTCGTTCGCAATCGCGGATCTATTCGGAGGTCGGCACCGGGGCGCAGATTCTGCAGAACCTGGGCGTCGGCAAGCTGCGCCACCTGGGGCCGCCGCTGAAATATGCCGGTTTGACCGGCTACGATCTTGAGGTGGTCGAGAGCATTCCGTTCACCGAATAACCCCGTTTGCCAGATAGCCGGTAAGGCAAAGTGCTTGCACAATGTTTGGAATACCATAATATGATACTCCATAGACCGGACGACCTGAAAAACCGTCCAGCTACTGCTCCCGACAGGCGGGCAACAACGCAAGCCCGCTCAAAAACACAACAATGAGGGCGTAAAAATGGTGTTGAACAAAGCTGCAACCGCGATCTTTCTTGCGGGACTGCTGAGCGTGACCGGTCAGGCCGCGATGGCCGCCGAGAGTGTGAACTTTGTCAGCTGGGGCGGTAGCACCCAGGATGCGCAGAAACAGGCCTGGGCCGATCCGTTCAGCAAGGCCAGCGGCATCACCGTCGTGCAGGACGGCCCGACCGACTACGGCAAACTCAAGGCCATGGTCGAAAGCGGCAACGTGCAATGGGACGTGGTCGACGTCGAAGCCGACTTCGCCCTGCGCGCCGCCTCCGAAGGCTTGCTCGAACCCCTCGATTTCAAACAGATCCAGCGCGACAAGATCGACCCGCGTTTCGTCAGCGACTACGGCGTCGGTTCGTTCTTCTTCTCCTTCGTCCTCGGCTACAACGAGGGCAAACTCGGCGCCAGCAAGCCGCAGGACTGGAGCGCGCTGTTCGACACCAAGACCTTTCCTGGCAAACGCGCCCTCTATAAATGGCCGAGCCCCGGCGTGCTGGAACTGGCTCTGCTCGCCGACGGCGTGCCGGCCGACAAGCTCTACCCGCTGGACCTGGATCGCGCCTTCAAGAAACTCGACACCATCAAAAAAGACATCGTCTGGTGGGGCGGCGGCGCGCAGTCGCAGCAACTGCTGGCTTCCGGTGAAGCGAGCATGGGCCAGTTCTGGAACGGCCGGATTCATGCCCTGCAAGAAGACGGCGCACCGGTCGGCGTAAGCTGGAAACAGAACCTAGTCATGGCCGACATTCTGGTGGTGCCGAAGGGTTCGAAAAACAAGGACGCGGCGATGAAGTTCCTGGCCAGCGCCAGCAGTGCCAAGGGCCAGGCCGACTTCTCCAACCTGACCGCCTACGCCCCGGTCAACGTCGACAGTGTGCAGCGTCTGGACTCGACGCTGGCCCCGAACCTGCCGACTGCCTACGCTAAGGATCAGATCACTCTTGATTTCGCGTACTGGGCCAAGAACGGCCAGGCCATCGCGACACGGTGGAACGAATGGCTGGTCAAATGAAAATGGCGGCCACCGCGTCCCGTCCCTCCACTGCCACCGGGAGCGCCGCCAGCGCTGCCGGGTCGGCCGCCGGAAAAAAGGCCAGTGCCATGGCGCCAGCCCCGTCCCTCAAGCAACGCTGGCGCGGCGCTGGCAACCTCGCGCCGGCGCTGTTGTTCCTCGGCCTGTTCTTTCTCGCGCCGTTGATTGGCCTGCTGTTGCGCGGCGTGCTGGAACCGGTGCCGGGCCTTGGCAACTATGAGCAACTGTTCGCCAACTCGGCTTACGCCCGGGTGCTGTTCAACACCTTCTCGGTGGCAGGACTGGTGACGGTGTTCAGCCTGTTGCTGGGCTTCCCGCTGGCCTGGGCAATCACTCTGGTGCCACGGGGCTGGGGTCGCTGGATTCTCAACATCGTGCTGTTGTCGATGTGGACCAGCCTCCTCGCCCGCACTTATTCGTGGCTGGTGTTGTTGCAGGCTTCGGGCGTCATCAATAAAGCCTTGATGGCCATGGGCATCATCGATCAGCCGCTGGAAATGGTGCACAACCTGACCGGCGTGGTGGTCGGCATGAGCTACATCATGATCCCGTTCATCGTGCTGCCGTTGCAGGCGACCATGCAGGCCATCGACCCGATGATCCTGCAGGCCGGTTCGATCTGCGGCGCCAGTCCATGGACCAACTTCTTCCGGGTGTTCCTGCCGCTGTGCCGGCCGGGTCTGGCGTCCGGCGGGTTGATGGTGTTCGTGATGTCGCTCGGTTACTACGTCACCCCGGCGCTGTTGGGCGGGGCGCAGAACATGATGCTGCCGGAGTTCATCATTCAGCAGGTGCAATCGTTCCTCAACTGGGGCCTGGCCAGCGCCGGCGCCGCGTTGCTGATCGTCATCACCCTGGTGCTGTTCTACTTCTACCTGAAGCTTCAGCCGGAATCCCCGGTTGGCGCCAGTAACGCGAGGTAAGCCGACATGCTCCTGACTCCCAATGCCATGAGCCGCCGGATGCGCTTCGGCCTGTACGCCACCACCGGGCTGATCGCGCTGTTTCTGCTGCTGCCGATCGTGTTCATCGTGCTGCTGTCGTTCGGCTCGTCCCAATGGCTGGTGTTCCCGCCACCGGGCTGGACGCTGAAATGGTACGGACAGTTCTTCTCCAACGCCGACTGGATGAACGCAGCGGCGGCCAGCCTCAAGGTCGCGGTACTGACCACGATCTGCGCCGTGGCCCTCGGTTTGCCGACTGCCTTTGCGCTGGTGCGCGGGCGCTTTCCCGGCCGGGAAATGCTCTACGGCCTGTTCACCCTGCCGATGATCGTGCCGCTGGTGATCATCGCCGTGGCGGTGTACGCGCTGTTCCTCAAGCTCGGCTACACCGGGACAATGTTCGCGTTCGTCGTCAGCCATGTGATCGTCGCGCTGCCGTTCACCATCATCTCGATCATCAACTCGCTGAAGCTGTTCGATCAGTCGATTGAAGACGCGGCGGTGATCTGCGGGGCGTCACGCCTGCAAGCGGTGTTCAAGGTGACCTTTCCGGCGATTCGCCCGGGGATGGTCGCCGGCGCCCTCTTCGCCTTCCTGGTTTCGTGGGACGAAGTGGTGCTCAGCGTGATGATGGCCAGCCCGACCCTGCAAACCCTTCCCGTGAAAATGTGGACCACCCTGCGCCAGGACCTGACGCCCGTGATCGCCGTCGCTTCGACGCTGCTGATCGGCCTGTCGGTGTTGGTCATGGTGATCGCCGCCGCTCTGCGCCGGCGCAACGAAATCAGCGCCTGAGCGCCAGGAGTACGACATGAGTGCCGTGATCAAAGACGCATCCCAGCAGAACGACAAACCCCTGGTCAGCCTGCGCAACCTGAACAAGCACTACGGCGATTTCGCCGCCGTGGACAACATCTCGCTGGACATCAAGGACGGCGAATTCCTGACCTTCCTCGGCTCCAGCGGCTCGGGCAAAAGCACCACGCTGTCGATGCTCGCCGGCTTCGAAACCCCGAGCAGCGGCGAGATCCTGGTCAACGGCCAGTCGCTGGTCAACGTGCCGCCGCACAAGCGCGACATCGGCATGGTGTTCCAGCGTTACTCGCTGTTCCCGCATCTGTCGGTGCGCGACAACATCGCGTTCCCGCTGGCGATCCGCAAACTCGCGGCGGCCGAGCGTGACAAACGTGTCGATGCGATGCTGAAACTGGTGCAACTCGAACAATTCGCCCACCGCCGCCCTTCGCAACTGTCCGGCGGCCAGCAGCAACGGGTCGCCATCGCTCGCGCTCTGGTCTACGAGCCACGCATTCTGCTGATGGACGAGCCCCTGGGTGCGCTGGACAAGAAACTTCGCGAAGACTTGCAGGACGAGTTGCGCCAGCTGCACCGCCGCCTCGGCATCACCATCGTCTACGTGACCCACGATCAGGAAGAAGCCATGCGCCTGTCCCAGCGCATCGCGATTTTCAGTCACGGCAAGATTGTCGGGCTCGGCAGCGGTTATGACCTGTACCAGAATCCGCCGAATGCATTTGTGGCGTCGTTCCTCGGCAACTCGAACTTCCTCAAGCTCAAGGCACAGGGCAACGGCGCGGCGAGTTTTGAAGGGCAGTCGCTGTCGATTCGCCTGACTGCCGGATTGCAGGCCGGGCAGGATGTTTTGCTGATGGTGCGCCCGGAAAAGGCTTTGGCGTTGAGTGTGCAGCAAGCGGCCAGCGAGCCGCTGGCGGCCGGTTGGAACGAGGTTTCGGCGAAAGTGGTCGAGGTGCTGTTTCTGGGCGAGAGCCAGACTTGCAGTGTGGTCACTTCGGGCGGGACTTCGATGACGGTGAAGGCGTTGTCGGCGGCGGGGATGCCGTTGAGGGCTGGCGATCCGGTGCAAGTGCGTTGGGCGACGGCGGATGCTTGCGTCTATACCGAGTGGGCCGAAAGCGATCTGAACAAAGCCGCGGGTGCTCACTGACCTGCGGACGTTTCGCGTGTTACTTGCGGCCACCGCAACGTCGGGTTGCGGTGGCCTTTTTTTCAAGCGATAGCCGTAAAACCTTCGATCTGATCAGGCCAAACCGTCAACACCTCAAACCCGTCCTCCGTCACCGCCACCATGTGTTCCCACTGCGCCGACAGCGAGCCATCCTTGGTCAGCACGGTCCAGCCATCCGGCATGTTCTTCACATGGCGCTTGCCGGCGTTGAGCATCGGTTCGATGGTGAAGATCATCCCCGCCTTCAGCTTCAGACCCTGATTCGGATAACCGTAATGCAGCACTTGCGGCTCATCGTGATAGACCTTGCCGATCCCGTGTCCGCAGTACTCGCGCACTACGCTGAAACCTTCCCTTTCCGCCAGGCTCTGGATTGCATGGCCGATGTCACCCAAGGTGGCGCCCGGACGCACCACGCGGATGCCGGCGCACATGGCCTCGTAGGTGGTCTTGATCAGATGCTGCGCCTCGGGCGAGGCCTGGCCGACCACGTACATGCGGCTGGTGTCGCCGAACCAGCCGTCCTTGATCACGGCGATGTCGAGGTTGAGGATGTCGCCATCCTTCAACGGCGTGCCCGATGGAATGCCGTGACAGACCACATCGTTGACCGACGCGCAGACGGTTTTCGGGAAGCCGTGATAACCGACGTTCGCCGGAATCGCCTTCTGCACATTGACGATGTAATCGTTGCACAACTGGTCGAGTTGATCGGTGGTGACGCCAGCCTTGACGTACGCCACCAGCATCGCCAGCACCTCGGCGGCCAATTGCGCAGCCACACGGGACTGGGCGATCTCGGCCCGGGTGTTGATCTTGATCGGGTTTCTCATGCCTTGGCTGCCTCTTGAACCGGGATGTTCTGCGCGGCGTCGGCCAGAGCACAGATTTGTTGCAGATCCAGACCACCCGCTTGCTCCGCGCGAATCAGCAAGCGGCAGATGGCGTGGTGATCGAGGTCGGGATACAGCTCGGCGAGCATGCCGATGCGCATCCAGTGCTCGGCCTGCGCGTTGATTGAGCGGCTCAGTGCGTTACTGGAGATGCGCAGATTCTCGTGCATGTCCTCTGAAATCTTTACGATGCCCATGGCAAGATCCGATATGGAATATATATGGAACGTATATTAATCGGGCATTCCTTCGAATTGCAAATTTCGCTGACGAGTCAAATCGCAGGCAAAAAAAAGCTGCCAAAGTTGGCAGCCAAAATCATGAAAAGCACGCGATGTATTGAGGGCAAGTATGGGCACCCGATAATGACAGTGTCATGACAGCGCCAAATTCATTGAACCGCCCTCCCCGCGTCATCAGGTTGTCATCGAAGCCATAGCAGAATCCTCGCAAACCGCCCGGGCCTGGGGCGGTGGATTTTGCAAGGACTCCCATGAAAGAAGACGCCTCGCTGTTTGCTGCCATCGATCTCGGTTCGAATGCGTTTCGCATGATGATCGGCCAGTCGGTCCGCAGCAGAAAGGGCTTCATGATTCAGGAAGTGAAAACCTTGCGTGAACCGGTGCGGCTGGCGGAAGGATTCGATGGCCGGGCGCTCGACGAAATGGCACTGGATCGCGGTTGGCAGGCCCTGGCGCGGTTCGGCAAAAAGCTGCGCGGTTTCGAGCCGGGTCGTGTGCGCGCGGTAGCCACCAGCGCCGTGCGCGAGGCCGACAATGCCCAGTTGTTTCTCGGCAGTGCGGAGCGGCATCTGGGCTTTCGCATCGATGTGATTTCCGGGCACGAAGAAGCGCGTCTGGTCTACGCCGGTGTGGCCCACACCTTGCCGGTCGCCGATGACATGCGTCTGGTGGTCGATATTGGCGGCGGCTCCACCGAACTGATCCTCGGCCAGGGTTCGCAACCGTTGCTGACCGAAAGCATCGCCATCGGCAGCGGCACCTTGAGCGCACGCTACTTTCGCAATGGCGAGATTTCCCCCGGCGCCCTTCAAGAGGCCGAACGGGTGGCGATCCTGCAATTCGAAAAGGTCGCCCGCCGCTATCGCGCCCAGGGCTGGCAGCAGACTATCGGTTCCTCGGGCACGGCGCGGATGCTGGCCAAAGTACTCAAGGCCAATCGCCTGAACGACTACGGTCAGGGCGGCATCACTTACGGCGGCCTGCTGCGGCTGTCGCTTCGCCTGCTGGAAGTCAGCAATGTGCGGCATTTGAAACTCGCCGGCCTGCAATCCCATCGTCAGAGCATTCTGCCCGGCGGACTGGTGGTCATGCTCGCCGCCTTCAAGGTGTTCGGCATTGCGCAAATGGAGCCGTCTGAACCCGGTTTGCGGCTGGGTGTTCTGCACGGCCTGATGAGCAACCACTGATCGGTTTTCGCTGCCGGATATTCATCGTCAGATCAAGCCGTTCATGACGCTGAAGACGCCCTTTGAATACTCGATGACGCCTCTGTGTAAACCTCGGTAAATCGCTTCCTTCCCTTCTCTGATTTCGTTCTATGGTTAGATCGAAATGGCTGAATTGCACGCTGACTAATGGTTGCGACAGTTGATGTCTGCGCCTATGTTGCACGCGAGCTTTTCCCCCGCGAATGGAACGCGATCAACACCACAAAGAGGTGAAGAAATGTCAAAGGAATCACGCCCTGCCGTACTTGGGCTGATCGGCAATACTCCGCTGGTACAAGTCACCCGCTTCGATACCGGTCTGTGCACCCTGTTTCTCAAGCTCGAATCCCAGAACCCCGGCGGCTCGATCAAGGATCGTATCGGCCTGGCGATGATTGACGCCGCCGAGCGCGACGGTCGCCTGCAACCCGGCGGCACCATCGTTGAAGCGACTGCCGGCAACACCGGCCTGGGCCTGGCGCTGGTGGGACGCGCCAAGGGCTACCGCGTCGTGCTGGTTGTGCCGGACAAGATGTCCACGGAAAAAGTCCTGCACCTCAAGGCCATGGGCGCCGAAGTGCACATCACCCGCTCCGATGTCGGCAAGGGTCACCCCGAGTACTATCAGGACGTCGCCGCCCGTCTGGCGAAAGACATTCCCGGCGCCTTCTTCGCCGACCAGTTCAACAACCCTGCCAACCCGCTGGCCCACGAATGCAGCACCGCGCCGGAAATCTGGGCGCAGACCGAGCATGATCTGGATGCCATCGTGGTCGGCGTCGGTTCCGCCGGTACGCTGACCGGCCTGACCCGTTTCTTCAAGCGCGTACAACCGGACCTCGAGATGGTCCTGGCCGACCCGGTCGGTTCGGTCATGGCTGAATACAGCCGCAGCAAGCACCTCGGCACTGCCGGTTCGTGGGCGGTGGAAGGCATCGGCGAAGACTTCATTCCGTCGATCACCGACCTGTCGAGCGTACGCAGCGCCTACTCGATCAGCGACGAAGAAAGCTTCGATCACGCCCGCCAGTTGCTGCGTTCGGAAGGCATTCTCGGTGGTTCGTCCACCGGCACCCTGCTCGCCGCCGCGCTGCGTTACTGCCGTGAGCAGACCGTGCCAAAACGCGTGGTCAGCTTCGTCTGCGACACCGGCACCCGCTATCTGTCGAAGGTCTACAACGACCAGTGGATGACCGATCAGGGCCTGTTGCAGCGCAAACGCTACGGCGATCTGCGCGACCTGATTGCCCGCCGCTTCGAAGACGGCAAAGTGGTCAGCGTCGGCCCGGACGACACCCTGATGACCGCGTTCCAGCGCATGCGCCTGGCGGATGTTTCGCAACTGCCGGTACTGGTGGAAGGCAAACAACTGGTCGGCGTGATCGATGAATCGGACATCCTGGTGCGCGTACACGAAGATGCCACGCTCTTCAGCAAACCCGTCGCCAGCGCGATGACGGACAAACTGCAAACCCTCGCCCCCGCCGCGACCCTGGCTGAACTGGAAGCCGTGCTCAGCAGCGGCCTGGTGGCGATCATTGCCGACGCCTCGGGCTTCCACGGCCTGATCACCCGCGTCGACATGCTCAACCAACTACGGAGATCCCTTGCATGAGTCAGCACGACAAGAACGCCCGCCCGCAGGGTTTCGCCACCCGCGTGATCCACGCCGGGCAGACGCCGGACCCGACCACCGGCGCGCTGATGCCGCCGATCTACGCCAACTCCACCTATCTGCAAGACAGCCCCGGCGTGCACAAGGGGTTCGACTACGGACGCTCGCACAACCCGACGCGTTTTGCGCTGGAGCGTTGCGTGGCGGATCTGGAGGGCGGCACCCAGGCCTTCGCCTTCGCTTCCGGGCTGGCGACGATTTCCACGGTGCTCGAACTGATCGACGCCGGCTCGCACATCGTGTCCGGCAATGATCTGTACGGCGGGACTTTCCGTCTGTTCGACAAGGTGCGCCAGCGCAGCGCCGGTCACCGCTTCAGCTACGTCGATCTGGCCGACCTGTCGGCGTTCGAGGCTTCGCTGCAGGACGACACGCGCATGGTCATGGTGGAAACCCCGACCAACCCGCTGCTGAGCCTGTCCGACCTCGCCGCCATCGCGCGCATCTGCAAGGCCCGCGGGATCATCTGCGTGGCCGACAACACTTTCGCCAGCCCATGGATCCAGCGTCCGCTGGAACTGGGATTCGACATCGTGCTGCACTCGACCACCAAGTACCTGAACGGTCACTCCGACGTGATCGGCGGGATCGCGGTCGTCGGTGACAATCCAGCGCTGGCCGAGCGTCTGGGCTTCCTGCAGAACGCCGTCGGTGCAATCTCCGGCCCGTTCGACGCGTTCCTCACCCTGCGCGGTGTGAAAACCCTGGCGCTGCGTATGGAGCGTCATTGCAGCAACGCGCTGGAGCTGGCGCGCTGGCTGGAGCAACAGCCGCAGGTCAAACGCGTCTACTACCCGGGCCTGGAATCCCATCCGCAGCATGAACTGGCCAAGCGTCAGATGCGCGGTTTCGGCGGGATGATTTCCCTGGATCTGAACAGTGATCTGGCAGGCGCCCGGCGCTTCCTGGAAAACGTGCAGATCTTCGCCCTGGCCGAAAGCCTCGGCGGCGTGGAAAGCCTGATCGAGCACCCGGCGATCATGACCCACGCCACCATCCCGGCCGAAACCCGCGCCAAGCTCGGCATCGGTGACAGCCTGGTGCGCCTGTCGGTGGGCGTCGAGGATATCGAGGACCTGCGTGCGGATCTGGCGCAGGCCCTGGCCAGCATCTAACCCGCAGAAACGTCAAAGCCCGCACGAAGCGGGCTTTGGTGTTCGAGTAGGCGGCCAGTGCTGGTCTCTGGCTTACGAGGTTTCTCAGGACTCCCACAGTACAGGCAATGTGCTCTGCTGCTTCACACGGCATAAGGGCTGGAACCCAGCGCGGGGTTCTTTCTAACCGTGTACCCTTCGGAACGCGCCCAACGCTTCCTCGCTATCCGCTTGCGCATCAGTCTGCGTCTTCGCCTACATTCTTGAGCCTAGCAAACACGTTGCTTTGCGCTACGCGGCTTTTAGATTGATTTTCTTCTAGCGCTTGCCTGCAAGGAAGTTAACCGACTATCGCCTTCGCGCTCCCCGGACCTGCCACCCGATCGGGGCGAACTATACTTTTTCAGTTCGCTGTTCAGGTTTCATGCAAAACGTCGACACCCGTGCGCCTCGCGGCGCGCCCGTGCCAATCGCCAATCTGGTTAACCCCGGGGCCAACGAGCCACACCGTCAACCGACGGGGAATGCTCGGATGCTGGGTGGCTGATGGGTCGTGGAGAAAATCATGAAACACAAGCTTTGGTCAGGCATGGTCCTGGCGGTCGCTGCAACGGTGGTTGTGATGCCCGAAGTCTGGGCGGCGCAGGCGCAGGCTGCGGCGTCTGACGGGGCCGATCATGTGGGTGCGGGGTCGGTTGCCTCGGATGGTTCGGATCACGTTGGCGCCAAGGCCGTCGCCTCCGACGGTGCCGATCATGTGGGCGCTGGCGCAGTCGCTTCCGATGGTGCTGATCACGTGGGTGCTGGAGGGGTTGCCTCTGATGGCGCCGATCACGTGGGCGCTGGCGCAGTCGCATCCGATGGTGCTGATCACGTGGGCGCTGGAGCAGTCGCTTCAGATGGGGCCGATCACGTGGGCGCTGGCGCAGTCGCTTCCGATGGGGCCGATCATGTAGGTGCTGGTGCAGTCGCATCCGATGGCGCCGATCACGTGGGCGCCGGGGCAGTCGCTTCCGATGGCGCCGATCACGTTGGCGCTGGCGCAGTCGCTTCCGATGGCGCCGATCACGTTGGCGCTGGCGCAGTCGCCTCCGATGGCGCCGATCATGTGGGCGCTGGTGCCGTCGCTTCCGATGGGGCCGATCACGTGGGTGCTGGAGCAGTCGCTTCCGATGGCGCAGATCATGTGGGCGCTGGCGCAGTCGCTTCCGATGGTGCCGATCACGTGGGCGCTGGCGCAGTCGCATCCGATGGCGCAGACAAGGTGGACGCCAGAAGGCTCGCCTACTCTCGCCGTGGTGTGGGCTCCGATCAGGTCGCGTCCGCCCTCATGACCGGCAGCTATTCAGACCAGTTCAACAGTCCTCAGTAATGCTGTTCGGCGCGACCGGCGGCCTGCCGGTTGCGCCGCACTAGCACATTTGTGCTAATCGACCACCCCGTTCCCTGGCGTTATATTCCCTCGCAACCCCCGCCACTCCCCAACATTGCCGCTGCGCAGTGCGCGGGATCGTTGTGCCTGGAAAAACAACAACACCAAGGAAGCAACACCATGAACCTGTACCTCAACGTCGCCAGAATCACGGTGCTCGGTGCCCTGCTTATCGGCGCCACCGGTTGCCAGACCGCCAAGCCCACCGAAGACAGCATGCGCGAACGGGCCCAGACCGTCATCGGCAAGCCCGTCTCCAAAATCGGCAACATCCGCAACGACAGCACCCTGACCTACTACACCGCCTACACCGCCGCCGGCGAATACAACTGCGAACTGCCCAGTGGCGCAATCATCGCGGTCGCCAGCATGGGCATCATGACGCCTCCGCTGTCCTGCCTGCCCAAAGGCGCGTCGCCGATTCCGGTCCAGTAAACCGTTACACCGCCTTCTCATCCGGTAAAGGATTCCGTTCGATCATGAAAACACTCATCGCCACCCTCAGCCTCGCCGCCGTCGTTCTTACCGGCTGCGCCACACCGAAACAATGGGAAGCCACCGGCGGCAGCAAAACCGATGGCGTCGTCCAGGTCTCCTATGAACTGGGCCAGTTCGAAAGCGGGCAAACCTCTGCCGCCCAGGGATTGGCCACGGCTGAAGGACGCTGCAAGGTCTGGGGCTACAAGAGCGCCGAAGTGTCCGGCTCGGAGAAAAACATTTGCCGCACCATGGGCCAGTACAACTGCCTGCAAACCACCATTACGCAGGACTATCTGTGTAAGCGCTGACCGCTTCGGTCTGCCGGTCGCGCAGCGCACGCAAGGTCGCGCGCAGCTCGGCCGGGCGTACCGGTTTGGACAGAATGGCGATCTGGCGGTCATGTAGGGCCGCCTGGATTTTTTCGATGTCATGCCCGGTGATGATCATCGCCGGCACCGCCCAGCCCCGCTGCCGGCGCACCTCGTCGATGCACTCGATACCGGTACTGTGAGAGCCGAGGTCATAGTCGGCGACGATGATGTCGCAATCGGTGACCAGCCCCTGCCCCGTCAGTTCGGCCTGCACGACACAGCCCCAGCGCTCGAGCAACGCCGATGTCGCCAGCAGAACGTTATGGTCATCCTCCACCAGACACACCTTCAACCCCGTCAGCAATCCGACCTGACGAGCCTCCTCCCGGTTGACCGGCAACTGCGGCGCCGCCCGTGACAAGCCCTGCAGCGTCACAGCCGTGCCGTGCCCCAGCCGCGAGCGAATCAGCACATCGACACCGATCATCTGCCCCAGCCGCTTGACGATCGACAGGCCCAGCCCCACGCCTTCAACGTCCTTGTCACGCAATTGACGGACCCGATAAAACTCCTCGAAAACCCTGGACAGATGCTCCTCGGCAATGCCGCTGCCACGGTCATACACCACGATGGCCAAACCCGCGCCCTTTCTGCGCACGCCCACCAGCACCGGCCGCTGCGCGCCATATTTGAAGCAGTTGGACAGCACGTTCTGCACCATGGTCGCCAGCAAGGCCGGATCCGTGCGCACCCAATGCTCGCAACGGTGCAGACGTAATTCCACACCCGCCCAACGTGCAGCCTCGGCATTCTGGCGAATCAGTTCCGTCAGCCACTGCCCCAGTTCCAGCGTTTGCATCCGGGGTTGAACCCGGCCGTTATCGAGGGTGTACAGATCGAGGATCGAGCGGAAAAGCTGCGACACGTTGAGCAGCGAACGGTCGATGTTGTCCACCAGCCGCCGCTCATCCTCGCCCAGTCTCGACTCGCGAAGACATGCGGTAAACAGGCCGATGGAGTGGATCGGCTGGCGCAGGTCATGACTGGCCTGGGCCAGGAACCGCGATTTCTCCAGATTCGCCGCAACCGCCTCTTCGGAAGCCTTGCGCGTACGCTCCAGCAGCAAGTGCGCATACACCGGAATCACCGTGCTGGTGATCATCAGCATCAGCACCATGAAAGGTTGCGCCTGCCAGTACGGCGTCAACCGATAGACCGCCAGCAGCGCCAGTAAAGCCAATACCGTGGCAATCGCCAGATAGCGCGAGCCATAGCGCATGCCGTTACCGAGGTTGACCCAGACCATGACGGCATAAATGGGCAGCGCCGCCTCGCCACCGACCACCAGCCCGAAACTGGTGCCGGTGTAATCATGGACCATGCCGAAAATCCGCCGCGCCGGATAATGCCCCGGCCAACGCACGATGGCCTGACGCAGCCCGACGGAGGCCAGCAGAAACAGGGCAATGTAAGTGACCACCGGCAGATAGGTATCGAAGCGCTGGCCCGGCAGGAAACCGAGTACCGCCATGTAAACCAGCGCGATACTGGCGATGATGATGCGCAGATTGGCCTGGTCGAGCTCGGTGTTTTTCTCGAACTTCATTGGGGAACGTCCTTGTGCGGCAATCGTCAGAATCAGCACGAACCGACAGGCAACGCCTTCGCCCGGTGCTAAGGTGCATGCCGTGAGAAATGTCGACCCAGGGAGGGTTGTGCCATGACATGCCGAATCATCATAGCCGACGATCATCCGCTGTTTCGCGAAGCGATGTTGCGCACGGTAAGTCGTCTGTTGCCTGGGGCGCAGATCGAAGAAGCCGGCGATCTGGAGGCGGTGCTCGCCCTGCTGCCTTCCGGCGATGAGCCCGACACCTTGATCCTCGACCTGCGCTTCCCCGGCCTGACTTGCGTCAGCCAGCTCGGCGAACTGCGCCGGCGCCTGCCGCGCACCACGCTGATCGTGGTGTCGATGGTCGATGACGAGGCGCTGATCGGCGAAGTCATGGCGGCGGGCATCGACGGTTTCATCGGCAAGAACATCGCCCCCGACGAGATCGGCGAGGCCATCCTGGCGATCCGCGAAGGCGAAGTGCTGGTGAAGTTCGCCCCGTCGGGCCTGCTTCCGCTGGAAACCGGCGCCGCCCTCACCCCGCGTCAGCAGGATGTGCTGCGACTGATTGCCCAAGGCAAGACCAACAAGGAAATCGCCCGTGAACTGGATATTTCCCCGTTCACGGTGCGGATTCATGTGTCGTCGTTGTTGCGGGCATTGAATGTGCCGTCGAGGGCGGCGGCAGCGGTGAAATATTCCGGGGCGATGTAGCTTGTTCCTGCGTCAGCGGTGCGGGTGCACCGTCAGCGCCACCAGTTTCACCACGATTGGCCGGACCACCAGAATGCACAAAAACGCCACGGGCATTGCCAGTTTGTAGGCGTGCAGTGCATTGCTAAGGTAGTCCGACTCAATGCCGGAGTTCGCTGCGGTGATCACCAGTGACATCAGGAACGCCATGATGGTCGCCATGTACAACGCGAACACGTATGGCGTGGCACGGGCAGACAGCTTGCGCGGGCTGAGTGCGGCAGTGGTTGAGGGGAGTCTCTGATTCATGTCGGTCCTTGTTGTTTGAAATGCTCGGGCGTCGAGCACCCTAACAACCCGACCATCCGGAAACTAGACGGATCATCGTGAGGACTTTATAAACAAAATCTTATGAGTATTCAGTGACCAGGATCCGCACATGAATCTGCTGGGTGCAATCGATTGCTTTATCAAAGTCGTTGAGGCGGGATCGATCGTCGGCGCCGCAAAAGTCCTCGGGGTCAGCGCTGCCGCCGTCAGCCAGACGCTCAACCGCCTGGAGGCTCACCTCGACACACGCCTGCTGCAACGCACCACCCGCAGCATGGCGCTGACCGAAAGTGGCTCGGTTTACTTCGAGAAAGTGAAACGTATCGCGCTCGATCTTGAGTCCGCGCAGAGCGCCATCAGCCACCCCCAGACGCAACTTCAAGGCCACTTGAGCATCGCCTCCACCGCCGGATTCGGACGCCACGTACTGGCGCCGGTCATTGCCGGTTTCGCCGAGCGCTACCCGCAACTGACGCTCGAGCTCTCGACCACCGACCGCAAGATCAATCACCTGCATGAAGGTATCGACCTGAGCCTGCGCATCGAGCCGCAACTGGAGGATGGCATCATCGCGCGCAAAGTCGCGACAGTGCCATTCGTGATTTGCGCCAGCCCCGGTTATCTGCAAAGGGCCGGTTACCCGGCTACCCCGGAAGATCTTCCGCAGCACGCCTGCCTTGCGTTCCGTTACCCGCTGGACGGGCGCTTCCTGCGCTGGTGGTTCATCCGCGACGGTCAGCGCTTCGAAGCACCGATCAATGCAACCGCGATCAGCGACGACATCGATGCCCTGGCGCAGATGACGGCTCATGGCGCGGGCATTGCGCGACTGGCCGAATTCGTTGCCGCACCCTACCTGGAAAGCGGTGAACTCGTCCGGCTGCTTGAGCCCGGCGACGGATCAAACCTTGCCGTCACTGCCCCTCTCGAAATCTACGCCTGCGTGCAGGAGCGCGCCGCCATGACCCCCAAGGTCAAGGCATTTACGGACTATCTGTTTGAGCATCTGCAAACACAATGGCCCGTTCGCTGATTGTCAAGGATCAACCTGCGCCATCAGTTCCTGCACCGACTCCTGGCGTTTCGCATAACGCTGCGCCAGCACCGCGCAGACCATCAACTGGATCTGGTGGAACAGCATCAGCGGCAGAATCAGCACACCGATGGTGCTACCTGCAAACAACACCTGCGCCATCGGCACACCGGTGGCCAGGCTCTTTTTCGAGCCGCAGAACAGGATGGTGATGCGGTCTTCCAGGTTGAAGCCGAACAACTTGCCCAGCAGCGTCGACGCCAGCAGCACCAGCCCCAACAGGATGCAGCAGGCCACCACCAACCCCAGCAGGTCGATCACCGGAATCTGGTGCCAGATGCCTTCGTTGACGGCTTCACTGAACGCGCCGTAGACCACCAGCAGAATCGAACCCTGATCGACGAATTTCAGCCAGTTCTTGTTGCGACCGACCCAGGCGCCGATCCAGCGACGGGCGATCTGACCGGCGATGAACGGCAGCAGCAGTTGCACGCTGATTTTCAGGATCGCGTCGACGGTCGAACCGCCGTCGCCATGCACGTTCAGCAACAACGTCACCAGCAACGGTGTGAGAAAGATCCCAAACAGGCTGGACGCCGCCGCACTGCAGATTGCCGCCGGAATATTGCCCCGGGCCAGCGACGTGAAGGCAATCGCCGACTGCACCGTGGCCGGCAATGCGCAGAGGTAAAGCATGCCCATGTACAGGTTGTCACCGATCATCGGCGACAACACCGGTTTGAGCGCCAGCCCCAGCAGCGGGAACAGGACAAACGTCAGGCCGAACACCAGCAGATGCAGGCGCCAGTGACCGGCGCCGGCGATGATCGATTCGCGGGAAAGCTTGGCGCCGTGCAGGAAAAACAGCAGCGCAATCGCAATGTTGGTCAGCCAGCCGAAGCCGACCGCGACCTGGCCGCTGGCGGGCAGGAAGCTGGCGAGCAGCACCACGGCGACCAGGGTCAGGGTGAAGTTGTCGGGCAAGAATCTTGGGCGCGTCATGGTTTGTTCATCCGGGGGTTGCCAGTACGTGGAAGCGACTCTAACGTGACTGGAAATTACCGACTAACGCCGAAGAGCCGCAAGATGCCGCCAAAAGGACACGACAAGAGCGTCAGACGCAGCATTCCCGGGCTGCCGAGCCTGCCGCGTCCGTTGTACGGGCGCACCGAATCGCTGCCCAATCGCGCTCTGACCCGTCGCCACAGTCATCCGTGGGTGCAATTGTCTTACGCAATCCAGGGCGTGCTCGAAGTGCAGACCGCCGCCGGTCGTTTCGTCGCGCCGCCAGAGCGGGCCGTTTGGATTCCGGCGGGGGTGCCCCATCGGGTATTCAGTTCGCCGCACACGGAAATGCGCAGCCTGTACATCGATTGCAGCGTGGCGGGTTGGGCGCTGGAACGTTGTCATGTGCTCGGCGTCAGCGATCTTCTGCGGGAGCTGATCCGGGCCTTCAGTCAGATTCCTGTCGAGTATGACCAGAGCGGCCCTCATGGACGCCTGGCACAGGTGATCCTCGATCAATTGGCCGAAGCCCCGCAAATCGACCTGATGCTGCCACTGCCTCAGGACATCCGTTTGCGACAGATCTACCAAAGTCTCGAGCAACATCCGGAACAGCAGACCACACTCAGTCACTGGAGCGAAAAGTTCGGCGTGACCGAGAAAACCCTGAGTCGGCTGTTTCTGCGCGATACCGGCCTGACCTTTCGTGCATGGCGCCAGCGCTTGCGCTTGCTGGGCGCGCTGACACCGCTGGAGCGTGGCGAACGGGTCACCGAAGTGGCTCTGGCCTGCGGTTATGATTCGACATCGGCGTTCATCGCAGCCTTTCGTCAGCAGTTTGGTGAGACGCCCGGAGAATTTTTTCGCTGATTTTTGTCGATATTTATCGAATTAGGACATGCCAATCGACAAACTTCAGGGTAGAGTTTCGCCCATCAAGAATGATTGACACGTTTCGACGATAACAATGATCAACCACCCTTTAGCGAACCTGTCGGCGGTAACAGCATGATCGAAGTCACTGAAGTCTCCATTGCTCAACTGCGCTCGGCGCTCGAATCCGGCCAGACCACCGCGGTTGAACTGGTTCAGGCCTATCTGGCGCGTATCGATGCCTATGACGGCCCGCAAACCGCCACCGCCCTGAACGCGGTGATCGTGCGCAACCCCGAGGCCCTGAAGGAAGCCGAGGCGTCCGATGCCCGCCGAGCCAAGGGCGAAACCCTCGGTCCGCTGGACGGCATCCCCTACACCGCCAAGGACAGCTATCTGGTCAAAGGCCTGACCGCTGCGTCCGGCAGCCCGGCGTTCGCCGATCTGGTGGCCCAGCGTGATGCGTTCACCATCGAGCGCCTGCGCGCCGGCGGCGCGATCTGCCTGGGCAAGACCAACATGCCGCCGATGGCCAATGGCGGGATGCAGCGTGGCGTCTACGGCCGCGCTGAAAGTCCTTACAACGCTGCTTATCTGACTGCGCCGTTTGCTTCCGGCTCGTCGAACGGTGCCGGCACCGCCACTGCTGCCAGCTTCTCTGCATTCGGTCTGGCGGAAGAGACCTGGTCGAGCGGTCGTGGCCCGGCGTCGAACAACGGCCTGTGCGCCTACACGCCGTCGCGCGGGGTGATCTCGGTGCGCGGCAACTGGCCGCTGACGCCGACCATGGACGTGGTGGTGCCATACGCACGGACCATGGCCGATCTGCTGGAAGTGCTCGACGTAGTCGTCGCCGAAGACACCGACACCCGTGGCGACCTGTGGCGCCTGCAACCCTGGGTGCCGATCCCGAGCGTCGCCTCGGTGCGCCCTGCTTCCTACCTTGATCTGGCGGTGAAAAGTGATGCTCTGGCTGGCAAACGCCTGGGCGTGCCGCGCATGTACATCAACGCCGACCCTGAGGCCGGTACCAGCGACGAGCCGGGCATCGGCGGCCCGACCGGGCAGCGCATCAACACCCGCGCCTCGGTGATCGACCTGTGGAAACAGGCCCGCCAGGCCCTCGAAGCCGCCGGCGCGGAAGTCATCGAAGTGGATTTCCCGCTGGTCTCCAATTGCGAAGGCGACCGTCCGGGCGCGCCGACCGTATTTAATCGCGGCATCGTTTCCAAAGAATTCATGCACCACGAATTGTGGGACCTGTCGGCATGGGCCTTCGATGACTTCCTGCGCGCCAACGGCGACCCGAAACTCAATCAACTGGCAAACGTCGACGGGCCGAAAATCTTCCCGCACGACCCGGGCACCCTGCCCAACCGTGAAGGCGACCTCGCCGCCGGGATGGATGAGTACGTGCGCATGGCCGAACGCGGTATCACGCCGTGGGATCAGATCCCGACCCTGCCGGACGGTCTGCGCGGTCTGGAGAAGACCCGCAAGCTCGACCTCGAAGACTGGATGGATCGCCTCGGCCTCGACGCCGTGCTGTTCCCGACCAACGCCGACGTGGGCCCGGCGGATGCCGACGTCAACCCGGCCTCGGCGGACATCGCCTGGAGCAACGGCATCTGGGTCGCCAACGGCAACCTCGCGATCCGCCACCTCGGCGTGCCGACCGTCACCGTGCCGATGGGCGTGATGGCCGACATCGGTATGCCGGTGGGGCTGACGTTTGCCGGTCGCGCCTATGACGATTCGACGTTGCTGCGTCTGGCAGCGGCGTTCGAAGCGACCGGGTCGAAACGACTGGTGCCGCCGCGTACGCCGGCACTGGCGGCAGGCAAGTAAATGCAAAACGGCGGGATCAATTGATCCCGCCGTTTTTTTTATCGCTCTGCCAACTCTTCCAGCAAATCCGCCGAAGGCACAAAGAACAGACTGCCGGTGACTGCCGTGCTGAAGTCCAGCAATCGGTCGTAATTGCCGGGCGGCTTTCCGACGAACATGTTTTCCAGCATCTGCTCCAGCGGCTCGGGCGAACGTGCGTAACCGATGAAATAAGTGCCGAACTCGCCTGCGCCGGGCCGACCGAACGGCATGTTGTCGCGCAGGATCTTCACTTCCTCGCCGTCCTTGGTGATGGTCGTCAGCGCGCTGTGGGAATTGCTCGGCTTGACCGCGTCGTCCAGCTCGATATCGGACAGCTTGGTGCGCCCGATCACCCGTTCCTGCGCTTCAACCGGCAATTCGTTCCACGCCTTCATGTTGTGCAGATACTTCTGCACCAACACATAACTGCCGCCGCTGAACGTCTGATCTTCATCGCCTACGAGGGTGAAATGCTCGGCTTTGCGGCCGACCGGATTCTCCGTGCCGTCGACAAAACCGATGATGCTGCGCATGTCGAAATAGCGGAAACCCTGTACTTCGTCGGTCACCGTCACGGCACCGTCCAGTGCCGACATCAACTGCGTCGCCAGCTCGAAACACAGGTCCATCTGATCGGCACGGATGTGCAAAAGCAAATCGCCAGGCGTGGAAACGGCGCGCCGCCCTTCTACACCGAATTCGCGAAAGTCATGCAGCGACGCCGGTCGCGGACTGCCGAACAGACGATCCCAGGCGCTGGAAGAAAACCCGCAGACGCAGGACAGGTTGCCCGAGGGCACGCGCTTGCCGACCGAACGCGTCAGGCCTGCGATATCGGCGCACCAACCACGGACTGTTTCAGCCGCCTCGGCTTCGGCGTTGAGGGTCGCCACGATGAAGATCGCAGCGCTGGTGATCGGGCTGCAGACGGCTTGAGGATCTGGCGTGTCGATGATCGTCGCTCCTGGCGTGGTGGACTGGCTCGACAGCGAGGTTAGCAAAGAAGTGTTGATGAAGTATTACCCGTGCGCTGCACGTGGCGATCGACACTTCGTTATTCACGAACAATACCCACGAAATAAACGATTTTTCTTCGTCGGAATTCTCCTACTAGCATGGCCCCGTCTACCCCGAAAAACATAAAGACAGGGAGAACGACATGCACCCCATCAACATCGGCGAACCCTGGATGTGGGCCGCCTTCATCGTTTTTGTCCTCGCCATGCTGGCCGTTGACCTGTTTGTCTTCGGCGGGCGCAAGGCGCATCGGGTCTCGGTGCGCGAGGCCTCATCCTGGGTGATAGCGTGGTGCATGCTCGCGCTGGCCTTCGCCGGGCTGCTCTGGTGGTATCTGAACGGTGAATTCGGCCCCGAGATCGCCCAGCGCAAGACCCTGGAATTCCTCACCGGTTATCTGATCGAGCAGTCGCTGTCGATCGACAACATGTTCGTGTTCGTGATGATTTTCGGCTACTTCGCCGTGCCGCCGGAGTTGCAGCGCCGTGTGCTGCTTTACGGCGTGCTCGGGGCGATCGTGATGCGCGCGGCGATGATCTTTGCCGGCGTGTGGCTGGTGTCGCAGTTCACCTGGCTGCTGTATGTGTTCGGCGTGTTCCTGATCATCACCGGGATCAAAATGCTGGTGTTCGCCGAACAGCAACCGGACCTCGATAACAATCCGCTTCTGCGCTGGGTGCGCGGGCATCTGCGGATCACAAATGGCTTTCATGGCGAGCGTTTTTTCGTGCTGCAGAACGGCGTGCGCTGGGCCACGCCGATGTTTCTGGTGCTGGTGCTGATCGAGGCCAGCGACCTGATGTTCGCGGTCGACAGCATCCCGGCAATTTTCGCGGTGACGACCGATCCGTTCATCATTTTCACCTCGAACATCTTCGCGATCATGGGCCTGCGGGCGTTGTACTTTCTGCTGGCGGACATGGCCGATCGCTTTCATCTGCTCAAGTACGGACTGGCGCTGGTGCTGGTGTTCATCGGCGGGAAGATGACGGCGATGCCGTGGTTTCACATGCCGGTGGAGTGGTCGCTGGCGATTGTCGGCGGGCTGATTCTGGCGTCGGTGTTGCTCAGTCTGGTGCTGACGAAGGACAAGTCGCCCGAGAGCGAAACGCAGGAAGGTCAGGCGAAGTAAAATTTGTGGGAGCGAGCTTGCTCGCGAAGGCGTCAAGTCAACCAACTAATTTGTTGAATGACACGACGCTATCGCGAGCAAGCTCGCTCCCACAGTAATTGTGGACTGCTACTTATCCGATTTGATGCTGGTCCACACCCGCGTCCGCACCCGCTCCAGTTTCTGCGGCAATGGCTGCACCACATACAGCGTCTTGAGCGCCTCGCTGGTCGGCGTCAGATTCGGGTTGCCGGTGATCTCCTTGTTGATCAGCGGCAGCGAGTCCTTGTTGGCATTCGGGTAGCCGAGGAAGTCGCTGATCGAGGCAATGACCTTCGGATCGAGCAGGTTGTTGAGGAACTCGTGGGCCTCTTCAACGTTCTTCGCGCTCTTCGGAATGGCGAAGGTGTCGAACCAGATCGGCGCGCCCTCCTTCGGCAGGCGCCAGTCGACCACCACGCCGTTTTTCGCCTCTTTGGCGCGGTTGCCGAACTGGTAGAAGCTGCCGGAATAACCGATGGCCACGCAGATGTCACCGTTGGCGATATCGGTCATATACTTGGCTGAGTTGAAATAGGTGACATAGGGGCGAACCTTGAGCATCAGGTCCTTGGCTTTCTCATAGTCGGCCGGGTTCTGGCTGTTTGGATCGAGACCGAGATAATGCAGGGCCAGCGGGAGGATTTCCGACGGCGAATCAAGCATCGCCACGCCGCAGGATTTGAGTTTTTCCATGTTCTCCGGTTTGAACACCAGATCCCAGCTGTCCACCGGCGCATTCTCGCCCAGCGCAGCCTTGACCTTGGCCGGGTTGAAACCGATCAGCACCGTGCCGACCATGTAGGGCACGCCGTACTGATTGCCGGGGTCGTTGGAATCGAGCAGCTTGAGCAGCGCCGGGTCCTGGTGACTCCAGTTCGGCAATTTGGACTTGTCGAGTTTCTGGAACACGCCGGCCTTGATTTGCGTATCGAGGAACTGGTTCGACGGCACCACCAGGTCGTAGCCGGAGTTGCCGGTCAACAGCTTGGCTTCGAGGGATTCGTTGGTATCGAAGGTGTCCCAGGTCACTTTGATGTTGCTTTTGGCGGCGAAGTCCTTGGGCACCGACGGCAGGATGTAATCCGCCCAGTTGTATACCCGCAGTTCGCGCTGTTCGGCCTGGACGGCGCCGGCCAGCAGCGTCAGCCCGAAAACAGTAGCGCCCAGAATGCGTTTCATCGTGACCATGTTGTGTTTCCCCGAATGCAGCGTGAGTCGATGGTTTTTATGTTCTGTACACGGCAGCGGCTGTCAGGTCAGCCAAGGGCAAGGAAGGTGCAGCGTCTTGTTGTGGCTTCGATTCTTGCCGACAAGCGCACAAGACGCACAGTAGCCGATTGGCCAAAAGGGGATCGATATGGCCAATTTGAGTGACCGTCAGAATACTGAAACGACAATGCCCGGCGAGTGGCCGGGCATTGTTTGAACAGACGGCGAACGGTCAGTCAGTAAAACCCAACTTTGCCGCCCCGCTCTTCTGCGTCTGCCCGCGTGTCGCCAGGCAGTAATACAACGGGCATGTCACGATCAGGCCGACCAGCCACGACAGGTCCGCACCGTCCACCAGGTTGGCGTAGGGGCCGACGTACAACGAAGTGTTGGCAAACGGCAACTGCACGATGATGCCGATGAAATAGGCAATGATCGCGTGCAGATTGAAGCGCCCGTAGATCCCGCCATCGGCACGGAAGATCGAGGCGATGTCATAGCTGCCACGCTTGATCAAGTAGAAGTCGATCAGGTTGATCGACGCCCACGGCACCAACACCAGCAGCAGCGCCAGAATCAGGCCGATGAACTCGGAAATGAAATCCGCCGAAGCCCCCAGCGCCACCACGCAGCAGCCCGTCAGCACGACGCTCGACAGAATCACTCGCACCTTGATGCTCGGTGTCCACTGGCTGGCGAAGGTCTGGATCGAGGTGATGATCGACAGCACCGCGCCATACAGATTCAGCGCGTTGTGGCTGATGATGTTGAGCAAAAACAGCACCATCAGAATCGGCCCCAGCCAACCGGTGGACTGCTTGACCGCCGCCATCGCCTCGGTGCCCTCGGGTGTCGCCAGCACCGCCACCGCACCGAAGGTGAACGACAGAATCGTGCCCAGCGTGGCGCCCAGGTAAGTCGCGATAAATGGCTTGCTGATACCGATGTCCGCCGGCAGGTAACGGGAGTAGTCGGACACGTACGGCGAGAAACTGATCTGCCAGATGATCCCCAGCGACACCGTCGCCAGCCACCCGGACAAATTGAAGCTGCCACGGGTAAAGAAGTCCGCCGGCAAGTCATGGGCAAAGATGTAGATGAAGCCGGCCAGCAACGCGCTGCCCATCACCCAGGTGCCGATGCGGTTCAGTGTGTGGATGAAGTTGTAGCCGATCACGCCGATGGCCGTAGCACTGAGGGCGCCGATCAGAATGCTCAATGGCGCCGGCACCGACGGCGCTATGCCGACGATGGATTTGCCCGCGAGCACGATGTTGGAAATGAAGAAACCGATGTAGATGATCGCCGCGAAGAACACGATCAGCAGCGCACCATAACGCCCGAACTGGCCACGACTCTGCACCATCTGCGGAATCCCCATGCGCGGGCCTTGCGCCGACGCCAGGGCAATCACCACCCCGCCGATCATGTGCCCCAGCGCAATCGCCAGCAGCCCCCAGAACAGGTCGAGATGAAACACCTGAACCACCATGGCGCCGGTGACGATGGGCAGTGGCGCAATGTTGGTGCTGAACCAAAGGGTGAAAAGGTCGCGGGCCTTCCCGTGGCGTTCCGCGAGTGGGACGTAGTCGACCGTGTGATTCTCGATCAACGGATCTTGCCGGGACATCTGGGACATATATGAACTCGATTGGGTCTGTTCTTATCGTTGTATGAAGCCAAACCGGGGACGTTCTTGGTCGCCCCTCAGATGAACACCATATTATGGTATTCCAACATTTTCACAAGACTGATCCGCTGTTTGCGGCGGCAACTGATCCGGCATCCTCCCCGATAGCCAGGCTTTACGGCTAGACGAAAGCCCCGTAAATGTTGAGTTTCCGACGAATGCACCACGTTTATCGTTTCACCAAAAAAGCGCTTGCAATCGATGTATTACGGTATACCATCAGACCCACAAACGAATAAAAACACGCTTCACCGCACTCGAGGATTGACCAATGATCGATGCTGCCGTCTACAAACAAGTCATGGGCTCGTTCCCGTCCGGCGTCACCGTCATCACCACGATTGATGACGACGGCCAGATCGTCGGCCTCACCGCCAGCGCATTCAGTTCGCTGTCGATGGACCCGGCCTTGGTGCTGTTCTGCCCCAACTACAGCTCCGACTCCTATCCCGTCCTGATCAAGAACAAACGTTTTGCCATTCACGTGTTGTCCGGCGGACAGCAGAGCGAAGCCTATGCGTTCGCCCGCAAAGGCAAAGACAAGGCGCAGGGCATCGAGTGGACACTGAGCGAACTGGGTAACCCGATCCTGGCCAACGCGACAGCTATCATCGAATGTGAGCTGTGGCGCGAATACGAAGGCGGCGACCACGCGATCATGGTCGGCGCGGTGAAAAACCTCATCGTCCCTCAGCAGGACACCGGCCCCCTGGTGTATTGCCACGGCAAGATGGGCGCCCTGCCCGCCTTCGCCTGATCCGCACAATTGCATTTAAACAGGCCTGCAAGCGACCGGCCGACCACAAGAAATTCGAGGTAGCGTCATGAAATTTTCCCTGTTCGTACACATGGAACGCTGGGACGAAAGCGTCAGCCACCGTCAACTGTTCGAAGACCTGACCGAACTGACGTTGATGGCCGAGGCCGGCGGTTTCAGCACCGTGTGGATCGGCGAACACCACGCCATGGAATACACCATCTCGCCGAGCCCGATGCCGCTGCTGGCCTACCTCGCCGCCAAAACCACCACCATTCACCTCGGCGCCGGCACCATCATCGCGCCGTTCTGGCACCCGCTGCGGGTCGCCGGCGAATGCGCCCTGCTCGACGTGATCAGCAACGGCCGGATGGAAGTCGGCCTGGCCCGTGGTGCCTATCAGGTGGAATTCGACCGCATGGCCGGCGGCATGCCTGCTTCAAGTGGCGGCCAGGCGCTGCGGGAAATGGTCCCGGTGGTGCGCGCCCTGTGGCAAGGCGACTACGCCCACAATGGCGAAATCTGGAAATTCCCCACCTCCACCAGCGTGCCGAAACCGATTCAGCAGCCCAACCCGCCAATGTGGATCGCCGCCCGCGACCCGGACTCTCACAACTTCGCCGTGGCCAACGGCTGCAACGTGATGGTCACGCCGTTGATGAAGGGCGACGAAGAAGTCCTCGACCTGAAAAACAAATTCCAGACCGCGCTGGACAACAATCCCGAAGTGCCGCGTCCGCAATTGATGGTGCTGCGTCATACCCACGTGCACTCAGTGGATGACCCGGAAGGCTGGAAGGTCGGCGCCAAGGCGATTTCACGTTTCTACCGCACCTTCGATGCGTGGTTCGGCAACAAGGAAGTACCGGTGAACGGCTTCCTCGCCCCGAGCCCTGAAGAGAAATTTGCCGGACGTCCGGAGTTTGAGCTGGAGAGCCTGCACAAGACCGCGATGATCGGCACGCCGGAAGAGATCATTCCACGGATCAAGTACTACCAGGAACTGGGGGTGGATGAGTTTAGTTTCTGGTGTGATAACAGCTTGCCGCATGCGGAGAAGAAGAAGTCGCTGGAGTTGTTTATCAAGCATGTGGTGCCGGCGTTTAGATAAGTCTGCTGCCCGATATATGAAAACGCCCCGAGTTGTTCGGGGCGTTTTCATTTGGGGATTCAAGGCAACGATGGCTCTGTCGGATCAGGCAGAAAGAAGCGCGCTGTCAGCCAGCATGTTGCCATTGCCGTGACGAACAGTACGACCATTCCGAACATCTCATCGGAAAAGGTCGCTCCCTTAACGTCCGATACAACGGCCAGGACAAACGGCGTTACCCATAAAGTCGCCAACGCGGCGCCTGTCAGTGCAATCACTGAGCAGGCTCGGTTCGTCCGTTTGACCTTCATCAGTGCAATCACCATCGCGAACACCAAAAACGGTACAAGAAATACCACCTCGGCGAGCAAGGGACCGAGGAACGGCATCAACATCAACTCCCCTCCCACGACCTCACCCATCAGCCGTGGATTCATGGCCAGATGGAAGATCGTTGCAAGGGTCTTGATGATGCTTGCGATAAACCCTGGAACCAGTGGACAGAGAAGAAAGGCCAGAAACACTTTCAGACGCGGGTATTTTTTCACTTCACTCACCGTCTGGATCCTTTCGAACGATTGGTTCCGTCACTGGCTTGCGTCCTGGTCGAAAATTTCTTTTCGTCGATAAACAACTCGGTCAGTTTGCGCAGGCACCGGGAGTTCGCCAGCGCCCAATAAAACCACCCAATTACACTTCAAGCAGGAGTCCTGATAAGCGGCGTATTGACACACTATGTCCTCCACTTCTTCAGCGTCCTCCTCGCTATCCTCCTCAAGATAAAACTTGATCAACCATCCATGTTCATCTCGAGATAAAACCACCATCCTGAAGTTTGGAGTGATTGCACCCAGCATTGCTTGAACAAGCATCAAAACCTGGAAATTCCAGTCTTTCAGATCCGCCAGATCTTTCATGTTTTATTCCAGTAGGGGTTGATAGGGACAACGCTTGGTTTTCTTGCCCCCTTAAAAATAAAGACATTGGTCGGCTAGTTATCATAACCAGCGCCCTTATTCACATCAATCCCGGTCACGCCTTTATATTTGACAATCGGGAACCCGTTAGGATTTCCCCCTAGAATCTCGACTTTCTCAGCGTAAAAGAACGAAAGGGGACAGATTTATAAAATAACGAAAGGGGACAGATTTATTAATTAAAATAAATCCACCCCCTTTTCGACTCAGTACAACTTAGTTAGCTTTACTGCAGTGAAAGCTCTTCAGATAGCGAAACATCTTCTGCAATGACATGCAAGCTCAAATTCTCCGAAAGAAACTGAATACTAAAGTGCTTAATCCGACCGCTTTCAAAACTTACACCTCCCAGACTCAACAAGTCTGAGCGTCTAAACTCGGTCAAAGCCCCTAGCGCAAATTCACTTGCATCACCTGCAAACTGAAAAAAATCAATCGCCGGAAATGGTAGCTTTAGGAAATGACTTACATTTTTAAACCGCAACTTCCGCCTCACCAACAAGGTTTCGTCAGCACCCGCCCCTGCGCGCTCATAGCTTATATCTACAATGACATCCAGCTCTGCAGAATAAAAACACACCTTCGACTCACCAAAGCCTGGCAGCCAATCGTAGGGGTTGAGTATTTGTATTGGATTACCAATTTTCATCTTCTCACCGACTTCAATGTCTCCGCGCCCGGTTTTCCTGCGCCAATAGCGTCTTCAATGTGCGGCGCCGACTCAAGAACAAAAGGGGACAGATTTATTAAATCAAATAAATCTGTCCCCTTTTCATTTATACTCATCAGGAGAAATATTCCATAAAGGATGACATTCGTAATCGGGCATCAATTTTATGAATTTCACTTAATTCTCCATCCTAGATTCGCGCCAACTACAAACCAATCACTGAATCAAATAAATCCGCCTCCTTTTCTTAAAAACATAAAAAACCCAATCAAGACAAGAATCAAAGAGGTTCATTATTACGCCGACAGCGTCAGTAAAAAAGGGGACGAATTTATTAAATCAAATAAATCCGTCCCCTTTTCTCAATTTTTCAAATCAAATAAATCCGTCCCCTTTTCTCTTTAACTTGCCTTTAACTTTTGATCAACCAGCGTCAACCAGCTCTTTCTCAAGCTGTTGAACGACCTCTGACATCACAATTAATGGATCCTTTGTACCTAAAGAGTAAATACTACAAAACCTCATATCCTCAGGATAATCAAACTCCGCGTACAACTCTTGAAGCCTTGCGATTTTCGCCTCATCCGAAAGCTCTGCATTGGAAAGGCTCAAGAGATAAGCAAGCCGCCATCTTTTCAGCACCGTTTCTTCATCAAGGTCGCTGCCGGCTAGTTTTAGCAACGCTACCTTTATTTCATCTTCCCCCACATAGCGAGCACTCACCAACTCCTCTAAAGCATCGTTTTCCGATCCTTTACCTGAAAAATATTGATCATTTGCGAAAGCGATTACCTCTGGACTGTTCACCCAACCTCGCTGAAACCCAATAAAAATCGCGAGCCAGGATAGAAATCCAAGATCTTTCATTACCTGTTTCACATCCATTTTTATCACTCTATCTCTTGGGCACCTGATTAGGATAACCCGTCACCGTACCGCCGCCAATAAACCGTCTATGCGTCACATTTCCACCGTCCAGAATCCATTCAAAAACACCCGGTCTGCCGTTGAGACTCCCTTCGACCTGATTCAGTTCGGACGTCCTCAAAATCACGCCCCCGGCCCCTTTAGTCGGTATAGAAAATTTGCTCGCATAGGATGCATAGTTGTCAATTATGTTATTGAAACCGTGATCAGCATCCTGTTTATTAGCACTGCCCGTACGCTGAACGCCGATAATTGAATTTTCTACAGGCCTTACCACGGGCGCATTAACAGCAGGAACTTTAATCCCAAGTCCTGCCATCCCAGGA
This sequence comes from Pseudomonas sp. R43(2017), assembly GCF_002112345.1. Classification (NCBI taxonomy): domain Bacteria; kingdom Pseudomonadati; phylum Pseudomonadota; class Gammaproteobacteria; order Pseudomonadales; family Pseudomonadaceae; genus Pseudomonas; species Pseudomonas sp. R43(2017). The sequence continues at coordinate 83,511 of NZ_NEHJ01000009.1, forward strand.
CTAAGGCCCGGATCAATTTTCAACGTCAAATCACCAACCGCTTCTTGCTCCTGAAGCGGAATATGCTCTCCAAGCGTATGCCTTAGTTCTTCATCAACCTCCTGAATCCCGTGACCTTGCAATTGGTCCAGGTGGGAGTGCCCCTCACCCTGGTGGTTGTACTCCGTCGCGTTTTTAGCAATATCTGAACCTAATGAAAGGTTCCCACCCACTGCCGCTGCGCCAATCAATCCAGTCAGTTGAGAAAGTGTTTTCTCCAGTTCCGCGTTTCCGCCTGCGATTCCGGAAATCGCGTTGATTGCCGCTTCGTTCAGCCCCGCCGCTGCCGCTCCGGTCGCAAAATCGCCACCCATGACCTGCGATAGCAAGCCGCCCATCAGCGCATGAGCAAAGACTTTCTCGACGCCTCCCTCAGGGAATCTGATGGTGTTGGCACCCACCCAATCGAACCCGGTCGCCATGCCAACGTTGCCCGCCTCACCTAGAAGCGCGTTACCGAAATTACTCCCGAAGCTGCCACCTCCGGTAACCGACGAAATGCTACTGGTTATAACCGCTCGTCCAGTAGTCCGAATCGCAACATCGGTAAAGTTGGAGCTGGTGAGAATGTTCGCGTTCTTGACGCCTCCCGCGGCTGCGTCGAACCAGTGCTTGTCCCCGTAATCGAGCACGCCCGCCGTAATACCGGCAATAGCGGCGTTCTTTAGGCTGTCTGCACTGAAAGTTTCCTTGAACGCGGCACCCAGGTTGCCCTTGTTGCTGATGGTGCTGGTCACAGCCGTGGTCGCCAGACTGGTGGCAATTGCACCAGTGGCGCCTCCGCTCACCAACGCCAACCCACCTGGCCCCATGACAAACGACATCATGATCGCAATGGCGATTTGTGCTGCCGGCCCGACCCCCGAGTTGTCATATTTGAACGACTCGTGAATCTCCTTCACCAACCGCCAATCAACATCCCCCCGCGCCTCGGCATCCTTCAACCACGCCAATTGCGGATCCGCCTTGACCATTGCATCAATGGTCTGGCCGACGGTTTGCTGGTTCACATCCTTGATATCAATCTTCAGCCCATCAACCGCCTTCAACACAATGTTGCCTTTGGCAATCATCTGGGTCTGGCGCAGGGTTTCGTCGGTGTTGCCGCGGCCCTTGGCCGATACCCACGCGGCGTTGTTGTTGGTTTTGGTGTGGCTCTCGTCATGCAGATCCTTCACCCCTTCAAAGGTGATGGAGCCGCCGCTGTCCAGGATGATGTCCTTGCCGCTGTCGAGCTTGGCTACCTGGTAGTGCTGGTCGCCTTTGCTGACCAGCGAGAGGTTGCCGCCGGTCTTGATCTCGGTGCCGACGTGGGTGATCTGGGTGACTTCGTCGCGCTGCAGTTTCAGGTTGCCGAAACCGCCCTTCTCCTTCATGTCGTAGAGGGTGTAGTCCTTGTTCTGCGCGGCCAGCAGGTTCAGGTCGTTGCCGGCATAGACATAGGCTTCATTGCCTGCGCTGATCTTGCTCGCCACCAGCGTCGTGTCGCGACCGGAGCTGGTCTTGACGTCACCACCGGCGATGAACTCGGCGGCTTTCTGGACGGTGTGATTGTCTTCTTCGTGGACGCGTTTCTTGCCGTCTTTGCTGTGGGTTTCGACGTTGTGTTCGTCACCCGCCGAGGACAGGTAGATGTCGCGCTTGGCGTCGGCGGTCAGGTTGCCCTTGGCCTCGGCGGTGCTGGCCACGACGTTGAGATCCCGGCCAGCATCGAGTTTCAGGTTACCGCCGCTTTTCACGCTGGAACCGAGGTTTTCCACGGTGGTGGTGATGACTGAACGATGGCCGCCCTCGAACGATTCGTGCAGTTCGCTTTCGTTGCGCGTCGCCAACAGGTTGATGTCGCGGGTGGCGCTCAGGGTGGCGTCGCCGCCGCTGCTGATGGACGAGGAGTTGACGAGGTCGTTGCCCGACTTGATGGTCAGCGTGTCGCGTGCGCTGATGTTGCCGCCATCGTCCACCAGGGTGCGCATGCCGTGACCGTCGCGTACGGCGACGGCGGTGCGATCGTTGACGATGTCGCCCTTGAGGCTGGTGAGGCTGACCTGATTGCCGCGAATTTCACCGGCCAACGCATTGCGGATGCTGTCGGTGGCCATGAGCGTGATGCGCTCGTTGGCTTCGACCAGGCCGCCCTGATAGAGGCTGCCTTTGACGTCGACGGACAGATCCTTGGTCGCCTGCAACGTGCCGACGTTGACCAGATCATTGCCCGCGATCAGTTCCAGGTCGCGCCCTTGAATCAGACTGCCGCCGCGCACGTTGCGTGATTCGGCCTGGGCCAGATAGAGCACCGGCACCAGCACTTTCTGGCCGTCGACGATGCGCTCTTCCATCCACACGATGTCGTGGGTCAGTGCCGCCACTTGCTCGGACGTCAGGCTCACGCCCACGGACAGGTTCAGCTCATTCTTGCTGGCGAGCGCGTTATCCATCAGATAACGGTACTGCTCGTAGTCATTGTTCAGGCCACCGGCGAGGAAGCGCTGGCCGGTCTGGGCCATCACTGCATCGCTGATCAGTCGCGTCTCGTAGCGGCCATCGCCGAGGCGGCGAGCCGCTTCATCGGCGCTGAAACTGAGTTTGCCCAGCAGGTAATCGGAACTCATGAACGGCGCGGACTGGGTCAGCTCCGGGTTGGTTTCGATCAGGTAATGGCTCTGCGGATTCGAGCTCTGCACGAACAGGCCGTAGGGGCCTTTCGGCAGGCGGAATGTCGAGGAGGCCGTCGGATCGACCGCGGCAAACGGCACGCCCTTGAAATCGACAGGAACGAAGCTGATCTGCTTCACGCCATCGGCGTCGACGCGCTCGATTCGGGTGACGTCTTTCGGCGCCTGGGCGCTGGCGTCGGTGCTGTGTTTGCCAAGGTTGATGGTGACGCCGCCGACGGCGGTTGTCTGATCGCTGGACAGTTTGCCGGTCAGCTGGTCGTAAGTGTTGTCGTAGAGGGTGCCGTTCTGGATGCTGTGAGCAACGTCCAGTTTGACCTTGCCTCCGGCCTGAAGCACCGACGAGTAGACTTTTTCAGGGGTATCTCCCGTCGTGGTGACATCACTTGTCTGCAAAAATCGTTCATCACTCGAACGACTGACCAACTCGTTGAAACGTTCCTCATCAAAGTGACCCGCCGCAGTCGCTGCGTTGAACGCCGGGATGTCGATGAACTCCATCTGGTCCCAGAGGCTGTTGTCGATGTGCGCCGGGGTGCCGATCTTCACTATCCGCTGGCCCGAGCGGGACATTGCGCCCTGGTTCAGCAGGCTGTCGGCCGTCACGGTCAGATCGCCGTTCGCCGCCAGCAGGCTGTAGCGGTTTTCGACGTTATTGGCATGAAGAGTGAGGTTCTTGCCGGCGACAAACCGCGCCGCCCGCGAGTCTTTCAGGACTTTGTCACTGAACTCGGTGGTAATCGTGATGTAGCCACGCTTCCAGCCATCGCCGCCGCCGCAATGCTGGGCGCAGACCCAGCTCAGGCTGCCGGACGATGGCCCCGAAGCGATTTCGAATTCGGCCTTGGCGTTTTCAAACGAAACGGCGTTGATGTCGATATCACCTTCGCCTTCGAGGGTGCCCGACAGGTTACTGAACGACGCCGCCCGACCTCCGCCCACGGCGTCGAACGTCAGCTTGCCGCGGCTGTAAATATCGCCATAGAAATTGCTCAGGCTGTTGCCGTGCAACTCCATGGTGCCGCCGCTGAACAACAGCGTGTCGGGGCCGTTGCTGATGCCATTGGTGGCGTTGAACAGCAGGTTGCCTTGAGCGCCCAGCGTGCCTTTGTTGTCGATCCGTGCAGCGGAGACCGTGAGGTTCTGGTTGGCAATCAGTCGGCCCAGGTTGTCGAGAGTGCCGCGCAGCGTCAGCTCGGTGTCACCCCCGCTGACCAGGCGACCGTCCTGCTGAATCAGGTCGTTGGCGCCGATAACGAGTTTCTGTTTGGCGGACACGCGCCCGCTGTTGATCAGGTTGCCGCCGAGATTCAGCGTCAGATCGCCGTCAGTAGCCAGTTCACCGGCGTTATTCAGACTGGCGACGTTGAGCTTGAGCGCCGAAGCACTGGCGATGCGATCCCCGACATTGAGGTTCAAATCCTGCGCGCTGGTATAGGTCAGGCCACCGTTCAGTTGCCAGGTGCCCACGCCATTGACCGACGCGATATCCCAGACGCCGTTGCCCAGACCGGTGAGGCTGCCTTGAGAGCCGGTCAGGTTGGTCAGATCCAGATCGAACAACCCTTTTGCAGCGTGACGAACATTGCCGCTGAGGTTGTTGAGCTGGGCCCCGGCCAGTTCCAGATCCTCGCTGCCGATCTCGATGACGCCGTTCTGGTTGTACAGGTTGCCGTTCAGCTTGATCTTGCTGGAGGCGCCGCCCAGTGCGCGGATCTGCCCGCCGGCGCTGTTGTTCAATTGGCCGCTGATGAGTTGCAGATCGGTTGCCGATTCGATCAGGCCGCCCTGATTGAGCACCTGGCTGACCGCTTCGAATGCCAGTCGATTGCCGCTGATCTCTCCGCCGGCGTTATCCAGGCTGGAACCATCGAAAATCACTTGATCTTTGCCGAAGAGCTTGCCGGCATGGTTGGTCAGGCGTGTCACCGTCAGTTTCAAGTCACCCAGCAGGCTGGAAATCAATCCGGCCTTGCCATCGACTGCGCTGTTGTCGAGATCGGCGCTGGTGATGTTCAGGGTGTCGGCCTGTAGCGTACCGCCCTGGTTCTGCAGGCTGCCGGCGCCCAGTGCGAGTTCTGCGTGGCTGCCATTGGCGAGGATCGCACCCTGCTGGTTCAGCAGGGTGTTGCCAACGATTTTCAGGCCATCGCTGCCGGCAATGATCTGGCCCGCATTGCGGTTGTCGATGGACGTACTGGCGATGTCCAGACGTTTGCCGCGCAATGTGCCGCCGCGGTTGTCGAGTTCGACCAGTTGCTCGAGCAGCAGATGTTGCTCACCGGCGTCGACTACACCCGTGACGTTTTTGAACACGCCGGCGATGTTCAGCGCAATGTCACCGCCCGTGCCGACGATGCCGCCCTTGTCGCTGTTATTCAGTTGTGTTGCGGTGACTTCGATGGTTTTGCCGAGCAGGACACCGGCACTGTTGTCGACAGTGTCGCTTTCAATGTAGAGGTCGGCGTCGCTCTGGATCCGGCCCTTTTGATTGAGCAGTTGCGACTGGCCGGCAACAGCGTGCTTAAGGATCAACCGGGCACCGTCGACGCCCGCCGCCAGAAGACCACCCTCGCCGTTATCCAGGCTGGCGGCTTGCAGGTTGATTCGATCGCCAATCACTCGCCCGCCACGGTTGTCGATATGGCCATCGCGAGCGACCACCAGCAATTGTTGCGCGGCTACCACGCCTTTGCGGTTGTCGATACTGCCGGCCTGTACGTCCACGTCACCCTGGCTGGCTTGGAGTCGACCCAAGGCATTGTTCAGGTGCTTGTTGACCACCAGCGTGAGCTGGCCGGTTTCGGCGCTGATTGCGCCTTTGTCGTTGCTGGTGAGATTGTCCAGCGTCGCATCGACGACACCGCCGAGCAGTTGGCCATTGGTGTTATCCAGATCGCGGGCGGTCAGGTTCAGGGTCGTGTTGCCCTGAATCAGGCCCTGGGTGTTGTCCAGGTCTTCACTGGCCAGCACGCTGTCATCGGATGAAATCGTGCCCTGGGTATTGTCGAGTTTGCCGCGACTGGTGACCTCGAGGGTTTTGCCGGTCAGGCTGGCATTGCGGTTGTCGATGCTCTGGGCCGTGACGCTCAATCGATCGGAGGCCTGAATCTTGCCATCGTGATTGGCGAGGTCCTGATCCAGTGTCAGGTCAACCTTGCCGTTTTCGGCACTGATGACTCCCTTGCCGCTGTTATCCAGCCGGGTGCCGGTGACCCGGATCGAATCGGCCGCCAATGTGCCGCCCTGATTGAGCAACTCGGCGCCCGACACAACGAGGTCGGTCTTTGCCTGGATCTTGCCTTTGCCATTGTTCAGACGTTCATGGGCGACGACCTTGGTTTCGCCCAGGCTGGCAGCGATCAGGCCGCCAGCGTTGTCGAGTTGTCGGGTATCGAGATCCAGGCGTCCGGCAATGATTTTGCCGTCGTCGTTTTGCAGCGCCCGAGCATTGAGCTTCAAACGGCCGCCGGCGATTTCGATTCGGCCCTTGCGGTTGTCCAGACTGTCAACGGAGAGCGTTGCCGCCTGGCCGTCGGCGAAACGGATCAAACCACTGAGGTTGACGATTGCCGGGACATTGAAGGCCAGACTGGTCTCGCCGTAAATCCGTGCGTCAGCCCCTTGGTTGACCAGGCGAGTAGCGCCCAGCGCGACGGTTTTGGCCTGGACGATACCGTTCTGGTTATCGAACAAACCTGCGGCACTGACGCTCAGGGAGCGACTGGCCAACAGGCTGCCACGGTTGCTCACCGCGCCGCTGTTGATGGCAACGTCACCATTGCCATTACGGCTGTTGTCCGCGTTCACCCCGGCTTCGATCACGCCGGCATTGGTCAGCGTGCCGCCGCTGGTGAGGCGCACGGCGTCGCGGGCGGCGAGGCTCTGCTGGTTCACCAGATCCTGCGCAGTCTGCACCGCGAGTTGCGTACCGGCGTAAACCGCCTGTTGGGCTTCAAGACTGCTGGCCTTGATGTCGATCGCATTGCTGGCCGTGGCCTTGACCATTGTCAGCTGGCCATTGGCGTCGATCTGGATATCCCCGGCGCTGGCCGCCAGTTCGCCTGCCAGTTTCACGCCGACACCCGCCTCGGTGCCCACCAGTTTGATCGCGCCGGCATACATCCCGCCGAGTGCCGATGAGTCGATCGCCAGTTGCGGTTTGGCGCTGCCGTCGTCGGCCCGTGCAGTGGCGTTGAGCGTTTCGGCGTCTACATCGTTGCGACCGGTGGTGATGTTCAGGCGCTTGGCATGGATCTGCGCGTTGATTTGCGCACTGCGGGTGATGATTTCAAAGCTGTCGACAGCACTGGCGTCCAGACCTTTGCCGTCGATGGAAACGCTGCCCTGATCGACCTGGAAACGATCCAGACGTCCCGCACCATCCAGCACCGGTTTGCCGGTGGTCAGGGTCACGCGTGGTGTATTGATGAAGCCGCACCCGTTACAGCTGATGCCATACGGGTTGGCGACGATCACCCGCGCCGACTGCCCTGCCACTTCGGTGTAACCGCGCAACTGGCTCGGACTGCCGCCGTTGACTTCGTTGAGGATGGTTTGCGCAGCCGCTGCGCGCAGGTTCGGGTTGCCGAGAATGATCCCGCCCATCTGCGTCAGTTGGGTGCGACCGGTCGCGTTGTTGAGGATGACGCCTTGAGCGTCCACGTTGTAATCGTGGAACTGGTTGTGCGACAGCCCCGCGCCGTTGGGCGTGGCGATGTTGATGATCGGTACGCCGTTGCCGGCCCGGTCGAGCGTGGTGCCGGGGGCACTGACCACGATTCCGTCCGCTTGCGCCCACATTGGCTGCCAGAACATGACGTTGGCCAGCAGGAATGCCAGGCCGCGTTTGGGCATGCCCCAGAAGTGATCGCGTTTTTCATAGGCAGCAGAAGGCTGCCTGGCCAGAAAGGCCAAGTGGCGAATGTTCATATCAAAAACTCGGAGCAGACGGAATTAGAGGAAGAAATCCATGCGGAAATAGATCGGCGCTTCGCGCTCGGTCAGCGCGGCGGGTCGTTCCAGGGAATGGGCGAAGGTCACGCTGGCCGCCACATGCTGGCCGCGGGCGAACAGCTCCAGCGAGTTGCTCGACATGCGTCCGTGTTGATCGCCGTTGTAGCGATCATTGCGAATGACGCCCTGGTCGTAGCCCAGGCTGGTGCCGTATTCGGCGAACACCGGGCGCAGCCATTCGGCGGTCACCGGGCGTGCCCAGCGCAGGTCGTTGCGCCAGTAGCCGCCGCTGTCGCCGGACAGCGATTGATCCTTGTAGCCACGGACCGATGACAGTCCGCCAAGGCTGGTGCGCTGCGGACTGAACAGCACGTCTTCGCTGCGCTGGCCGGTCATCAGACTGCTGAAGGTGAGCGACTCGCCCCACAGCTTGAACGGCTGCAGATAACTCAGGGTCGCGGTGTATTTGCGGTATCGCGCGTCCGGCTCGCCGGGGCCCGGATCGTGGCTGCCCTGGGCATCGAACGCGCCGATGCCTTGCTGCATGCCGGCATCGAAGTTGACGAAGGCGCTGCCGATCCGCCGCCCGTGGTTGAAGCCGAACTGCGCTTCGCTGATGCGGTTGCTGCTCAGGCGCAGTTTGCTGTCTTCAATGAAGTTGTTGCTGCGCAGGTATGACAGGCCAGTGCTGAGGGACGTCTTGCTGACGGCGTCGCGGTGGATCACACGCTCGGCACGGAACTGGTGGTTCTCGCTGTCGCCGGTCTGCTTGAAGTTGTAGCCGTTGGCGGCGATCTGCGAGCGGTATTCGCTCTGGCTGTAGGTGTAGCTGAAGTTCCACCAGCCCCACGGCAGGTTGTAATTGAGCATGGCGTTGTTGGAGGTGTGCTGATGGTCTGTCATCGCATCGTGACCGCCGCGCAAGCTCAACTGATCGGCCAGGCCCAGCGGGCTGTCCCAGTCAAACGTGGTGCCCCACTGCTGTTCGCCGGTGCTGCGCTGGCCGTCGTTGCTGCGCGACAACCCGACACGCCAGGGCTTTTGCGGGGTGTTGTTGACCAGTACATCACTGCCACCGACGTTCTGGCCCGGCGAGAGCTCCATCTTGGCCTGATTGGACGGCAAGCGATTGAGCTGATCGACCATCTGCTCGATCTCGCGCAGATTGACCAGTTCGCCGGCCTTGCCGGGAAACGCCATTGCCAGCTCACGCTCGGAAAGTTTGCTGTTCTCGGCGCCTTTCAGGCTTTCGAGTTTGCCTTCGACCACCAGCACTTTCAGGTGCCCGGCGGACAGGTCCTGTTGTGGCAGGTAGGCACGGCTGGTCACAAGCCCCTTCTCGATGTAGTGGTCGGTGATGACTTTGAGCAGTTCATTGAGCTGCGGCACGCCCAGACACTCGCCGATGTAAGGCTTGAGCAGGCGCACCTTGTCGCTCTCCGACAGGCTGTCGGCGCCTTTGAGTTCGATGTCCTTGATCGGGAAGCAACGGGTGTCGGTCGGCGCCACCGGTTGAACCGGTCTGGCTTCCTTGCCGGGCAGATCCTTGAGTTCTTCAAGACGCCGCTGCTGCTCTTCGAGCAGTCGGTTCTGGCGGTCGCGGATCAGGTCGGTATCACCGGGGGTGGGTGCAGCGAATACAGCATCAAGCGGAGAAAGGCACAGCAAAGCCAGGCACAACCTCGCCACGAGGGCGGGTGAGGACATGTTCGATCCCTCGAGACGGAAAGTGATATCAGAATAGTGGCGCTATGTTAAAGTGCCACTATTCTGACGTCAATTTAAGGATTCACCGGAATAGTGTTGCCGACGAACGGCACCGGTGAAATCGTCCGAAAGGTCGCGCTCACTTCACATCAATGTTCAACAGCCCGTTTCGTCGCCACATCCTCCGGCGCCAGTACCCGGCCATCGGCTGACAGCAACTCCAGCTTCCTGATCGGCTTCCCCTTCTGCGCATCGACCATCACTGACCCCGACTCACCGGGCTCGAACATGAACTCCCCGCCCCACTGCGACAGCGCGACGATCACGGTTTGCAGCGCCCGGCCCTTTTCCGTCAGCACGTACTCCTTGTAGGCACTGCCATCGGACGCCGGCACCAGGCGCAGGATGTCGCGCTCCACCAGGCCTTTGAGGCGAACGCTCAAGATGTTCTTGGCGATTTCCAGACTTCTCTCGAAATCGCCGAAACGGCGGATGCCTTCCAGCGCATCACGGACGATCAGCAACGACCACCAGTCGCCGATCAGGTCCAGCGTCCGGGCGACCGGGCAGGCATTGCCGGCAAGGCTTTTGCGCTTCATTTCGTATATCTCCGGCAAACGAAAGATGGGATGCGGTTGCATCTTACAACTCATGTCTCAGAAGCGATAACACCGGCCACCACGAACTTAGCACCTGCGTACAAGTGGCCGAGCTGCTTTGCCGCGATAGTGATTGCTGCCACCACGGCAACCACATAGAGCCAACCTCCAAGGAGTTTCCATGAGCACGTTCACCACCCAAGACGGTACCGAGATCTATTTCAAGGACTGGGGCAGCGGCAAGCCCGTGCTGTTCAGCCACGGCTGGCCGCTGGATGCCGACATGTGGGAATACCAGATGGAATACCTGAGCAGCCGCGGCTACCGCACAATCGCCTTCGACCGCCGCGGTTTCGGGCGCTCCGAGCAACCGTGGAGCGGTTACGACTACGACACCTTCGCCGATGACATCGCGCAGTTGATCGAGCACCTCGACCTGCGTGACGTGACCCTGGTCGGCTTCTCCATGGGCGGCGGCGATGTCAGCCGCTACATCGCACGCCACGGCAGCGAGCGCGTTGCCGGACTGGTGCTGCTGGGTGCGGTGACGCCGCTGTTCGGCAAGAAGCCGGACTTTGCCGAAGGCGTCGACAAGTCGGTGTTCGACGGAATCAAGGCCGGCCTGCTGAAGGATCGCGCGCAATTCATCGCTGACTTCAATGCGCCGTTCTACGGCACCAACCAGGGCCAGAAAGTCTCCGACGGCGTGCTGACCCAAACCCTGAACATCGCCCTGCTCGCCTCGCTGAAGGGCACCGTGGATTGCGTCACTGCATTCTCGGAAACCGACTTCCGCCCGGACATGGCGAAAATCGATGTACCGACGTTGGTGATTCACGGCGATGGCGACCAGATCGTACCGTTCGAAACCACCGGCAAACGCGCCGCCGCGCAGATCAAGGGCGCCGAATTGAAGGTGTATGCCGGGGCGCCCCACGGCTTCGCCGTGACCCATGCGCAGCAACTGAATGAAGACCTGCTGGCGTTTCTCGATCGCTGAGTCCGTGTGATCCGAACACGCCTTGCAAAGGGCCGTCGACAACCCTGTCGGCGGCCCTTTTTTTTCGTTGTCCCGGATTCCGGTGCCATGGCGAGACCCAGTATTTACGGGGCTTTGAAGCCTCTGCATCACGTTTTTATCTTCACATGCCAGCTTAATAATATTTTACCGATAACCACCCCCTCCCTAGTCTGATCCCAAGCACAGAGAACAGGTCGACAGCGGCCTGAATCCAACGGCCTCGTGAGAAGGGATCAGAGATGACCACTGAAATAATAAAAACAGACACGCTTGTTGTCGGCGCCGGTCAAGCGGGTGTGGCCATGAGTGAACACCTGAGCAAACTCGGGGTGCCGCACCTGGTGCTGGAACGCAGCCGCATTGCCGAACGCTGGCGCACCGGGCGCTGGGATTCGCTGGTGGCCAATGGTCCGGCGTGGCACGACCGCTTTCCGGGGATGGAATTCGACGATGTCGATCCGGATGGCTTCGCTCACAAGGAACGTGTCGCCGATTACTTCGAAGCCTATGCGAAGAAATTCAACGCGCCGATCCGCACCGGCGTGGACGTGAAAAGCGTGGTGCGCAATGTCGGGCGTCCGGGCTTCACCGTCGAGACTTCCGAAGGCGTGATCGAAGCCGCCCGGGTCGTCGCGGCGACTGGCCCGTTCCAGCGTCCAGTGATCCCGGCCATTGCGCCGAAAGATGAACGCCTGTTGCAGATTCACTCGGCCGACTATCGCAACCCGCAACAACTGCCGGCCGGCGCGGTGCTGGTGGTCGGTGCCGGTTCGTCGGGCGTGCAGATCGCCGATGAATTGCAACGCTCGGGCAAGCAGGTTTACCTCTCGGTCGGTGCTCATGACCGCCCGCCTCGCGCTTATCGCAACCGTGATTTCTGCTGGTGGCTCGGCGTACTCGGTGAGTGGGATCAGGCCGCAATGAAACCCGGACGCGAGCACGTGACCATCGCCGTCAGCGGCGCCCACGGTGGCCGCACTATCGACTTCCGTGGCCTGGCCCATCGCGGCATGACTCTGGTCGGCGTCACCGAATCGTTCAGCGAAGGTGTGGTGACCTTCAAGCAAGACCTGCGCGACAACCTCAAGCGTGGTGACGAGAACTACCTCGCGCTGCTGGATGCCGCCGACGCCTACATCGATCGCAACGGCCTTGATCTGCCGCTGGAACCGGAAGCCCGGGAAACCTATCCAGACCCTGAATGCGTGAAAAACCCGCTGGCCGACCTCGATCTGGCCGCCGCCGGCATTACCTCGATCATCTGGGCCACCGGGTTTGCCGTGGACTATTCCTGGCTGAAAGTCGCTGCGTTCGACGACAACGGCAAGCCGCAACATCAGCGCGGCGTGTCCAGCGAAGCGGGTGTGTATTTCCTCGGTCTGCCGTGGCAGTCGCGACGCGGTTCATCGTTCATCTGGGGCGTGTGGCACGACGCCAAACACGTGGCCGATCACATCGCCACCCAGCGCAAATACCTGGCCTATCGCGATGCCGAGCAACGCGAAGCCGTACTGCACAACAAAGCCGCCGCCACCGTCGACGCTTGATTTCCCTCTTCCATACCGGCGCCCGTCGCGCCGGGTTCGATTTCTTCAGGAGCCTCACATGAGTCAGCCAACCCACACCCGCATCCGCATGTTCAACACCAAGGACACCTACCCGAACCAGACCCTGGACAACGACCTGTGCCAGGCCGTGCGTGCCGGCAACACCGTGTATGTCCGTGGTCAGGTCGGCACCAATTTCGATGGCGAACTGGTCGGCCTCGGCGACCCGCGCGCGCAGGCCGAACAGGCGATGCGCAACGTCAAGCAACTGCTCGAAGAGGCCGGCAGCGACCTGAGCCACATCGTCAAGACCACCACGTACCTGATCGACCCGCGCTACCGCGAGCCGGTGTATCAGGAAGTCGGCAAATGGCTGAAAGGCGTGTTCCCGATTTCCACCGGGCTGGTGGTGTCGGCCCTGGGTCAGCCGCAGTGGCTGATGGAGATCGATGTGGTTGCGGTGATTCCCGAGTAATTCGACCTTAGCGAAAGGAGGCCACACATGACATTTTCCATCGCCGCCCGCTGCCCCGAAACCGGTCAGTTCGGCATCGCCATCAGTTCCTCCAGCATCGCCGTCGGCGCCCGCTGCCCGTGGCTGCTGCCCGGTGTCGGCGCGGTGTCGAGCCAGAACATCACCCTGCCGTCGCTCGGCCCGGAAGTGCTCGCTTTGATGGAGCAAGGCCTGACGCCCGAGGCGGCGCTGGACAAGGTGCTGACCCGCAACGGCTATAGTCAGTACCGGCAGATCACCGCGATCAACCACCTCGGCCAGACCGCGCATTTCAGCGGCGCGCAAACCCTCGGCGTGCACAACGCCGTGTCGGGCGAACAATGCGTGGCGGCGGGCAACATGCTCGCCGGGCGCTCCGTGATCGAAGCCATGGTCAGCGCCTTCGAGGATGGCGAAGGCCAATTGGCCGACCGCCTGCTCAAGGCTTTGCACGCCGCCCAGGCCCTGGGCGGTGAAGCAGGCCCGGTGCATTCGGCCGCCGTGGTCGTGGTCGGCGAGCTGACCTGGCCCATCGTCAACCTGCGGGTAGACTGGGCCGATGAAGACCCGATCGGCCAGTTGCAGAAACTCTGGGACGCCTATCGCCCGCAGTTGCAGGACTACATCGACCGCGCCCTCGATCCGGCCAAGGCGCCGGGCTACGGGGTTGCCGGAGACGACCGATGAGCGACAGCGTCGCGATGCTCAAGACGCTGGTGGGGTTCGACACCACCAGCCGCGAGTCCAACCTGCAATTGATCGACTTCGTGCGCGACTATCTCGAACAGTTCGATGTGCCGTGCGAGCTGATCTACAACGATGAGCGCAGCAAGGCCAACCTGTTTGCCACGATCGGCCCGGCCGATCAGCCGGGCATCGTGTTGTCGGGGCACACCGATGTGGTGCCTGCCGATGGTCAGCCATGGACTGTGCCGCCGTTCGAACTCAGCGAGCGTGACGGCAAGTTGTACGGTCGTGGCACGGCGGACATGAAGGGCTACATCGCCTGCGTGCTGGCGTTCGTGCCTTCGTTGATCGAAGCACCATTGCGTATGCCGGTGCACATTGCTCTGTCCTATGACGAAGAGGTCGGCTGCCTCGGCGTGCGTTCGTTGCTCAAGGTGCTGGAGCAGCGTCCGGTCAAACCGCTGCTGTGCATCATCGGCGAACCGACCGAACTCAAACCGGTGCTCGGGCACAAGGGCAAACTGGCGATGCGCTGCGATGTCCAGGGTCACGCTTGTCACTCGGCCTATGCGCCGCTCGGGGTCAACGCGATTGAATGCGCTGCCGAACTGATCGGCGAGCTGGGACGCATTGGCCGGCAGCTCAAGGATGAACACGTCGACCCGCGTTTCGACCCGCCCTACTCCACGGTGCAAACCGGCGTGATCAACGGAGGCAAGGCGTTGAATATCGTCCCCGCCGATTGCCGTTTTGATTTCGAAATCCGCGCTCTGCCCTCGCAGGATCCGGCTATCGTCGCTCAGCAACTCAAGGCTTACGCCGAACAGCAAATGCTGCCGCGCATGCGGGCCGTCAGCGGGCAGAGCGATATTCATTTCAGCGAGTTGTCGGCGTATCCGGGGCTGGCGACTGATGCCCGGAGCGAGGCGGCGCAATTGATCGCCGCGTTCTGTGGTTCGGATGATTTCGGCACTGTTGCGTTTGGGACCGAAGGCGGATTGTTCGACGCCGTGGGGATTCCCACGGTGGTGTGCGGCCCCGGCAGCATGGATCAGGGCCACAAGCCGGACGAGTTCGTCAGCCGCGTTCAGCTCAAGGCCTGCGATGCGATGCTGCAACGGATGCTGGCGTCGATTCGCCTTTGAAAAAACGGTCTGGCTGCTGGATAAAAGTCCGCAGCCAAGCCGCAATAACACCGACAGACAGCTGCTCCAATGGAGGTCAGCTGCGTTGCCGTTCATGGCGCTGAAACGCCCGAAACAGAGCGCTTTCAGCTGACCGAAGAGCCTCGTATTTTTAACGTCTGAAGCAACAAAACTACTAATTTATCTCTCCCCTTTCCTTGCCCATGATCAACCCCAACAAGAAATGCGCCGTCCGTGCCGGCGCTCACTGAAGTACGTCCACGTACTCGTCCTTGCCTTGGAGTTCGTCATGGCCACCTCTGCAACAACGTCCGCACCGCTCATTGAGAAACACACGATCGGCTACGTGCCGCCCGAAGATCGCCACGGAAAGGTTCGGGATCTGTTCACCCTCTGGTTCGGCGGCAACATCGCGCCGTTGCCCATCGTCACCGGCGCCCTCGGCGTGCAGTTGTTTCACCTGAACCTGGTGTGGGGCATCGTCGCCATTCTGGTCGGCCATCTGGTCGGCGGTGTGCTGATGGCGCTGCACTCGGCGCAAGGCCCGCAGATGGGCATCCCGCAGATGATCCAGAGTCGTGCGCAATTCGGCTCCCTCGGCGCACTGCTGGTGGTGTTGATTGCCGGCGTGATGTACATCGGCTTTTTCGCCTCCAACATCGTGCTGGCCGGCAAGTCGCTGCATGGCGTGGTCGACAGCGTTCCGGTACCGGTCGGCATCGTCATCGGCGCGCTGGGCTCGGGGATCATCGGGATCATCGGTTACCGCTTCATCCACGTGCTCAACCGTATCGGCACCTGGGTGCTGGGGATCGGGATTGTGGTCGGCTTCGGCTACATCCTGACTCACGTGCAGACGGCTGACTTCCTCACCCGTGGCAGTTTCAATCTTTCGGGCTGGCTCGCGACGGTGTCGCTGGCTGCGTTGTGGCAGATTGCATTTGCGCCGTATGTGTCGGACTACTCGCGTTACCTTCCAGCCAATGTGCCGGTGGCCGCGACGTTCTGGACCACTTACCTCGGCTCCGCGCTGGGCTCCAGCCTGTCGTTCATCTTCGGTGCTGTCGCCGTGCTGGCAACCCCGGTGGGCATGGACACCATGGACGCGGTGAAACTCGCCACCGGCTCGATCGGCCCGCTGATGCTGGTGCTGTTCCTGCTCAGCGTGATCAGCCACAACGCGCTCAACCTGTACGGCGCGGTGCTGTCGCTGATTACCCTGGTGCAGACCTTCGCCTACCGCTGGATTCCGACCGCCAAGAGCCGCGCGGTGATTTCGCTGATCGTGCTGCTGGCCTGCTGCTTCGCTGCGGTGGGTGCGTCGTCGGACTTCATTGGCCACTTCGTCGACATGGTGTTGGTGTTGCTGGTGGTACTGGTGCCGTGGACGGCGATCAACCTGATCGACTTCTACGCCATCCATAAAGGTCAGTACGACATCGCCTCGATCTTCCAGGTCGACGGCGGCATCTACGGCCGCTACAACCCGCAAGCCTTGCTGGCGTATGCGATCGGCATCGTGGTGCAGATTCCGTTCATGAACACGCCGCTGTATGTCGGCCCGGTGTCGGCGCACATCAACGGCGCGGACCTGTCGTGGCTGGTGGGGTTGCTGGTGACTTCACCGTTGTATTTCTGGCTGGCGAGTCGTGACAGTGCTTATCGTCGGCGGCTGATGACCGGGAAGCTGGCGGGCAGTCTCTGAGATAGATAAAAAAATGCCCGGTTCGGCAAACCACCGAACCGGGCATTTTTATCGAGTCACGCGCTCGATCAGGCCGGCACACCCAGAATAATGTGCGAAGCCTTGATCACCGCCGTGGCACTGACGCCAGCCGCCAGGCCCAGTTCGTTCACCGCGTCGCGGGTTACGATCGAATAAACTTTCGAACCGCCGGCCAGCTCGATCACCACTTCGGCGTTGACCGCGCCATCGGTCACGCTCAGCACCTTGCCTTGCAGGCAGTTGCGGGCTGACAGGCGAATGTCGCTGGATTCGGTCATCAGCATCACCCAAGGCGCCTTGACCAGGGCAACGGCTTCTTTGCCCACCGCAATGCCGAGGCTCTTGAGGCTGGCCAGGGTCACGACCGCAACCAGCTTCTCGCCGCCCGGCAGAGTCAGGACAACTTCGGCATTGACCGAGCCTTCCTGAACCTGGCTGACCTGACCTTTGAACACGTTGCGGGCACTGACTTTCATGATGGACGTCCTTTTGTTGACTTTGGAGTTAGGAAACGGCCTGCATCATCGAAGCAATCGCTATGTAGTTACAACTACAGCGCTGCACTTTTGGGGTCACGCTTGCACATAGACCCACGCATCGACACCTGACTTTAGCAGCACGCTGACGCGCTTGTAGTCCGCCACTTCGTATTCGTCCGCCGCTGCCAGTTCCTGCGCCGTGATCTCGAACACCGTGCCGGCAATCTCGTCTGCCGGGTTGCCGCTCGCCTGGACGATGGGGTGATGTGTCTTGCCACTGGCGGCGAGCACCGCCAGATCGGTGATTTCGACCATTTCCTGTCGGTAACCCGGCAGGCTGTCGGCGCGGCCATGCAGTTCACGACCGAAGCTGGAGAGCTGAACCGCGCGGTCCTGCAGCGTGCCATAGGAGAACAGCAGCACCGTCGGCTCTGGTGACGTCGTCATGAGATTTCCTTGTACAAAAAGCGGATCAGATCAACAGGTCTTCATAGAACGCGCCATAAGGAAGCTCAGGGTGTTCGATCTGGATTTCCAGAATCCACACACCGGCATTCGGCGCCTGATCGAAATCACCGAGATTGCCGCCACGATAAATCGCGTGAGGAAAATCGCTGACCCGGTGGCCCTTGATGTCCAGGTTCAACTTCCAGCCCATGGCCTCGGCCTGATCGGTGGCGTAGCGATACAGTTCGACACCGGTTACGCCCTTGCGCCAGAAGGCTTCGACCTTGTCGAAGAGTTCTTTGGAGGCCGCCGCACAGGCGATCATCTGTGGATCAGACCCGGTGACGAACGTCGCCCCGGCATCGCCTTCGTGGCCTTCCCAGACCACGCCCATGTCGATGAAGAAAATGTCGCTCCCGCCCAGGACAGGATCGCCGTCGGAACGCTCCTTGAAGGTCTTGAGGGTATTGGCGCCGAAGCGGATCAGCAGCGGATGCCAGATCCGGTCCATGCCCAGTTCGACGAGGATTTCCTTGCCACGCGCATGGGCTTCGGATTCGCGCATGCCGGGTTTGATCACCTTGGCGATCTCGTCCACGGCCTTCCAGGTCAACTGCTGGGCGTGGCGCATGGTTTCCAGCACAAAACGCTCACCTACTGCTTCTTTACCGCTCAGGGCTGTGGTCATCGCTGATTCCTTCTGGCTAATTGCTTGCGCTGTATAGTTTTTTATATTGCGAAACAGGACGCCTAAGATACAACCATGACACAAAGTGTCAATTCTCTTCTGCACGCACCACGCCGCGCTCCTCGAGCAAGCGCACAAACATGCTCAGACTGCGCGACACCGTGCCCCGCCGCCACACCAGCCACGTGGTCAGATAGCGGAAATCCGCCGCCAGCGGCCAGACACTCACCGTCGCGCAACCGGGCATGCTCTGCAGCATGCTGCGCGGCATCAACGCCAGACCGGCGCCCGCGCTGACGCACGCGAGCATGCCGTGATAGGACTCCATTTCGAAGATCTTGCCGGGCACCGCCGCGTCGGTGCTGAACCATTTTTCGAAGTGATGGCGATAGGAGCAGTTCGAGCGGAACGCATAGATGTTCTCGCCATTCACGTCCGCAGCACGTTTGATCGGCCCGTGATGTAGCGGCGAGATAATGACCATTTCCTCCTCGAATGCCGGAATGCCTTCGAGCGCCGGGTGCAAGACCGGGCCGTCGACGAACGCGGCCGCCAGGCGTCCGGAGAGCACCCCGTCGATCATCGTCCCGGAGGGGCCGGTCGAGAGGTCCAGATCGACCTTCGGATGCTGCTGGTTATAGGTCGCCAGTAAACCGGGAATCCTCACCGCTGCGGTACTTTCCAGCGAGCCCAGCGGGAATGCACCTTGCGGTTCCTCGCCGGCCACTGTGGCGCGCGCCTCTTGCACCAGGTCGAGAATCCGCCGCGCATATTCCAGAAAACTCCAGCCGGCGGGCGACAGGCGCAAACGGCTCTTCTCGCGGATGAACAGGTCGACACCCAGATCTTCCTCCAGCTGCTTGATGCGGGTCGTCAGGTTCGACGGCACGCGATGGATCTGCGCCGCCGCCGCGCTGATGCTGCCGTGCTCGGCCACGGCCTTGAAGATTTCCAGTTGCACCAGATCCACAGTCATTCTCCAATCGTGAAAGAAACGCTCTTTATTATTCAGTTTCCAGAAATCAAACGCCACCCTACTCTGAGCGCATCCACTGACCTCGCAGGACGATGCCATGAGCCCGATTTCCAGCCAGACCCACGCCATCTCGATCAACCCCGCCACCGGCGAGCAGATCGGTCATTACGCCTTCGAATCCGCCGAGGCCCTCGATGCCGCACTGACCCGTGCCGCCTTCGGATTCGGCAAATGGAAACGCAAGCCTTTGCAGGACCGCTCCCGCGCCCTGACCGCGCTGGCCGGCGCCCTGCGTCACAGCAGCGAAGCCATGGCGACCATGATCACCCGGGAAATGGGCAAGCCGATCGCCCAGGCCCGTGGCGAAATCGAGAAATGCGCCAAGCTCTGCGAGTGGTACGCCGAACACGGCCCGGCCATGCTCAACGCCGAGGCGACCCTGGTCGAAGGCGGCAAGGCGCGCATCGAATACCGCCCGCTGGGGCCGATCCTTGCGGTGATGCCGTGGAACTTCCCGATCTGGCAAGTGCTGCGCGGTGCCGTCCCGGCGCTGATTGCCGGCAACACTTACGTGCTCAAGCATGCGCCAAACGTGATGGGCAGCGCCTACCTGTTGCGCGATGCTTTCAAGCGCGCCGGTTTTGCCGATGGCGTGTTCGAAGTGATCAACGTCACCCCGGAAGGCGTGTCCACCGCCATCGCTGACCCGCGCATCGCCGCCGTGACCCTGACCGGCAGCGTCCGCGCCGGCATGGCCATCGGCGCACAGGCCGGTGCCGCACTGAAGAAATGCGTACTGGAACTGGGCGGTTCCGATCCGTTCATCGTGCTCAACGACGCCGATATCGATGAAGCCGTGCAAGCGGCAGTGATCGGTCGTTACCAGAACTCCGGCCAGGTCTGCGCGGCAGCCAAACGCCTGATCATCGAAGAAGGCGTGGTCGAAGAGTTCACCCGCAAATTCGTCGAAGCCACCCGCCAGTTGAAGATGGGTGATCCGTTGTCCGCCGACAACTACATCGGCCCGATGGCTCGTTTCGATCTGCGTGACGAGCTGGATCAACAGGTGCGCGACACTCTCGAAGAAGGTGCCACCCTGCTGCTCGGCGGCGGCAAGGTCGAGGGCGCAGGCAACTACTACGAGCCGACCGTGCTGGCCGACGTCACCGACCGCATGACCTCGTTCAAACAGGAACTGTTCGGCCCGGTGGCTTCGATCATCACCGCTCGCGACTGTGCTCACGCCGTGGCCCTGGCCAACGACAGCGAGTTCGGTCTGACCGCGACGATCTACACCGCCAACGTCGCCTTGGCCCAGCAACTGACCAGCGAACTGGAAACCGGTGGCGTGTTCATCAACGGCTACTCCGCCAGTGACCCGCGCGTGACTTTCGGTGGTGTGAAGAAAAGCGGTTTCGGCCGTGAGCTGTCGCACTTCGGCGTACGCGAATTTTGCAATGCGCAGACCGTGTGGCTGGATCGCCGTTGATCCAATGAACAAAGCCCGGAAGCGTTTTGCGCTTCCGGGCTTTTTCATTTATGCCGCAGCCTCTTGAGGCTCCGATACCGTCCGGTCCTTGCTCAACAGCCCCAGCACCACGGCTGCCGACGCCAGCGTGATGAGTGTCAGGATGTGCAGCAGGTACTGGAACGCCGAAGCGTAGCCTTGCACCAGACGTTCATTGGCCAACCCTGGAATCGTGTTGATTGCGTGCGCCATGTCGCCTGTCGTCACCCGGTGCGCGGTTTCGGCAATCAATGCAACGTCGGCGCTGCCGGCCACCGATTGCAGATCGGTATGCAGCAGCGAGGCAAGCATCACCGCCACGCTGGCCAGTGCAATCCCCTCACCCGCCACCCGCACCGTGTTGAAGATCCCGGCCGCCATGCCGGCGCGCTCTTTCGGCACCACGCTGACCGACAGTCCGTCCATCAAGCCCCACGGCAAACCTGCGCCGATCCCGATCAACACCATCGGCATCACCAACGCGAATCTCGATTCGCCGACGTTGTACAGACTCAGCCAGTGCAGTCCCACGGCGGCAATCAAAAAGCCCACGCCTGACAAAATACCGGCCGAAACAAAACGCGTCATCGAAGCCGCGAGCATCGGCACCACCAGCATCGGCGCCGACAGCGCCAGCAACAGCAGGCCGGCGTCGATTTCACTCAAGCCTTCGACACCGATAAACCGCAGCGGCAGCATGACCACCAGCACGATGTAGCAATAGCAGGTGCCGATCGGCAGCATCTGCACCCCGATGAAGCGCGGAAAACGGAACAGGGTCAGATCGAGCATCGGGCGTTTGACACGCATTTCGATGAAGACGAACAGCGCCAGCAACAACGCAGAAGCGCCCAACAAACCGATCACCAACGGACTTCCCCAACCGCTTTCGGGAGCCTGAATCACTCCGAACGTGAACAGCGCCAGCATCGAACTGAAGGTCATGGTGCCCGGCCAGTCGAGACCGCTGGCGTAGGGGTCGCGGGTTTCACGCATGCGCGGCAGGCCGAAGACCATCGCGATCACACCGATCAGTGCGGTGAAGACAAAGATCGCACGCCAGTTGAACGCCTCGATCAACGCGCCTGCCACCAACGGCCCGAACGCCAGGCCGATGCCAAACGTGGTGCCGAGCATGCTGTAGGCGCGGGTGCGCGCGTGGCCTTCGAATTCCTGCGCCAGCGCTGCCGAACCACTGGCCAGCGCCGCCGCCCCGGCCACGCCCTGGATCGCCCGAAGCACATCCAGCCAGAACACCGAAGGCGCCAGACTCTGGGCAATCGACGCCCCGGTAAACAGCAACATGCCGCCGGTAAACAAGCGTTTACGCCCATAAACGTCAGCCAACGCCCCCGCCGCCATCAGCAAACTGCCGAACGACAACATGAATGCGTTGGTGATCCAGGTCAGCGCCACAGGACTGCCACCCAGGTCACGGCCGATGGCCGGCGTCGCCACCGCGCCACCGGTAAAACTTAACGGAAGGACCAGTGCCGACAGGCAAATGGCCGCGAGGATCAGCAGTTTGTCGCGCGCGTCATGGTAGTGAGAGACGGTTTTCATGATTTCATCCAATGAAAAAAAATCAGGCTGCGATCAACAGAGCGCAGCCTGCGATGGCTTCAACGGGGGTTGTGTCAGTCCTTGAAATCCGTGGACAGTGCCAGCTCATTCCACTCCGCCAGCTCCTGTGCCACCAAACGATTCTTCGCCTCGATTCGCGCGACGGTGTCGCTACCCAGCGCCAACCGTTGCGGCGGGTTCGGCGCATTGACCAACGCCAGCATGGCCTCGGCAAACTTCACCGGATCGCCCGGCTGCGCATGGTTGGCGGCTTCGGCGAAGGTGCGCATCTTGCCGACTGTTTCGTCGTAGTCCGGCAATACCAGTGCAGTCTTGACCAGCGATTGTTCGTCGAGGAAATCGGTGCGAAAGAAACCCGGTTCGACCACCGTGACCTGAATGCCCAGCGGCGCCAGTTCCTGATGCAGCGCTTCGCTGATGCCTTCCACCGCGAACTTGGTGGAGCCGTAGACACCCCAGCCCATGTAGGCCTGATAACCACCGATGGACGAGATGTTGATGACACGTCCACTGCGCCGGGCTCGCATGTGCGGCAGCACGGCGCGAGTGACGTTGAGCAGGCCGAATACGTTGGTGGCGAACAGGCGCTCGGTTTCGCTGGCGCTGGTTTCTTCCACCGCGCCCAGCACGCCGAAGCCGGCATTGTTGATCAGTACATCGATGCGGCCGAAACGCTTGATACCTTCCGCCACCGCTTGGTGGGCCTCGTCTTCACGGGTGACGTCCAGACGCAGCGCCAGCAGGTTCGGGTGCTCGCCGAGGCGATCCGTGATGTCCTGCGGTTTGCGGGCAGTGGCAATCACCGCGTCGCCGGCACGCAGGGCGTGTTCTGCGATGAGGGTGCCAAAACCACGGGAAGCTCCGGTAATCAGCCAGGTACGCATAGCAACTCCTCCTGTCGGTGACCCTGGCGTTATTGCCGGGCCTTCTCGATGAGTTGATGCGACTTTAAAGCCGTGCTACTGATGCGATAATCCCAACAAAATTACATGACTTTGTGAAAGGCGCTCATCAATGAAAAATCCGTCCACGGCGGATCTGTCGATCTTTCTGAGCATCGCCCAGCATCTGAATTTCAGTCGTGCGGCGGTGGATCTGGGCCTGACACCTTCGGCGCTGAGCCACTCGTTGCGGGCTCTGGAAAATCGCCTCGGCGTGAGGCTGTTCAATCGCACCACCCGCAGCGTGGCCCTGACCGAGGCCGGCGAACGGCTCTACGCCCGCTTGAAACCGGCGTTTCGCGATATCGAAGATGCGCTTGAGGACCTCAACCATTTTCGCGACAAACCTTCGGGCAACCTGCGCATCACCTCCGGGCGCCAGGCGTGCGAACTGGTGCTACTGCCGATTGCCAGCGAGTTCTTGCAGGCCTACCCGGACATTCGTCTGGAAGTGGTCGAAAGTGACGCGCTGCTGGATATCGTTGCCGCCGGATTCGATGCCGGCGTACGTTTCGGCAATCGGCTGGAGGCTGACATGGTATCGCTGCCCATCGGGCCGAACCTTCGCTCAGTGGTGGTCGGCTCGCCGGCGTTTTTCCAGCGCCATCCCGCACCACAGAAACCGGAAGACCTGCATGCCCTGCCCTGCATCCGCCATCGGTTCCCGAGCGGTTCGATGTACCGCTGGGAGTTCGAACGCGGAGGCATTGAACAGGAAATCGAAGTCAACGGCCCGCTGACCCTGGGCGATGTCAGCCTGATGGTCGGCCCGGCGTTGCAAGGCCTGGGACTGGCCTATGTGTTTGAAGACATGGTCAGCGAACACCTCGCGGCCGGGCGTCTGGTGCAGGTGTTGGCGGATTGGTGTCCGTACTATCCCGGGCTGCACCTGTATTACCCGAGCCGACGCCATGTACCGGCGCCGCTCAAGGCTTTCATCGACTTTGCCCGCAATGTTCGCGACGGCAAAACCGGGTAGTTACAGGTACTTCAACCAGGCGATGTCGCGGCGCCGGGCCTTTAGTGCTGAGAACCATCTCACTGCCGGGAACAACGCAATCGCCAGCACCATCGCCGCCAGCCACACTGCCGCCACCGACGAAAAACCGAAATAGCTGCCCTGATTGAGCCCGACCAACGCCACGCCAATCAGATACAGCACCTTCAGCACATATAGGTGCAACAGATAGAAAAACATCGGTGCCGAACCGAACACCGTCAGCCAGCGAATCCAGCGTCGATCCTGTGCGCGTTCGAACACCAGCAACAGCAGCAGACCGATGCTCACCGTCAGCGTGATGAACAACAGCGACGGCGGATATTTGGTGATGTTGAAGAAACCCATCAGGGTTTGCACAGTGCTGTCATTGATCGACCACGGTTTTTCGCCGTAACCGTTGACCAGTCGCAGCGCCACAAAACCCAGCAGTCCGGCGATGCCACCGATCAACAAGCGGCGCTGGCGCACACCTGAATCGGCAGCGCGAGCGAACCACGGCCCCAGCGTGTAACCCAGACCGATCACGCCGATCCACGGCAGCAACGGGTACGACGTACGCAGGCGCAAGGTCTCGCCCGCCTCGATCCAGCCCCGGTCATGCAGGATCGCCCAGGGCACATGCAGCGCCGATTCCGTTCCGAAATGCACACCATCGAGCAGATTGTGCCCGGCGATGATCGTCAGACTCAGCGTCAACAACAGCCAGCGTGGCAGCCAGACCAGCAGCGACAGCGCAATCATGCTCAGGCCGATGGCCCAGATCACTTGCAGGTAGATCACGGTCGGAGGCAGCTGGAACGTCCAGGCGAAATTCACCAAGGTGAATTCGAGCGCGACCAGGAACAAGCCACGCTTGAACAGAAAGGCACTGACATCAGCCTTGCCGTCGTACTTCTCCCCGAACAGCCACGCCGACAATCCGGTCAGCAGCACGAATACCGGCGCGCACAGATGCGCCAAAGTGCGGCTGAAAAACAGCGCCGGCTCGGTGCTGGCGATGTCCATCGGGTCGGACACCTGACGATGCAACAGAAAGGTCTCGCGCACGTGGTCCAGCAACATGAACAGAATCACCAGGCCGCGCAGCGCATCAATGGACAACAGCCGGCCAGTCGCCGGCGGGACGTTTCGGGGAACAGCAAGGGTCATGAAGGGTTCGCAATCGAGTGAAGAGTTCGATCGGGCCGCGTGCGAACAGCCCGAATATTTGCGTTACCTTATAACACGAAAAAACGCTTCAATTGCCAACGCTTCTCAAGCAGAACGCAGCCGTTCAAGCAGCACTTGCAAAGGATGACGCACCGTCCGATCTGCCTGGCGCTTGACCTGGCTGCGGCAGGAATATCCGGTCGCCAGCGCTTCGCCCCGTTCTGCCGGTGCCTCGATCTGCTTCGCCCAGGACTGCTCGTAAATCACCGCCGAGGTTTCGCGATTGCGTGCTTCGTGGCCGTAGGTGCCGGACATCCCGCAGCAACCGGTGGCCTGGGTCGTCAGCTTCAAACCGACACGTTCGAACACTTGCTCCCATTGTCGGGTCGCGGCAGGCGCGTTGGTTTTCTCGGTGCAGTGCGCGAGCAGACGGAAGGTTTCTTCGCGGCGCTGATCGGCTTGCTCCGGCATGACCTTGAGCAGCCACTCCTGCACCAGCGCCACCTCCGGGCATTTTTCCATCCCCGGCACTTTCAGATATTCCTGGCGATACACCAACGTCATCGCCGGATCGAGCCCCACCAGCGGCACACCGATCTCGGCCAGTGCGCGCAGTTGCCCGGCATTGCGCAACGCCGCGCGATTGAACGCCGACAGGAAGCCCTGCACATGCAGCGGCTTGCCGTTGGCGCTGAACGGTGCCAGATAAACCTGATAGCCCAGTCGCGAAATCAGCTCGATCAGATCCGCCAGCAATGGCGCCTCGAAATACCGGGTGAACGCATCCTGCACCAGCACCACACTGCGCTCGCGTTGTGCCTGAGTCAGCGCCGAAAGCACCTCGACCGACGCCGGCTGAACCTGCCAGCGACGCATCGCCGCATGAAAATCGAAACGGCTGAGCAACGGCACATCGACCATGCCGCCGAGACGCTCGATCAAACGA
The DNA here is from genome assembly GCF_002112345.1 of Pseudomonas sp. R43(2017). Classification (NCBI taxonomy): domain Bacteria; kingdom Pseudomonadati; phylum Pseudomonadota; class Gammaproteobacteria; order Pseudomonadales; family Pseudomonadaceae; genus Pseudomonas; species Pseudomonas sp. R43(2017). The sequence goes on from NZ_NEHJ01000009.1 coordinate 109,820, forward strand.
CGGCTGTACGAGGCGCCCATCAAACCGTTGTAGAGAAACGGAATCCGTGCCATGTACGGAATCGTGTATTCCAGCGAAGCGATCAGATAATCCCGCGCCGGCCGCAGGTAACGGGTGTGGTACAGCTCGAGGAATCGCGAACGGAAGTCCGGCACGTTGACCTTCACCGGGCACTGCCCCGCACAGGACTTGCACGCCAGGCACCCGGCCATGGCGTCGTACACCTCATGAGAGAAGTCCTTTTCCTGGGCTCGGCTATTGCGCCAGCGCTGCAGCAACGAGCTGAAAAACGGCGGGCGGCGACTGGCATCGGACAACACATCGACACCTGCTTCGCCCTGCAGCCGCAGCCATTCGCGTATCAGCGAGGCGCGGCCCTTGGGCGATTGCGCACGCTGGCGAGTGGCTTTCCACGACGGGCACATGGCATCGTCGGGATCGAAGTTGTAGCAGGCGCCGTTGCCGTTGCAGTGCATGGCCGCACCGTAGTCCTGCCAGACTTTCTCGTCGATCTGCCGATCGAGTTCGCCGCGCAGGGTCACTTCGTCGATTTTCAGCAATGCCGCGCCGGGAATATTCGGCGTGGCAATCTTGCCGGGATTGAACTGGTTGAACGGATCGAACGCCGCCTTCAACGCTTGCAGTGCCGGGTACAACGCGCCGAAGAAGGCCGGCGCGTATTCCGAGCGCAGGCCCTTGCCGTGCTCGCCCCACAGCAGGCCGCCGTAACGCTGGGTCAGCGCGGCGACGCCGTCCGAAACGGGACGCACCAGTGCGGCTTGTTGCGGGTCTTTCATGTCGAGAATCGGCCGCACGTGCAGCACGCCGGCATCGACGTGGCCGAACATGCCGTATTGCAGATTGTGGCTGTCGAGCAGGTCGCGCAGTTCGGCGATGTACTCTGCCAGGTGTTGCGGCGGCACGGCGGTGTCTTCGACAAAGGGCTGCGGCCGCGCTTCACCGGCAACGTTGCCGAGCAAACCCACAGCACGTTTGCGCATGCCGTAGACGCGATTCACCGCCGCATGACCGACGGCAAGCGTATGGCCCAGTCGCTCGACCGTGGCATCGGTGCCCAAGTGCTGGATGAAGGCCTCGACCCGGCCTTGCAGCTCCTCGGGATCGTCGCCGCAGAACTCCACCAGGTTGATCCCCAGCGTCGGTCGTTCGGCGCTTTCCGGGAAGTATTCAGCGACGCCATTCCAGACGATGTCCTGCATCGCCAGCAACAGCACTTTGGAGTCAACGGTTTCAATCGACAGCGGCTTGAGCGCCATCAACGCCCGGGCATCGCGCAACGCGTCCATGAAGCCGGCGTAGCGAATATTCACCAGCATGGTGTGCTTGGGGATCGGCAACACGTTGAGCTTGGCCTCGACCACAAACCCCAGCGAACCTTCGGCGCCGCACAGCACGCTGTTGAGGTTGAAACGGTTGTCGGCCTCGCGCAGGTGCGCCAGGTCGTAGCCGGTCAGGCAACGGTTGAGGTCAGGAAAGGTTTCCCGGATCAACTCGCCCTGCTCATCGATGATCTGCCGCGCGCAGCGATACACCTCGCCAGCCTGGCCCTCGCGGGCGCATTCCGCTGCCAGCTCGCTTTCTTCCAGTGGACGACCGTGCAAACGCTCGCCACCGCGCAGGACCATGTGCAGTTCCAGCACGTGGTCGCGGGTCTTGCCATAGGTGCAACTGCCCTGGCCGCTGGCATCGGTGTTGATCATGCCGCCGACGGTGGCGCGGTTCGACGTGGACAGCTCCGGGGCGAAAAACAGCCCGGCGGATTTCAGGGCCGCGTTCAGTTGATCCTTCACCACGCCGGCCTGCACCCGCACCCAACGCTGTTCAACGTTGATTTCAAGGATGCGGTTCATGTGCCGCGACAGGTCCACGACGATGCCGTCGGTCAACGACTGGCCGTTGGTGCCGGTGCCTCCGCCACGAGGTGTTATCACGACTTTCTGGTACGCCGGCTCGGCAATCAGGCGTGCCAGCAGCGCCACGTCGTCGGCGTCGCGCGGGAATACCGCTGCTTGCGGCAAGCGCTGATAGATCGAGTTGTCAGTGGCCAGCACCACTCGGCTGGCGTAGTCGGCACTGATTTCGCCGCGAAAACCGCTGGTTTCAAGGGCTTTGAGAAACTGTTGGTAGTCGGTGTTCAGCGTGGTGGAAGGCGACAGCTGGGCAATCATCGGGCGTGCAATCTCGGTCAAAAACGGGCCGTGTGGCGGTGAACAGTTGTGCGCAAGGAATGATTGCGTCACGCTCCCGCCATCTCATAGGCCTTATGTTCATTGCAGAGCGATGTCGGGACAACCGTAAAATCGACCCGCAATCCATGACTAAAACGAATGAATCCGCGAACTCTCACTCCTTCGATGTCGTTGCTGCTGGCGTTTGAAGCCGCTGCACGCCATGAAAGCTACACCCGCGCCGCCCACGAACTGTCGCTGACCCAGAGCGCGGTCAGCCGTCAGGTGCAGATTCTGGAAAAGATGCTCGGCATGCGCCTGTTCAGCCGCGAAGGCCGGCGGGTGATCCTTACCGACGTCGGGCGCATGTACCAGCGCGAGCTGTCCGAAGCCCTTGGGCAGATCCGCAGCGCAACGCTGCAGGCCATGGCGTTTGGCTCGGGAATTCACAGCCTGCGCCTTGCGACCCTGCCGACCTTCGGCTCGAAATGGCTGCTGCCCCGCCTGAAGGACTTCTACACCGCGCACCCTGGCATGACCGTGCACCTGCATTCGCGCATCGAAGCCATCGACTTCGACACCAGTGAAATCGACGCGGCGATTTGTGTTGGCGGCGGTGACTGGCCGGGGCTGACCGCCCACCGCCTGCACACCGAAGAACTGGTGGTGATCGCCAGTGCGCAACTGTCCGATGCCGAGCGTCTGGCTGCCGATAGGAATATCGCCGGGCAACTGCTGCTCAACGTCAGCAGCAATGCTCAGGCGTGGAGCGAATGGTTCAGCCACCACGCCCTGCCCCATCGCAGCATGCGCATCGGGCCGAGCTTCGAGATGACCTCGCACCTGATCCAGGCCGTGCGCGCCAATATCGGTATCGGACTGGTGCCGAGGATTCTGGTGGAGGATGAACTGTACAGCGGTGAGCTGGTGCAACTGGGGGAACCGATCAGCAGTCGGCGCAGTTATTACCTGGTGTACCCGGCGCGCAATGAATCGCTGGCGTCATTGAAGGCGTTTCGGGATTGGCTGGTGCAGACGCTCTGACTTGGCGAGCCTGAACTGGAGAGCTGGCAACCGGGGCGAATAAACGCCCCTTGTATCGGCTAACGCTTCAGCGGTGGCGGTGCCTTTGGACCCTTGATCAATGGTTGCTCCAGCAACTTCCCGTCGGGTCCGACGAATAGGCGTTCCAAATGTTTCGGCATTGGTTGCGGTGCTCTGGCAGTCATGATGATTCCTCTGATGCTGGGCTGAACTCAACCCACTTAACCTTTGCGGAATCTATCAGCAAAAATTCGGCGCCAATAGGATCCAATTTGCCATCGTCGTTGAGCCAGCGTGGAAACTTCATCAAAAACTGCCCGGTGTTCGACTCCGGTGGCCACTCGACTGGCCAGCCTAGAACGCGCCTTTCATCATCCAGATGAAGGGTGATGAATCGATCATATTGAGCGAAAGCGCAGAACCATTCACTGGGATAGGAAGATTGTTTCGTTACGTTTCTGCTGCGCAACCACCTATGCAATTTGCCATTGGTAGCCAGACAACAAGCGATCAACCCCAGCAGCAACGAAGTAGAAAATGCCCAGCACGCTTCAGCCTTGGCATCCCACTTTCCTATAGAAAATCCCTTCTCTCCCACCCACACACAAACCACCCCGATCCCCAACACCATCCCGTGAATCACAAACGTAAAAATCAACGCCTGCACAATCTGCCCGAACGTATCCGGCCGTTTGAAAGCCGTCAGGGTGTAGAAAATCCAGGTCGAGACAAACCCCGGGATCAGGTACTGCAACAGCGGAATTACCTCTTTCACCAGATCATCCATGATCGGTCACTCCTTGAATCAAAAAAAACAATCCTCCAGAAACAGCAATGCCGGCCCGTAATGGGCCGGCATTCAAAGCCTAGTGCACGCGGGAAAAACGCCCGCGATCAACTGTCACCGCGCATTACGCATCCTGCAGAATCAGATCCGCGCCCTTCTCCGCCACCATCAGCACCGCCGCATGGGTGTTGCCCGATGTCACGTTGGGGAAGATCGACGCATCGACGATCCGCAGCCCGTTTAGGCCATGCACCTTGAGGCGCTTGTCGACCACCGAAGTCTGCTCATCCGCACCCATCGCGCATGAACCGCACAGGTGATAGATCGAGCCGCAGTTGTCACGGAAGTACTGGAGCATCTGCTCGTCGGTTTCCACCGCCGGCCCCGGCAAGACTTCATCAACCGTGATGCCCTTCAGCGCCGGAGCGCCCATGATCTTGCGCATCAGGCGACTGCCCTGGATGACCTCGTCGATGTCCTTCTGCGTGCTCAGGTAGTTCGGGTCGATCAACGCGGCATCACGCGGATTTTTCGAAGCAATCTCGATGTGCCCGCGACTGGTCGGGCGGCACGGGTTGAAGCACAGCAGAAAGCCTGAATACGGCTCGGGCTTGAGGCTGGCCTTGTTGTTTTTCGGAATCTGGTACGACAGCGGATTGAAGTACAGCTGCAAGTTCGGATGGCTCTGCTCCGAGTTACCCCGGAAGAAACCGCCCGCCTGATTGACGCTCATCGCCAGCGCGCCCTTGCGGGTCAGCAGGTATTTCACGCCGAGTTTGAACTGGCCGAACAGCGAGCTGAGCTCATCGTTCAACGTCGGAATATTGGCCTTGTAGTAGTAGCTGACGCACAGGTGATCCTGCAGGTTCTGCCCCACGGCCGGCAGGTGTTTGACCAACGGAATCTGATGCTTTTCCAACAATGCACGATCCGCCACACCGGACAGTTGCAGGATCTTCGGCGTATCAACGGCGCCTGCGCACAGGATCACTTCCTTGCGTGCCGTAAAGGTCCGCACCACGCCATGCTGGGTGATGGAAATGCCGGTGGCGCGCTGTTGGCCTTCATCGAACAGCACCCGGTCGACCAGCGCGTAGTGCTCGACCGTCAGGTTCGGCCGGCTCAATGCCGGATGCAGATGGGCGAAGCTGCTGGAGCTGCGTTGGCCATTGCGGGTGTTGACATCGTAGATGCCTGCGCCTTCGAATTTCGGACCGTTGAAATCGTCGCTGCGCGGGTAACCGAGTTCATCGCAGCCCTTGAGGAACACGTCGCAGATCGGGTGGGTCTGGCCGGCCATCGGGGTGATGCTGATCGGGCCGCTGCCGCCGTGGTATTCGCTGTCGCCCAGTGGGTGGTTTTCCAGTTTTCGGAAGTACGGCAGCACATCCTTGAAGCCCCAGCCGTCGTTGCCGTTGGCCGCCCAGTCGTTGAAATCATGGGCCTGACCACGTACGTAGATCATCGCGTTGATCGAGCCCGAACCGCCCTGGACCTTGCCGCGCGGGGCGTAGATTTCGCGATTGCCCAACTGCTTCTGCGGCTGGCTGTAGTACATCCAGTTGAAGGTCGGGTTGTAATACATTTTGGCGAAGCCGACCGGGATCTTGAACCACAGGGAACTGTCCTTGCCGCCCGCCTCCAGCAGCAGCACCGTGTGTTGGCCCGAGGCCGAGAGCCGGTTGGCCAGGACGCAGCCAGCGGCGCCTGCGCCAGCGATGATGTAGTCGTATGTCATGCACGGTTACCGCGTAAGTCTTTTTATCGAACCCGCCCGTTGCCGGGCGGGGAAATCCCGTCAGCCCTTGGCCGGCGATGTGTCTTTGACGTCGGCCGGGGTCGGGGCCATTTGCAGGTGCAGACGCTCACCGGTGTACGGCGAATGCTTGCGCACCACGTCCATGTTCAGCTCCACGCCCAGGCCCGGCTCGGTGGACGGGATGATGTAGCCGTCCTCCCACTGCAACGGCTTTTTCAGGACCTCGGCGTGGAAGCCGCCCCAGGTCTCGATGCTTTCCTGGATCAGGAAGTTCGGCGTGCAGGCCGCGAGCTGGAAACTCGCCGCTGCGCCAATCGGCCCGTTGTACAGATGCGGGGCGATTTGCGCGTAATAGGCTTCGGCCATGCTGGCGATCTTCTTGCCTTCGAGCAGGCCGCCGCAGCGCGCCACGTTCATCTGCAGAATCGACGCACCGCCGGCCTGCAACAGCTTGAAGAATTCGTACTTGGTGGTCAGGCGCTCACCAGTGGCAATCGGAATGCTGGTCTTGGCCGCGACTTGCGCCATGGCCTCTTCCTGGCCCGGCGGCACCGGTTCTTCGAACCACAGCGGGTCGTACTTTTCCAGGCGTTTGGCCAGGCGAATCGCCGATGACGGCACCATTTGCCCGTGGGTGCCGAACAGCAGGTCGCACTTGTTGCCCACCGCTTCGCGGATCTTGCGGCAGAAGGTTTCGCAGCGTTCCAGCACTTCCAGCGAGATCTGGTGCCCGGAATACGCGGTGTACGGTCCGGCCGGGTCGAACTTCACGGCGGTGAAGCCTTTGTTCATGTTCTCAATGGCGCACTCGGCCGCCAGATCCGGATCGTCGTAGTCGTACTCGCCACGGCTGTTGACCGGGTACAGGTAGGTGTAGGAACGCAGGCGTTCGTGAACCTTGCCACCGAGCAGTTCGTAGACCGGCTTGTTCGCAGCCTTGCCGATGATGTCCCAGCAGGCCATTTCCAGACCGCTGACCACGCCCATCATGGTCAGGTCGGGACGCTGGGTGAAACCGCTCGAATAGGCCTGGCGGAAGAAGCGTTCGATGTGGTGCGGATCCTGATTCAACAGGTAGCGTTCGAACACGTCTTCGATGATCGGCAGCATGGCTTTGGGGCCGAAGGTCGCGGCGTAGATTTCGCCGACGCCTTCGATGCCGCAGTCGGTCTTGAGCTTGACGAACAGCCAGTACATGCCGCCGATGTGCGGTGGCGGTACGGCGACGATATGGGTTTCAAGGGCGACGATTTTCATCTCAGGCACCTGTTTTATACGAAGATTTTTTGTTGATCCGGGCACGCAGGGTCACGGCAGCCAGAGTGCCGATCAGACCGATAGTGGCGATGTAGCCGAAATAGAGCTTGTAGCCGAGGGCGCCGGGGAAATGTTCAGTGAGGTAGCCGTTGATCAACGGGATGAACGCATCCGGCATGTAACCGACCACCGAGACGATGCCGATGGCCAGTCCGGTGATGCGCAGCGGAATGTTGCAGCTGTCGAGGATCGCCCAGTACAGACCGCGAATTGCGTAGGTCATCAGGCCGATGAAAATCACTGTCGCGATCAGCAGCCCCATGCTGTTGAGTGCCGGGAACACAATCAGGCCGACGATTGCCAGACTCGCCAGCAACAGCGCAACGATCAGCACCGAGATGTTCGAAAACTTGTCCCCCAGCCAACCGCCACCAATGCCGCCGATCGGGCGCATCCACAGTTTGATGGTGGTGATGGTGCCGGCCATGACGGCGGTCAGACCGCTGCCTTGCAGGTAGTCCGAGAAGCTGTAGGTGGCCCAGAAGATGTGGTAACCGCAGAACACGATCGCGGTGACCAGCCACAGTTCAGGGATCTTCACCAGGGTCGCCAGATCCGTGAACAGGTTGAACTTGCCCTTCTCCACCGGCGGCGTGTCCTCCATCGACTTCGGGTCCTTGATCAGCACCAGCACACAGCCGATGGCGATACAGGTGAAGGCGTAGAGGTAAACCACGTGTTTGAAACCTTCGGCGGTGGACTCGCCACGGGTTTCGGTAGCGAAGGCGAAAAACGCCAGCGCAACTGTTGCCAGCAGCGCTTCAACCAGCCCGCGACCGCCATCGAGAATGCCGAAGAAACGGCCCTGCTCGGTGTGATGGGCAATCATCTTCACCCGCTTGAGCACCGAGGCCCAGAACGTCAGGCCGGTGGTCAGCCCCCAGCAACCGAAGATGATCATCAGCCCGGTCATCGACGGCGCCGTCGAGTACCACAGGCCCAGCGCGCCGGTTGCCACCAGCGAGAAGAAGATCAGGAAACGCGGCGCGATACGGTCGGCCAGCCAGCCGCTCGGCAAGTAGCTGAGCAGGAAAATCGTCCCCAGCATCGAGTACAGATAACCCAGCTCGCTGTGGCTGATCTGGAACACCTCGAGCATGGTGGTCTGGTAGACCTGGCGCAGGTACAGAATCGGGTAGATTGCACCGGCGGCGAGCACCAGCAACATCAGTTGGAAATAGCGACTTCCCTTGTCGCTGCGGCTTTTCGAAGCCGAATCGGAACCCTGAACAGCGGCAGCAGAGGATGCATGCTTGGACATTGAAGTGACCTCGGGCGACCCGTGCTCCGGGCGCCCCTAATAATTGTTTTTATAGGTGTAGCGTGAGGCGTGAGGCGGTGGATCAGTACTTCATGACCACGAGACGGGTCTGGGTGAATTCGAGCATGCCGTGCTTGCCGTCATCGCCGCCCAGGCCCGAGCGTTTCCAGCCAGCGTGGTAGCCCTGGTACGGGTCGGCCGGGGTGCGATTGACGTACAACTCGCCGGCTTCGATGGCGTTGGCGACTTTCTGCGCAGTGCGATAGTTCTCGGTGTACAGCACCGACGACAGGCCGAACTGGTGGTCGTTGGCCATGGCCAGCGCTTCGTCGATGTCGCGGTACTTGAGCACCGGCAGCACCGGGCCGAAGATTTCTTCCTGGACGATTTCCATGTCCTGACGGCAGCCGCTCAGCAGCGTTGGCGGGTAGAAATGCCCCGCCCCCTCGGGCAGTACACCGCCACTTTCGAGGACGGCGCCGTCGGCAATCGCGCGCTCGACCATGGCGTGAATGTTCTTCTGCGAACTGGCGTTGACCAGCGGGCCCATCAGGCTCGCGTCCGTGGCGCGGTCGCCGAACTTCACGGCAGCGATTTTCGCTTTGAGCAGCGCGAGGAAACGGTCGTAGACGCTTTCCTGCACATAGACCCGCTCCACCGCCGTACACAACTGGCCGCAATGAGTGGTCTTGGAGGCGATGATCGCGCTCGCGGCCGCTTCAAGATCGGCGTCGGCCTCGATGATTGCCGGGGTCTTGCCGCCCAGTTCCAGCGACGGCTTGGCGATGTTGGCCTTGCAATAGTCGAGGACGATGCGCCCGGCGTTGACGCTGCCGGTCAGGGTGATCAGGCCCACGGCTTTATGGGTGCAAACCGCTGCGGCGGTGGCGTGATCCATGGTCAGGATATTGATTACGCCGGCCGGCATGCCCGATTGCTCCACGGCTTTGGCGATTTCGAACGCCGAGGTTGGGGTGTTGTTGCTCGGGCGCACCACCACGGTATTGCCGGCAATCAGCGCCGGAGCGATTTTGCGCAGTAAGGTGTAGACCGGGTAGTTGAACGGAATCAGGCACGCGACGACGCCAATCGGCTCGCGGTGCAGGAACAGGTTTTCGTCGGGGCTGTCGCTGGGAATGATCTCGCCTTCGATGCGGCGCGCCCATTCGGCGTGGTAACGGGTGATCTGCGCGGCATAGCGGGCTTCGTTGCTGGCGTCGCTATGGCTTTTGCCGGACTCGGCGGCCAGGGCGGCGCCGATGGCGTCGGCGCAATCTTCAAGGGCCGCCGCAAACGCTCGCAGGTGTTCGGCGCGCTCGATGCTGGTGAGTTTGCCCCAGACTTTCTGCGCCGCTGCGGCGGCATCGACGGCCGCCGTGGCCTCTTCGGCAGTGGCGGCCGACACCTGGCCGATCAACGCTTCGGTGGCCGGGTTGTAGACCGCGATCAGCGCCGCGCTGGCCGGCTCGATGAAGTGGCCGTTAACAAAATTTCGCTCGACTCGCATGTGCATCGCCCATCGTTTGTTTTTATCGATGCCGCCAGTCTTGTCATCGACAGCGGGTTCAACAAACGATTTATCCGGCGATCAAACATTCGAAAAAAGCACGTTACTCAGAAAATCGCCTTCGAAGGCTCAAGCTGGCGCTGCGCCAGCCAGATCTCTTCCTGCAACCACTGACTGAAGGCCTGCAATTGCGGCATCTGCGTCTGTTCCGGGCGGGTCACCAGCCAGTAGGACTGGTGCCCTTCCACATGCACGTTGTGCACTTGGGTCAACTGCCCGCTGGCCAGTTCCGAGGCGACCATGTGCCAGTCGGCAATGGTGATCCCCAGACCATCGACCGCCGCCTGAATGGCCAGGTCCAGCAGGTCGAATTCATAACCGCCCTGGGTATCGACCCCGCTGATGCGCGCCGCGTCGAGCCAGTGTTTCCAGGTCAGGTAGCGCTGATCCTCCCGGGCCAGCACATGCAGCAGGGTCAGGCGATTGAGGTCGATGCCCTGATCGCCGCCCTCCCGTGCATACAGGGTCGGCGCGCACACGGCGATATGCCGTTCCTGAATCAGCAGCGAACTGTCGAGCCCGTCCCACTCGCCGTCGCCAAAACGGATCGCGCAATCGAGGGTGCTGGTTTCCGCAAGACTGTCCTGCAAGCGGGTGGTGATGCTCAGTTCCAGCTCCGGATGCTGCTCGCGCAGGCGCCCCAGGCGCGGCATCAACCAGCGGCTGGTGAAGGTGGGCGGCGCATTGATGTGCAGGCGATTGGCGTGGGTTTTCTGCTGGATGCTGCGCACGGTCAGCTCGATCTTGTCGAACGACTGATGCAGCGCCCGCAGCAGAATCTTGCCGGCGCCGGTCAGTTCGAGATGGTGATGGCGGCGCTCCAGCAGGCTCTCGCCGAGCTGCTCTTCCAGTTGCCGCACCTGACGGCTGACCGCGCTCTGGGTGACGTTGAGCAACTCGGCGGCGCGGGTGAAGCTGCCGGTGCTGCCGGCCACTTCGAATGCTTTGAGTGCATTCAGACCGGGCATTTTGCGTTTCATACAAGGCACTCGAAAACCACAGACAAGGTGCGAAGCATCCCACGACATTTGCGAATTGTCCTACAGGATTTTCCGAGTAACATGCATTCGATGCAGGTTTCCCTGACGTTTTTATCGTTTGTTCTGCAGCGGGCGGATGGCAAAACTGCGCGGCATCTCTAATAAAAACAATCGAGAGCCGCTCCATGCCCTTCCCTGCATCTTTGCGCCTGCGCACCACCTCCATCGCTCTGTTCTGCAGCATTGCCGCCCCGGCCATGGCGGTCCAGGTCACCGACAATCTCGACCTTGGCGGCGCCATTCGTGCCCGTTGGGACGTGGACCCCGATCGCGACATCCAGAAGTTCGGCCTCGACACGGTACTCCTCAGCGCCAAGTACAACTCCGACTCGTGGATCGGTGAAGCGCAATACCGCTTCTACGGCCGCTCCTACCCGTACCAGTACACCAAAAACTACGGCGATATCCGCTTCGCCAAGTTCGCGTGGGTCGGCTACAAGTTCAATCCCGACCAGCAAGTACAAGTGGGCCTGAACACCGTGCCGTTCGGTTTGCAGCCATACTTCGGCAGCACCTTCTACGAAACCCTGGGAAACGTCATCGGCCTTGAAGACGTGCAACAGATCGGCACCAAGTACATCCAGCAAAGCGGCGACTGGAACATCCAGGCCGGCTACTACTTGCGCCCGGCCTGGCAAGGCAAAGGCACCAGCAAAGGGGTGACGTATTCGAGCGTGGTGTCCGAAGCCGACAGCTACGTGGCCGACGGCAGCAACAACCAGGAACGCAACACGGTGGTGCTGCGGGTCGCCAAGGCGATGGATCTGGGGTCGTGGAAATCCGAAGTCGGGATCTCCGGCCTGACTTCGAGCCTCGAGAACAAGGACACCAACAACGATGGCCGACGCAACGCCGTGGCCGTGCACTACATGGGCAAGAACGGCCCGTGGGGCGTGCAGTTGCAGGCGGCGCGGCAGCAGATGTCACCGCGCAATCCCGGCAGTGATGAAGTGGTGACCCTCGGCGGTTACGACGGCACTTACAACGTCGCCAGTCGCGGCAATCTGTATGTGGCCGACCTGAGTTACGACGTCGGCGGCAAATACCTGTTCGACCAGATCAGCGGGGTCAAGCTCTACGCCAACTACAGCGCATTCGACAAGTCCGCCAGCGGGTTCAAGACGTCCGAGCGGATGATCCTCGGTACCTCGTTTTCCGTGAGTAAATTGTGGGTGGCCACGGAATGGCTGTTCGGCAAAAACGATCCGTACATCGGAGGCAGCAGCTACACCCAGAGCCTTGGCGCGGGCGGGCTGGATCAGTGGGAAAACCAGTTATATGTGAACGTCGGTTACTACTTCTGATCCAGCTTCGTTTTCGCCCTTCAAATTGCTATCGCGAGCAAGCTCGCTCCCACAGTGGATTTGAGTCGTACACAGATCCTGTGGGAGCGAGCTTGCTCGCGATGGCGTCTGCTCAAACAACACTTGCATCCGCCCATCACCAATAGTCAGATAGGCCCCTCTCAAAACAACAATAAACCGCCCGGTCTGGAGTCCCGCCTCCATGCGTCAACTGCCCTCGCTCAACACCCTGCGCGTGTTCGAAGAAGTCGCCCGTCATCGCAGTTTCAGTCAGGCCGCCATCGGGTTGAACGTCACCCAGGGCGCAGTCAGTCGCCAGATCAAACAGCTTGAAGACTACCTCGGCGTGGCGCTGTTCGTGCGCACGCCTCAAGGCCTGTCGCTGACCGAAGCCGGCAGCAATCTTTCCCCGCATCTGGCTGAAGCCTTCGACCACATCGAACGCTCCTTGCAAGCGGTGCGCGTACCCAATCTGCGCCAGCGTTTGAAAGTGCTCGCACCGCCGACCTGGGCCACGCGCTGGCTGTCGCCACACCTGCGCGCGTTCTGCCAGCGCTACCCGGACATCAACCTCAGCGTCACCAACCAGATCGGCCACGACAGCCTCACGGAAGTCGATTGCCACATCCGCTTCGGCCTCGCGGCAGCGCCGCACTGCGTCAGTCAGTTGCTGGTGATGGAACGGCACATCGCGGTGGCCAGCCCGGAACTGTTCAACGGTGATCAGCCACCGGACCTGCGGCAGTTTCCGCTGCTGCACATCCTGCACGACGGCAAGCGTTTGAAGGTCTGGGAGAACTGGCTGGCGGCCATGGGCCGGGATGACATCAAGGCCGGGCAAGGGCTGGAATTCAGCACCCTGGACCAGGTGATCCACACCGCCCTGGCAGGTGGCGGCCTGGCAGTGATCGACCGGCAGATGATCGAAAAGGAACTGGCCAACGGCAGCCTGCTGCCGATCACCCCGATTGAGGTGATCGGCCCTTATGGGTATTGGCTGGATGTGGCGAATGACAAGCAGGGGTTGTCGAAGGTGAAGCTGTTTACCGAGTGGCTAGGGGTTGTCAGCAACCCCTGACCTGCACTCATCAGACGGGCGTGGCGACTTTCCCGACCACCCCTGTCCCGACTTCCACCGGGCTCTGCGCCTTGCACGCCTGGCTCAACGTCAACGACTTGGTCTCCGGGGCCCAGGCCCACGACAGCAACGCACCGATCGCCAGGATCGCCGCAAGAATGCCCATGGTCGGACTCAAGCCAATCCCCGCCACACTCACCGGCAACAGGAACGTACTGACCGCCGAACCCAGACGACTCACCGCCGTCGCCAGGCCGATCCCGCTGGCCCGCACTTCCGTCGGGAAGCTCTCCGCCGGGAACACGCCCACCAGATTGCTCACCGCCGACAGCACCAGAGTGAACACACCGAACACCAGCACCATCAGCCACGCCGCACTGCCCGGCAACACCGCCAGCAGAAACAACGCCACCGCCAGAATGATGAACGAGTTGATCAGGAACCCGCGCCGGGTGAATTTGATCGTGCACCAGATGCCGATCAACGCGCCGAGGATCAGCAGCATATTGAGCATCAGCTCGGTGCCGAAGCCTTCGGCCAGGCCCATCTTCTGCAGGATCGACGGCAGGAAGGTGTAGATCGCAAAGTACGGCATGACGATGCAGACGAAGAACAGGCAGTTGAACGCCGTGCGCTTGCGGTATTCGCGGCTGAACAGCACCGCGTAGCCCGAACGGGTTTCGCTGGAGCGGGTTTCATCCAGCTCGACGTTGTCGCCCAGATGCTTTTTGACGATGGCACGGGCTTCCGCCACTCGGCCCTGATTGACCAGCCAGCGTGGTGATTCTGGCGTGCCGATCCGTGCGATCAGAATCAGCGCAGCGGGGATCGCCGACGACGCCAGCATCCAGCGCCAGGCGTCATCACCGAGGCTGAGCATGGCGGTGCCGACGAAGGTCGCCGCAACGTAGCCGAAGGTCCAGATCACGCTGAACGAACCCAGCAACACGCCACGATGTTTCTTCGGTGCGAACTCGGCGAGCATCGCGTGACCGACGCTGAAATCCCCGCCCAGGCCGATGCCGATCAGCACCCGACAAAGGAACAGGCTCATGGCGGTTTCGACGTAGAACTGCATCACCGAAGCGAGCGTGATCAGCACAAAACTGACCAGGAAGATTTTCTGCCGGCCGACCTTGTCCGAGATCCAGCCGAAAAACAGACTGCCGAGAAACAGGCCGATCAACGCCGATGCGCCGATCAGGCCTTGCCAGAACGCGTCGAGCTGCATCTGCGGGCTGAGCAAAGTGAATGCGATGCCGATCAGGCCAAGGATGTAGCCGTCGGTAAAGTGCGCGCCGAAGGTCAGGCCGGCGATCTTGATATGGAAGCGCCCGATGGGCAGGTCATCGATCTTTACGGGTTGAGCGGACATGTTCGTCTCCAATTGTTGTTATTGACGGAGAAACGGAAAGCTCTTGCTGGTTTTTTGTGGGAGCGGGCTTGCTCGCGAAGGCGGTGTGTCAGTCAACATTTGCTCCAGCTGATCCACCGCTTTCGCGAGCAAGCCCGCTCCCACATGGAGATTTCAGTGAAGGTTCAGAGGCCACCCATCAACAGGTATTTGATCTCCAGATAGTCATCCAGACCGTACTTCGAACCTTCACGCCCAAGGCCCGATTCCTTGATGCCACCGAACGGCGCCACCTCCGTGGAGATGATCCCTTCGTTGATGCCGACCATCCCGGCGTCCAGCCCTTCGGCCATGCGCCAGACCCGGCCGATGTCGCGGCTGTAGAAGTACGCCGACAAGCCGAACGGCGTGTCGTTGGCCCGCGCCAGCACTTCGGCTTCGTCCTTGAAGCGGAAACATGCGGCCACCGGGCCGAAGGTTTCGTCCTGAGCAATCAGCATGTCGCCGTTGGCTTCGGTGAGGATGGTCGGTTCGTAGAACGTGCCGCCGAGGGCATGACGACGACCGCCGCACAACAGCGTGGCGCCCTTCTCCAGCGCATCGCTCACGTGGGCTTCGACCTTGGCCAGTGCGGCGGCGTTGATCAGCGGACCTTGTTCGGTGTCACCGTCCAGCGCACTGCCCACGCGCATCGCCGCCACGGCTTCGGCGAGTTTGCCGGTGAAGGCTTCGTAGACGCCGTCCTGAATGAAGAAGCGGTTGACGCACACACAGGTCTGCCCGGTGTTGCGGAATTTCGAGGCCATTGCGCCCTTCACGGCCGCATCGATGTCGGCATCGTCGAAGACAATGAACGGCGCGTTGCCGCCCAGTTCCAGCGAGACCTTTTTCAGGGTGTCGGCAGCCTGGCGCATCAGCAGTTTGCCGGTGCGGGTCGAGCCGGTGAACGACAGCTTGCGCACCACGCTGGATGCTTGCAGAGCGCCGCCGATGGCCACCGCGTCGCCGGAAACGATGTTGAACACACCCGCCGGAATCCCGGCCTGCTCGGCCAGCACCGCCAGGGCGAATGCCGACAGCGGCGTTTCTTCCGACGGTTTGAGAATCATCGTGCAACCCGCCGCCAGCGCCGGACCGACCTTGCGGGTAACCATCGCCAGCGGGAAGTTCCACGGAGTAATGGCCGCGACCACGCCGATGGCTTCCTTGGTCACGATGATCCGCGCATCGGCCTTGTGGCTCGGGATCACATCGCCGTAGGCACGCTTGGCTTCTTCACCGAACCATTCGAGAAAACTCGCGGCGTAGACCACTTCGCCCTTGGCTTCGGCCAACGGTTTACCTTGTTCGCGGCTGAGCAAGGTCGCCAGTTCCTGCTGGTTGGCGAGCATCAGATCGCTCCAGCGTTTCAGACGCTGGCTGCGCTCCTTCGCAGTGAGTTTGCGCCAGGCCGGCAAGGCACGATTGGCGGCTTCGATGGCGAGATTGGTTTCCTCGGCACTAGCCTTTTGCACCTCGGTGATCAACTCGCCATTGGCCGGATTGCGCACCGGATAAGTCGCGCCGCCGCTGCCCCACTGACCGTCGATGAAGTTGCCGTGACGAATCAACCCGCTCATGCCACCGCCCCCTGCAACGTGAAACGTTCCTGCCCCGGACGGGCCGTGCGCAGAATGCGTTTGCCGGCGGTGTAATCGTTGATCACGTCGCACGGGGTGTAGTTGCGCTCCAGCTCGTGCAGCTCTTCGGCATCGAGCCTGGTTTCCAATGCCGCCAGTGCGCTGTCGAACTGCGCCGTGGTGTCGGCGCCGACCAGCATGCAATCCACGCCCGGGTGATTGGCGACCCAGGCCTGGGCGATCTGCGCGTTCGACACGCCACGGGCACGGGCCACGCGCTGCACCGAATGAGCGATCTCGAACGAGACTTCGTCGCTGTACATCTGCTGGGTGAAGAAGTCGGTCTGGTTGCGGGTCGATTGCACATCACCAGTCAACAGGCCACGTGCCAGCGGGCTGAACACCGACACGCCGATGCCCTGATCGCGACAGAACGGAATCATCTCGCGTTCTTCTTCACGGTAGGCGCAGTTCAGTTGCAGCTGCATATTGATCGGCTTGACCCAACCGTTGCGCTCGCAGGCCATGAGGATTTTCGCCAGTTGACCGGTGAGCATGGTCGAGACGCCGATATAACGGGCCTTGCCGGAACGCACGATGTCGTTCAGTGCGCCCATGGTTTCCTCGACCGGGGTGTTCACGTCGAAGTAATGCAGCATGAACACGTCGACGTAATCCATGTCCAGACGCTTCAGCGAGGCATCGATGCTGTCCATGATGTGCTTGCGCGAATGGCCGCTGGCGTTGATCGCGTTACGAGTGCCGTAGCCGACCTTGGTGGTGATCACCAGGTCTTCGCGACGGGCCAGACGCTTGACGATACGCCCCACCACTTCTTCGCCGACACCGGCGGAATAGAAGTCCGCCAGGTCGATGAAGTTCACACCGTTGTTCAGCGCGTGAGCGACGATCGGCTCGCTTTGTTTTTCATTGAAGATCCACGGTTTCCAGTCCGGGGTGCCCATGTTCATGGTGCCCAGGCACAGGCGGGAGACTTGCAGGCCGGAGTTGCCCAAACGGATGTATTGCATGGCGCGGACCTCAGGCTTTTGGCGTGTAGAAAGGGTTGCTGATGTGGTTGACCACATCCTTGAGCTGCGCGGTTTCCGGCTTGCCGGTCAGGGCGGCGCGGATCGCGGTGCGGCAGGCGTTGTAGTTGTTCAGGTAGACCGCATCGAGGTCATCGCAAGCCGGGTTGACCCAGTTGGCGGTGACGATCGCCCACTCGTCTTCGGCTTCCGGCGGCAGCGTGCCGTCGAGCAGCGCTTCGAGCACAGCCTTGGCGATACCGGCCTGGGAAGCACCCCAGGTTGCGTTGCCGTGCAGGTCGCTGCTGATCGCAGCCTTGTTGACGTACAGGGTCATCGGTTTGACCGGAATGTTCGGCTGGGCGATCACCATGAACGGGCAGTGACCCTGGCTCGGCGACGCCAGACTGTTGGCGAACGCCTGCCCCGCCGGGCCGTTGCGCGGGCCGATCAGGATATTGATGTGCGCGGCGTTCACGCCCGGGCCTTCGAAACCTTCACCGATGTACAGGTCGAGTTCTTTCATCAGTCATTACTCTTTGCGATGCAGAGGGATTTTTTGGGGTGATCGACAGCTCACGCGGGCCGGATGGCCAACGGGATCAATAACGGACACGGGGAGACGCGAAGGGAGAATCGGGACATGGCTGCAAACGCTCTCTGGTTGTTATTGATGAGCTGTGTTTGCGATTTTTTAACACCGGGCATCAGGGCACCCGTAACCATTAAAAATCATGGGGCAATGACTTTTAGTCATAGCCATTTGTGGTGACGAAAAAAATCCCGCTCGGGAGCGGGACTTCTAGGACTGCGCTTAGTTACGCGACAACCGGAATCATCGGATCCGCAGCCGCCAGCGCAATGGCACGATCAGCGGCCGGCGGGTAGATCCACTGGGTGTTGATCTGGGTCTTGAGCGACTTGCCCTCCTCCTTGACCAGTTTCACCTGACGATCCCAACCCTCCGTGTATACCGCGCCCCAGGCACCGAGGTCGAGGCAGGTCACGTACTTCGGCTGGCTGTACGGCGTCGGATCGACACCGAGAATCTGCGCCGCGACGTTGTTGCCGGCATGTCGGCCGAGGGAGATCGCGTGCTGGCAAGTCATCAAGGCGAAGTTGCCGATATCGTCAGTGGCCGCATAAGCCACGTCGCCGGTGGCGAAGATATCGTCCTGGCCGATGACTTTCAGGTGTGCATCCACATGTAGACGGCCCTGGCGATCGCGTTCGGCCGGAATCTGCTCGGTCAGGCTACTGGCGCGCACGCCGGTGGTCCAGACCACGGTTTTTGCCTCGATGCGCTGGCCGTCCGACAGGGTTACGCCGTTTTCATCGACCGACAGCACCGACACACCCAGTCGCCATTCGACGCCCAGTGCTTCGCTCGCTTCGGCAATCGAGACGCTGATGGCCTCGCCCATGGCCGCGCCGACTTTCTGCCCACGGTCGACGATGATCACTTGAACGTCAGCCTGATCGCCCAGCACTTCCCGCAGACGCGCCGGCATTTCCGTGGCGGTTTCGATGCCGGTGAAGCCGCCGCCAGCCACAACTACAGTGTTGCGCGCCTGGCTCGCAGGCTGATCGGCCAGGGATTTCAGGTGGTTTTCCAGGCGAATCGCGGCTTCGATCTGGTCAACGTCAAAGGCGTGTTCTGCGACACCCGGGGTATCCGGCAGCGCCAGACCACTGCCGGAAGCCAGCACCAGTTTGTCGTAGTGGAAAACCTGAGCGGCACCGTTGGCGTCGGTGTAACCCACGGTTTTGGCGTTGACGTCGATGGTGTTCGCGGCGCCCTTGATGAAGTTGACGCCCACCGCGTCGAACAGGTCGCCCAGCGGCGCAGCCAGCGTGTGGGCATTCGGCTCGTAGAAACGCGGACGTACACGCAGCTCAGCCTGCGGCGCCAGCACGGTCACATCGATGTTGTCGCGGTTGTGAATGTCGACCAGACGGGTCGCACTCAGCGCCGTCCACATGCCACCGAAACCTGCGCCGATTACCAGAATGTGCTGTTTCATTGTTGTCTCCAGGCCCGAAGCCAAGTCGTAGAAAGAGGTTCAAGAATTCACGTTTATCGGGAGTCGGCACGCTTGGGGTTTCTGAAAGCGTTGAACACTGCTCACCGGTTAACGGCGACTGTATTGGTCGCCGTTACATCCAACAAGTCAGATTATCCGATCATTCGAATCGAAATATTCGATAGCTGACCTGACCCCTTCTGAGGATTTCGAAACCATAGAATCCGTTGCATACCGAGCAAATACGGGTTTCAAGGCAAAGATTCAGGCACTTATCAGATTTGTCCGCCACGCATTACCCTGCTAACATCTGCGACAACTACAGTCGGAGATAGCTATGTCGCTTTACAGTGCGGGCGTCGAGTACGGCATCCATTGCCTGGCGTTTCTGGTGGGCAGCGGCGGTGACAGTCGCGAAGCGAGCGTGCGCGACCTGGCCGATCTGCAGGGGGTGCCGCTGGATTACCTGGCGAAGATCTTCACCAAACTGGCCAAAGGCAAACTGGTGGTGGCCACCGGCGGCGTGCGCGGTGGCTTTACCCTGGCGCGCCCGGCGGACGAGATCACCCTGCTCGATATCGTCAATGCCATCGACGGCCCGAAGAACATTTTCGAATGCCGCGACATCCGTGGCCGCTGCGCGCTGTTTGACGGCTCGCCGCCGGAGTGGGCCGTGGACGGAACCTGTTCGATCCACGGGGCGATGATGGTTGCGCAGAAGCGCATGGAAGAAGCCCTCGCCCAGCAGACCATTCTCGACATCGCCAGAAAGGTCGGACGCAAAGCGCCGGCGGAGTTCAATAGCCAAGTGGAAAACTGGATTCAGGACCGTCGCGACAAGAAGACCGCCGGCTCGGGCATCCCGCTCACCGACATCTCCGACTGACAGGCAAAAAAAAGCAGAACCCGATCACACGGTTTCTGCTTTTTTCATTTCGGCAGTGCTGTCCTCAGAGGCAATCGCGTACCGATTTGCGCAGCGAGCCGGACTTGGCCCACGGCGGTCCCTGATACAGCGACACGCGGCTGCCATCCTTGTACTTGACGATATCGAGAATCTCGTCGGCCGTGACGATGCTTGGCGCCGTGATCCGGTAACCGTTGGAAATCGCGACCTGCGAAGTCTTGGGAATATCCTGCTGCCACAACGGCAACACGCATGCGGCGTAGTCCTTGGGAGCCTTGCCACTGACCTTGCTGAGATTCGGCTCGCCCGGGACCAGCGATGCCGGAAGTGAACACCCGGCCAACGCGGCCATCAGCAGGCCCCCGATCAACATCCGCATATTGAATCCTTCATCTGAAAAAGCGCGAATTTACCCTGTTACTGGTTGAACATCCATCGTGGCGCAATGCTTTACCCCCGAAAACCGGGCTCTCTGGCGTCACGGCAAACCATTGCTCCGACCAACGGCAGTTTGTTCACGGCCGTTCAGCTCATTGACCAGAACCTCTTGCCCCGCTCCCGAAAAATGCAGCTACTATTTTCTACCGAGAATGTTCCGGAGGTGATCATGCGGCTCAATGAATACGAACACGAACTTCAACGTGACTTGCAAAGCGTGGCATCTGACCTGAGATGGTCGGCGGTCGACCTCAAGCGTATTGCCGAGCAGTTGCGCAAGTCCGGCAACGAGGCGGATGCGCAAAGCGTGCTCAGGTCCTGCGAGGTGCTGCAAAGCGATGAAGAACGTTTGCAACTCTATGCCAGGGAAGTGAAAGCCCGCGCCATCAGCCGAACCAAAATCCACTGACACCCCAAACAAAAAGCCCCGGACAATCCGGGGCTTTTTCATTGCAGGCCTTCAGCCTGTCTTGCGGCCATGGGGCCGGCTTTTGTAACCCGGAAGTGCAGCGGCGTACGCCAGTGCTTCCTCCCGGCTGGCGAAAGACGCCAGTCGATCACCTTGCGTGCAGACCCGCCACGGGCCGTTATTCACGCTGAGTACGTCGTAGCCATTCATGTGCATTTTGTTCAGCATCGCCATGCTCATAGGCACCTCCTGTCGACTATCGATCAACTGCACTTTTGCACCTTACACCGGGTGCGACAGGGTGTGCCGACCAGACGTCGCCCCACAGCGGCGGCAAGCGTCTGGCACTTTTGCGCTTTTCGACCACTCTGACATCACAAGCGCCTCTAAACCAAGGCACGGCTTGAATATTGCATTTTCATGACCGATTCATGACAACCGGCAATCGGGTAACAAATGAAAGTACGTGCAACCATCATCTGCGAACAGGATCGACACATTCTCCTGGTGCGCAAACCCCGATGCCGCTGGAACTTGCCGGGCGGCAAGGTCGAGCCCGGCGAGACCAGGGCCGACGCCGCGACGCGTGAACTTGAGGAAGAAACCGGGCTGCTCGCCGATGGCATGCTGTATCTGATGGAGCTGGAGGCTGGCGGCACGCGCCACCATGTCTACGAGGCGTCGGTACTGAATATTGATGAAGTACGGCCACAGAACGAGATCATCGATTGCATCTGGCATCCGTTGAATGCGGTGCAGAACCTGAGTGTCAGTGAAGCAACCCTGCAAATCGTCCGCGCCTTTCAGCGCCGACTGTGAGTCAACCGGCGAACGCCCGACGCCCGGCACTCATTTCAGTGCGCAACTCACCGATGAAGTTGGAGATGTCACGAATGGTGACCAGATGCTCCGGCGACACACCGTTAAGCAGCAGATCGACCCGCCCGCTGTCCGGTTCGTAAACCTTGATCTGCAACAGCCCCTGCCCCGTTTCCCTGCAGTCACAGTAAAGGGGCGAAAAGCCGGACTCGACGATGCGGCAAATGTCGGCAATGGCAAGCATGGGCGGACGCCTCGCGGGCGAAGATCGGTCGATCGATTGAGCATAGATGAGCTTTTTCGACCCTGCGCGAGCGCTCGATCGCAGAAAATGCCAACCGCTTCACATCCTTGCGCAACACCGATCAGTTGGCGTCGCGCCCCCAGATCCAGTTCCAGATCCCCGGCAATTGCACCGGATCCGAGCTTTTCTGCACCGTACGCGCCAGTGCCGCTTTTTCCAGCAGTGCGTGATCGTCGTAGAACGGTTTATCGGCCAGGCGCACGCCGGTGGCAGCAGCGCTGTCGAGCAGGATCTGCAGATACTCGCGGGCATGTCGCGCGGTATAGCGGTTGAGGTCATGGAACGTCACCACCACCGGAATCACCCCGTCCACCGTCGGCAATTCGCCGAGGGCGATTCGCTCTCGCACTTCCGACAGCTGACGCAGCATGTTCGCGCGGCGTCTGGGGCTGCCGTTGAAGCCCCAGATCTTGCCGTCGTTGGCGCTCAGGTCCGTGAGCAATACATGCAGACCATGTCGCTGATAGGCCGCGAACGTACGCTTGTCGTAGTTCCAGAAAGGTGGGCGCAGCAAAATCGGCTGCGCGCCGGTGATCGCTGCGATGTCCGCCGTGCCGTTGGTCAGTGAGGTTTCGAGTTCCTGCGGGTCGAGCGAACGGTGATTGGTGTGCCAGTGCGTCGCGGTGTGGAATCCGAGAATGTGCCCTTCATCGTGCTCGCGATGCATGATCCGCCGGCCGATCTCGCTGTTGCCGGCCCTCGGCGCGCGAGTCTGGACGAAAAACACCGCTTTGATGTTCGGTTGCAGCGGGTTGTCTTTCAGGCTGTCGAGCACGGTTTCGGTGGGGTTGTAGAAACTCGAAGCGCTGGGGCCGTCATCGAAGGTCAGCAGAAACTTCACCGGCGCCTGCGCATCCAGCCGCGAGCGAGTTTGCGCGGTCAGTTCGATGGGAGCGGCAATGCAACCGGCCAGCCCGGTGATGACGGCCACAGCGCAGAAAAGCTTGAACCAGAGTTTCATGTTTTGCCTTGAGCCCGACCGTTGCGGTCACATTGTCGATTGGCAAAACTCCCTCGCCGCTGCTGCCTCCCTGCGACCCACCGAAATGGGCCGAGGTTGGATAAAGATAACAGGGTTTTGTTCCGGTGCTCACTCAGTGCGCCAATGCCTGCTGGAACGAGGTATCGATAATCCCCGCAGTGTTCAGCGGAGCCGGCAACGCCTTGACCTTGAACAGGAAGTCCGCAGTGCCTTGCAGGTCGGCAGCGGCTTGTTGATCCACCGGGCCGACCGTCATGTGCGCCTGGCGTAACCAGTGCCGCGAGACCTCTTGATCGAGATTGGCTTTCTTCGCCCACAGATCCGCGTATTCATCGGTGTGACTGTCGACCCAGACCCGGGCCTGTTTCAGTCGCCCGAGAAAATCGGTAATCGCCTCTCGCTTGCTGTCGATGGACGGCGCGGAAGCGGCGATGGCGCTCAAACCCGGCATCAGGTTTTTTGCGGTCAGAATCGGCCGTGCACCGGAGAACACGATCTGCTGGGAAATGTACGGTTCCCACACCGGGAAGGCATCGATGCTGCCCTGAGGTAATGCCGCTGCCGCGTCAATCGGCATCAGTTTGACGAAGTCGACGTAATTCTCCGGCAACCCATTCTGCTCCAGCGCCCGCAGGGTCAACTGCTGACTCCAGGCACCCGGCCAGTAAGCGACTTTCTTGCCCTTCAAATCCTCGATGGTTTTCACCGGTGAATCCTTGGGCACCAACAGTGCGATGGTGTCCGGGTTCTGCCGCGACACGCCGATCAGTTTCACCGGCGCCTGTTTCGCGGCGAGAAACAGAAAGCCCGAATCACCGAGAAAGCCCAGATCCAGCGAACCGGTCTGTAACGCTTCGGCCAACGGCGCGGCGGCCTGGAAATGTTTCCAGTCGACCGTGTAAGGCGCGCCCTTCAATACGCCGGACGCTTCTACCGAAGCGCGGATGTTGTAGTAATTCTGGTCACCGACGTGCAGGACCACAGGTTCGGCTGCGTAAGTCAGTGGCGAGGCAATCAAGGCGCTGGTCAACGCAGCGCGTAGGAAACGGGAGAGCTTCATGGCGAATCCTGCAAAGGGGGTTTTTATAGACCATAACGCTCTTATAAATCGCATTTGAAATTCTATTAGTGCATAAGCTCAGCACGGTCGATAAGCGCTGTTTGTCTGGCAACAGTGGCGCGGCACAGTGTTTTCCCGGCAACAGTTCAAAGCGCACAAATCGCATTAAAACCCCGTAAACATGGGACTCGGGGCATATGGCACAGAGCCTGCAATATTCCATTCATGCAGGAAGTATTCGATAAAAATATCTTTCTGGACATAAGAAACTGTTGCCTTGCCGGAGCGTGCCCATGAAATCCCGTTTACCGTTTTCCCGTGTCAAAACGCTGCTCGCGGCCTGCGCTGTGGCCCTGAGCCTGCAACCTCTCGCCCACGCAGCGGAAACCCCGCCCGCCGAAGTGCATCTGGACTATGCCTACTACTCCCCTGTCAGCCTGGCGCTGAAACATTTGGGTTATCTGGAAAAGGCCCTGCCCCAGAGCAAGGTCAGCTGGGTGCTGAGCCAGGGCAGCAACCGTTCGCTGGAATACCTCAACAGCGGCGGCGTGGATTTCGCCTCGTCGGCCAGCCTTGCTGCGGTGCTGAGCCGCGCCAACGGCAGCCCGATCAAATCGGTGTACGTTTACAGCCGCGCCGAGTGGACTGCACTGGTGGTGCGCAAGGACTCGCCGTATCAGACCGTTGCCGACCTCAAGGGCAAAAAAATCGCCGCCACCAAAGGCACCGACCCGTACCTGTTCACCCTGCGCAGCCTGCAACAGGCCGGCCTGAAAAAGGACGACGTGGAGCTGGTGCACCTGCAACACCCGGACGGCCGCACCGCTCTTGAAAAAGGTGAAGTCGACGCCTGGGCCGGCCTCGATCCGCACATGGCCGCCAGCCAGGTGCAGGCCGGTTCGCGCCTGCTGTACCGCAACCGCGACTTCAACAGCTACGGCGTGGTCAGCGTCACCGAGCAATACGCCAAGGAACATCCGCACACCATCGACACCGTGATCAAAGCCTATGAGCAGGCTCGCGAATGGTCGGTGAAAAATCCCGATGAATTGGCCAAATTGCTCGCCAGCGAATCCGGCCTGCCACTGGACGTGGCCAGGCTGCAACTGTCGCGCACCGACCTGAGCAGCCCGCAACTCACCGCCAAGGATGTGCTCGCCTCGAAAGCCGCCGCGCCGATTCTGGTCTCCGAAGAACTGGTGCGCCGTGGGGTGAATGTCGATCAGGTCATCGATCAATTGATCGACACCGGTTTCCAACAAGTCGCCGCCGCCCAGTAACCGATCAGGCTCACAACGGATCCGCGTCCGTCGCGGATTTGTCGTGAGCGGAGACCCTTCCATGAGCAATGACCTGCCCGCCCGCCTCGCCGTGCCGCTGTCGCGCCGACAAAACCGGCCGCTGAATCCGCTCTGGCGGCGACGCCTTAAAGGGTTGGCCCTGCCGCTGCTGATCGTGATCGCGCTGGAGATCATCGTGCGCGTCGGCTGGCTGCCGCCCTATCAGATGCCCGCGCCGAGCGAGGTCGCCATGACCCTCACCGATCTGGCCGAAGGAGCACTGTGGAAACACATCGGCGCCAGCCTGATTCGCGTGCTGATCGGGTTTGCCATCGGCGCGAGTCTGGCCTTGATGTTTGCCGCGTGGGTCGGCCTGAGCCGCGAGGCCGAGGCATACCTGGAGCCGACGTTCGCCGCACTGCGCTCGATTCCCAGTCTGGCCTGGGTGCCGCTGTTGCTGCTGTGGCTGGGCATCGACGAGACCTCGAAAATCGTCCTGATCGCCATCGGCGCTTTCTTCCCGGTGTACGTCAACGTGGTCGCGGCGATCCGCAACATCGACCGCAAACTGGTGGAGGTTGGCCACATTTATGGTTTCAGTCGCCTGCAACTGGTGCGGCGGATTCTGCTGCCCGCCGCCCTGCCCGGCCTGTTCACCGGGCTGCGCAGCGGCATGAGTCTGGCGTGGATGTTTCTGGTGGCGGCCGAACTGATCGCGGCGACCAAAGGCCTGGGCTACCTGCTGAGTGACGGGCGTGAAACCTCGCGTCCGGACATCGTGCTGGCGGCGATCATCGTTCTGGCGCTGCTAGGCAAACTCAGCGACGGCCTGCTCGCCACACTCGAACGCCGCTGTCTGGCCTGGCGCGACACCTTCACCGGCCAGGGCAGCAAGGACTGATACGCACAACTAAGCTGAACCTTCAGGCAGTGTTCGCCGGAGGTTCGGCCGATGTGCGGAAGACTCTCGCAGTACCGGGGCATCCACGATTTCGTCGCGGTGCTGAGCATTCCCGATGCGCTGATCAATCACGTCGGCGATGCACCGCTGGCGCGCTACAACGCGGCGCCCACCACCGCGCTGGCCATTCTGCATCAACACGAACAACGCTTGTACGCCGACAACCTGCGCTGGGGGTGGCGCCCGCACTGGGCCAGGGATCGCGCGGCACCGATCAATGCGCGGGTCGAAAAAGTCGTCCACGGCCCGTTCTTTCGGGCGATCTGGCGTCATCGCCTGATCGTGCCGGTCGACAACTGGTTCGAGTGGGTCGACGGGCCGGACAAGAGCCGCCAACCCTGGCTGATCCATCGACTCGATCATCAACCGGTTTTCTGCGCCGCCATCGGCCAGTTTCCGACACCCGGATCAGAACCACGGGAAGACGACGGCTTTGTGATCATCACCGCCGACAGCGCAGGTGGCCTGCTCGATCTGCATGATCGTCGGCCCATCGTATTGTCCGCCGAGGGCGCGCGGGAATGGCTCGACCCGGCTACGCCCGTTGAGCGCGCCGAGCAAATGTTGCTGTTCGAAGGGTTGGGCAGCGAAGCGTTCGAATGGCACAAAGTCGGCAAAGCTGTCGGCAACTCACGCAATCAGGGGGCGGATTTAATTGAAGTAGTGGCTTAAATATTTTGCGGGCCGGCACGTCTATCGAATAGTCGGAAGACGTGAGTCAAATTGATATCACGCAGCAAGTGAGAACCGTTCGTTACAGTCAGTGTTTCAAACTCGAAACAATCATTGAATCGGTCGTTTGATTAAAACCAACCGCCTGTCTGACATTTCAATCGTCATACATACATTTAGTAACACTACAGATAGCATGCGCGCCGCATTTCCTATTGGCATACCAGTTGACCAAAGAGTCAACAAACCGGAAATACCCTACAAACTTACAAGCCTTGCAGAGAACTAAGTTGCGCGACGATTTTGCAATCAAACAGGCCAACGGCCTGGAGTGTATTTATCTGTCCATGACAGAACGCTTTCAACTCGACTGTTTTATCGCCCACTACATAAAGACTCGAAACCTGCGTGACGTACCCGAGATCGACCGCCTCCTGCGCACCACTCTCCAAAACTATCCCTGCCACCCGCCGGTGATGGTCAACGAGCTGAATGCCTGGATCGACAAGACCTTGGGTTATCGGGCTTCGCACCCCGATTTCACACAGCTGGACGATCTTTGATGAAACGAAAAAGCCCCGCCATCGCGGGGCTTTTTCGTTGTGGCGTTCAGGGTTTCAGCGGGCGTTCCTGGTCGCGATCGGACAACTCGCGGCTGTCGTCATGTTTCCAGGTCTGCTCCTTGTGTTTCTCCCGCTCGATCTCTTCTTCGCTCGGTTCTTCATCTTCTTCGGGACGATTCTGCTCGGTTGCCATGTTCACCTCGCTGTCATAAGTCATCAGTCATCCTTACAGCGTAGAACAGATTCAGACAGGCAACTTACAACCACCAGCGCAACAGAAAGAAGAACGCCATGCTCAACAGCATGCTAAGCAGCGTATTACGCGTGTAGATCACGAGTGCTATGGCGACTAACGAACTCAGCAAATAGGGATTGTCCCACTGCAAATTCAGCTGTTTGTCCGGCATGAACACAATCGGCCCGCAAATCGCGGTCAACATGCCCGGCACGGCGAAACCCAGAAACTGCCGCGCATTGCTGCTCAAACGCACCGGCAGGCGCGGTTCGAGAAACACATAGCGATTGAGGAACACCAGAATCCCCATGCCGAAAATCACTGCCCAGATCATCAAGTGCGCTCCCGATACAGCTTGTTGCAGATAAACCCGGCCATCATTCCCGCCAGCCCCGACAGCACCAGCGCCGAACCCCACTGCCAGTAACTGAACAGCACCGAGCAGAACAGTGACACCGCCACGCAGACCACGGTCGGCACATTGCGCACCACCGGCGTGATCAGCGCGATAAAGGTCGCGGCAATCGAGAAATCCAGTCCCAGGTGCTCAAGCCCCGGAATGCTGCTGCCGAGCACAATGCCGGCCAGGGTGAAGAGGTTCCAGGCGATGTAGAACGTCAGGCCGACGCCCAAGGCATACCAGCGATTGAATTGCTGACGGTCGTGCTGGCTGGTCAGGGCGAACAGTTCGTCAGTGAGCAAAAAACCCAGGCCGATGCGCCAGCGCCCCGGCAACGGCGAAATCACGTGGCGCATGCTCATGCCGTAGAGCAAATGCTGCGACGTCAGCAGCAGCGTGGTCAGCAGAATCGAGAAGATCCCGGCACCGCCCTTGAGCATGCCGATCGCCACCAGCTGCGCAGCGCCGGCAAACACAATGGTGGACAAGCCCTGCCCCTGCAGTGGCGTGAGGTTGGCTTCGATCGCCATGGAGCCGGCCAGCAGCCCCCACGGCGCGGTCGCCAGAGATAACGGCATGATCGCCGCGGCTCCGCGAAGAAAGGCACTGCGCGGCATTAATGAGTCAGACATAACGCTCTTCAACCGTGAGACAAGACCCCGGACTCTGCCAGCAAATGCCTTTTGCTGGCTTGAACAATCTTGCGCAGTTGCCGGAAATCGCCCAGCTCCAAACCGTTTAGCGGCGTACCATGACAGCCATTCACATCTGCGTCAGGGAGACGACATGCTGTATCGATTTGCCGCCGACGGGCTGGTGCTGTTTCACCTTTCCTTCATTCTGTTCGTGCTGTTCGGCGGGTTATTGGTGCTTAAGTGGCACCGAGTAGCCTGGCTGCATTTGCCGGCCGCCACCTGGGGCGTGATGGTCGAGGTGTTGCACCTGACCTGCCCGCTGACCTACTGGGAAAACCTGATGCGCCACGCCGCCGGGCAGACCGAGTATGCCGGCGGTTTCATCGAGCATTATGTCTGGCCGATCATCTACCCCGCAGGGCTGACCCCGCAGATTCAGCTGGCACTGGGCAGCGTGGTGCTGGTGATCAACCTGCTGGTGTACGGACGTCTGATCCGCCAGTGGCAACTGCGCCGAGCTGCACGCATTCCGTTTTAACGCGACTTCAAGGTTTCCATCCAGGCCGGATCGAAGCGTGTCTGATCGGTGTCCAGACCGAGCGTTTCCATCCGAGCCTTGTGTGCTTCGACTTCCCGGTGCAATTGCCCGTGATCGCTGGAGTTGCCGTCCAGTTCATGCATCTGCGTCAGTCCGAGGTGGTAAAAACGCAGCACCTTCATCGCCGTCGGATCGTCCTTCTCGACCGCCGCCGTCACCTGATGCATGACATTGGTGATGCTCATCAGGCTGCGCTTGAGCCGCCAGCCGTACACCGCCGGGGCCATCCAGGTCTGGTTCCAGAAACGCCCGCGCAACAACGCCGCCGTCAGCAGGAATGCGCCGAACACCCCGCCGACATTGAACCGCAGGTTATCCCCGCCCGGTTCGCCGAACAGCGCCACCGCCACGGTCGAAAACGCCATCGCCAGCACCAGGAACAGCACCGCGATAATCAGCGTGCTGCGCCGGGTCTGCTGGCGATAGGTGATGGCATTGATCGGTTGAATCTCGAACATCGCGACAGGCTTCCATGGCTTGAAATAAAAAGAGGCCGGCGCATTATCGCCTCTGAGGCGGATTTAGCTATGCTGGAGCTCCTTTTCATCTTTACATCGTCCACCAGGGGACATGGCGATACCACGCAGATCGTGCCATCTTCATTCATGGATACACTCTATTCGGATGCCATTGGCCAGGCCGGCAATGACATCGTTTTAAGGATCACTGCATGACCCAACGACACGTAATCAATGCCTCGGTCAGCCCAAAAGGCAGCCTGGAAACCCTTTCCCAACGTGAAGTTCAGCAACTGAGCCAGGCCGGAACCGGCAGCACCTACACCCTCTTCCGCCAGTGCGCCCTGGCCATCCTCAACACCGGCGCTCATGTCGACAACGCGAAAACCATTCTGGAAGCCTACAAAGACTTCGAAATCCGCATCCACCAGCAGGATCGCGGCGTGCGCCTGGAACTGCTGAACGCCCCGGCCGACGCCTTCGTCGACGGCGAAATGATCGCCAGCACCCGGGAAATGCTGTTCAGCGCCCTGCGCGACATCGTCTACACCGAAAACGAACTCGACGCCCTGAGCATCGACCTCAGCACCTCCCAGGGCATCAGCGACTACGTCTTCCACCTGTTGCGCAACGCACGCACCCTGCGTCCGGGCGTCGAGCCGAAAATCGTCGTGTGCTGGGGCGGCCACTCGATCAACACCGAAGAATACAAATACACCAAGAAAGTCGGCCACGAACTGGGCCTGCGCAGCCTCGACATCTGCACCGGCTGCGGCCCGGGCGTGATGAAAGGCCCGATGAAAGGCGCGACCATCGCCCACGCCAAGCAGCGTATCCACGGCGGTCGCTACCTGGGCCTGACCGAGCCGGGCATCATCGCTGCCGAAGCGCCGAACCCGATCGTCAATGAGCTGGTGATCCTGCCGGACATCGAAAAACGCCTGGAGGCCTTCGTCCGCGTCGGCCACGGCATCATCATCTTCCCGGGCGGCGCCGGTACTGCCGAAGAATTCCTGTATCTGCTGGGCATCCTGATGCACCCGGACAACGCCGGCCTGCCGTTCCCGGTAATTCTCACCGGGCCGAAACATGCCGCGCCGTACCTGGAACAGCTCGACGCCTTCGTCACCGCCACCCTCGGCGAGGCAGCCAAGCAGCATTACGAAATCATCATCGACGACCCGGCCGAAGTGGCGCGGCAGATGACGGCGGGCCTCAAGGCCGTGAAGCAATTCCGCCGTGAGCGCAACGACGCGTTCCACTTCAACTGGTTGCTGAAGATCGACGAAGGCTTCCAGCGCCCGTTCGACCCGACCCACGAAAACATGGCCAACCTCAAGTTGCACCGTGATCAGCCGGCCCATGAACTGGCGGCCAACCTGCGCCGCGCGTTCTCCGGGATCGTCGCCGGCAACGTCAAGGACAAGGGCATTCGCCTGATCGAAGAACACGGCCCGTACCAGATCCGTGGCGACGCCGCGATCATGCAGCCGCTCGATCTGCTGCTCAAAGCC
This sequence comes from Pseudomonas sp. R43(2017), assembly GCF_002112345.1. Classification (NCBI taxonomy): domain Bacteria; kingdom Pseudomonadati; phylum Pseudomonadota; class Gammaproteobacteria; order Pseudomonadales; family Pseudomonadaceae; genus Pseudomonas; species Pseudomonas sp. R43(2017). The sequence continues at coordinate 141,426 of NZ_NEHJ01000009.1, forward strand.
TTCGTCGCCCAGCACCGGATGAAACTGCCGGGTGGCGCGGCGTATGTGCCGTGCTATCGCGTGGTGTCCTGACCCTTCGTGATGGATGCAGCCTTGTGGGAGCACACGCGCTCCCACAAGGCGCATCGCCACTACCAAACCGCCCTGTTCTCTGACACAAAAGCCCCGCTGATTCCCCACGACAGCCACCGCGCGTGCGTACTAAGCTGGGCGATTGAATTTTCAGGGACGATCCATGAAACGTTTTGCCGCCTGCCTGTTGTCTCTTCTGGCCCTGACAGCCAATGCGGCAGATCTGCAACTGCTCACCGACAACCATCCTCCGCTGCATTTCCTTCAGGGCGATCAACTGGTGGGCTTCGGCGTGGATGTGGTGCAGGCCCTGGCAGCGCAGACCGGCGATCGCATTCACCTGCAGCAAGTGCCATTGCTGCGTGCCCTGCGCATGGCCAGCGAGACGCCGGACACCGGCGTATTTACCGTGCTGCGCACCGACGCACGGGATGACCGCTATCAATGGGTCGGGCCGCTGATCGAAGTCGAAACCGCGCTGTATGCCCACGACAACTTCCAGCCGCCGGTCCGCAGCCTGCGCGAGGCCGATCATCTGGGACGGATCACCGTGCCGCGCAAATGGCTGGTCTACAGCTACCTGCAGGAACAGGACCTGAGCAACCTCTATGGTGTGGAAACCCCGGAGCAGATGATGCGTCTGTTCAGTCTCGGACGAACGGACTTCGTGGTGTCCGACACGCTGTCCAGCGCGTCCCTGGCCCGCGAACAGGGCATGGAACCGGGCCGCCTGCAATATCAGATACCGCTGATGAAGCGCGACACCTATATCGCGTTCTCCCGCCAGACCGATCCCAAACAGGTTGCACGCTGGCAACAGGCGCTGGACACGCTGCGCGCCGACGGCCGTCTGGAGAAAATTCGCCAGCGCTGGCTGAGCAATACCCTGCCGCGCTGATCACGCATCAACGTCTTTGATAACAACTATCTGAAAAGGTGTTTTTTCTTCTGGCGTCTGTAGCCCTAAAGTGGCAGTTATCTTCCTCCCACTTTCTGGTACAGACCCATGAAAGACTTCATTGCCCTTGGGTTTATCGTCGCCCTGATCGGTGCCACTTCCGCCGCAATCGCCAGCGCACATGGCGACGGACCCGCTGTCGCCATGACCGGCACCCTGAATGTCGACACCGTTGGCATTGACCGTGAGGCCAGGGGCAGTGTGGAGCAGAATCTTTACGTCGCGCAAAACGACTCCGGATTCGCCTACGACTATTGAGCCACCAGCCGCGCGGCCAACGCCTTGGCCTGCGACGCAACATCGGTCACCGCCGTACTTTCCCACCACATCCCTCTCAGTGGCGGGCCCATCGCGAACAGTCGTTGTGACACCTTTCCCTGCGCATCCAGCACCGCACCGTCCACTGCCGCCGCAATCCCCAGCGCCAACGGCCCCGGTTGTACCAGCCCACGGGCCAGCAACTGCTGCGGCAAAGGCCGATCGACCCGGCGCCAGTCGTATTCGATACCGCTGGAATTGATCAGCGCTGCGCCTTGCACCACGTGCGTTTCACTCTCGCCCCGACTGCGGACGCGAATGCCGACACCACCGCCCGACACCGGCTCAAGGCCTTTATAGGACGCGGCATGAATATGCAGGCGCCCTTCGCGATGCAGACGCTCGACCAGTTCTGCACTCAGCGGCGGCGAGCGATGGTGATGGCTTTCCCACCACGGCCGCACATGCCGCACGAATTGCCGTCGCTGTACGTCGCTCGCCTGGCTCCACAGCCGACCAATATGCGCGCGCACCGTATCCAGCGGCGCTTGCCAGTCGATACCTTGCTCGATTGCTTCCCGACAATGCCGGCGCAATTCACGCAGTAACTGCCGGGGCGTGCGGAGGCTGTGATCCTCGGCGAGGAAGTCCACCCACGCCGGCGGTTGCCGACGGACATGGGGCAGCAGCCCATGCCGGGAAAACACCTCGATCGGCCCGCGATGCCCGGCCTGTTCCAGCGACACCACGGCATCGACCATGGTCAGGCCGGAGCCGATGATCAGTACCGTCGATTGCGGATCGAGCTGGCGCATGGCGCTTACATCCCACGGATCGAGCCCGGCGGCGTTGAGGCCGCTGGATTGCTTTTGCGGCGTACGGGCAGCCGGGAACATCCCGGTCGCCAACACTGCAAAAAATCCTTGCAGCCGCTGGCCATCGCTCAAGGTGAGCTGCACCGAATCGGCTGAAACCTGTACATCAATCACCTCTGCGCGCACGTGCTCGACAGTCGAGCCATGTTGCGCGCCCACCTGCTGCGCTTCAGCCAGTCGCTGCTGCACGTAGACACCGAACAGCCCCCGTGGCGGAAACAGTTCACTGATCGGCACATGTTGCTGATCCGACTCCGGCCAGCCGCCGCCAGTAATGTGATCGGTCAGCCATTGGGTCAGATCATCTGCATTGTCCGGATCGACGCTCATCCGCGCCGCGTTACCGTTGAGCGTGTGGCCCAGTTCAACCGCGCTGTACGCTTCACCCCGGCCCAGCTCGGCACGGGGTTCAATCACCAGAATCTGCCGCCGGCCCGGCAGGCGCAGCAGTTGCGCCGCCAGCATTGCACCGCTGAGGCCGCCGCCGACTATCAGGATGTCAGCGTGACGGATCGCGGTCGTATCGGTTTGAGTCATGCCGTTCTCGCTGCAGAGGGTTTGCTCCAGTCAGTGTCGTGCAGACGCTGCGAGCGAGTCTAGACAGACGCGACCTTTTTCTCCTGCCGATGCAGCTCGCCCAGATTTCGATATCCGCTGCCCGGATGAATCTCCGGCAACCTCGGCCCTTTGCCAAACAACTTTTCTCGCAACGTCCCCGGCGCGTATTCGGTTTTATAGACGCCGCGCTTTTGCAGCTCCGGCACCAGCAATTCCACTGCATCGATGAAGGTTTCATGAGTCAATGCGTAGGCCAGATTGAAGCCGTCGACGCCTGTTTCGTCGACCCATTCCTGTAGCAGATCCGCCACGGTTTCCGGGCTACCGACGAACAACGGGCCGAAACCGCCGATGCCGACCCAGTCTGCGAGTTCATTTGGCGTCCAGACCTTGTTCGGATCCGCCGTGGAAAACGCCTCGACAGCAGACTGAATCGCGTTGGTGTGTACGTGCTTGAGCGGTTCGTCCGGTTTGAAGCGGCTGAAGTCGATGCCGGTCCAGCCCGAGATCAGCGCCATCGCGCCTTCGTAGCTGACCCAGGATTTGTATTCTTCGAACTTGGCCTTGGCCTTGGCGTCGGTCTCGCCGAGGATCACGGTTTGCAGATTGAAGATCAGGACCTTCGACGGATCGCGCCCGGCCTCGGCGGCGCGGCGGCGAATGTCGGCCACGGTTTTCTTCAGCAGCACTTTCGACGGTGCCGCGACAAACACGCATTCGGCATGCTCGGCTGCGAACTGCTTGCCCCGACTGGACGCCCCGGCCTGATAGAGAACCGGCGTGCGCTGCGGTGACGGTTCACAAAGGTGAATGCCCGGCACCTGGAAGTGTTTACCGTGGTGGCGGATTTCGTGGATCTTGCTCGGGTCACTGAAGATCCGCCGTTCGCGATCCCGCAAAATCGCGCCCTCTTCCCAACTGCCTTCCCAGAGTTTGTAGCAGACCTCCAGATATTCCTCGGCGAAGTCGTAGCGCGCATCGTGTTCAGTCTGGGCTTGCTGGCCGATGTTTTTCGCGCCGCTCTCCAGATAGGAGGTGACAATGTTCCAGCCGGCACGGCCCTTGGTCAGGTGATCGAGGGTCGACAGGCGTCGGGCGAAGGGATACGGATGTTCGAATGACAACGAAGCGGTCAGACCGAACCCCAGGTGCTCGGTCACCAGTGCCATCGGCGGGATCAGTTGCAGCGGATCGTTGACCGGCACTTGCGCTGCCTGTCGGATGGCCGCCTCGCCGTTGCCGTTGTACACGTCGTAGATGCCGAGCACGTCGGCGATGAACAATCCATCAAACTTGCCGCGCTCGAGGATTTTGGCCAGATCGGTCCAGTACTCCAAATCCTTGTATTGCCAGGAGCGGTCGCGCGGATGTGCCCATAGGCCCGGCGACTGATGGCCGACGCAGTTCATGTCGAAAGCGTTGAGACGGATTTCGCGGGGCATCAAGCGGCACTCCCGATGTTCAGGAGGCGTTTAGCGGTTTGATTTGAAGCGGTCATGTGAGGCGACTCCGTAGTTTCCGGATGAGGGTCCAGAACCTTTAGCAGGAGTCATGCCTGAATATTTTTTCGTTATTTATCAATATCTTGAGGAATCAACCTAAAGCAATCTGCACGAATAAAAGAGCAAACTGTTCATCTGCTGTCGGCCCGGCAACAGTCAGATCACCACATTACGCACGAAGCGCGCCGCGACTTCCCCATCGTTGCGATAGGTGTGCGGCTGGTTACTGGCGAACATGAAAAACTCCCCGGCGGCGATGTGCTGCGGCTGGTCGCCTAGCATCAGGGTCAGACAGCCCTCGAACACGAAGATCTGCTCGCTCCAGCCTTCGGCATCCGCTTGCGAGGGATAGACCTCCCCCGGTTGCAAACACCATTCCCACTGCTCCACTTCCCGAGTGGCGGCTGCCTTGGACAACAGCACCGCTTTGCTGCCGGGAATGCTGCCGGCCCAGGCCAGTTCGTTGATCCGGCTCGGATCGCGATTGTCCGGGGCCTGGATCAGATCGCTGAAGGCAACTTCGAGGGCTTCGGCGACGCGGTCGAGGGTGGTCAGGCTGACGTTTTTCTCGCCGGCTTCTATCGCCACCAACATGCGCCGACTGACCCCGGACTTTTCCGCGAGAGTCGTCTGGCTCATGTCGGCGGCGTGGCGCAGGCGTCGGACGTTCTGGCTGACGTGTTGCAGGACCGAAGCCCGCTGAACAGAATCTTTGTGCACTATATTGCTCACTGGCTGGGGTTGGGCAGTATACTGCGCAACATTTGGCGCATTGTGCGTCCCCTCTTCAAAAGTGCGCAAGATCATGACGTCAGCCAGCTCCCCCCAAACTCCCCTGCGGTTTTCCCGGTTCAGCAAAGCCGAGTGCGTGCTTGTGCTGATCACCATGCTGTGGGGCGGCACCTTTCTGCTGGTGCAGCACGCGATGACCGTCAGCGGCCCGATGTTTTTCGTCGGCCTGCGCTTTGCCGCAGCGGCGAGCATCGTGGCGCTGTTTTCGTGGAAGCACCTGCGTGAGCTGACCCTGTTCGAACTCAAGGCTGGCGCCTTCATCGGCGTGGCGATCCTGCTCGGTTATGGTTTGCAGACCGTTGGCTTGCAGAGCATTCCGAGCAGTCAATCGGCGTTCATCACCGCGCTTTACGTGCCGTTTGTGCCATTGCTGCAATGGCTGGTACTCGGCCGACGTCCCGGTTTGATGCCGAGCATCGGCATCATGTTGGCGTTTACCGGTTTGATGCTGTTGTCCGGGCCGTCCGGTGCTTCGTTGAATTTCAGTCCCGGGGAAATCGCCACGCTGATCAGCGCCATCGCCATAGCGGCCGAGATCATTCTGATCAGTAACTATGCCGGGCAGGTCGATGTGCGCCGGGTGACGGTGGTGCAACTGGCGACGACTTCGGCACTGTCGTTTCTGATGGTGGTGCCGACCGGCGAGGCGATCCCGGACTTTTCCTGGCTGCTGCTCAGCACAGCTCTGGGATTGGGTGCAATGAGTGCGGCGATTCAAGTGGCCATGAACTGGGCACAGAAAAGTGTTTCGCCAACCCGCGCGACCTTGATCTACGCCGGTGAACCGGTGTGGGCCGGAATCGCCGGGCGGATTGCCGGCGAGCGTCTGCCTGCGATTGCATTGGTGGGGGCGGGACTGATTGTGGCGGCGGTGATTGTCAGTGAGTTGAAGACCAAGGGCAAAGCGACACAAGAGGTCACAGAAGAGTTCGAGCGCGAGACAGAAGGCTAAGCGAGGTTTTTACGACTACCTTGTAGGATTCAGAGACATCCTCGCGTTTGGCGATCCGGGAGCTGGCACGTATGATGCTTCACAAACTTCCGCAGATTAGAAGCCTATGTCCCTGATAGTTCTACTGCTTCTGCCTTTTGTGGGCAGCTGTCTGGCAGCCGTGCTGCCGCACAACGCACGTAACGCCGAATCCCTGCTGGCAGGCCTGGTCGCTTTGATCGGCACTGTCTCGGTCGCCTTGCTGTACCCGCAAATCGCCCACGGCGGCGTGATCCGCGAAGAGTTCACGTGGCTGCCAAGCCTGGGGTTGAACTTCGTCCTGCGCATGGACGGCTTTGCCTGGCTGTTCTCGATGCTGGTGCTGGGCATCGGCACCCTCGTTTCCTTATATGCCCGTTATTACATGTCGCCGGATGATCCGGTGCCGCGTTTCTTCGCGTTCTTCCTGGCCTTCATGGGCGCCATGCTCGGGCTGGTGATTTCCGGCAACCTGATCCAGATCGTGTTTTTCTGGGAGCTGACCAGCCTCTTCTCGTTCCTGTTGATCGGCTACTGGCACCATCGTCACGACGCCCGGCGCGGCGCCTACATGGCGCTGATGGTCACCGGCGCGGGAGGATTGTGCCTGCTGGCGGGGGTCATGATCCTCGGCCATGTGGTCGGCAGCTATGACCTGGACAAGGTCCTGGCCGCCGGCGATCTGATTCGCGCACATGCCCTCTACCCCATCCTGCTTCCCCTCATTCTCATCGGCGCCCTCAGCAAAAGCGCCCAGTTCCCCTTCCATTTCTGGCTGCCCCACGCCATGGCGGCGCCGACACCGGTTTCGGCCTATCTGCACTCGGCGACCATGGTCAAGGCCGGGGTCTTCCTGCTTGCACGGTTGTGGCCGTCGCTGTCCGGCAGCGAAGAATGGTTCTACATCGTCAGCGGCGCTGGTGCCGCCACGCTGTTGCTCGGCGCGTACTGCGCGATGTTCCAGAACGACCTCAAGGGTCTGCTGGCCTACTCGACCATCAGTCACCTCGGCCTGATCACACTACTGCTGGGCCTGAACAGTCCGCTGGCAGCGGTCGCGGCAGTGTTCCACATTCTCAACCATGCGACCTTCAAGGCTTCGCTGTTCATGGCCGCCGGGATCATCGACCACGAAAGTGGCACCCGCGACATCCGCAAGCTCAACGGCCTGTTCAAACTGATTCCGTTCACTGCCACTCTCGCGATGGTGGCCAGTGCTTCCATGGCCGGCGTGCCGTTGCTCAACGGTTTCTTGTCAAAAGAAATGTTCTTCGCCGAAACCGTGTTTATCAACGCCACCGCGTGGGTTGAAGCGACATTGCCAATCGTCGCGACCATCGCCGGTACGTTCAGCGTTGCCTACTCGCTGCGATTCACCGTCGACGTGTTCTTCGGCCCGACTGCCACCGACCTGCCCCACACCCCGCACGAACCGCCACGCTGGATGCGTGCACCGGTTGAGCTGCTGGTGTTCACCTGCCTGCTGGTAGGGATTTTCCCGGCCCAGATCGTCGGCCCGTTGCTGGCGGCCGCTGCACTGCCGGTAGTCGGCGGCGTGCTGCCGGAATACAGCCTGGCGATCTGGCACGGCCTCAATGCGCCAATGATCATGAGCCTGATTGCCATGTCCGGCGGCATCGTGGTCTATCTGCTGTTGCGCAATCAGCTCAAGCGCGGCCGCTTCAAGTTCCCGCCACTGGTGGGCCGCTTCAACGGCAAGCGCCTGTTCGAGCGCAGCCTCGTCGCGATGATGCGCCTGGCTCGGCGACTGGAACGGCGGATCGGCACCAAACGCCTGCAAACCCAGCTGTTCCTGATGGTGCTGGCGGCGGTGCTCGCCGGTCTGATCCCGATGCTGCACAGCAGCCTGAGCTGGGGCGACCGGCCGAAGATTCCCGGCTCCATCGTGTTCGTGACCCTGTGGCTGCTGGCAATCGCCTGTGCCCTCGGCGCCGCGTGGCAGGCCAAGTATCACCGTCTCGCCGCCCTGACCATGGTCAGCGTCTGCGGCCTGATGACCTGCGTGACCTTCGTCTGGTTCTCGGCGCCGGATCTGGCCCTGACGCAACTGGTGGTCGAAGTGGTGACCACAGTGCTGATCCTGCTCGGCCTGCGCTGGCTGCCACGGCGGATCGAAGAGGTTTCGCCGTTGCCAAGCAGTCTGCGCAAGGCCCGTGTGCGGCGTCTGCGCGACTTGCTGCTGTCGATTGCCGTCGGCGGCGGCATGGCTTTGCTGTCCTACGCGATGCTGACCCGGCAAACACCGAACGACATTTCCTCGTTCTACCTCAGCCGTGCCCTTCCCGAGGGCGGTGGCAGCAACGTGGTCAACGTAATGCTGGTGGACTTCCGTGGTTTCGACACCCTCGGCGAAATCACCGTGCTGGTGGCCGTGGCGCTGACCGTATTCGCCCTGCTGCGCCGCTTCCGCCCACCGAAAGAAAGCCTGCAACTGCCAGCCCAGCAACGCCTGCTGGCGCCGGACGTGGTCACCGATCTGGTCAACCCGCGTTCGGCCAGCGACACCGCGCTCGGCTTCATGATGGTGCCGGCGGTGCTGGTGCGCCTGCTGCTGCCGATTGCACTGGTGGTGTCTTTCTATCTGTTCATGCGTGGACACAACCAGCCGGGTGGCGGTTTCGTTGCCGGTCTGGTGATGTCGGTGGCGTTCATCCTGCAATACATGGTCGCCGGCACCCAGTGGGTCGAGGCGCAAATGAGCCTGCGGCCACTGCGCTGGATGGGTACCGGACTGCTGTTCGCCACGGTCACCGGTCTCGGCGCAATGTTGGTGGGTTATCCGTTCCTCACCACGCATACCTGGCATTTCAGTCTGCCGATGCTGGGCGATATCCATATCGCCAGTGCATTGTTTTTCGACATCGGCGTGTACGCGGTAGTGGTCGGTTCGACACTGTTGATCCTTACCGCCCTCGCCCACCAGTCGGTCCGGGGTCACAAAACCGCTGCCATCAAAGGAGCCGTCTGATGGAAGAAGTCATCGCAATCGCCATCGGCGTGCTCGCCGCGTCCGGGGTCTGGCTGATCCTTCGTCCGCGGACGTTCCAGGTGGTCATGGGCCTGTGCCTGCTGTCCTACGGCGTCAACCTGTTCATCTTCAGCATGGGCAGTCTGTTCATCGGCAAGGAGCCGATCATCAAGGACGGCGTGCCACAGGACTTGCTCAACTACACCGACCCGTTGCCCCAGGCACTGGTACTGACGGCGATCGTCATCAGTTTCGCCATGACCGCGCTGTTCCTCGTGGTGCTGCTCGCATCGCGGGGCCTGACCGGCACCGACCACGTTGACGGAAGGGAGCCCAAGGAATGACGGCGATGACACACCTGATCGCCGCACCGATCCTGCTGCCGCTGCTGACCGCCGCCATCATGCTGATGCTTGGCGAAAAGCACCGGCCGCTGAAGGCGAAGATCAACCTGTTCTCCACCATGCTGGGCCTTGTGGTTTCCCTGCTGTTGCTGCAATGGACCCAGACCACCGGCGTGCCCGGTTCCATCGGCGTCTACCTGCCGGGCAACTGGCAGGTGCCGTTCGGCATCGTGCTGGTGGTCGATCGGCTGTCGGCGTTGATGCTGGTGCTGACCGGCATCATCGGCGTCAGCGCCCTGCTGTTTGCCATGGCCCGCTGGGACGGCGCAGGCTCGAGCTTCCACGCGTTGTTCCAGATTCAGTTGATGGGCCTGTATGGCGCATTCCTGACGGCGGACCTGTTCAACCTGTTCGTGTTCTTCGAAGTGCTGCTCGCGGCGTCCTATGGCTTGCTGCTTCATGGCTCGGGCCGGGCGCGGGTGTCGTCGGGGCTGCATTACATTTCGATCAACTTGCTGGCCTCGTCACTGTTCCTGATTGGCGCGGCGCTGATCTATGGCGTCACCGGCACGTTGAACATGGCTGACCTCGCCATGAAGATTCCGCTGGTGCCGGAAGCCGACCGCGGCTTGCTGCATGCCGGCGCGGCGATTCTGGCGGTGGCGTTCCTGGCCAAGGCCGGGATGTGGCCGCTGAACTTCTGGCTGGTACCGGCCTATTCCTCGGCCAGTGCACCGGTGGCGGCGATGTTCGCGATCATGACCAAAGTCGGCGTCTACACCTTGCTGCGCCTGTGGACGCTGCTGTTCTCCAGTCAGGCCGGCGCTTCCGCCTACTTTGGCGGTGACTGGCTGATCTACGGCGGCATGGCGACCATGCTCTGCGCCGGCGTGGCGATCATCGCCGCACAGCGCCTGGAACGCATGGCCAGCCTGAGCATTCTGGTGTCGGCGGGGATTCTGTTGTCAGCCGTGGGTTTCGCCCAGCCGAACCTGATCGGCGCGGCGCTGTTCTATCTGGTCAGCTCGACACTGGCCCTGAGCGCGCTGTTCCTGCTGGCAGAACTCATCGAACGTTCGCGCACTGCCGTCGAAGTGCCGCTGGAAGACGAAAACGAGCTGCTGCCGCGTCCCCAGCAATGGCAGCCACCGGTCAAGGGCATCAACCTCGACGATGACCAGAAAGCCGTGGTCGGCCAGGTGATTCCGTGGACCATGGCATTTCTCGGTTTGAGCTTCATCGCCTGCGCGCTGCTGATCATCGGCATGCCGCCGCTGTCGGGGTTCATCGGCAAGCTGAGCCTGATCGGCGCCCTGCTCAATCCGTTGGGGCTCGGCACTGGCGAACCGATCTCGAATGCTGCCTGGGCGTTGCTGGCACTGTTAATCCTGACCGGACTCGGCTCGCTGATGGCATTCTCGCGCCTGGGCATCCAGCGCTTCTGGTCGCCAGAGGAACGCCCGTCGCCCGTGTTGCGCAAACTGGAATGCACGCCGATATTCCTGCTGCTCGGCCTGAGCATCGCCCTGACCTTCAAGGCTGAACCGCTGCTGCGTTACACCCAGGCCGCCGCAGACGCGTTGAACAACCCGCAGCAATACGTGATGGCGGTGCTTGGCACCCGCGCCGTACCGAGCCCGGAAGCCAAGGCTGCGCTGCTGGAGGTGCAACCATGAAGCGCCTGTTTCCTGCTCCGTGGCTGTCACTTGCATTGTGGTTGCTGTGGCTGGTGCTGAACCTGTCGATCAGCCCCGGCAACCTGCTGCTGGGGGCGGCGCTGGGTTTCTGCGCGCCGCTGATGATGCGCAAGTTGCGCCCGCAACAGATCCATATCCGCCGCCCTGGCACAATCCTGCGCCTGTTTCTGCTGGTCGGGCGCGACGTGATCGTCTCCAACCTGCAAGTTGCCTGGGGCGTTCTCAAAGCAGGTCGCCGGCCACCCCGCTCACGATTCGTCAAGGTGCCGCTGGACCTGCGCGATGCCAACGGTCTGGCAGCGCTGTCGATGATCTGTACGGTCGTACCCGGCACGGTGTGGTCGGAACTGGCGCTGGACCGCAGCATTCTGTTGTTGCACGTCTGGGATCTGGATGACGAAGCGCAATTCATCGAGCACTTCAAGGTCACTTACGAGCAGCCGTTGATGGAGATTTTCGAATGAGCCCGTTGCTGTCGAATGCGATTCTGCTGACGCTGTTCCTGTTCTCGCTGGCGATGGTGCTGACGCTGCTTCGCCTGTTCAAAGGGCCATCGGCACAGGACCGGGTACTGGCGCTGGACTACCTGTACATCGTCGCCATGCTGATGATGCTGACCCTGGGGATTCGTTACTCCAGCGACACCTATTTCGAAGCGGCGCTGCTGATCGCACTGTTCGGCTTCGTCGGCTCGTTTGCCCTGGCGAAATTCCTCCTGCGTGGCGAGGTGATCGAATGAACGCTGAATTGTCTCTGTGGGTGGAAATACCGGTGGCGATCCTGCTGGTGCTCAGCGGTGTGTTTGCCCTGATCGGTGCGACCGGACTGCTGCGGATGAAGGACTACTTCCAGCGTATGCACCCACCGGCGCTGGCCTCGACCCTGGGCGCGTGGTGCGTGGCGCTGGCGTCGATCATCTGTTTTTCCGCGCTCAAGTCCGGGCCGGTGCTGCACGCGTGGCTGATCCCGATCCTGCTGGCGATCACCGTGCCGGTGACCACTCTGCTACTGGCGCGGGCGGCGCTGTTCCGCAAGCGCATGGCCGGGGACGATGTGCCGGCTGAAGTGAGCAGCCGACGCACCGAGAGCGGCAGCTAGATCCAGGCAACGGCCAACAGCCCGGCTCCCAATATCAGACACAGCGGCGAGTAGACCCAAGTGTCGAGCCGGGCAAAACGCGACCCCTTCACTTCCTTGAAGAAACCCACCAGTTCCGAATCGCCAATCGCCCTCGCGAACATCAGCAGCGCAATCGCGCTGATCACCCATTGCAACGCCCAGTGATGCACCGGCGAAAACCACCAGCCCACCCTCATGCACACCAGTGCGGCAATCAGTAGCAGGGCCGCCGCCACCACCAGCGTGATCCAGCCTGACGCCTTGAACGCCGGTCTGAGGGCCTGCCCGCCGTTATCCGCCGGAACCTGCGGTATCACCGCCACGGCCGCCCACTGCCCACCCATCGCCCAATACACATGCATCAGGCTGATCGCCGCAAATATCGTCACCAGCCATTGAGCCAACACAAAGGTCATGGTCGAGAATCCTTTCAAGAGGCTTGAACAAAACATCCTAGCCGGCATTTTTCCATGTGCACGACCGGTCGGCGGTGCGGTAAAGTGCCGCCCCATGAAATTCACCCGTTCCGATCGCTCACTGCTGGCCTGGATGCTCTATTGCTGCGTCCTGTTCAACGTGTTCGCCTGCAGCATCGGTCACGGGCAAATGGTCGGAATGCAGCTCAACGGTATCGGCGGTCAGTTCTGTGCCGTCGACCCGAGCACCCAGGCGCCGCTCGCGTCCAGTCCCGCGGAAGAAAAACTGCCAACCCTGGCCAAGGCTTTCGGTTGCCCGCTGTGTTCCACCGGCGGCATGGGCCCGGCGTTCAACTCCAGCCTGACCCTGGCGATCCTGCCGGAACAACACAGCCCGCCGCTGCCGGTCATCGTCAGTGCCGACCTCCCTGCCCGCTTCACCTGGCCTTCGGCCAATCCCCGCGCCCCGCCGCTCGCCTGAGTGTCTTTGCCTTTTTGATTTGTCAGTTCACTGCGCCAACGCGCGGCGTTCGCCTGTGCGCTGACTCCTAGACAAGCATTCAGGATTCAATCGATGAAACAACTTACCTTGCTGGCGAGCCTGTGCGGCTGCCTGTCCGTCAACGCCTGGGCCCAATCCACCGTGGATCTGGCGCCGATCACCATCGACGGCGAATCCGCCGCCGAACCTGGCCTGAGCCTCGACCAGTCCAGCGGCATGGCTTCACGCCTCGGCTTGAGCGTACGCGACACCCCGGCATCGGTGGCCATCGCCAATCGCAATGACATCGAGCGTCATGGCTCGCAAAACTTTCAGGACGCGGCCAACACTCTGCCGGGCGTGAACGCCAGCGCACCACCGGGCTTTGGCGGATTCGTCTCCTATCGCGGTTTTACCAGCAGCCAGATCACCCAGATGTTCAATGGCGTCAACGTTTCCGGCGGATTGGCACGGCCGGTGGATTCGTGGATCTATGACCGGGTGGAACTGGTCGGCGGCCCGTCGTCGCTGATCAACGGTGCAGGCTCGGTCGGCGGTTCGCTGAACTACGTGACCAAACTGGCCACTCGCGACGAGCAAGCCGCCGAAGGCCGGGTCAGCTACGGCACCTACGACACCACCGAAACCGCGTTCGGCCTCAACCACGCCCTGAGCCAGCCCGGCGCCGACGTGCAGCATTACGCGCGCCTCGACGTCAGCCACAACACCAGCAACGGCTACATCGACCGTCAGGAACGCGATGCCTGGAGCATGGCGTTCTCGCTGCTCAGCGACCTGACGCCGAACCTGTCCCACACCCTGGCCCTGGAATATCAGGACGAACACGAAGACAGCCCGTACTGGGGCACCCCGGTGCTCAACCCCAAGGCTGGCGAGTTGAAAATCGACCGGCACAACCGCTTCAACAACTACAACGTCGAGGACGGTCGCTACGAGCAACGGACGATCTGGGTGCGCTCGATCATCGACTACCGGATCAACGACAGCACAACCCTGCGCAACACGCTCTATCACCTCGACAGCCAGCGTGATTATCGCAACCTGGAAACCTACCAGTACAACGCCGACAACAGCGCAGTGAACCGCTCCACGGCCTATCAGGTCCGGCACCAGGGTGAGCAGGATGGCAACCAGTTCGAACTGCGTCACGACAACACGCTGTTCGGCCTCGCCACCACCTGGTCCGGCGGCTTCGAGTACAAGGTCAACCAGACCACCAACTCGCCGCTCAACGTCAAAGGCGCGAGCACCGTGGACCCGAACAGTTATCGTCCGGGGCATTTCTATGACATTCCGGGCACGAAGCCCGGTTTTGTCAGCGACAAGACCAACGAGGTCACCACCAAGGCGCTATTCGCAGAGAACCGTCTGGCGCTGACCGACAAACTTTCGTTGCTCACCGGCCTGCGCTATGACGACATCGACCTGGACGTGACCAACCATCGCACGGTGACGGCGAGCAACCCGCGCCATCTCAAGCGCAGCTGGGAACCGGTCACCGGCCGCGTCGGCCTGACCTACCAGTTCATTCCGTCAGCCAATGTCTATGTGCAATACAGCACCGCCGCCGAACAACCCAATGGCACTCAGGACTTCGATGTTTCAACGGGCAAGCAATGGGAAATCGGCAGCAAGTTCGACTACCTGAACGGGCGCGGTTCGGCGACGGTGGCCGCCTACACCATCGAGCGCAAGGACTTTGCGGTGACGGATCCACTGGACCCGACAAACAGCATTCCGGTTGGCCAGCAAACGTCAAAAGGCATCGAGATTGCCAGCTCCCTGCGGATCACCGACAAGCTGCTGGCCGAGGGCAATTTCGCCTGGGTTGATGCGCAATACGATGAGTTCAACGAGAAGAACGCCGCCGGCGTGGTGGTTTCACGCAAGGGCAACACGCCGACCAATGTGCCGGACCGGGTCGGCAATCTATGGCTGACCTATGACTTTTCCCCACAGTGGCAAGGCGGGGTTGATGCGCGGTACGTGGCGTCGGTGTATGCGGACAATGCCAACACCATGACCGTGCCGTCATACACCCTGTTCGGGAGTTTCCTCAGCTACAAGGTCGATTCGCACACCACCGTCACCGGCCGGGTGCGCAACCTGACCAACGAGGTGTATGCCGAATTCGCCCATGTGTCGCCGGCGTACTACTTGGGCACGCCGCGCACCTTTGAGCTGGCGGTACAGACCCGCTTCTGAAACACAGTGGCGAGGGAGCAAGCTCCCTCGCCACGCTGCTATAAACCTGCCTGAACCTTGTCCGCCACATCCTTCGGCAGCCACGCCTGCCATACATCTGGATGAGCCTTCATGAACGCCTCCGCCGCTTCCCGTGGCGGAGTATGTTTCTCGCTCATCTCAGCCAGCGCCTTGTTCAGATCCTCGATCGGAAAATCGACTTTGCTGAAGAACGCCGCGATTTGTGGGTATTGCTTCTGGAATGGCGCGGACACCCCGATCGACAGTTTCGAGGCCAGTGAACGGGTCGGTTTCGGGTTGGGATTGTCGGCGTCCGTCAGGGTCTTCCAGGCCTCGGCGTCGAACGGCGGCTCTTCCAGCTGCACCAGTTTGAACTTGCCGAGCAACGGCGTCGGCGACCAGTAATAGAACAGCACCGGTTTGCCCCGGCGGATCGACGAACTGATTTCGGCATCCAGCGCCGCACCGGAACCGCTGCGGAAATTGGTGAAGTCGTCCTGCAGCCCATAAGCCGTGAGCTTCTGCTTGTTCACCACTTCCGAGGTCCAGCCGATCGGGCTGTTGAGGAACCGCCCCTTGCTCGGGGCTTCCGGGTCCTTGAACACGTCCTTGTACTTCTTCAGGTCACTGACACTGCGCAGGTCCGGCGCCAGCGGCTTGATGCCTTTGGCGGCATCGCCCTTGATCACGTACTCCGGCACCCACCAGCCTTCGGTGGCACCCTTGACCGTATCGCCCAGGCTGGCGACCTTGCCTTCGGCCTCGGCCTTGACCCACACCGGACTGCGCCCGGCCCATTCCTCACCGATCACCTGGATGTCATTGTTGGCCAGCGCGGTTTCCAGGGTGATGGTGGTGCCCGGCAGCGTATCCGTTGGCAGACCATAGCCTTTCTCGACGATGATCCGCAGGACATCGGTGATCAGGCTACCGCTTTCCCAGTTCAGGTCGGCGAAGTGGATCGGGGTCTGTGCCGCATTGACCGCCGGCACCGCAGCCATCAAGCCCATTGTGGCCAGCCCAGCGGCCAGCAACCGTCGAAATCCGTTCATGCTTTGCACCTCGTGCTGTTCACAGCAATAGCAGGATGGCCTGACAGAAGACCACAAGCCTCTGAATACTCAGTCAACTGACTGTAGACGAGGTTCCTGCTTTTTCAGGGGCATGCCACGGACGAGGCTACTTTTCAGACATTTCCTGCAAGCGTTGAAGCTCGCGTCTGACCATGCTGGCGTATTCCGCAGGCTGCAAAGCGTAGATCTGCGAGGCGACCCAACCGAGCCAGGCGCCCTTCAACTCGGCTTTCACATCGAACAGGCGCCGGGCTTCATCGCGGGCGCTGTCGAGGTTCTGCAAATGGAAATCGGCGCGACTCACAGCCGTCACTCGCTGGCCTTGAAGGTCACCAGTTCGCCCTTGCGCCACTTGGCGGCTTTGGCAGTGACGGCTTTCAGGGTCTTGGTCAGGCCTTCCTGCAATTGCTCATTGGCGGCGAACACAGTGACTGCGCTATGGCCTTCCTTGAACACGATGGCATGGCCGTCGGCCGTGCTGACGAAGGCATAGTCGCCCAGTCCGTACACGGTCATCTTGATCTCGCGAAAACGGATGTCCATCTTGCCGCCTTCACGGCTGGGCAGTACCGAAGCGCTGAAGTGATCGCCGACCTTGAGCTTGAGGCCGGGCTTGTCATCGACCACCAATGCGCTTTCGGTGTCGATTTCGGCAACGTAAATGCCTTCGGCGTTTTGCTCGGTGATGTAAACAAAACGCGACTGAAACTGCTTGACCAGCTTTGCCCGCAAATCACCCAGCACGAACAAAGCATGCATATCGAGGTTACTGACTGCCAAAGAAACATCCCCACACTTGAAAGAGTGCCACACGCGAAAAACGCGCACGACGTTAAAAACGGCCAGGCCGATGGTATTGCGCAATGACTCGAATAAAAGCCTGAACGGGCAAAGTGCTTGTCCAGCGCGAGGTTCACAAGACTACTGGAATGGCGCTCGCGAAACCTGCAAAGACGTTCTCCAAATGTTGAAGGAAAAAGCTTCACGGTCGGCCAGAGAAAACTGACTACAAACTTTAGGGAAAATACTCACCAAGAAAAGCACTTTTCCGACATATCGCACGCAAAAAATTGCTTTAGATAACGCCATGCCGTCAACAGGTGTTGGCGATTCTAGAGCAGCGACGCTGCTTGCGACTACCCGCAACCGTCTGTAAATGCGGGTCAATCCATGAAAAGGACTTCATATGTGCACTTTGACGCATTTTGCCGCCGCTTACGAACAACCCTTTGTCTTGAATGCCCCAAGCCTTGGCACTGACGCCGCATCAGTATCATGTGATCGGGAACCGCGGTTTCAAGTGATTCCGGCCGGTATCGCCTTCTTCCATATCAGGGAAAAGTCGACCGGCCGCGTAAGAGGTTTCCGTGAGGATCACAACGCCGCCTGTGCCCTCGCCCGCTCGCTGGAATCACGGGTGGCCCACGATCATTAAACACAATCAGTGCAGGCTGCTACCGGGCTCGTCTTTCAACTGCGCGAGCCACGCAGCCCTGCACTCTTCAGCCTCGTCACGACTGGCGAACGCCGTGCCCCGCCGCTCGCCATTGAGCAACACCACCCAGCAGACGCTTTGCCCCATCGCACGCAGCCCGGCCGGAACACCGCTGCCGATCATCACCGCGACATCGACTCTGCATTGCATGCTGACCTCCGATTTTTTCATTAGCTACCTAACTATGTAGGCATATTAATGATTTGGATCAAGCGGATACAGCAACGCGCGTGCACAGCTTCATTGCAATTCCGGCAACAATACTTCAGCGCGGGTTCTCGGGTTTGTACCCCAGGCGCAGCCCGCCCCAGTGCCGCCCCTTGACCATGATCGGCACCGACAGGTCGTGCATCAGCTCGCCGGTATCGCGGGTGTAAGTCTGCAACAGCACCGGTTGCTGATGACTGCCACAGCGAATGCCGGTGCGATCGGCAAACTTGCGCTTGGTGCGGTTGTGCACGGTATCGGCCTGCACATCGCCGGTCAGCGGCTGGCTGAATACCTGATTGTGGGTCGGCACATAACCCTGCTGCGTACAGGCGATGGCGAACACCAGCCCCTCGTGACGCGGCAGCAAGGGCTCCTGAATTGCCGGCAGCACCTGATCGGTATAGCGGTCGAAACGGGTCTGGAACTTGGCAGGCTGAGTGTTCGGGATCGGCTGATACTGGCGATCGAACAAGTCCTCGAGACTGATCCGCCCTTGCTCGACATCGGCCTCGAAACGCGCAGCAATCTGACTCGCACCTTCGCGAGCCAGGTCGTAGATCCGCTGGTGATAGTCATCCAGCCCGACTTCGGCCAGACGCTCGCTGATGGTTTCCGCCTGCCCTTCCATCTGCACCGCTGCTTCGGCCAGGCGCCGGGTCTGTTGGTCGCTGATCGCCAGATCGCTGCGCATTTGCTCGATGGCGGTGAACAGACTGTCGAGCTGTTCGCGATTGGTTTCGGCGCCCCGGGCGATTTCGCCGACCTGGTTTTCAACTCCGGCCGCCAGTCGCGCGATGTTTTCCAGGTGCTGACCGGTGTGTTCGACCTGCTCGACACCGGTGTGCAAATCGTCGGAGAGCTGGCGGATCTGCTCCACCACCTGCGCCGTACGCTGCTGAATGTCGGCGACCATTTCGCCCACTTCACCGGTGGCCGTTGCCGTCCGAGCCGCCAGACCGCGCACCTCATCTGCCACCACCGCAAAACCGCGACCATGCTCTCCGGCCCGGGCCGCTTCGATGGCAGCGTTCAGTGCCAGAAGATTGGTCTGGCTGGCAATCGACTGAATCACCAGAGTCACGCGCTGAATGTCATCGCTGCGCTCGCTCAACGCTTCGATCAGTTCACGACTGGCATTGGCGCGCTGGCTGAGCTGATGCATGCGCGAAATCGAATCCACCAGCTCGGTGCGCCCCGCTGCACTGCTGTGATGGGCTTCGCTCGCGGCGCCCAGCGCTTCGCGGCTGAGTTGAGATGTGGCTTGCTCGGTGGCGATCATCACTTCGGCGTTATTGACGATCTGTGCGGCAGCATCGAGTTGCGATTGCAGCTTGCCGGCCAGTTCCTTGACGGAAAACGCCACGCCGGCGGCTGACAGCGCGTTATGACTGGTGGTGTAGGAAAGATCGCGAGTCAGCTCGGACATTGCGTTGCTGCTATCGACCGGCTGCGCTTCGGGGACAGCACGGGAGCGCAGGCGCGGCAGCCAGACAATCAGCACCGCCAGCGGCATGCCCACGTATAACGGCCATTCGCCGAAGGTCATCCCGGCCAGCAACAGCATCAGGGCGATGCTTTGCAGGGTCGGCGACAGCCAGCGATTCTTCGGCAAAACAACTGGTGCAGGCAGAGCCGCAACCAGAGATCCATCTCTCGTCATTTTGTTACCCCACGCTTGTTCTCATTGTTGTGACTGCATTAAACGCCACTACAAGGCCATTATCCATGGTCCGTTAGTCGTGGATCTGTGGCAGGTCAATGGAACGGTGCGGGAGTTTCCGGCAGACGAGAAAAAGCAAAGATCGCAGCCTTCCGCAGCTTTAAACAAAAGCTGCGGAAGGCTGCGATCTTTTCGCGACGACCCGCATTCAAGGGGTCGCCTCAGGAATCAGGCCTGACGCTGGTGCTTGTCGATCTGCTCGTGACGCTCTTGAGCTTCGATGCAGTACTTGGTGGTCGGGCTGATCAGCAGGCGTTTCAAGCCGATAGGCTCGCCGCTGTCGTCGCACCAGCCAAAGCTGTCTTCCTTGATACGCTCAAGGGCTTGTTCCAGTTGAGGCAGCATGCGCTGGTCGCGATCGATCGCGTTTACCAGCCAGGTGCGCTCTTCTTCCACCGAGGCGGCGTCCGCCGGGTCAGCCGGGGTGTCCAGGCTCTCGATGGCAATACGGTTTTGCTCAATGCGCTCGTGGGTTTCGACTTTCATGTTCTGCAACAGCTCGCTGAAGAAAGCGTGTTGCTCGGCATTCATGTAGTCATCTGCC
Organism: Pseudomonas sp. R43(2017); assembly: GCF_002112345.1. Lineage (NCBI taxonomy): Bacteria > Pseudomonadati > Pseudomonadota > Gammaproteobacteria > Pseudomonadales > Pseudomonadaceae > Pseudomonas > Pseudomonas sp. R43(2017). Next base: position 161,725 of record NZ_NEHJ01000009.1, read on the forward strand.
GGCATGGCCAGCAACTTGTCCTTTGTCATTGATATCTCTATAAAAAAACGTGCATTAAGGCGAATTAGGGAGCGTTCCGGCGAACCGCCTGCGGTCATCGGAAAGGCATCGTTTATTGCAAACGCCACCCGGCACTCAATTTACGAAGGGGCGGCAGTCTAAGGCCCGTTTGAGGCCTCAGCAACTGTAAATACAGGGAATTTGTCCGACAAAGCCCGGAAAGTGCTCTGACACAGGCCCCACGGCGCTCATCGGAGTGCGTTTATAGCAAGAAATTCAGTCGAGCGGCTGTATATAGAAGACAAACGGCGGATGAGCGGCGCTTTGTCGCATTTCCTTACAATCGCCGACGGCAGAATCAACCCGCTTTCAGGACTGACAATCTCCCCAACCTCGGCTACGTTATGCCCTCCCCCGGTTTGACTTGAAGGAACGCGTCATGAAACTGATCGGCATGCTGGACTCCCCTTATGTGCGCCGCGTGGCGATCTCCGCCAGGTGCCTGGGGATCGAACTGAAACACGATCCGGTGTCGGTGTTTCGCCATTTCGAGCGTTTCCAGCAGATCAACCCGGTGGTCAAGGCGCCGACGCTGGTCCTTGACGACGGCGAAGTGCTGATCGACTCGACGCTGATCCTCGACTACCTCGAAGCCCTGTCCGGCAAAACCCTGCTGCCCACCGACCTGTCGCAACGGGTACAAGCCCTGCGCCTGATCGGCCTCGGCCTCGCCGCCTGCGAAAAAGCCGTGCAGCTCTACTACGAACGCAACCTGCGCCCGGCCGACATTCAATATCAGCCGTGGGTCGAGCGCGTCGAAGGCCAACTCGCCGCCGCCTTCACCGCCCTCGAACACGAACTGCAAAAACATCCATTGCCCACCGACGGCATCCTCCAGCAGGACGGCATCACCCTCGCCGTCGCCTGGAGCTTCACCGGCCTCGTCGTCCCCGACCAGATTGACGCCGAACGCTTCCCGCGCATCGCTCAATACACCGCCTACGCCGAAGGCCTCCAGGCGTTCATCAGCACCCCGATGAACTGATCATGAGCACAACCGAAACCACCGCCCCGGCCCTGAAAGAAATCTTCAACGCCGAACGCCTGCAACACATCGCCAGCGAAATGAGCGCCGTGTACCCGGCGTTCAAGGCCAAGGCCTTTCTCAAGCACGCCAACCACGGCCTCGCCGATCTCTCGGTGATGCAACGCATGGCCCGCGTCAGCGAAAGCCTGCACGCCGTGCTGCCACTGGACTACACCGATTCCCTCGCCGTACTGCGTGAACTCGCTCCTCGCCTGAACAGCGGCTTCGTCAGCATGAGCCTGCCGCACTACGTCGCGAGCTACGGCGCGCACGCGTTCGACACCTCGATGGAAGCCCTGAAGTACTTCACCACGTTCGGCTCCTCCGAGTTCGCCATCCGCCACTTCCTGCGCAGCGACCTGGAACGCTCGCTGGAACGGATGCACGACTGGACCCGAGACGAAAACCACCACGTCCGCCGCCTCGCCAGCGAAGGCAGCCGCCCTCGCCTGCCATGGTCGTTTCGTCTGGAACCAGTGCAGGCAAACCCGCAATTGGCCGCCGGGATTCTTCACCGGTTGAAGACGGATGAAAGTTTGTACGTGCGCAAGTCCGTAGCGAACCATTTGAATGACGTGACCAAGGAGCACCCGGAGTGGGTGCTGGATACGATTGAGGGGTGGGCACTGGAGAACAAGCACACCGCGTGGATTGCCAAACATGCGCTGCGGAGTTTGATCAAACAGGGGGATTTGCGGGCGCTCACGGTTATTGGTGCCGGGGCCAAGGCTGAGGTTGAGTTGCTGGATGTGAAGGTCGAACCGGCGGTTGTGCGGCTTGGGGACACGATCACTTTGTCATTCACCGTGCGGTCGTTGGCGCCGGTGGAACAGCGGTTGGTGATTGATTATGCGATTGACTATGTGAAGGCGAATGGCGGGACTTCGGCCAAGGTTTTCAAGTTGAAGACGTTGGAGTTGGCGGGGTTTGGGAGTGAGGTTGTTGCGCGGCGGCAGGTGATCAAGGATTTCACTACGAGAAAGCATTATGCGGGGGAACATGCTGTGCATGTGGTGGTTAATGGGGAGCGGTTGGGGACTGCTGCCATTAACATCCTCACTTTATGAATGTACAGCAGCCTGCGTGATAGTTATATGCGCAACATGAATTACATTTTCAGCGAAGCAATTCCATGAGTATATTATCGGCACTAATCATGCAGGCCCGTGAAGGGTTATGCATTCAACAGAAGATCCCCCAGGAAAAATGGGAGGCAATTGCCGCTCAATGTGGCTCTGCAGAAAGAGCGGAGATCAAGGGGCGAATCGCTGCATTGAAAGCCGAGTTGGGAACCATTGAAGAGTGGGATTGCGAAACCATGGAAGATATAAATATCACCATTTCCCAATTCTCTCAGTTACTGAAGTTGTCCATGGGCGCGCCGTAAGTAACTATCAGATATTTCCATCACCGCTTTTCTAACTACTGCGACAGGCAAGAGCCCATGGATAACGGGACAGATTTATTTTCGAGAAGTAGATCTTCCTTCTTCCTACCATGAGACCGAGTTCAGGCGGGATAGAATGTCAAGCTATCAAGATCAATCTCGGCATAGCCCCCCACATCCCCCTTGTAAAGCAAGACCCTGCCCACTCCAAGTTCGGATCGTAAGAACTCGACAAGCTTTCCAAGGCTTTCGTTTTTAGACATTGAAGTCGGGCGCACTACCATTGCCTGTCCGGGCTCGTCATCGTAAACCCTAATCAGAAACACATCCTTTTCATTCTGTACGTCGTAGTTATAACCACGGTATTCATATCCAACTTCAGGATCGACATCATCAAAGCGAGTAGTTTTCACTATCTTCAAAAGAGCACCCAGCATTCGGAATTCATAGAAAAACCCTATCACAAAACAAATTATTCAAAGTTTGGAGACAACTTCACTTATTTAACCTCCCACCCTCTTTACTCATCCCATTCATTCCAAACCTCGAAGAATTACCAACTGCCATACGGAATACCAAATTCCTCAATATAGCGTTTAGCTTTTTCATTAACTGGATAGGCGTAACGCCCTTGATTCTTGCCTTGACTTGGCCCCAACGGCTCAACCTCAGCTTGGGCCCTAGCCACTTTGACCGGGTGATGACAAGAGTCTCTAACCCACACTTGCACTACGCCGCCCGGCGCCAACCCCAGATAAACCGAAGAAATATAGGTAGCAGTTTGCTCCGGCGTTTTCGCGCATCGCTGGTTGACCGACGCCAGCATCAGTTGCCTGGCTTCTTCAGGTATTTCCACCCAAACACGGTAGGTTTGTGGCTCCACGATAGATTGCCAGCGAACGAAGATTCGTTTGGGAAGATCCGCGCCTACCACTGCTTTCGCAGAACTACCTACGCCGTGCCACCCTTTAGCGGACTCTGTGCCATCCTCTGGCTGCCCACCCGAAGCAGCCCCAGAGCCCGTGTGCAGGAACGTTCTTCCTTTGATGTCTTCCACAGCGGTGTCTTCAACCCAGACCTTCATGTAGCGAGGTTCGGTAAAGCCGAGTTCCCACCATTCGGACTTGGGATCATTTTCGCCTGACAACAGATCAATCAAATGACATCCAGCAATCAACAACACAGATAGCAAACTTATGAATTTCCTCATTTGCTGACAGCTACCAACTTCCGTATGGAATGCCAAATTTCTCGATGTAGCGTTGCGACTTCTCACTCACCGGATAAGCGTAACGTCCTTGGTTCTTACCCTGACTCGGACCTAGCGGTTCGATTTCTGCTTTGGCCCTCGCCACTTTCACCGGATGGTGACACGAGTCTCTGACCCAGACTTGTACAACCCCACCGGGAGCCAGCCCCAAATAGATAGAAGCGGAGTAACTCGCTTGCTCCTTTGGAGTTTCCGGGCAACGTTGATTGACCGACGTCTGCATTAATCGTCTGGCCTCCTCGGGCACCTCCAACCAGACACGATAGGTCTGAGGTTCGACTATCGATTGCCACCGTACGTAAATGCGTTTGGGGAGATCGGCACCAATTACTGGCTTTGCAGCTGCCCCCACCGCGTGCCAGCCTCGTGCAGACTCTTTACCGTCCTCAGGCTCCCCGCCAGCGGCCGTGCCTCCCCCCGTACGCTTGAACAGCTTGCCGTTTATATCTTCGACGGCGCTGTCCTCCACCCACACTTTCATGTAGTAAGGCTCAGTAAACGCGAGCTCCCACGACTCGGACTTAGGGTCGTTTTTGGCAGACAGTGGATCCGCAGACTGGCATCCAGTCGTGAACAAAGCACAAAGCAGGGTTACAAGAACTCTCATTACCAAAGCGTCCAATCAGGTACGTGGGGATGCAGCACGCGGATGGTGTCGGCTGTCGGGGCGTTGATGTATACCGCATTTATTCCGCTGCCATCTCTGCGGCCGAGTGGATGGTTCCAGTTTGCGGACATGTGTATGTACTTGAGTTTCAGCAGTTGCTCCTCTTCAAGCGTGGTGCTGTAGTCACCCGCAACGAACCGATCACACAAAGTTTGAAGTTCTGCCGGGATGGTCAAGTCGGGCGTGTCAGGAATATCGTTGAAGCGAACGCCTTTCTCTTTTGCCAGATGGTGCATCACTCTCAGGTAAACCCTGGATAGCGTGCCACTCACCGGACGCCTCAGCTGTACAGCTGCGTAAACACGTTTAGCGCTCGGACTCAGCCGATCCTGCGGACTGTTCGGCACGATAAGAGCTTCAGGAGTCACAACCTCAAGCATGTCTGCAGGCCATCCCTTGGATAACCACTGGTTTCTAACGTTAACCGCATCCCTATAGATCGAGGTAGTCACGACGTCGGTGTTCAGGGGCACGATGAGTGTTTGCATCGGGCTTACAAGAACACATTCCTGCGCGTCCTCCAGATACCCCCCACCGATGTCGGAATGCACTCCAGGCAGAGTAATCTCCAGATGATCCGGCTTGACGCGACTGAGTGCGAAGTTGGCTCTGCGTTCATCACGAGCAACCAACTGAACGACATCAGTGAAAAAGCGACGATCAAGGTAAAGTTTGATACCCGTCGCAATTGGGCTTTTGATATCTCCCAGATTTGACCAACCGGCTATCGAGGGTACTGTATCGAATAAGCCGATAAACCCCATATTGATATCGCTTTTGTATTGGTCATTGAATTTGGAGCTGAAGGCTCTGGGCAGATTTCGCAACACATGACCGAGAGGACCGCGACTGCCACGAACAATTTCGTTAGCAAAATGACGTGCGGCAGCCGCACCACGGCTGAAACCGAACGTATCAAACGTCAGTGAGGTGATTTCACTGTCTGGGTTATCTTCCAGGACTCGATTGATTGCTTGTTGAATCATAGGAAACGAGGACTCGACTCGCCCGGCAACTCCTGTCTCCCCTCGGCCCGTACCTGCACCGATTGTGCTGTCTTTTTCTCCGGATCGCGTACCGATACCTTCGACGTAGACAACGCGAGAGGCTCGTCCCGCTTGTACTACCGGAACTGCGTCGTACAGCTCACTGAGTTTTTTGATGTTGCTTACATCATTGCCATAACTACTATCCGGATCGCTCATATACGGCTTGCAGCTTGCATCGATATCTTTAGCCGCAATCGGATGATGAGCGCCGCACAGAAGTCCGGCCGCAGCGTTGTTGGCATTGTTACCCGTACCATCGAAGAACACTCCGATCCGCAGGGCAATGCCGATTTTTTCAGGCTCACGCGCAGGCTCTTTCCCGTGTTTCTCATACTCGGCCCAACGCTGGGCATGAATATCGACGGGTTTGGTGCCTGTGTTGCGATAGTTTTTAGGCGGGTTGGGAATGTAGCCACTCAATCCTTGATTCCTTGTTCTGATCCTTTGAGAACGGACCGGAGGGTGACAGTCGAAACGAGGTGACGCAAGGCGTGGCCCTGTGCCAGCGCTTGGCTTCCTGCAATGGTGGCGCCACGCCCCGAATGATAAGGTTCACCCTCAAAATCACGGACGACACCTCGTGCACAAACAATCTCTTGCAGCAGCCGCGATAACCTTCACCATCAGCCTTTTCGCTCTCGCCTCTCCTGTGCCGCAGGAAGAGCTCGAAGAGTGCCAGCGAATAGACAACTCGGCCAAACAGGTCATGAAAAGCAGGCAGCAAGGCGCACCCATGGATTCGGTGTGGGAACTGGCCGAAGCGGCAGGCAAGCAGAGCGAGTATGTCGGTGAGTTGTTCAAGACGCTGATTCGCGAGGCGTACGCGATTCCTCAGTACTCAAGCGAGAGCTTGCAGCAGAAAGCGATCAGCGATTTCCATTCCAATTTCTACAAGGCTTGCATCGTGACGGCGCAAAAGCGAGCAGACGCCAACGGCTGAGCTCGTCGAACAAAAAAGGGAGCAGATTCAGGTTATGGATCTGCTCCCTTTTACTTAAGGACGGCCTCTACGCTTTCAGCTCAACCTTATCCAGCGCCTGATTCACGGCCAGCCCTGCGACCATGACCACTTGTGCGATACCCAGTGCGGTTTTGCGGTGGGCGGGTTCGAGGATGGCGGCGAAGTTGCTGAGCATTTCGCTGGCGGAACCGAGGGATTCGCTGTTGTAGGCGGGGTTGGCCAGGAACATGGGATCGTGCGTGGTGTGGCTGCCCATGATGCGTTGTTGCGGGGTCAGGTAATGATCGAGGGCGCGTTCGGCTGCTTCGTTCAAGGTTCGGGAATCGGGGAATTTGTAGGGTGAGACCGGATCGGTTTCTGGTGGATTCGGTGTTGGTTTGATCATGGTGAAACTCCTGATTTTGATTAGGAGCTACCAGCATCACTTGCAGATGATGGGTGGCAGCCAAGTGCGGGTCTGCAAGACCGGGAAACCAGGCACCCGGCAGACCCGAGGGTCTCCCGCACAAAGCCGCCATTGAGCGGACACAAACGAGCGTCCTTTTGGCAGGGCTGTGCGACTGGTTTTTCCGGCGGGCTTGCAGACCCGATCACTGATGAGCAGTGACGGGAATCAAGTTACGGAGGGAGCCCCAGACGCACAAGCCGGCGGATTCTGTCTTAGGTGTAGGGCGTGGCGCAAGGCGTTGTGGGCATCGGGATGTGACGAGAGGCATCTCATAAACAGGCCAAGTTTTTCGTGTTTAATTTCTGACAAAAGAGACTGTTTCGCAGTCCGAAGGAAATACGTAAATCAGCTCGTCAGCTTTCATCCAGACACCGCCAGCCCCCTGTGTCTAAAAAACCGGCCACCCTGCATAATCCGCGCAAATTCCTCCATCAATCCAAGTCCGACCGTCATGCCTGAAGAGTTCGAAGTCCCCAGTCCTCACGAGCAACACGTTGAACACACCACCCATCATGCCCACGCAAAAGGAGATAACTTTGCCAGCAAGATCGCGGTCATGACGGCGATCATGGCGACAGTCGGCGCCCTGATGAGTTATCAGGCCGGTTCGACGGAGAGTGAGGCGGCCATGGACAAAAACAACGCCGCCATCCAGAAGACCGAAGCCGCCAACGAGTGGAACTACTACCAGGCCAAGTCCAGCCGGCAGAACCTGTCGGAACTGGCCAGCCATCTTCCGGGGCTGGATTCCGCTCATTACGTTGCCGAGGCGCGGCGCTATGCGGAGCAGAAAGAGGAAGCCCGAAAAAAGGCGGAAGCACTTGAGCAGCAGGCGCGAGCGTGGGACGAGAAGTCAGAGCAGGTCCTGCATCAGCATCACCGCTGGGCCCAGGCCATGACCGCGATTCAAATCGCCATCTCACTGGCGGCCATCACCCTGCTGACGCGTAAGGAATGGCTCAGGCGCGTCTCGTTCGGCGCGGCGGGTTTGGGGGTCATGCTGGGTTCGCTGGCCTGGCTGCATATCTGAAAGCGCTGCTTCACAACAGGTAGCATTGCAGACGCTGGTGCGCACTTCACCCTGCGAGTCACGCACCAGGCTTTGTGAGGGGTTACCACTGGCCGCTTACGAGACAACCGACGATTTCCCAACCACTGTACTCCCACCATGAATATCGCTCGTCGGAGCAACTTCGGGCCAAGCTGGCCATCTGGATTTTCCCGACTGTTTGAGGAGTACTGAATGGCGTGTCAGTCGAAGCTGTTAGCTGATTGGCAGGCCGCGGAGCATTGAAGGTCGTCGGATGCACGGAGGCATTCGCGACAGAGGCGGTGAAAACGAGGGTTACGGATATGGCCAGAGCAGTGATGGACTTATTCATGTTCGAATCCTTTCAGTTATCTGACTTGCGGCTTATGCACTGGCCTGAACTGCCTATATCACCGAACTGAACAGACCGGGTGCTTGCACAGAATGACGCCATGAAAGCGTACCACCGCGCGCGCCGGCACACAGTCGCTCAACCGTGCTATTGACAACTGGAAAAAATCAGCTGCCGAGGTGGGTTTCGCAGGATCAAACGCTGTACGCATCGCCGGAACAATTTGGCTGCTTCCCCCCCCACCTCTTCTCGTATCATCACCGCCCTCGCATCCGGAACGAACTGTGTGAAATCGCCAACTGAAAAGGCTCTGACTCCCCCTGACGGGAAAAAGTGGGACGCAGGCGAGGCTGCCAGCCAGCTCTCGTGGGACGACTTGCGCATCATCAAGACGCTCAGTGATTGCGGCAATCGTTCGGCTACGGCCAAAAAGCTTGGCATCAATGTATCCACCGTTTCGCGCCGGATTACTCAAGTCGAGCGCACGCTCGGCGTCGCGCTGTTCGATCATCGCAAATCCGGGTATCTGCTCACCGCCGAGGGTGCTGAATTGCGAGCACTCGCCGAGCGGGTGGAGCTGGACATCGTCAGCGTCACGCGGCGTGTTTCGCGTTCAGGCCAGGGCCCCCTCGGAAAGCTTCGAATTACCACCAGCGACTCGCTGCTGCTGTATTTCTTCACCCCCATCATCGCGGACTTCAAGGCTCTGAATGAGGGAATCACCATCGAGGTGCTGGTGGGCAATGAAACCCTCAGCCTCGCCCGGGATGAATCGGATATCGCCATTCGGGCGACGAGAAAACCCGCGGAAAGCCTGGTGGGGCGCAAACTGGCAAACATTGCCTGGGCACCTTATTGCTCTGCCAGGCAAATGACTGACTCGCCCCTTTTCGAAGAGGGCCAGGCATGGGTGTCCTACTCCGCAGCGCTCTGCGGTCTGAGGGCGACCCGTTATGTCGAAAGCAGAGTCGCTGCCGAGCGCATCGCGTACCGCACCGATTCCGTTGCAGCGGCAAGCGTGGCCATCGCGGCGGGCCTGGGATATGGATTCCTTCCCTGCATGCTGGGCGACATCACCCCAGGCCTGGTACGTGCCGGGCCGGTGGTGCCGGAGCTTCAGGATGAGTTATGGCTGCTGACTCACCAGGACATTCGAAAATCGTGGCGGGTCAAGGCATTCATGACCTTCTGCGCGGCTGCCGTGGCCAGTCAGAAACCCTTGGTCGAAGGGCAGTCGATACTCCCGGTCATCTAAATCGAAACCGGGAGTGCAGCTCAGATGTTTCGCGCGCCAATCACGGCCTTGCATGCGATCTCGATCAGTTGCGGGCGCTGGGCAAGTCTCGACACGCCAATGATATTGCTCGCGCACTGAGGCCGCTCAGTGCCATAGGCAGCCTTGCGCACTTTGCCGACGACCGCGAACGCAGCATCCATATCCAGCACGTAAAGCGTTTCCTCGACAACGTCTTGCAGCGTTGCGCCATACAAGGCGAGTAGCTTCGAAATGTTGTCGTAAGAGACCCGCATCTGCTCTCCCATCGAAGAGAAATCACTGGGCTTTCCATTGGCGTCCAGCGGCGCCGGGGCGACCAGATTACCTTCCTCATCGTGGTTGAACTGACCTGATACGTAGATCTCGTTTCCTGAGCGCCGTGCCTGCGGATAGCCATAGGCCTCTTCCCAGGGGACACCCCAGTAGGCGGTCTGCTTGTTGAACGGTTGTGTAGCTGCCATTGCATTCTCCAGCTCATGAGGGATCGGTCTGATCCGTATGGGTAGGCGAATGCTAGCAGCGCGAGCACGCATTCAATGGCGCAAAAATGAGCCTTCAGGAGTGCAAACGTGCGCCACCATTAAACATTTTGTTTCGTTATCTTTTGCTCGCCCTCAGCAATGACGCTGAGGAATGTACTTGTGCGACTGAACAACATCGAGCTGAAAGGAAACAAGAATGAACAATCCTAAAACTGAAGTCCTGACTCCACTGAACAGCCAACTGATCTTCATCGACCACCAGCCACAGATGGCCTTCGGCGTGCAGAGCATCGACCGGCAAACGCTCAAGAACAACACCGTTGCCCTGGCCAAGGCAGCGAAGATTTTCAATGTCCCCACCACCCTCACCACGGTTGAGACAGAAAGCTTCTCGGGTCACACCTATCCCGAACTACTCGCCGTGTTTCCGGACGCCCCGCTGCTGGAGCGCACCTCCATGAACTCCTGGGACGATCAGAAGGTGCGCGACGCACTCAAAAAAAATGGTCGCAACAAGATCATCGTCTCCGGCCTGTGGACCGAGGTGTGCAATGCCACCTTCGCCCTGTCGGCAATGAACGATGCCGGCTATGAAATCTATATGGTCGCAGACGCCTCCGGCGGCACCACCAAAGAGGCCCACGATTACGCCATGCAGCGCATGATCCAGGCCGGCGTGGTACCGGTGACCTGGCAGCAGGTGCTGCTGGAATGGCAACGGGACTGGAAGAACCGCGCCACCTACGACGCCGTGATGGAACTGGTCAGGGAACATTCCGGTGCCTACGGCATGGGCGTCGACTACGCCTACACCATGGTGCACAAGGCGCCTGAGCGCGTTCAGCATGGCCCCTCCCTGGCGCCTGTCGCCGCGTCTGTCTGAGCCATCGCCGGCCCTGCCCCAGGGGCTGTCCAGACTTGCAAAGGGTGCGCTGTCGACTGAGTCGAGTCAGCCGCGCGCATCCTGTTACCTGAATTTCCGGATGTGTATGAACATGGATAAATCTACCGTGCTGGCGACGCTCACCCTGACTTCGACGGGACAGCTCAAACCCTGGCAGATAAGGACTGCCCAACAACTGATGCTCGACAGGCTGGATACCGGCATTACCGTGACTGAACTGGCCGAAGCCTGCGCATTGTCGCGCAGCCACTTCTCACGCCTGTTCAAGGAAAGCACCCGGATGTCCCCGCAGCAATGGCTGCGTGAACAGCGGGTCATGAAAAGCAGAGAATTAATGAAGGACTCCACGATGCTGCTCACAGAGATCGCACTGGAATGCGGCTTTTGCGATCAAGCTCACTTCAGCCGTACATTCGCCAAAGCTGAAGGCATGTCACCGAAAGCCTGGAAGCAACAAGCGATCAGCCCGATTCCGGTCACGGCTTGAACAGTCAAGCCATCACCAGCGCGCGGGATCGGACCAGGCCAGATCCCGGGCGGTTTGGCCCGGATATCGATCTTCTATTTGCCGGAGCTCAAGCAAGCCGATACACAAGCGTTGCAGGAGGCGGCTCACCCAATGTGCCCGTATTCCAACGCACCCCGCGACACCGTCTCCGGCACCGCCACCCAAAGCAGCGCCAGCGCTGCCATCGCCACCGCCGCCAACGTCAGAAACGCAGCACTGTACCCCGCCTCCTGAACCACAACCCCCGCCAGGCTGTTGCTCAACGCCGCCCCCAGACCGAACACCGTCGAAATCGCCCCGAGGCTGACGTTGAAGTGCCCGGTCCCCTGCGTCAGGTCTTTCACCACCACGGGAAACAGCGCGCCGAAAATCCCCGCCCCGATGCCGTCGAGCAACTGCACCGAAACCAGCCACCACGGATCGTTGGACAGCACATACAACACACCGCGCAATGGCAGGATCAGGAATCCGGCCAGCAGCAACGGCTTGCGCCCCCACACATCGGCCTTCGCGCCCACCAGCAACGCGACCGGCACCATCACCATTTGCGCCGCGACGATGCAGGCGGACGTAAGCGGCGTGGCCATCTGCAGATTGGCTTGCGCCAGTTTCTGACTCACCAGTGGCAGCATCGCCGCGTTCGCCAGATGAAACAGCGCACAGCAAATCGCGAACATCAGCAGCGGTCTGTTGGTGAGCAAAACGGAAAGCCCCGAAGGCTGCTTGCCCTGCCCTGTTTCGCTTGGCTCCAGACCTCGGGCGAGATCATGGTCAATGGCTTCGGCCGATACGAACGAGACGGCAATCACACTGGCCAGCGCCATGACCGCCATCAAATAAAACACCGCGACCGGGCCGAACAGATACGCGGACAAACCAGCCAACAGTGCGGCGCAGGCGTTGCCGGCGTGGTTGAAGGTTTCGTTGCGTCCGGTTCTGCGTGTAAACGCGCGAGGGCCGGTAATGCCGAGGGTAATCGCGCAGATGGCCGGTGCGAAGATCGAAGCAGCAGCGGCGCTGATGGCTTGCGTCAGGGCCACGAGGCTGAATGAGGTAACGAATGGCAGCAGCAGACAACTTCCTGTGACCACCAGTGCGGCAATCGCGATCAGCGCCCGTTTGAAGCGTGTGCTGTCGACCAGCGCACCTGCCGGAGTCTGTGTGATGAGCGCGGCGATCCCGGCAATCGTCATGACCAGACCGATACTCGCCGGTTCCCAGTGGTGAACCGCCAGCAGGTAAATCGCCAGATAAGGACCGAGCCCGTCACGCACGTCGGCAAGGAAGAAATTCAGGCTGTCGAGGGACAGGTTATTGCGGCGATCGAGGTGAGTGGCCACGGCAAGCATCTTCGTTGTGGAGGTTCTGCGAGATGACTCAACCTCTGCAAATCGAATGACCTTTTGCGGGGGATTTTAGTTGCATGGAACAGTCGCCCGTTACTGCCCCATCAACAACTCACGCTCGCTTTCGCACAACTCCACCACATAATCCCAAACCACCCGCAATCGCACCGACTTGTGCAACTCCCGCCGCGTGCTGATCCAGTAACTGCGCTCGATGCTTTCGTCCGGCAACAGCGCTATCAGATCCGGATCCGACGCGGCCATATAGCAAGGCAGCACCGCAATCCCCAACCCCGAGCGCGCGGCCTGCTGCTGGGCGATCACGCTGGTGCTGTGAAACACCACCCGGGGATTGCGGCAGAAGCTGTTGAGAAACATCAGTTCCTGACTGAACAGCAGATCATCGACATAGCCAATCCACGCATGCCGCCCGAGATCCTCGCGGCTGCGCAGCGGCGATGCATTGTCGAGATAAGCGCGGCTGGCATAGAGCGCGAGCCGGTAATCGGTGAGTTTGCGGGTGACCAGCATGTCCGCCGCCGGCCGTTCCAGGTGAATACTGATTTCCGCCTCGCGGTTGAGGATGCTGACGAAACGCGGCACCGCCACCAGTTCCACTTCCAGCCCCGGATAACGCTTGAACAACCCGATCATGCGACTGGCGAGAAACATGATCCCCAGCCCTTCCGTCACGCCGACACGGATCTTGCCGAGCGGCGCCGTGGACTGGGTGATTTCTTCCTGGGCCAGCAGCGCGACGTTTTCCATGGCTTCGGCGTGTTTGAGCAGCGCCTCCCCTGCCGGGGTCATTTCGTAGCCTTGGGCGTGCTGGACAAACAGCGCGGTGCCGAGGCTTTTTTCGATGGCCTCGATATGCCGGGCAACGGTGGCGTGGGTGGTGTTCAAGCGGCGGGCGGCCGTGAGCAAGCGACCGCTGCGTTGCAACTCGAGAAAGAACCGCAGGTCGTTCCAGTCGAACATGGCTTGTCCTTGTCGGCTATCGTCAGGAAGCGCTGTTTGAAAACGCACAGCGGCTGCGTAAAAACTAACATTCTTTTGAAGAAAGCTAACAACTAGGATGACTGACAACAAAAACAATAAGCGAGGTCAGGGAATGCAGACTTCCCTCGATGAATTCGATTACATCGTGGTCGGCGCCGGGCCGGCCGGGTGTTTGCTGGCCAATCGGCTGTCGGCGGATCCGCAGCGGCGCGTACTGTTGCTGGAGGCCGGCGGGCGCGACAACTATCCGTGGATCCACATCCCCGTGGGTTACCTGTTCTGCATCGGCAACCCGCGCACCGACTGGTGCTTCAAGACCGAAGAACAACCGGGCCTTAACGGCCGCGCGCTAAGTTATCCGCGCGGCAAGGTGCTGGGTGGCTGTTCGTCGATCAACGGCATGATCTACATGCGTGGCCAGGCCAACGACTATGACGGCTGGGCCGCCGAAGGAAATCCCGGCTGGGCCTGGAACGATGTGCTGCCGTTGTTCAAACAGAGCGAAAACCACTTCGCCGGCGCGGCAGATTTCCATGGCGACCAGGGTGAATGGCGGGTCGAACGTCAACGCCTGTCGTGGCCGATTCTCGATGCATTCCGCAGCGCTGCCGAGCAAAGCGGCATCGCCAGCATCGATGACTTCAACCAGGGCGACAACGAGGGTTGCGGCTACTTTCAGGTCAACCAGAAGGCCGGGGTGCGCTGGAATGCGGCGAAGGCGTTTCTGAAGCCGATTCGCGATCGGGCCAATCTCACGGTGCTGACTGAAGTTGAGGTGAACCGCGTGTTGTTCGAGGACGGTCGCGCCTCGAAGGTCAGCGCTCGTTGGCAGGGTCAGCAAAAGAGCTTCAAGGCGCGCAAGGAGATCGTGTTGTGCGCCGGCTCCGTGGGCTCGCCGAGCATTCTGCAACGCTCCGGGATCGGGCCGCGTCCTCTGCTGGAGAAGTTCGGAATCGGCGTCGTGCATGAGCTGCCAGGCGTCGGCGGTAACCTGCAGGATCACCTGCAATTGCGGCTGATCTACAAACTGGAAAACGCCCGTACCCTCAACCAGATCGCCGGCAGTGTGTGGGGCAAGATGGGCATGGGCCTGCGTTATCTCTATGACCGCAGCGGGCCGTTGTCGATGGCGCCGAGTCAGCTGGGCGCGTTTGCCCGCTCCGGGCCGGAACAGACCTCGGCCAATCTCGAATATCACGTGCAGCCGTTGTCGCTGGAACGCTTTGGCGAACCGCTGCACAGCTTCCCCGCGTTCACCGCGTCGGTTTGTGATTTGCGTCCGCAGAGCCGTGGACGGATCGAGATCCGCTCTGCCGATCCGCAAGCAGCACCGCTGATCCAGCCCAATTATCTGAGCCATCCCGAAGACCTGCGCGTGGCCGCCGATGCGATCCGCCTGACCCGGCGCATCGTCAGCGCCCCGGCCCTGAAAGCCTTCAACCCGGTGGAATACCTGCCCGGCGCCAGCCTGCAAACCGAAGAACAACTGCACGAAGCGGCGGCGAAGATCGGCACGACGATTTTCCACCCGGTCGGTACCTGTCGCATGGGCAACGACGCGGATGCCGTGGTCGATGCGCAGTTGCGGGTGCATGGTGTACCCGGTCTGCGGATTGCCGATGCGTCGATCATGCCGCGCATTACCTCCGGCAACACGTGTTCGCCTACGCTGATGATTGCTGAAAAAGCGGCACAGCTGATGCTCAACCCCGAGACAAGGAACATCACACCGAAAACGGAAATGGCCCACACCCTGTAGACATCGCGCATCACCCGGACACGCAACACCAGTGGAAACAACAAAAACAATCACTGTGAGGGATACCGATATGTCAGAACACGCTCAGCCGCTGGACGCCGTGCGCAGCACGGACGCCGGCTCCGATACCCGAAAGGTCATCTTCGCCTCGTCACTGGGGACGGTGTTCGAGTGGTATGACTTCTTTCTCTACGGCGCCCTGGCGGCGGTGATCAGCAAGCAGTTCTTCGCCGGGGTCAACGACACCACGGCGTTCATCTTCGCGCTGATGGCGTTTGCCGCAGGCTTCATCGTGCGGCCGTTCGGGGCGCTGGTGTTCGGTCGGTTGGGGGACATGATCGGGCGCAAATACACCTTTCTCGCGACCATCATCCTGATGGGCGTGGCGACGTTCGCCGTTGGCCTGCTGCCGACCTACGCCAGCATCGGTATCGCCGCGCCGATCATTCTGGTGGTGCTGCGCATGCTCCAGGGCCTGGCCCTCGGCGGCGAGTATGGCGGCGCCGCGACTTACGTGGCGGAACACGCACCGATCGGCAAACGGGGTTTCCATACGAGCTGGATTCAATCCACCGCCACCCTTGGTCTGCTGCTGTCGCTGCTGGTGGTGCTCGGTTGCCGTTACTTCACCGGTGATCAGTTCGAAGTCTGGGGCTGGCGCATTCCGTTTCTGCTGTCGATCGTGCTGCTGGGGATTTCCACCTGGATTCGCCTGAGCCTGCACGAGTCGCCGGCCTATCTGAAGATGAAAGAAGAAGGCAAGGCCAGCAAGGCGCCGATCCGCGAATCCTTCGGCAAATGGGAAAACCTGAAAGTCGTGCTGATCGCCCTGTTCAGCATCAACGCCGGGCAAGCGGTGACCTTCTACGCCGCGCAGTTCTACGTGCTGTTCTTCCTCACCCAGTTCCTGAAAATGGACCCGGCGGTGGCCAACAGTCTGCTGATCATCAGCGTGGTGATCGGCGCGCCGTTCTTCATCATTTTCGGCTGGCTGTCGGACAAGGTCGGGCGCAAACCGGTGCTGATGCTCGGCTTGCTGCTCGCTACCGCGCTGTACTTCCCGATCTTCAAATCCCTGGCCCACTACGCCAACCCGGCCATCGACCATGCCAGCCAACAGGCGCCAATCACCGTAGTGGCCGACCCGGCCACCTGCACCTTCCAGTTCGACCCGGTGGGCAAGGCCAAATTCGACAGCCCGTGCGACAAGGTCAAGACTTTCCTGGTCAAGCAGGGCCTGCCCTACTCCAGCGTCGCAGCGCCTGCCGGCAGCGCGGTGCAAGTGAGCGTCGGCGATGTGAAACTCGACGGCTTCGACGAAGCTGCCCTGCGCGGCGCAATCACCCTCGCCGGCTACCCGCAACAGGCTGACATGCAGCAGATCAACAAGCCGATGATCGTGGCTCTGATCGTCGCCCTGATCATCATCTCCGCCATGTGCTACGGCCCGCTTGCGGCGCTGATGGTCGAACTGTTCCCGACCCGTATCCGCTACACCTCGATGTCCCTGCCGTACCACATCGGCAACGGCTGGTTCGGCGGTTTCCTGCCGACCGTGTCGTTTGCGCTGGTGGTGTACACCGGGGATATTTTCTATGGGCTGTGGTACCCGGTGCTGATTACCGGGGTAAGCCTGGTGGTGGGGATGATCTGTCTGCGTGAGACCAAGAATATCGATCTCGACAAGAACTGATCCTGAAGCCTGTGGCGGGGGTTTCACGCCCTCGCCACAACCTGCCTGTCAGAGCTCCGCCCCCAGCAATTCGAACTTCACTTGATCGGGATAGAACGCAACGTAATCCTTGATCTGGCTGACCGAAATCTTCGGATTTTCGTACGTCCACACCGCGTTCGCGCCCTCATGTCCGGGCACTTGCAGACTGAAATAATTGGCGTCGCCCTTGTACGGGCAATAGCTCGTATGGTCGGTGCGGGCGAAGTACTTTTCGTCGATGTCTTCGCGGGGGATGTAGTAGACCGGCGGGTAATTGGCTTCGAGCAGTACCAGTGCGCGGGCCGAGGCGGCGATCTGGATGCCATGGAACTTCACCAACACACAACCTGGCTGCTCGGCGATGGTGATGACGGGACTGGGACCGGAGGTTTTCATCGGTTTCTCCTGACTGCGACGAAGGGAGCGCTTCAGGTATAACCCATGTGGCCCGATCACGTCGGGTTCGCAGCCGAACGGCTTTTGCTCGATCAAACCAATCGTGATCTGAAATGGCTATGGCTTTTATGGTCACTGACTGGTGACAAAAATACCTAATGATGGGCCATTGTTCGCCTTGACAGCACAAGCCGCACGATGGAAATATCCCCTCCGTTATCGAGCCGCTTACAACTTTCGATAATCATGGATGCTCTTCAAGAAAAACAATTAAATGGAGTTTCATTATGTCTTGCCGTCGCCTGCTACATCCCTCCTTCACAAAAACCTCATATTTCCCAAACGCTACCTGATCAACTGAACGCACGTTTTTCCCCTGCGCGATTCCTTGCGCGCCACGCCTGTCGACGCCAGAGAATAACTATGAAAGTAGTGAACAGTTCCGTCCTGAAAGAATGGTATGACAGAGAATACAGCGCCTGTGATAACGGCACACTGTTTGGTGAGTTGCGCGATGAGTTCAAACAGTTTCTGACCAGTCTTCCTGACGGTCCGGGTCGCGCACTGGAGCTGGGTTGCGGCGATGGTCGCAACCTCACGGCCCTGGCCCGCAAGGGCTACAGCCTTAGCGGCGTGGACATGGTGGACAGCACGATTCAGAGCCGCAGGCATAACCCCTGGTTACGCGAGCTCGATTTTCAGCAGACGGACATCCTCGACTATGACCCCGGCTCTGCAACTTACGATGTGCTGGTCTGTTCGGAAGTGCTGCACTTCTTCAGCCAGGAAGAACTTCGCATCGTGATGCCCAAAATCATCAGCGCTGTAAAACCTGGCGGTTATATATTCCTCGACTTGTTATCCGACCTGACGCGTTACTTCCAGGCAAGCGGCGAGCCTTTTATCTGGGACAAGGAAGCCGGATTATCCACTCAAGACAGCGAAGGTTTCTTTGATGCCTGGCTGTGCGACTTTGATATCTATGACTTCAATACGTTTTTTGACAAACAGAGTTGGCCACTAAGCAACTCCGAAAACTTGCCAATCGACCCTTATACCTGGCAAGGAACCTATGTTTCGGTGTGTGCAAGAAAACGTAATTAACTCCCCCGAAGTTGTGCTTGAAAGGATATTGAGCCATGCAACTTTTTCATCAGGTCATCGCCGATAACGCCCGTCAATACCCGACCAAACCGGCCATTGTTCTGGATGGGGTCGCGACCACTTATCAGAAACTGCAGCAGCGAGTGGACGACATCGCCTCTCTGATGCCCAGCCTGGGAATTGCACCGGGCGAGCGCGTGGGACTGTATTCGACCATCTCCGTCGAACTGATCGCCGCCTACCTCGGGCTGCTGCAAGCCGGGGCAATCACCGCCGCCACCCATCACACCCTGAGTCGCACCAAGCTGATTCATCAGCTCAAGCATTCCGGTGCGCGGGTACTGATCACTGACTACACCGACAACTTGCCGGAACTGATCGAAGCCGCCGGGCTGGACCTTATCCTGCTGACCGTTCCCGCCCCCGAGGCTACGCCAAAAGTCATCCATCTGGGCGATGTCTTTGCCGCGAACCAAACACACAATGCCCCGGCCACCGCACCACTGGATGCTGATCCCGAACGACCCACCTCGATTTTCTATACCTCAGGCTCGACCTTCAGTCCCAAAGGCGTGCTGGTCAATCACCGGATCATGCTGGCGGCTTCCAGCAGGGTTACCACCTACCTGCAGAACAGTCCCGACGACCGCATCCTCAGCTACTCGACACTGGCCTCCGACTACGGCGTCTACAACGTGATGATGCCGTTGTTTGCCGGTGCCACCAGCGTCATTGAAAGCAAGCCCGCCGCCAGCGCGGAGGATGTCCTCAGGGTGGTCGAGCGCGAGTCCGTCACCGCCATGCATGTGTTTCCCCCGGTGTTTTTTCTGCTGGCCAATACCGACCCGCAGTGGCAGGCACGGGTTCCGGAGCTGCGCTATATCTCCAGCAGTGGTCAGGCCCTGCACACGCGACATATTCAGCGGATCCGCCAGGCCTTGCCCCAGGTGCGGATCTTTTCCAACTACGGGCTCACCGAATGCAAACGTGTCAGTTACCTCCCCCCTGAAGAGATTGACCTGCGCCCGACGTCGGTGGGCAAACCTCTGCCCGGCGTCAGCCTCTACCTGGTCGACGAACAGGGTCGTGCCATCGACGAACCCGAGCAAGTAGGCGAGTTGCTGGTGACCAGCGACTATCTGATGCTGGAGTACTGGAACATGCCCGAGGCTAATGCCAGGGCCTTCGTTCACGATAAGTTCGGCCATTCGCGGCTGTACCGCACCGGCGACCTGTTCAAGCGAGATGCAGAGGGTTATCTCTACTACGTGGCGCGCAAGGATGATGTGTTCGCGCGCAACATCTGGAACGTCAACCCGAGGGAAATCGAACAGTGCCTGGCCTCCCACCCCGCCGTCGCCGAAGTGCTGGTGGTGCCGGTCGCCGACGAGTCGGCCGGGCACGTGCCCAAGGCCTGCATCGTACTTGACGCCGACCATCGCCAGACCAGCGAACAGGCCTTGCTGGATTACTGCAAGAGCCGCCTGGACTGGCACATGGTGCCGGCCCAATGCGTATTTCTCGAAGCCTTGCCAAAAACCGATTCGGGCAAGTTCACCGCCAAAGGACTGATCTGACAGCAGGAGCTACTTCATGAACACTTGTCCGCAGCCGCCACTGGATGACATCGGTCTGGACCACAATCTGCAACAGAGCGCCATGCTGAAACTGGCCGGGCACTTCCACAGTCTGGCCACGGGCGCCAGCCAGGTACCATTGCAGTCGCTGCACAGCCATCTGAAGTCAGAAATCGAAGACCCAGAGATCCTCGACTACCACGATCGTCTGATCGAAGGTGCGGGTCCGTTGTTCTCGCACTTTCTGGCCAGCGTGCCGTACATCCTCGAAGAACTGTCGAGGGTCGGCGTGGCCCTGACCCGTCTGGCCCGGGCCAGTACCCGAAGCGCCGACCAGACCTTCAGCCTGTTCGAGGTGGATGCTTTCGATGGCAGCAACGGCCGCGCATTGGCCGGCCACTCGCAGGGTCTGATTCGCAGCTTTACCTCATCGCCCAACCAGGCCAACCGGATTTCGTTCGAGCGCCACGCAGACCCGGCGCTGTCGCTGTTCTATCCGCAATCGGTCTTCAAAGTCACCCCTGCGCTGCTGCAAAGTCCCGACTACGAACGCTTCAGCCAGGGGTTCGATTTCATTTATGAAATGGCCGCGTTTCAGTTCTATACCCGCGATCGCGAGCGGCAGATCGCTCATATCAAGCAGTTTCTCAAACCTGGGGGGCTGGTGTTCTTCCTTGAGAAACTCAACCACCCCGCCCCACAGGAATACCTGCGGCGCGAACGGATCAAGGATGAAGTATTCAAGACCCGCTACTTCAGTGAGGAAGAAATCCGCTGGAAACGCCAGCAGATGCTTGAGCAGATGCAGAATGGACAGGTCACCCTGGAAGAACTGGTCAGTGCCCTGTCGGGCCGATTCAAGCATGTTCACTTACTGTGGAGCAGCAGCAATTTCTGTGAATTCGTCGCCTCGGACGATCCAGCGCAAATCGAACGTTTCCTCGGTCTGCTGGGCCCGGTAGTGCAACCCGCAGCGTTCTGTTTTGAAGGGGCGCGCCTTGGCGACTTGTCAGCTCCCCACGCTGCTGTCGCGGAGCCAGTCGATGATTGATCGCGCCGACCAAGCGTTTCACCACGCCGCGTCACCCGCACTGTGCCAACGGGCGCTGGAGCATCTTCCGGCCTGGCGCGAACGCGCAGCCGCGGCAGAAAAAAACCGCCGCCTGAGCAGCAGAACCTTCAGCGAACTGTTCGCTGGCGACTGGCTGGACCTGCTCTCGCCGCGCGCGCAGACCACCAGCAGCGGGCACTGGCCAACGCTGGTGGAAAGCGCGCGCATTGCCGCCAGAGCCTGTGCCTCCACGGGCTGGATGCTGGCCCTGGTCGGAGGCCACGGCTGCATCGCCCGGCGCCTGCCACCGGCCTGCCAGGACCTGTTGTACGCAGAAGGGCCCCGGCAATTGTTCGCTTCGGCGTCCGGCAGCACCAACAGCCAGTTATCCCGAGAAACCGATGGCATTCGGGTCAATGGGCGGTGGCGCTTCAGCTCGGGGATCGAAGACGCCACCTGGCTAATGCTCAATGCCCCATGTCCGAATCACCCGGATGCCGATCAGACTCCTCGATTCCTGCTGCTGGTCGCTGCGAATGATGTTCAGCGGCTCGACAGCTGGGACAGCTGTGGCATGTCGGCCACCGGTTCCCACGATGTGCTGACCCACCAGTTGCTGGTACCCCATGAACGTGTGTTCGCGCTGCATGAGGTATTTGCCCGACATCCGCCTGCGCCCGGCACCGACTACATCGACCATGCGCCGTTGGTGCCCTACCTCACGACCTCGATCATTGGCCCGTTGCTGGGTTGCGCCGAGGGCGCCCACGCCGCGTTTGTGACGGCGCTTGCCGGATCGCCCCTGGCCGGCGATCCACGGATCGCCGAGCAGGCAGCCCACTCGGCTGCGCAGTTGTACAGCGCCGGGCTGCTGTATGACTCGCTGGTTTCCCGACTGCATGAGGCAGGTGTCCAGAATCGCCCACTGGACACCTGGCAAGTATTACAGCTCAAGCGCGACCGCGCCTATCTGGCACAGCAATGCGTGCAAGTGGTCCGGCGCCTGGTGGAACGACTTGGTGCCTCGTCACTGGTCGCCGGCAACCCGCTCCAGCGTCACTGGCGCGATATCCAGGCCATCGCCGCGCACCGCGACGTGGTGTGGAACGACACGATGCTGGCTTGTGGCGAGGCCATTTTGAACCCTTCCAGCGTCGACGCCAAAACGGCCTGACTGATTTTTCACCAACGACTTTCTCAGCGAGGTTTACATGTTCATTCGCAACAAATCCGAAGTAGAAAAAACCCCGTACTTCGTCGAATGGGGCGCCGGCACCAGCCATCGTCTGCTCACCGAACGCGATGCCATGGGTTTTACCCTATGTCACACCGTGGTCCGCGCCGGCACCGAATCGCTGTTGCACTATCGCAATCATCTGGAGGCGTGTTATTGCATTGCCGGGGAAGGCGAAGTCGAAGATATGCAGGGAAATGTCTACCCGATTCGACCTGGCGATGTGTATGTGCTCGACCAGCACGATCGCCATTATCTGCGCGGGGGCAAGGAACAGGATCTGATTCTGGTCAGCGTGTTCAACCCGCCCCTGCGTGGCGACGAGCGACATAACCTCAACGACAGCTCGGGCTCGGCTTACTGACGTTGCGGCAGCCCCGCCAGGCCGCCCACCCACAGGAGTGTCATCATGCGTAAGGATTACCTGGCTTTTTTCATCTCGCTGTTCCTGTCGCGGCTGGCGGATCAGATCCTGTTGTTCATCGTGCCGTTGGTGGTATTCCAGACCACCAACAGCGCGTCCTGGGCGGGGCTAGCATTTTTCGTCGAGTCGCTGCCGCGCTTTCTCGCGTTTCCGTTGTGCGGTGCCCTGTGCGACAAGTTCTCGCCCATCAGAATCCTGCACATCAGTCAGGTCTACCGCGCGCTGCTCTGCGTGCTGGCAGTGGGGCTTTATGCCGTCTTCGGCGGTATCGCATGGCTGGTGGTGCTGTCAGCGCTGTGCGGCGTGCTGACTACTCAGGGCATCATGGCCCGCGAAGTGCTGATGCCGCATATTTTTCAGCACTACAGCTACACCAAAACCCTTTCCTACTCGCAGATAGCCGACCAGACCGGACTGGTTCTGGGGCCCTTGGTGGCGGCATTGCTTCTGGAGGTTTCGGCTTGGCACTGGGTGGTGCTGTGGGTGGCCGGGCTGTTCCTGCTGGCCGACCTGAGCATGCTGGTGTGGCAACGTTTCAGCCGTATCACCCTGGAGGTGTTCGAGCAGCATCAGGACATCTGGCTGCAGCCTCTGCGCATCGCTTTCAGGCATATCCGCGAACTGGCGGAGCTGAAAAAGATCATCACCCTGGCGGTCGGGGTCAACCTGATTGTCGGGGTCACCCTGGCCACTTCGGCGGCCATGGTGCTCGGTCAATACAGCGCCGGCAAGGACGACTACGCCGTGCTGCAAGCGGCTGGCGCGGTGACCACCATCGTGATTCTGTTTTTCCTCGCCCGAGTGGTATTGCCGTTGCGCGTACTGGGTGGCGTTGCCTATTCGATGCTCGCCGCCGGCGCCTTCATCAGTGCCCTGAGCCCGAACCTGGCGGGTTATGTGCTGGGTTTCCTGCTGATCGTCGGCTTCGACAAGATGTTCAACGTTTACATGCGCAGCATTCGCCAGCGAGTCATTCCCCCTCAGGACTTCGGCAAGACCGTCGGCGTGATCACCCTGCTCAACAACTTGTCGCAACCGCTGGCCGGTCTGCTGGTCGCACTGCTCGCTGCGCCATTGGGGACGCAACGTGTGATTCTGATTCTGGCCGTGCTGGCGACGCTGCTGGGCGTGGCGGCTCTCTGGTGGTTTGCCAGAGTACGTAACGCCCCCGCCACGTCGATTCTCGAGACCGAGCAATAACGGATTTCACTGTCGTAGAGCGATGTCCGAAAACAAAAAAACCGCAGCCTGCAAAGGACTGCGGTTTTTATCGTTTCAGATCACGCGACGATATCAGTCGCCACAGCCTGCCCCACCACGCCCACAGCGAAATCAACCGAACCCTGGCCGGTCAGGTCAATCATCAGGCTGGTCTGGTTGGTCTCTGCGAAGTAAGTGAGGATCGCGTCGCCCGCGTGCCCGGTGAAGCCGCTGACGAAGTTCAGCGTGGCCGCGCCGGTGGCGAACCCGGCGATGCCCGACAGGTCGATCTTGTCCAGGCCGCTGGTGAAATCCATGATCCAGTCCGGCGCGGTCATGGTCGAGTCGCTGGCGGTGCCGAACACAAAGGTGTCCGCGCCTTCACCGCCCCACAGCGTGTCACCGCCGCCACCGCCGTAGATGATGTCGTTGCCGGCACCGCCAATCAGTTCGTTGGCGGCGCTGTTGCCGATCAACAGGTCATTGCCCGAACCGCCAATGGCGTTTTCCACGGTCACGCCATAGGCAATGGACACGTTACCCACCAGGCCGCCGACGTCCGAGAACGAACCTTCGTTGAGGTTGATCTTCTGGTTCTGGCTGAAACCCGAGAAATCCAGAGTGTCGTTGCCGCCGCCGTCCCATACCGAGAACACCACTTTGGAGGTGTTCGAAGTAGCGCTGTAGTAGTCCCGGTCGGCGTTGGAGTTGAAGCCGTACACGGTGTCATCGGCACGGGTTTCGAGGTTGGCCCCGTAGAGTTTCTGTACGGCGACGATATCGTCCAGCAATGGAGCCGAAGCGTAGGCGCCGCTGCCGTCCTTGCTGAAGTTCTGGTCGGTGTTGGCTTCGCTCCAGTAGCTCATAAGGCTGTAGCCACGGGTGTCTTCGGCGTACTTGGCGTCGTTGTAGGTCGGGTTGCCGTTGCCGGCGTTGTAGGCGCCCGGGTGCGACAGGCCGAGGGTGTGGCCGATTTCGTGGGTCAGGGTCTGACGCCCGTAGTTGTTGGTGTCCGGGGTCTTGTTGACCTGGTATTGGTCGTTGATCAGGTACCACGACTGGCCGTCATAGCTGCTGCCCTGTGGCAGGTAGGCGAACGCCGCGCCGCCGGTGCTGACGTCGTAGTTGCCGAAGGTCATGTGACCGTCACCGCCCTTGCCTTCGGTGAAAGTGACTTTGGCCACGTCCGACCACGATTGCATCGACAGCACGGCCTGGGCTTTCTGCTGGGCGCTGAACTCGCTGAAGTTGCCGAGCTTCGGGTTGTAGTTCGAAGGTTTGTCGGTCAGGAAGGTGTAAGTCAGATCAATCTTGCCGTCGGCATTCTTGTCTTGCCACGACATGCCCTTGCGCAGGATTTCGTCGGCGGCCTGGTCGGCGGTGAACGACGGTTTGCCGTTGACGGTCCCGGTGCCACGGTCATACAGGTGGCTGAAGGTGTCGACCGCGGTGAAGGCGCTGCTGGCCTGGGAGGAAGGTTGAGACATGGTGTACGTCCTTGTTGCTGAAGAGTCAGTGTCAGACAGTAAAACGGCGATCTTCTGGCGAGATCGTCCTGTCACTCGCCCTGTTGAGGCGATTCGAACCTGACACAGTGCCGGGCACGAACGCCATTCAATTTCTCGATAGCGTCCCCGATTGCCCCGACGCAGGCTGTCATGACCGGCAATCCTTTTATCTGTATATCCATACAGATAAAAGTTGCCCCGACGCCCGACTCAGGCCATTCTGTGCGCCTCTTCGGGCAATGATCGACGACGGTGGTTATGCGGCTGTACCTCTGTGAAAAACCTTCCCAGGCCAAGGATATTGCGGCCGTACTCGGTGCCAGGCGCCGGGGCGATGGCTGCTGGCTGGGAACGGATGTCACGGTGACCTGGTGCATCGGCCACCTGCTGGAAACCGCTCCGCCGGACGCCTATGACGCCCGTTACAAACGCTGGGTGCTGGCGGATCTGCCGATCATCCCGGACAAATGGAAAATGACCGTCAAGCCGCGCACCGCCAGCCAGTACAAAGCGGTCAAGCGCCTGCTCGGCGAGGCCAGCGAACTGATCATCGCCACCGACGCCGACCGTGAGGGCGAGATGATCGCCCGGGAACTGGTGGAGCATTGCCGCTATCGCGGGCCGATCCGCCGCTTGTGGCTGTCGGCGCTGGACGAAGCGTCGATTCGCAAGGCGTTGGCGGCGCTCAAGCCGGGCGCTGAAACCTTCAGTCTGTATCACTCGGCATTAGGGCGTTCCCGGGCGGACTGGCTGATCGGGATGAACATGAGTCGCCTGTTCACCCTGCTCGGCCGGCAATCGGGCTATCAGGGCGTGCTGCCGGTGGGCCGGGTGCAGACGCCGACCCTGCGGCTGGTGGTGGATCGCGATCGCAGCATTGCCGATTTCATACCCGTCGCGTACTGGGCGATTGATGTGCAACTGCTGCATGACGGCACGGCGTTTACGGCGCAATGGCGTGCGCCGAACGATGCCTGCGACGATCAGGATCGCTGCCTCAATCAGGCGCTCGCCCAGCAAGCGGCCGCCGCAATCAGCAGCGCTGCCAGCGCCCGGGTGGTCAAGCTGCGCACCGAGCGCATGCGCGAAGTGGCGCCCCTGCCCTTCGATCTTGGCACCCTGCAGGAAGTCTGCTCGAAGAAGCTCGGCCTCGGCGCCCAGGAAACCCTGGACATCGCCCAGGCCCTCTATGAAACCTACAAAGTCATCACCTACCCGCGCAGCGATTGCGGCTACCTGCCCCTGAGCCAGCACAGCGAGGCGCCGGGGATTCTCGCGGCGTTGCGTCAGGCCGATCCGGGCCTCGAAGCGTTGCGCGAACATCTGGAGCCACAGCGCCGCTCCCGTGCCTGGAACGACGCCAAGGTCAGCGCCCACCACGGCATCATCCCCACCGCCGCCGCGAAGAATCTCGAACGCCTGAGCGGTAAGCACCGGGCGGTCTATACCTTGATCCGTGCACGGTATCTGGCGCAGTTCCTGCCCAATCATGAATACGACCGCACCCAGGCCGATTTCGACTGCGCCGGTGAAGCCCTGCGCGCCGTCGGCAAGCAGATCATAGAACCGGGCTGGAAACGCGCACTGCCGGAAGCACTGGCCCCGGCCAAGGGCCGTGAAGCCCCCGCGCCACAAACCCTGCCGACGCTGAGCCAAGGCGCCGAATGTGCTATCGCTGACGTAAAGCTCAAGGATCTGTGGACGCAGCCACCCAAGCCCTACACCGAAGGCGATCTGATCAAGGCGATGAAGAACGTCGCCAAACTGGTGGAAGACCCGCTGCTCAAGCAGAAACTCAAGGACACCACCGGGATCGGTACCGAAGCGACCCGCGCCTCGATCATTCAGGGCCTGCTGGATCGCGGTTATCTGGTGAAGAACGGCAAGGCATTGTCCGCCACACCCGCCGCGTTCAGCCTGATCGACGCGGTACCGCGAGCGATTGCCGACCCCGGAACCACCGCAATCTGGGAACAGGCGCTGGACATGGTGCAGAGCGGCGAAATGAGTCTGGAAGAATTCGTCACCAAACAGGCCGCGTGGATGAGCAAGCAAGTGACCCGTTGTGCCGGCCTGAACCTGACCATCAGCGGCCCACCGCCTGCCGGCAAGGCTGCAGCGCCGTGGAAGAGCAAGCGCAAGACCACTCGGCGCAAAACGGCCGGAACCAGCAAACGCGCGGCGAAACCGGCTGCCAAATAGCCCGCCGCGGGCTACTGTTTCTGCAGTGATTGTCAGGAGCCTGCGGCATGTCTGTCATCGAACTGCGCGTCGCCCGGCGCGACGAACTGGACACCATCGAAAACCTGATGCAGTTCTACACCTACGACTTCAGCGAATGGCTGCCGCTGAAGCTGGGCGGGCATGGTTTCTTCCCGATCCAGTTGAAGGACGATTACTGGCGCCAACCGGCAACCCGGCCGTTCCTGATCCATGTCGACGGCGAACTGGCGGGGTTCGTGACCGTGGATGACCACATCCTCATTGAAGGCGCCGACTACAACATCGGCTATTTCTTCGTCAGCCGACGCTGGCGTGGCCAAGGCGTCGCGCAGTTTGTCGCCTCTGCCCTCTTGAGTCACTTGCCCGGTCAATGGCAGATTTTCCATGTCGACGCCAACCTGCCTGCACAGCGGTTCTGGGCCAGGGTCATCCCTGAGGTGAGCGGCGGCGACTTCACTCGCCAGCAGAAAACCGTGGACGGTTACCCCTGCACCTTCTACTGCCTGCGTAGCCCTTCTCACGCTGCCTGAACGGCCCTTTTCTCATTCCAGAATGACTTTGTCCGACAATATGTAGTGAGCAAAAGTAATCACTACAAAACCGTTGACGGCGTCGTTTGGCTTTTGCATGATGCAGACGTCTCCCCGATCGGGAGTACTGGCAACACGCTTGAGCAAGCTCGTCTGACCGCCGAGCTGTTTTTTCCGGATACACGCTGCCCACAAGGCAGATTGAAGAAGCTGACCTGGCCTGAACGTCCAGTACAAGGACGAGAAGCGCTGGCGAAAATTCTCAAGACGCTTGTGGTCGACCCTGAAAACGTCGTCAAGGAGCCTCCCGGTTTTCGCTGCTTCTCCTCGTTGTGACGCTATTGCGTAGCAGTTATTCAACACGACTACATGCAACAGACGCATGACCCCGTACTTCACACGGGCGACCGCTGACGTCCTGGTTTCGGTGCCAGGGATCAACTAACCGATGGGCTACCTGTATTAGCGAATCAACTTTGAAAGATCACCAGACTGGTCAAGGGGCAATATCATGAATCTGAACAATCAACCTACTATCGAAGAACTGGCTCGTATGTTCGCTGCGCAAAAAGACAGCCACGACAGCCATATTCTGTGGATCAGCAAGTCGGGTCAGGTCCATATCGACTGCCTGTCGCCCCACGCTGGTGAAGAAGAGTTCGACCGGAACAACCAGAACCTGCTGGCCCGCCTGAAGATGTACCGCCGCGGCCACGGCTATGTCGGCAAAAAAGCCGCGGCCGACAAGGACTTCATCGGTAATGTTCTGCAAACGCTGAAACAGGCGTGGGACTCGATGCAGAACAAGAACGAAGTCCGGGTGATTGATCGGTTCTGCTAAGTTGCAACTTCAATAAACAAAAGGGCCTGCTTCCAATAAGGAGCAGGCCCTTTTTTATTGAACGCAAACCCTGTTCATGAACGTTTTTCCAACACCATTTCCATGAACGCCACCGCCGCCGCACTGTGATAATTGTTCTTGCGCCGCAACAACGCCGCCCCCCGCTGCGGCGCCTCACTCTTCACACGCAACCGGCGCAATGCCCGATCCTCCGTGGCTATCGCCTCCGGCAACATGGTCGCCATCGGCGCATGCCGGATCACTTCGAGCAAGGTACTCACCGAATTCACCTCGATCTGCACCTTGGGCGTGATGCCGTGCTGGCGAAAATACTCATCGACGGACACCCGGGTGATGTAACCCGGCGCCAACAGTGCGAAATCAAGTTGCGCGATGTCATTGGGGCTCAGAACCAATGAGCTGTCATACAACGGATGCTCCCGCCCGACCATCACCCCCAGCGTCTCGACAAACGCCGGAATGCATTCAATGTCCGGATTGCGCACCGGGGTGAAGGCAATCGCGATATCCAGCGAGTCATCCGCCAGCCCGGCTTCGATGTCATCCATCGACAGCTCGAAAATCTCCAGATGAATCCCCGGATACCGCGCCACGTAGTCACGCACCAACGGCCCCACCAGATACGCCATGAACGTCGGGGTCATGGCCAGCCGCAGCGAGCCTCGGGACAGATCCCTCACGTCATGCAGCGCGCGCTTGCCCGCCTCCAGCTCCACCAGCACCCGCCGCGCACATTCGATGTAAGCCTGCCCGGCATCAGTGGGTTTGACCGAACGCGAGGTGCGATCAAACAGATCCACCCCGAGGCTTTCCTCCAGTTGGCGGATCTGTTGCGACAGGGTCGGCTGCGACACGTGCAGCGCTTCGGCCGCCCTGGTGAAGCCGCCGTGATCGGCCACGGCCAGCAGGTATCGCAAATGTCGCAGCAGCATGGGGCTCTCCATCTATAGGCAATGCTTATGCCTTGCATTGTATATCGGTCTTGGACGCTATGGATCAATCGGCAGAAGATGAATCCCACACAGCAAGCCAACCCCGAAAGGAGAAGCACCATGCAATCCCAAGCCTACAACGACAGCCGCATCGCCCTGACCACTCGCGCCCTGGATGCCAAGGCACAGAAAAATCTGTCGTGGCAGGACCTGGCCGACGGCACCGGCCTGAGCCTGGCCTACGTCACCGCCGCCCTCCTCGGCCAGCACCCGCTGCCAAAAGCCGCCGCCGAAGTGGTCGGCGACAAGCTGGAACTGAGCGCCGAAGACGTCGCCGCCCTGCAAATCATCCCGCTGCGCGGCAGCCTCGACGGTGTGCCGACCGACCCGACCATCTACCGCTTCCACGAGATGATCCAGATCTACGGCACCACCCTGAAGGCACTGGTTCACGAGCAGTTCGGCGACGGCATCATCAGCGCGATCAACTTCAAGCTCGACATCAAAAAAGTCGAAGACCCTGAAGGCGGTTCCCGCGCCGTGGTCACCCTCGACGGCAAGTTCCTCCCGCTGCGTCCGTTCTGATCCCTCCGGGCCCGCACCCCGCGCGCGGGCCCGTCCAAACCTGAATTGCCAAGTCGTCACCACATCTGTCTGGAGGCTGCCCCATGCAAAAAATCCTGCTGTCCCTGGCCCTGCTCGTCGGCCTCGCCGCCCAGGCCCAGGCTGATGAAGAGGCCGTCGCCTATCGCTACGGCATGCAACTGGACATCGCGCAAGTCGTGAGCATCACCCCGGTGGCCGACATCTGCGGCGTAGTGCCGGTCGAGATGACCTACCTCGACAGCCACGGCGCAAAACACATTCTTCAATACAGCGAATTCGGTACTGGCTGTTCGAACTGAGAGGACTACACCATGAAAAACCTGATCGAAGGCTTCCTGAAGTTCCAGAGCGAAGCGTTTCCGCAACGCACCGAGCTGTTCAAATACCTCGCGACTACCCAGACCCCGGGCACCTTGTTCATCACCTGCTCCGACAGCCGTGTAGTGCCCGAGCTGCTGACCCAACAGGAACCCGGCGAACTGTTCGTGATCCGCAACGCCGGCAACATCGTGCCGTCCTACAGTCCGCATCCGGGCGGGGTTTCGGCGACGGTGGAGTACGCGGTCGCCGTGCTCGGCGTCACCGACATCGTGATCTGCGGCCACTCCGATTGCGGCGCCATGACTGCCATCGCCCAGTGCAAATGCATGGATCACCTGCCCGCCGTCAGCGGCTGGCTGCAACATGCCGAGTCGGCGAAAGTGGTCAACGAATCACGGCCACACGCCAATGACGCCGCCAAGCTCAGTTCGATGGTGCGCGAGAACGTGATCGCGCAACTGGCGAACATCCAGACTCACCCGAGCGTGCGTCTGGCCCAGGAGAAAGGCCTGCTGAACCTGCACGGCTGGGTCTACGACATCGAGACCGGCTCCATCGATGCCTTGACGACTGACCGTCGCACCTTCGTCTCGCTGGCCGAGCAACCGTCGACCTGCGCAGTGCATGGCCAAACGGTCAATGCCGCCTGAACCGAACGCCCCGCACCTGCCGGGGCGTTTGCTTTGTATCAGCGTGTAGCCTGCGCCCTGCCAGACACAGTTTCATGCACCCGCGCCGGGAGGCGGACACATCCCCGATACAGCGAACGCCTTGAATAAGCCCGAACGCTGCATTCCTCCTCCCGACACAAGGAACACCCGATGAACAAGTTGTTTGCAGGTTTGGCCCTCACCGCCGCCATGGCCGGCGCCACTTCGGCGATGGCTGCCGAGAAACCCACCGTGGTGCTGGTGCACGGTGCCTTCGCCGATTCCAGCAGCTGGAACGGCGTGGTGAAGATTCTGGAAAAGGACGGTTATCCGGTGATCGCGGCGGCCAACCCGCTGCGCACGCTCAAGGGTGATGCGCAATCGGTCGCCGACGTTCTGGCCGGGATCAAATCGCCGGTGGTGCTGGTCGGCCATTCCTACGGCGGGCCGGTGATCAGTGAAGCGGCGTATGGCAACGCCAATGTGAAAGCCTTGGTGTATGTCGCCGCGTTTGCGCCGGAAACCGGTGAAACCGTGGCCGGGCTGGCCGGAAAATTCCCCGGTAGCACCCTCGGCCCGACTCTCGCGCCACCCGTTGCCCTGAAGGACGGTGGCAAGGATCTGTATATCCAGCAGGACAAGTTCCACGACCAGTTCGCTGCCGATGTACCGAACGCGGATGCGAAACTGATGGCCGCCACCCAGCGCCCGGTCACCGAGGCCGCTCTGAATGAGGCGGCCAGCGAGCCTGCGTGGAAATCGATTCCGTCGTGGTTCGTGTACGGCGACAAGGACAAGAACATCCCGCCGCAAGCCATGGCGTTCATGGCCGAACGGGCGCACGCCAAAAAGACCGTGGTGGTCAAGGGCGCGTCCCATGTGGTGATGGTGTCGAATCCGAAAGCCGTGGCCAGCCTGATCGAATCCGCCGCCAGTGCCAAGTGATACAAAAACGCCGCGCCTGTCATTGCGACAGGCGCGGATTTCTGGTTTTAGCGTTTTACGCCCAGATCGACCTGGGTCATGCGGCTGCGCACAGTGAACACACCGTCACCCGAAAGAATCGCGCTGCGGGCAAACAGGCGACCGCTTTCCCAGTTCGAAAGCCCCAGCTCCGGCTTGTTCAGCGCGTACTGACCATCGACCCAACGGGTAATCCCGTTGCCCACAAACGGCGCATTGACCGCGCTGTAGAAACGCTCCTGAACGGCTACGTCTTCGCTGATCAGTGACACTGTGAACTGCGGGCTGTAGCGGTTGAACAGTGCGATGGCCTGATCCAGACCGTCGACGATCATCAGGCTGGTTTCCGGGGTTTCTTCCCATTCCCACTCGCGGCCCAGCTGTGCCTCCGACAATGGCTCGGCCAACGCTTCGGTCTGATAACCCTCGGCGCGATAGACCTCGACCGTCGCGTTCTGCCACTCGCTCGGCAGGTAGCTTTCGCTGCCTTCGACGATGTGCAATTTGCAACCCTGACCGCGTGCGGTGCCGGCCTGCTGCAAGGCGTCGAGGAACAACGGCACCAGCTCAGCGGCACGGTCGCGCTGGATCAGGCAGACATTGAGGGTGTTGCAGACCTTGCGGTCCAGCGAATTACGCACCACGGCGGCAAAGCGTTTGGCGTCGGCATCACGATCGGCGATCAGCCACGCGCCACCGGTGCCGTGCAGGCTGACGGCGGTGCCGGCCTGCTGAGCGATGCTGCCCAACTGGCTGACCGCACGGCCTGAGCCACGGGCCACGGCCAGCGACAGACGCCGGTCGGCGAACATCGCCCAACCGGCCGCGTGGTTGACGCTCTCGACCAGCGACACCGCACCCACCGGCAGGCCGGCATCGGCCAGCGCTGGGTTCAAGGCGTGGGTGACGATGGCTTGCGCGGTGCCCAATGCATCGCTGCCAATGCGCAGCACCGCAGTGTTGCCGGTGCGCAGCACGCCAGCGGCGTCGGCGAAGACGTTCGGCCGGCCTTCGAACACGAACGCGACGATGCCCAGCGGCGATACCACCTGCTCGACCTTCCAGCCGTCATGCTCGACGCTGCTAATGACTTTGCCACGAGTGGCGGGCGCATCTCGCCAGGCGCGCAGGCCGGCGATCATGTCGCGGCGCATGCGCTCATCGGCGAGCAATCGGGTGGTGGACCGACCGCGTGCCTTGGCCCGTTCGATGTCGGCGAGGTTGGCGGTTTCGATCAGCGCCCAGGCGTCCGGGTTTTCCAGGCGTTGAGCGAACAGATCGAAGAAGCGGCTGATGGCCTCATCCGACACCGCAGACAACGCAGTAAACGCCGCCGCTGCACGTTCGATCGCCACCGAAGCGGCCTGCTGATCCACCACCGGAATCAGCAACAGCTCACCGCTCACCTGCTCCACCAACAGGTGGTCGCCGGGTCGGAAACGCTCAGCCAGTTCGGGGCTGACCACGGTGACGCGGTTACCGGCGAAAGGGATGGGCGTGCCAGCGACGAGACGTTCGAGCGCGAGAGACATGGAGCAGATTCACCATATTGAGGGCGGCCGGAAAATGTATAGCTTGCCCACCCTCAAAGCAACACAGGCTCAGAACACCGACCAGCCGATCCGCGAGCTGAGCATTTCCAGCGCCGCCATCCCCGCCAGCGAGTTGCCCGCCGCGTTCAGTTCCGGCGACCACACGCACACCGTGAATTGCCCCGGCACCACCGCGACGATGCCGCCGCCGACACCGCTCTTGCCCGGCAGGCCGACGCGATAGGCGAAGTTGCCAGCCTCGTCGTACAGGCCGCTGGTGGCCATGATCGAGTTGACCTGCTGGGTCTGGCGGCGGGTGAGGATCTGTTCGCCGCTGTGTTTGCAATAACCGTCGTTGGCCAGGAAGCAGAACGCCCGGGCCAGGTCGATGCAACTCATGCGCAGTGCGCAGTGGCTGAAATAGCTGCGCAGCACCGCTTCGACGTCGTTGTGGAAGTTGCCGAAGGATTGCATCAGGTAGGCCATCGCCGCGTTGCGTGCGCGATGCTGGTATTCGGAATCGGCGACCTTGCCGTCGACCATCACCTGGGGATTGCCCGACAGCCGTCGCACGAAATCACGCATCGACAAGGCCGGCGCCGCGAAGCGCGACTGGTTGATGTCGCAGATCACTAGTGCTCCGGCGTTGATGAACGGATTGCGCGGGCGGCCGCGTTCGAATTCCAGCTGCACCAGCGAGTTGAACGGCTGGCCGGACGGCTCGTGGCCCAGGCGTTCCCAGATCGCCTCGCCGGAGTGTTCGATGGCCTGCACCAGGCTGAACACCTTGGAAATACTCTGCACCGAGAACAG
This sequence comes from Pseudomonas sp. R43(2017), assembly GCF_002112345.1. Taxonomy (NCBI): domain Bacteria; kingdom Pseudomonadati; phylum Pseudomonadota; class Gammaproteobacteria; order Pseudomonadales; family Pseudomonadaceae; genus Pseudomonas; species Pseudomonas sp. R43(2017). The sequence goes on from NZ_NEHJ01000009.1 coordinate 196,893, forward strand.
CGTCTCGGCATCGCCGGCGCAATACATTTCGCCGTCGTTGCCGTACACGGCGATGCCCAGTTGATCGGGCGGCACGGTGCCGAGGGCGGGAATGTAGTCAGCCACCTTGCCCTGCCCGATCAGGGGCCGGACAGCGTCAAGGATCTCGTTCAACAGCGCTTGCATGCCGGGTCTCGAAGTCTCGCCCCATGGGATTGCGGGGACACGGTGGCTAGACGCTGCGCCCGCCGGCCGAATCACACCGCGTTCGTGTATCGCACTGTATACGGCGCAGGCCCGGACACACCACGTGCACAAATCCCCCCGCTGACGACACATCCCCGATACAGCCCGACGTTCAAATGAACCTGTCGATCGGCAACCCCGATCAAGCCTTTGAACTCACATTTCTTATCGGAGATTCACCATGACCAAGCTCTCGAAAACCTCCCTGACCCTCGGCCTGCTGCTGGCCGGTGGCCTGGCCCTGTCCAACGCCGCTTCGGCTTCCGAGGCGTTCAGCGTCAAGCAACTGGATCACGGCTACAGCCAGACTCAAGCGCAGGCCGACACCCCGGAAAAAACCTCGGAAGGCAAATGCGGCGAAGGCAAGTGCGGCGCCGGCGAATAACCCTTTTCACGGGGCACACCAGTGCCCCGTTTTCCAATGAATTGAATGGAGTCGCACCATGACCACTGCTCTTTCGACCGCCGTCAAAGGCCTGCACCTGAACCTCGACCGCGCCGGCCAGTGGCTGGCACCGCTGACCCTGCGCCTGTTCATCGCCTGGGAGTTTTTCGAATCGGGCCTGGAGAAATTCAACGGCCAGAACTGGTTCGAAGACATTCAGGACCGCTTCCCGTTTCCCTTCGATCACTTGCCGGCGACGCTGAACTGGGAGCTGTCGATGTGGGCCGAGCTGATCTGCGCCCTGGCAATCCTGATCGGACTTGGCACGCGGATCTCGGCAATTTCGCTGATCGTGGTGACGGTGGTGGCCACCGCCGCCGTGCACTGGCCGGCAGACTGGTCGTCGTTGAGCGAACTGGCCCAGGGTTATGCGATCACCAACAAGGGCTTCGGCAACTTCAAGCTGCCGGCGATCTACCTGGCTGCGCTGGTGCCGCTGGTGTTTGCCGGGGCCGGCAAGTTGAGCGTGGATGCGTGGCTGGCGCGGTTTTACTGGAAACGCGCCAGCCGTTGAGGATCAATGCGCCCGGTCAAGTCCCGCGAGCAACGCGCTGTCGCGGCTGTAGATGTCCGGCGCGTAGAGCACGCGGCCCTGCCCGTCGACCTGTGCCGTCCAGTACGTCATGAGGATCGGCACCGGGTTGCTCAGGCGGAACTCATGGGTGGTGCCAGTCGCGAGCAAGGTGTCGGTGCGCGCTCGTTCCGCCGGGCTGAGCAGGAAGTCGCGCAGTTTCATCGGGTGCTCGACCCGCACACAACCGGAACTGAACGCCCGAGGCCCCTTGTCGAACAGCGCCTTGCTCGGAGTGTCGTGCAGGTACACCGAGAACGGGTTGGGGAAACGGATGACCATCTGCCCCAGCGGATTGCGCGGCCCGGCGTCCTGGCGCAGGAGGATATTGCCAGGGTTATCCCAGTCGATATCGGCAGCGGCCAGCGGCTGGCCATTGGCGTCGAGTACTTGCAGGTTCTGACGGCTGAGGAAGGTCTGGTCCTTGCGGATTTCCGGCAGCTTGTCTTCTTTCCAGATGGTCGGCGGCACGGTCCAGGTCGGGTTCAGCGTCAGGCGCGTGACCCGGGATTTGAGCAGCGGTGTCTGGCGTTCGGCGCGACCGACCTGGGTGCGGGTCTGCCACACCGGCAGGCCGCCCTGATACAGGGTCAGTTCGGCAGCGGCGACGTTGACCAGCAGGCCGTCGGGCTCCATGTCCTGGGCCAGCCAGCGGAAACGCTCAAGGTTGACCCGCAGTTGTTCGCGACGGGTCAACGGGCTGATGTTCATCTCGGCAATCGTCCCCGGCCCGACTACACCGTCGGCCTGCAACGAATGGTTGGCCTGGAAGCTTTTCACGGCTTCGACCAAAACACCGTGATAAGCGTTGTCCGGCGTGCCGACCACACTGCTCAGATAACCTTCGCTGTACAGCCGCCGCGCCAGCTCCGGCACGCGTTTGTCTTCCATGTCCGGACGCAGCAGCGGCCCGTTGCCAACCGATTGCCAGTGCGGCAAGGCCTGCAGGCGTTGTGCGGCGTAGAGATGGCGCAGGTTCTGGTATTGCGCCAGGCGCGGGCGGGCCAGATCGAAGGCGGCGGCAACGTCATGCATGCCCGGCACGGCAATCGCGAGCAGCTCCGCCTGACGGTCGCGGGGCGTATCGTCGGAATGCCACAACGGTTCGAAATGCGATTGCAGCAGACGACCGTAATGCAGGTCCTGCAAGGCCTGCAGGTAATTTCGGCTGATGTCGATATCGGCGCACAGTTCGCCATCCTGCGGGGCCGTGTCGGCGACCGGATAGCGTTTCGGATTGAGGCCATCGTCGGCCAACAGCTGCAATTGCGCATGCAAGGCCGGCAATTGCCCGGCCGCTGCCCACACCGGCATCCAGTCCTGCTGCCGGTAGAAAGCCTGCAACTGTTCCAGGGCCGGGCCACTGAGACGGGCGGCAATCGCCGGGCAAGCCTGCGGCAGGCCGATCAGCACGGCCTGCAACGGACTTTGCGGCTCCACGGGCACCTCCGTCGGCAGTGTCGGGAGCGCCGGCAACGGCTCTTCGGCACAAACGACAAACGGCGCAGCGAGCAGACAAATGCTCAAGTAGCATGCGTACTTTTTGAACAACTGCTTTACTCCAATCCGTGGCCGTCATGATTGACGGCCAACCTTACATCAGGTGCGGTGATACAGTCAGGTCCGATTCGCGGGCCTGCCCGGGACGACTGGACGTCAGGAGCCAAAGTGCCAACCATGTAGCCAGTGAGGATTCACTTTAAATGTTGACGTTTTTGCGCCGACTTCTGCTGACTGCCGCTGCCCTGGGGCTGGGGACCAGTCAGGTTTTTGCCGCCGGCACCGCTTCGCCGGTTCTCTACAACAGCCTCGCCCACGCCGCTCCGGAACTCAATCCCCAGGCGCTGAAAGGTGCCCTGAACGCCATGCAATGCGCGATCAACAACGGCGCGAAGCAGTCCCGCCACCTGGCGATCATCGATTATTCGCAACCGTCCACCGAGCGACGCCTGTGGATCTTCGACCTGACGCAGAAAAAACTCATCCTGCGCGACCTGGTTGCCCACGGCTCGAAGTCCGGGGACAACTTCGCCACCCGGTTCTCCAACCGTGAGGGCAGTTTTCAATCCAGCCTCGGGCTGTTCCGCACCCAGGAAAGTTACGAAGGCACCCACGGTTATTCGCTGCGCATGGACGGCCTGGAGCCGGGCGTCAACGACATGGCCCGGGACCGCGCCATCGTGATCCACGCCGCCGACTACGTGAATCTGTTCTGGAGCAAACGCACGGGCCGCCTGGGCCGCAGTCAGGGATGCCCGGCGGTGCGCCCGCAAGTCGCCAGACGGGTGATCGACAGCCTGAAGGACGGCCAGTACATGTTTTCCTGGTACCCGGACCAGCACTGGCTGAAGTCCTCGCCGTACCTCAACTGCCAGCCGCAGCAGATTGCGAGCATTCTCAGTACCCACGGCAGTTGAAAACAGCTGCGGTCAAAACAATCCCCTGTTCTCACAGGGGATTTGTGTTTTCAGGGTTTCATTACAACTTTGTCATTGAGTTGTCGGTTTGCCGAGCGGATCGCTCGGTAGCCTGAAGTTGTTCCGGCAGACCTGCCGATCCACTTCACCGACACGAGTGACTCATCATGAAAACCCTGATCCTGGCCTTCACCGCCCTCCTCGCCACCGGCACTGTGTTCGCCGCCGAAATGCCGGACAACACGGTCATTCACGACACCAACGGTTTCTACGTGCACCTGGATGTCGACAAAGTCCTCTCCAGCACCGATATTTCCCAGGCTTGCGGCGTCATTCCCGCACGACTCAACTACCTCGACCACCAGGGCCGCGAACATGTGCTGGACTACCAAGTGCAAGGCAGCGGTTGCACCAACTGACCAGTGAGGCGCAGTGCCCATGAATATCCTTGTCGTCGAAGACGAACCCAAGGCCGGCAATTACCTGCTCAACGGCTTGCAGGAACTGGGTTACAACGTGAGCCTGGCCCGGGACGGCGCCGACGGTCTGCACCTGGCGCTGGAACACGACTTCGACGTGATCGTGCTGGACGTGATGATGCCAAAAATGGATGGCTGGGAAGTCCTGCGCCGGCTGCGCAAGGAAGCCGACACGCCGGTGCTGTTTCTCACTGCCCGTGACGACATCGCCGACCGGGTCAAAGGCCTGGAGCTGGGTGCCGACGACTACCTGATCAAGCCGTTTTCCTTCGCCGAACTGGTGGCGCGCCTGCGCACCCTGACCCGGCGCGGGCCGATTCATGAAGAAGAACAGTTGCAGGTGGCCGATCTGCAGATCGACGTGCTCAAGCGCCGGGTCACCCGCGCCGGCAGCCGGATCACCCTGACCAACAAGGAGTTCGCGCTGCTGCAACTGTTCGCCACCCACGAAGGGCAAGTGCTGTCGCGTTCGCTGATTGCCTCGCGGGTGTGGGACATGAATTTCGACAGCGACACCAATGTGGTCGATGTCGCCGTGCGCCGCCTGCGGGCGAAGATCGACGATCCGTTCCCGCTCAAGCTGATCCACAGCGTGCGCGGCATCGGCTACCGCTTCGATACCCAGCCATGAAAGTCACTGGCACGTATTCCCTGACGCTGCGCCTGGCGCTGGTGTTCGCGGTGCTCGCCTTTGCGTCCCTGGCGGGCCTCGGCGCGGCGCTGTACAACGCGCTGGATGAACAACTGACCCGCCGCGATGACATTCAACTGGTCAGCCGCATCGATCAGTTGCGCACCATCCTCAACGACAGCAACACCCTGGAGCTGATCCAGAACAAACCGGCGCTGTTCCAGAACATGCTCGGCAACCGCGAAGCGCTGTTGACCATCGGCGCCCCGGGGCAACCGCCCTTGTTCGTGGTCAATCCCAGCAACCTGACCTTGCCGACCGTACCCGCCGTGCCGATCAACCATGTGATGGCCCTCAACGATGTGCAACATCTGCCGAGCATCAACGGCGTGCCGTTTTCGGCGGTGGCGGCCAGTATCGACTCCGGCGATCAGGGCAATCTGCAAGTGCTGATCGGCAAGGTGATGAGCGAACGCACGGCAATGCTCGCCAGTTACCGGCTCAGCGTGTATGGCCTGGCGTCACTGGCGGCGATTGTCCTGGCGCTGGTCGGCTGCCTGCTGGTGTATCGCGGCCTGCTGCCGTTGCGCCGGCTTGCCCGGCATGCCCACGGGATCGGCATCGCCAACCTCGGTGAACGCCTCGACCGTCACGGCACGCCCCGGGAATTGCAGCCGATGATCGAAGCCTTCAACGCGATGCTGGACCGGCTCGACAGAGGGGTTACCCAACTGAGCCAGGTCTCCACCGACATGGCCCACGAACTGCGCACGCCGATCAACAACCTGCTCGGCGAAACCCAGGTCGCCCTGCAACAGAACCGCAGCGTCGAGGCCTATCAGCAGTTGCTCGCCTCCAACGTCGAAGAACTCGAACGGCTGGCACGGATGCTCGACAACATGCTGTTTCTCGCCCGCACCGACCCGGCCAGTGCCTTGAGCCAGCGTCAGGAGCTGGACGCCTGCGACGAAATGCAGCGCATCGCCGATTACTTCGAAGGATTGGCGGCGGACGTCGGCGTCACCATCGAGGCCCGTGGCAGCGGCGTGATCTGGGCCGAGCCGATGCTGTTGCGCCGGGCCCTGGCCAACCTGTGCGCCAACGCGATCAAGTACGGCGCGACCGATTCGACGATGCAGGTTGAAGCCATCGCCGAGCCGGACGGCAGCTACCTGCGGGTGCGCAATCACGGGGCGACGATTCCCCCCGAGCATCTGTCGCGGCTGTTCGAACGTTTCTACCGCGCCGATCCGTCCCGCGAGCGTTCGGCCCAATCCAACGGACTGGGCCTGTCGATCGTGGCGACCATCATGCAATTGCATCAGGGCCGCTACAGCGTCAGCAGCGTTGAGGGTGTCACCTGCTTTGAGCTGTTCTTTCCGGCACGGGAGACGCGAGACGCAGGTGTGTGAAGGCGCCGAGCCCGAGCGCCGCAAGCATCAACGCCGCAGCAACGCCGAAGGTCATGTGCAAACCGCTCGCGATGACCGCCGCCGTCGCCCGGGTCGGATCGCCCGTGGTCAGGGCAAACACCGCACCCATGGCCGCTGCCCCGGTGATCAACCCCAGATTGCGTGACAACCCGAGCATGGCCGAGACCACCCCGCGTTGATCCTGCCCGACACCCGCCATCAATCCGGTGTTGTTGGCGGCCTGGAACAGCGCATAACTCAAGGCCACCACCGTTATCGGCAACACATAGGCAAGCAGTCCGAGACTCACTGGCAACAGCGCCAGCAAACTGCAACCGCAGGCCAGCCCGAGCAACGCACCCGGCACCATTCGCCGCGCCCCGAAACGATCCACCAGACGCCCGGCCGGCACGCCACTGAACGCCGCCAGCAATGGCCCGACCGACAACACCAGTCCGACCTGAGTGCTGCTGAGCCCCAAGCCTCGACTCAGATAAAACGGCCCGACCACCAGCGTGGTCATCATCACCGTGGTCACCAGCAAGGTCAGCGCCAGACTGCTGCTGATTCGCGTGTCGGTGAACAACGACAAATGAATCAGCGGCGCCCTGCTCTTCTTCTCGATCAGAATGAACAACCCCACACCCAAAAGACTGATCAGCAACAACGTCGGGGTGAATCCCTCAACCGTCATCGCCAGTGCATAGGCCGCCAGCGTCAGCATCAGCACCGCGGTGCCGGGATAATCGAACGCCAGAGGCTTGCGTACGATTCGGTCCTTGGGCAGATAGCGATACACCAGCCATGCGTTGAGCAAGCCCAAGGGCACATTGATCACAAAGATCGACTCCCAGCCGACATGCGCCATCAACAGCCCACCGAGCGACGGCCCGAGGGTGGTGCCGGTGGCCGACATCGTGGCCAGCAACCCCATCGCACTGCCGGCCCGGGCCTTGGGCACCGCATCGGCCACCAGCGCCACGGTCAACGCGAACATGATCGCCGCGCCCACGCCTTGCACCGCCCGCGCGCCGATCAGCCAGGCCAGGCTCGGCGCCAGTGCGCATGCAAAGGACGCGGCGGTAAAGATGCCAATGCCGATCAACAGCAAGCGCCGCCGACCGAAGCCGTCACCCAGTCGCCCGACGCTGACAATCAAGGTGGTGACCGCCAGCAGATAGGCCAGCACGATCCACTGCACTTCCTGAAACGTCGCATCGAAGGCCGCCGCCAGGGTCGGCAGTCCGGCGTTGGCGATGCTGGTGTCCAGCGACGGCATCAGCATCGACAGCGCCAGACTGGTCAGCGCCCAGCGGGCTGAAGGGCTCAGGGGTTCTCGGTGCATGGGGGGCTCACAGGGCAGAAGTCATGGGACATAGCCTGAGCCTCGACAATACGAGGCGCAAGACGCATGCTTTGCACTTGATACCTGCATGGAACGCCACGTCATGAATGCACCGGACCTGAACCTGTTGATCACCCTTGACGTTCTGCTGAGCGAAGGCAGCGTGGCCCGGGCCGCCACGCGCCTGGGTCTGAGTCCGTCCGCCATGAGCCGGGCGCTGGCCCGGTTGCGCGAAACCACCGGGGACCCGCTGCTGGTACGCGCCGGTCGCGGACTGGTGCCGACCCCGCGTGCGCTGGAGTTGCGCGACCGGGTCGGCTATCTGGTGCAGGAAGCCGAAGCGGTTCTGCGGCCGGCAGAAGTGCTCGATCCCGGCCAGTTGCGGCGCACTTTCACCCTGCGCAACACCGACGGTTTTGTCGAAACCTTCGCCGCCGCCCTGCTCGCCCGCATCGCCGAAGAGGCGCCCGACGTGCGTCTGCGTTTTGTGCAAAAGGCCGACAAGGACAGCACCCTGCTGCGCGAAGGCCGGGTGGATCTGGAAACCGGCGTGGTCGACGACAGCACCGATCCGACGCTGCACAGCCGCATCCTGTTCCGCGATCAGTGGATCGGTGTGGTGCGTGAGGGGCATCCGCTGAGCAGCGGCAAGGTCAGCGCCAAACGCTTCGCTTCGGGCCAGCACATTCTGGTGTCACGGCGCGGACGCAGCAGCGGCCCGGTGGACGAAGCGCTGCTCGCCTTCGGCCTGACGCGGGACATCGTCACTTCGTTCGGCGGGTTTTCCGCGGCGCTGACACTGGTCCGAGAATCCGACCTGATCGCCACCGTCCCGGAACGTCACACCAGCAAACTGCGAACAGGCCTGTTCAGTTTCGCCCTGCCGTTGCGCATGCCGGACATCAGCGTGTCGATGCTCTGGCATCCGCGCATGGACGCCGACCCGGCACATCGCTGGCTGCGCAACTGCGTGCGGGAAGTCTGCGCCTAGCGCGCCTCACCGTCCTTGGGTTTGTAGAACAGGAATTTCCCGGTCTCGGCGGTCTTGGTGTACTTCTTCGCCCAGCTCGGGTCGACATTGTGATCGTGGAAATACAGCGCGCCATGGGTGCGATCGGGGAGCTGACGGTTCAGGGCCTTGCCGGCAATTTCCTTGGCCAGCGCGTATTCGGCGTCTTCCTTGACCTGATCCGACTTGCCGTCGCACCACCAGGAAAACTGGCAGCTCTTGGTTTCCGAGCCCTGCTTGACCACTTCGCACACGGTGCCCGGAAAACCGTCATGACCGAGGCGGTTCATCACCACATTGGCCACGGCTTCCATTTCCGCCGTGTCCTTGCCCTTGGCTTCCCAATAGATGCTGCGTGCCAGACAGGTGATGGGATCGTCCAGCGGCGCGGTGCCGGCCGGGTCGACGGCTTGTACTTCTTTCGGGGTGATGGCTTCGGACTTCGGCGCCGGGGGGGCGTTGGGTTTGTCGGCAGCCTTTTCTTCCAGAACCTCGGCTTTCGCTTCGGCCTTTTCCTTGATCGGTGCCTGATCGGTGGCCAGCACCGCGCCGCTCAGCAGGGTCAACACAAGACAACAGATCAGCCCGTGCAATTTCATGATCGATTCTTCCGGCAGCGCCCGTCGCGGGCAAAGTGTTACGTGGCTGAGACGCCCGGTTTCCGGGGACTTCGCAGAGTGTAGACGGCAGAATCCGGCGCAACGTTCCGTGCTGAAAACCACACCATGAAGAAAAAAGACATTGCACGACCCCGGGGCGTTTCGCGCATCATGGGCGCACTCAGCCCAAGGGAGATTTCCATGCGCTTCATGCCATCCGTTCTGCGATTCGCCGCGTTGTCCACGGGCCTGGCGCTGGCCGCTTCGGCCATGGCCAGTGACGAGTCGCAATTGATCGAGTCGATCAACAGCTACCGCAGCCAGCCGCAGCGCTGCGGTACCCAGGCATCCAGTGAATTGCCGCCGCTGTCGGCCGACCCGCGCCTGCATCTGCCGGCCAGTGGTGTCGTCGATCTGCAGCAGGCCATGGCCAGCGCCAGTTACCCGATGGTCAATGTGCAGGCGATCACCCTCAACGGCCCTCGGGATGCGGCGGCGGCAATGAAGGCGATTCAGGAGAGCTTCTGTCAGGTGGTGCTGGATCCGCAGTTCGTCGATATCGGCGTCAGCCGCGCCGACCGCGACTGGCGCATCACCCTGGCGCGACCGCTGCTGTCGGCACGCCTGGGCGACGGACAGGCCGAAGGCCAGAAACTGCTGACGCAACTCAACGCCGCCCGTAGCCAGCCGCGCCAGTGCGGCGGCCAGGCGTTCTCCGCGGCGGCGCCACTGGCGTGGAACGCAGTGCTCGGCGGTGTGGCCCAGGATCACAGCCGCGAGATGGCCAACAACAACTATTTCGACCACAAGGACCGCAATGGCGGCACCCCCGGCGACCGCGCCGAACTGGCCGGTTACAGCGGCCAGCAGGTCGGCGAGAACATCGCCGCCGGGCAGGACACGGTGCAGAAAGTCGTCGCCGGCTGGCTCGCCAGCCCCGGCCATTGCGCCAACCTGATGAACCCGCAATACCGCGAGCTCGGTGCAGCCTACGCAGTCGATCCGAAGAGCAGCGCCGGCATTTACTGGACGGCGATGTTTGGCGGGGAATAAATCCCGAGCAATAAAAAACCGGAGCCAGGCTCCGGTTTTTTTATGCTCAGTGAGTCCTCATCCCCGCCGCATACATCGCCAGTTTCAGCAGACTCGCCACCACCGCCAGCGACACCACGCTGCCGGACCAGATCAGCAACAGCCAGCCCAGACGTTTGTACCAGCGGCTCTTCACTTCACGCATTTCAATGGTAGCCATCGCCAATCCTCACTTTGCCGCGGAACACGTAGTAGTTCCAGAAGGTGTACATCAGGATCACCGGCAGGATGAACAGCGCGCCGATCAGGGCGAACAGCTGGCTGGTGGCCGGCGATGCCGCCGCCCACAGGCTGACCGACGGCGGGATGATGTTCGGCCAGATGCTCAGCGCCAGCCCGATGTAACCGAGGAACATCAGCACCAGGGTGAATACGAACGGCCAGTGGGTGTGCCGCTGACGCAGCGAACGCAGCAGTCCGAACAGCGACAATGCCGCCAGCACCACCAGCCCGGCGAACACGGTCAGGTGCGCATGGTTGAACCAGCGACTGGTCAGCTCCGGATGCAGTTGCAGCGTCCACGCGCCGATCACCAGCACCATCGCCAGCAGCAGCCACGCCAGCGGACGGCTGTAGTGACGCATCCGCGACTCGAGCATGCCTTCGGTTTTCACCAGCAGCCAGGTGCTGCCGAGCAAGGCATAAGCGACCACCAGACCGACGCCGCACACCAGCGGGAACGGTGCCAGCCAGTCGAGACCGCCACCGGCAAACTGCCGATCCACCACCGGAATCCCGGCCACGTACGCGCCGATCACCACGCCCTGGGAGAACGTCGCCAACAACGAGCCGCCAATGAACGCCCAGTCCCACAGATGACGTTTTTCCGCTGGCGCCTTGAAGCGAAACTCGAACGCCACACCACGGAAAATCAGCCCCGCGAGCATGAAGATCAGCGGCAGATACAGCGCCTCCAGAATCACCCCGTAAGCCAGCGGAAACGCGCCGTACAACGCCGCACCGCCGAGCACCAGCCAGGTTTCGTTGCCGTCCCAGACCGGTGCGACGGTGTTCATCATCACGTCGCGTTCCTGCTCGTCGCTGATCATCGGGAACAGGATCCCGAGGCCCAGATCGAAGCCGTCCATGATCACGTACATCATCACCCCGAAGGCAATGATCACGCCCCAGATCAACGAGAGATCGATACCTTGAATACCCATGACTCAACGCTCCTTTATCAGTGGACCCGGGTCGCGGATTCGAGGTTGTCGGTGACCGCCGAAAGTGGTCGGCGCGGGGTCTGCAACGGGGTGCCTTCGGGCGGGTGTTCGTGGTGCGGCTGCGGGCCCTTGCTCACCAGCTTCATCATGTAGCCGATGCCCACGGTGAACACCGAGCAGTAGATGACGACGAACAGCGCCAGCGACGTGCTCATCTGCGCCACCGAGTGATGGGACGCGGCGTCATGGGTACGCATCAGGCCGTACACCACCCACGGCTGACGCCCGACTTCGGTGGTGATCCAACCCGCCAGCAGCGCGATCAGACCACTCGGCCCCATCAGCAGCACCAGACGCTGGAAACCGCGATGGCGGTAGACCTTGCCGTTGCGCCGCAACGCCAACCCCAGAATTCCGACCAGAATCATCAACATCCCGAGCCCGGCCATCACGCGGAAGCTCCAGAAAATCACGGTCGAATTCGGCCGGTCTTCTTTCGGGAAGCTCTTGAGCGCAGGGATCTGTTTGTCGAGGCTATGAGTCAGGATCAGGCTGCCGAGGTACGGAATCTCGATTGCGTATTTGGTTTTCTCCGCCTGCATGTCCGGGAGGCCGAACAGCACCAGCGGGGTCGGTCCGTTGTCAGCGTTTTCCCAGTGGCCTTCGATGGCGGCGATTTTTGCCGGTTGGTGTTCCAGGGTGTTCAAGCCATGGGCGTCACCGACCACCGCTTGAATCGGCGCGACGATCAGCGCCATCCACAGCGCCATGGAAAACATCTTGCGCACCGGTTTGCTGTCGTTGCCGCGCAACAAATGCCAGGCTGCCGAGGCGCCGACGAAGAACGCCGTGGCAACGAATGCGGCAATCGCCATGTGCGCCAGACGGAACGGGAACGACGGGTTGAACACGATGGCCAGCCAGTCCAGCGGCATCACCCGGCCGTCGACGATTTCGAAACCCTGCGGGGTTTGCATCCAACTGTTGGAGGCGAGAATCCAGAAGGTCGAGATCAGCGTGCCTATGGCGACCATCACCGTGGCGAAGAAGTGCAAGCCACGGCCCACACGGTTCCAGCCAAACAGCATCACCCCGAGGAACCCCGCCTCAAGGAAGAACGCGGTCAACACTTCATAGGTCAGCAACGGCCCGGTGATGCTGCCGGCGAAGTCGGAAAACCCGCTCCAGTTGGTGCCGAACTGGTACGCCATGACCAGACCCGACACTACGCCCATGCCGAAGTTGACGGCGAAGATCTTCGACCAGAAGTGGTAGAGATCGCGGTACGTGTCGTTACGGGTTTTCAGCCACAGGCCTTCGAGCACCGCCAGGAAACTCGCGAGACCAATGGTGATCGCCGGGAAAATGATGTGGAACGAAACCGTGAACGCGAATTGAATTCGCGCCAGGTCCAGTGCCTCCAGGTTGAACATGATGATGTCCTCATCAAGGCTGAAAAGCGGCAGCACACGGCCGGGCCACCGCCAGGCGTGAACGCCTGCAGCCAGTCAAAATGCAAAGGGTTGGATCGCGTGGGTCGGTCAGGCCACCGATGACGGGATCAGGTTGCTCGCCTCGGCCGCTTCGAGGCGGATCGCCACGAACTTGGAGGTCGGCGTGTAGGTGCGGTCACCGTAGCTTTCCAGCGGCACCAGCGGATTGGTTTCCGGGTAGTACGCGGCAGCCTGCCCGGCCGGAATGTCGTAGGCGATCAGGGTGAAACCGCTGACCCGACGCTCGCGCTCGTCATCCCACAGCGCTACCAGATCGACCTTCTGCCCCGGTTCGAAACCGAGCCGGCGGATGTCCTGCTCGTTGGCGAACACCACGTCGCGCATGCCGTAGACCCCGCGATAACGGTCGTCGAGGCCGTACAGCGTGGTGTTGTACTGATCGTGGGAGCGCATGGTTTGCAGGATCAGATGCGGTTTGACCGGCAGGTTGCGCACGCCTTCGCTGATCAAATGCTCAGGCAGCACGCACGGGGTGAACTGAGCCTTGCCGGATTCGGTTTTCCAGACACGGTCGGAGGCGTCGTTGCCGAGGTGAAAACCACCGGGGATCAGCAGCTTCTCGTTGAAATTCTCGAAGCCCGGAATCACGTCGGCGATCAGGTTGCGGATGCGCCCGTAGTCGCCCACCGCCCATTCCCAGTCGATCGGGTGCTTGCCCAACGTGGCGGCAGCGATCCCGGCAATGATCGCCGGCTCGGATTTCAGATGCGCCGACTTCGGTTTCAACTGGCCGAACGACAAATGCACCATGCTGAAGGTGTCTTCCACGGTCACGCCTTGCGGGCCTTCGGCCTGCACGTCAATGTCGGTACGGCCGAGGCACGGCAGAATCAGCGCGTCACGCCCGGTCACCAGATGGCTGCGGTTGAGCTTGGTCGAGATGTGCACGCTCAGGTCGAGTTTGCGCATCGCCGCGTGGGTGCGCGGCGTGTCCGGCGTGGCCTGGGCGAAGTTGCCGCCCAGACCGATGAACACCTTGGCTTCGCCGCGCTCCATGGCGCCGATCGCCATCACCGTGTTGTGGCCGTGCATGCGCGGCACCTTGAAGTTGAAGCGCTTTTCAAGGGCGTCCATCAGCGCTTTCGGCGCCAGTTCGTTGATGCCCATGGTGCGGTCGCCCTGCACGTTACTGTGGCCGCGCACCGGCGACAGCCCGGCGCCCGGACGGCCGACGTTGCCGCGCAGCAGTTGCAGGTTGATGACTTCCTGCAGGGTCGGCACCGAGTGCACGTGTTGGGTCAGGCCCATGGCCCAGCACATGATCACGCTCTTGGCGCGGGCATACATGCGCGCGGCCAGTTCGATGTCATGCAGCGGCACGCCGGACTGCTCGACGATGTGCTCCCAGCTCGTGGCATCGACTTCGGCCAGATAGCTGTCGAGACCCGACGTGTGTTCAGCAATGAACGCATGATCGAACACCGGTTCGCCGCCGGTGGCCTGGGCTTCACGCTCCCACTCCAGCAGGAACTTGGCCATGCCGCGAATCATCGCCATGTCACCGCCCAGTGCCGGGCGGAAGTATGCGGTGTTGGTCGCTTCCCAGCCGTTGCTGAGCATCTCGATCGGGTTTTGCGGGTTCTGGAAACGCTCCAGCCCACGCTCCTTGAGCGGGTTGATGCACACCACCTGAGCGCCGCGTTTTACCGCTTCGCGCAGCGGTTCGAGCATGCGCGGGTGGTTGGTGCCGGGGTTCTGGCCGATGACGAAAATCGCGTCGGCGTGGTGCAGGTCTTCATAGACCACCGTGCCTTTGCCGACACCGAGGCTTTCGCCCATGCTCACCGCACTGGCTTCATGGCACATGTTCGAGCAGTCCGGGAAGTTGTTGGTGCCGTAGGCACGGACGAACAACTGATAGAGAAACGCCGCTTCGTTGCTGGCGCGGCCCGAGGTGTAGAACTCGGCCTCGTGGGGTGACTTCAGGCCTTTGAGGTGCTTGGCGATCAGCGCGAAGGCTTCGTCCCAGGTGGTTTCGACATAGCGGTCGACCCGCGCGTCGTAACGCATCGGATGGGTGATCCGGCCCTGATATTCGAGCCAGTAATCGCTCTGCTCGGCCAGCGTCGACACCGTGTACTTGTTGAAAAACGCCGGATCGACCAGGCGCCCGGTGGCTTCCCAGTTCACCGCTTTGGCGCCGTTCTCGCAGAACTTCAGCATGCTTGCGCCAGGTGCTTCACCCCAGGCACAACCGGGGCAGTCGAAGCCGCCGTTCTGGTTGGTCTTGAGCATGGCGCGGATGTTTTTCAGGGCATTTTCACTGCCCAGCCAGTTTTTGGTGAGGCTGATCACAGCGCCCCAACCCGCAGCGGCGCCCTTGTAGGGTTTATAACGGTCGACTTGTGACATGGGACTTCTCCATGACGATGCACACAGGCAAAAACCTGATCGGGTTTAAACAGCGACGACTGACTTTCAAGTTCAAAAGCGGTCGTTTGGTTTGACGGGGCCAAGAATATGAACCGCTGCAAAAACTTGTCTAATCGCTATTAATGACTGCGTTATCGAAAGCATCTATCACGGACGTAAACCCTTTAAATACGGGCACTTGCAAAACTAAGAAACGCAAAAACCAAGATAATTATTTCATCATCGACAGCATCAATCGGCCGGTCATTAATAGTGATTGGACGCTGTTCGAAGTTGCTCATAACCTGCGCCGACCCGATCCCTTTAATAGCGGATTTCACCCAAGCGAGGCTGTCATGTCAGAGCGCGTCTTGATCGATGGTTACAACCGCCGCGTCGACTACCTGCGCATGTCGGTCACCGACCGTTGCGACTTCCGCTGCGTCTATTGCATGGCCGAAGACATGCAGTTCCTGCCGCGCCAACGAGTGCTGACGCTGGAGGAGATCTATCAACTGGCGCAGAGCTTTGTGGCGCTGGGCACCCGCAAGATTCGCCTGACCGGTGGCGAGCCGCTGATTCGGCCCGGCGTTGTCGGTTTGTGCAAACAGATCGCCGCCCTGCCCGGCCTGCGCGAACTGTGTCTGACCACCAACGGCTCGCAGCTCGGCAAACTCGCCGGCCCGCTGTTCGACGCCGGAGTTAAACGCCTCAACGTCAGTCTCGACAGCCTTGACCCCGTGCTTTTCAAACAAATGACCCGCACCGGCGACCTGGCACAAGTGATCAACGGCATCGATGCCGCCCGCGAGGCCGGATTTACCCGCACTAAACTCAACTGCGTGGTGATGCAGGGCCGCAACGATCACGAGATCAACGATCTGGTGCAGTTCGCCATCGAGCGGGATCTGGATATTTCCTTCATCGAGGAAATGCCGCTGGGCATCATCAGCGAACACAGCCGCGCCGAGTCGTTCTTCTCAAGCACTCAGGTGCGCGAGCGGATTGCAGAGCGCTTCACCCTGATCGATTCCGCCGAATCGACCCAGGGCCCGTCGCGCTACTGGCGACTGGCCGAAGCGCCGCACATTCGGCTGGGGTTTATTTCGCCCCACAGCCACAACTTTTGCGGCACCTGCAACCGGGTGCGGCTGACGGTCGAGGGGCGTTTGCTACTGTGTCTGGGGAACGAGCATTCGGTGGACTTGAAAGCGGTGCTGCGGGCCCATCCGGGTCAACCGCAACGGCTGGAGAAAGCGATCATCGACGCGATGAAGCTCAAGCCGTACCGGCATAACTTTGAAGTGAACGACGACGTACAAGTGGTGCGTTTCATGAACATGACCGGCGGCTGAGCCGCCACGTTTTCAAGGCAAAAACAGCATGATCATCCGACCCAAGGTCAATCAGTTCGCCATCCTGTTCACCCTCAAGGGCTCGATTGCCAAACGCATCGCCCTGCGCACCCTGATGGTCACGTTACTGGCGTCGGCCATTGTGCTGGTGGAAATCCTTCATCCGAGCAACTTCACCAAGGTCAACGCCACGCCGTTCACCCTGCTTGGCCTGTCGCTGTCGATCTTCATGAACTTTCGCAACAATGCCTGCTACGACCGCTGGTACGAGGCGCGCAAGGCCTGGGGTGAAGTGATCGTGCATGTGCGATCGGTGATTCGCGAAACACACGTCATCCGCGAATCGGCGCAACGTCGGTTATTGCTGCTGAATCTCTGCGGCTTTGCTCATGCCCTGAACGCACGGTTGCGCCGGGAAAACGAAGCCGCCGCCAGCGCCGAGTGGATCACCCCGCAACACGACGCACAGGTGCCGGACTACAGCGGCCGCATCCTGCAAACCGTCGGCCAGCAGTGTTCCGACCTGCACGAGGCGGGGGATCTCAGTGAATGGCGCTACATGCTGCTGGCCAATCACCTGACCAGCCTGACCCAGGCCCAAGCGGTGTGCGAGCGGATCAAGAACACGCCGCTGCCCTTCCCTTACACCCTGCTGCTGCACCGCACGATCTACCTGTTCTGCATCTTGCTGCCGTTCGCCATGGCCGAACCGCTGGGCTGGCTGACGCCGCTGTTCACCGCGATTGTCAGCTACACGTTCTTTGGTCTGGATGCGATTGCCGATGAGCTGGAAGACCCGTTCGGCCGGGATGAAAATGACCTGCCGACCGATGCACTGGTGCGCGGGATCGAGCGGGATATTCTGGCGGAACTCGGGGTCGAGCCTTTGCCACCGGCACTCAAGCCTGTCGACTATGTCCTCAGCTGACGGAACTCCTATCCTGTGGGAGCGAGCTTGCTCGCGAAGAGGCCGGTAGGCTCCACAATCGATGTCGGCTAAACGGGCGCATTCGCGAGCAAGCTCGCTCCCACAGTGATTGTGGTTAATCCAGATGCGCCCAGGTCATGCGGAACGACGCCCCGCCCCACGGTGAATCGCCAACCTCGACCCGGCCACCATGGGATTGCGATACCCGTCGCACCAATGCCAGGCCGAGACCGAAACCGCCGGTGCGGCGGTCGCGGCTGGCATCCAGGCGCGAGAACGGTTCGAAAATCTTCTCCCGACCGGCCAGCGGCACACCCGGACCGTCGTCGTTGACCTGCACTTCGTATTGATCGCCGATACGCACCAGCGACACCTCGACCCGTTGCTCGGCATAACGAATGGCGTTACGCAGCAGATTGATCACCGCCCGCGCCATGAAGCGCGGCTCGATCCGCACCTCGTCGACCCGGCATTCGCCGATCAGCAGTTGCACGCCGGCAGCCTCGGCTTCCAGGGCCACGCTCCCGACCACACTGTCGAGCCAGTTGGCGGCCTGAATGTTCTCCCGGGTGATGACCGTCGCGCCGCGTTCGAGGCTGGCGTAGGTCAGCAGTTCGGAGACCATTTCTTCCAGTTCGCCAAGGTCGGCGTACATGTCGGCGATCAGTTCGCGGTTCTGGCTGGCGTCCGGTTGTTGCTTGAGCTGGTCGAGTTCGAACGACAGCCGGGCAATCGGCGTGCGCAGTTCGTGGGACACGGCGTTGGTCAGTTCACGCTGATTGGCGATCAGGCCTTCGATGCGCGCCGCCATCAGGTTGAAGTGTTCGGCCAGATCGCGAATGTTCGAGCGTTTTGAAAGCTGGATACGTGCGGAGAGGTCATTGTCGCCGAATCGCTCGGCGGCCAGGCGCAATTTTTCCAGATCACGCCAGTGCGGGCGCACCCAGAAGTACAGGACGATCCCGAGCAGCACGGCCAGCATCATGTAAGCCGCCGAAATGTAGAACGGCATCAGGCTCGGCTCTGGCGGCAACTTGATGCTGAGCAGTTGCGAGCCGCCGTCGATGTTGCTGATGAACTGGGTGTAGTCGTGGCGTATCACCAGCAGCCCTTGGGCCAGTTCGGCTTTTTCCTCCTCGCTGAGGTTCAGTTGATCGGCCTCGACCAGACTCAGCGTCAACCCGTAGTGCGGGCGCAGCGCGTCCAGTTGCGCCTCGCGCGCCGCGCCTTTCTGGTCGCGCATGTGCTCGATCAGCGACCAGGCCTGGCCACGTACCGCCTCGCGGTTGTAGGCCTGCATCTGGTTGTCGAGCAGCGCGTTGAAAGTGTGTTCGACGGTTTGCAGCGCCGCCACCAGCCCGACGGTCATCACCAGAAACAGCCCGAGAAATAACCGCAGCATCTACAACTCCCACGCAAACGGATTGAACAGATAGCCCTTGCCCCACACGGTCTTGATGCACACCGGTTCGCGGGGATTGTCCTTGAGTTTGTTGCGCAACTTGCTGATGTACACGTCGACGCTGCGATTGAGGCCGTCGAAGGCGATGCCGCGCATGCGGTTGAGAATGTCATCGCGCGACAGGATGTTGCCGGCGGCACTGGCCAGCAGCCACAGCAGTTCGAATTCCATGGTGGTCAGCTCGATCAGTTCGCCGGCCAGACGCACTTCGCGGCAGCTGCGGTCGATGTGCAACTGACCGAACTCCAGGGAGCTGACCACGCCGCTGTCAGGCACTTGCCGGCGTTGCAGCGCCCGCAGACGCGCGAGCAGCACTGGTGGCTTGATCGGTTTGATCACGTAATCGTCGGCCCCGGACTCCAGGCCCAGAATGTGGTCGAGATCGTCTTCCTTGGCCGTCAGGATGACAATCGGCGTGTCCGACACGCTGCGGATTTCCCGGCACACGTGCAGGCCGCTCTGCCCCGGCAACATCAGGTCGAGCACCACGACTTTGGGCTTGAATTCAAGAAACGCGGCCACGGCCAGATCGCCGCGATGCACCGTGCGCACCTCGTAGCCGTGTTGTTCGAGAAAGTGGGCGATCAGCGCGGCCAGCCGCTCATCGTCTTCCACCAGCAGGACTCTGCCAAAACCCAGGTTATCCATAACGACCGTCGCCAACCCTCAGTGAAGTGGGCGACATTATGGCGGCATTCGCAGGCAAGACGATTATCGCGGGCAGCAAAAACCGGCCACTTGGGCCGGTTTTCGTTGATGTTTCATGCTCTTAAGAGTTTTTAACAATTCATGCCGCGACGGGTACGCCGCTGTGGAAACGGAATTCCTCGTCCGGGGACTCGATCAGGTCCTGCTCGGCGGCGCGGACTTTCTCAATCACTTGAGCGATGTCCTTGGCGTCACCGTACTGGTAGGCCAGTTTCAGGTAACCCTGGAAATGCCGGGCCTCGCTTTTCAACAGGCCGAAGTAGAACTTGCCGAGTTCTTCGTCCAGATGCGGCACCAGCGCTTCGAACCGCTCGCAACTGCGGGCTTCGATGAACGCGCCGACCACCAGAGTGTCGACCAGTTTCACCGGTTCGTGGCTGCGCACCACTTTGCGCAGGCTCGAGGCATAACGGCCGGCGTGGAGCTGGCGCAGTTCGATCTTGCGCCGCTTCATGATGCGCATCACCTGTTCGTGGTGCACCAGTTCTTCCCGGGCCAGACGCGACATCATGTTGATCAGATCGACATGGGAATGGTACTTGGCGATCAGGCTCAACGCGGTGCTGGCGGCCTTGAACTCGCAGTTCTTGTGGTCGATCAGCAGGGTTTCCTGATCGGCCAGCGCGGCCTGGACCCAGGCGTCTGGCGTGCGGCAGCCAAGGAATTCGTGGATTTCGGGAAGGATCATGGGGCTCACGGTCAAAGGTGTTCGAGCGAAGGGCGCCGATTATACCGGCCTGCCCGCAGACCACCAGCGCCAGCCCTTGATATGCATCAAGTCGCGGACGGATGCGCAGCAACTATAGTTGTGCAACGCCGTGCCTTTTCATTGCTGGAGACTCACTCATGCAAGCCATTCGCAGCATTCTGGTGGTCATCGAACCCGAACACGCGGAAAGCCTGGCGCTCAAGCGCGCCAAGCTGATCGCCGGGGTGACCCAGGCCCATCTGCACCTGCTGGTCTGCGACAAGAAGCACGATCACGCCGGCATGCTCAGCGTGCTCAAGGCCGCGCTGCTGGCGGACGGCTACAGCGTCACCACCGAACAGGCGTGGAACGAGAGCCTGCACGAAACCATCATCGACGTGCAGCAGGCCGAAGGTTGCGGGCTGGTAATCAAGCAGCATTTCCCCGACAGTTCGCTGAAAAAAGCCCTGCTGACGCCGGCGGACTGGAAACTGCTGCGCCACTGCCCGACCCCGGTGCTGCTGGTGAAAACCTCGGCCTCCTGGAAAGACCGGGTGATTCTGGCCGCGGTCGATGTGGGCAATGCCGATGGCGAACACCGCCACCTGCACACCACTATCATCGACCACGGTTATGACATCGCCAGTCTGGCCAAAGGGCATCTGCACGTGATTACCGCCCATCCGTCACCGATGCTCTCGGCCGCCGACCCGACTTTCCAGCTCAAGGAAACCATCGAGGCGCGCTATCGCGAGCAATGCAGGGCGTTCCAGGCTGAATTCGATGTCGATGACGAACATCTGCATGTCGAGGAAGGCCCGGCGGATGTGCTGATTCCGTTCATGGCGCACAAGCTGCAGGCCGCAGTGACCGTGATCGGCACCGTGGCGCGGACCGGGTTGTCAGGGGCGCTGATCGGCAATACCGCCGAAGTGGTGCTGGATGCGCTGGAGAGTGATGTGCTGGTGCTCAAGCCGCAGGAGGTTGAAGACCATTTGGTGGAGTTGGCGGTGAAGCATTAAGCACTGTTGTCATCCTGTGGCGAGGACACTCGCCACAGGTAACGCTTACTCGCCCAGCGCATCCTTCAGGAAACCGGGTGCGATGTAGCGCTGATAGTGCGCTTCCGACAGCAGGAAAAATTCCCGATCAATGGCATCGCGCAGTTCCGGCAGGTTCCAGTCGCGAAACTCCGGCAGCAATACCATCCCGTAGGCTTCCAGATTAATGATCACCCGCGCGCCCCGGGCGATCAGCTGGTACGCCCAGCAATATTCCGACTGATGCGGCACGAAGCGGATCTTGCGCTGTTCCAGCTGCTGGCGCAGCCGCGCCGGATCGAAGACCTCGACCTTGCTCGCCATCACTTGTGACAGCAATTGCTCAAGACGCAGCCACACCGCGCGCTTTTCCTCCTCGTTGTAACCGTTCCAGTGGATCACTTCGTGGTGGAAACGCTTGCAGCCACGGCACACCAGATCACCGTAAACAGTGGAGCAGAGGCCGACGCAGGGGGTCTTGATGGTCTGATTGGGCATAAATGGGCAGAACACTTGAAACGCGGAACAGGTCGGCATGTTAGCCCTTTGTCCGGCATTCATCACCCCTCAAACGTCAGGGGCAAGCGCTGGATCGGGGTTTGGCCTGCCGGCGCACAACGCCACCAAAGTCCAATAGAGCCCGACTTACCTTTAAATTTTTTTTGCCGTAGAATCAGCCAGCCTTTTTAGGCGCCAATGTCCGTTAGAAGCTGTTTTCAAAGCGTCACGAGCACAGTCGTTCCTTCAGAGCGGTGTTGGCGAAGGGTTTTTCCAGCGGGGAAAAGCCCAACGCCAACCCTCATCAGCTCCCCGTTCTGCAGGCGTAAAACTTTGAAAGCAGCTTCTGTAAGGAATTGCCGGTAATTCTGGCCGAACGACCCACAACGTCGTGAGGAGCATGAGTACGGCAATTTCGGGATGAGCGTCCCGGACACCCATTTGGGACCACTGATGAGGGTAATAACTGTGCTTGAAGCCTACCGCAAACATATCGAAGAGCGTGCAGCACTGGGTATCGTTCCCCAGCCGCTTAACGCCGAACAAACTGCAGGCCTGGTCGAGCTGCTGAAGAATCCTCCGGCTGGCGAAGAAGCTTTCCTCGTTGACCTGATCACCAATCGCGTACCACCAGGAGTGGACGAAGCCGCCTACGTCAAGGCCGGTTTCCTCTCCGCACTGGCCAAGGGCGAAGTCTCCTCCCCTCTGCTGGACAAGAAACGCGCTGTAGAACTGCTCGGCACCATGCAGGGCGGCTACAACATCGTGACCCTGGTCGAACTGCTGGACAACGCCGAGCTGGCGCCAGTGGCCGCCGAAGAACTCAAGCACACCCTGCTGATGTTCGATGCCTTCCACGACGTGGCTGAAAAAGCCAAGAACGGCAACGTTCACGCCAAGGCCGTGCTGCAATCCTGGGCTGACGGCGAGTGGTTCAAGAAGCGCCCTGTGCTGGCCGACAAGATCAGCCTGCGCGTCTTCAAGGTGACCGGCGAAACCAACACCGACGACCTGTCCCCTGCTCCAGACGCCTGGTCGCGTCCCGACATCCCGCTGCACGCCCTGGCCATGCTGAAAATGGCCCGTGACGGCATCGTTCCGGACGAGCAAGGCAAGACCGGCCCGATGAAGCAGATCGAAGAAATGCGCGGCCAGGGCTTCCCTATCGCCTACGTCGGTGACGTGGTCGGTACCGGTTCCTCGCGTAAATCCGCGACCAACTCGGTCCTGTGGTTCTTCGGCGACGACATCCCTTACGTGCCGAACAAGCGCGGCGGCGGCTTCTGCTTCGGCAGCAAGATCGCTCCGATCTTCTACAACACCATGGAAGATGCCGGCGCACTGCCTATCGAGTTCGACGTATCGAACATGAACATGGGCGACGTGATCGACCTGTACCCGCACGCCGGCAAAGTCTGCAAGCACGGTACCGACGAAGTCATCACCACCTTCGAAATGAAGACCCCGGTCCTGCTGGACGAAGTCCGCGCCGGCGGCCGTATCCCGCTGATCATCGGCCGTGGCCTGACCGAGAAGGCTCGCGCCGAACTGGGTCTGCCAGCGTTCGACCTGTTCAAGAAACCTGAAGCACCGGCCGAAAGCACCAAGGGTTACACCCTGGCGCAGAAAATGGTCGGCAAGGCCTGCGGTCTGGCAGAAGGCAAAGGCATCCGTCCTGGCACCTACTGCGAACCGAAGATGACCACCGTAGGTTCTCAGGACACCACCGGTCCAATGACCCGTGACGAACTGAAAGACCTGGCGTGCCTGGGCTTCTCCGCTGATCTGGTGATGCAGTCCTTCTGCCACACCGCGGCTTATCCAAAGCCGATCGACGTGACCACCCACCACACCCTGCCTGACTTCATCATGACCCGCGGCGGCGTTTCCCTGCGTCCGGGCGACGGCATCATCCACTCGTGGCTGAACCGCATGCTGCTGCCGGACACCGTAGGTACCGGTGGTGACTCGCACACCCGTTTCCCGATGGGCATCTCGTTCCCGGCCGGTTCCGGTCTGGTCGCGTTCGCCGCAGCCACCGGCGTCATGCCGCTGGACATGCCGGAATCGATCCTGGTGCGCTTCAAAGGCAAGATGAAACCTGGCATCACCCTGCGTGACCTGGTTCATGCCATTCCTTACTTCGCCATCCAGAACGGTCTGCTGACCGTCGAGAAGAAAGGCAAGAAAAACGCCTTCTCCGGCCGCATCCTGGAAATCGAAGGCCTGGAAGGTCTGACCCTGGAACAGGCTTTCGAACTGTCCGACGCCTCGGCCGAACGTTCGGCTGCCGGTTGCACCATCAAGCTGTCGAAAGAGTCGATCACCGAGTACCTGCAGTCCAACATCACCCTGCTGCGCTGGATGATCGGCGAAGGCTACGGCGATGCGCGTACCCTGGAACGTCGTGCTCAAGCGATGGAAGCCTGGATCGCCAACCCGCAACTGATGGAAGCCGATGCCGACGCCGAATACGCCGAAGTCATCGAAATCGATCTGGCCGACATCAGCGAGCCTGTACTGTGCGCGCCGAACGACCCGGACGACGCCCGTCTGCTGTCCAGCGTTGCTGGCGAGAAGATCGACGAAGTGTTCATCGGTTCGTGCATGACCAACATCGGTCACTTCCGCGCTGCCGGTAAACTGCTGGATCAGGTCAAGGGTCAGCTGCCAACCCGTCTGTGGCTGTCGCCGCCGACCAAGATGGACGCTCACCAACTGACCGAAGAAGGCTACTACGGCATCTACGGCAAGGCCGGCGCACGCATGGAAATGCCAGGCTGCTCGCTGTGCATGGGTAACCAGGCACGCGTTGAGCCGAACAGCACCGTGGTGTCGACGTCGACCCGTAACTTCCCGAACCGTCTGGGCGACGGCGCGAACGTCTACCTGGCTTCGGCTGAGCTTGCGTCCGTGGCTTCGATCCTGGGTCGCCTGCCGACCGTCGAGGAGTACATGGAATACGCTGGCAAGATCGACAGCATGGCGGCCGATGTTTACCGCTACCTGTCCTTCGACCAGATTGCCGAGTTCCGTGAAGCTGCTGCGAACGCCAAGATCCCGGTCGTTCAAGCCTGACGCTGCAACGCAATGAAAAACGCCGCCCATCGCGAGATGAGCGGCGTTTTTTTATGCCTGCGGAAACTCATGCATTGAGCTTGAGTGCCTGCTGAACCGCCTCGTCCACACTCAAACCGCTCAACAGCACCTGCTCGCGTTCCAGCGCCGGCAATTGCGCCAGCACGGTCTGCGCTTCATGCTTGAGACGGGCCAGAATCAACAGTTTGTCCTCGGCCCGCACCTGCAGGAAGAACGCTTCCAGCGCCTCGATGCTGGTGCCATCCAGGTCCGGTGATTCTTCCAGACTCAGGATGATCGTGTGCACCGCCGCCGGCGCATGCCGAGCCAGCCGCAGCGCGCCGCCGAGAATCCGTTCCACGTTGGCGAAAAACAGTGCCTCACTCGGCCGCACGATCAGCACACCAGGGATTTCCCGGGCATCCGGATGGCGCTGCACGTCGACGTAATCGTGACCGCCGCCCATTTGCCCCAGCACCTGAATA
Source organism: Pseudomonas sp. R43(2017) (assembly GCF_002112345.1). Classification (NCBI taxonomy): domain Bacteria; kingdom Pseudomonadati; phylum Pseudomonadota; class Gammaproteobacteria; order Pseudomonadales; family Pseudomonadaceae; genus Pseudomonas; species Pseudomonas sp. R43(2017). The sequence continues at coordinate 222,389 of NZ_NEHJ01000009.1, forward strand.
TCCGCCGAGGACATCTGCTTGAGCATCAGCACCACGCTGATCGCTACTGCCAGCAGCAAACCATCGAGCACGCCGAGCACCAGCACCGCCGCCACCGCGCAAATCACCAACAGGCGATCGCGGCGCCAGATGAAGTAGCGACCCAGCGGTTGCAGGCTCAGCGCTCGTCCCAGCGCATGAATCACAATCGCGGCCAGCACCGGTTCCGGGGTCAGGGCGATGTAAGGCAGCACCGTCAAAACGATCAGCAACACCACTGCCGCTGCGACAACACCCGCCAATCGCGATGTAGCGCCCGCCGCTTCATTGGCCGAAGTTGCCGAATACCCGGCGCCGGCGGGCATGCCATGAAACAGCCCCGACAGCAGATTCGACGCGCCAAGGGCCAGCAGATCGCGATTCGAGGACACACGGTCGCCATGCTTCAGGGCAAACGAGCTGATCGAGCCATAGGACTCGGCGTACAGAATCATCACCATGGCGAATGCCAGTTCACCGAGGCGCAGCCAGTCGGCAAACGGCATGTTCGGCAACTGCGGCATCTCCAGCGCCAGGTCGATAACCCCGATCAGCTTCACACCGTGGGCCGGCAGGTTCAGCCATTGGCTGGCGGCAATGCCCAATGCGACAACAATCAAGCCACCCGGCACCCGGCGAAAACGGGCGCAGACCATCAGTACCAGCAACGCCACCAGCGCTACTCCGGCGCCCGCAAGGTTCCATTTTGGCCACTGCTCCAACAACTGCGGCAGAAAGCGAACCAGGTTGCTCTCAGTCAGGTGGACATCGACGACACTCGCCACCTGCTTGAGGATGATCGTCACCGCCAATCCCAGTGCAAAGCCACGCAACACCGGTTTGGCGATAAAGGATGTCACGCTGCCAAGCTTGAACAACCCCGCCAGCAGAAACAGCACCCCGGTCATCATCACCAGGCCGACCGCCAGGCTCAGGCGCAAGGCCGGATCGCCGCCAGCCAGCGAAGCCGTTGCAGCCGCCAGCACCGCCGCCGAGGACGACGTGGCCGAGACCACAGCAAAGCGGCTGGTGCCCATCAACGCGTAACACAGCAGCCCGGCGAACAACGCAATCACCCCGGCCTGGGGTGGCAGCGCGGCAATGCTGGAATATGCCACCGCCTCGGGCAGTAACAGGCCGGCAATCGACAACCCGGCCAGCAGGTCCTGGCTACGACTTTGCACTTCGGGGCGTGAAGCGGTACTCAGAGGTTCAGTTGACAATCGGACCCACCCACCCTGGCAGATACCGAGCTTCCTGACTGCGGGCCAGATTCATGGCTTTGGTCTGCAATTTGGGACTGAGGTCACTGATCTGATCACTGGCGATGCGGCTGCGAAAGAAGTCCGCCCAGAGAAACTCGCTGTAGGGCGTCGCGTCCTTGGCGTAGCCACCGGCCCGGCGCAAGCGTCCGGCGAGGCTGCGATAAGGGTCGTCCTGCAGATCGGCGATGGACTTGGGAATGGCTTCAAAGGTACGCCGGACACCGCGCCCATCGTAGGGGTGCGCCCACTGGTTGAAGTTCATCACGTTTCAGAAGGTCACCGTGTCGACAAACGAAAGGTCCTTGAGCACCAGCAGGGAGGCCTTCTTGACCTCTTCCTCGATCAGCGCCAGACCAAAGTGATGGTGATCGACGATGTAATAGACGCCTTCAGGCCCGAGCACACTGGGGAACCAGTGATTGTCCAGCGCAGCCGCCCGCTCCTTGCGTTTGAGTTTTTTCCATTCCTGGCGCTTGTCGGCGACTTCGGCGAGGCCGACCGTAAGCTGAGTGGGATGGAGTTTTTCCAGTTTGGCGCTGATCAATTGGGGTCGTGCACGGGGCATGTGGCATCTCCGGGGAAAAGTGCCTTTCAAGCGTAGCCGTTTATGCCTTGGGATGCGTGCCCTGGATCAGGCACTGAGGGGTCTTGCAAAAGCGGGAGCGAATTGCTCGCCCCCGTTTGGAGCTGCTGGCCTGGAATCAGGCGGCCAGCGAGTAGATCAACGCCGAAATTGCCACCAGGCCTACGGCGGTAACAAACACGTTCGACGCCTGGCCACGATAGCGCGCCATTGCCGGCACTTTGCGGATCGCGTACATCGGCATCAGGAACAGGATCGCCGCGATGACCGGGCCACCGATGGTTTCGATCATGCCCAGGATGCTCGGGTTCAGGGTCGCCACGATCCAGCACACCACCAGCATGAACGCCGCAACGATGCGATCCAGAGCCTTGGCGCCCGGGCGCTTGCCGCTCTTCACGATCAAGCCTTTGAGACCTTCGCTGGCGCCGATGTAGTGGCCGAGGAACGACTTGGAGATGGCCACGAACGCAATCAACGGCGCGGCGAACGCGATGGTCGGGTTGCTGAAGTGGTTGGCCAGGTACGACAGGATCGACAGGTTTTGCGCCTTGGCTTCAGCCAGTTGCTCCGGCGACAGGGTCAGTACGCAGCTGAAGACAAAGAACAGCACCATCACCACCATCAGCAGGTGGGCACGGCACAGGATCTGCGAGCTGCGCTCGTCGGCATGAACGCCGTAACGACGCTTCTGGTCCACCGCGAACGCCGAGATGATCGGCGAGTGGTTGAACGAGAACACCATCACCGGAATCGCCAGCCACAGCGTGTGCAGCAGCGCCGACGGCGCCGGCACCTGCGAAGCGGTGCTCAGGATGCCGCCGTTCCAGTGCGGAATCAGGTACACCGCCAGGAACAGCAGCGCGACGATGAATGGATACACCATCAGGCTCATCGCCTTGACGATCACTTGTTCACCGCAACGAACAACAGCCAGCAGGCCGAGGATCAGCACGAACGACAGCAGCGCGCGCGGTGGCGGCGTGATGTGCAGTTGGTGTTCGAGGAAACTGGCGACGGTGTTGGTCAGGCCAACGCTGTAGATCAGCAGGATCGGGAAGATTGCGAAGAAGTACAGCAAGGTGATCAGCGCACCGGCCTTGATGCCGAAATGCTGCTCCACCACCTCGGTGATGTCAGCGCCTTCGCGACCGGAGAGCACGAAGCGGGTGAGACCGCGGTGTGCGAAGAAAGTCATCGGGAATGCCAGCAGCGCGAGGATCACCAGCGGCCAGAAGCCACCCAGACCTGCGTTGATCGGCAAAAACAGGGTACCGGCGCCGATGGCCGTCCCGAACAGTCCCAACATCCAGGTAGTGTCATGGCGATTCCAGCTCGACAATTGGGCTGGTGCTGCCGTTTCAAAGCGTTGTTCGACGCTATTGGCCTGATCATTCATCCGGTCGGATCTCCGCATTCCGGTCACTTGCCACTCGGTCAGGACGCGTCGGAAAAAACCGACAGACATGCTCCGGCCGAAACAGGGGCGCGATTCTCCGCGATAAATGAGCGGAAGCAAAGACTTAGCTGAGGAATGGTTGTGCGGAGCAGATTGGAGGATTGTCGTTTTCGGGAAAAACCCTGTCGTAGACAGATACGTAAAATGTCGTTTTATGGCATGTTCCGACACAGAATGCCGCCTGTTACATCTGGTCAGATCGATCGGGCCAATATGAAGCCAAGTGACATGCAGAAGATGCCGAAGCCAAATAACCCCAACATCGGAAGCATTTCACCTTTATGTTTGATGCGCATTCTTTCGACCCACTCATCGTGCTCTCGCTCTGAGCGTTCCATTCTGGCCTTGCGGTCATAGGTACTCATGTTGATCCTCCTTTGGGTCTCTTGAGCCTGACTGTTTTGAAATGCGAACACTTAAAATTTGAAAAAAAAATCCTGCTAATGCAGTGAATGCGGTCACCACCCCACCCAATATCGCGACTGGATACAAGTTCGCCTCCCACCTCAGCTTTTTTTCCTCCGCCAGCAGCTTTTGTCTTTCAGCCACAAGTTTTCGTGATTCATTCTCCAGCCTTTCGAGTTCCAGATTTTCCCGATCGTTCTTGAGCATTCGCCTTCCCTGGCTAATGGCAATCCCCATTCAGGTTGCTGCCCCATCCTGAAGAGCGCATCCCGTCTTGCCTGCATGATTTCGCGTTTCTCACCTGCCGGATAGCGGATAAATCCATCAGCACCCGTAGGCTGCTTCCGTAACTTTTGCAGTACGGCACCTACATCGCCGAACGATTTTAAACAGCCTCAACCAATGGAATTTTTCAGCTATACCCAATGGCGAACCGACTGACAGCCCCTTCCAGTCCCCTGCCCCATGGAGCCCGCTCATGCCCCTCGTCCGCGTCGAACTCAAGAAACGCCCCGACCCGACCTTCGCCAAACGCGTCGGCGAGCAGATCTACGCCGCCATGCGCAGCACGATCAATGTGCCGGAGCACGACAACTTCCAGATCCTGGCCGAGCACGACGGCGAGCATTTCGTCTTCGATCCGCAATACCTGGGGATCCAGCGCAGCGACCAGTTGGTGATCATCCAGATCACCCTCAATGAGGGCCGAACGCTGGAGCAGAAAAAGGCGCTCTACCAGACCATCGCCCAGAACCTGAACATGCACCTGTCGATCCGCCTGGAGGATGTGTTCATCAATCTGGTCGAGGTGAAAAAAGAAAACTGGTCGTTCGGCAACGGCATCGCCCAGTACGCCAGTTGAAGCACCTGCTCGCGATCCGCCGGCGCAGCGTCCGCGAGTTGTTCGGCACCGCCGACATCGCCTTCTGACGAAGCGCCAGCGCACTCCCCGCATCAGCTCCTACACTGGCTGGTGCGGGGCAATGTCGGCCATTGCCAAACCGCTCTGCAATCAGCACTCTGACACGACTTTCGCGACCGACCCGCCGACGATCACAGGAGCCGAGCAATGCCCGCCACCGTTCTGGTACTGGTTGAAACCATCAATGACTATCTGCCCATTCTTGAACGACAGGGCTTTCACCTGATTCTTGCCCCGACGCCCGCCGAACGCGCCCAGGCCATTGCCACTCACGGTGCTCGTATCGACGCGGTGCTGACCCGTGGCCCACTGGGGTTGTACGCCGAAGAAATCGCCGCGTTGCCCGCGCTGAAAATCATCTGCGTGATCGGCGCCGGCTACGAACAAGTGGACCTGCAAGCCGCCAGCAACCGGGGCCTGACCGTCACCAACGGTGCCGGCGTCAACGCGTCGTCGGTGGCCGACCATGCCATGGCATTGCTGCTGGCGCTGGTACGCGACATTCCACGCTGCGATGCCGCGGTGCGCCGTGGCGAATGGCCGAAGATCATGCGCCCGTCCCTGGCGGGCAAGCGGCTGGGGATTCTCGGCCTCGGCGCAGTGGGCATGGCCATCGCCAAACGCGCGAATCTGGGTTTCGACATGGAGATCAGCTACCACAACCGCCAGGTCCGCAACGACGTGCCCCACACCTTCTGCTCGACCCCGACCGAACTGGCGCGGGCCTCGGATTTTCTGGTGGTGTCGACGCCCGGCGGCATCGGCAGCCAGCATCTGGTGACCCGCCCCGTGCTGGACGCGCTGGGGCCCAAAGGCTTCATCGTCAATATCGCCCGCGCCAGTGTCATCGCCACGGCGGACCTGATCACGGCACTTGAGCAACGGCGAATTGCCGGCGCCGCACTCGACGTGTTCGACCACGAACCACGGGTTCCGGACGCACTGAAAACCCTGAGCAATGTGATCCTCACCCCGCACGTCGCCGGGCTGTCACCGGAAGCCACTCAAGGCACCGTGGAACTGGTGGGGAAAAACCTGGTGGCGTTCTTTTCCGGGGAGCCAGTGCTGACACCGCTGACACTGCCGCCGAAGCAGAACAACCAGCGCGTGCACTAAAGTACGCCGAGCAACGTCCACAGCCGTCGCGATTCGGCGTCGGCCGAGATCAGCTCGCCGAGCAGTTCGCTTAACGGCTTGTTGCCCCATTCCACCCCGCGCCGGATCAAGTACGGCACGGGGCTGTGGGGTTCGGTGCGGGCCAGGTATTCGGCGATCAGCAGCAATTGTCGATAGGCCTCTTCACGGCTCGCCGGCTCACGAAAGACCTGCGCCGCCACGGCGGCTTCCTCGACCGGTTGCGCCTCCACCACGGGGGCTTCGACGGGTGCGACCGGCGCCGGTTTTTGTGGGTGCATGGCGATGAACTCCTGAACCAGTTTCAGCAGCGCTTGAATGATGTCCTGCAAGGGCTGCAGACCCGGCCCCTGATCACCGAGGTACGTATCGCTCCAGGCGTTCAGACGTTGCAGGTGCTGCTGGCTCAGCAGCAGATTGCCCTGTTGGCGCAGCCAGAACGCCAGCGGCGTGGCGCGTACCTGTTCGCTGAGTTTCTTCTGTTCATTGCGTGCGGTCTCCGCTGAAGCCTTGGCATTCTTGCTGTCATTGACCTGCACCTGCTGCACCTGCAAACGGCGCCAGGTTTCCAGGTTGCAGGCCTCGAAATCGCTGTTATGCGAGCCGAACAGCGGCACTCGGGTCAGCAGTACTTCACTGTACCGACGCACCAGCCACTCCAGCGGAATCACCCGCCATGACTGATCACCCTCCTCGGCCTGCGGATGCAGTTGTTCGGGATAGCGCTCACATAATCCGGCGATCAGCGCCAGGCTGCCGGGCAATCCGTCCAGCCCTTGAAGATGCAGCCAGGCCTCGCCGAGCCAGGCGCTGAGCATCAGGTCCTTGCTGCGCTCGATCAGCAGCGTGGTGGTGAGTGTTTCCACCGCCGGCCAGTTCGCCTGTTTCAACGTCGATTGCCAGACCCCGGTCGGCAGGCTCGCATCGTCTTCACGGCGCAGGTCGCGCAATTGATCGAACTCGCGTTCGTAACGCAGATCCGCACCACAAGGCGCATCGGTACTGATCGGTGCGAGCAACTGATCGATCAGGTCGGGCAAGGTTGCAGATGGCAGGCTCACAGGCCCTCCTCGCGGGATTCAATGGCGGCGGTGGTGCCGGTTACCTGGAACGGCGAACGCGGCGCCCGGGTCGGCAACGGTGGAATCGACAGCGGCAGTTTCGAACCCTGGCTCATCAACGACAGCCGCACGAACATCCGGGTGAATTCGCTGGTGACACTGTCATTGAGCGCAGTGACCGGCAGGCGCAACGTCAGGGGAAAATCCGTGTAATCCATGCTCGGCTGCCGCTGCACCGAGAAATGCGCGCGCATCAGCCGCAGCAACGACCATGGCCCGCCATACTCCCAACCGGCCTCCAGGTCCCGCACCACCAGGTTCGGTTGCAGCGGATCGTTGACCGGGCGTTCGCGCCCGTTGCGCGCCCAGCGCAGGGTCAGGCGGATCGGCTGGCCGACCATCCAGCGCAGGTTCGGCTGCTCGGCGGCGGGATAGTTGATTTGCTGACTGCCGGCCAGCAAGCCCCCGGCGATCACCTGATCGGCGCCGCGTTCATCATCACGATCAGTGCGCCAGCGAACGTCCATCTCGACACCGAGAATGCCGCTCTTGTCGCGCACGAACAGCGGGGTCAGCCACAGGCTTGCCTGCTTCAAACGGTTGAGAAAATCCTCTGCCGCCAGCCGCTCCGGAGTCTGGCTCAGCACCAGTCCGGCCTGGGCCACCGGCAGACGCTTGTCGATGATTTCCAGAAAATGCTGTACCCGCGCCGGGTCCGCATCCTGTGCCTGCAATCCGTTGGCAAACGGAAAACGATCGGCCAGGTACTGATTGAAATAGTTGGCCAGTTCATTCCATGCCGCCGCAGCCTGCTGTTGTTGCAGGTACTGGCAACGCTGCATGGCCGACTGTTGCAACTCCACCGCACGCATCGCCAGAGTGCCGCGACCACCCGCCAGATTGGCGGTCTGCAACACCTGCACGCAGGAGCCGGTGTCCATCTCGATGAAATCACGGCTGACCAGTTGCTCGATCTGCGCCGGCGAACTGGCCGGGTTCGAGTCCTTGTATTTGAGCAGTTCATCGTTGAGTGCGCTGAACTGGGTCACCCGTTCGTAATCCAGCGCCGACAGATTGCCCTGCTGGGTCATCAACCACTGCAATGCCGAGGTGCGCCGCTCGGTGATGCCAAGCATGGTGTTGAATTGCTGCTTGAGGCTCAGTTTCAAATCCTGCACATCGCTGGCGCCGTACAGTTGCAGGCCGAGGTTTTTCGAGCCGTCCCACTGACTGATTTCAGCCCGGCCACCGAACAGCGGTTGCGCGGTGATTTCATCCAGACCGTTGACGATCTGCGCCATGGCCCTGCGGTTCAACGCACCTTGCAGACGCGCCGCCAGATCACTGCGATGGACTTCGACAAACGCCTTCTGCAAAGCCATCGCCTGCTCGGCCTGCACATTGAACACCGCGTAGGGATGCGTCTGGTCGTTGTGATCCTTCAGGCTCAGCCACATGGCCTGCGCCGCCGCGCCTTCTGCCGCTTGCAGCAGCGCCTCGCGATAAACCGGCGGAATGCGCGGCAGTTCTTCGGCGACGTAGCTCTTGTAGCTGGTGAAGTAGTTGAGTGAGGTATTGAGGTCGTCGCCATCGACGGTCTGGCCTTGCAGGTTGACGTTGTCTTCAGTGGCGCGCATGGCGATGGACACGAAGTCGCGCTTGAACAGCGCCTGCACCGCGTTATTGAGTTTCACCACCTGATCCTGCAACGCCAGTTGCCCGCTGCCCTGTTGCACCAGCAAGTTGCCGCGCGAACCGATCTGGGCGATCCACTGGTCACGGAAACTCTGCTGCAACTTGCCCGCCTGGGCGTCGAGTTGCTGCTCGACCGCAGGCCCGAGTAGCGTGCTCTTGCGCACCTTGTCGAGAAATTCACGGTAGCCCGGCACCAGCTCCTGACCCTTGCCGCGGCTCCAGGTCGAGTTGGTCAGGGCAACCGCGACTTGCAGGTCGTCGATCAGCGCGCGCAGGTCTTCCAGTTCGCTGAGGCTGTTGCCACTCCCGGCCTCGAGCTGCTCCAGATGCAACTTGAGGTAGCCGGCCTTGCTGACAAAGTTGTCGGCCAGGAAATACTGATCGAGCCAGCGCTCCATCAGTCCATTGAAATTGCTGACGATCAACGGCCGCTCGACACTCAAGTCCAGCGCCTGTAAATCACCGCTGTCCCCCGCCGCCAGCAGCCGGTTGTAGTAAGCAGCGTGAGGCACCGTCGCCGCGTTGAGATTGAGCGACAGCGCGTTGTTGCTCAGTTGCACCAGATCGTCCAGCGGTACTCGCTGATTGTTCTGCACCTCGGCGAACAACTGGTTCTGTTGCTCCAGGCGCAGCGCCCGGTCCACCAGGTCCGTGGCTTTCTGGTAGTTCTGCCACTGGGCCGGGTCTTCGCTTTCGACGCTGTTGCGCCGATCCGTCGCGCGGATCGCCTTGAGCTTCGCCAGCTCCGCCACCAGCAATTCATGCAGCGGCTGGATCATATGACGCTGGGCGGCCTGGAACACCGCCCGTTCGATCTTCACATCGACAGAAGAAACCCACGATGAAGGAAACGCCAGCGACACGTAGTGCCAGTGCGGGGCCTTTTCCAGCACCCGCCAGAAGCTCTGCACGTTGCGCCGGGTCGGCTCGACGCGGTGGGCGTCATCGGTGACTGCGACGTAACTCTTCTGCGCGCCCTGCATCAGCCGCGCCAGTTCATGGGCATCCTTGACCGACTGGTTCCACACCCAGAACATCGCCAGCGCCCAGACGACCCCGACCACCAGCGCCACGCCGGCCGTCAACCGTTGCCAACGCTGACGCAAGCGCAACAGACGCGGCACCCCCTGTGCCAGCCCCCGCTCGCCCACCAGACGCTGGCGCCACAATTGCCGCATGAACACGCTGCGCTGCAGGCCACTGTCATCGGCGCTGAAGCCGTCCAGTGCGTCGTCGGCCGGTTGATTGGCGCTGAAATACACACCGCGAAAACACGGTGCCTCGCCCTGCGCGTTGCCCTGGAACACCGGTTCCAGCACGTTCTGCAGACCCCGTCGCAGCGTTTCGAGACGCTCGGGCAAGGCATACAGATCCGAGGTCAACTGCCCGGACAACGTACCGAGTTCAATCACCGCTTCGGCGACGGCGCGGTGCAGGCGATCCAGCGCCTGATCACTCCATTGACCCTGCCACACCGCATCCCGCGCAAACGGCGATGACCAGCCCAGGGTGCGTTCGCGCGCCTCATCCGGCAGCGCACTGATGAGGTCCTGAAATCCCGGCAGTTCCTCAAGACCGGTGACGATCACGTACACCGGCACACTCAGGCCAAAGCGCTGCAGCAGGTCGATGAAGCGTCGGCGCGCCGCAAGCCCCAGCTGCGTCGCCTGCTCCAGATTGCCCAGGCGACTGACCGGCACGGTCCAGATCACCCCGTCGAGCGGACGCTTGCTGCGCAGGCGCAGGATCAGCCCGAGCAATCGCCACCAGCCACCCCGTTGCAAATGCATGCCGTCTTCCGGCAGAAACAGGCCTTGGGGTACAACCAGCACCGCACCCTCGGGGTCCGACCACCAACGGCCGAACCAGGCCGGTTTGTCGGTGGGTTGCAGGCGCCATTCGGTCACCAGTTGCGTGCCCTGGACCTCATCACCGAGCATCAGCAGCCATGGCAACTGATAGCGATCGTGAGTGCCCTGTTCTTGCTCCATGTGCCGCACCGCAAGATAAAAACTGCGGATCGCCGCACCGCTTCGAGTACGCAGCCACCACACCGCCACCCCGACGATCACCAGCAGCAACAGCACCGCCACCACCCACGCGACGATCGTCAAGGTACTCATGAGTCTTGCTCCGGCGCCGCCATCGAGTCGGTGGTTTGCAGCACCGGCTCCAGTTCGGAACGAATGTCACTCCACAAGAACTGGCCGACCCCGGTCAGCAACAGCGCCATCGCCAGAATCCCCAGCGCCAGACGAAAGCCGTCCGGCAACGCCGTGCGCACTGGCAGTTGCAGTGGCGCGGCCAGCGACGGTTGCACCAGGCGCTGGCTGACATCGTCGTAACTGGCTTCGTCCTGCCAGGCAAAGGTAAACAGCGCCAGCCGCCACTTCTCCAGTTGCGCCTGGCTATGCTCGCCGCGCAGGCGCCCGTGGAAACCGAGAATCAGGCATTGCAGGTAAACGTTGGCGAGATCGCGGGTGGTGGGTTGCTGCTCATCGAGAAGAGTCTGGATCGCAGCCGGCAACTGCTCCCCCGCCTGCCGGCTGGAGTAGAGGCGCGATTCCAGGGGTTTTTCCTGCCAGGCGCTCTGGCCCGGCCATGGGCTGAACAGCAGCGTTTCATCGACCAGCGCAACGAAGGCGTACACCAGCGCCTTGACCTGTTCGGTCGCCGAGTCGCCGACCCGCGAAAACGCCGTGCGCCATAGCCGTTGTGAAGCCTGGGTGGACAGCTCGACCACGGTTTCGACCAGCGCCGCATCGTCCTCGATGTCCTTGGGCAACTGCGTCCAGTCCAGTTGCCATTGCTGCCACGTCTGACGGAACGCGCTGCTCAACGGTGCGTCCTGCAACCCAAGGCTTGCGGCACTTCCTTGCGACATACGGCGTTCCTTGTGTGATCAGGCACTTTCACTGTTCTGGGCGACAAACAGCACCACTTGCCACGGGCTGCTGGTCAGCCGGGTGGCCGGTGCGGCGATCACCAGCGGCAATTGCGCGTCGAACCAGTTGCCTTCGGCCGTCACCACAAACAGTCGGGTGTCGTCGCCGACGCTGTAGGCCACTTGTTCGCTGCGATTCATGGCCTGGTGCGTCAGGCCGCTCATGCGCTGGCGGCTGAGCAAGGCGATGTGTGGCGCCGAGGCGATGATCGCGCCGCGCAGCCACTCGCCGGCCGCCTGTTCGCTGGCGCCGTTGGGCATGCGCAGGCCGATGACCAGCCGCTGGCTCGGCTGTTCGTCCGGCAACTGAATGGAGAAACTGTGCTCACTGCGTTCGAAAGCGATGCTGCGGTAACCTGCGCGGATCAGTTCCAGCGTGGTTTCCAGCCAATCGAGCAGCGGTTCGTATCCACGCTGCAACTCGAAAAAATCCAGCGGCGCAAACGACGGCACACCCGCCAGCGGATCCAGCGCCGACCACGCGCCGGCCAGCCCCAGCAGTTGCACATACAAAGCCTGCGGATGAGCGATGCGGCTGTTCAGCGAGCCTTCGACTTCCGGCAATCGCGTCCATAACGCGGTCAGTTGGCGGCGAATCTCCAGCGCATCGTCCTGATTGCCCGACTGTTGTGCCTGACGCAGACGCCCGCCGAGAAACAGGCATTTCTCCCGGGCCCGCGCACAGAGCCCGGCAATCCGCCTGCCCAGCGGCGATTCCGGCAACAGGACCGGCGTCGGCGGTGTATACGGCAACGGCAGGAAACCGCCGCCCTCCCTGCGGATTTTCAGCAGCGGCAGGCAGATCGAGTCCGCCTTGTTGAGTTGCGTGCACAGACGCGGGTTGGGTCGCCACACGGTAATCGATTCGGGGAATTCGCCGCTGGTGAGATCGGGCAGCGCCTCGCCGACCACCGACTGCAAACGGCCCTTGAGCGGCAGCAATTGACCGGCGCGCCACAAAGGGCTGATTGCCAGGTACACGGTGACAGTCGCATCGTCGGTTTCGTTGATCGACGGGCCGACATCCAGCTCCACCAATGGCCCGACACCCGCCTGCAGATTGACCGGCAAACCATCGGGCATCGTCCCCTGCAAGGACATCACCCGCACCACCCCGGCACTCATCGCCGAAGGGTCGAACTCCATGTGACTGACCCCGAAGAACCACGGGTTGCACGCCTGGGCCAGATGCGCGCCGAGCGCTTCGGCCCGCAGGCCCTGCAACTGAAAATGCTGTGGCAGCAATTGCATGCCTTCATGCCAGCAGACCGCGTCAGGTAGCAGACTCATACGACTCCCTTCGACTGCACCGCGAACCGGCGGCGGACGGTTTTTTTCAGTTTTCCTTGCTGACCAGGGTCATCTCGCGGCTGTCGAACTTGAGCCACGCATCGGTCTGATCGTCCAGCCGCAAGCGGTGCGCTCCGGGTGTGTTATAGCTGGCGAAGACTAAAAGTCCAGCCGCCCGCTTGCCCCCCAGCGGGAAGGGTTGGCGGTCGATGAATTGCCCCGGCACCAGCTCCAGTCCCCACACGCTCATCAGCTGACGATAGTCACGCTGATACTGCTCGCGCCCGGCGAACCACTGCTGGGCGCTGATGCCCGACAGTTGCTTGAGCAGGTCAGGGTCGTTGACCGCGATGAAATCCACGGCGATCGGGGTGTCGTCATTGGCCTTGGGTGCGACGTCGAGGGTCAGGCTGTCGAGGTCGACTTTCGGCCCGAAGAACGAACAGCCCGCGAGCAGCGCAAAGCCGATTGTTAGAAAAAGTCGTGAAGACAAAATGAATTTTCCTTTTCGCGAGACAGTCCAAAAAAGTTTTTCGCTTGCATTTTTATAGACCTGTTCTAGCGTCTTGGGTAGTTCGGTTCCTACAGCCGAATGTGGAAGGTTTGTCAAAGGAACGACAGGTCATCTGCCTCCCTTTCTAACCTGTGGTCCAGCAAGGGAAAGCGATGAACGGGCCTCCCCGATGCATTGCGCCCGCTCATCGCATCGGAGTCCGCCGACATGGCAGAAAGTACCCAGCACAAGCTCGACCGGGTTCGCCCGCCCCGAGTGCAAATCACCTATGACGTCGAAATCGGCAACGCCATCGAGAAAAAGGAATTGCCGCTGGTGGTCGGGATTCTTGCCGACCTCTCGGGCAAGCCGCTCGAACCACTGGCAAAACTGACCGAACGCCGTTTCACCGAAATCGACCGCGACAACTTCAACGACGTCCTCGCCTCCATCGCCCCTCGCGCCACGCTGCAAGTCAACAACACCCTCAGCGGCGACGACAGCAAGCTGAACATCGAACTCAACTTCAAACACATCGACGATTTCGACCCGGTCAGGGTGGTGGAGCAAGTCACCCCGCTGCGGCGCCTGTTCGAAGCCCGCCAGCGCCTGCGCGACCTGCTGACCAAACTCGACGGCAACGACGATCTCGACAAGCTGTTGCGCGATGTCATCGCCAACACCGAAGGCTTGCAAGAGATCAAATCGGCTCGCCCGGACACCGCTGTCCCGGCCGCTGATGCCGAGACCCCGGCCGAACCGCAAGCCTGATCGTCCACCTGACCGAGGAAGAATTCGCCATGCCCGCCGCCGCCCAGAATCAAGCCAGCGAAAATGCTGCCGCCGAAACTTTATCCCTGCTTGACCGGATCATCGCCGAGGGCCGCATGGCCCATGACGACAGCCAGCAGGACTACGCCCGCGACATGCTCGCGGAATTCGCCACCCAGGTACTCGACGAAGGCATGGCCATCGACAAGGACACCGTGGCGATGATCAACGACCGCATCAGCAAGATCGATGAACTGATCAGCGCCCAGCTCAACGAGGTGCTGCATCACCCGGACCTGCAAAAACTCGAAGCATCCTGGCGCGGCCTGCACATGCTGGTGCAGAACACCGAAACCAGCACCCGGCTGAAACTGCGCCTGCTCAACGTGACGCAGAAAGAGCTGCAGAACGACCTGGAAAAAGCCGTCGAGTTCGACCAGAGCGCCCTGTTCAAGAAGATCTACGAAGAGGAATACGGCACCTTCGGTGGCCACCCGTTCAGCCTTTTGGTCGGTGACTACACCTTCGGCCGTCACCCACAGGACATCGGCCTGCTGGAAAAACTGTCGAACGTCGCCGCCGCTGCGCACGCGCCCTTCATCGCTGCCGCCAGCCCGCGCCTGTTCGACATGAACAGCTTCACCGAACTGGCCGTGCCCCGTGACCTGTCGAAAGTCTTCGAGAGCCAGGAACTGATCAAGTGGCGCTCGTTCCGTGAGAGCGAAGACTCGCGCTACGTCTCGCTGGTGCTGCCACACTTCCTGCTGCGCCTGCCTTACGGCCCGGACACCTCGCCGGTGGAAGGCATCAATTACGTCGAAGACACCAACGGCACCGACCACAGCAAATACCTGTGGGGCAATGCCGCGTGGGCGCTGTCGCAACGCATCACCGAAGCCTTCGCCAAGTACGGCTGGTGCGCGGCGATCCGTGGCGCTGAAGGCGGTGGCGCGGTCGAAGGCCTGCCGGCGCACACCTTCCGTACCAGCTCCGGCGATCTGTCGCTGAAATGCCCGACCGAAGTGGCGATCACCGACCGCCGCGAGAAGGAGCTCAACGACCTCGGTTTCATCGCCCTGTGCCACAAGAAGAACAGCGACATCGCGGTGTTCTTCGGCGGCCAGACCACCAACAAGTCCAAGGTCTACAACACCAACGAGGCCAACGCCAACGCACGGATCTCGGCGATGTTGCCGTACGTGCTCGCGGCTTCGCGTTTCGCCCATTACCTGAAGGTAATCATGCGCGACAAGGTCGGCAGCTTCATGACCCGCGACAACGTGCAGACCTACCTCAACAACTGGATCGCCGACTACGTGCTGATCAACGACAACGCGCCGCAGGAAATCAAGGCGCAGTACCCGTTGCGTGAAGCGCGGGTGGACGTCACCGAAGTCGCCGGCAAGCCTGGTGCCTACCGCGCGACCGTGTTCCTGCGGCCGCACTTCCAGCTGGAAGAGCTGACCGCGTCGATCCGCCTGGTCGCGACCCTGCCGCCTCCGGTAGCAGCCTGACCTGCCTGCGCCCGCAGGATTTCCCTGCGGGCGCTCCCCCGTTTGTCTAGCGCGACAACCTTCAGGAGTTTCAAGCGATGGATGCAATCATTCTCGACCTCGGCGGCGACATCAAAGGCGACAGCCTGCTCGAGGGCTACAAGGACAAGATCGAAGTCATGTCCTACAGCCACAACGTGGCGATGCAGGTGACCAACGACGTCAGCAACTCGGAACGTACCTCCGGCCGGCCGCACATCGGTGAATTTACCCTGACCAAATTCATCGACAGCTCGACCCCTTCGCTCAACGAGTATTGCTGCGCCGGCAAGCCGCTCCCGGAAGCCAAGATCACCATCGGTCGCAACGCCGCCGAAGGCAGCGGGCAGATCATGCCGTTCATCATCTACACCCTGACCAACGTGGTGATCTCCAACGTCAGCGTCAGCGGCGGCACGGGGGGCAAACCGGTGGAAACCCTGTCCCTGAACTTCACCAAGATCAAATGGGAACTCACCGCGCAGAAAGACGACGGCACCAAGGAAGGCACCGCCGGCACGGTCTGGGACCTGGCGGCCAACAAGGCCAGCAAGTAACCGGACGCCCTCGCCATGGCTGGCACCGGCATACGCGCACCGCTTTTCGAACGCCTCGCCTGGAGCGAGGCCGACGAGCCGCCGGTGTTCGATCGGCAGGACTTGCTCGACTCGGTGCACGCCGAGCTCGGGCGCCTGTTCAACACCCGCCGTGGCCCGCGCGCACTGACGACACCCCCGAGCGTGATCGACTACGGCATCGCCGACTGGAGCGCCCTGCAACAACAGCGCAGCGATGACCGCCGTCGCCTGGCGCGGGACATCCGCGAGGCCATCAGCCATTTCGAACCACGCCTGCTGCTGGGCGAGGTTCAGGTCAATCCCCTCCCCGAACAGCCCCAGCGATTGAGCATCCGCCTGCTCGGCGAGTTGCGCAGCGGCTCGCTGCACTGGCCGGTGGCCTTTGTCATCGAGCCCGGCAACGAAGGGCTGGAGGTGCGCCATGAGCGACTCGATTGACCCGCAACTGCTCGACTATTACCAGCGTGAACTGACCTGGTTGCGCCATGCCGGCAGCCAGTTTGCCGAGCGTTATCCGAAAGTCGCTCGGCGTCTGGAGCTGTCTCCCGGTGAGTGCCCCGACCCGCACGTCGAGCGTTTGCTCGAAGGTTTCGCCCTGCTCGCGGCGCGTCTGCAACGACGGCTGGATGACGACTACGCCGAGTTCAGCGATGCCTTGCTGGAACAACTCTATCCCTTGGCCGTGCGCCCGTTGCCGTCCTGCGCCATCGTGCAGTTCGAGCCGGACCCGAGCAAAGGCAAACTCGACGGTGGTTATCCCCTGCCCCGGGACACGCCGCTGTTCGTCACCACCAGCAAGGGTGAAAGCATTCACTTTCGCACCAGTGCCGCCGTGCGTCTGTGGCCCATCGAAGTGACTGAAGCGCTGTTGCTCGGCAGTGATGAAGCCCAGGCGTTGACCGGTGTGGCGCAATCCCGTTCGGCCTTGCGCCTGAGCCTGCGTTGCCTGGGCGAAAGCCAATGGTCCGAGCTGGAGATCGACAGTTTACGCATTCACTTGGCCGCCTCACCGGTGATCAATGCCGGGCTCTATGACCTGCTCGGCGCCCATGCCGTGCAGGTGCTCGCAGGCTCGCCGGGGAGTATTCCGGCGAAATTGAAGGGACTGCCGCAGATCGTCGGGTTCGCCGACGACGAGGTGCTGCTGCCGGACGAAGACGGCGTGCACCCGGGCATGCGCCTGCTGGCGGAGTACTTTGCCTTCCCGGAGAAATTCCATTTCTTCGACCTGCCGCTCTCCGGCGTTTCCAGCGACAGCCAGACGCTCTACCTCTATATCGTTTTCGACCGTGCGCCGGCGGGTCGATTGCACTTGCAGGCCAGCGACATCGCGCTTGGCTGTGCGCCGGTGATCAATCTGTTCCCACGCACCTCCGAGCCGCTGCGCCCCGACGGCACCCGCAGCGAATACCGACTGGTCGCCGACAGCCATCGGGAAAACAGCGTCGAGATCCACAGCATCCGCGCGATGCGCTCCAGCTCCAGCGCCGGCGTGCAACGTCTGCCCGCCTATTACGGCAGCCAGCACAGCGGCGGCGATCAACAGCGTTACTGGCATGCGCGTCGAGTCAGTGGCCAGTCGCCGAACCGGCTCGGCAGCGATCTTCTGGTCAGCGTCGTCGACACCCGTTTTGAACCGCAAACCGATCTGCCCGACTACAGCCTCACGGCCGAACTGCTGTGCACCAACCGGCACCTCGCCCAGAGTCTGCCGGCCGGTACGCCGTTGGGATTCGAGCGGCCTGGGCCGGTGGCGTGGGCACGCCTGCGCAATCCGCCGAGCCCGCAGAGTCTGCCGCGACTGGACGGCGATTCGCGCTGGCGGCTGGTGTCGCAACTGACCCTCAATCATTTGTCGCTGGTCGAAGGACCGCAGGCGCTGGATGCGCTGAAGGAGATTCTGCATCTGCATAACCTGCGTGATGAGTCCAGCGCCCTGCGCCAGATCGATGGTTTGCTGAGCCTCGCTTGCGAACGGGTAATCGGCCACGTCGGTGCCGACGCCTGGCGTGGCTGGCGCAACGGACTTGAAGTGCAGTTGCAGCTCGATCCGCAGCATTTCGTCGGCAGCAGCGCGGTGCTGTTCTCGGCGGTGCTCGCGCAGTTCTTTTCGGTGTACGCCACGGCCAATCGCTTTGTGCGCACGGTGCTCATGCAGGCTGACAAGGAGGTCAAGGCATGGCAACCCCAAGCCGGCATGCCCCTGTCGCTCTGACCCTGGGCCAGCGTCTGCGCCGCGATCCGCAGGCGTTCGAATGGTTGCAGGCGTTGCTGTTGCTGGAGCGCGAACAGCCGCAGGCCGATTCCCTCGGTTCAGGCACGTCACCGCAGGCCGAAGCGCTGAAATTGCGCGGGCCGTTGACGCCCGTGTTCGCCGCCAGCCAGATCGAAAGCCTGGAAGAAAAACCGGGTGAACCACTGACGCTCAACTCGCCAATGTTCGGCCTCGGCGGCCCCGATGGCCCGCTGCCCTACGCCTATCAGGAATGGCTGCAACAACGGGCCCGGGCCAAGGATCACGCGCCAGCCGAGTTTCTCGACCTGTTCCAGCATCGGCTGCTCAGCCTGCTGTACAAGGTGATGCGCAAACACCGGATCGCCCTCGGCTTCACCACGCCAGGCGCTTCGCCGGTGCAGGCGCAATTGCGGGCGCTGACCGGGTTGTTGCCCAAATCGTTGCAGGAGCGCCAGGCGATTCCCGACTGTGCCGTTCTGGCCTGCACCGCGTTGTACGCCGATGGCCGCCGTTCCCTGGCCGGGTTTGCGGCGATTGTCCGCGAGCAATTTTCCGTACCGGTGGAGCTGAGCGCTTATGAGGGTGCATGGCGTGAGATCCCGGCCGCCAGTCGCAGCGTCATGAAGGCCGGCGGACGAAATCTGCAACTCGGGCGCAGCGCCGTGGCCGGTACTCGGGTCTGGGATGAACATGCCGGAATTCGCCTGACGCTCGGGCCATTGACCTCGGCGCAGGCCGGACGCTTTTTGCCGGATGGCGAAGCGCACCCGGCACTGGCCAGCCTGGCAGCGCTGTATTTCGGCCCGGATCTGGACGTGAAACTGGTGATGCTGGTACGCGGCGCCGGGCCGATAAAACTGAGCCGTCAGGCCCCGGCCCTGCTCAGTTGGAACGGCGGACTGCAACGTCAGGCCAGTCTCACCGTGCAACGCATCGAAACCCGTCTTCGTCAGCTGGAGATCACCTGAAATGGAACTGGCCAGCCTGATCGGACGCCTCAACCCGGACAACCGCCGCGCTCTCGAACGCGCCGCCCAGCGCTGTTTGCAGCGCGGGCATCACTTTGTCGAGATCGAGCATCTGTTGCTGGAATTGCTCGACATCGACGGCGGCGATTTTGCTTTCCTGCTGCCACGTTTCGGGCTGGAACGGGATGCACTGACGGCTGAAATCAACAAGGCGCTGGACCTGTTCAAGACTGGCAGCACGCGCACCCCGGCGCTGTCCTCGCACACGCTGGGATTGCTGGAAGACGCGGTGGTGCAGGCCAGTGTGCTGGGGATCGACAGCATTCGCTCCGGGCTCTTGCTACTCGCGTTGATTGATCGCGACGAGCGCCGAAGCCTGCTGCTCAACAGTGCGTCGTCATTGCTGCGGATTCCGAAAGAAGCCCTGCGCGCGAATCTGCTGGAGTGGACGGAGAACTCCCGCGAGCACGCTGGACCGCACTCTGTGTCTTCAGGAAATGCGGCGCCACGGCAGGATTCGGTACTGGACCAATACACCCAGGACCTGACCGCTGACGCTCACGCCGGGCGCATCGACCCGATCGTCGGCCGCGATGGCGAAATTCGTCAGTGCATCGACATTCTGCTGAGGCGCCGGCAAAACAACCCGATTCTGGTCGGCGCACCGGGCGTCGGTAAAACCGCCGTGGTCGAGGGCCTGGCGCTGCGCATTGCTGCCGGGGACGTGCCGCCGTCTTTGCAGGAAGTCAGCCTGCGGGTGCTCGACCTTGGCCTGTTGCAGGCCGGTGCCGGGGTCAAAGGTGAATTCGAACAACGGCTCAAAGGCGTGATCGATGCCGTTCGCAGCGCCGACAAGCCGATCATCCTGTTCATCGACGAGGCTCATACCTTGATCGGCGCGGGCGGAGCCGAGGGCGGCAGCGATGCGGCCAACCTGCTCAAACCCGCGCTGGCCCGAGGTGAGCTGCGCACGTTGGCTGCCACGACCTGGATGGAATACAAAAAATATTTCGAAAAAGACCCGGCCCTCGCCCGCCGCTTTCAACTCGTACAGGTGGAAGAGCCGGACGAAATCACTGCGGTGGAAATGCTCCGTGGCGTAGCTGCCAAACTCGAACAGCACCACGGCGTGCAGGTACTCGACGCGGCCATTCATGAAGCAGTGAAACTCTCGCACCGCTACATCTCCGGACGCCAGCTACCGGACAAGGCCATCAGCGTGCTCGACACCGCGTGCGCCCGGGTCGCCCTCGGCCAGCACGACGTGCCGCCACCGCTGGAAAGCCTGCGTCACCGGCAGAACAGCCTCAAGGATGAAGTCGAACGCCTGCGCCGGGAGCAGGCCACGGGGCTGGATCATCGTGAGCGCATCACGCTGCTGGAAAATGAATCGAAAACCAATGTGCAAGCGATCCGCGAACTGGAAACCCGATGGAGCGAAGAGCGCGTGGCGGTGCGTGAACTGCTCGAAACACGCCGCGAATTGCTGGCATTGAGCGAAAGCGCCGACAGCGACAAGCCCGACGAAGCCACCGACAGCCGCATCGATCATCTGGCCGCCGAACTGCTGCGCCTGGAAGCGGGACTCGATGCGATCCGCCAGGACGACCCGCTGGTGCCGGAACAGGTCGACAGCAAAACCGTCGCTGCCGTGATCGCCGGCTGGACCGGCATCCCCGTCGGCAAGATGCTCGCCGACGAAGCCCATGCCGTGCGTACCCTTGGCCAACGCATGGGCTTGCGTGTGATGGGCCAGAAAACGGCACTCGCAACCATCGCCCAGCGCCTCCAGGCCTACCGCGCCGGGCTGACCGATCCGCAAAAACCGGTCGGCGTGTTCCTGCTGGTCGGCCCCACGGGCGTAGGCAAAACCGAAACCGCCTATGCACTGGCCGACGCGCTATACGGCGGCGAACGCAACCTGATCAGCATCAACCTTTCCGAATATCAGGAAGCCCATACCGTCAGCCAGCTCAAGGGAGCCCCGCCGGGTTACGTCGGTTATGGCAGTGGCGGCGTGCTGACGGAAGCGGTACGACGCAAACCCTATTCGGTGGTGTTGCTGGATGAAATCGAGAAGGCGCACCCGGATGTGCTGGAAGCGTTTTACAACGTCTTCGACAAAGGCTTGATGGAGGACGGCACCGGGCTGGTGGTCGATTTCAAGAACACCGTGATGCTCGCCACCAGCAACGTCGGTGCCGAGTTGCTGCTCGATACACCAACTGCACAACTCGGCTCGGAAGCGTTCAACGAAGCGCTGCACAAAGTCCTCCTGCAAGCCTTCCGCCCGGCGTTTCTGGCGCGCATGACGGTGGTCGCGTATCGGCCGCTGGATGAGCAGACGCTAGAAGGGATTGTGTTGGCGAAGCTTGAGAAATTGCGTGGTCGCTACAAAGCGGCGACCGGCAAACAGTTCGAGTTTGATTCGGGAATCGTCAAAGCGGTACTCGCCAAATGCAGCGCTGCCGGTGCGCGGGATGTCGAGAATGTATTGATGACGCAGGTGACAGGGAAATTGGCGGAGTGGGTGTTGGAGTAGTCGCATGCAAGCGTGACACCTTCCGAATGCGCATGGCAGAAACCAGGAGGCATCATGAGCTATGAAGCTATCTGCAAAAAGATCGAAGGACATGGTGAGGGCGTCCACAACTTCGGCCAGTCCAGCTTTCTTTTACTCGTCGCCGAAAACAGAGCCGGCATATGTCGCGGTCTCAGTACCGCGTGGTTGATCGCCAGAAAAAAAGGCAAAGACTACCTCAAGGAAATCGTAGAACCGACGGAGACAACCGGTCTGCTGCATGAGAAAAAGACGGCGAACGAGGCTTCAGACTTCCAGTCGGCATACGTCGACATCAGTGGCGACACACCCGAATCCCCCTCTCAGGCCACCCTTGACGCATTGGTGACTGGCGGGGTGGGGAAGCTGGGGGAAAAAAAAGCGGAAGCCTATCAGGGATTCGCCACCGCCGGAGAGGCCATCGCTTCGTTCGTGCTGACCTCCTCCTGCCGATATTTCATCTTGTCTATCAAAGGCACACTGGGTGGGCATTCTGTAGCCTTTCACCGGCCCTGGGTATTCTTTGGAAAAGGCAGCAGCTGTGTTTTTTTCGATCCAAACTTCGGCGAATTCAAACTGGAGGGAACCAAAGGCATAACCCTCTGCCTGGATGCTGTTGCTGCTGCTTATAGCCAGGGCTTGTCGACGGGTTACCGGATATGGGGGTTCGGCTGACATCGAATCGGGATTGCACCACTTTATAAGGGGACAGATTTATTTTTGTTGACGCCTGTTGGCGAAGCGAACTGAAAGAATCCCGGCGGAGATTGCCATGGCGGAAATACATAAAGTGGGTCGTTACTCAGGTGGCAATGTCGCAATGACAGGAGCAAACCCGCTATACGCCAGCTGGCTGGCGGCCAATCACGCCACCAACGGTGGGACGATTCCTGACTTGGCCGCCATCTGCCATGAATCCTCTTCAACTCGCCGAGCCTTGGCCGGCTCGGGCGCCTCCCATGGAACCTGTTTTGCCGTCGTCGAACACTTTGATGCCTCACGCGGCGTACTGATGTACAAATTTGGCGACAGTGCGCTGAAACTGGACCTTCTCGGAAACTACACAACAACAACCAAAAAAGTCGTCACAACCCTTCGCGGGCATGCTGAAATCAGTGCGTTGGTTCAGGCGATCAACAGTGTTGCGCTCCCTGACGGTGATTACAGCAACTTCGTTACACGTATCTATATCGAACTCAGCCCCTGCCCTCTTTGTGGGCCGCAACTCGAGCCTTACGTTAGAAACTCGGTGGTGATGTACAGCTACGTTTATGGAAACGAGAGAGAGATGGATGGGTGGGTCAGTGACAACCAGGCTGCAATCCATGAGAAAGGCGGTACGTTCAGGTGGTGAGCTTTTTCTCTCCCAACAGCTGAGGTCAGCTCATGCCCCGATCTACCGACAGCAACACCACCCTGTCCCTCACCGCACCCTCGTTGTCGGCGATTTACCCTGATTCGCTGTCCGGCGACGAGGCGCTCAACCTGTTGGGCTCGCAAATTCTCAACGGCCTCAACGACGGCACCACCCTCACCCTGACCTCTGCCATCGCCAGCCACGTCACCACCACCCTGCACAACGACGCTCAATTGCGCCCGTTCGATGCCTTGGTCGCCGAGATCCGCCAGCTCCCCGCCGACGCCACCGCCGAACGCTATCAGCTGGTTCTAAGGCCATGGCTCTGGTGGCTGACCCTGGCCAGCAACAACCGCGTATTCCAGAACCTCGCCACCTCGGACATCGTGACCGCGATCTTCAAGGCCCACGGTTTCAGCGATTTCAAACTCTCGCTGACCGGCAGCTACACGCCCCGAGAGTATTGTGTGCAGTACGGCGAGACCGACTTCGCCTTCGTCTCACGGCTACTGGAAGAGGAAGGCATCTTCTGGTTTTTCACCCACGACGAGGGCAAGCACACGCTGGTGCTGGGCGACAGCAATGACGCCTTCGTGCAGATCCCCAACGGCCCGAAGGTCAAGTATCTGGGCCAGCAAATGGGTGAACGCGAGTTGCATGGCATCCGCTCGGGCCAAGTGTGTCTGCAAGCGGTAGCCGGGGTGTACAAGGCAACGGATTACGAGTTCACCACGCCGACCACTTCACTCTTCGGCCAGGCCGAAGCCGTGGCCGGGCCGCTGTCGATCTATGAGCATCCCGGCGGCTACAACGCCAAGGCGCGCGGCGATGCGTTGACCAAGCAGCGGGTAGATGGGCTTCGCAGCGAGGAGAAACGCTTCGTCGGCGAAAGCGACTGTCGCTGGTTGATACCGGGCCACTGGTTCACCCTCGACGGCCACGAAGACGAGAGCCTGAACATCGACTGGGTCGTCACGCGGGTCACCCACGACGCCAGCCACGAAAGCTATCGCAACCGCTTCGAAGCCTTCCCCAAAGCCACGCCGTTCCGCCCGCCCCGCACCACACCCAAACCGCGCATGCATCCACAGACCGCCATCGTCGTAGGCAAGTCCGGCGAAGAAATCTGGACCGACGAGTACGGCCGGATCAAGTTGCAGTTCCCCTGGGATCGCGACGGCAAGAACGATGAAACCAGTTCCTGTTGGGTGCGTGTGGTATTGCCGTGGAGTGGCAAGGGCTTCGGCATGCAGTTCGTGCCACGCATCGGCCAGGAAGTCATCGTGACCTTTATAGACGGCGACCCGGACCGGCCACTGGTCACCGGATGCGTGTACAACGGCGACAACGCCCTGCCCTACGCCTTGCCGGCGAACCAGACCCAGTCAGGGATCAAGACTCAATCGTCCAAGGGCGGCGGCGGATTCAACGAGCTGCGTTTCGAGGACAAGAAGGATGCCGAAGAGGTGTTCCTGCAGGCGCAGAAAGACCTGAAGATCAACGTGCTCAACGACACCACCGCCACCGTCGGCCACGACGAAACCCTGACGGTGCAGAACGCCCGCACCCGCACGGTCAAGGACGGCGATGAAACCGTCACGCTGGAAAAAGGTAAACGCAGCGTGACCATCCAGACCGGTAGCGACAGCCTCGATGTTAAGGACAGTCGTACCGTAAAGGTCGGCGCCGACCAGAACCACAGCACCGGCGGCAACTACACCGACAAGGTCACCGGCGATTACAGCCTGACGGTGGACGGCAACCTGACGATCAAGGTCAGCGGCACCCTCACGCTGCAAAGCGGCGGCAGTTTCACGATCAAGAGCGGCGCGGATCTGGCGACCTCCGCCAGCACCTCGATCACCCAGAAGGCTGGCACCGCCATGACCAATCAGGCCGGTACTTCGCTGGACAACAAGGCCGGAACGACGCTGACCAACGATGCAGGCGTCAGCCTGACCAACAAGGGCGCGGCCTCGCAGACCGTGGACGGCGGCGGCATGCTGACCATCAAGGGCGGGCTGGTACAGGTCAACTGACAAGGAGTCGCCATGGCGATCACTCCGCTGGACTTGCAGCAGGATGACAAACACCTCAAGGGGCGCCTGCAGGACGGGCAACTCGACGGTCCGTTGAATATCAAGGATGACGGTCGCCAGCAGGCAGACCTGAATTACCGCCAGGGCCAACTGCAGGGCATGTCCCTGCTCTACCACCCCAACGGCAAGGTCTCGGCGCAGATGCCGTTCGTGCGCGACAAGCTGCAAGGCGTGGCCAGTTTTTATGCGCCCGAGGGCTGGTTGCAGCGCAAGGCCACTTATCGGCGTGGGTTATTGCATGGTGAGGCATTCAATTACTTTCCCGACGGGCAAGTGGCGGAGGCCGAGTTCTATCGTGACGGCGTGCGTGAGGGGCGTTATCAGCGCTTTCATCCCAACGGCAAACCGGCGGTGGATGCGCGTTATCTGAATGGGCAGTTGATGGAGCCGGAGCAAGGGTTCGCCGAGGACGGGCGGCCACTGGATGCCGATGGCAAGCCGATTTCCCGGGTGCGCTGGTGGTTTCGCAAGTGGACGGATCCGCAGCAGGCCTGAATCAGGGAATCAACATCTGCATCTGCCCCGGCATCACGATCTTGATCACCCCCGCCCAGTTGCACATCAAGGTGCTGTTGGCATCGATCGCCGGCATCCCGCCCAGCAGCAGGGTCGGTGCGCCGCCGGGGATCCACGGCGAGGCGGTGGCGGGAATGCACGGCATCGGTGTCAGTACGCCCAGTGCCGAAGCCGTGGCAGCGGCGACCATCGGGTTGGCCATGCTCATGCACATGCCGAACGTGGTGACGTTGACCAGCGGAATATGATCCATGATGTTCGCCGCCGGCATCCCGCCGGTCAGCGTGCGATTGACCGGCAGCACGTTGAGCACCGCCGGCGCAGCACCGAAACTGCATTGCAGGGTAGCGCTGGCACAGACTTGCGGGCAGCCCATTTCAAAGCTCCTTTGTGAACAAGGCATTCGCGCTAAACCTTAGTCGCCAGCGGCCCGCCGCGCACATTCCCAAGGGTGATTATCGTCCAACACGCTAACCTATAAGACCGAACCGCGCTTGTGACGACCCGAGCGCGCCATTAGATTAGCCAATGATGTCTGGCCTCCAAAATAAGCAGAAGGGATAAGCATGGCGCTTACTGACCAGTCCACCCGTATCCGCTCTGGCGAAGAACTCGATGCCAGCCTGATCGATCCGTACCTCAAGGCGCACATTCCGGGCCTCGCCGGCACGCCGCAGATCAGCCAGTTTCCCGGCGGCGCGTCGAACCTGACCTACCTGCTGGAATACCCGGACCAGGAATTCGTCCTGCGCCGCCCGCCGTTCGGCCACAAAGCCAAGTCCGCCCACGACATGGGCCGCGAATTCCGCATCCTCAACCAGTTGCGCGACGGCTTCCCGTATTGCCCGAAAGCCTACGTGCACTGCACCGACGATTCGGTGATCGGCGCCGAGTTCTATGTGATGGAACGGGTCAAGGGGATCATCCTGCGCTCGGACCTGCCGCCGGAACTGGGCCTGGACGCAGCGAAAACCGAAGCCCTGTGCAAGAGCTTCATCGACCGTTTCGTCGAACTGCACCGGGTCGATTACAACGCCTGCGGCCTCGGCGATCTGGGCAAACCTGAAGGCTACGTCGCCCGCCAGATCAAGGGCTGGAGCGAACGCTACGAAAAAGCCCTGACCCCGGACGCACCGCACTGGGAACAGGTCAAAGCCTGGCTCAACGACAAGATGCCGGCCGACCACCCGACCTCGAGCATCGTGCACAACGACTACCGCTTCGACAACGTCATCCTCGACCCGAACAACCCAATGCAGATCATCGGCGTGCTCGACTGGGAACTGACCACCCTCGGCGATCCATTGATGGACCTGGGCAACACCCTCGCCTACTGGATCCAGGCCGACGACCCGGCCCCGGTGCAACTAATGCGCCGCCAGCCAAGCCACGCCCCGGGCATGCTGACCCGCCGTGAATTCGTCGACTACTACGCCGAGCGCTCGGGCATCCAGATCGACAATTTCGACTTCTACTACACCTACGGCCTGTTCCGCCTGGCCGGCATCGTGCAGCAGATCTACTACCGCTTCTTCCATGGCCAGACCCAGGACAAACGCTTTGCGCAGTTCATTCACATGAACAAACTGCTGGAGCAGATGAGCCTGCAGGTCATTGCCAAATCCAGCCTCTGATGACGGCGTTATAACAAGGCTCACTACAAGGGAATCCCATGTCCAAGACTCAGTTGTTCGACCTCGACGGCAAGATCGCTTTCGTCTCCGGCGCCAGCCGTGGCATCGGTGAAGCCATCGCCAAACTGCTGGCCCAGCAAGGCGCCCACGTCATCGTTTCGAGCCGCAAACTCGAAGGCTGCCAGCACGTGGCCGACGCCATCATCGCCGCCGGCGGCAAGGCCACAGCGGTCGCCTGCCACATCGGCGAAATGGAACAGATCAGCCAGGTCTTCGCCGGGATCAAGGAGCAGTTCGGGCGCCTCGACATCCTGGTCAACAACGCCGCGACCAACCCGCAGTTCTGCAACGTGCTGGACACCGACCTCGGCGCCTTCCAGAAAACCGTCGACGTGAACATTCGCGGCTACTTCTTCATGTCGGTGGAAGCCGGCAAGCTGATGCGCGAAAACGGCGGCGGCAGCATCATCAACGTGGCGTCGATCAACGGCATCTCGCCGGGGATCTTCCAGGGCATCTACTCGGTGACCAAAGCCGCCGTGATCAACATGACCAAAGTCTTCGCCAAGGAATGCGCGCAGTTCGGCATCCGCTGCAACGCCCTGCTGCCGGGCCTGACCGACACCAAGTTCGCCTCGGCCCTGGTGAAGAACGACGCGATCCTGAAACAGGCGCTGACGCAGATCCCGCTCAAGCGCGTAGCCGACCCGAGCGAAATGGCCGGCGCCGTGCTGTACCTGGCGAGCGATGCTTCGAGCTACACCACCGGCGTATCGCTGAACGTGGACGGCGGTTTCCTGTCCTGATCCGCTTCTGATGCAAACGAAAAGGCAGCCCAAGGGCTGTCTTTTTCATGCTTCCAGAGCCTTCGGCAATTGCCAGCCGAAATGCACCGATAACAACCGCAACAACAGACACGCCGCCCCCGCCAGCAACGCAGCCGCCACCGGCGAAACGCCCAGCCTGCGCCCGACGATCAACACCGCCGCGCCGACAAACGCCGAACTGGCATACAAATCCGCCTGCAACACCACCGGCACCCGCGCCAGCACAATGTCCCGCAGCACCCCGCCACCGACGCCGGTAATCGTCCCCATCAGCATGGACACAAACGGCGAAATGCCGAAATTCAACGCCTTCTGCGCCCCGGCCACGGCAAACAGCGCCAACCCCGCCGCGTCCAGCACGATCAAGGTCGAACCGGACCAGCCCAGCACCTGCTCATGAAAAACAAACGCCACCCCGCCCATGGCAAACGCCAGCGCGGGATAACACCAGTCGGCCACAGCCTTGGGCGGCGTAGCGCCGATCAACAGATCACGCGTCACCCCGCCGCCGAGCGCAACGATGAACGCAATCACCATCACGCCCAGCAGATCGAGTTGAGCATGCATCGCCGCAATGGCGCCTTCAACGGCAAACACAGCGGTGCCGACCAGATCGGCCACCAGCACAATCCACTCGACCCGCGCCTTTGACGGCGCGTGCGTTATTGAGTGACGCAACGCGTCTTGGTGATGTGTCGGGTTACCTGCCCGTCGGCATACATGTCACCGGCGACCTCGGTATTTTCCATCACCTGACAGGTGCGCTCAGGTGGCGGAGGCGGCGCTGCCGGCGGAGGGGGTGGAGGACTGGCACAGCCACTGAGCAGCACCAGACCGAAAGCCGACAACAACGAAAAACACACGCGTTTCCCAGGATTGTTCATAGGATGACCCGCGATAAATGGAAGAAAAACTCCCGTCGCCGAGCGTGCAAATGCCCGGTTATGGAAACCGAACCACTCATTCCTTATAGACCAGTGGGGGGTGAGTGCCAGTGGAATGGTGGGATTGGGGGGAAATGGCTGTCGATTTTGGGGTGAGTTGTGAAATGGACCGTGTGTTTCGATCGAACTTTGAACAATCTCAAGAGCCAGCCCTCTCCCGGAGGGAGAGGGAACTGACCGAGGTGTTTGTGGGAGATACGCCGACGTGCAATATCGAGTTGAACTCGGATTGTTAAAAAGCGCACAACGCTGATTTCGCTTCCGTGTCTGCTTTTGCTCCTAACCACTCAAAACGATGAGCGTTAGCTCGAGTACCGCTTTTGATCGCAGGGCCCGTCGGCAGGCTGAGTGGAGGGATTGATCTGGGGGGGGGGAGCGCAGCGACCGTTTGGCGAAGCCAAACACATCGAGAGGAGGTGCAGCGAAGCAAACCGTAGGCGATGCCCCCGGATCAATCCCGGAGCGAAGGAACACCGAGCCAAAGCGAGGTGCCGAACGTCAGGGCACAGACCTTTTGGTTCCTTTTGGGGCGTTTGCCAAAAGGGACTCGCCGTAAGGGCGAAACCGCCAGCGGCAACACCCGAAGCAACGGATATACACCCAAACCCAAAACAGCATGGTCGGCCCAGAGGCCGCCAAGTTCACCCCGGAGAGCGCAAAGAATTACTCTCAAGCTCATACCGCAATTCATCAATCAAGGCATCCACCGCTTCCGGCGTACGCAAGGCACCAAGACTCAACCCACTGATCACCAGATCCACCCGCCCCGAAACCGGCTCATACAACTTCACAGTAAGCGAGTGATCCCCATCCACCACACACTCACAAGCCAACGGCGAAAAACTGCGCTCAAGCTGTGCCCGCAACTGCGCCAGATAAATCATCGCGCAAGCTCCACACAACGAGACTCGACAACAAACAACACATTCATAGGGGCTGATCCATTAGCAGGTTCAAAAGGGACGCGATCACGGAAAAAAACCGCACCGCACCTCACCAGACTAAGAACAGCCCGCCCGATCAAACACCCGAATTTGCACCCCATGAGCTAGTGCATTTGCACCTTACCGCTGCCCTCGGCTGCTGCCCGAGAACAACCCGCGCTCTCGAGCCCAGACAATCGCCTCGCTGCGACTGTGCACATCGAGCTTCGAATACACCGTCGCCACATGATTGCGCACCGTGTTCGGCGCCAGCTTCAATCGCGCAGCAATCTCCTTGTCCGCCAACCCCTCACAGATCAGTCCCAGCACATCGCGTTCGCGAGCCGTGAGATCGGTAAACGAAACGCTGGGCAGTTGCGGCGAGTTGACCTTCTTCACATTGGCCAGTTTCTCGATCAGCGTACGGCTGAACCACGAGGCATCCTTCATCACTTCTTCAATCGCCGCCACCAGTTCAAGCTCGGTGCGCTTGCGCTCTGTGATGTCCATCAGCACCAGCAGATAGCACACCGTGTCCTGGATGTTGACGGTGTCAGCGGACACCGCGCACTCCAGCAGCTCGGCGTCTTTCTTGCGGATCCGCATATCGACGCGGTCAACCCGGCCGGTCTTCTCCAGCGCCGCCAGCAACCGAGCGCGCTCCGCCGGTTCATCGATGAAGTCCAGTTGCGCGACGGTCTTGCCGAGCACGTCGTCGCTCTCGTAAGCCAGGGTATCGAGAAAGGCCTGATTGATGTCGATCAGCCGCTGCTCGTCGGCGCTGCAGATCAGGATCGGCACCGGCGTCAGGCGAAAGGCCTTGGCGAAGCGCTCCTCGCTTTGGCGAAGGGCGACTTCGGCCTTGTGCCGCAATTCCATGTCGACAAACGAAAACAACATGCAGTCCTCGTCATTGAGCACCAGCGGCTGGCCGGCGACGATCACCTGCTTGCTGCCACCGTCCGGCAGACGCAATTCAGCCTGCATCTGCGGAATCGTCGCGACATCCCGCAGGCGCTGGATCGCCAGTTCCTTGCGCTCGGCCTGTTCGAGAATGTCCAGCTCATAAGTGGAAGCGCCGATTACTTGATCGCGGGTGTAGCCAGTCATTTCCAGGAAGCCCGGATTGACCTTGATGTAACGCAGATCGCTGAGACGGCAGATCACCGCCGGTGCCGGGTTGGCATTGAAGGTTTTTTCGAAACGCTGCTCGGCGTTGGCCCAATCGGTGACGTCGCTCATGATCAGCACCAGCGATTCGGTCTCGCCGTCACGATCAGTCAGCACCATGCTGCGCACGCTGTGCACCCAGGTGCGTTCTTCATCGCTGTGCGGGGTGACTTCCACCAGCACGTCACTGAAGGTTTCCCCCGCCGCCACGCGACTGATCGGGTACTGCTCCGGCGTCAGCGTGTGGTTGTTGCGATAACGCAGGTTGAAGCGCTCGGCATACTCTGCGGCATTGTTGCCCAACTCGCCGATACGACTGACGCCATGCATCGCCAGCGCGGCTTCGTTGGCCCAGAGGATGGTCTGGTCGAGTTCCAGCAGAATCACTCCGTCGGACAGACCGGCGATGATCTGTTGCAACTGACGGCGATTGGTTTCGGTGGTCAGGACGTCCCGGCTCATTGGCTCTCCACAAGTACGCGCATGTGAAGTTTACGACCGCTGGCCGTCGCGATCGTGCCGGGCAATTTTGCCCTTGGTTATCGCGATGAGTGATCCACCAGTTCCCGCAGCGTATCGAGAAACAGCTTGAGCACTGGCGAGGCATCGTCCGCCCGATACGTCGCGTACAGCGGCACTTGCGGCAGCGCCGGGGTCAGGCGCCGGAATACCAGTCCGGCGGGAGCCAGTTGCTCGATGGAGGCCGGCAACAGCGCCACGCCAAACCCGGCGCGAACCAGACTGAGCAAGGTCTGCACCTCGATCACCTGCTGGCGGATCTGCGGGGTGAATCCGGCCTGAATGCAGCACTGATAGAGAAAATTGGCGAAGCGCGACTGCTTCAGTTCCAGCGCCACGAACGGTTCCTGCGCCAGATCAGCAGGCGCCAACACTTCACGCCGGGCCAGCGGGTGGTCCGCTGGCATCACCACGTGGATCGGCTCATGGATCAGCAATTCATTGCGCAACTGCGGATCGTCATAGCCAACGCGGAACACGCAGGCGTCGATGCGTTTTTCCTTCAACGCCTTGACCTGGGCCGCCGGGGTCATCTCATGCAGACGCCAGGTCACCTGCGGGTAGCGCTCGCGAAACAGATGCAGCGCCTTGGGCAGCACGCCGACCATTACCGAGCTGATCATGCCGATTTCCAGCTCGCCGAGCTGCCCGCGTCCGGTCTGCCGGGTCAGGTCCAGCGCCCGTTCGAGTTGTTCGAACACCAGCGGCGCCTGCTCCTTGAGCATCTGCCCCGCCGCTGTCAGTTCGACCCGATGGTGACTGCGCTCGAACAGCGGCGTGCCGAGTTCTTCCTCCAGCAAGCGGATCTGCTGGCTCAGCGGCGGCTGGCAGATGTGCAGCCGTTCGGCGGCACGGCCGAAGTGCAACTCATCGGCCAGGGCCATGAAGTACCGCAGCAAACGCAGGTCCATGGCGGCTTACCCCAGGTTCAGTGGCGTGGAACGCTGACGCACCCCGGTCAGGCTGAACAGCGCATTGGCAATCGCCGGAACCACCGACGGACTGCCCAGCTCTCCGACCCCGCCCGGTTTGTCCGGCTGGCCATCGAGAACGAGGATGTCCACGGGCGGCATGTCGGACATGCGCGTGACGCGATAGTCGTGGAAATTGCTCTGCACCACCCTGCCCTGCTGAATGTCGAGACGGTCGAACAGCGCATGGCCTAGGCCCCACATCAGCCCGCCGTAAATCTGCTCTTCGACCCCGCCCGGCGACACCGCCAGACCGCAGTCGACCACACAGGTCAGCTTCTCGACCCGGGCCTTGCCGTCTACCTTCGCGACCCGCGCCACCACGGCGATAAAACTGGTGTAGCCCTGATTGGTGGCAATCCCCAGCGCCGTGTCCGGCGGCAGTTTCTGGCCCCAACCGGCGCGTTCGGCTGCCTGTTTCAACACCGCGACATGCCGTGGCCGTTCCTGCATATTGGCCAGCCGGAACGCCAGCGGATCTTCACCGGCCGCATGGGCCAGTTCATCCATAAAACTTTCCACGGCGAACACGTTGGGAATGAAGCTCACCGAGCGATACCAGCCGCTGGGCACGTTGCTTTCGTGTTTGACCCAGTTCAGCTCCAGGTGCGGCGGACGATAGGCGAAGTCCCACGTGGTGATCGCTTCGGTGGTGCTGTAATCCATGTGATCCGGGCGCTCGAAATAGCCCGGCTCCCACTGTTCCGGCGAGGCCGGCGACACTGCATGCAGTTGCAGCGCGGTGAGTTTGCCCTGGGCATCCAGCGCGCCTTTTGCCCGGTGCAAGGTCGCCGGGTGATTGAACAGCGCGTGCATTTCGTCTTCGCGGCTGTTGAGCAGTTTCACCGGCACGCCGGTCTGCTGCGCCAGATACGCGACTTCAAACAACCAGTATTTGGCTTCCCGCGCACCGAAGCTGCCGCCAGATACCAACTCATGGATGGTGACCTTGTCCTTGCCGATGCCGCACACGGTCTGCGCCGCTTCCAGCGCCGACGACGGCACCTGCACGCCGCCCCAATAGCTGATCGCCTTGTCCTTGACCTGCGCGGTGATGCAGATCGGTTCCAGCGGGTTTTGCACCTTGTAGGGCATGGTGTAATCGGCTTCGAGCAGCTTCGCCGCGCCCGGCCATTGTCCGGCGACATCGCCCTGGGCCATGGCTTTGACGGTTTGCGTTGCCGGGTCGCTGATCGCTGCGAGCTGTGCCTTGGGCAGCTCGGCGCTGTCGAAACTGGCCAGCGGCGAGTCGCTCCATTTGATCTCCAGCAACTTGCGTCCCTGCTGAGCGGCCCAGAACGTTTCGGCCAGCACCGCGACGCCTTCGAGGTTGCCGCCGAGCACGTCCGGCCGCCCCGGAACCGCGATCACCTTGCGCACACCCGGCACCTGCAACGCGGCTGCCGAATCCACCGCGACAACCTTGGCGCCCACTACCGGCGCACGCTGGATCACCGCCACCAGCATCCCCGGCAACTGCACGTCGATGCTGTATTTGAAGCGCCCGCACACCTTGGCCGCCGCATCGCGTTTGTGGCGCAACTTGCCGATGTATTTGAACTGCGCCGGATCTTTCAGCGCGACATTGGCCGGTGCCGGCAGATGCGCCGCCGCGCCGGCCAGTTCGCCATAGCCGAGGCTGCGTTTGCTCGAGGCATGCACGACCCGGCCTTCTTCGGTGGAGCAGCTCTCGGGGCTGACTTTCCACTGCTGCGCCGCCGCACTGATCAGCAGCGCCCGCGCCGTGGCGCCGGCCATGCGCAGGCGATCGTACTCCAGCGACACACTGGTGCTGCCGCCGGTGGAGAAGACTTTCCAGACCGGATGAATATAGGTTTCGAAGAACGGATCTTCCGGGGTGATGACCTGCACGGTCATCGGGTTCACATCCAGCTCCTCGGCCACGCACGCGGCCAGTGCGGTCTGGGTTCCGGTGCCGGAATCGTGCTTGTGCACCACCAGTTTTACCGTGCCGTCGGGCAGCACTCGCACCCAGGCGTTGGGTTCGAATTCGGTAGCCGTGGTTTTCGGGTCAGCCGTCGCACCGGTTGGCAGATACAGCGCAATCGCCAGACCGGACGCCACCGTCACCGTCTGCTTTAGAAACACCCGGCGCGACCGTTCGAAACCGGCATTTTCGACGAGGCTCATCACGCCTCCTTCGGCGCATTCGCCGCACGTTTGATCGCCTTGTTGATCCGCCCGTAAGTGCCGCAACGGCAGATATTTCCGGACATGGCGTTGCGGATCGAGTCGTCGTTGACCGGCGCCCCGGTGTTGAGCAGCGCGGCGGCGGACATGATCTGCCCGGATTGACAGTAGCCGCATTGCGGCACATCTTCGGCGACCCAGGCCAGTTGCAGCGGATGGCTTTCGTTGGGCGACAGGCCCTCGATGGTGGTGATGCTGTGGCCCGCGACGGCGGCCAGCGGCAACTGGCAGGAACGCACCGCGACGCCGTTCAGGTGCACGGTGCAGGCACCGCAAAGGCCCATGCCGCAGCCGAATTTGGTGCCGGTGAGTTTCAACTGATCACGCAACACCCATAACAAGGGCATGGAGGGGGACGCTTCATCCAGCTCGCGTCGTTCGCCGTTAACCGTGAATGCAATCATTGTCAGGCTCCAAAAGAGCGGCCCGTCTTTGTGCGGGCCTGGTCATCGATTATTGGAAGCCCGGGCAACACGCGGCCAGCGACGATTTCTGCCAACCGGTGTAAGCAGGACTAACAACATGTACAAGCGATACCCGTCGGTGCAGTCCATGAGCGCGTTCATCCACGCGGCGCGCAGCGGCAGTTTTTCCAGCGCCGCGCGCAAGCTCGACCTGACCCACAGCGCAATCAGCCAGCAGATCCGCGCCCTTGAAGAATTCATCGGCCAGCCGCTGTTCGTGCGCGAGGGCGGCGGCAGCAACCTGACCGATGCCGGGCAGTTGTTTGCCAGCGTGCTGTCGGATGGGCTGGCGCAGATAGACCGGGCGTTGTCTTCGGTGAAAAACCGCAGCGTGGCCCAGCGTCTGACTCTCGACGTCGACAGCGAACTGGCCCAGAGCTGGCTCAATCCGCGCCTGCCGCAATTGCTCGACGGTTTGCCGGATTACGAAGTGACGATCCTGTCGATGCCGCGCAGCGATCGCAGCACGTTCGAGCGGGTGGACCTGTCGCTGCGCTATGGCTACGGCGATTGGGATGATTGCGAGATGACCCAGATTTGTGGGGATCGGGTGTTGGCGGTGGCGTCTCCGGCGCTGCTGGAGCGGCATGGTTTGCAGCTGCCGTTGAGCCCGGCGCAGATTCTTGAATTACCGCTGTTGGGGTACACGCGACGGTCGTGGATTCCGTGGCTGGATGCAGCCGGGATGACGCCGACGGAGCCGCCGGCGCGGGTGGTTTTCGATAATGCGGCGAATCTGATTGCGGCTGCGGAGGCTGGCGTTGGCGCCGGGCTGGTGCGCGGATTATTGGCTGCCGATGCGTTGCGCAGCGGGCGGCTGGTGGCGTTGAACGAGGCGCAGATTGCGGCGCATTACAACCTGTATGCGGTGTGGCCGCAGGGGCAGGCTGAGCGGGTGGGGCCTGTTGTTGATGCGGTTCGGGAGTTGGTATTGGGTACGCTTGAGAACGCGGCCCTCACCCCAGCCCTCTCCCAGAGGTAGAGGGGACCGAATGGGGAATATTGACGAATTACGCCGACATGAAAGTCTTGCTGTGAATCCATAAACGACTGGATCTTTCAGGTCGATGTAAACCGCAAGCCCCCCCCGTAGGCCCCCTCTCCCTCCGGGAGAGGGCTGGGGTGAGGGCACGGCTCTTGATCCAAGACCCATATCCCAGAAGTATCACCACCCCACCCAATTAATATTGTACGAACCCTCCCCCGCCTTCCAATACTCGCCTCAAGCAACCACCCACCCGGGCCGGATGCGAACAGGCGAGGGAATGCGCGAGTGCTGCGCATAGAAACGGCCGATTGCCCGGGACGTGGATGCTGTGAGCCGCAAGGCTCCCTTCCCCGCTATCAGGAGATCGACTTCAATGATCATCGATATCAGCTGCTATCCCACCGATCTGGTGGACCTCGCCTGGAGGCATGACGGTGACCCGTTCACCGGCGAGCGTCTGCTGGAGATGATGGATGGCCCGTACATGGTCAACGGCAAGCCTCGCCGCATCGACAAAGCCTTCATCCAGCCACCCCAGGGCAACACCATTTACACCTGGACCGACGGCGAACTGTCGGGCCGCGAATCCATCGACGCCTATATGGCCTACACCCTGAAAATGGTCCAGACCTACCCGGACCGTTTCATCGGCTGCTTCGTCTACAACCCGCGCTGCGGCGTGGAAAACGGCGTCGAGGCGATCGAGCGCTACGTCAAGGAACACGGTTTCAAGATGGTGCAGATGCAGGCCAACATGCACGCCTACCGGCCTGACCGTGCGCTGGACTGGGTGCGCCCGGCCTTCGAGAAATGCGCTGAACTGGGCATTCCGGTCAAGCTGCACACCGGCGACGGGCCCTACAGCATCCCGTCGGAATGGGTGCCGATGATCAAGGAATTCCCCAACGTCGATTTCATCATGGCCCACTTCGGCGTGCAGACCGGCGGCGTCTACGTGTTCGAGCCGATGCAGTGGGCGATGGAGCTGCCCAACGTCTATTGCGAGTCCGGCTGGTGCCTGCAATCGCGGATCGTCGAGTTCGCCAAGGTCCTGCCAACCCACAAGATCCTGTTCGGCACCGACACCCCGCCGAACGAACCGGGCATGTGGCTGCGCCTGCTCGAAGTGCTCTGCCACGAGCCGCCCCAGGGCCTGAACCTCGACGAGGACACCCTCGAAGACTACCTGGGCAACAACACCGCACGGATGATCGGCCTCGAGCCGTCCCCGCCGCCGCGTTCCGTTTCCGAAGCAGAGGCGCAACTCAAGCGCCCCGTCACCACTCAACTGGCCAGGAGCTGAACCGATGATCATCGACACCCATCTGCACCCCACCAACCTGGTCGACGAGGCCTGGCGCCACACCGGCGAACCGTTCACCGGTGAGCGCATGCTCAAGTTGATGGACGGCCCGTACATGATCAACGGCAAGCCGCGCCGGATCGACATGGGTTTCATCCAGCCGCCACCGGGCAACACCGGTTACCGCGACGGCAACCGCCGTGGCCGCGAGGGCGTGCGTGACTACATGTCCTATGTGGCCGAACTGTGCGTGAAGTACCCGGACCGCTTCATCGGCAACTTCAATTTCAACCCGCGCTGGGGACCGGAAAACGGCGCGGCGGAGCTGGAATTTCACATCAAGGAATACGGCTTCAAGATGCTCAAGCTGCACGCCAACATGCACGGCTATCGCCCGGATCGCGCACTCGACTGGCTGCGCCCGGCGATGAAGGTCTGCGCCAAGTACAACATCGTGGTGCTGATCCACACCGGTGACGGTCCGTACACGATTCCGACGATGTTCTACCCGATCATCCGCGAGTTCCCGATGGTCAATTTCATCATCGGCCACTTCGGCATCCAGACCGGTGGCAACTACTCGTTCGAGGCGTTCTGGATGGCGATGGACACGCCGAACGTGTACTGCGAATCCGGCTGGTGCTTCCAGTCGCGGATCGTCGAGTTCGCCAAAGAGCTGCCGCGCAACAAGATCGTGTTCGGCACCGACTCGCCGCCGAACGAACCGGGCATGTGGCTGCGCGAGCTGGAAGTGTTGTGCTCGCCGGCACCCCAGGGCCTGGGGATCGACGAGGATCACCTTGAGGATTACCTGGGCAACAACATCGCCCGGTTGTGCGGGATCGAGCCGACCCCGCCGCCGAAGGATCTGGCCGAGGCGGACATTCGTCTGACCACGACCTACCTCTAAACCCGTACACAGCGACTTTACAGGCGCGAAGATGACCCGGCGTTCGCTCGACCGGCAGGCCAACGGCTTGTCGATCGAACGCCACCCTCACCCCTGCGCGTCTGCTTTTTACGAGGTGAAACCATGACCCGTTCGACGCTCGGCGACTCTCAGGATTTTCACGTATTCATCGACGCCTATCGCCGCCAGTACCCGGACGATGTGCTGACCATCACCCAACCCCTTTCTGCCGATCAGGACGTCACCGCCCTGGTCGATGCCCTCGCCGCCCAGGGCCGCGATCCGCTGCTGATCTGCGAACACGTCGGCAACCTTGGCGTGCCGGTGGCGACCAATCTGTTTGCCTCGCGCCGGAGGATTGCCCGACTGTTCGGCGTCAGCGCCGCGCAATTGCACGAAACCTTCCAGACCCGCGCCAACCAGCCGATCCCGCCACGCTATGTCGAAACCGGCCCGATACTCGATGAAGTCTTTGAAGGCGAAGCGCTGGACCTGGCATTGCTGCCGATGCTCAAGCATTTCGACAGTGATCGCGGCCCGTACATCACCAACGCGATCATCATCGCCGAAGACCCGCTCACCGGCATCGCCAACATGAGCTACCACCGCTCGATGCGCCATGCCCGTCAGGCCCTGGCAACCAGCCTGCACTCGCGCGGACACCTGTGGCGGATGTTGCAGACCGCCCGCGAGCGCGGCGAAGAATTGCGCGTGGCCATGGTGGTCGGCGCGCACCCGCTGTTCATGCTCGCCGCTGCGGCTCGCTTGCCTTACGGCAGCGACGAACGCGCGGTGGCCGGCGGGCTGTTCGGTGCGCCGCTGGAACTGGTCAAGACCCCGCGCTATGGCATCGGCGTGCCGGCTTACGCCGAGTTCGTGCTCGAAGGCGCGATAGACCCGGCGGCCTATGCCGAAGAAGGCCCGTTCGGCGAGTTCAGCGGTTATTCCTCGGACCGTTCGACCAACAACGTGCTGCGCGTCGACACCCTGTTGCGGCGCAAGGACGCCTGGCTGGTGGACGTGATGGGCGGGCGCTATGCCGAACACCTCACCCTGGCGCGGCTGCCCCGTGAAGCGGAAATGAGCGAGAAGCTCAAGGCACGCTTTCCCGCCGTCACCGCCGTGCATTACCCGAATTCCGGCACGCATTTTCACTGTTACGTGGCGCTGGACCAGAGCCGCGACGGCGAGGCCCGGCAGATCATGCTGGCCCTGCTCGGCTGGGACCCGTACCTCAAAACCGTGATCGCGGTGGACAGCGATATCGACCTCACCGACGACAGCCAGGTGCTGTGGGCACTGGCCACGCACTTCCAGCCGCATCTCGACATCTTCACCATCGACGGCTTGCCCGGCAGCCCGCTGGACCCGTCGTCCTCGGTCAATGGCACCACATCGCGCATGGGGCTGGACGCCACGCGCGGTTCGGGGTTCGACGGGATCAAGGCGCAGCTCGATCAGGATGTGCTCGAGCGCGCCCGGCAACTGCTTGAAGGTCTGTCATCGTGAACCGCCAGCGGATGGTGGTCGGCATCAGCGGCGCGTCCGGGTTCATCTACGGCGTGCGCCTGCTGGAGTTGCTGGCCGAGCTGAACATCGAAAGCCACCTGGTCATCAGCCGCGCCGCGCTGCTGACCATGGCCCACGAAACCGACTACAAACTGGCGGACATCACCGCCCTCGCCAGCCATTACCACCGCGCCGATGACGTCGCCGCCGGGATCGCCAGCGGTTCGTTCCGTTGCCTGGGCATGGTGGTTGCGCCCTGCTCGATGCGCACCCTGGCGGAGATCGCCACCGGCACGTCATCTGGGCTGATCGGCCGCGCCGCCGACGTCACCCTCAAGGAACGTCGCACCCTGGTGCTGATGGCCCGCGAAACGCCGCTGACCCTCGCCCACCTGCGCAACATGACCGCCGTCACCGAGATGGGCGGGATCATCGCGCCGCCGGTGCCGGCCTTCTACGCCCGCCCCGACAGCCTGGCGCAAATGGTCGACCACAGCCTCGGCCGCGTCCTCGACCTGTTCGGCCTCGATGCCGGCGTCGCCCTGCGATGGCGAGAACACACAGAACCCTGTGGGAGCGAGCTTGCTCGCGATGGCGGTCGATCAGTCGCCATCACCGCTAAATGACACACCGCTATCGCTAGCAAGCTAGCTCCCACAGTAAAGCGTCATCACTCAATTCATCGTGCACCGGTAAACACCAAGGAGCCTCACATGAACACCCCCTTCAACGCCCCGACCCCGAACACCAAAATTCCGGTCACCATCCTCACCGGGTTCCTCGGTGCCGGCAAAACCACCCTGCTCAACTACATCCTCAAGGAGAACCATGGCCGCAAGATCGCGGTGATCGAAAACGAGTTCGGCGAGGTCGGCATCGACGGCGATCTGGTGCTCAGTTCCGAGACCGAAGAAATCTACGAAATGGTCAACGGCTGCGTCTGCTGCACCGCCGAAGTCCGCGAGGATCTGGTGCGCATCGTCCGCGAACTGGTGGCGCGTCCGGTGCGGCTCGACCACATCCTGATCGAGACCAGCGGCCTGGCCGACCCGTACCCGGTGGCCCAGAGCTTCTTCATCAACGACCCGATTGCCGAGGAAGTCGAACTCGACGCCATCGTGACCATGGTCGATGCCAAGCACATCGCCCAGCACCTGGAAGACCTGCAACTGGACGGCGTCGACAATCAGGCGGTGGATCAGATCGTCTGCGCCGACCGCATCGTCATCAACAAGGTCGACCTGGTCAGTGCTGAAGAAGTGGAAACCCTGCGCGGCAAGATCCGTGGATTGAACGCCACGGCGGATCTGGTGACCTCGACCCATGCGCAAATCGACCTGTCGAAAATCCTCGGCATTGGCGCCTTCGAATGCACGCAGAAGCTGATGGAAATCGGTGCCGAACACGACCATCACGCTGACGAGCATCACCACGACCATGACGAGCCGGATCACAAACACGACCCGAGCGTGTCCTCGGTGGGCATCGCCGTGGATGGCGCCGTCAACCTGATGGCGTTCCACCGCTGGATCAGCGAGTTGCGCAGTGCTCAGGCCGACAACCTGTACCGCATGAAAGGCGTGCTGGCGGTGGCCAACGAAGACCAGCGCTACGTGCTGCAAGGCGTGCACAGTCTGGTGGAGTTCCGCGCCTCGACCGCGTGGGGCAGTGAGCCGCGCTCGAGCAAGATCGTGTTCATCGGCCGCGACCTGGATCGGGCGGCGCTGAACCAGGGCTTCGCCGCCTGCCTGGCCGGCTGAAACCCGGCATCGGAGCCGGTGGATGGCGGTTCCGGGCACACAGAACGAATACCCCTCTGTACCGAATAACAACAGCTAGAGGTGATTCCCCATGTCGTCAGCCAGTTCCTCCTCCACCGTCCACCCCGTCGACCGCGTCCTGCCGGTGCGACAGATGCTCACCCTCGGCCTGCAGCACATGGCCGTCTCGTACATCGGCGCCATCGCCGTGCCGTTGATAGTCGCCAGTGCCCTGAAGATGTCCCACGCCGACACGGTGGTGCTGATCAGCACCACGCTGTTCTGCTCCGGGATCGCCACCCTGTTGCAGACCGTCGGTTTCTGGAAGTTCGGCGTGCGCCTGCCGATTCTGCAAGGCGTGGCGTTCAGCAGCGTCGGACCGGTGATCGCCATCGGCAGCAACCCGGAGGTGGGTTTCGCCGGGGTCTGCGGGGCGGTGATCGGTGCGGGGATTTTCACCCTGCTGATGGCGCCGTTTGTGGGCCGCTTGCGACGATACTTTCCGCCGGTGGTGACCGGTTGCATCGTCACGGTGATCGGTTTGCAGTTGTTCCCGATCGCCTATGAATGGGTCGGCGGCGGGCGCAACGCGAGCAATTTCGGCGC
The DNA here is from genome assembly GCF_002112345.1 of Pseudomonas sp. R43(2017). Classification (NCBI taxonomy): domain Bacteria; kingdom Pseudomonadati; phylum Pseudomonadota; class Gammaproteobacteria; order Pseudomonadales; family Pseudomonadaceae; genus Pseudomonas; species Pseudomonas sp. R43(2017). The sequence goes on from NZ_NEHJ01000009.1 coordinate 265,014, forward strand.
CCCGGCGTTTCTTGCCGTGGCGGTGCTGGTGCTGCTGACCATTCTGCTGGTCAACCGTTATGGCAGCCCGTTACTGCGCAACATGGCGGTGTTGGTGGGCATGCTGGTGGGCGCCGGTCTGGCTTACGCTCTGGGCATGGGCAACTTTCACAGCGTCGAGGACGCGCCGTGGCTGACCGTGCCCTACCCGTTCTATTTTGGCCTGCCGACCTTCAGCCTGATTCCCATCGCCACCATGGTCGTCGTGATGATCGTGCAGATGGTCGAGTCCATGGGGCTGTTCGTGGCCATCGGCGACATCGTCGACAAACCGGTGGACGACAAACAAGTGATCAACGGCCTGCGCGCCAATGGCCTGGCCAGCACCATCGCCGGGATGTTCGCCGCGTTCCCTTTCATTGCCTTCATGGAAAACGTCGGGCTGGTGATTTTGACCGGCGTGCGCAGCCGCTGGGTGGTGGCGATCAGCGGTCTGCTGATGTGCTCGATTGCCTTGGTGCCGAAGGCCGGGGCGATCATCGCCTCGATGCCGACCGCCGCGCTGGGTGGTGCCGGCATCGCCATGTTCGGTGTGGTCGCGGCGGCCGGGATCCAGACCCTGGCCAAGGTCGACTACGAGCGCAACCGCTACAACGTGCTGATCGTCGGTTTCACCATCGCCGCCGCCCTGGTGCCGGTGCTCGCCCCGACCCTGTTCAAACAACTGCCCGAGTGGTCACAGCCGTTCCTGCACAGCAGCGTGGTCATCGCCTGCCTGGTGTCGGTGCTGCTCAACGCGGCGCTCAACGGCGTCAGCGTGCCAGAAACCACACCCGGCAAATCCGCCTCGCACATCCTCTGACTGGAGCTGCCCATGACTCGACTTCAAAACATCCTGATCAAAAATCCCGTCGCGGTGATGACCGGCCTGCGCGGCCCCCGGGCCCGGGCCGGCGCCGTGGACATCCGCGTGGTCAACGGCCGCATCGCCGAAATGGCCGCCAACCTTGAGCCGCAACCCGGTGAGCGAGTGATCGACGCGCGCAACTTGGTGGTCTATCCGGGCTGGATCAACACCCACCATCACCTGTTCCAGAACCTGCTCAAAGCCGTGCCCGAAGGCTTGAATCAGGATCTGCAAGGCTGGCTGGCCAGCGTGCCTTACCCGCGCCTGAACCGCTTCACCCCGCAACTGGCACGGATCGCCGCGCGGCTGGGGATGGTCGAGTTGCTGCTGTCCGGCGTCACCACCTGCGCCGATCATCACTACCTCTATCACGCTCACGGCAGCACCGAGACCGGCGACTTGCTGTTCGACCTCGCCGAGGAATTCGGTCTGCGCTTCGTGCTGTGCCGTGGCGGCGCGCTGGAGTCTGCCAGCGCACATCCGGGCTTCTCGAAAACCGCGCTGCAACCGGAGTCCCTGGAACAAATGGTCGGTGATCTCGAACGGCTGAAATCGCGCTACCACCAGGACACTCCGGATGCACTGCGGCGGGTGGTGGTGGCACCGACCACACCGACCTTCTCGCTGCCACCGACGCTGCTGCGTGAACTGGCGCACACCGCCCGAGGCATGGGATTGCGCCTGCATACGCACCTGTCGGAAACCGAGAATTACGTGAATTTCTGCCGCGACAAGTACAACTGCCTGCCGGTGGAGTTCGTCGCCGAACACGAATGGCTCGGCCCGGACGTCTGGTTCGCCCACGCCGTGCACCTGCAACCGGGGGAAATCCGCATGCTCGCCCAGACCGGCACCGGCGTCTCCCACTGCCCGGTCAGCAACGCCCGGCTGGGCAGCGGCGTCGCGCCGATTCCGCAGATGTACGAAGCGGGCGTGCCGATCTCCCTCGGCGTCGACGGTGTGGCCTCCAACGAATCCGGAAGCATGGTCGGCGAAGCCAACACCGCGTGGCTGATCCACCGCGCCGAACAAGGCGCCTCGGCCACCACCGCCGAAGACGTGATCCACTGGGGCACGGCGGGCGGCGCACAAGTGCTCGGCCTCGGCGCGGTCGGCACGCTGGAAATTGGTCAGGCAGCGGATCTGGTGATCTACAGCATCGACCATCCACGCTTCTACGGTTTCCACGACAGCGCCGTCGCACCGGTCGTCGCGGGCGAACCGATTGCCGTGAAATACAGCCTGGTGGGCGGGCGGATCGTTGTGGATGACGGGGTGATTCCGGGGCTGGATATCGAGCGGATGCGGGCCGAGGCTTGGGAGGGAGTGCAGGCGATGATGAAGGTCGACGATTGATGCATGACCAGTGGAAGCGGCGGTGCGACGATTCGTCTCGTCGGCTTCCACTGGCGGCATTAGCGCCTTCCCGTTTTGTCGACTAACGTTAGTACCTCATCGGATTGAACCCCTGCCAGCTACACCGGGCTCTTGATCAAGGAGAGACTGATGACATCCAACCGCCTCATCGAACAGACCTATCGCACCTGGTCCAGCCCCATCCTGCTGGAGCTGAAAAAGCGCGAGCACCAGATGGCACCGGCCGAGCGTCAGGCGCTTGAAACTGTAATGGTGGAAAGAAGATTGCTGGACGTTGGAAACCCGAATGGCGTTGAACGGCGTAAAGGCGCGGCGAGTAAAACCGACAATCCCGGGTAATCACTTCACCCGCCTGAGTTTGCATTCAGCCCCAGACTCAGTAGCTCCTTGCGCAAGATCGAGGGCTTTAGAATCGCCAAACCAGCCTGCCATTCCATCGGCAGCAAACGACTCAACTTCTGCTGGCTGACCTCAGGTTCGGCCAGCAAACAACTTTTGCATTGGCTGATGCTGATGACGTTCAGCAACCAGTCATCGCCCTGCCCGCCCATCCAGCGGCAAATCTCGCTGCGATGCTTCTCGATCAACGCATCGGCATCCCATACGGTCATTTGCGCGAAAACCTCGGGCAACCGGCTCTCGGGTTTCATGCGTTTGAGATCGGCGGCCAATGCAGCAGACAGGTCTGATTCGATGGCCGCCTGACATTCGAGGAAGTACTGCTCGGGCCAGTCCGCCGTGAGTTTCCCGTGTGGCGCGAGTTCGGCATAGGCCTCGATGTCCGCCGCCGTGGTCATCTGCCCGGTGAAATTCAGCGTGTTGTCCAGAATCGCCGTGGCCAGCAGAGCGGCGCTTTGCTCGCTGATCCTCGGCAGTAAACCTGCGGCTTTCCAGCGCTGGAAAACCTGAGTCGCCGCCGCGCCGATCGGGCGGATATCGGCAGCAGATCCGAGCTTCTGCACCCAGTGACTTTCGAACCCCGGATGATGGTCGATGACTTCCACCACCCGGTCGAGTGCGACCATTGGATCGAAGTGGTGGTAATCGGAGACATCGACCAGCACGAACTCATCGTTGGAGGTCGGGCGGTAATCGTCCAGAACGGCGCCCCAGCCCAGCACGGTGTTCGAGACGCTGGCATTGGGTTTTGCACTGCTGACGGCGCGGGTGGGAATGCCTTGCAGGTTGAGCAGCTCTGCGTAGGCGATGCAGCAGGCACAGGCGTCGATGTCCAGATACGCCGAGCCTGAGGTGATGACTTTGATGGGCGACATTGCGCGTCCCTGACTTCCTTTTCCGGGGCGGCAACGTCGCACGTACAGATGACAGTTTGAAGTCAGGCAGCGCGTTGCCCACCCGCCACCGCTGCCGAAGCCGCCAGCATCGCCCGCAACAACACCGCACAACCCGCCGCCAGATCGTCCGGCGCGGCGTTTTCGATTTCGTTGTGGCTGATGCCGCCCTCGCACGGCACGAAGATCATCCCGGCCGGGCCGAGTTCGGCGAGGAAAATCGCGTCGTGACCGGCGCCGCTGACGATGTCCATGTGCGACAGGCCCAGACCTTTGGCGGCGCCGCGCACGGCTTCGACACAGCCTTTTTCGAAGTACAGCGGCGGGAAGTCGGCGGTCGGGGTCAGCTCGTAGGTCAGGCCGTGTTCTTCGCAGGTGGTTTCGATAACCTGTTTGACCTCGGCAATCATCGAGTCCAGACGTGCCGGTTCCAGATGCCGGAAGTCGAGGGTCATGCGCACCTCACCGGGAATGACGTTGCGCGAACCCGGATAGGCCTGCAGGCAACCGACCGTACCGCAGGCGTGGGGTTGGTGTCCGAGGGCGGCTCGGTTGACTGCGCCGACGATCACCGAGGCGCCGACCAAGGCGTCCTTGCGCAGGTGCATCGGGGTCGGGCCGGCGTGGGCTTCGACGCCGCGCAGTTTCAGGTCGAACCACTTTTGCCCCAGTGCGCCGAGCACTACGCCGATGGTTTTCTGTTCGTCCTCCAGGATCGGGCCCTGTTCAATGTGTGCTTCGAAGTAGGCGCCGACCTTGTGCCCGCTGACCTTACGTGGTCCGGCGTAGCCGATGGCATTCAGCGCTTCGCCGACCGTTACACCGTCGGCATCGACCTTGGCCAGGGTTTCTTCGAGGGTGAATTTTTCGGCGAACACGCCGGAGCCCATCATGCACGGGGCGAAGCGCGAGCCCTCTTCGTTGGTCCAGACCACCACTTCCAGCGGCGCCTCGGTTTCCACGCCCAGGTCGTTGAGGGTGCGCAGCACTTCGACCCCGGCCAGCACGCCGAAGCAACCGTCGAACTTGCCGCCGGTGGGCTGGGTGTCGATGTGGCTGCCGGTCATTACCGGCGGCAGGTTCGGGTTGCGGCCGGGGCGGCGGGCGAAGATGTTGCCGACCTCATCGACCGAGACGCTGCAACCGGCGTCCTTGCACCACTGCACGAAAACATCGCGGGCCTGGCGGTCGAGGTCGGTCAGGGCCAGACGGCAGACCCCGCCCTTGACCGTGGCGCCGAGCTTGGCCAGTTCCATGAGCGACGCCCACAAGCGGTCGCGGTTGATGTGCTGATGGGTCGATTGCAGAACGTCTACGGCTGCGTTCATGGGGATCTCCTCAGGCAGTTCTTATGGATATTGCTGCGGTGACTGCCCGGCCGCCATCGCGAGCAAGCTCGCTCCCACATTTGAAATGCACCCTCCTGTGGGAGCGAGCTTGCTCGCGAAGAGGCCAGTTATCACACCGGTGATTTCACGACAGAAGGCTGTGCCCGCATCGCGCACAACCCGTAATAGATCAACCCGCCCAGCGCCGAGCCGGTGAACCAGCCGTAGCTGTAGAACCAGCTGAACGCGCTGCTGCCCAGTGACAGCAAAGTCAGCACCACCGGCACGCCGAACGCGATGAATCCGTACCAGTTCCACGCCGGGTACACGTCATCGCGGTAGAGGCCGGCCAGGTCCAGTTGCTGTTTCTTGATCAGGAAATAGTCCACCACCATGATCCCGGCAATCGGCCCGAGCAGGCTGGAATAACCCAGCAGCCAGTTCGAATACACGGTTTCCAGGCTGAGGTCGGAGACGATCCATCCGAGCTTTTTCAGCAACTCATGGCCCATCAATGCCAGGCCGACGATCCCGGTGAGGATCACAGCCTTGGTGCGGTTGATGACCTTGGGCGCGATGTTCTGGAAGTCGTTGGTCGGCGAAACGATGTTGGCGGCGGTGTTGGTCGACAGCGTGGCAATGATGATCAGCGCCATGGCTACTGCGACCCACACCGGGCTCTGGATGTGGCCGATCAAAGTCACCGGATCGGAAACGCTGACACCCACCAGTTTCACTGACGCGGCGGTCATCACCACGCCCAGCGCGGCGAACAGGAACATGGTCAGCGGCAGGCCGAAAATCTGCCCGAGGATCTGATCCTTCTGGCTGCGGGCATAACGGCTGAAGTCGGGAATGTTCAGCGACAACGTGGCCCAGAAACCGACCATCGCCGTCAGCCCGGCGGCGAAGTAACTGACCACGCTCGCGCCTTCGGGACGCTTCGGCGGAATCGCCAGCAGTTCGGTCATCGACACATTCGGCATGGCCCACACCAACAACCCGATGCCGACCGCCACAAGCAGCGGCGCCGAGAGCGTTTCCAGCCATTTGATCGACTCGGCGCCACGGATCACCACCCACAGGTTCAGCGTCCAGAAAATCATGAAACCGATCACCTCCCCCGTGCCGCCGAGGGATTTCCAGCCCTCGAAAATCGAGCCGAGAAACAGGTGAATCGCCAGCCCGCCGAACATGGTCTGGATGCCGAACCAGCCGCAGGCCACCAGCGCCCGGATCAGGCACGGCACGTTGGAGCCGAGAATTCCGAAGGACGAGCGCAGCAGCACCGGAAACGGAATGCCGTATTTGGTGCCGGGAAACGCATTCAGCGTCAGAGGGATGAGGACGATGATGTTGGCGAACAGAATCGCCAGCAGCGCCTCGCCGACAGTCAAACCGAAATACGCAGTGAGCACGCCGCCCAGGGTGTAGGTCGGCACGCAGATCGACATGCCGACCCACAGCGCGGTGATGTGCCATTTGTTCCAGGTTCGTTCGCGCACCTTGGTCGGTGCCATGTCGTGGTTGTAACGGGGACTGTCGAGGACGTCGCTGCCGGCTTCGAGTTCGAACAAGCCGTCGCGCTCGGTCACTTGCGATCTGTTCTGTTGCATGGCCGCTCCACTGTTTCTTCTGATTATTTTTGCTCATCAGGCGGCTGCACACGCAGGTGCGAGCCGGACGATGGCCGGAGGAACTGACAACCTTCATGCACCGGCCATGGTGTCAGCGGCGGCATCAATAAACGTGCCGGGTGCCCCGCTTACGCATCGGGCCGTGCTTTCAACTTTGCGTAACCAACTGATGTTTATCAGTTTTAATTATTCACCTTATGAGGCCGCGAAAACTTGACTGAACACTCAGGCTAAATGCCAGGCAAGTTGTCCGAACTGTCAGGACTCAATCTGGTGCACTGCACTTTTTTCATCGTGGGCGCTCAGCCGCAGCTCAACTTCAAGCGGCTGATTTCACATAGGAAATCTTGCTCATATTTCCAACCTGTCAAGTGCGTCAAAATGGTGAAGTGCCTCACCATTTTGGTGATTTATGATTTTTATCGTTATTTATCAGTTATTTAAAACAGTCATATACTTATAAAAAATAATCTTGATCAATTACAGAACTGCGACTAGCGTCTATTCCTGACAGTGCTGACAAGATTACGCATTTGGCGCTGCAAACAATAAAACACTAGAACCGGCACAAGTCGGTCATGCCTGCGAGGAACTCGGAATGTCTCTGTTGATCCGTGGCGCCACCGTTGTTACCCATGATGAAAGTTACCGCGCCGATGTCTATTGCGCTGACGGCGTGATCAAAGCCATTGGTGAAAACCTGGATGTTCCCGCCGGCTCCGAAGTGCTCGACGGCAGCGGCCAATACCTGATGCCCGGCGGCATCGATCCGCACACCCACATGCAACTCCCGTTCATGGGCACCGTGGCCAGCGAAGACTTCTACAGCGGCACCGCCGCAGGCCTGGCCGGCGGCACCACGTCGATCATCGATTTCGTGATTCCCAATCCGCAGCAGTCGCTGCTCGAAGCGTTTCACCAGTGGCGCGGCTGGGCGGAGAAGTCGGCGTCGGACTATGGCTTCCACGTCGCGATCACCTGGTGGAGCGAGCAGGTGCGCGAGGAAATGGCCGAACTGGTCAGTCATCACGGGATCAACAGCTTCAAGCATTTCATGGCCTACAAGAACGCGATCATGGCCGCCGACGACACGCTGGTGGCGAGCTTCGAACGCTGCCTGGAGCTCGGCGCGGTACCGACCGTGCACGCAGAAAACGGCGAACTGGTCTATCACCTGCAACGCAAGTTGATGGCCCAGGGCATCACCGGGCCGGAAGCGCATCCGCTGTCGCGGCCCTCGCAGGTCGAAGGCGAAGCCGCGAGCCGGGCGATCCGTATCGCTGAAACCATCGGCACGCCGCTGTACCTGGTGCACGTCTCGACCAAGGAAGCCCTCGACGAAATCACCTACGCCCGCAGCAAGGGCCAACCGGTCTACGGCGAAGTGCTGGCCGGGCATCTGCTGCTGGACGACAGCGTCTACCAGCACCCTGACTGGCAGACCGCCGCCGGCTACGTGATGAGCCCGCCGTTCCGTCCGCGCGGGCATCAGGAGGCGCTGTGGCATGGTCTGCAGAGCGGCAATCTGCACACCACCGCCACTGACCATTGCTGCTTCTGCGCCGAGCAGAAAGCCGCCGGGCGCGATGACTTCAGCAAGATCCCCAACGGCACCGCCGGCATTGAAGACCGCATGGCAGTGCTGTGGGATGAAGGGGTCAACACCGGGCGGTTGTCGATGCAGGACTTCGTCGCCCTCACCTCCACCCACACCGCCAAGATCTTCAATCTCTATCCGCGCAAAGGCGCGATCCGCGTCGGTGCCGATGCCGATCTGGTGCTGTGGGACCCGCAAGGCACCCGCACCATCTCCGCCAAGACCCACCATCAGCAGGTGGACTTCAACATCTTCGAAGGCAAGACCGTGCGCGGTGTGCCGAGCCATACCGTCAGCCAGGGGAAAGTGGTCTGGGCCGACGGCGACCTGCGCGCCGAGCGTGGGGCGGGCCGGTATATCGAACGGCCGGCGTATCCGGCGGTGTTTGATTTGCTGAGCAAGCGGGCTGAGCTGCACAGGCCGGTTGCGGTTAAACGCTGAAATCCAGGCCTTCGGCCTTCGCGAGCAAGCCCGCTCCCACAGGGGAAATGCATTCCAAGTGTGGGAGCGGGCTTGCTCGCGAAGGGGCCGAACAGACAACACAAAAAACCACTGCCCGACAGAGGCAGAAAACCTCAAATAACCGTGAGGCAAAAAACCGTGATCGAGACCCTGAACCATCTCCCGCACCCGCACGAAAGTGCGGCCGCCCTCGCCGGCCATTTCACCGATCTGGCGCCGCCACTCAACGACCGTCAGGCGCATCTGGAAGCCTCGCGCTGCCTGTATTGCTACGACGCGCCGTGCGTGAACGCGTGCCCGAGCGAGATCGACATCCCGTCGTTCATCCGCAATATCCATCAGGACAACGTGCCCGGTGCGGCGCAGAAAATCCTTTCGGCGAACATCCTCGGCGGCAGTTGCGCCCGGGTCTGCCCGACCGAAATCCTTTGCCAGCAAGCCTGCGTGCGCAACAACGCCCACGAATGCGCACCAGTGCTGATCGGCCTGCTGCAACGCTACGCCGTGGACAACGCGCATTTCACCGAGCACCCGTTCCAGCGCGCCGCCGCCACCGGCAAACGCATCGCCGTGGTCGGTGCCGGTCCGGCGGGTCTGTCCTGCGCCCACCGCAGCGCCATGCACGGGCATGACGTGGTGATTTTCGAAGCGCGGGAGAAGGCTGGCGGGCTCAACGAATACGGGATCGCCAAGTACAAACTGGTGGATGACTACGCGCAGAAAGAGCTGGATTTCCTCCTGCAGATCGGCGGCATTGAAATTCGCCATGGCCAGAAACTCGGTGAGAATCTGACCCTCAGCGAACTGCATCAGCAGTTCGACGCGGTGTTCCTCGGCCTCGGACTGAACGCCAGCAAGCAACTCGGTCTGGCCCACGAAAACGCGCCCGGCCTGCTCGCCGCCACCGACTACATCCGCGAACTGCGCCAGGCCGATGACCTGTCGCAACTGCCGCTGGCCGAGCACTGCATCGTCCTCGGCGCCGGCAACACCGCCATCGACATGGCCGTGCAAATGGCCCGCCTCGGCGCCCGCGACGTCAATCTGGTCTATCGCCGTGGCGCGGCGGACATGGGCGCCACCAGCCATGAGCAGGACATCGCCAAGGCCAATCAAGTGAGGTTGCTGACTTGGGCACAACCGGACGAAGTGCTGCTCGACGCTCAAGGCAAGGTGCGCGGGATGCGCTTCGCCCGCACCCATCTGGTGGAAGGTCGCCTGCAAACCACGGGCGAGACCTTCGAGCTGGCGGCCGATGCGATCTTCAAAGCCATCGGCCAGGCCTTCGATGGCAGCGCCCTCGCCGATCCGCTGGCCCGCGAACTCAAGCGTCAGGGCGAACGGATTCAGGTCGATGAAAACCTGCGCACCAGCATCCCCGGCGTGTATGCCGGTGGCGACTGCACCAGCCTCGATCAGGACCTGACCGTGCAAGCGGTGCAACACGGCAAGCGCGCCGCCGAGGCGATCAACGCTCAACTGATGCTCAACGTGGAGGCTGCGTAAATGGCCGATCTCTCGATTGTCTTCGCCGGCATCAAAGCCCCAAACCCGTTCTGGCTGGCCTCCGCGCCACCGACCGACAAGGCCTACAACGTGGTGCGCGCCTTCGAGGCCGGCTGGGGCGGTGTGGTCTGGAAAACCCTGGGTGAAGACCCGGCAGCGGTCAACGTGTCCTCACGCTACTCGGCGCATTACGGCAACAACCGCGAAGTGCTGGGCATCAACAACATCGAACTGATCACCGACCGCTCGCTGGAGATCAACCTGCGGGAAATCACCCAGGTGAAAAAGGACTGGCCGGACCGCGCGCTGATCGTGTCGCTGATGGTGCCGTGCGTCGAGGAGTCGTGGAAACACATCCTGCCGCTGGTGGAAGCCACCGGCGCCGACGGCATCGAGTTGAATTTCGGCTGCCCCCACGGCATGCCCGAACGCGGCATGGGCGCGGCGGTCGGTCAGGTGCCGGAGTACGTCGAGCAGGTGACGCGCTGGTGCAAGACCTATTGCTCGCTACCGGTGATCGTCAAGCTGACGCCGAACATCACCGACATCCGCGTCGCCGCCCGCGCTGCGCACCGGGGTGGCGCCGATGCGGTGTCGCTGATCAACACCATCAACTCGATCACCAGCGTCGACCTCGAACACATGGTCGCCCTGCCCACCGTCGGCAGCAAAAGCACCCACGGCGGTTATTGCGGCTCGGCGGTCAAGCCGATCGCGCTGAACATGGTCGCGGAGATCGCCCGTGACCCGCAGACCCAGCACCTGCCGATCTGCGGCATTGGCGGCATCGGCAGCTGGCGCGACGCGGCGGAGTTCATCGCCCTGGGCAGCGGCGCGGTGCAGGTGTGCACGGCGGCGATGCTGCATGGCTTCCGGATTGTCGATGAGATGAAGGACGGCTTGTCGCGGTGGATGGACAGTCAGGGTTACGCCAACATCGCCGAGTTTTCCGGGCGCGCGGTGGGCAACACCACGGACTGGAAGTACCTGGACATCAATTATCAGGTGATTGCGAAGATCGACCAGGAAGCGTGCATCGGTTGCGGGCGTTGCCACATTGCTTGCGAGGACACTTCACACCAGGCGATCAGCAGCCTGAAACTGGCCGATGGCACGCATAAATATGAAGTGATCGATGATGAGTGCGTGGGGTGCAATCTGTGCCAGATCACCTGTCCGGTGGCGGACTGTATCGAGATGGTGCCGATGGAAACGGGCAAGCCGTTTCTGGACTGGAATCATGATCCGCGCAATCCCTACCATGTCTCACCTTGAGGCATGCGGCGTCTGAGCTGACGCCTTCGCGGGCAAGCCCGCTCCCACAGGGTTCTCTGGCGTATGTAACACTTGAGGACAACCCAAAGTCCTGTGGGAGCGGGCTTGCCCCGGGCGGCGATCCGACGAAGGGGCCGGCAGTCACATCATATGGCTCAAGGCTCCAACCCGATCCCCCGCAAGATCACACTGGTCACCGTCTGCACCGCCCGCTCGAACTGCATGTCCGACAACGGCTGGTGCTCATTCAAAATATTCACCTGATGATCAAAGTCGGCATAGTGCTGGGTCGACGCCCAGATCATGTACAGCAGGCTCGACGGTTCCACCGGCAGAATCCGTTTGTCCTCCACCCACTGACGGATCTTCGCCTCTTTCATCTTCGCCCAGTCGTACAGGCTGACATCCAGCGCCTCGCCCAGGGTCGGCGCGCCGTGGATGATTTCGTTGGCCCAGACTTTCGAACCATACGGTCGGCTGCGCGAGTGATTCATCTTGGCGCGGATGTAGCTGCTGAGCACCACCCGCGGATCGTCGAACATCTCGAAGCACAGCGCGTCCTGTTTCCACACTTCCAGCAGGTCGAACAGCACGGCGCTGTACAGCTCGCTCTTGGTTGAAAAGTAGTAATGCAGATTGGAGCGCGGCAGCTGCACTTCGGCGGCGATGTCGGCCATGGCGGTACCGCCGAAGCCTTTTTCGGCGAAGACTTTTTCCGCCGCCAGCAGGATCTTGTCGACGTTGGTGCGGCGGATTTCGATCTTGTGATTGCCCATGAGGGCTCCCTGAAGACAACGTTGTTGAAGACTAGCATCCGCTCTGGGCAAGGGGCGACAGGCGAGAACGATTCTTCACACACTTGGGCTTTTTTCTGGTTTAGGATCGCCCCCCTTCTCCCTGTCAGACACTGAAGGATCTTGTCCATGACCATTCGCAAACGTATTGCCGCGGACGATCAGCAACTTGCCGACCTGTGGGAACGTTCCGTCCGCGCCACCCACGACTTTCTTCCGGAAGACGACATTCACCGGCTGTTCCCGCTGGTCCGTGACGCCTACCTGCCCGCGCTGGAGGTCTGGGTCTTCGAGCACCCCGACAACTCTCCGGCGGGCTTCATCGCCACCGACGACGACACCGTGCAGATGCTGTTCATCGACCCGGCCCGGCGTGGCCAGGGCATCGGCCGACGCTTGCTCGACCATGTCCGCCGCCCGTTGCTGAAAGTCGACGTCAACGAACAGAATCCCCAGGCCCACGGCTTCTATCTGCACTACGGCTTCGAGGACATCGGCCGCTCGGAACTCGACGGTGAAGGCCGGCCCTTTCCGGTTGTGCACATGCGCCTGAAAAGCCTGTGATCCTCGCTCTATACTCAGCCCGCCATTTCACTGAAAGGACACTGCCCATGTCGATGAAAAAACTGTTCACCGCCGGCGCCCTGCTGGCTTCGCTGGTCGTCACCTCCCAGGCGTTCGCCCATGCGCACCTGAAAAGCGAAACCCCGGCCGCCGACAGCACCGTCGCCGCCCCTGCGGATCTGCGCCTGGTATTTTCCGAAGGCGTCGAAGCCAGCTTCACCAAAGTCACCGTGACCCATGACGGCGCGCCGGTGAAGATCAAGCCGCTGACCACCGAAGGCGACAAGAAAACCCTGATCGTCACCCCTGAAGCACCGTTGACCGCTGGCCAATACAAGGTCGAATGGCACGCGGTATCGGTCGATACGCACAAGAGCGAAGGCGCCTATCAGTTCAAGGTTGGCCAGTAATTCATGAGTGACGCGCTGGTGCTGTGCCGGTTCCTGCATTTCATCGTGGTGTTGATGCTGTTCGGGGCCTGGCTGTTCCGGCCGCTGCTGCTCAAGGGTGAAGCGCCGGCGCTGGATCGGCAGCTGGCGCGGCTGGCCCGCTGGTTGACGGCGATTGCGCTGGCCAGCGGCATCGCCTGGGCGTTGCTGATCACCGCGAGCATGGCCGGTTCGACCGCTGCGGCCTTCGACCCGGACACCGTCGAGTTGGTGCTGGGCCATACGTTTTTCGGTCAGGTATGGCGCTGGCATCTGCTGATCAATGCCCTGTTGCTGGTGTTGCTGTTTACGCCCTGGCGTTCGAGCCAGCCATTGCGGCTGGGCCTGAGCGCATTGCTGCTGATGACCCTCGCGCCGGTCGGCCACGGGGCGATGCTCGACGGATTCAGCGGCCAGATGCTGATCCTCAATCAGGTCATTCACCTGACCTGCGTCGGCGCCTGGCTCGGCGGTTTGCTTATGCTGGTGATGATCCTGCGCCAGTCCGGCGAAACGGTGCGCTACGTGTTGCAGCGCTTCAGCGGGGTCGGCTACGTGCTGGTTGCCGGTCTGCTGATCACCGGGCTGATCAACGTGCGCGTCCTCACCGGCCAATGGTGGCCGACGCCGCTGTTCTCGGGGTTCGCCCTGATCCTGCTGATCAAGGCCTTGCTGGTGCTCGGGATGCTGGGGCTGGCGCTGTTCAATCGCTTGCGCATCCGTGATTGCGAACAGCGCGTCGATACCCTCAAGCGCAGTGTGATGCTGGAGTGGCTGCTGGGGATCGGTGCCGTGGCGGCGGTTTCCGTGCTCGGCACCCTGCCGCCGATGATTGCGGCCTGACCTCAGTGTTTCTGGGTATCACCCTTCGCCGTATCGATACTGACCACCACCGACATCCCCGGGCGCAAGCGTTCGATTTCCTGTTGGTCCGGATCGATGGTCACCCGCACCGGCACCCGCTGAGCAATCTTCACGAAGTTGCCGGTAGCGTTGTCGGCCTGCAATAACGCGAACTCCGAGCCAGTGCCGGGCGAGATGTGCTGAACGTGACCGGTGAACTTGCGGTGGTTCAGCGCATCGACGGTGAAGCTCACCGGTTGCCCGACCCGCACGTTGTCCATCTGGGTTTCTTTCATGTTGGCGATCACCCATTTCTGGTCCGGCACCAGCGCCATCAACTGCGCCCCGGAATTGACGTAGGCACCGAGGCGCACGCCGATCTGCCCGAGCTGGCCGTCACGTGGGGCGATGATGCGGGTGTTGGACAGATCGATCCGCGCCAGTTGCACCGCCGCCTCGGCGCTGGCCACCGCCGCTTCCAACGAGCCGCGATTGACGATCACCGTTTGCAGGTCCTGCCGGGCGATTTCCAGATTGGCCTTGGCCTGGGCCACCGATGCAATGCTTTGCGCGTTGGCGGCCAGCGCCACGTCCATCTCGCGTTTGGACACCGAGCCGTCATTGACCAGCGCGGTGTTGCGGCGCAGGTCCGCCTCGCTTTTGCGCAACTGCGCCTCGCTGTCGGCCACCACCGCCTGCCGCAACTTGATCGTTGCTTCGGCGCTGTTGCGTTGCTGGACGACGTTGGCCAACGAGGCTTTCTGCACCGCCAGTTGCGCCAGCGACTGATCCAGACGCTGCTGATAAATCCGGTCATCGAGACGCACCAGCAGATCCCCGGCCTTCACGAACTGAAAATCCTGCACCGGCACTTCATAGACATAACCGCTGAGCTGCGGACCGATGATCGTCACCTGCCCGCGCACCAAAGCGTTTTCGGTAGTCTCGACCGCACTGCTGAACGGCGGCAACTGCCAGGCATACAGCACGATCAGCACACCGACGATGGCAATCGCGGCAAAGCCCAGCGACGAGATGATCCGCACCCGCAACGAGCGCGGCTCGGTGTTCGGCGATGACGGCGGCGCCTCGCCCTCCGGCGTGGCGGCAATGGCATTGGTGGTCGTGGTGGTCGGTTCGGTCATGAAGAAGTGGCACCGCTGGAAGGTACGGAAGGTGTCGGGGCGACGGCTTTGGTGGTGCTGATCAGCCATAGCGCACGGATGGAAATCCAGATCATGGTGAGGATCGCGATCACCGCGATCAGCATGAACACATCGTTATAGGCCAGTACGTTGGCTTCACGGGTGGCGGCGTTGGCCAGGCTACGAATGCCTTGCAGGTTGCGCAGGCTCGGGTCAGCGATCAGGGAGCCGACCGCCGAACCGCCGCTCTGCACCCGGGCGGCCACCAACGGGTCGGACAGCACCAGTTGCTCGACGATATGGCTGGAATGAAACTTCTCGCGCACGATCTGAAACGTCCCCAGCAACGCCGCGCCGATCAGGCCGCCGAGGTTGTTGCAGATCCCGAACAGCACGGAAAAGCTCACCAGATTGCGCGGGTTGGTCAGCACATTGCGCGTGCCGAGGACCATGGTCGGACCGAGGAAAAAGGTGCTGCCGAACGCCAGCAGGAACTGGCTGAAATACAGATTCTCGGGGCGGGTCAGGTTGTTCGAGGAACTGTCGATGATCGAACCGGTGGCCATCAACGCCAGCGAAACGATCAGCGGCATCAGCAGGTGTTTCGGGTCGATGGTCAGCGCACTGGTCAGCAGCCCGGCGACGCTGCCGATCAGCATCACCACGTACAGGCTGTGCAACTGCTGGCTGCTCATGTTCAGGTTTTGCATGAAGCCGACAGCGCCGGTGGATTGCTCCGAGGTCACCATGCGAATCAGGATCACCGCCAGCGCCAGACGGATCATCACTCCGCTGCCGAGCCAGCGGGTCATCAGCATCGGGTTGCTGCGGTTGTGTTCGATGGCCAGTCCCGCGAGGATCAGGGCAATCGATGCGGCGAGGGCAATGCCGATCCACTGCGCCTCCAGCCACCAGTCGATCCGGCCCAGGGACAGCACCGCGCACAGCAAAGCCACGCCGCTGGCAAGAATCGCGAAGGTCAGGAAATCGAGGGGTTCAAAGGTCTTGAAACGGTCGCCGGGCGGCAACTTGAGCATCAACACGCAACCCAGCGACAGCAGCGCCATGCCCAGCTCGAACAGATACAGGCCGCGCCATTCGGCAATCTGCAGCAGGTCTTCGGAAAACAGCCGCGCCAGCGGCAAGGCCAGTTGCGAAGTGCCAAGACCGAGCACCAACGCCTTCATCCGCCATTTGGCCGGGAACGCCTGCACCATGTAATACAAGCCCAGCGAGCTCAATGCCGCGCCGACCATGCCGTGGGCGGCACGCACGGCGACCGCCGAATTCAGGTCATTGACGAACAGATGGCCGAAGGTCACCAGCGCATATAGCACCAGAAACACCTCGGTGAACGCCCGCAGCCCGAACTGCTGGCGAAACTTCACCAGCAGCAGGTTCATCGACACGTTGGTCATCACATACGCCGCCGGCAGCCAGGCCATCTCCGCCGTGGTCGCCCCGAGCGCGCCTTGCAGATAAGGCAGGTTGGCGACCACCAGCGAATTGCCCAATCCGCCGGTCAACGCCACCAGCAACCCGACCAGCGCATAGGCCAGGCGCTTGGGGTTGGAATGCAACGGCGTCGAGGGGGATCCGGGCAGACTGGGCTTCTCGTGAGGCTGCCAGTTGCGCGGGGCGTATCGATCCATGGAAAGGCCTTGTACGGTGATGGCTTGAGTGTGCCGCAAAACGGCAGCCAAACACATATCCCTGTGGGCGCTTGCTCCCACAAGTCAGTGGTGGATTCGTAAATTTTGTTTAAAGGTCATCTCGCCCGCAGCGGATTTTTCCCAAGCGTAGCGGATGCCAACCTTGCCGCACTTCTCAACCTGCAAGGTGCCCGTTATGACCACGTCCCGCTGGCAACGCTCCCCGCGTCTGCTGAAAAACCTGCTGGCAGCCACCCTGTTACTGCCCGCCCTCGCCTTCGCCCAGGAACGCCCGTGGCCGGATGGCTCGCAACTGGTGATTTCGGTGTCGATGCAATTCGAAACCGGTGGCCAGCCCGAGGGCGCAGAAAGTCCGTTTTCCGGCACGCCGCTGACCAAAGGTTATCCGGACTTGCCGGCGCAGACCTGGTTCGATTACGGCTACAAGGAAGGCCTGTGGCGCATGCTCGATCTGTGGGATCGCACCGGCATCAAGGTCACCTCCCACGTGGTCGGTGAGGCGGCGCTCAAGCACCCGGAACTGGCCAGGGCGATTGCCGAGCGCGGCCATGAACTGGCGGCCCACGGCATGCGCTGGGCCGATTCGTACAACATGAACTACGCCCAGGAGAAACAGTTCATCGGCGACGGCGTCACAGCGGTGGAAAAAATCACCGGCCAGCGTTCGGTCGGTTACAACGCCAACTGGCTGCGGCGCAGTCCCAATACGTTGAAGGTGCTGCAGGATCTGAACTTCACCTACCACATCGACGATGTAAGCCGCGATGAGCCGTTCGTGACCATGGTTCGCGGGCGCAAATTCGCCGTGGTGCCCTACACCCTGCGCAACAACGACATTGTGCTGATCGAAGGCAGGCATTTCTCCGCCGAGCAGTTTTATCAGCAGCTGGTGCTGGAATTCGATCGCCTCTACGCCGAAGGCGCGAGCAAGCGGCGGATGATGTCGGTGAGTCTGCACGACCGCATCGGCGGCACGCCGGCGATGGTCGAGGCGATGGAGCGTTTTATCCACTATGCGCAATCGCATCCGAAGGTGACCTTCATGCGCAAGGATCAGATCGCCCAGGTGGTGCTGACCGAGAAAAACCCGCTGATCGACAACACCGAGGCGGCGTACAACCAATGACAAAAAAATCGCAGCCCAGGCTGCGATTTTCTCTGTAACGACTCAGGCCCGCAGCAGCATATAAGCCGCAACCACCAGGCACACACTGGCGAATCCCACCTGCAATGTCCTCGCCGGTACCCGCGCGCAAAGTTTGCGGCCAATGATCATGCCGACAATGCTGGCCACGATGAACGCCGCGCCCAGATGATCGATCCGCACCCCGGCATGGAACGCACCGATCACGCCGATGGCGGAAATCAGGCTGATCACCATCAGGGACGTGGCGACGATGCCGCGCATCTGCACATCGGTCAGTTGCTTGAACGCCGGCACGATCAGGAACCCGCCGCCAACGCCCAGCAACCCCGACACCACACCGGTGACCGCGCCCAACGCCGCGAGGGTTGCGGTGCATTTGGCGGTCCAGTCGAAGCGACCGGTCTGTTCATTGAGCATGCAGTTCTTCTGGCCCCAACTGGCGTGGCCATGATCGCTCGGTCCCTCTTGCTGGCGTTCGCGACGCAGCATGCGCCAGGCCACCATCACCATCAGCAGGCTGAAGAGAATCATCAGGACCTTCTCCGGCAACTGGTGCGCGAAGTAGATGCCCAGCGGCGAAAACACCGCCCCGAGCGCCGCGATCAACAGCGCCGCGCGGTAGCGCACCAGTCCATGACGCAAACCATCGATGGCTCCGACCGCCGCCGCACTGCCCACGGCGAACAGCGCCACCGGCGCCGCTTGCGTCATCGTCCAGCCCAGCCCGAGCACCAGCGCCGGCACCGCGAGAATCCCGCCGCCGGCCCCGGTCAAGCCGAGGATCAATCCCATCACCACGCCAAACAGACTTGCCAGCAACATAGGGAGTACTCAGTCGACTTTGGACAGACTCGTCAGCCACTCGCGGCCCTTGAGCATGCCGTTCCAGTAGAACCACGGCAGCAGGGATGCCTTCAGCCACCACGCGGAACGCCGTGGCACGGTCGGATCGAGGGGAAAGGTCGGCAGCAACTTGCCGCCATAGCCGAACTCGGCGAGGATCACCTTGCCCTTCTCCACCGTCAGCGGGCAGGAACCGTAGCCGTCGTATTTCAGCGTCAACGCCAGAGACTTGCGCTGGGCCAGCAGGTTCTCGGCGACCACCACGACCTGCTTGCGCACGGCGGCAGCGGTTTTCGCGTTGGTGGTGTTGCAGATATCGCCGAGCGCGAACACCTCCGGGTAACGCGGATGTTGCAGGCTGTGCGGGTTGACCTCGCACCAGCCGGCGGCGTCGGCCAGCGGGCTTTGTGCGATGAAGTCCGGGGAAACCTGTGGCGGCACGACGTGCAGCAGATCGAAGGTCTTGGCCACCTGAGTGACGTTGCCGTCGGCATCCTTGACCTCGAACCAGGCGGTTTTCGCCGGGCCGTCGACCTTCACCAGATTGGCATTGAACGCCAGGCGGGCGTTGTATTTTTCGATGTACTTCATCAGCGGCGGCACGAACGTCGCCACGCCGAACAGCGCCGCACCCGCCAGATTGAATTCAACCTCGACCTTGTTCAGAACGCCGTTCTTGAGCCAGTGATCGCAGGACAGGTACAGCGCCTTCTGCGGCGCGCCGGCGCATTTGATCGGCATTGCCGGCTGGGTGAACAGCGCCTTGCCGCCGCGCAGCTTCTGCACCTGATCCCAGGTGTATTGCGCGTGCTGATAGCTGTAGTTGGACGTCACGCCGTGCTGGCCGAGGTTTTCCTGCAGGCCTTCGATTCTCTCCCAGGCCAGACGCAGGCCGGGGCAGACGATCAGGTTCTGATAATTGACGGTGCGTTGATCGTTGAGGGTGAGACGGCGCTGCTCGGGATCGATGGCCGTCACTGCCGCTTGAATCCAGGTGGCCTGACGCGGCATCACCTTGTTCATCGGTCGGGCGGTGTCTTTGGCGTCGTAGGCACCACCGCCGACCAGCGTCCACGCCGGTTGGTAGTAATGCTGGGCACTCGGCTCGATCACCGTCACTTTCAGGTGCGGATCACGCTTGAGCAGACTGGCGACAAAACCGATGCCGGCGGTGCCGCCGCCGATGACCACGATGTCTGCACTGATGGATGGGCCCCAGTGTTGATCGTTCATTGCTTGTTCCTTATTGCTGCACGCAAGGATAGCCGGGTCTATTGCGCCCAGCTTTTGAGCACGGCTCCGCAGTAGAGTCCGGACAGGGTTTTCATCACCTGGATGACTTCATGACTGGCGAGGCCGTAAAAAATGTACTTGCCTTCACGTCGGGTCGCGACCAGCCCTTCATCACGCAGGATGCCCAATTGCTGGGACAGGGTCGGCTGGCGCACGCCGGTCATTTTCTCCAGCTCGCCGACGTTGCGTTCGCCCTGGGTCAACTGGCACAGGATCAGCAAACGGTCCTCGTTGGCCAGGGCCTTGAGCAACGAACAGGCCTTGGAGGCCGAAGCCCTCAGCTGGGCGACTTCACATTCGGTCAGACTGGATTGCATTTGCAGGATGCCTTCAACGTCACTTAAGCTGCGGACATTATGTGTTTACATAAAGTGTTGCAACCCTGACTTTCCACCTTCCTGCACAGGACCCTGTCCATGCCCGCGCTGATTGAAGCTTTCCTCGACCCCGCCTCCTCGACCTACAGCTACGTGGTCTACGAGGCCGATGGCGGACAGTGCGCGATCGTCGATCCGGTGCTCGACTACGACGGCGCCGCCGGCCGCACCTGCACGGCCCAGGCAGACAAAATCATTGCCTTCGTGCGCGCCCACCATCTGCAAGTGCAGTGGTTGCTGGAAACCCACGCCCACGCCGACCACCTGTCCGCCGCGCCCTACCTGCGCCGCGAGCTGGGCGGCAAGATCGCCATCGGCGAATCGATCAGCAAAGTGCAGAACGTGTTCAAGGCGCTGTTCAACCTCGAGCCGGAATTTCGTGTCGACGGCTCGCAGTTCGATCATCTGTTTGCGCCGAACGAGTCGTTCAGGATCGGCAACCTCAAGGCAACCGCCCTGCACGTCCCCGGTCACACCCCGGCGGACATGGCCTACCTGATCGACGGCGAGCAGATCCTGGTCGGCGACACGCTGTTCATGCCCGACGTAGGCACCGCCCGTTGCGACTTCCCCGGCGGTAACGCGCATCAACTGTTCAACTCGATCCACAAACTGCTGGCCTTCCCCGCCAGCGTGAAGCTCTACGTCTGCCACGACTACCCACCGCAGGGTCGTGCCTCGCAATGTCAGACCACCGTGGGCGAGCAGCGTAAAAGTAATATCCATGTGCATGACGGCGTCGACGAAGCTGCGTTTGTCGAAATGCGGACCAAACGTGATGCGGGTTTGGGCATGCCAACCCTGTTGCTGCCGGCGATTCAGGTGAATGTGCGGGCCGGGAATCTGCCGCCGGCGGAAGGCAATGGCGTTGTCTACCTGAAGATTCCCATCAACTCTGTGTAGGAAAAATTCAGTCAAGGAACCGGGAATAACGGATTTCGTACCTGTCACGTCGGATGCGATGAACTGTGCGTTTTTTCAGCCAGCAGGCAGACTTCATTGGGCAATCAACCAATGGAGTTTTGGCAATATGGATATTCGCCGCAACCACCGGGATCTGTCCCGGGATGAGAAATCCGCTTTCATCGACGCGGTTCTGAGGCTGAAAAACAATGTCGACAGCGTGCTGCGACCCGGCCAGCAGAGCCGCTATGACGACTTTGTCCAGATCCACAAGAATTCGATGGGCCGGGGCAACCCGCTGGTCCCGAATCCGCACGGCAGTCCCCTGTTCTTTCCCTGGCACCGGATTCTGATCCGCCAGTTCGAGCTGGCGCTGCAAGCCGCCGTCAATAATCCGAGCATCACCCTGCCTTACTGGAACTGGCAACTCGGTGGTGCCGACAACCCCTTCACCTCCGACTTCATGGGGGGTAATGGCGACAACACCCTGGACCAACGCGTCACCACCGGCCCGTTTTCCCGGGAGCATTCTCAATTTGAAGTGACGGTATGGGACGAGGCGCCGGGAAACACGGGCCTGCTTCGAAACCTGGGTGCAGAAGGCGCCTTGCCGTCGGAAGACACCGTCATCTCTGCCCTAAACAGGACGCCCTACTGGCTGGAGCCGGCGGGTTGGGAAAACGTGGCGGAAAGAGAGTTGCACAACCCGGTTCACGCCTGGGTGGGCGGCAGCATGCTGCACGCGGCCTCCCCGAACGATCCGGTCTTCTTCCTGCATCACTGCTACATGGATCTGCTGTGGGAACGTTGGAAACATCAACATCCGCGCCTCCCGGCATTCACGCCCATGGAAGGCGACCCTGATGCAATGAATGAAACAGCGCTGGTTTTCCACCCGGAGAATGAACTAGCCCCCTGGGCACAAACATTCACGGTTGGGCAGGCGATCCATACGACGGAGCTGAATTATCGATATGACCGCCTGTAACCCGGCCAGCGATCAGTTGCCGAGGGTCAGACCGTTCGCCGGCAACGGCAAAGCGGTCTTGTAGCGCACCTGCTTGAGCGCAAAGCTTGACCGAATGTTGGCCACGCCCGGCACTTTGGTCAGGAAGTCCATCATGAAGCGCTCAAGGGACTGAATGGTCGGCACCAGCACCCGGATCAGATAGTCCGGGTCGCCGGCCATCAGGTAGCACTCCATGACCTCCGGCCGGTCGGAAATCGCTTCTTCGAAATGCTGCAACGCTTCCTCCACCTGCTTCTCCAGGCTCACGTGAATGAACACGTTCACGTGCAGCCCGAGCAGATCGGCATCGAGCAGGGTCACCTGCTCGCGGATCAGCCCCAGTTCTTCCATCGCCTTGACCCGGTTGAAGCACGGTGTCGGCGACAGATTGACCGAACGGGCCAGGTCGGCGTTGGTGATGCGCGCATTCTCCTGAAGGCTGTTGAGAATGCCGATGTCGGTACGGTCCAGTTTGCGCATGAGACAAAACCACCTGTTTTTTATGTTTATGCAGAATTTCTATCTGCAAATGATCTCCAGCGCAACGAAACAGAGAGAAATATTCTTCTTGCCCGGGCCTATGATTGTTGTAGGACAAGATTTCTTTTATCGAAGAATGACTGCCAGCTCACTACAAGAAATTCACAAGATCGAGCGTAGAAGCCATGACCCAAGCGTATGAACCGCTGCGTCTGCACGTCCCTGAACCTTCGGGCCGCCCAGGCTGCAAAACCGACTTCTCCTACCTGCATCTGACCGATGCCGGCACGGTGCGCAAACCTTCCATCGACGTTGAACCCGCCGACACTGCCGACCTGGCCCGTGGCCTGATCCGCGTGCTCGACGACCAGGGCAACGCCCTCGGCCCATGGGCCGAAAACGTGCCGGTCGAGATCCTGCGCAAAGGCATGCGCGCCATGCTCAAGACCCGGATCTACGACAACCGCATGGTGGTCGCCCAGCGTCAGAAAAAAATGTCGTTCTACATGCAGAGCCTCGGCGAAGAAGCCATCGGCAGTGCCCAGGCCCTGGCCTTGAACACCGACGACATGTGCTTCCCGACCTACCGCCAGCAAAGCATCCTGATGGCCCGCGACGTACCGCTGGTCGACCTGATCTGCCAGCTGCTGTCCAACGAGCGCGACCCGCTCAAGGGACGTCAGCTGCCGATCATGTACTCGGTCAAGGACGCCGGTTTCTTCACCATCTCCGGCAACCTCGCCACCCAGTTCATTCAGGGCGTGGGCTGGGGCATGGCCTCGGCGATCAAGGGCGACACCAAAATCGCCTCGGCCTGGATCGGCGACGGCGCCACCGCCGAATCGGACTTCCACACCGCCCTCACCTTCGCCCACGTCTACCGTGCGCCAGTGATCCTCAACGTGGTCAACAACCAGTGGGCGATCTCGACCTTCCAGGCCATTGCCGGTGGTGAAGCCACCACCTTCGCCGGACGCGGCGTCGGTTGCGGCATCGCTTCCCTGCGCGTCGACGGTAACGATTTCTACGCGGTCTACGCCGCTTCCGCCTGGGCTGCCGAACGTGCCCGCCGCGGCCTTGGCCCGACCATGATCGAATGGGTCACCTACCGTGCCGGCCCGCACTCGACTTCCGACGATCCGTCCAAATACCGTCCTGCCGACGACTGGAGCCACTTCCCGCTGGGCGACCCGATCGCCCGCCTGAAACAGCACCTGATCAAGGTCGGCCACTGGTCGGAAGACGAGCACGCCGCCGTCAGCGCCGAGCTCGAAGCCGAAGTGATCGCCGCACAGAAACAGGCCGAACAGTACGGCACCCTTGCCGGCGGCCAGATTCCAAGCGCCGCGACCATGTTCGAAGACGTCTACAAAGAGATGCCGGAGCACTTGAAGCGCCAGCGTCAGCAGTTGGGGATCTGACATGAACGACCACAACAACAATATTCAGTTGGAAACCGCCATGACCACGACCACCATGACCATGATCCAGGCCCTGCGCTCGGCCATGGATGTGATGCTTGAACGTGACGACAATGTGGTGGTGTTCGGCCAGGACGTCGGCTACTTCGGCGGTGTGTTCCGTTGCACCGAAGGCCTGCAGGCCAAGTACGGCACCTCGCGGGTGTTCGACGCACCGATCTCCGAGAGCGGCATCGTCGGGACCGCCGTGGGCATGGGCGCCTACGGTCTGCGTCCGGTGGTGGAAATCCAGTTCGCCGACTACGTCTACCCGGCCTACGACCAGATCATTTCCGAGGCGGCACGCCTGCGTTATCGCTCCGCCGGCGAATTCACCGCGCCGATGACCCTGCGCATGCCTTGCGGCGGCGGCATCTACGGTGGCCAGACCCACAGTCAGAGTATCGAAGCCCTGTTCACCCAGGTCTGCGGCCTGCGCACCGTCATGCCGTCCAACCCGTATGACGCCAAGGGCCTGCTGATCGCCTCCATCGAAAACGATGACCCGGTGATCTTCCTGGAGCCGAAACGCCTGTACAACGGCCCGTTCGACGGCCACCACGAACGCCCGGTAACGCCTTGGTCGAAACACCCGGCAGCACAGGTGCCTGACGGCTACTACACCGTGCCGCTGGACGTCGCCGCCATCGCCCGTCCGGGCAAGGACGTCACCGTGCTGACCTACGGCACCACCGTGTACGTCTCGCAAGTCGCCGCCGAAGAAAGCGGCGTGGACGCTGAAGTCATCGACCTGCGCAGCCTGTGGCCGCTGGACCTGGAAACCATCGTCAAATCCGTGAAGAAAACCGGCCGCTGCGTCGTGGTTCACGAAGCCACCCGCACCTGCGGTTTCGGCGCCGAACTGGTGTCGCTGGTGCAAGAGCATTGCTTCCACCACCTGGAAGCGCCGATCGAACGCGTCACCGGTTGGGACACCCCCTACCCGCACGCGCAGGAGTGGGCGTATTTCCCAGGGCCGTCCCGTGTGGGCGCGGCGCTGAAACGGGTCATGGAGGTCTGAATGGGCACGCACGTTATCAAGATGCCGGACATCGGCGAAGGCATCGCAGAAGTAGAACTGTCGCAATGGCACGTCAAGGTCGGCGATCTGGTCGTTGAAGATCAGGTGCTGGCGGATGTGATGACCGACAAGGCGATGGTCGACATTCCCTCGCCGGTGCACGGCAAGGTAATTGCCCTAGGCGGTCAGCCGGGCGAAGTGATGGCGGTCGGCAGTATTCTGATCAGCATCGAAGTGGAAGGCGCTGGCAATCTGAAAGAGTCCGACAAACCGGCGCCTGTTGCAGCGAAGGAAACACCTGTCGCACCGAAAGTTGAAGCGGTCGTTGAAAGCAAACCCGTCGCGCCACGTACGGCTCCGGTTTGCCAGGGCCCGATGGTTGCCCGTGAAGCCGATGAGCGTCCGCTCGCCTCGCCGGCCGTGCGCAAACATGCGCTGGATCTGGGCATTCAGTTGCGTCTGGTGCGCGGTTCCGGCCCGGCCGGTCGTGTGTTGCACGAAGACCTCGAGGCTTATCTGGCGCAAGGTCAGTCGAACGCTTCAGCGCCGGTCGCCGCCGCGTACGCCCAGCGTCACGATGAAGAACAGATTCAGGTTATCGGCATGCGCCGCAAGATTGCCCAGCGCATGCAGGACGCCACTCAGCGTGCTGCGCACTTCAGTTATGTCGAGGAAATCGACGTCACCGCGATTGAAGAACTGCGTGCACACCTGAATGAAAAACACGGCGCCAGCCGTGGCAAGCTGACCTTGCTGCCGTTCCTGGTGCGTGCACTGGTCGTCGCCCTGCGCGACTTCCCGCAGATGAACGCCCGTTACGACGACGAAGCCCAGGTCATCACCCGCCTCGGCGCGGTGCATGTCGGCGTCGCCACCCAAAGCGACGTCGGCCTGATGGTGCCGGTGGTGCGTCACGCCGAAGCACGCAGCCTGTGGGACAGCGCGGCGGAAATCTCCCGCCTCGCCACTGCCGCCCGCAATGGCAAGGCCAGCCGCGATGAGCTGTCCGGCTCGACCATCACCCTGACCAGCCTCGGCGCCCTGGGCGGCATCGTCAGCACTCCGGTGCTGAACTTGCCGGAAGTGGCCATCGTCGGCGTGAACAAAATCGTCGAACGCCCGATGGTCGTCAAAGGCCAGGTGGTGATCCGCAAGATGATGAACCTCTCCAGTTCCTTCGATCACCGCGTGGTCGATGGCATGGACGCGGCGCTCTTCATCCAGGCCATTCGTGGCCTGATCGAACAACCCGCGACCCTGTTTGTGGAGTGATGGCATGCAAACTCTGAACACCACGCTGCTGATTATCGGCGGCGGCCCTGGCGGTTATGTAACGGCCATTCGTGCCGGA
This sequence comes from Pseudomonas sp. R43(2017), assembly GCF_002112345.1. Taxonomy (NCBI): domain Bacteria; kingdom Pseudomonadati; phylum Pseudomonadota; class Gammaproteobacteria; order Pseudomonadales; family Pseudomonadaceae; genus Pseudomonas; species Pseudomonas sp. R43(2017). The sequence goes on from NZ_NEHJ01000009.1 coordinate 291,705, forward strand.
CAACTGGGCATTTCGACCATTCTGGTCGAGGGCGAATCGCTGGGCGGTACTTGCCTGAACATCGGCTGCATTCCGTCGAAAGCGCTGATTCATGTGGCCGAGCAGTTTCACCAGACTCGACATCACAATCAGCATTCGGCACTGGGCATCAGCGTCTCCGCGCCGACCCTCGACATCACTAAAAGCGTCGAATGGAAGGACGGCATCGTCGATCGCCTGACCACTGGCGTCGCCGCGCTGCTGAAGAAAAACAAGGTTCAGGTCATCAACGGCTGGGCCAAGGTCATCGACGGCAAAACCGTGGAAGTCGGCGACACCCGCATCCAGTGCGAACACCTGGTGCTCGCCACCGGTTCGAAAAGCGTCAACCTGCCGATCCTGCCGATTGGCGGGCCGATCATTTCGTCCACCGAAGCACTGGCGCCGAAGTCCGTGCCAAAACGCCTGATCGTGGTCGGCGGTGGTTACATCGGTCTGGAGCTGGGCATTGCCTATCGCAAGCTCGGCGCCGAGGTCAGTGTGGTCGAAGCGCAGGATCGCATCCTGCCGGCCTACGACGCGGAACTGACCCAACCGGTGCACGAAGCGCTGAAGCAACTGGGCGTGAAGCTGTACCTGAAGCACAGCGTGCTGGGTTTCGACGGCACGTTGCAGGTGCGTGATCCGAACGGCGACACCCTGAACCTGGAAACCGATCAGGTGCTGGTGGCGGTCGGTCGCCAACCCAACACCCAGGGCTGGAACCTTGAAGCGCTGAACCTGGACATGAACGGCTCGGCGATCAAGATCGACAGCCGCTGCCAGACCAGCATGCGCAACGTCTACGCCATCGGCGACCTGAGCGGCGAGCCGATGCTGGCCCACCGCGCCATGGCCCAGGGCGAGATGGTTGCCGAGCTGATCAGCGGCAAGACCCGCGAGTTCAACCCGACCGCCATCGCCGCCGTGTGCTTCACCGACCCGGAACTGGTCGTCGTCGGCAAGACCCCGGATGAAGCCAAGGCGGCGGGACTGGACTGCATCGTGTCGAACTTCCCGTTCGCGGCCAATGGCCGGGCGATGACCCTGGAATCGAAAACCGGCTTCGTGCGGGTGGTCGCCCGTCGGGACAATCATGTGATTGTCGGCTGGCAAGCGGTCGGTGTCGGAGTGTCGGAGCTGTCGACTGCGTTCGCGCAAAGCCTGGAAATGGGTGCGCGACTGGAAGACATCGGCGGCACCATCCATGCGCATCCGACCCTGGGTGAAGCGGTGCAGGAAGCAGCGTTGCGTGCCCTCGGGCATGCGTTGCACCTGTAACTCTCAGCCTCAGATCGTTCCCACGCTCCGCGTGGGAACGATCAAAAGAACCGACGCGGGGGAGTTTTTTCATAAGCAGGCTAATAAATCTGCTGCTCCCCCCATCGCCCGGGCTGCGAAACCGCTCAAGAATGAAGTATTGTTGTGCCCATCCAAAAAAACGTCAGAAGCCTTGAACCGTTTCGACGGTTGTTAAGTGATAGAGGGTGTCATGGGTAACGAAAGCATCAATTGGGACAAGCTGGGTTTTGACTACATCAAGACCGATAAACGCTATCTGTCGTACTTTCGCAACGGCGAGTGGGACAAAGGCACCCTGACCGAAGACAACGTGCTGCACATCAGCGAAGGCTCCACTGCCCTTCACTATGGCCAGCAATGCTTCGAAGGCCTGAAGGCCTATCGTTGCAAGGACGGCTCGATCAACCTGTTCCGTCCGGACCAGAACGCCGCGCGCATGCAGCGCAGCTGCGCCCGCCTGCTGATGCCGCATGTGTCCACCGAGCAATTCATCGAAGCGTGCAAGGAAGTGGTTCGCGCCAACGAGCGCTTCATCCCGCCTTACGGCACCGGCGGCGCGCTGTACCTGCGTCCGTTCGTGATCGGCGTGGGTGACAACATCGGCGTGCGTACCGCCCCTGAGTTCATCTTCTCGGTGTTCGCGATCCCGGTCGGCGCCTACTTCAAGGGCGGCCTGACCCCGCACAACTTCCAGATTTCCAGCTTCGACCGCGCCGCGCCACAAGGCACCGGTGCCGCCAAGGTCGGTGGCAACTACGCTGCCAGCCTGATGCCGGGCTCCCAGGCCAAGAAAGCGCACTTCGCTGACGCCATCTACCTGGATCCGCTGACCCACAAGAAGATCGAGGAAGTCGGTTCGGCCAACTTCTTCGGGATCACCCACGACAACAAGTTCGTGACCCCGAACTCGCCGTCGGTACTGCCGGGCATCACCCGTCTGTCCCTGATCGAACTGGCCAAGTCCCGTCTGGGCCTGGAAGTGGTCGAAGGCGACGTGTTCATCGACAAGCTGTCGGACTTCAAGGAAGCCGGCGCCTGCGGTACCGCTGCGGTGATCACCCCGATCGGCGGCATCAGCTACAACGATCACCTGCACGTGTTCCACAGCGAAACCGAAGTCGGCCCTGTGACCCAGAAGCTCTACAAAGAGCTGACCGGCGTACAGACCGGCGACGTCGAAGCGCCAGCCGGCTGGATCGTCAAGGTTTGATCTGACGGCCAGATGCACAAAAGCCCCCATCGAGAAATCGATGGGGGCTTTTTCATGGGGTCTGTTTTTGCAGCCACGTCAGAAACACTTGGGCCGAGGCAGAGGCCTGCGGCGCCACGCCGTAGTAATAACGGGGCAACGGCATCCGCAAATCAGGCAACGGGCAGACCAGTCGACCGCTCGACAGGTGCGTGCCCAGCAACGTGGTCGGGCACAACGCAACGCCCTCACCCGCCACGGCGGCCTCCATGACTCGATGCATGTAATCGAACTGACGAATCTCCTGGGTTGCACTCTGACTCTGACCGAAACGCAGCGCCCAGTGGTGCCAGTCTTCGCGTCGGGCCCTGACCGTCAGCAAAGTGTGCCGGCCCAGATCCGCAAGGTCCGCCAAGGGGATTCGCTCGATCAGCTCGGGCGCCGCCACCATCAGCAACTCATCTTCAAACAACGGGTGCGACTCGATGGTCGGTGCCCAGTCGTCGCGACCACGGCGGATGACGATGTCGAAGCTGTCTCGTGCCGGATCCGGAGAGCGGGTCTGGGTGATCACCTGCGGTTCGATGTCCGGATGTTCTGCCGTGAAGTCATCCAGCCGGGGCATCAGCCACAACTGGGCAAAGGACGGCCGGGTGTTGATGGTCACGGTCGGCCGTGCGGCCTGCTGCCGCAACTCGGCAGCCGCGTCGGCGATCTGCGCCAGACCGGCGCTGACCTGCTGATAAAAACGCTGGCCGGCAGGCGTCAGCAGCGATTGCCGGATGCGCCGCTCGAACAGCAACACACCCAGGTGTTCTTCCAGCAATTTGATGTGCCGGCTGACGGCACTGTGGCTCACGTGCAGCTCTTCGGCCGCCAACGTGAAACTCTGGTGACGGGCGGCAACCGCAAAGGCACGAACCGCATTGAGCGGCGGGAGTGATTTGTTCATGGGTCTAATTTAGTCACGTATGCGCTGCATTTAAAGCGTTTGTCACACGTCTGTCGCCACGCCAATCTGCCCGCACGCCCAAACACGCGCCCCGACGGAGCCAGACATGCACAGCTACGGACTCTTTGTAATCTTCGCCACCCTGACCATCTTGAGCCCCGGCCCGGGCGTGGTGCTGACCCTGTCCAGCGCCGTACGCCTGGGCTGGACCGGTGCGGTGCCGGGGATTCTGGGGATCGCCTCGGGAGCCTTCGTGGTTGCCGCCGTCAGTGCAACCAGTGTCGGCCTGATCCTCAGCGCCTCGGCGACGGCCTTTACCGTGCTGAAATTCGCCGGCGCCGCTTACCTGTTGTACCTGGGTTTCAAGAGCTGGCGTTCGGATCGTTTCCGCACCCTGCAACACGTCCGCCCCTCGCGCCCGAGCTACCGCTTTCTGGAAGCTGCGTCCCTGCAGTTTCTCAATCCCAAAGCCATCTTCTTTTTTCTGGCAGTGTTCCCGCAGTTCATCGACACCACACAGGTTTTCCTTCCGCAGTTCTTCAAACTGGTGGCTTCTTACGCCGTGCTGGTGATTCTGGTGCACGGCAGCTATGCCCTGCTCGCCAATGCCGCCAAAGGCTGGTTGTCGAGTCCGAAAGGTTCATGGCTGGCAGCGAAAGTCTCGGGCGTGACCTTTGCCGGTTTTGGTTTGTTGATGGCTTCGGCGACTCGCTGATCGGACGGCGGATGCTCCAACCGTTTCAACGCAATACGTTTGCCGCCGCGCCCGGCGATGCCGCCGGCCTGCCCGTTCTGCTGCTTGCCCGTTCGCGCCTGGGTAATCAATCCGGGGATCAATTCGCCTTCCGGCAAATTCTTCCAGAAACGCATGGGCAAGTGCCCCTGCATGACCTTCTCGTTCAACCGCGCCGGGTTGAAGATGTGACTGTAGTACGCAAGCCACAACTCGCCCTGCGGATCGTCAACGTTCTGCGCCAGTTGCTGCCATTCCAGCGGACACTGGCGCTGATGGATCAACTGTTCGCCATCGTAATAAACCCCATCACGCGGCGTAGCGATCAGCCAGCGATGGCGCCCCATTCGGCCGATGAAATGTTCGCTGGCGCTGTGCAGGATGTCGTGGGCCGGTTCGTGCCACGCGACGTATTGCGGGCCGGGCAGTTCTGATGGACGCTCGATGAAACGCACGAACGCATGCAAATGATGGGCTTCACGCTGCACCTGCTTGATCCGCCGCTGTAACTCGCTGCCCAGTTTGTCGCCGGCCATCATTGCCGTGCGATCGCCATGGCTGACGCGCCAGAGCACTTCATACAGCAGACTCCAGCGCTGATCGCCACGGTAGCGTGACGCTTGTTCCAGGGTGTCGAGCAACGCACGCGGAATCCGCGCCTGAAAAGGTCCCTGCCCTTCAGGCACCGACACGTCACTGGCAAACAGATCACTCACCCCTTCCGACGCCCAGCTCACCAGACTCGGATCGATTTCATGGCTGAGCAGCCAGCGGGCCTGTTGGCGCCAGGTGTCGAACAAGTCATCGCAATCGAGATTGATCATCCCCACAACCCCATCTGCTGCGGCATCGGTCGGTCGCGCAACTGCTGATAGAGCATCTGGCTGGTGACTTCTGCCTGCTGCGGGTGGTAATCGCTGGTGATGATGAATGGTTTGGCTTTGGCCAGTACGCAGCGCATGCGGGCCACATCTTCGTAACGGATGCGCCGCTGCCGACGCAGTTCCACCAGACGTTCGGTGGTGCGCAGGCCGATGCCGGGAATGCGTGAGATCAGCGCCGGCTCGGCGCGATTGAGGTCCAGCGGAAACACCTCGCGATTCTGCAGCGCCCAGGCCAGTTTCGGGTCGATATCCAGCGCCAGATTGCCCGGCCCCTGAAGCAATTCACCAGCGGTATAGCCATAACCGCGCAATAGAAAATCAGCCTGATACAAACGGTGCTCACGCATCAGAGGCGGTGCGGCCAGCGGCACGCTTTTCGGGCTGTCGGGAATCGGGCTGAATGCCGAGTAATAGACCCGGCGCAAACGGAAGTTGCCGTACAAGGCCTGGGCGCTGTGGAGGATGGTGCTGTCGTCGGTGTCATCGGCACCGACAATCATCTGCGTGCTCTGCCCGGCCGGGGCGAACTTCGGAGCACGGGGTTCGTTGAGCACGGTCTGCACGCCGGTGTAGATGGTGTTCATCGCCTGCTTGATCGAGCCGATCTGCTTCTCCGGCGCCAGCGTCTGCAAACTGGCATCGGTCGGCAATTCGATGTTGACGCTCAAGCGGTCGGCATAACGCCCGGCCTCTTCGATCAGCGCAGGATCCGCTTCGGGAATGGTCTTGAGATGGATGTAACCCCGGAACTCATGCTCCTCACGCAATAGCTTCGCAACTCGCACCAGTTGCTCCATGGTGTAGTCCGCCGAACGGATGATCCCGGAGCTGAGGAACAACCCGCTGACGCAATTGCGCCGGTAGAAATCCAGGGTCAGCGTAACCACTTCCTCTGGTGTGAAACGCGCCCGGGGCACGTCGCTGGAACGGCGGTTGACGCAGTACTGGCAGTCATAGAGGCAGAAATTGGTCAGCAGAACCTTGAGCAGCGACACGCAACGCCCGTCCGGCGTGTAGCTGTGGCAGATGCCCATGCCATCGGTGGAACCCAGCCCGCTCTTGCCCTCGGAGCTGCGCTTGGGCGCGCCGCTGCTGGCGCAGGAGGCGTCGTACTTGGCGGCGTCGGCGAGGATGCTGAGCTTGTCGATGAGTTGCATGGCACGGACCTTATACTGTTCGCATATACAGTATAGAGTCCGTCCGCGGGCCACAAGCCGTAAAACGACCCTTCGTCAGTCGGACTTATTACAGTCGGCTGTCAGCTGCGATGGTCGAGGATTTACGCACCGGGGCAGGCTGCATCGCTTCGGGCCATTTCACCCCGAATCGCGCCGTCATTTCCTTGCGCCCCGCCGCCGTCAAAGTCAGCGCCCGGCTGTCCAGATCCTGCGTCACCCACTTGCGCTTCAACGCCACCTGCAACAGCGCCGCTCCAAGTGATCCACCCAGATGCGGCCGGCGCATGCTCCAGTCCAGACATGGGCAGGCAAAGCGTCGGCGCAAGGTCGACAGATCCCTGACCTCGACTCCCAACCCTTCGAACAGCGCCTCTCCGCTCTCGCTCAAGCGGTACGCCTGCTCATCGGTTTCCACCAGCCAACCGCCCTCCAGCAACCGGTCATGCAGCAACACCGCCAGCGTCCCGGCCATGTGGTCGTAGCAAGTGCGGGCAAATTGCAGACGGTCCGGCGTATGCGGTTTGAAGGTCGGTGCAGGGTTCTGGCCGATCACCATCAGCGCTTCGAGTGCCTGAGCCACGCGCTTGTCGGCGAGGCTGTAATAACGGTGGCGGCCCTGCACGTGCAGACGCACCAGCGCCAGGTCCTTGAGTTTGGCCAGGTGCGCGCTGGCGGTGGAGGCGCTGACGTCGGCGAGGGTCGCCAGCTCCGTGGCGGTGCGGGCGTGGCCGTCCATCAGCGAGCACAGCATTTTGGTGCGCGCCGGTTCCGCGATGGCGACGGCCACTTGCGAGACGCCGATGTCTGAATGTTCTGCGTGCATATTTCGCTCCCGGACGAATCATCGCCCTCAAGGACTGGAGATAGTAGCAACACTTTCCCCACCGACAAGGTTGCGATCCATGGACCCGATCATCGCTGCGACTCACGCCGATCCCTACCCTTACTACGCCGAACTGCGCGCGGCGGGCGGGCTGACCTTTCATCACGGACTGAAACTGTGGGTGGCCAGCAGTGCCCGGGCGGTTTGCGCGGTTTTGGCGAATACGGATTGCCGGGTGCGTCCGGTGCAGGAGCCGGTGCCTAAAGCGATCGCTGATGGAATGGCAGGAAAAGTGTTTGGCCAGTTGATGCGCATGAATGATGGCGAAGCTCAGCGCTGTCCGCGTTCGGCCATTGAGCCGCCGCTGGGGCTTATCAATGACAAAGATGTCAAAGCGCTGGTCGCCGCACGGTTGATCACAAACGATGCCGACGGCCTATATAAGGCAATGTTTCGCGGCCCGGTATGCGTGGTCGCGGCTTTGCTCGGATTCACTCCGGCACAAGCGCGGACGATCAGTGAGCTCACCGCCGATTTTGCAGCGTGTCTTTCGCCACTGAGCAATGAACTGCAACTGGCGGCAGCCCATCGAGCGGCGGAGCAATTGCACGGTTACTTCATTGAATTACTGGCAGATCCGAACCCGTTTCTCGCCGACATTCAGCAACGCTTTTCAGGCGAAGAGGACGCACTGATCGCCAACCTCATCGGCCTTTGCTCGCAGACCTTTGAAGCCACCGCCGGCCTGATCGGCAATGCGCTGGTGGCGTTGCAGCGTCAGCCTGAATTACGCGACACCGCAGTGGATTGGCTGCTCGCCGAAGTGCAGCGGTTCGATCCTTCGGTGCAGAACACCCGACGTTTTGTCGCGAACACCTGCGAAATCGACGGCGTCCGACTTGAAGCAGGCGACGTGATTCTGGTGTTGCTCGCCTCGGCCAACCGCGACCCGGCTCTGAATGAAAACCCGGATCAGTTTTTGCCGGATCGCCCCAACCGCCGCAGCTTCACGTTCGGCAGCGGCCGGCATCAATGCCCGGGGCAAAGGTTGGCGCTGACCATTGCCAGCGCGACCGTCGGTGAAATCCTCGCCCATGACATCGACCTGAGCCGGTTCACCTGGCACTACCGCCCTTCGCTGAACGGCCGAATTCCGCTGTTCAGCGAAGTACGGGCTTAGGCGCTGCGCAACTCGATGGTCAGGTGCGACAACTCATGCACCGGTGCCAGCCGCTCGCGAATCGCCTCGGCCGTTACGCCCGCAGCCGCCACCACACTGACAATCGCCGCCCGCGCCTGCGGGCCGACCTGCCAGACGTGCAGGTCGCTGATGCGCACATCGTCAGAGGTTTCCAGCAGCTCGCGGATCTCCTCGGCCACCGGCTCATCGGTGGTGTCGAGGAGCACGGCGGCGCTGTCGCGCATCAGGTTCCAGGCCCATTTAGCGATGACGATGGAACCGACGATGCCCATCACCGGGTCCATCCACACCCAACCCAGATAACGACCGGCCAGCAGCGCGGCAATCGCCAGCACCGAGGTCAACGCATCGGCGAGTACGTGCACGTAAGCTGAACGCAGGTTGTTGTCGTGATGGTGGTGATGACCGTGATCGTGGCTATGGCCGTGGTCATGATGACCGTGATGGCCGGCCAGCAAAAAAGCGCTGAGCAGGTTGACGCCCAGGCCGACCACGGCGATCAAGGTGGCCTCGCCGAACGCCACGCTGGTGGGCTCGAACAGACGGAAAACCGATTCCCCGGCAATGCCCAGCGACACCAGCCCCAGCACCATGGCCGAGGCGAAACCCGCCAGATCGCCGACCTTGCCGGTGCCGAAACTGTAACGGCGGTTGTTGGCGTTGCGCCGGGCAAAACCATAGGCTGCCGCCGCGATGCCGAGGGCGCCGGCGTGGGTCGCCATGTGGAAACCGTCGGCCAGCAGCGCCATAGAACCGGTGAGGTAGCCGGCAGCAATTTCGCCGATCATCATCACGAACGTCAGTGCCACCACCCACAAGGTGCGACGGGCGTTGTCGTCATGGGACGAACCGAGGAACTGGTGGTCGTGGGAAAAGTCGTCAGAGCGAGTCGTCAGATTCATGGTGTCGGTGCTCACTTGGAATAACGGCGGATGGCTTGCAACAACTCTTCCACGCCCTGGGCGCGGGCTTCGTCGCTGAGGTCGGGATGGGCGACATGCTCGCGGGCGTGGGCCTCGATGAACTGCTCCATCAAGCCGTTGACCGCGCCGCGAATCGCCGCCATCAGGTGCAACGTCTTGGCACAATCGGCCTCGGACTCCAGTGCTCGTTCAACCGCCTGAACCTGCCCGGCAATGCGCCGGACCCGATTGAGCAACTCGCCTTTGTGTTCGTGCGTGTGCGACATACCTATACCCCCTACCCCTATATGGCGAGCATAGTCGCCGTTTACATCGGAAGGGGCAAGGCCTGCTTTCGACCGTCCGTCGCGGCTTGAGATTTTGATGTGAAAGTATGAGGCGGCGCGTCAGACAGCGCCGCCTCTAGAAGGCTTTTCAGATGCTGGGCCGTTGGGAGCTCTCGTCTGTCAGGCCCATTGCAGTGGCGGGGACGACGAGAAGCAGAGGTCTACGTCCAGTTGCGCTGCGGCCGACAGGTTGACCAGCGCATCCAGAGAGAACTTGTCGATTTTGCCGTTGAGTACGTCGTTGAGGCGTGGCTGAGTGATGCCAAGACGCTTGGCCGCCTCTTTCTGGGGAAGCTCCCAGGCACGAATCGTTTCGCACAGCGTGCGCATCAGTTTGGCCCGCAGGCGCATGTTGGCCGCTTCCTGCGGCGTGTCTTCCAGTGCATCCCAGACGCTTGCGAAACGCTGGGCAGAGTTTTGATGATCCGTCATGGTTCAACCTATTTCCTGGTATCTGGCCCGTGCCAGTTCTATGTCTCGCGTCTCGGTTCTGCGCGTGGTCTTTTGCAGGGCGTGCAGCACATAAATCGCGTCAGGCCGGTTGACCACATAAAACACTCGAAACGCCCCTGAATCCTCGGTGATTCTGATTTCATTGACGCCCCGCCCGACTGTTTTCATGGGGCGCCAGTCAAAGGGTTCGTCGCCCTGTTGCAACAGATCCAGTTGGAATCCTGCAGCTCTGCGAGCATCGAGGGGAAAAGCTCTCAGATCCTTGAGCGCACTCCCGACAAACACCACGTCCTTGTGTCTTGGCATTGGCTTCTCCTGTGTTGGAAAGAAAAGCGTAATAGCCCGGACGGAATCGTGTCGCGGCGGTGTGTTGCAAGGAATGGCAGCGATCACATACCAGCAGACTATATCGAAACCGATATAAATCAAGTTTGAATTGGCTTATCTGACATTTGGTATCACAAAGCAGAAATGCGCGAGCCGGCACACCTGACAAGCCGACACAGAACCCCTGTGGGAGCGAGCTTGCTCGCGATGGAGGACCGAAAAATGGCGCATCATTTTGCCCCCATCCGGGAGGCTACATTGCCTTGCGCCTTTGCCTACAACTACGCCAGAATCCGCCGGCTTGTGCGGTTTGGAACCTGCCCGTAACTTGATTCGCATCACTGAATGGTCAGTGAACGGGTTTAGTCGCTCGGCGTTTTATCCAAGCTCGCAAGCTGTTTTTCAGTCAGGCATTCCCACGCCTGAACTCAATGGCGGCTGTGCGTAGGGCGCTCTAGGGCGCGCCAGTAGTGCTTGGATACTGGTCGACTAACCTGCGTACAGCTGCCACCTATTGTTTAGTCGCAAGAACGTGTCAGCCTCTATTGGAGGTTTCCAAGCAAATGATCAAGCCAACGCCTAATCCTCCGGAAACAGACGTATCGTCCGAATCCGACCCAACCTCTCCCTACTCCACAACCGACTCAAAAAAACTCCACGAAGCCGCCGAGCGCGCCCTCGACCATTACCTGAAACCCACCGCACCGAAACAGCACTGCCCCGGCCGCATGTTCCTCATCGCCCCCCACATCGATCAACATGCCTTGCTGGCCCACGCCTGCGAATCGATGGCCTCGGCCAGCGTGATGCTCAGCGACTTCGCCGCGCTGCTGGACCCGCCCTACCGCAGTACCGTCCTGGGTATCGCCCAAGTGGTGATGTGCGGCGAACTCGCCGTGAACCGGGCGCTGGACACCCTCGATGCCACGACCTGAGGAACACACCATGGAAAGCAAATCCGATGCACACGTCGTCGCCGCCCTGATCTCCATCGGCCTCAACGAGAAAGACAGCCAATGGGCCGAAAAGGCCTGTCTGCTGCTGCTCGAAAGCGAAAGAAAATCCATCGTCACCGCCGCCCTCGAGGCCCTCGTCCAGCTCGCCCGCGATCACGGCAAACTGGACCGCAACCGAGTAATGCCGGTACTTAACAGCGTAAAACGCAGATTTCCGAGCTTGACCAGCACGGTTGCCGCAACGCTGGATGAGATGGCGATGGCTGCGTAACGCCTCAGGTAAAAAGGCAAGAAAAAACCCGCTGCTCCGTGATCGGAGGCAGCGGGTTCATTTTTTGCATTCACTGTGAAAAACGCGCTAATCAAAGCCAAGAAAACGGATAACAAAGGCAACATTCTGGGAGCCAAGAAGTGAGCTTGACCTATAAAGACCCGTCTATTAGCCATGATGAAGCAGTGAGACTTCTTCAAAGCCGCACAGACACAGACGTTATCCAGGCTCTGATTTCTATTGGCCTCAATGAAGAAGACAGGATTTGGGCCCAACAGACTTGCTTGAAGTATTTCGCCAGCAGTAATGAAGCCGTAGTCTCCTCCGCCATTACCGCTCTCGGCCACATCGCTCGCAGGTACGGCGAGCTGGACAAAGATGCCGTTCTTTCAGCGCTGGAAGAAGTAAAGAAAAGATTCCCCTCGCTGGAAGGCGTGATCGAAGACACGCTTGACGATATTGAGGCATTTACCTGACTCACCAAGCGTCGCATCCCGGACGTTGTGATCAGGGACTTCCCTCATCACAACGTCCTCGTCCCACGAGCTTCAATCCTCCCGCGTCAAAACCTCCAGCAACTCAATCTCGAACACCAGATTCGAATTCGGTGGAATCTTGCCCATCGTCCGCTCGCCATAACCCAGATGCGCCGGCACCAGCAGTTTGCGCTTGCCGCCGACCTGCATGCCCATGATCCCTTGATCCCAGCCCTTGATCACCCGGCCCGTGCCGATCACACACTGAAACGGCTTGCCCCGACTCCAGGACGAATCGAACTCGGTGCCGTCTTCCAGCCAACCGGTGTATTGGGTGGTGATCAATGCGCCTTTGACGGCGGCTTTTCCGTCGCCGGGCTGAAGATCGATTATCTGCAGTTCATCATTCATAACATTCACTCTATTGTTCCGCTGGCCGCCGTTTTCCCAGAAATGCCGGACATTGGCAACCGTTTGACCCAGCGTTGGCCGTGATGAATGATAGCGACCCGCCACCAACCCCGAATCGATACGCCATGTCAGCGATGCTTGAATGACTCAACTCTGGATCGGCTTTGCCCTTGTCGTTTTGCTGATGGTCGTGATCGCCGTGTTGATTCGTCGCGAGCGTGCCCTGCGTCGGCAACTTGCCGAATACCGTGAACTGCTCACCCGCGCTGCCGAAGGCCAGAATATTCATCACGATGGCGATGCCGAGCGCTTCAAGCGCAGTCAGTATTTTGCGCGGATCGGCACCTGGGATTGGGAAGTCGACACGGATCGACTGTATTGGTCCGACGCGATCTTCGGCATGTTCGGGTTCAAGATCGGTGAAGTGACGCCCTCCTACGCCTTGTTCTGCTCCTGCGTACACCCGGACGACCGCGCCAAGGTGCGCGCCGGGGAATTGCGCTGTCTGGAAACCGGTGAAAACCACGACGAGGAATACCGCGTGGTCTGGCCCGACGGGACGATTCGCTGGCTGCGGGAAACCGGCAACGTGGTGAAGAACGACCACGACGCGATGATCAAGATGATGGGCGTGGTGCGCGACATCACTGAAGAGAAAGCCTCGGCCAATTACCTCCAGCACCTGGCCCACTTCGATCCGCTGACCGGTTTGCCCAATCGACTGGTGCTGGAAGAACGTCTGTCAGAAGCGCTGGAACATGCCCGCGCCACCGAGACCCGGGTGGCGCTGGTGTTCATCGATCTCAACGGTTTCAAAAGCATCAACGACCGCTACGGCCATGCCGCCGGCGACCGCGTCCTGATCACCACCGCCACCCGGCTGAAACGCATCCTGCGGGTCAGCGACACCGTCGCCCGGATCGGCGGCGACGAATTCGTGGTCATCCTGCAAGGCCTCGCCCCCGGCCTGAACCTGCAGGACGAAGCCCGTAGCATCTGCCAGAAAATCTTCATCGAACTGTCCCCGCCCATCACCATCGGCAACGACCAACGCCACATCGGCACCAGCCTCGGCGTAGCGGTATTCCCTGACCATGCGCCGACCATGGACCGGCTGCTGCACATTGCGGATCTGGCAATGTATGAGGCCAAGCGCAGCGGGAATAATCAGTATCGATTGGGTGGCGGACAGACGCTGAGCCACAGCCGGGTCGACTGAACCTCAGCGTTCGAGTGTACCGAATACAACGCCATTGAATGTGTGAGTGCAGCACTGACAGTTGGGCGTCATGTCTTCGGCTTTCAGGGCGGGATTGACGATTTGCAGACGTTTCTGCTCATCGACATACAGACCATTGAAGAAACTCGACTCACCGAGTCGCACTATTTCTTCCCGGTCACTTTCAAGCTCAGCGACCATCCAGAACACCGGCTCCTGCCGATCCAGCCGCGACACCGCCTCACTGAAAATCTCGTCCCAATCACCGCCGACACGCGACAGCAAAAAGCGGAACAACGGCGTGTAATCGTAGCCATGGTGCTTGATGCCATGCATCGAGCCGCGCGTGGCCTCGCTGTGAATTTCAGCCTTGGTGTTTCGCTGATGCCGATAATGCCCGCCCGGGTTGTTGCGCCAGACATTATGGGCCGAGGTGTTTACTTTGCGGTAGAGGGGTTTCTTTTCCAACGAATTGCTCCTGACATCCAGTCACTCGAAACGCCCCTCGCGTTTTACCCGAACGGCGCTCAAATGCAATCAACCGTCCATGGCCAATTGTTGCTGGCGGCCTAACGCTCCACCGGCTTGATATCCACAATCGTCCCGTTGGTAATCATCACCATCACGTACTTGTCATTCATTTGCACCCACTGCGCCTGCGGATCGGGTTGCTTGAGGCCTTTCTGTTTCCAGTTCTTGATGGCTTTTTCGCTGCGCTGGTAGACGTCCGGGGCGCGGTCGTTGACCTTCAGTTCGCGGCCGTCGGTGGGCGAGCGTTCGACGGTGTCGGTCGAGGGTTGCGCCGCTTGAACGAGTGGGGTGATCCCGGCGATGCCGGCGACGAGGGCCAGGCTGGCGATCAGGGTCTTGTTGTTCATCGGTGAACCTCCTTCAGATGTGTGTTACCTGAACTCCGACTGCGGGGTTCGGGAATCATTCCTTGTTTTTTGTTGATGCGGGACTTGAGAGTGTAGTCGCGCCCCGGAGCACCATCCGGTGTTCCCCGCTGCATGGCAATTACAGCCAATGGCCACCAATTACGATAAGATCCCGCGCGCCCCCGCCGAGTGAACAAGGACATCACCGTGAAAATCTACCTCATCGTCAATCTGGTGCTGCTTGCGGTTCTGGGCCTCTACGCTGTCAGTCTTTTCAACAAGCTTGTGGCCCGGCGCAACGAGATCAAGAACGCGTTTGCCCAGGTCGAAGTGCAGCTCAAGCGCCGCTATGACCTGATCCCCAATCTGGTCAGCATCGCCAAGGGTTATCTGGCCCATGAGCGCGAAACCCTGGAAGCGGTGATCGCTGCGCGCAATGAAGCCGTGGCGGGACTTGAAGCTGCGCAGGCCAAACCGGGCAATGCCCAGCACATCGCGCAACTGGGGCTGGCGGACAGCGCACTCAGCAGCGCCGTGGGTCGATTGAACCTGACCCTGGAAGCCTATCCGGAACTCAAGGCCTCGCAGAACATGCAACAACTGAGCGAGGAGCTGAGCAGCACCGAAAACAAGGTGAGTTTCGCGCGCCAGGCGTTCAACGACGCGGTCATGGCCTACAACACCCTCAAGCAGAGTTTTCCCGCGGTGCTGCTGGCGGCCAGTTTTGGCCATCGCGATGACGCCGTACCGCTGAAGTTTGCGGATACGCTGGCAATCAAAACCGCACCCAAGGTTTCTTTCTGATTTCTGCTTTCCATGGATGGCCCGATGAATTTCTTTGAACGACAAACCCAGGCTCGCAACCAGACCCGACGGCTGGTTTATCTGATGACGCTGTCGATTGTCTCGCTGGTCATCCTGACCGCCCTGCCCTTCGTATTCAGTGGTTTTGAAGACTACTTGAGCGGCATTGGCACGCTGGCAGATGCCTTTCTGGCGATGGCCGTCATCGCGTCGTTCATCAGCAGCATCGTGGTGATTGGCGGCCTGCTGAAATACCGGCAACTGCGGGCGGGCGGCAAAGTCGTTGCGGAGAAACTGGGTGGCCGCCTGCTCAACGGCAATGCGCGTACCCTGGACGAGCAGCGCTTGATGAATGTGGTCGAAGAAATGGCGATTGCCTCCGGCACCCGCGTGCCGGCGGTGTATCTGTTGCCGGATGAAAGCATCAACGCCTTCGCGGCCGGACTTACACAGGAGGATGCAGCTATCGGTGTGACCCGTGGCGCGGTGAAGCTGCTGACTCGGGAAGAACTGCAAGGGGTGATTGCCCACGAATTCAGCCACATCTTCAACGGTGACATGCGCCTCAATACGCAACTGGTGGCGGTGGTGCACGGCCTGTTGGTGCTGGGGCTGGCGGGTACTTACATAATGGCCAGCCTGCTCAAGCGCGACAAACGCGACGTGCGGTTGATGCTGGTAGTTTTTGCGCTCGGTTTCGCACTGTGCGTGGCCGGATTTATCGGGCATCTGTATGGGAATTTGATCAAGGCAGCGGTCAGTCGCCAGCGTGAGTTCCTGGCCGATGCGAGTGCGGTGCAATACACGCGCAATCCGCAAAGCATTGTCGGTGCGCTGAAAAAAATCGGCGCCCATAAACAAGGCTCCGTCATCAACTCCCCCCGTGCCGCCGAGTTCAGTCATTTGTTTTTCAGCACGGGCGGATCAGGCTTGCTGAGCCGGATGTTTGCGTCACACCCTGATCTGAGCGTGCGCATTCGTCGGATCGATCCGCAATGGGATGGCAGTTTTACAACCGCCACTGCACCGGGTGTGCCAGCGAAGAAACAGGAAACGGCTACACCGCTTCAATAAAGAGGCTGCCGTTCGGTCTGGATTGATCCGCCCTGCGCATCAATCCATGCCAACTATGCAATTAACAGATCGATCCCCCTGCGCCACTATCCGCCCCAATAAAAACCGTGCGCCGCCTCCCCGTCGCGCACGTCATAAAAGCGGTGGAGTATTTTTCGATGACAGCCTCAATCCCACACGGCGGCTCGCGGGCCGGTGCCATTTTCCGGGTGACCTCGGGTAACTTCCTCGAACAGTTCGACTTCTTTCTGTTCGGCTTCTACGCCACGCAGATCGCGGCGGTGTTCTTTCCGGCGAGCAGTGAGTTCGCTTCCCTGATGATGACGTTCGCGGTGTTCGGCGCAGGCTTTTTGATGCGTCCGCTGGGGGCTATCGTGCTCGGCGCGTACATCGATGACGTCGGTCGTCGCAAGGGCTTGATCGTCACCCTGTCGATCATGGCCAGCGGCACGATATTGATCGTACTGGTGCCCGGATACGAAACCATTGGTCTGTTCGCACCGGCGCTGGTACTGGTCGGGCGCTTGCTGCAGGGCTTCTCCGCCGGTGCGGAACTGGGCGGTGTCTCGGTGTATCTGTCGGAGATCGCCACACCGGGCCGCAAGGGTTTCTTCACCGCCTGGCAGTCGGCCAGCCAACAGGTCGCGATCATCGTTGCCGCCGCGCTGGGCTTTGCCTTGAACCAGTGGATGGCGCCGGACGTGATTGCCGATTGGGGCTGGCGGATTCCGTTTTTCGTTGGCTGCATGATCGTGCCGTTCATCTTCCTTTTGCGCCGAAACCTGGCGGAAACCGAAGAGTTTGCCACCCGCAAACATCGCCCGAGCATGAAAGAAGTGTTCCGCACCCTCGGCCAGAACTGGGTCGTGGTCATCGGCGGGATGTTGATGGTTGCCCTGACCACTACCGCGTTCTACCTGATCACCGTGTACGCGCCGACCTTCGGTAAAACCGTGCTGCACCTGAGCACCTCGGATGCGTTGCTGGTGACGCTGCTGGTGGGCGTTTCGAACTTCTTCTGGCTGCCGATTGGCGGCGCGTTGTCGGACCGCATCGGCCGGCGTCCGGTACTGATTGCCATGTCGTTGCTGGCCCTGGCGACCACCTATCCGGCGCTGTCGTATCTGGTGCAGGCGCCGAGCTTCAGCCACATGTTGCTGTCGCTGCTGTGGCTGTCGTTCATCTACGGCATGTACAACGGCGCGATGATTCCGGCGCTGACCGAGATCATGCCGGTTGAGGTTCGTGTGGCCGGTTTCTCGTTGGCCTACAGCCTTGCCACCGCCATTTTCGGCGGCTTCACCCCGGCGATGTCGACTTTCCTGATCCAGTACACCGGCGACAAGGCCGCACCGGGTTACTGGATGAGTGTCGGCGCGCTGTGTGCGTTGTGCGCGACGCTGTATCTGTATCGCCGTGCAGGCGGTCGTCTGCAACCTGTCGTTGCCTGAGGAGAGCACCATGAAAAAACTCATGACCGTTACTGCCCTGCTCGCCGGCCTTGCGTTCAACGTTGCGGCCCAGGCTGAAGAACTGCGCGTAATGACCTCCGGCGGCTTCACCGCCGCCTACAAAATCCTCGGCCCGAAGTTCGCCGCGAACACCGGCAACACCCTCGACACCATCCTCGGCCCGTCGATGGGCAAGGCCCCGGAAGCGATCCCCAATCGCCTGGCCCGGGGTGAACAGGCCGACGTGGTGATCATGGTCGGCTACGCCCTCGACGACTTGATCGAGCAAGGCAAGGTCGACCCGGCCTCGCGGGTGGAACTGGCGGATTCGCGGATTGGCCTGGTGGTGCGTGAAGGTGCACCGAAACCGGATATCAGCAACGTCGACGCCCTGAAGAAAACCCTGCTCGATTCGCAGTCGGTGGCCTACTCGGACAGCGCCAGCGGCGTGTACATCGAGCAGCAGTTGTTCAAGAAACTCGGCGTCGAAGATCAGTTGAAACCGAAGGCGAAGATGATCCCGAAAATCCCGGTAGGCTCGGTGGTTGCCACCGGTGACTATCAACTGGGCTTTCAGCAGGTCAGCGAGTTGCTGCCGGTGCCGGGTGTGACGTATGTCGGGAAGATCCCGGAATCGGTGCAATCGGTAACCCGTTTCGCCGCGGGGATTCCGGTGGGTGCGCAACATCCACAGGAAGCCAAGGCGTTGCTCGCCTATCTGGCCGCGCCTGCCGCTCAGGCCGACGTACAGGCCACCGGGCTGGATTCGGTCAAGCGCTGACCTTCGGCGGCTGGACCTTCATTTCCACCACCAGCCGTTCCAGTTCCAGTGCCGCCGGGGTCAGGGTGCGACCCCGGCGCTTGATGATGCCGACATTGCGCATCACTTGCGGATCGGTCAGCGGCACCCGCGTCAGGATCGGATGATCCGCCGCCGGCATCGCCATCAACGGCACCGCCGCCACACCCAGTCCCGCTTCCACCAGTCCGATCATCGTAGTCACGTGCAGGGTTTCGCAGATGCTCGGCCGCTGCGGCACCACTTTCGCCAGTGCCTGATCGAGCAAAAAGCGATTGCCCGACGTCTTGTCCAGCGAGATGTAATCCTGCTGGTAAAACTCGTCCCAACTGACGCTGCTGCGCCCGGCCAGGGGATGATCGCGACGACAGGCCACCACGTAGCTCTCCTGCACCAGCGGCTCGAAATCCACACCCGCCTCCTGGGTGCCCATGAAGCTCAAGCCGAAATCCGCCTCGCCATTGACCACCGCCGTGAGCACGTCGTGGGCGCTGGAGTCGAGGACTTTGACTTTGATACGCGGGAACTGCTGGTGATAGCGAGCGACCACCCGTGGCATGAAGTAATACGCCGCCGACGGCACGCAGGCGACGGTGACGTGGCCCTGGCGGTTCGAGGCTACTTCGCTGATACCGAGCAAAGCCACATCAAGATCGTCCAGCAAACGCTCGACACTCGGCATGAAGCCACGCCCGGCCTGGGTCAGGCTGACTTTGCGTGTGGTGCGCTCGAACAGCTTCACGCCGAGGGCGTCTTCGAGCTTTTCGATGCGTCGGCTCAAGGCCGGTTGCGAGATGCGCACGGTGTCGGCGGCCTTGCGGAAACTGCCCTGCTCAACCACGGCGCGAAAGGCTTGCAGGTCGTTGAGGTCGAAGTTGATGGCCATGGCAGACTCGGGAGGAATTGATTCGCTGAGGCTATAAATGTAACCAATTGATGCAAATTGTTACAGGAGCACATGCGCTCAAGCAGGGTCTGCGGTAGATCTGTAATCGTTTCAGCCTTTATCCTTGTCGCCCCCCGCCGTACCGCGTTACTGGAGTTCCGCTCATGCCCCATGAAGGCAATCTGTTGCAAGCCGCTGTCGTCTTCCTCCTGGCCGCCGTGCTCACCGTTCCCCTGGCCAAGCGCCTGCAACTGGGCGCGGTGCTCGGTTATCTGTTTGCCGGGGTGATCATCGGCCCGTCGGTGCTGGGCCTGATCGGCAATCCGCAGAGCGTCAGCCATATCTCCGAGCTGGGCGTGGTTTTGCTGCTGTTCATCATCGGTCTTGAGCTGTCGCCGCGACGTTTGTGGGTGATGCGTAAATCGGTGTTCGGCGTTGGCCTCGCGCAGGTGTTGTTGACCGGTTCGGTAATCGGCGTTCTGGCGTTGTCAGTGTTCGGCCAGCCGTTGAACAGCGCGATAGTGCTCGGCCTCGGTCTGGCCCTGTCGTCCACTGCGTTCGGTCTGCAAAGCCTCGCTGAACGCAAGGAACTGACCAGTCCCCACGGTCGCCTGGCGTTTGCGATTCTGCTGTTCCAGGACATCGCCGCGATCCCGCTGATCGCTCTGGTGCCGATGCTCGCGGGCGTCGATCACCACACCAGCACTGCCGACGATGTGCGCCACAGTTTGCAGGTATTGGGCAGCATCGCCGTGGTCGTGATCGGCGGGCGTTATCTGTTGCGCCCGGTGTTTCGCATCGTGGCGAAAACCGGTCTGCCGGAAGTCTCCACCGCCACCGCATTGCTGGTGGTGATCGGCACCGCGTGGATGATGGACATGGTCGGTGTGTCGATGGCGCTGGGCGCGTTTCTCGCCGGGCTGCTGCTGGCAGACTCGGAATATCGCCATGAACTGGAAGCGCAGATCGAACCGTTCAAGGGCCTGCTGCTGGGGTTGTTCTTCATCAGCGTCGGCATGGGGGCGAATCTCAGCCTGTTGTTCAGCGCGCCGATCACGGTTCTGGGGCTGACGCTGTTGCTGATCGCGCTGAAGTTGCCACTGTTGTTTGTGGTCGGGCGTCTGGCCGGCGGCTTGAGCAAAGTCAGTGCGATTCGCCTCGGTATCGTGCTGGCGGCGGGCGGTGAGTTTGCCTTTGTGGTGTTCAAGATCGGTCGCGACCAGGGTCTGTTCGAACCGCGTCTGTACGACTTGCTGGTGCTGACCATCACCCTGTCGATGGCCGTCACGCCGTTGCTGCTGTTGATCTGCGCACGGCTGGTCAGCCCGAAGGTGCAGCCGGTGGAAGTGCCGGAGAAATTCCGCCAGATCGACACCGAAACCCCACGGGTGGTGATCGCCGGCATGGGCCGGATGGGCCAGATCGTGGCGCGGATCCTGCGGGCGCAGAACATCAAGTTTGTGGCGCTGGATACCTCGGTGGAAACCATCGAACTGTCGCGCAGCTTCGGCGGCGTGCCGGTGTTCTACGGCGACCCGATGCGCCCGGAAATCCTCAGTGCGGCCAAGGTCGGGGAAGCGGAATATTTCGTGATTGCCACGGACGATCCGGAAACCAACATCAAGACTGCCGAGATCGTGCGCAAGCTCTACCCGCACATGAAGATCATTGCCCGGGCGCGTAACCGGCAGCACGTTCATCGCCTGGTGGATGTCGGTGCCGACCCGATCCGGGAGACTTACTACTCAAGTCTGGAAATGAGCCGTCGCACGCTGGTTGGCCTGGGTTTGACCCAGGCCCAGGCCGATGCGCGGATCAAGCGCTTCAAGCACCACGACGAACAAGTGCTCGAGGCTCAACACGCGGTGTACGACGACGCGGCCAAAGTCCTGCAGACCGCCCAGGAAGCACGGGCGGAACTGGCCCGATTGTTCGAGTCGGATCAACTGGAAGAACAATCGGGCAAGTCCTGAGCCCCACCATCGAGCCTTCCCGCGCACTGCGCGGGAAGGCTTTGATCAGGCCATCTCCAGCGCCCGCTCTTCCTGCACGGGCGCTACCGCAAACCGGTCCGCCAGAAACGGCGTGATGTCCAGCGGCAGCGGTTCATCGTTGACCAGTTTGTCCAACAACACCCCGGTGATCGCCGACGTCAGCACCCCGGTGCGGAAGTGCCCACAGGCGTTCAGGTAACCCTCCACCCCGGCCATCGGCCCGAGAATCGGCAACTCATCCGGCGAGCCCGGACGCAATCCGGCCCAGGTGCGTTTTAGGTTGATGTCCGCCAGCTCCGGCAGGCAACGCACCGCGCCCTGTACCAGCCCGGCGATTTCCGGCCAGGTGGTAGTGACGTCGAAGCCCTTGTCCTCGGTGGTGCTGCCGATCAGGATTTCGCCGTTGTCCTTCTGTGCCATGTAGCAATCGCTGGTGGTCAGGCAACCGTTGAGGATTTTCGGCAGGCGTTCGGTCAGCAGGATCTGGCCTTTCACCGGTTTCACCGGAATCCGGATGCCTGTGGCCCACTCGCTCAAGTCTGCAGCCCACGCGCCCGCCGCGTTGATCAGGGTCTTGCAGTGAAAAACCCCGGCTTCGGCAGTTTGAACACCGGTCACCCGCGTGCCGTGATGCAGAACGCCGGTGATGTTGGTGTTGACGTACATGTCCACGCCATTTTGCCGGGCGCCTTCGGCGTAGGCGTCGGCGAGGCGGAACGGGCTGACCTGGTGGTCGCAGAGAAACTCCAGCGCACCGCGCGCCTCATGGCTGACGCTCGGTTCGGACTCGCGCAATGCAGCCTGATCCAGCCAGCGCACCTGATCCGCCAGATGCGGAATGCAGCCGACGATATGCTCGGCGTACAACCGGTCCTCATCGTCATAGATGACGAACTTGAGCCCGGTCCTTTCGAACTTGAAATCCATCCCGTGATTGTCTTTCAGCTCACGGTGCAGCGCCGGGTACAGCGCGTTGGACTGCAAGGCGAAATCGAAGAACGACGGCGGCAGGATGTGCGGCGTGCTGGAGTCCACCGCCACCGCCGCGCCCTGGGTTTCGCGCTTGCGATTGGCCGACATCATGCGGAAGAAAATCACCCCGCAACCCAGCCCCACGGACTCACCGATGGCCCACAAGCCACCGGCCGAAGCGCGGGTCGCATTGCCCGGCCGCTTGGCGTCGATCAGCGCGACCTTGAGGTTTTTGCGCTTGGACAACTGATAGGCGATGGACGCGCCGATCACACCGCCGCCGGCGATGACCACGTCATAGAACTTACTCATGGGAAACGGCCTCCGTGCCGAGGGACTGGAACGCGGAAAAAGGAATCGGATCGACCGGAAAACGCGGCCGCAGCCAGCCGACATCCTTGCGCCCGGTGGCCTGACGCAAGCGGTCGCTGCAGTAGCCGACGCACATCCGCCCCTGACAGTCGCCCATGCTCACACGGGTACGCATTTTCAGGCTGGCGATGTCTTGCACGCCCTGTTCCAGCGCCCGGTCAATGTCGGCTCGGGTCGCATGTTCGCAGCGGCAGATCACCGTGTCGGCGGCCGGCAATGCGATCTGCCCGACACCGCGTTCGGTGTAGCGATCCACCGCCGCACGGAATCGTACGATGGCTTTGAGTTTGCTCAGGTAACGGTCGCGACGGACCCGCGCCAGTTCTTCTTCCAGCACACCGCGTTGCAGCAGGATCGAGGTAGCGGCGATCTTGCCGGCCAGCATCGCCGCTTCACCGCCGCGAATCCCGCCCATGTCGCCGGCCAGATGCACGTGGGGTTCGCTGCTCTGCTGCCAGATGTTGGAATTGGCGCGCAGGTAGCCGTCGTCACTGAAGCCGTGATCCAGGCCCATTTGCTGGCTCAACTGGGTACGCGGAATGAAGCCGTAGCCGACCGCCAGCGTCTTCGCTTCGAAGCGCTCGACGCGGCTCATGTCCGGCTCCCACGTCGCCGAGTACGGCGCCACGCTGACGCTTTTCAGTTCGCCTTCGCCGTGTGCCTCGACCACGCCCCAGCCGTAGTTCATCGGGATGCCGTGCAGTTTCAGGTAGGCCAGCATGCTCAAGCCGTCGAGGAACAGTTGCGGCTTGTTCAGCAGCGCCAGGCTTTCCTTGGCAATCTTGCCGAACGCGCAGGCCTCGTAGACGCCGACAACGCTCACGCCGGACGCGTGCAACTGGGTCGCCACCAGCGGCAACAGCGGCCCGGTGCCGGCGATGACCACCGGCCCCTGAGGTTTGACCACGCCGCTTTTGATCTGCAATTGCAGGCCGCCGAGCATGATCACGCCGGGCAGTGTCCAGCCGGGAAACGGCACGCTGCGTTCGTGACAACCGGCGGCCATCACCAGTTGCGGATAGCTGATTTCATGCAGGCGCTCATCGCCATCGAGCACCACCAGCGAGCGGGTGCCTTCGGCGCCGACCACCCGGTGATGCAGACGCACATCGATCAACCCGGCCTGCTCCTGAAAGTCGCCGTGCAGTTTGCTCAACGCCTCGGAGTAACGCGGCCCCAGATAATCCAGCTGCACGCCGTCACGCAGCGGCCCGCGATAGACCACACCGCCAAGGCGCGACGCCTCTTCCAGCAATGTGCTGCGCACGCCATGGCGCGCCAGTTCGATGGCCGCCGCCATGCCCGCCGGCCCACCGCCGACAATGACCGGATGTTGGCTCATGGCGCCTCCTGCCCGTGAATGCGGTTGGCCTGGGTTTCGACCTGCATGCCGTCACGCACCACGGTCTGGCAAGCGCGGCGTTTGTGCCGGCCGTTGATTTTCACCAGGCAGCACTGGCACACGCCCATGCCGCAATAGGCACCGCTGACCTGGTTGTGATCGTTGCGCGCGACCTGGCGCACGCCGAGGGACTGAATGACGCTGAGCACGGTTTCGCCGATGGCGGCAGTGACCGGCTGGCCGTTGATGTGGACAGTCATATCCGCCTGCGTCAAAGGCTGGATATCGAAGGTTCTTTCTAGGCAGTGCATTGCGATGATCATCCGTGAAAAGGTTCAGGTGAGGTTGAAACAGCTCCTTGCTGCACTACACCTCGCCGGCACGTGGGGGTTTTCCTCTCTATCGTGCCAACAGGCTTACTCCGTCTGCGCAGCAAAATGTGAGCGCAAGCAATGTAGTCGATCCAGCGGCAAGGGCCGGGTTCTTTTACGTTAGGGGATATCGTCGGGACGAATATTGATCCATGCCAGTGAAATGCACCGCTTTTCTGGGACAGCCGAGTCTGCTCTGAAAGCCGCCTAAACATATGAAAAAAAGGCATATACAAAGGATTGGACCCAACCTGTTATTTTTAAAGGATATTTTAAATCCGGGAGACGACTCCGATTAAAAGTCCACTTAACTGTAATTGACGACAAAATCGCCCCGCCTATAATCGGCTACCTTCTCGATGGACGACTGTATTTTCTATGGACAGAAAAGTAATCACGTCAAACATTTTGTTGTTGGCGGCCGCGGTAATTTGGGGTTGTGCGTTTGTTCCGCAAAAGATCGGCATGAGCTCTATCGGGCCTTTCTGGTATACAGGATTACGCTTCGCCCTCGGAACCCTGCTGATACTTCCCTTTATTTTCTTTGAAAAAAATACCCGACCGCTGTCCTGGAAGGATTGGTCATCGGGGATCGTTATTGGCCTGATATTGTTCGGCGGCATAAACCTTCAACAAATCGCATTGATGTATGCCTCTGTAGCGAACACCGGTTTTATTACCGGATTGTATGTAGCGCTGGTTCCGATATTGTGCAGTTTCTTCGGACACCGATATTCCTCCGGCGTCTGGTTCGGTGTAGCCCTGGCGACGATGGGATTGTATTTGCTGAGTGTTCACGGAAACCTCAACGTCAACCCCGGCGATCTATTAACACTGGCCAGTGCATTTTTCTGGGCTTTTCAAGTCATTGCATTGTCGACGTTCGGACATCGGCTTCCACCTATCAGACTGGCCGTTGTTCAGTCCGGAACCTGCGTTGTACTTTCCCTGGCCATCGCTGTGGTTTCGGAGCCGATTTCCTTCGAAATGATATCCAATGCAAAAATCCCGCTCTTATATGGCGGAGTATTGTCTGTTGCCATCGGATTCACCTTACAGGTACTTGCCCAACGACATATCAAGGCTGCGCACAGTGCAATCATTCTAAGTATTGAAGCCGTGTTTGCGGCGGTTGCCGGATGGCTCATATTGAACGAATCACTTGGCCCGAAAGAGCTGGCCGGTTGCGCCCTTATATTGGCCGGCACGCTACTGTCGCAACTATCGCCGGAAAAACCACCGAAGGAAAAACGCACCCTGGTGCATGAACCTTCGTGAGGTGATGCCTTTCCCGTTCATTTGATCGCTATTTCCGAGCAGTCTCTGCAGCGTACTGACGCGCCCGTTTTTCGTGTAAACAACCAAGGAGAAGGTAATGAGCACCACAGAGAAAGAGACTCTATCGGAAGACGAGCGCGAGGCGCTCACGGCGGACCCGGAGCGCCAGGACGAAGCCCATACCAGCGGGGCCTACGGCTATTTGTCCGATGCCACGCTGGCGACCCGGTATTCGGTCATCTCGGGACTTGTCGAGCAATATGATTGCGCCGGTGTACTCGATATAGGGTGTTATGTAGGTGGCTTGCGAGGCGCCATCAATCGAAACCGCTCTTACCACGGTATCGATATTTCCGAAAATGCAATCAAGGATGCCATTGCCCACTATGGTGATTACGAACGGACAACGTTCAGCGTGGGGGATATACGCAGTGAATCAGCCAAACTTCCGCAATACCCGTGCGTGGTGTGGGCCGGAATCGGATTTGGTTATTCGGACAAGGACAACCGCTCATTTGCTGACTTGTTCAAAAAAGCCTGGGACTTGTGCAGTGACAATGGCGTGCTGATCTTTGAATGCATTGAAGATTACGCGTGGGTGCAATCTCACATCGAAGCCACCAGCAAATTACTGACCACTTTCCACGTCACTTACTCACTGGCATCCGTTCATAACCGCAGGGCGGTTTTTGTCGCCAGGAAAGTCCTTAAATAAAAAACGCTGCAGCCCAGGCTGCAGCGTTTTATTTTTTAGCGTGACGGACTGACAAAACGGATGTGGTTGCCAAACGGATCATCTATTTCCAGAACGTGATTCTTGCCGGCTTTTATAATTGCAAACTTGTTGCTGGGCAAACCACGCCTCAACTCACTGTAAAGACTTTCGATATCGCTGACCGACACCAGGATTGTCGTACCTGGCTCCGCATCACCTTCATGCTCTGTCAAATGAATAATTAAATCTCCCTTGCTGACCTGAAGGTAAGCAGGGTAATCATTGCGTCGATGTTCCCAATCCATCGAAAAACCCAGGCGATCCAGGTAATACTCACGCGCCAACTTTTCAGACGATATCTTGAAGATTGGAATTGCGGTTGAAAGCTCCATGCTTACGCCACCGAGTCAGTTGAAAACCCGGGTGAAAATACAATTGCAACCCTGCTCGGTCAAGCGCTTTGAAGGGCTGATCAACACCCCGTAAAAGCCGATCGAGGCTACTATCATTCGAAACAATATCTCGCCCTCCAAACAGCACAAAGCCAGTCAATTTAGTTATTGACTGGCTTTATGCTTTTCAAGATTTAAAGATCGTTAAAGGTCAGTGCACGAACAACGCAATCAGAATAATGATCGGGATTGGCACGCCGAGGAAAAACAGCAGTAATGAGCGCATGGTGATGCTCCTTGATTAACGGACTGGGGGCACAGTGGTCGTGGTGTAGGTGTCGACTTCAACGTACTCGACGGCATCCCGGCGGCGACCGCCGAAGGTGGCCGACAGGCTGGCGAAGAACGCACCGGCCAGCAGTGCGATGAACATCCACAGCGAGGTCCAGGCAGCGACTTTGGCGGCGGTGTCAGCGGCTTGCTGTGCTTTAACCTTGGCGTCGGCTATGGCTTTTTGCGTACGGGCGTAGATTTCGTCCACGCGACGTTCGGCATCGGCCTGGCTCAGGTTGGTGCGTTGCGCCACAAGTTGCGCGAGGTAGGTACGATCCTCGGGGCTGAGCTGACCGTTGGCCAGGCTCTGGGCGAAGATCCGGGTCACGGTGCCGCGAGCTGCGTCGTCACTGACGGCGGCAGGACGGTCATCGCGGAACAGGCTGTCGACGAAGTAACCATACTGGTCGCTGCTGGTGTTGGCCGCAGCCGTGCCGGCGGCCTGAGTCATGGCACTGGCCGCGCCACCGGCAACACTCGCACCGGCCTGCACGCCACCGCTGACGATGCTGCTGACCGAACCGACCACCAGAGTCGCGGTCACCAGCGTTGCCACGCACCAGGCGAGGAAGCCGTGGGCGGTGTCGCGAAAATACACCTCGTCACCGTGCATGTTCGCCCACTTCACCCGAAGGCGACCGGCAATGTAGCCACCCAGACCGGAAGCGATGATTTGCGTCGCCGCCAGCCACACAATTGTCGAAATGCCCAGGCCCTTGGCACTGACGCCCTCCCCGGCCCACGGTGAAACAGCGGAGAAGCCCAGACCGAAACCGAGCAGCACCAGAATCATCGACAGCGCCGCAGCGGCTGCGGCACCGGCGAAGATCGCGCCCCAGGAGACTCCCGAGACGTTGCTCGACTCGCCATCAAAGGCAGGATAAAACCCATCAGAGGATCTATTCATTGTTGTTCTGCTCCCGGCATGAAAAATGGTGTTACAACTCGTCAGCAGATGAATTGCAGTGACCGTGCCAGTCGACAACATTAAATAAATCGTTGAAATTCAATGAGTTAAAAAGAATGAACTTCCCGGGACCATGCAATTTGCAACAACGGTGCAATCGCAGCGGGTTTTATGCATTGGCACAAAAAACCGGCCCTGGCCGTTTGTATCAACTACAACATGAAAGTTAATTTAAAGCGTTATTGCAAAATCTTGGCAAAATGCTGCCATTCCGTTTGAACCGATCAGCAGGCCCACCATGACTCGCATCCTCACCATCGAAGACGACGCCGTGACCGCCCGGGAAATCGTCGCCGAACTGAGCAGCCACGGCCTCGACGTGGATTGGGTCGACAACGGCCGCGAAGGCCTCGACCGCGCCGTCAGCGGCAATTACGACCTGATTACCCTCGACCGCATGCTGCCCGAACTCGATGGCCTGGCCATCGTCACCACCCTGCGCACCATGGGTGTGTCCACGCCGATCCTGATGATCAGCGCCCTGTCCGATGTCGACGAACGCGTGCGCGGCCTGCGCGCCGGCGGTGACGATTACCTGACCAAACCCTTCGCCACCGACGAGATGGCGGCCCGGGTCGAAGTGTTGCTGCGCCGCCAGAACAACGGCGGCACCCAACCCACCACCCTGCGTGTGGCGGACCTGGAACTGGATCTGATCAGCCACGAAGCCAGCCGCGCCGAGCAGGTGCTGACGCTGTTGCCGACCGAATACAAACTGCTGGAATTCCTGATGCGCAACAGCGGCCAGATCCTGTCGCGGATGATGATTTTCGAGGAAGTCTGGGGTTATCACTTCGACCCGGGCACCAACCTGATCGACGTGCACATCGGCCGTCTGCGCAAGAAGATCGACCCGCCGGGCAATGTCCCGCTGATCCGCACGGTGCGAGGCTCGGGTTATGTCATTGCCGAACCCGTCTGACGGTTGGCGTTCCTCCAGCAGCCGGCTGCTGGCGCTTTACAGTTCGTTGTTCGTGGCCTGGAGCGGGATCCTCATGGGGGTCATGTATTTCGAGGTGTCCGGTTACCTCGACAACCTGGCCAAGCATTCGCTGATGCAGCGTCAACATCTGTTCTCACACTTTCGTGGTGAGCAACTGGAAGACGCGCTCGCTGCCAGCATGACCTTCGACATTCGCGGCATCGACGCCTACGGCCTGTTCGCCGCCGACCACACCTACCTCGGCGGGGCCTTGCAGCAGATGCCCGCCGGCCTGCCGCTGGACGGCAAGATCCACGAACTGCGCGACTGCTCCGAATCCGACGACCCGACCCTGCCGGCCGACAGCTGCGATGCAGTCGCCACGCCGACCCGCGATGGTCGCTGGCTGGTGCTGGTGCGCGACAACGGTTCACTGTTCGCCGTGACCCGGATCATTCTGCGCGCCCTGCTCTGGGGTGTTTCGCTGACGATCGTGCCGGGGGTCATCGGCTGGCATTTGCTGCGGCGTCGGCCGTTGCGGCGGATCCGCGCGATTCAGGCCAGTGCCCAGTCAATCGTTGCCGGTGACCTGACTCACCGCTTGCCCGTGTCCAATCGCCGCGACGAACTGGACATGCTCGCCGCCATCGTCAACGCCATGCTCGATCGCATCGAGCGCCTGATGAACGAAGTCAAAGGCGTGTGCGACAACATCGCCCACGACCTGCGCACCCCGCTGACGCGCCTGCGGGCGCAGTTGTATCGCATGCAGCAGCAGGCCGGCGAAGGCTCGCCGGAGGCCGCGCAACTGGATCTGGTGCTGGCCGAGGCCGATACGCTGATGGCGCGTTTTCGGGGTTTGCTGAGGATTTCCGAACTGGAAGATCGCCAGCGCCGTTCCGGCTTCGTCGAGCTCGATCCGGTGCGGTTGCTGCAGGAGCTGCATGAGTTCTACCTGCCGCTGGCCGAGGAAGACGAACTGCGTTTCGAGCTGAACATGCCGGAAACCCTGCCGATGCTTAATGGTGACCGGGCGCTGTTGTTCGAGGCGCTGGCCAACCTGTTGAGCAACTCGATCAAGTTCACCCCGCCAGGCGGCACGGTGATTTTGCGTGGAGTGAATGATGCGGGGCATACGCGGATCGAAGTGCACGACTCCGGCCCCGGTATTCCCGAGTCGGAACGCGAAGCAGTGTTCCAACGCTTCTATCGCGCCGAGGGTGGACAACCGCAAAGCGGTTTCGGACTGGGACTGTCGATCGTTGCAGCGATTGTCAGCCTGCACGGGTTCAGTCTTGAGGTGGGTCGCAGCGATCTGGGCGGGGCGAAACTGGTGCTGGATTGCCGGCAGAGCCTGATTTCACAGTCGTGACTTTTGGGCAGTGATCGTTCCCACGTTGCGTGGGAACGATCATGAAACTCAGGCCGGGTAGTTAGCGCGCAGCGCCTCCAGTCCACCCTGATAGATGCCGCTGAACAGCGCCACCACTTCCTCATCGCTCACGCCCTTGGCCGTGAAGCGTCCCGACCACGTCACCTTCGCGCCCTGACCCTGGGCTTCGACGCGAATCGTCGCCAGATAATCGGTGGCGGGAAATGGTGCCTGCAGGATCGAATAGCTATAGGTCTTGCCGGCGTTATCGAAGTTTTCCAGGCGCTCGACCACCACTCCGCCGTCGGCGGTTTGCAGGCTGCGCACGCGCCCGCCTTCACTCAGCTCGCTCTTGGGAATGAACGGCAGCCAGTCCGGCAGGGTGTTGAAACCGCCGATCAATTGCCAGACCTGATCGGCCGAAGCCGGGATGTCGATGGATGCTGTTGCTGTTGCCATAAATAAAGGTCTCTCTCAAAAAAATCAGATTGCCAGGCTGTCGACCACGCCGCCGTCGACGCGCAGTGCGGCGCCGGTGGTGGCCGAGGACAGCGGTGAAGCGATGTAGGTCACCAGGTGCGCGACTTCTTCGACATTGGCCACGCGCTGGATGATCGAGGTCGGACGTGCCCGGCGCACAAACGCGTCGGCTTCGTCCCGCAAGCTGCGACCGGATTCGGCGGCGGCGTCCTTGAGCATCTCTTCAACGCCGTCGGTGAAGGTCGGCCCCGGCAGGATCGCATTGACCGTGACGCCAGTGCCGGCCAGCCGTTTGGCCAGACCATGGGACACCGCGAGGTTGGCGCTTTTGGTCACGCCGTAGTTGATCATGTCGGCCGGGGTCGCCACGCCGGATTCCGAAGACAGGAAGATCACCCGGCCCCAGCCCTGCTCGACCATCGCCGGCACGTAATGCCGCGACAGGCGCACGCCGGAGATCACGTTGATTTCATAGAAGCGCGTCCACTCATCGTCGGGCGCATCAAAGAAGTCCACAGCGTTGTAGATCCCGAGGTTGTTCACCAGGATGTCGGCTTTCGGTTCGGCGGCGAACAGTTTCTGCGCGCCTTCGGCCGTGCCCAGATCCGCCGTCAGACCGCGCAGTTTCGCGCCCGGGACTTTGTCCCGAATGCTCGCCAGCGCCTGTTCGACCTTGGCCGCGTCGCGACCGATCACCACCACCGTGGCGCCTGCCTCGGCCAGTGACTGGCTGATGCCCAAACCGATACCCGCCGTGCTGCCGCTGACAATCGCCAGTTTCCCGCTCAGATCGATCTTCATGCTTTCACCTCGTCGATAGGTAATGGTGCACGTTCGGACACCAGTTTCGCTTCACGCATGGCCTGCCAGAAACCGGCAGGAATCACCGCCGACAGCGCCGCCACGTCTTCGGCGATCCGCCCCGGTTTGCTCGCGCCGGGAATCACTGCCGCCACCGCCGGATTGGCCAGGGAGAATTGCAGCGCCGCTGCTTTTACATCCACACCATGGGCCGCCGCGATGCGTTTGATCTGCTCGACCTTGGCCACGATCTCAGGGCTGGCCTTCTGGTATTCGAAGTGCGCGCCACCGGCCAGGATCCCCGAGCTATAAGGGCCGCCGACAACGATTTCAACGTTCTGCGCCCGCGCCGAATCCATCAGGCGCTGCAGGGCCCGCTCGTGGTCGAGAAGAGTGTAGCGGCCGGCCAGCAGAAAACCGTCGGGCTGCGCTTCGGTCAGATCAAGGGTCAATTCGCAAGGTTCGACCTTGTTCACGCCCAGTCCCCACCCCTTGATCACGCCTTCTTCACGCAGGCGGGTCAGGACTTTGAAGGCGCCGGTGCGGGCCTGATTGAAGTACTCCAGCCATTGGTCGCCATAGAAATCCTGAGCGATGTCGTGGACCCAGACGATGTCGAGGCGATCGGTTTTCAGGCGTTCGAGGCTGTCTTCGATTGAGCGCAAGGTGGCGTCGGCGCTGTAGTCATTGATGATTTTGTTCGGGCGGCCGTGTTCAAACACCCCGCTTTTTTCGCCCAGATCCCGGGCGGCGGCGTCTTCGACTTCATCGAGAATCACCCGGCCGACCTTGGTGCTGAGCACATAGTCGTCGCGCTTGTAGCGGGACAGTGCTTCGCCGAGGCGAATTTCCGACAGGCCCGAGCCGTAGAACGGCGCGGTGTCGAAGTAACGCACGCCAGCATCCCACGCCGCATGCACGGTGGCCTGGGCTTCTTCTTCAGGAATGGCGCGGAACATGTTGCCCAGTGGCGCGGTGCCGAAGCCCAGTTGGCCAGGCAGTTTGTCTTTCAAACTCATGGGGATTTCCTCGTAGTGTCTGGGTCGTGGTTGACCGTTGAGCAGATCCTAGATTGCGACACTCAGACCGTCCAAGACATAATGCGCAGCACTTGAGTCCCTAAAGGTCTGACATGATCGATTTCCGCCAATTGCGTTACTTCGTGGTCGTCGCCGAGGAAGAGCACGTCGGCCGCGCCGCCGAGCGCCTGCATATTTCCCAGTCGCCCCTGAGCCGACAGATCGCCCAGCTCGAAGAGCGCCTGGGCTTGACCCTGTTCGAACGCAGCCAACAGCGCATTCGCCTGACCCGCGACGGCCAGACGTTCCTCGCCGAAACCCGCGCCCTGCTGACCCACGCCAATCGCCTGGAATCCCTGGGCAAGCGCCTGGGCCGTGGCGAGGAAGGTGGCTTGTGCATCGGCTATATCGAGAACGCCATGCACGCGGGCGTCCTGCCCAACGCCTTGCGCGTGCTGCGGGTGGATCGACCGAACGTGCATGTCGCGCTGTACAACCTCAACTCCGCCGAACAGCTTGAAGGCCTGCGTCAGCGCAGCCTCGACATTGCACTGGTCAGTGAGCCGCCGGCGGTGGACGATCCGGATCTGCTGGGTTTTCAGGTATTGGACGACCCGATGCTGCTGGCGCTGCCTGAGCAGCATCCGCTGGCTGGACAGGCTTCGCTGAGCCCGGAGGATCTGGCCACTCAGGAATGGATCGGCGTGCAACCGCGTCAGGATGCCTGCGACGACTTCCTGAGCGCCTGCCTGCGCGCCGGCTTCACCCCGGATGTGCGGATGCAGGCGACCGAGCCGTTTACCGCGCTGGGACTGGTCGCTTCGGGGCTGGGGATTGCAATGATCCAGAAAGGCCTGAGCCACAACGCCCCGCCGGGTGTGGTGTTGCGGGAGGTGCCGTGGCTGGCGTTTACCACGCCGTTGTGGGCGGCTTGGCATCGGGTCAATTTGCGGCCGTTGGTGGAGACATTCAGAACGATGCTGACGGGGCCGGATATTTCGGGCGCCTGATTGAAGGCGCGGTTCAGGCACCCAACCGCGCCCACCCCGCCGCCAACTGCGCACTGATACTCACCCCACCACAAACAACAATCACCACATCCCGAGCCCCCGCTAACGCCGGATGATCCAGATAAGCCACCGCCAGCGACACCCCGCACGCCGGCTCCACCAGTTGCCGCAAATCACTGGCATAACGCACCACGCCCATGATCGCGTCGTCATCGGACAGCACCAGGCATTCGTGATCGAACTCGCCGATGTGCTGCACCGGCCACTTCGCCACCTGCGCGGCGCCCAGGGAGGTGGCGACGGTGTCGATCTTGCTCAGGCGCACCGGGTGGCCGGCCTCGACGGCGGCGGCGAACGAGGCGGCGCCGAGGGTTTCGCAGGCGATGATCCGGCAGTCAAACCGGTCATGGCGCAGCAGTCCGGTGAGGATTCCTGCGAGCAATCCCCCGCCGCCGACCGAGGTGACCACGGTGTCGACCTGCGGGCAGTCTTCGAGGATTTCGTCGATCATGGTGCTGTGCCCCTCCCACAACACCGGATGGTCGAAGGCCGGGACGTATTCGGTGTCTGCCGCGCTGGCCAGTTCCCGCGCCCGCTGGTTGGCTTCGTCCCAGACCTTGCCGTGGACGATGACTTCGGCGCCGGTGCGGCGAATCCGCGCGCGGGTCGCTTCCGGGGTGGTGTGCGGCACCACGATGCAGGCTTGCAGACTCAGACTGGCCGCCGCCACCGCTGTAGCCAGGCCGGCATTGCCGCCGGACGGGCAGACGACTTTTCGCTTGCCCTGCGCCGCCGCCTGACTGCACAACAATCCCATGCCCCGCAGCTTGAAGGAACCGCTGGGTTGCAGGTTTTCCAGTTTCAGCCAGATACGCCGGGAGGTGGTCGACAGGGTCGGATGGAGGATCAACGGCGTGCGGATGTGCAGCATGGCGGGCTCCTGATGAGGCCACGTCCGGGCGACCGCTGCGTCGGAGCGTGGACGGATGAAAGCGAAACGTCCCTGTCTTCAGCTTAGTCCACCCTGTTCCCGGAACAGTAAACGCCGGGGATCGTGCCGGGATCTACACTGAACGGAACAGCCGTGAGGTGCCTATGAAAATGTCAGCGCAAATGACCGTCGTCGCGGTGCTCGCCACCCTCGCCTATCTGGGCCTGGCGATGTGGGGCATCGGTGGCGTGGCGGTGTTCTTCTCCCACGGATCACTGGTGGTCGTGGCCCTGGCGACGCTGGTGATGGTGGTGGTGTCGTTGTTCAGCGAAGTGAACCTCAGCTCCGGCGAGCGCGAGGACCGGGCCAATCGCTGGGTGCTTCCGGCGTTCGGCGTGATCGGACTGGTCAGTGGTTTTCTGCCGGCTTATTGCGACCGAATCGGTTTCTGGACCGTGGGCAGCGAAGGCACCCGCTGGCTGGGGGCGTTGCTGTTCATTGTCGGTGGGGCGTTGCGGTTGTGGCCGGTGTTTGTGCTGGGGCATCGGTTCAGCGGACTGGTGGCGATTCAGCCGGGGCACCGTCTGGTCACCGATGGCATCTACACACGCCTGCGCAATCCCAGTTATCTGGGGCTGGTCGTCAATGCACTGGGCTGGGCCCTGGCATTTCGTTCAGTGGTCGGGATCCTGCTGGCCGCGCTGACGCTGATCCCGCTGATTGCCCGTATCCACTCGGAAGAAGCGCTGCTGCGCACCCAGTTCGGCGCCGAATACGACGCCTATTGCGCGCGCAGCTGGCGGTTGTTGCCGGGCGTTTACTGATCGCGAATTCATGCAGGTCCCCTGTGGGAGCGAGCTTGCTCGCGATAGGGTCATGTCAGTCAATGAAGAAGGTGGCTGATAAACCGCTATCGCGAGCAAGCTCGCTCCCACAGGTACAGAGGTGTCAGTTGGCTTTCTGCAGGCGCAACTGGCCGTTGTGGTCGATGGACAATGTCGCCTCGCGGTAGCTGGCGATGGTCGCGTGCGGAGTCTCGATCGGATGCTGGTGGGTCGACGTGATGATCATCAGCGGCGCACCGGCTGCCTCAGCGGCCTGAATACCGACAGTCGCGTCTTCGAAAATCAGGCAATCGGCCGGTTCCAGACCCAGACGTTTCGCGGCCAGTCGGTAACCGGCCGGATCAGGTTTGCCGGCGCTCACGTCTTCGGCAGTGATCATCACCGCCGGCTCCGGAATCCCCGCCGCTGCCATCCTCCGCAATGCCAGATCCCGTGGTGCCGAAGTCACCATGGCCCACTGATTTGCCGGCAACGACTTGAGAAACGCCGCCGCACCCGGAATCTCGACAATGCCTTCAACGTCTTCGATTTCCGCTTCGGTGATGAATGCCGCTTGCGCCTCGGCGTCCACCCCCGGCAGGTTCAGACGCGTGATGGTATCGATGGCGCGCACGCCGTGAATGGTCGGCAGGAACGACTCCACATCCACGCCATGACGCTCGGCCCAGGCCGCCCAGATCCGCTCGGCGGCGGCGATGGAGTTGAGGACGGTACCGTCCATGTCGAACAGGAACGCGCCGAACGCGCGATTGAAAACAGCATCGTGAGCAGACAAGGGATCGCATCCTTAGGCAGAGCCGGGCAAATGTGCCCGGCAATGTAGCATCTGCCGCAGGCTTCAGTGCAGACGCGGTGCCTTGGATTTGAACGCGCCGTCCACGCAATCGAGCAACTGACCGATGGCCCAGGGCTTCTTGATGAACGCCACCGGATGGCGGACGCCGGAGGTTTCCGGCGTTTCATAGCCGGACATGACCATCACCGGTTTTTCCGGCCAGCGCTCGCCCACCAGATTGGCCAGGTCCGCGCCATTGAGGGTGCCGGGCATGGTGATGTCGGTGAGCAGCAGCGCGACTTCCGGCGCATGCTCTTCCAGGTATTGCGACGCCGCATCGGCACTGGTCTGCGGCTCGACCTTGAAACCTTCCTCCTGAAGAATTTCGCACAGAAACTCCAGAATCAACGGGTCGTCTTCCACTACCAGAATCAACCCGCCAGGAAGGTGCGCGCTCGACGTCGGAATTGGACACATGAACTGGCACTCCCTGAATTGCATGAACGATTTAGCGGCATGATCCCGCTGCTTATCTGGTATGAGCAGCGCCTTGTACATAAATTCATTTTTGATACAGGTCTTTTCGATAACGTCGCTCGGCGGGCCATCGCCACGGCGCTTTTGTGGTTAAAATGCCCGCCCTTTTGCTGGCCGATCCCGATTGATGAACCCTCAAGCCCTCGCCGTTCTCCACGCCCACCTGCTTACCGCGCTGACTTCGGCCCCGGCCGAAACCCGGCGCCTGTTCCATGGTCGTGGACGCTGCTGGCCGGGGCTGGAGCAAGTCACCGTGGACTGGCTGCAAGGCGTGGTGCTGGTGTCGCTGTTCAAGGAACCCGAGGCTTCGCAACTGGAAGACCTCAAGCGTCTGTTGCTGGAAATCACCGGTTCGGAGCAATGGCAGCAGTCCGGCGCCCATACCCTGCTGATCCAGCACCGTTACCTGCCGCAGAGCACCGCCGAATGGCTGCTGGGGAATGAAATCGACGAGATGACCATCGTCGAAGGCGGTCTGAAATACCGCGTGGATCTGGGCCGCAAACAGAACGCCGGGCTGTTCCTCGACATGCGCTACGGCCGCAACTGGGTGCGCGAGCAAACAGCCGGCAAACGGGTGCTGAACCTGTTCGCCTACACCTGCGGTTTTTCGGTGGCGGCCATCGAGGGCGGTGCCAGCCATGTGGTCAACCTCGACATGTCCCGCGCGGCGCTGAGCCGGGGCCGCGACAATCACCGCCTGAACGGGCATGACCTGAGCAAGGTGAGTTTCCTCGGCCACGACCTGTTCAAGTCCTGGGGCAAGGTGATCAACAGCGGCCCGTACGATCTGGTGATCATCGACCCGCCGTCGTTCCAGAAAGGCAGCTTCCTGCTGACCAAGGATTACCAGCGCGTGCTGCGCCGCCTGCCGGAACTGCTGACGGCACAGGGCACGGTGCTGGCGTGCATGAACGATCCGTCGTTCGGTCCGGACTTCCTGATCGACGGCGTGACCCAGGAGGCGCCGAGCCTGCGTTTCGAGCAGCGGCTGGAAAACCCGCCGGAGTTTCCGGATATCGATCCGGAAAGTGGCCTGAAGGCACTGGTCTTCAAACGCATCGACTAGCGAAAAAGCCCTTGTCCGAGCTCGCGCGCTGCCTGCAGCTGCACCGCAGGATCGCTCGACTCGGACTCCAGCAACAACGCCGAGCCCGCCACCGTCGCCCCGCAGTAATCGAAAATCCCGTGATCGATCTGCGCCTTCATCGCCGCGCCGTAGCCGTGGCGTTCGTAGGTGCGTGCATCGGCCCCGCCGAGTGCGACCAGCTGCACACGCAGGCGTCCGAGTTTCTTGCGCGTCGAATCGCCGTCGAAATCAAACGCCCAGCCATTGCTGAACACCCGGTCGATCCAGCCCTTGAGCAGCGCCGGCATCGACCACCAGAACACCGGATACACCAGCACCAGCGCATCGGCGCGGTCGATGCGAGCCTGCTCGGCCAAAACGTCTGCCGGCGGTGCGGATTCGCGGTGGTGCACCGCCCAGTCGGCCACGCCGAAACGCGGGTCGAATTCCTCGGCGTGCAGGTCAGCGATTTCGAAGGTGTTGGACGGATCGTTCTCCGACAGGCCTTTGGCGATTTTCTGCGCCAGCGCATGAGTCAGCGAACGGGGATCGTCATGAGCCACAACAATCAATGTGTGCATGGGAAGTCTCCGGGTGGTGAATGTTCATCAGGGGCTATATGCTGCTCGCAAGCTACTCTTGGTAAGTTACCGTCAGTAAGTTACGTTTGGTATATAAGCAATGTCAACGACTGAAATCCCCGAATCCGTTCAACCCCGCCGACGCCTGTCCCGGGAAGACCGCCAGCGCCAGTTGCGCGACATGGCCTGGCAATTGATTCGCGAAGAAGGCACCGATGCCCTGACCCTGGGTTATCTGGCGGAAAAGGCGGGTGTGACCAAACCGGTGGTGTATGACCACTTCACCACCCGCGCCGGTTTGCTGGCGGCGCTGTATCAGGATTTCGACAGGCGCCAGACCGCACTGATGGATGCCGCGCTGGACAATTGCGAGGCAACGCTGAGCGGCACTGCCTCGGTGATTGCCACGTCGTATGTCGACTGTGTGCTGACACAGGGCAACGAGATTCCCGGGGTAATTGCCGCCCTGGCCAGCACGCCGGAGCTGGAGAAAATCAAACGCGAATACGAGGCGATCTTCCTGGAAAAATGCCGCCGCGTGCTGTCACCTTTCGCTGACGGTGGCGACATCACCCAAGCGGGACTGCGTGCCATGCTCGGTGCCGCCGAGGCGTTGTCTCAAGCTGCGGCCACCGATGAAATCAGCGCCGCACAGGCGCGCGACGAGTTGTTTGCAACCATCACCGCGATGGTCGAAAGGGCCGCCGTCAGCGCCGCAAAGCAAGTGACTGACGGTACTTGAGACCGTCCGGGCACCTTCCTAGGATGGAGATACGCAGCCGCTTGGTTCGCCAAACCGCTGCGTAGGTGCGGGTGCCCTGAACCCCAATCAAGCCCGCACCTTGTTTCATGCGCATCTTGAGCCTCACGGGCTCTACTTCCTCCCCATCAAAGAGTCTTGAGGCTCTTTTTTTGTCCCTGAAAATCAGCCTTCGCCGGGTTCGCGACGTATCGAACGCCATGCGGCCTGCGCCAGCAACTCGCGATAAGCCTTCGGACTGCCCTGCACTCTTCCCGACAACCACGCGCGGCAATAGCTGTCAGCCTGACCGACGATCAGCGACGGCAGCAATTCGGCCGGGCATTCATTGAGTTCGGCGGCGCGTCCGGATTCGCTCAGCCAGGTGCGCAGACCCTGGTTGCGCGTCCTGTTGCGGTCGGCGAGTTCATCCTTGTGCGGCCCCCGGGTCACGGCATAGCGCGCGTGATACTGGAACCGCGCCCATTCCGGCTGGTTTTCCACCCAGTCCACATAGCTGTAGACCAATGCCTGCACGCCCTCCTCGGTCGTTGTTGCCTCGGCCAGATAGGCGTCGCGCAAGCGCGCCTGATCTTCCAGCGCAGTGAAAAACAACGCGGCCACCAGCCCTTCCTTGTTGCCGAAATGGTGATAGATCGCGCCGACGCTGGTGTCGCACTCGGCGCGGATCATTTCGATGGTGGTGGCCTCGATTCCCTGCTCGTTAAACAGGCGCAAGGCCTGGCGAAAAATGTCGCGCTTGAGTTCGGCCCGGCGTCCGGGGTAGCTGCGCTCGAGTAGATCTGCGGTGTCCATGGGGTTGAAGGCCTTGTGAATCCGGTTGAAAGGCACGCCCGTGCCGGTGATCGAAACGCGCCTAGGTTGACAGAT
Source organism: Pseudomonas sp. R43(2017) (assembly GCF_002112345.1). NCBI lineage: Bacteria > Pseudomonadati > Pseudomonadota > Gammaproteobacteria > Pseudomonadales > Pseudomonadaceae > Pseudomonas > Pseudomonas sp. R43(2017). Next base: position 331,947 of record NZ_NEHJ01000009.1, read on the forward strand.
TTCCCACGGACAGAATACCGTTCCGTTACAGAACAATATTCTGTAACGGAACATAATTCTGTAAATTCCCCTAATCGCGAGGCTTTACCATGAGTCAGTTTCTCAGCATGTTCACCAGCGCCGGCCCCGAAGCGTTCAGCCAGATGGCCTGTCAGGTCGCGCCGTATTTCAGCAGCATCAATCCGTTGGTCAGCGAGCTGCGCGCAGGTTCGGCGATGGTGCAGGTGCCGTTCCGCCGCGAGATCACCAACCATCTCGGCACCGTGCACGCCATTGCCATGTGCAACGCCGCCGAACTGGCGGCCGGAATGATGACCGACGTGTCGATTCCCGCCGGCGCCCGCTGGATTCCCAAAGGCATGACCGTCGAATACCTGGCCAAGGCCAAATCCGATGTCACAGCCGTGGCCAATGGCGAAGGGCTGGACTGGCAGACCGAAGGCGACAAGATCGTGCCGGTGGACATCCACGACACCGAGGGCAAGAAGGTGTTCACGGCGCGGATCACCATGAACGTGAAGCTGTCCTGAAATCACGGGCACAAAAAAGCCCTTGTTGCGGTCATCGCAACAAGGGCTTTTTGCCGTTGGCCGGATCAGTGCACGGTCAGGCGCTGGCGGACAAATTCTTCGGTGTGACGGGTGACTTGATCCAGGTGCCGGTCACGCTGTTTTTCGGCATCGACCATCGCCCGTTTGCCGTGCTTCTGCAGCAGGTAGGTGTGGATTTGCTGCACTTCCAGCGAACGGTAGATCGGCGTGGTGTCGATAAAACCGCGCAAACCGTTGCTGCGGTAATGCCGGGTGCTCATCAGCACCTGGGTCTCCAGCTGGCCCAGCACTTCAAAGCCCAGCGCTTCGAAATACGGGACTTTACCCACGCTGCACGTCAGTTCGGCATGGGGGTAACGCGCAACCATGTCAGCAATCAACGCACGGGCCACGCCCTGACGGCGATGCTGCTGATCGACCGCCAGATAGGCCACATTGCACGCCTCCCAGTCGCCCTGCACCGGCAAGTACAACAGGAAGCCGATCACCTGTTCCGGATCATCGTCGTCGGTGGCCACCAGCAGTTCCACCTCGGTGCCCTTCTCGCCGTTCAGCGCCTCCAGATACAAATGCACCTCGTAGCCGACCGCGTACTGATAGACGTTGTACAACAGGTTGCTCGGGCCCAGACCGATCGCGCTGATGTCGGTCAGGTAGTCGACCACCATTTGCAGGATCTGGCTGTTGATGCCTTCGGGGCACGGGGATTTGTAGTGGGTGATGCGGGGCATGGCGGGTGAACTCCGGCGGTAAAACACAGGTTGCCGGGCGGGTTGGGCGACCGGCGAACCGCGACATCATACCCTGTGCAAGCCTGACAAAAATTTCATCTGCCGGTGAGCGGACTTTTCGCCCGTTTGGCGTCCAATTCTTCAACTGCGTTCATTTTCCCGACGCAGGTCCTGAGGAGTTGTCATGAACGTTCTGCGTTCCCTGTTGAAATGGCGAAAAGCCCTGCTGCTGGTGCCCGTGACGCTGGCCGCGCTGGCCAGTTCCCCCGTGTTTGCCCAACCCGAAATGATCATCCGCGAAGCACCGCCACCGATGCGCATGGAACCGATGCCCGGTCCACGGGCAGGTTATGCCTGGGATCGCGGCCACTGGCGCTGGGAAGGCCGGGGTTATGTCTGGATGCCCGGTCACTGGCAACCGGTGCGTCACCGCGGCGCACGCTGGGAACCCGGCCACTGGCAGGCGCGCGGGCCGAACTGGTACTGGATTGAAGGCCATTGGGTGCGTTGATCGCGCAACCGTCCGCCAACGTTACCCACCAGGAACATCACCATGTCGAAAACCCTAAAAACCTTGCTCACCGCCACGCTGGTGGCAATCACCCTGTCGGGCTGCGTCGTCGAACCGGCACGCCCGCACCGGCCACCACCGATCGTCGAAGTGGTTCCGGCGATGCCTGCACCGGGTTATCACTGGGTCGCCGGGCACTACCGCTGGGCCGGCAACCAATGGCGCTGGGTGCCGGGGCACTGGCGGGCGTATTGAGTCCGGTCACTGGGCCGGTGCAACAACCTTGAACTTGATCGCGATGTCGTTCGAGACCACGGTGTCGGCCCACTCGCCGGCACCGAGGCCAAAGGCATCGCGCTTGAGCACCAGTTCACCGTCGAAGATGCCGATGCTGTTGTCCGGTTTCAGATGCACCGGCACCTGTACTTCATGGGTGATGCCTTTGAGGGTGAGCCGGCCGGCCACCAGGTAATGGTTTTCATCGACCCGGCTGAAACCGGTCGATTCGAACACTGCCGTCGGAAACTTTTGCGTGTCGAACCAGGCCGGTTTCACCAGTTCGGTATTGGCGTCCTCGCTGCCGGCGTCGATGCTCGTGAGGTCGATGTGCAACGTGGTGCGGGCGTTGCTCAGATTGGCAGTGTCGAAGTCCAGCGTCGCGTCGAACTTGCCGAACGTGCCATACATCCGCGAACCCATCTGGTTGTAGGTGAAGCTGATCTGGCTGGCGGCGGTATTAACCCGGGTGTACTCCACCGCCTGCGCCGTCGGCATGAGAATCAGGCAACACACGGCAGCCAACAACAATCGAATCGACATGGGATGCTCCGGCGCCTCGGTGGGCCTCGATTGACTTAAGCAAACAACCGCCGCTTACGCCACTCCGTCCGGCATGTGCGTCTTCAGGTAGCCGATCAACGCCGTCACCTTGGGCGATGGCAGATGCTCGCGAGCCGTGACCGCGTTGAGATCCTGCGGCGGGCCGATCCACTCCGGCAGCACCCGGATCAGGCGTCCGGCCTGCACATCCGCTTTCATGCTCTGGTCCATCGCCAGGCTCAGTCCCTCGCCTGCCAGTAACGCGTCGTGCAACAGCGCCGGGTCGTTGGCCAGGATGGAGGGTTCGACACGATAGTCTCTCAGTCGCCCCCCTTCCCGACGCAATGGCCAGACATAACCGACATCGCGCCGGGCCTGATGCAGCGTCAACGTCTGATGGTGAAGCAATTCTTCCGGCGTTTGCGGCGTACCGTGGCGGGCGAGGTATTCCGGGGCCGCGTAAATACCCGTGGGGAAACTGGCCAGCCGACGGGCGATCAGACTCGAATCCGGCAATGCCCCCAGCCGCAGCGCCACGTCGATCTCCTCGCCCACCAGATCCATCGGCACATGAGAGGCCAGAATCTCCAGACGAATCTCCGGATAAGCCTGACGAAACCCCGCCAGCAGCGGCGCAAACCAGGTCACCCCGAATGAAAACGGCACTGTCACCCGCAACCAGCCACGGGGCCCGTCACGCAATTGATGCACCGCCCGTTCGGCGTGCTCGAGTGTGTCGGCGATGGATTTGCACTGTTCGTAATACACCGCGCCCGCCTCGGTCAGGCTCAACTGGCGGGTGGTGCGCCGCAGCAGTTGCACCCCGATGGCCTGCTCCAGCTCGCGCACCCGGCGGCTGACCGTGGTTTTCGGTATCTGCAAGGCATGGGCGGCGGCGGTGAAACTGCCGAGGCGCACCACGCAGACAAACACCAGCGTGTCATTCAAGTCACGGATCATTTCGGGCCTGCCTGAGAACAATCAACTGTGCCACCCATGGCACATTTCATGCCGCGATTATGGGCTAATCAGCTGAGACCCTGCGACCTAATATCGGTGCTCCCTTTTGGAGTGCTATCCATGAACCTCAACGAATACACCGAACATGACGGCATCGGCCTCGCACAACTGGTTGCCTCAGGCGAAGTCGACGCCAAGGAGTTGACCGCTCTGGCCATCGAAGCGATACAGCAGGTCAACCCGGCGATCAACGCCGTCATTGAGCACTGGACACCGACCGCGACCACGGGCAGCGGCCCTTTGGCCGGGGTGCCGTTTCTGATCAAGGACCTGGCGATCACCGCAGCCGGGCGGCGCAATGAACTGGGCAGCCGACTCGCGCAAGGCCTGGTCGCACAAAGCGATTCCACGCTGATGCAACGCTTCAACGCCGCCGGGCTCATCACTCTGGGCCGAACCACCACCCCGGAAATGGCGTTCAGCACCGAAACCGACTCCGTCCTGCAGGGCCCGACCCGCAACCCGTGGAACCCGCAACTTTCCGCCGGAGGCTCAAGCGGTGGCGCCGGGGCTGCCGTCGCGGCGGGCATCGTGCCGATCGCTCATGCCACCGACGCGGCAGGATCGATCCGCGTTCCGGCCGCCTTCAACGGACTGGTGGGCCTCAAGCCGACACGCGGCCGCAGCTCCCACGGACCATTGATGGACGAAGTGTTTGCCGGGCTCGGCGTGCAATTGGGCCTGTCGCGGACGGTGCGCGACAGCGCGGCGCTGATGGATGTGGTGCAGGGCTGCGCGCCGGGAGATCCTTATTACACGGCGGCACCGGCCGAAGGTTTTCTGGCTCAGGTCGGCCGCAATCCGGGACGCTTGCGTATCGGTTTGCTCGATGCACCGTGGAACGGGGCCAGCGTCGATCCCGAGATCAGTGATGCCACCGCCCGTGTTGCCCGTGAGCTTGAATCCCTCGGCCATCAGGTTGAAACCGTGCGGGCGCCGCTCGGTCTGTCGTGGGACGCGTTCGTCGAGGCCAACGCGCACATCTGGTGTGCCAGTCTGGTGCGCTGGATCGACCATCTCGCCGCCGCTACCCGGCGGCCAGTCGATCGCAGCACCCTGGAGCCGGCCACCCTCGCCTGTTACGCCTTCGGCCAGCAATCGCGCGGCACGGATTTCGCCGCCGCGCTGGAAGTGCGCAACAGCGTCGCCCGACAAGTGGCCGCGTGGTTCGAGTCCATCGACATCCTGCTGACCCCGACCCTGCCGCAACTGCCGCAATCCATCGGCCTCTACAATCGAGACGCCGACATGCTGGATGGTCTGCAATGGACGGCACGGGTATTCGAGCACTCACCGTTCACGCCTGTATTCAACGTCGCCGGGACACCGGCCATTTCACTGCCGTTGGGGATGTCCCGCGACGGTTTGCCGATCGGTGTGCAACTGGCGGCACGCTTCGGGGCTGACGATGTTCTGTTGCGTCTGGCCGCGCAACTGGAGCGGGCGTTGCCGTGGCATCACCAGCGGCCGCCGATTCACGCTGGCCGCTGAAAGCAAAAAGGGCCGTTCCTCCGGGAACGGCCCTGCGTTTTCTGACGGTCAGTCCTACACCAGCCGCTCGATCTTCTGATGCTGCCAGACCAGTTTGTAATACAGCGTCTGCAGTACCAGCATCCCCAGATACGCCACCGGAAACGCCATCCACACGCCCTGTAAACCAAACTGCCCGTCCAGCCAGTACGCCGCCGGCAACTGCACACCCACCACGCAAATGATCGCGATGGCCACCGGCACCAGCACGGTGCCGCTGGCGCGCATGATGCCGCCGATGATCGCCTGGAAGCCGAAGATCAACAGGCTCCACAGCATGATGTGCAGCAGGTGCTCGGCCATGGCCCGGGTCGAGTCTTCGGTGAGGAACAGCCCCAGCAACCAGTGCGACAACAGGTAACCGAGCACGATCAAACCACCGGTCAGGCACACGTTGATCCACAACCCTGTGCGCAGGATCGGCCCCATGCGTTCCAGCCGCCCGGCACCGATTGCCTGGGCACCGAGGATCGACGCAGTGATCGCAATCGACAGCGCCGGAAACTGCACGTAGTTGACGATCTGCGTGACCGCACCGTAGGCCGCCGTCGCCTGGGAGCCGTGCTGATTGACCAGAGTCAGAATCACCAGCTCCGACAGTGACAGCACGATCATCTGCACCCCGGTCGGCAGGCCGATGCGCAACACCTTGCCGAGAATCTCGCCGTCCAGCCGCAACGACGCAAAGAACTCCCGGTCCGGCGCCAGCGGATGGCCCTTGCGGATCAGACTCCATGACAGCCACGCCATCGCCGCCAGCGTACCGGCCAGACCGGCGAACGCCGCACTCTGAATGCCCAGTTGCGGCAAGCCGAACCAGCCGCGAATGAACGCCGGGGTCAGCGCCAGGCCGACAACGGTCGACAAAAGCAGAGCGAGCATCGGCGACAGCGTATCGCTCACCCCGCGCAACAACTGGGTGAACAGCACGTACACCAGCACAAACGGCAAGGTCCACATCATCACCCGGGCGTAGGAAACCGCGTCATCCAGCACATCCGCCGGCGTGCCCAACCCTTGCAACGCCTGACGCGCAAACACACTGCCAAACACCGCCGCGACCAACCCGATCAACACCCCCAGCAACAGCGTCGCCCCGGCAATCGCCTTCACCATATGCGACTCACGCGCGCCCCACGCCTGACCGATCAACACCCCTGCCCCGGCCCCCAGACCGATGACCAGCGCGATGAAGAAAAAGATGATCGGAAACATCCCCGACACCGCTGCCAGCGCCTGAGTGCCAAGCATCTGGCCGATGTAGATGCTGTTGACCGTGCCCGACATGGATTGCAGGAAGTTCGACAGTACCATCGGGGCGAGGAACAGCAGGTAGGTTTTCCAGAGGGGGGTTTGCGCGGGGGTTTGCATTGAGAGTCCGTCTCGGGAGGAGGCAATGTGGGAGAGTCTAAGGTATGCACAGCCGTTCAGGTCGTACCCCTTTGCATTAAAACTTCGTAATCTCCACCACCTGTCCAAAATGGAAGTGAACCGATCTCATGTCCCGTGTCTCGACCCTGCTGACTTCTACCCTTTTTGCCGTTCTGGCGACGACAGCCAGCGCTGCCCCGGCGCCAGCGCCTGCAGCGCTGCAAAGCCTGCTGAGCACCCTGAACGAACGCCTGAACATCGGCGACCTCGTCGCCCTGACCAAATGGGACAGCGGCAAGCCGATCCAGGACAGTCCCCGCGAAGCGCAGGTCATCGCCAACGCCCGGACGCTGGCCGCCGAACACAAGCTCGACCCGGAAGACGTGGCGCAATTGATCGCCGCGCAGATGGAAGCCAACAAACTGGTGCAATACGGTTTGCTCGCGAAGTGGCAGGCGGCCGGTGCTGCGCCGGACACGCCGCGTCCGGACTTGGGCAAACAGATTCGTCCGCGCCTGGATGAGCTGCAAACCGGGCTGTTGCAGCAATACGCCGACTTCACGCCCTATCGTCATGACCCGAATTGCTCGACATGGCTGGCCAAGGCACGCAGCGGTCTGGCTCAGGATGCGTTGCATGAGCTGGCCCTGATCCGCGCCACCGGCGAACTATGTATTCGGGCAACTGCCCCGTAAATGGGGCTCAGGCATCCATCGCTGGCATCGATAGTCACCATCACGCCAATGAAGTTCTCATAAAAAATCCCGGGCGTAACATCTGCTCCATACCAACCAAACAACACCCCGGAGCACACGATCATGAAACGCCAAATCCTTCTCGGCATCGCTTTCTCGGTACTTGCAGTCAACGCTTTTGCAGCAAAACCCGCTCACACCATGATCGCCGAAGGCGGTTCGGATCGATTGATCGAACAGCGTGTAGCTGAAGGTGGTTCGGATCGTCTGCTGGAACGCCGTGTTGCCGAAGGTGGCTCGGATCGTCTGCAGGAACGTCGCGTAGCTGAAGGTGGCTCGGATCGTCTGCAAGAACGCCGTGTTGCCGAAGGTGGATCGGATCGTCTGCAAGAACGCCGCGTAGCTGAAGGTGGCTCGGATCGTCTGATCGAACGTCGCATTGCCGAAGGTGGCTCGGATCGTCTGCTGGAACGCCGCGTAGCTGAAGGTGGCTCGGATCGTCTGCTGGAACGCCGTGTTGCCGAAGGTGGTTCGGATCGTCTGCAAGAACGCCGTGTTGCCGAAGGTGGTTCGGATCGTCTGCAAGAACGCCGTGTTGCCGAAGGTGGTTCGGATCGTCTGATCGAACGCCGCGTTGCATGACCTGAAAACGCTTTCGCAAGACAAAGAAAAGCCCGGCCTGATCAGCCGGGCTTTTCTTTGCGCGCGTTTCTTGCGACTGCCGGGTAAGCTGCGGTTACCGCGCCGAGATTCAGGTTTCCATGGACATTGAACGACTACTGAAGAAAAAACAGCTCAACGTACAGGAGCAAAACGAGGTCATCGCTCATCGCCTGATGCTGACGGCCCACGAATGGCGCGAGCGTGGTGTGCCTGCCGCACTGGGCCGGTTCGGGGAATCCCAAGGCGTCGATTGGTCCAAGTCAATCGTGATCGAACTGGAAATCGACTTTCCAGGCATGCCTCGGCTCTTCGGGCGCCTGTTGAATCAGGATGAGCGCTTCATCGCGTTTGAAATCGATACGGACGCTTCGCACGAGCGCATTGAATCCGTTGATCGCTGGGAAGACATTTCGGCGTTGCAGAATACCTCGGTTTCAAATCCTGGAACCGGCAAGGGCTTCGCCTCGATTGCATTGGCGGTGCGACGCAAACTCATTTGACGGCTCTGTGCCTGCACGGAAGGTCTGCCGCCAACTCAATAAAAAGCCCGGCATCATTCGCCGGGCTTTTTCACATCCAGCCGTCGCTTACTGAACGGTCTTCAGCTTGACCACGTCACCGGAAACCTTGGTGGTGTAGCCGCTCAGGACCCATGCCCAGAACCAGTTTTCCTGAACCTGGGTGTTGATCATGGCATCGCCGCCCTTGGCCTGGATGGCGGCCTCTTGCGCACGGACGAAACGGCTGTTCTGCCGGATCGGGATCACGCCGAACAGCATCAGGCCGGTGGCGGTCGCTTCGCTGTGGCCGATCACGGTGTACTGGTTGCTGTCGTAGTGTTTGGTGTTCATCGGGGTGCCGGTGCAACCTGCCAGAACCACACCGAACAGTGCGGCGGCGACTACTTTGCTGAGGTATTTCACTGCAAGACTCCATGGGTAAACGCCCGGGATCCATCTCTCGGGCGGCGCACACTTTACTGGAGGCAATGGCACATTGGTATCAATCTGGAAATGTTTCATGAAGCGCTGCCAGCAGCGCATCACGAGTCTTTTCAGGTATTGGTCTTCAATTTGGTCCACAACCGCGTCGTCAACCGCGCAATCGCCGCCGGCAACTCTTCCACGGTGAACAGCTTGTCCATCACCTCTTTCGGCGGGTAGATCGCCAGATCCTGTTTCACCGCCGGCGTCAGGAACTCATTGGCCGCCGCGTTGGGGTTGGCGTAATGAATGCTGTTGCTGATGTTGGCGATCACATTCGGTTCCAGCAGGTAGTTCATGTAGGTGTAGCCGTTTTTCTGGTGGGGCGCGTTCCTGGGCATGACCACCATGTCGAACCACAGCGTCGTGCCTTCGTCCGGGATCGAATAGGCGATGTCGATACCATTTTTCGCTTCCTTGGCACTGGCGGCAGCCTGGACGACATCACCGTTGAAGCCGATCACCGCACAGACGTTGCCGTTGGCCAGATCGCTGATGTACTTCGACGCGTGGAAGTACTGCACGTAAGGGCGAATCTTGAACAAGGCCGCCTCGGCTTTTTGGTAATCCGCCGGTTCATGGCTGTGTGGCGGCAGGCCCAGATAGTTGAGGGTGATCGGCAACACCTGGGTCGGGTTGTCGATGATCGCCACGCCGCACTGGCTCAGCTTCTTGATGTTGTCCTCTTCGAAAAACAGCTTCCACGAACGGGTAACGTCAGTGTTGCCGAAAATCGCCTTGATCTTCTCGACGTTGTAACCGATGCCGGCGGTACCCCACATGTACGGATAACCGTATTGATTGCCCGGATCGTTGACTTCGAGTTTCTTCATCAACTGCGGGTCGAGGTTCTTCCAGTTCGGCAGTTGCGACTTGTCGAGTTTCTGGATCGCGCCGGCCTTGATCAGCCGCGACAGAAAGTGGTTCGACGGACTCACTACGTCATAACCGGTATTGCCGGTCATCAACTTCGATTCCAGCACTTCGTTGCTGTCATGAATGTCGTAAGTGGCCTTGATGCCGGTGGCTTGGGTGAAGTTGGCCAGGGTGTCGTCGGCGATGTAGCCGTTCCAGTTGGAAATGTTGACCGCTTCGTCGGCCAGGGCGCCGGTCGATGCCGTTGCGAGCAGGACCGCCAGGGAAAGTGTGTGGGCGCGCATGTTCTGTCACCTGAATTGAGTGGCTTTTGTTCTTGTGGGATGTGCGGAATTTCAAATTTCTGTTCTGGCCCTGACCGCCTCCACGCGCATGCGAAGCATGGCACCGATATCGAAGAAAGGTCGCGGCGGCAGCCAGCCGGGTTCGGCCCGTTGCATCACCGATTGCAGCAAGGGCGAGTCGACGCCCGACGCCAGCTCCGCCAACAGCCGTCCCCACAGGGTTCCGCGCGCCACGCCCGAGCCGTTGCAACCGGCGACGGCGAAAACGCCCTCTTCCACCCGGTCGAAATAGGCCTGGCCGCTGCGGCTCGCACTCAGGTGACCGGTCCAGGTGTAGCGGATGTCTTGCTCGCCGAGGAACGGAAAACGTCGTTGCAGACCGCGCACATGATGTTGGCGACGCAAAACCAGTTCGCTGTTGGACAGGTCTCGCGTGCGGTATTCGGCGGTGTTGCGGATCATCACCCGGCGATCCGGGGTCAACCGCACGGTCGCGCCCAACGGCCGGGTCGACAGCACGCCCCACGGCTCGACCGAACCGATGGCCGCGAACTCCTGATCCGTGAGCGGGCGCGTGAGACTGGCGCTCAACTCCATCGGGAACGTGGCGCTGTCGTTGATGCCGACGCGAGGAATGAAGGCGTTGAGGCACACCAGCACTTGCTTCGCTTCGATACTGCCTTCGGCACCTTGGGCGCGTAGACGCCCCGAACCAAAACGCTCAAGACCCGAAATATCGGTGTTTTCAAACACCGTGACATTCTCCGGGAGCACATCGAGCAAGCCCTTCACGTACTTGGCCGGTTGCAGCAGCGCGTTGCCATTGCCGCACCAGATCGCCGCCTGATAGTGGCGAGTGCCGAGTTTCTGGCTCAGCGCCTCGCCCTGCAGGAATTCGGCGCGGGCACCGAGGGCGCGTAGCGTGGCCAGTTTTGCATCGACCTGATTGAGCTTGGCCGGGTCGTTGACGGCAAAAAAATAACCGCTGTCACGGAAGTCGCAGTCGATGGTGTGCCGGGCAATGCGTTGTCGGACTTCCGCGCTGGCGGCGCGGGAAATCGCCGTGTCGATTTCAAACCCGGTAAAGCCTGGCGCGCCGATCAGTTCGCTGTCAGCCGGGTGCTCATGGGCGACCACGAATCCCGAGTTGCGCGCCGAAGCGCCCTGCGCCGCCGATTGCCGATCCACCACCAGAATCCGCGCTTCGGGATGCAGTTGCGCGAGGTTATGCGCGGCGCTGAGCCCGGTGATGCCAGCGCCGATCACCAGCCAGTCGGCTTTTTGCACCCCGCTCAGGCGACCGCGCGCCGGGGCGTTTCCGGCTTGCGCGATCCAGCCACAGATATTGTCCATGCATCACCTCGTAAGACTGTCGTTCGGTGGCTTGCCTTCTTCGGATACCCATGCGTGAATCGCATGCCCGTGTTGTGAAGATTGCCGCCAGAGCTAGAATCTATAAGGTCTTCGAACGCCTCACCAACGCTAAGAAATCATCGAGCCATTCTGAAAACGCATGGATAAAATTCGCCACGTTCCGTCCCTGCAAGCCATGCAGGCGCTGGTCGAAGTCGCCCGATGCGGCAGCTTCACTCAGGCTGCGCAGACGTTGTGCCTGACCCAAAGCGCCGTCAGCCGGCAGATCCAGCAACTGGAAAGTCACTTCAATGTGGCGCTGTTCGTGCGCACCAGTCGCAACCTGCACCTGACGCCGGAAGGCGAGCAGGTTCTGGCGAGCGCGCGGAGCATTTTCGAGCAACTCAAAAACCTCGAAGAACGCCTCACGCCGCAGAAGCGCCCGTTCCGCATTCGCCTGCATGTGTCGCTCGCGGTGCGCTGGTTGCTGCCCAGACTCAGCGACTTCTATCTGCACCATCCCGAGGTCTCGTTGGCCATCGAAACCGTTGCCACCGAAGTCGTCGAGCCCACCAGTGACAGCGACGCGTACATCCTTTATTTGCCGACGGCATCGAGTGATCCGGACTGCCTGACGCTGTTTCAGGAAACCTTGGTGCCGGTGTGCGCCCCCGGTTTGGTGGACGCCCCCCGGTCAGTCGAAGAACTGCAGCGTTTTGCCTTGCTGCATCGCTCGGCGGATCGCCAGGCATGGATCGAATGGCTGGCCGCGAACGACGGCAAACCGCTGGAGGCTTACCGGCACATCCCGTTCAACCTCGATGAACTGGCGCTGGATGCGGCGGCGCGGGGATTGGGTGTGGCGGTGACGGACATGACGCTCGCGGCAGAATCCATCGAGCGTGGGATGTTGGTGGTACCGTTCGGGGAGCCGCTGAAAACCGGGGGGATTTACTCGTTGTGCCTGCAGCCGTCAGCGGCAGCGCATCCGGCGTGTGGGGTGGTGATGGGGTGGTTTGCGGGGCAGGCCGAGCGCTAAATATGATTGAATTGTCAGTAAATGAACTCTGCGAAAACAACATGAAGAAGCACAGAACAGAACGTCTCGAAATGGACCCACACTTTTTGATCGCCAGAAACGTCCCCTGGTGCGATGAATATGACTACCTATCCTTCACCGGGCGAATGCATGGAAGACGGAAATGGTCGCGCAAGGAATACTGGAAACTCGAATGGGCGCTTTATCAATTAGTCGATGAGGAAGATTTTTCACAAGAACTTTACTGGCGAGCTTTCAAGATTTTCAGCATCACTCAAAATAGTTTTACCTCCCATTATGATTCCCGTGATCTGTACAAAATCCGCAACCTGAAACGCAGTGAACTCTATGAGATTCGCCAGCGGTTTCGATCGGTCTTTGAAGGGTTCTTCTCTGGGCAGATGCCGAGCCTCAAATACTACGACGAACAAAATCCTCTACTCATTGATCAAGGCGACTGAAAAGTCTGGAGATACGCCAACAAATTATCGATCTTCTCCTCATCACTCAGCCCCCAGAAGATCATCCGCGTCCCCGGCACCACGCCTTTCGGATCTTTCAGATACGCCGTCAGCGTTTCGCGGTTCCAGGTGATGCCGGAGTTCTTCATCGCATCGGAGTACACGTAGTTTGCCGACGTCCCTGCCGGGCGGCCGATGATGCCGTTGAGCTGCGGGCCGAATCCGGGGCGGGCGGATTCGCCGACCTGGTGGCAGCCACCGCACAGGCGCGGGAAGATTTTGCCGCCGGCCTCGGCGTCGCCAGCCGCCAGGGCGGGCGTGCTGAACAGGCCTGCGTTGAGGATCAGGGCGAGGGTCAGTAACGCGGTGTTTTTCATCGGGAGCATCCAGATCTTCGGCGGCGCCAAGGGTAATCCTGCGGGGAGCGTTGCGCTACAGGTAAGCCGCGATCACCTGCCGGACTTTGAGCAAGGCTTGACGCAGGACAAGCATGTCCACCGAGCCCAGCGCCAGCCGGATCGCGTGGGGCACATGGGCCGAAACGGTGAATGGCTCGGCGTTGGTGACCGAGATCTGCGCCTTCATCAACTCGATCACCACCTGATCGGACCTTGCGTCTTCCGGTAGCGGCAGCCAGAGGAAATACGAAGATGGATGACCAACCATCGGCAAGCCTTTCAGGATTTCAGCGGCCAGCGCCTGACGGGCCCGGGCGTCATCGCGCTTTTGCGCCTCCAGCAAAGTAACGGTGCCGTCGTCGAGCCAGCCGCAGGCCATCGCGGTCATCACCCCCGGCGTGTTCCAAGTGGTGGCGCGGATGATGCGTTCCAGTGCCGGGACGATTTTCAGCGGCGCCGCGATGAAGCCGACACGCAGGCCCGTGGCGATGTTTTTCGAAAGCCCCGAAACGTACACCGTGCGCTCCGGCGCCAGATCCGCCAGCGGTGGCGGCGGGTTATCGACCAGAAAGGCGTAGGCAGCGTCTTCGATGATCGTCAGATCATGCTGTCGGGCAATCGCCACCAGTTGTTCACGCTGCGCCAGCGGCATCACCCAGCCCAGCGGATTGTGCAGGGTCGGCATGCTGTAGACGGCGCGCACCGGGCGGTTGCGGCAGAGTCTGTCGAGTGCCGCCAGATCCGGCCCGTTCTCGATCACGGGAATCGCGACCACTTCAAGATGTAACGCTTCGGCGAGCACCTTGAAGCCTGAATAGGTCAGCGCATCGGCCGCGATCACGTCACCGGGATTGAGCTGTGCCATCAACGTCACCGCCAGCCCTTGCTGGGCGCCGTTGACGATCAACACCTGCTCGGCGTCGACGCTCAAGCCTCGGGCCTGCAAGTGTCGCGCAACCGAGGCCCGTTCATGCTGGCGACCGGCGTGGGGCTGATAACGCAGCAGCGCTTCGAGGTCGCCGGACAGCGCCAATTGCCGCAGCGCAGTGCGCAACAGATCGGCCTGCCCCGGCAGCGACGGATAGTTGAAGTTGAGGTCGATCATACCGACGGCAATATCTTTCTGATCGATCCCCTGCCCCGGCAACAACGAGGTTTCCCGGACAAACGTACCCCGTCCGGTTTCGCCGCTGACCAGGCCCATGGCCTCAAGCTCCGCATACACCCGCGACGCGGTGACCAGCGCCAGCCCTTCGCTGGCGGCCAGTTGTCGATGGGTCGGCAAACGCGTGCCGGGCAACAGGCGACCGCTGCGAATGTCGGCAGCATAGGTATCAACGAGGGTCTTGTACCGGGAGCGCGGCATGTCGGGATGTATCCATGACAATTCTTTGATTGTGCTGATTCTCAACCCTAGGATGAGCCACAAGCAACCCCACTCTTGAGCGTGACCGACATGGAACGAACCACGAATCTGCCCGCCCCGGCCCTGGAAAAAACCAGCGGCTGGATCAACGGTTTCATCGGCGTCGTGATTTTCAGCGGCTCACTGCCGGCCACGCGGCTGGCGGTGCTGGAATTCGACCCGGTATTTCTCACCGTCATCCGCGCCACCATCGCCGGGGTCTTGGCGTTGTGCCTGTTGTGGTTGTTTCGTGAACGACGTCCGGCGCGGTATCAGTGGTTTTCGTTGTTGATCGTGGCACTGGGCGTGGTCGTGGGTTTCCCGCTATTGACCGCCCTTGCGCTGCAATACGTAACGTCGGCGCATTCCATTGTGTTTGTAGGATTGCTGCCGCTGGCGACGGCGATTTTCGGCGTGCTGCGCGGCGGTGAACGGCCGCGCCCGGTGTTCTGGGTCTTTTCGGTATTGGGCAGTTCGCTGGTGGTCGGCTTTGCGGTATCCCAGGGACTGACCGCCTCACCCACTGGTGATCTGTTGATGCTGGCGGCGATCCTTGCCTGCGGTCTCGGTTATGCCGAGGGCGCCAAACTGTCGCGCACCTTGGGTGGATGGCAGGTGATCTGCTGGGCGCTGGTGTTATCGCTGCCGGTGATGGCCGTGTTCAGCGTATGGCGGGCGCCCGCCTCGTTCAGCGGCATCAGCGTGTCGGCGTGGGTGTGCCTGGCTTACGTTTCGCTGTTCAGCATGCTGATCGGTTTTGTGTTCTGGTATCGCGGCCTGGCTCAGGGCGGGATTGCAGCAGTCGGGCAGTTGCAGTTGTTGCAGCCGTTTTTTGGCCTGGCGCTGGCGGCGACGTTGCTGCATGAACACGTCAGCGTCGGCATGCTGGTGGTCACGCTGGGTGTGATTTTGTGCGTGGCCGGGGCGAAGAAATTCGCCAGATGATCAGCTCGTTCCCGCTTTCCACTCCCGAGGACTGAGCCCGGTCTTGCGCCGAAACGCCCGGGCCAGCGCCGAAGGACTTTGATAGCCGACCTCTTCGGCGATCAAGGCAATCGGCCGTCCCTCGCGCAGACGTTTCTGCGCGAGGCTGATGCGCCAGCTCACCAGGTAATCCACCGGCGTCTGGCCCACCACTCGCCGGAAATGCTCGGCGAAACCGGCACGGGACACATGCACGGTCGCGGCCAGTTCGGCGACGCTCCAGGCCTTGGCCGGTTGGTCATGCATCAGGCTCAATGCACGGGAAATCTTCGGGTCGGCCAACCCCGCCATCATGCCCGGCTGCTGGTTGCGACTGCTGATGAGATGCCGCAGCAGCAGAATCACCAACAGTTCGAACAATCGATCCATCACCGCTTCGCGCCCGCAATGACCGTCGAATGCTTCCTTGAACAGCCATTCCAGAGTGCTGGTCATTTCCGGCAGGTCAGCGAGTTTCAGCACCAGATAATCCGGCAGCGCCGCCGCCAGCGCATTGCCCGCGCCGCCATCGAAGGTCAGCGAGGCGCACACCAATTGCGCGCCCATGCTCTCGTCGGCGAACAGTCGATGGGAAAACGGGCGTGGGAAAAAGATCAGCGTTGGTTCACTGAGGGTGAGTTCGGGGTCATTCCCCGGTTTGAGCAGCACTTGCCCGGCCTGCAACAGATGCACATGGCCGCAGACCTGATCGCCACCGTAGGCGCTGATGCCGCAGAAAGTACCGCTGTGGAAGGTGCCGGCATTCACGCCGAAGTGGCTGAGCAACGTGGACAAGCGATCCATGGACGAATCCTCGACGACAGGTTTGGACGATCTGTCGCATATCCTCGACGATTTGCACCCAAGGCACCAGCCTCGCTCAATAACATGACCTCCATCCCCGGCGCACTTCGCACCGGACTTTCGGAGAATCACCATGAGCCGCATCGCCCCGATCACCCTTGAAAACGCCACCGAAGCCACCCGCCCGACCCTGGAAGGCGTGCAGAAAAAAATCGGTTTCCTGCCCAACCTGTTCAAGACCCTGGCGGTTGCCCCCGCGGCACTGGAGGCCTACGTGCAAGTCTCCGCCACGCTGGGCAAGACGTCCCTGAGCGCCAAGGAAAAAGAGGCGGTGTACCTCGCCACGTCGCAGGTCAACGGCTGTGATTACTGCCTCTCGGCGCACACCTTGTTTGCCAGCAAGGCCGGGCTGGCAGCAGAAGAAATCATCGAAGCGCGTCATGGTCGGCTGAATGCCTTCGCCACCCTCGCCCATCAACTGACGGAAACCCGTGGTCATCTGAGCGATGAACAGATCGCTGCTGCCCGCGCTGCCGGCATCGACGACAAGAAGATCATCGAAGTGATCGCCATCGTCGCCGTGCAGACCCTGACCAACTACCTCAACAACACCGCACTGACCGACATCGACTTCCCGGCAATCCAAAATCCGGCGTAATGCAAAAACTGTGGGAGCGAGCTTGCTCGCGATGGCGGTGGATCAGTCGGTAACTTTGTTGATTGATGCTCCGTCATCGCGAGCAAGCTCGCTCCCACATTGGATTTTGTACTGCGTCGGACGCGTCAGTCGTGATCGACCCCGGCGCGTTTCAGCAGTTTTTTGCAGCGCTCGGACAGGTGAAACACCTGCAACTGCTTGCCGGCCTTGGCGTAGCGTTCGCGCAGGGTTTTCAGCGCGGCGATGGCCGAGTAGTCGACAAAGCTCAGGTGCCGGCAGTCCAGCGTCACGCGCTGTGGATCGTTGGCCGGGTCGAACTGATTGAGGAACGGCGTGGTCGAGGCGAAAAACAGCGTGCCGTGCAGGCGATAGAGTTTGCTGCCATCGGCTTCCAGATGTTCATCGGCGTACAGTTCGCGTGCCTGCTGCCAGGCAAAATTCAGCGCCGCGATGATGATCCCGCACAGCACTGCCGTGGCCAGATCGGTGAACACCGTGATGGTCGTTACCGCGATGATCACCAGCACATCGTTGAGCGGCACTTTGTTCAGCACCCGTAACGAGGCCCAGGCAAACGTCTGCTGCGACACCACGAACATCACGCCCACCAGCGCCGCCAGCGGAATCCGCTCGATCAGCGGCGACAGAAACAGAATGAACAGCAGAATCAACACCCCCGCTACCACCCCGGACATCCGCCCGCGCCCGCCGGAACTGAGGTTGATCACAGTCTGGCCGATCATCGCGCAACCGCCCATGCCGCCGAACGCGCCGGAGACCATGTTCGCCGCGCCCAGCGCTACGCATTCGCGATCCGGGTAACCGCGAGTTTCGGTGATTTCGTCGGTGAGATTGAGGGTCAGCAGGGTCTCCAGCAGGCCGACCAGCGCCATCAGGATCGCGTAAGGCGCGATGATGCGCAGGGTTTCGAGGTTGTACGGGATGTCCGGCAGCGCGAATGTCGGCAGACCGCCGGCAATGTGCGCCATGTCGCCGAGGGTGCGGGTCGGCAGGCCAAGCAGATAAACCAGCGCCCCGACACCGAGGATCGCCACCAGTGCCGGCGGCACGGCGCGGGTCAGGCGCGGCAGGATGTAGACGATGGCCATGGTCAGCAGCACCAGCCCGGTCATCAGGTACAACGGCGTGCCGCTGAGCCACTGCTCGCCGCTCTTGAAATGCTCCAGTTGCGCCAGCGCAATGATGATCGCCAGACCGTTGACGAACCCGAGCATCACCGGGTGCGGCACCATGCGCACCAGTTTGCCCAGGCGCAACAGCCCGAACGCCATCATGATCAAGCCGCCGAGCAACACCGTCGCCAGCAGGTACTGCGCGCCGTGCTGCACCACCAGCGCGACGATCACCACCGCCATCGAACCTGCCGCCCCGGACACCATGCCCGGCCGGCCGCCGAACAACGCGGTCAGCGTGCAAATGATGAAGGCGCCATACAGGCCCATCAGCGGATTGAGGTGAGCCACCAGCGCGAACGCAATGCATTCGGGCAACAGGGCGAACGAGGTGGTGAGTCCGGCCAGGACATCGGCGCGCAGACGAATCGGTTTCATGGTTTACCTGACAGCGCGGCCGAGACTGGCGGCCGCTGTATTCGCGGGAAAAAGAGGGTTGCGGATGTTACGCAATTGCCCGGGCACGGGCCAGCGATCGCTGACAGGGACGGCCCGGGGCTTTATGCTTGCGCGCTTCGTTGATCGACGGGTTTGAACATGTCACCGCTATCCACCCGCGAAGTCTGCCAGCGCTTGCGCGATGCGGCATTGGGCGTTTGCGCATTACGGCGTATTGCACAGGAATCCGGGGCCGGCCAGATGTCGGTCGAGATCGACGGCTGGTTCCTGTCGCTCGACTTTGACAGCCACCGCCTGCACCACTGCCTGCAATGCCGGTGCCCGGAAGGTCGCGTATGGGCACTCGACACCACTCAACGTTTCGGCACCGACCCGGTCAGCCTGCTCAGCACCTGGGAACTGGCGCAGATCGAACGACTGCTGGCCCCGGTCGACTGACCGAATCAGCCCTGTCGCAGGTCCAGGTTGTAGGTGTAGTAGCCTGTGTCACGCACCCAGCCAAGGGATTCGTACAAGCCCTGAGCCGTGAAATTGTCGGTCGCGGTTTCCAGCACCAAGCCCTTGGCACCGGTTTCCACGGCGAAGTCCCGTGCAGTATTCATCAGCAATCGCCCGACGCCACGGCCTCGAGCGGCCGGCGTGGTGAACAGGTCGCTGAGCAACCAGGTGCGGTGGGCGTCTATCGAAGAGAACGTCGGGTACAACTGTACGAATCCCAGTGCCTCGCCGTTTTCATCTTCAACCAGAAAAATCACTGATTCATTGCCGGCCATGCGTTCGGCGATGAAGGCCCGCGATTGCTTGAGATTCGATGGCTGACCGTAAAAGCCGCGATAACCGTCGAACAGTTCGGCCACGGCATCCAGATGTTCCGCGCTGGCGCGTATTGCCTGAAGACTCATATCCCCTCCCCGATCCCGTCAAATGATTGCAGCAGCATAGCGCTGTCCGTCGAGTTCGCTGGCTTAATCGCTATATAGTTTTGTATATTGCGAACCCGAAATCGCCAGACTTTCAACGCCTTCCATGAGCAGCATCCGCGAACGCAACCAGCAACTGATCCTCAAGGCCGCCAGCGAAGAGTTCGCCGCCAACGGCTTCGACGCGACCCAGACCCGCGACATCGCCGCCCGCGCCGGTGTGCCCAAGGCCAATCTCTATTACTACTTCCAGAGCAAGGAAAACCTCTACGGCAAAGTGCTGCTCGGCTTTGTCGAGCCGCTGCTGGAAGCCTCGGCGGTGCTGCGCGAAAGTGACGACCCGCTGATCGGCCTGCGCGCCTACGTCGCGGCCCGCATCCGCATCGCCCGCGAGCATCCGGCGATTGCCAAGGTGTTCAGTGGTGAACTGCTGCTGGGCGGTCGCCAGCTACCCGATGAATGCCGCGACCTGCTGCATGCCGAAGCCCGGCGCAATGTCGAGTGCCTGCGCAGCTGGATCGAGCGCGGCTTGCTGGCCCCGGTGGATCCCGAGCATCTGATGCTGTTCATCTGGTCGGCGACGCGCACCTACACCAATATCGGCTGGCAGATGGGGCGCATCACCGGACGGGAAGTGCCGCAGGATGAGGATTATGAAAGGGCGGCGGATACCATTACGCGGCTGGTGCTGGGCGGTGTGGTGTCCGAGCCGGTGAGTGATGTTCGCAGGTTGATGTTTGCGACTTGAGCGGGAGGGTCAGGGCATGATGTCCAGAGGTAGTTCGCGGTCACCTTCCATCCGCTCGTACCATGCCTGGAACTGAGCAGGCAGGCGCTTTTTCCATTCCGGTACATTGGTGTAATAACGGGCTCGCGTATGTCCCCCATTCTCAGGCACCAACATCAGCACCCAGAAACGGTTACTGGCCGCACGCATCAGAATGGCCGCGTTCATATTGCCCAGTCCGCGCACCCACATCTCGATGACCTCGGCATCAGGCACATCAACCGCCGGGTCGCCGACGGTCATGGTACTCGTACGGTCCACCAGCTTCTGATAATCACCCTTGAGCAATTTATGCAACGCCTGATCCTCTTGCTGCGTACGAGCAAGTCCAACGCTGAGCAAGTTGTAATTCATCGAAAGTGGTTTATCAGACGCCACGTAACGACCTGAGTAAAAGACACCCATACCGCCGCCGCAATCAACGTCATCGCCATTCTGCGTGACGTCCAGAACACCATTGATCGCTCGAAAAACAAGCGTGCAACTTCCCTCTTCAAAACGAGCTTCACCACCGCTCAACACAGCAATACCTTCCAGATCACCAGAGTTGGCGCCTTCCTGTGCTGAAACCTCAAAGCGGATGTGTGTGGCGTCCTGACGCTTGATGATCACTTCAGATCCCGAGTTCACGCCATGAGGAATCAAATGCCATGTGGAATCCCAGTTGAACGCTCTGGCCGCATATTGCAGCTCAGTCAGGCGCATCAGATATTCACGACGCAAGCACGCCGGTTCAGCGCCACAAAGGCTGCGGTTCTTCAACCATGCTCTTTGATCAGCCTTGAGCGCTTGCGGGTCAGCCACCTGCGTCAGCGTTGTCGTCCAGAGCTTCCCGAGTTTCTCATCAAGACTCGAGGTATACGGATCCGCACAAATGGCTTTTTCAACCGAGGTGGAAGCGCCAGCGCAGTCGAAACTGGCAGCGTGGGTATTGGCAGCAAAAACGAGGGACGTCAGCAGCAAGGCGTGACGGAGATTGAAAGCGAGCATCGACAGATTCCATTCCTGAGGCGGCGGCAGTATGCCGCGCCCGGGTTATCGATGCTCTGGAAATTTCACCGGTTACTTCAAGAGAGTCAGAACGCGATCTCGGCCGCAGGCTTCACATCAATCCGCGCCACCGAGCCGGTCAGGTGCGCCCAGTCCTTGTTGTGTTCGGCGATGATGTCTTCGGCGCTCATGTTGCCGTTGTCGATGGTGGAATGCGCGTCGGCTGCCAATTCCACGTCGTAGCCCAGTTGATGGGCCTGGCGTACGGTGGCGTTGACGCAGTAATCGGTCTGCAGGCCGCAGATCACCAGGCGATCGAAGTCTTCCCGGGGGATCAGTTTCTGCAGGTTGGTCTGGTAGAACGAGTCGTTGGCGGTCTTGTCGACGCGCAGGTCACTCGGTGCGGTATTCAGGCCATCGGCCAGTTGCCAGCCCTCGGCGCCGTAGGTGAGCGGGCTGTCCTTCTCGTTATGCTGGATCAGCACGACTGTGACGCCAGCCTTGCGCGCGCGGTCGCTGAGGCCGTTGATGGTGTCGATCACCCGTTTGATGTCGTGGCACTCGTATTCGCCTGCACACAGGGCGCGCTGGACATCGATGATCAGCAATGCGGTGGTCATGGTGAGCCTTCCTTGATCGGTCCTTGAGACAGGGGCGGACGTGTGCCCACCCCCTTTTTACCCTTCTCAGTAACCCAAAGACAACCCGGTGTTGCGCCGTGGATCGTTGGCGCCGTAGAAGCGGTTCTTGCCCACCGGTTTGCCACCCAGCGACGGTGCACCGACCAGAATCGCCGCGATATGGTTGGCGTCCTGCGGGCCCGCAAACTTGTGGCCCCAGCTCTCGAGAATTTTCTTCGTGTCGGGGCTGGCGGCGTAGTCTTCGAGGTTGGTCTGCTCCGGCATCCACTGCTGATGGAAACGCGGCGCATCGACCGCTTCCTGCAGGCCCATGCCGTAGTCGATGACGTTGAGCATGGTCAACAGAGTTGCCGTGATGATGCGACTGCCACCCGGCGTGCCCACCACCATCACCACTTTGCCGTCCTTGGTCACGATGGTCGGGCTCATCGACGACAGTGGCGCCTTGCCGGGGGCGATGGCGTTGGCTTCACCCTGCACCAGACCGTACATGTTCGGCACGCCGACTTTCGAGGTGAAGTCGTCCATTTCATCGTTGAGGATCACCCCGGTCTTGCTCGCCATCACGCCCGCACCGAACCAGTCGTTGAGGGTGTAGGTAACAGACACCGCGTTGCCCCATTTGTCGACGATCGAGTAGTGCGTAGTGTTGCTGCCTTCATGCGGCGCAACGCCGGGTTTCAGCTCGGCGGAGACACCGGCCTTCTGCGGCTGGATCGCGTTACGCAGCTTGGTCGCGTAGTTCTTGTCCAGCAGGTGCTCGATCGGGTTTTTCACGAAATCCGGGTCACCCAGATAGCTGTTGCGATCCACGTACGCATGGCGCATTGCCTCGATCTGGTAGTGCATGCCCTGGGCCGAATGGAAGCCCAAGTCCTTCATCGGATAGCCTTCGAGGATGTTCATGATCTGGCAGATCACCACCCCGCCGGAGCTTGGCGGCGGTGCCGACACCACGTGGTAACCGCGATAGTCGCACTCCACCGGAGCCAGTTCGCGGGTCTTGTATTTGTCGAGGTCGGCCTGAGTGATGATGCCCTTGTTGGCCTGGCTGGAGGTGACGATGGCGTCGGCTACCCAGCCTTTATAGAAACCATCGGCGCCTTTCTCGGAAATGGTGCGCAGAGTCTTGCCCAGATCCTTCTGCACCAGTTTCTGCCCGACCTGCATCGGCTCGCCGTTGTGAAGGAAGATCGAGCCTGAGTCTTTCATGTCCTTCTTGAACACGTCGGTGGCGTAATCCAGCAGATCAACGTCGCCCTGCTCCAGTTCGAAACCTTCTTCCGCCAGTTTGATCGCCGGGGCAATCATGTCCTTGCGCGGCTTGGTGCCGTACTTGGTCAGTGCCAGCTCCATGCCGGAGACAGTGCCCGGAACGCCCACCGCGAGGTGGCCACGGGTACTCAGATCAGGAATGACGTTGCCGTCCTTGTCGAGGTACATATTGGCCGTCGCGGCCAGCGGGGCTTTTTCCCGGAAGTCGAGGAAGGTCTTGCGTCCGTCCGCCAGTTGGATGGTCATGAAACCACCACCACCGAGGTTGCCCGCTGCCGGGTAAACCACCGCCAGTGCGTAGCCTACGGCGACCGCCGCATCCACCGCGTTGCCGCCACTTTTCAAGACGTCGACACCCACGTGGGTGGCCAGGTGCTGGGCGGTGACCACCATGCCGTTTTCGGCGGCGACCGGGGCAACCGAGGCGGCATGGGCCATGAGGCAGCTGAGCGCCAATGAGGTCGCAATCAGCGATTTGGCAAAAGGTTCGTACTTCATGAGTCGGTCTCTTCTTTTTATAAGGTAGGAAAGCGCTTCAAGAGCATCAGCCAGTATGGTCGCGATTGCGGTTTGCGCCTCCCCGATCCGGCAGTATGCTGGGCGCTGTTGCCGACCCGACCCGGAGTTTTCCCCATGGCCTACACGTTCATCACCCTGCCCTCGCCCGTCGGCGAGTTGAAGCTGGTCGCGAACGGTTCACGACTGGCCGCCATCCTCTGGGAAAACGACAAACCGAACCGGGTGCGCCTCGGACCAATGACCGAAGCACCCGACAACCCGGTGTTGGTGAAAACCGCGCGACAGCTGGAAGAATATTTTGCCGGAACGCGAAGTGCGTTCGATCTGGAGCTGGACTTTGCCGGCACCGAGTTCCAGAAAAAGGTCTGGGCCGCGTTGCTGACCATTCCGTTCGGCGAGACCCGCACCTACAGCCAGATTGCCCAACAGATCGGCCATCCCAGCGCGGTACGTGCCGTCGGCGCGGCGAACGGCAGAAACCCGATTTCGATCATCGCGCCCTGCCACCGGGTGATTGGTGCCTCGGGAAAACTGACCGGGTTTGCCGGCGGCCTTGAGGCCAAGGAGCGCTTGCTGACACTGGAAGGTGGCCAGTGGTCAGACATCGGCAAAACCGGCGAGCTGTTTTAGGCGTCGAAAAAGTTATTCATGGCGGCGTATTGCAGCAACATGATGGTCTTGGCATCGCAGATCTCGCCACGATGAAACGCTGCCAGTGCATCGTCGAAACGCCACTCCAGAACCTCCAGTTCCTCGGTTTCCTCCTCCAGGCCACCACCGTCGCTGACCTTTGACGCCGCGTCGTATTCGGCAACGAAGAAGTGCAGCTTCTCGGTCACCGAGCCCGGACTCATGTACGCCTCGAACACCTTCCTCACATCGTGCACGCGGTAACCGGTTTCTTCCTCGGCCTCGTCGCGGATACGCTGCTCCGGTGCCGCGCCTTCCAGCAACCCGGCAGCCACCTCGATCAGCAGACCGTCATGACCGTTGACGAACACCGGCAAGCGGAACTGACGAGTCAGTACCACCGTGCGTTTTTCACGGTTGAACAACAGAATCGCTGCACCATTGCCACGGTCATAGACTTCGCGGGTCTGGCGTTGCCATTCACCGTTGTTGCGCAGGTAGTCGAAGGTGATTTTCTTCAGCAGGTACCAGTCGTGGGACAACACCTGAGTGTCGATGATGTTGATCCGCTCGGCGGTGTTGGGCATGACGCTCGATCCTTTTTTGTCATCGATATCGTTAATGGCATGGTAGGCGAAAGCCCTGCTCAACGAACAGCCTCTCGCTAATACCCGGCAAAGCCGAATGCACTTAGAGAAACGCCCTACAGACATCGCCTACTTGCCTGACTTCTTTCCTGTTTGATCCCCCGCAAAGTTTCGCGCCATCCCCTTGATGCGCGCGAGTGACTGCGAATGCTTCCATCTGAGCAACTCCTGAAACTGAACAACAGCATCGGTTTGCTGGTGGTGGCTGCGCTGAACCCTGACCAGCCCGACGCCGAGAAATTGTTTCAGGAGTTCCGCCTCTGCCTCAACAACTATGAAAGCTGGGCCGAGCAGTTCTGGACGGGAACCGCGCTGGATGTCGATCAGGTGTTCAAGGTCGGCAACGATGTCCAGCTCAGTGCGCCGATTACCAGCCGAAAACCCATCAGCTCCTCAGTGGCCATGTGTTCTGCCACTGGCTCCCTGACGCTGGTGCACATGTTCGAAGCCGCGCGCTTCGTGCCGATCGGGGATACGCCGGTGACCCTGGAACCGGTCATTTCCGATGTCGGCGGCGCCCTGAAATTCGGCGAACCGCAGCATTACACCATCGGCCCCAGCGGCATTCTCGAGGTCGACGACTGCGACCGGGGCCAGCGTTATCGCATCACCTTCTTTCCCGATGTTTCCACCGCGCATATCCAGACGCTGTATGCCTCGTATCAGGGGCTCATTGATGGCCTGGAAAAATGGTTGCGTGAGGAATGGGGCGGGTTTCAGCCGCAATGGGCGGAGTTTTCCAGCGCGGGTTTCCTGGAGCGTTACGGTCAGTTGCAGCAGGCCGACTGGCGCGGTTTCGAAACGGCGCTGAATGGCGTCTGGGATGACGTGAAACAGCTGTTCGCCCTGCTCGCCGACTTGCAGGCCAACAGCGAAAAACTTCTGCAATACCTGTCCGGCGTCGAGCTGGAAGCCTTGCTTGAGGCCTCCGCCGAAGCCATCGCCAATGGCCTGCTGATGCTCAGCGACGAACCGCTGCTGTTCATTCATCTGGCGGCCTTCACCAGTTGGCTGAAGATGCTGCCGCCGCAGTAT